>NZ_CP031153.1:1450000-2650000 GCF_003352465.1 Kordia sp. SMS9 | reverse complement strand
GTGTCATCTATAATTGGAATGGTGATATCAACACTGGTCTGTCCTGCTGGAATGGTTGCCGTCACTGTCGTTGTGGTATAATCCGCTGGATCTGCCGCGCTGTTGTCTACCGTGGTGATACTTACCACTACATCGGTACTGCTTGGATTGTTGATACTTACTGGTACTGTGGCACTCATATCTGTTCCTTCAGTCACTGTCACATCTCCGATGGTGACCGCTGGGGTATCATCATCTAAGATGGTGACCGTACCAGCTGCTGGATCACTAGCGTTGCCGCTTGTTACTGTTCCTTGTATGGCAAAGTCCTCTGTCGGCTCTCCAATAGTGTCATCTATAATTGGAATGGTGATATCAACAGAAGTCTGTCCTGCTGGAATGGTTGCCGTCACTGTCGTTGTGGTATAATCCGCTGGATCTGCCGCGCTGTTGTCTACTGTAGTGATACTTACCACTACATCGGTACTGCTTGGATTGTTGATACTTACTGGTACTGTGGCATTAGCGTCTGTTCCTTCAGTCACTGTCACATCTCCGATGGTGACCGCTGGGGTATCATCATCTAAGATGGTGACCGTACCAGCTGCTGGATCACTAGCGTTGCCGCTTGTTACCGTTCCTTGTACGGTAAAGTCCTCTGTCGGCTCTCCAATAGTGTCATCTATAATTGGAATGGTGACATCAACAGAAGTCTGTCCTGCTGGAATCGTTGCCGTCACTGTGGTGGTGGTATAATCCGCTGGATCTGCCGCGCTGTTGTCTACCGTGGTGATACTTACCACCACATCGGTACTGCTTGGATTGTTGATACTTACTGGTACTGTGGCACTTAGCATCTGTTCCTTCAGTCACTGTCACATCTCCGATGGTGACCGCTGGGGTATCATCATCTAAGATCGTAACGGTACCAGCTGCTGGATCTGTAGCGTTCCCGCTAGTTACCGTTCCTTGTACGGTAAAGTCCTCTGTCGGTTCTCCAATAGTGTCATCTATAATTGGAATGGTGACATCAACAGAAGTCTGTCCTGCTGGGATGGTTGCCGTAACCGTGGTTGTGGTATAATCCGCTGGATCTGCCGCGCTGTTGTCTACCGTGGTGATACTTACCACTACATCGGTACTGCTTGGATTGTTGATACTCACTGGTACCGTGGCATTAGCATCTGTTCCTTCAGTCACTGTCACATCTCCGATGGTGACCGCTGGGGTATCATCATCTAAGATCGTAACGGTACCAGCTGCTGGGTCTGTAGCGTTCCCGCTAGTTACTGTTCCTTGTACGCCGAAGTCCTCTGTCGGTTCCCCAATAGTGTCATCTATAATTGGAATGGTGATATCAACACTGGTCTGTCCTGCTGGAATCGTTGCCGTCACTGTCGTTGTGGTATAATCCGCTGGATCTGCCGCGCTGTTGTCTACTGTAGTGATACTTACCACTACATCGGTACTGCTTGGATTGTTGATACTTACTGGTACTGTGGCACTCATATCTGTGCCTTCAGTCACTGTCACATCTCCGATGGTGACCGCTGGGGTATCATCATCTAAGATGGTGACCGTACCATCGGCTGGGTCTGTAGCGTTCCCGCTAGTTACTGTTCCTTGTACTGCAAAGTCCTCTGTTGGTTCTCCAATAGTGTCATCTATAATTGGAATGGTGATATCAACACTGGTCTGTCCTGCTGGAATGGTTGCCGTCACTGTGGTGGTGGTATAATCCGCTGGATCTGCCGCGCTGTTGTCTACCGTGGTGATACTTACCACTACATCGGTACTGCTTGGATTGTTGATACTCACTGGTACCGTGGCATTAGCATCTGTTCCTTCAGTCACTGTCACATCTCCGATGGTGACCGCTGGGGTATCATCATCTAAGATCGTAACGGTACCAGCTGCTGGGTCTGTAGCGTTCCCGCTAGTTACTGTTCCTTGTACTGCAAAGTCCTCTGTTGGTTCTCCAATAGTGTCATCTATAATTGGAATGGTAACATCAACACTGGTCTGTCCTGCTGGAATGGTTGCCGTCACTGTGGTGGTGGTATAATCCGCTGGATCTGCCGCGCTGTTGTCTACCGTGGTGATACTTACCACTACATCGGTACTGCTTGGATTGTTGATACTCACTGGTACTGTGGCACTCATATCTGTGCCTTCAGTCACGCTCACATCTCCGATGGTGACCGCTGGGGTATCATCATCTAAGATCGTAACGGTACCAGCTGCTGGGTCTGTAGCGTTCCCGCTAGTTACTGTTCCTTGTACTGCAAAGTCCTCTGTCGGTTCCCCAATAGTGTCATCTATAATTGGAATGGTGATATCAACACTGGTCTGTCCTGCTGGGATCGTTGCCGTCACTGTCGTTGTGGTATAATCCGCTGGATCGCTTGCGCTGTTATCTACTGTAGTGATACTTACCACTACATCGGTACTGCTTGGATTGTTGATACTTACTGGTACTGTGGCACTCATATCTGTGCCTTCAGTCACGCTCACATCGCCGATGGTGACCGCTGGGGTATCATCATCTAAGATCGTGACCGTGCCAGCTGCTGGATCACTAGCGTTGCCGCTAGTTACCGTTCCTTGTACTGCAAAGTCCTCTGTCGGTTCTCCAATAGTGTCATCTATAATTGGAATGGTGATATCAACAGAAGTCTGTCCTGCTGGAATCGTTGCCGTCACTGTGGTGGTGGTATAATCCGCTGGATCTGCCGCGCTGTTGTCTACCGTGGTGATACTTACCACCACATCGGTACTGCTTGGATTGTTGATACTTACTGGTACTGTGGCACTAGCATCCGTTCCTTCGGTTACTGTTACATCTCCGATGGTGACCGCTGGGGTATCATCATCTAAGATGGTGACCGTGCCAGCTGCTGGATCACTAGCGTTCCCGCTAGTTACCGTTCCTTGTACGCCGAAGTCCTCTGTCGGTTCCCCAATAGTGTCATCTATAATTGGAATGGTGATATCAACACTGGTCTGTCCTGCTGGGATGGTTGCCGTCACTGTGGTTGTGGTATAATCCGCTGGATCTGCCGCGCTGTTGTCTACCGTGGTGATACTTACCACTACATCGGTACTGCTTGGATTGTTGATACTCACTGGTACCGTGGCATTAGCATCTGTTCCTTCTGTAACGCTCACATCTCCGATGGTGACCGCTGGGGTATCATCATCTAAGATCGTAACGGTACCAGCTGCTGGGTCTGTAGCGTTGCCGCTAGTTACTGTTCCTTGTACGCCGAAGTCCTCTGTCGGCTCTCCAATAGTGTCATCTATAATTGGAATGGTGATATCAACACTGGTCTGTCCTGCTGGAATGGTTGCCGTCACTGTCGTTGTGGTATAATCCGCTGGATCTGCCGCGCTGTTGTCTACTGTAGTGATACTTACCACTACATCGGTACTGCTTGGATTGTTGATACTCACTGGTACCGTGGCATTAGCATCTGTTCCTTCAGTCACTGTCACATCTCCGATGGTGACCGCTGGGGTATCATCATCTAAGATCGTAACGGTACCAGCTGCTGGGTCTGTAGCGTTCCCGCTAGTTACTGTTCCTTGTACGGTAAAGTCCTCTGTCGGTTCTCCAATAGTGTCATCTATAATTGGAATGGTGATATCAACACTGGTCTGTCCTGCTGGAATCGTTGCCGTCACTGTCGTTGTGGTATAATCCGCTGGATCTGCCGCGCTGTTGTCTACCGTGGTGATACTTACCACCACATCGGTACTGCTTGGATTGTTGATACTTACTGGTACTGTGGCACTAGCATCCGTTCCTTCGGTTACTGTTACATCTCCGATGGTGACCGCTGGGGTATCATCATCTAAGATGGTGACCGTACCAGCTGCTGGATCTGTAGCGTTGCCGCTAGTTACCGTTCCTTGTACGGTAAAGTCTTCTGTCGGCTCTCCAATAGTGTCATCTATAATTGGAATGGTAATATCAACACTGGTCTGTCCTGCTGGGATCGTTGCCGTCACTGTCGTTGTGGTATAATCCGCTGGATCGCTTGCGCTGTTATCTACTGTAGTGATACTTACCACTACATCGGTACTGCTTGGATTGTTGATACTTACTGGTACTGTGGCACTCATATCTGTGCCTTCAGTCACGCTCACATCGCCGATGGTGACCGCTGGGGTATCATCATCTAAGATCGTGACCGTGCCAGCTGCTGGATCACTAGCGTTGCCGCTAGTTACTGTTCCTTGTACGGTAAAGTCTTCTGTAGGCTCTCCAATAGTGTCATCTATAATTGGAATGGTAATATCAACACTGGTCTGTCCTGCTGGGATCGTTGCCGTCACTGTGGTTGTGGTATAATCCGCTGGATCTGCCGCGCTGTTGTCTACTGTAGTGATACTTACCACCACATCGGTACTGCTTGGATTGTTGATACTTACTGGTACTGTGGCATTAGCATCCGTTCCTTCAGTCACTGTTACATCTCCGATGGTAACCGCTGGGGTATCATCATCTAAGATGGTGACCGTACCAGCTGCTGGGTCTGTAGCGTTGCCGCTAGTTACCGTTCCTTGTACGCCGAAGTCCTCTGTAGGCTCTCCAATAGTGTCATCTATAATTGGAATGGTGATATCAACACTGGTCTGTCCTGCTGGGATGGTTGCCGTCACCGTGGTTGTGGTATAATCCGCTGGATCTGCCGCGCTGTTGTCTACCGTGGTGATACTTACCACTACATCGGTACTGCTTGGATTGTTGATACTTACTGGTACTGTGGCATTAGCATCTGTGCCTTCTGTAACGGTTACATCTCCGATGGTAACCGCTGGGGTATCATCATCTAAGATGGTGACCGTACCAGCTGCTGGATCTGTAGCGTTCCCGCTAGTTACTGTTCCTTGTACTGCAAAGTCCTCTGTCGGTTCCCCAATAGTGTCATCTATAATTGGAATGGTAATATCAACACTGGTCTGTCCTGCTGGAATGGTTGCCGTCACTGTGGTTGTGGTATAATCCGCTGGATCTGCCGCGCTGTTGTCTACCGTAGTGATACTTACCACTACATCGGTACTGCTTGGATTGTTGATACTTACTGGTACTGTGGCATTAGCATCTGTTCCTTCGGTTACCGTGACATCTCCGATGGTGACCGCTGGGGTATCATCATCTAAGATGGTGACCGTACCACTTGGATTGGTGTTGCTAGTGTTACCACTAGTCACAGTTCCATTGACCGTAAAGTCCTCGGTTGGTTCCCCAATAACATCATCTGCAATGGGTACACTTACATTCACAGTGGTTTGTCCCGCTGGAATGGTTGCCGTGACTGTTATGGTAGTATAATCTGATGGATCGGTCGCACTGTTATCTACCGTAGTGATACTTACTACGGTATCTACACCACTTGGTGTATCGATACTTACCGGTACACTCGCCGTAGCATCGGTGCCTTCTGTGACGGTTACATCTCCGATGCTGATTGCAGGTTGCACACATGCAGTTGTATCTCCGCTATCTGTAACAGCAGTAGTTGTAGCTTGTTGTGCTGACGATCCACTTACTTGAGGAATTCCGTTTGCATCCACATTATCACCTAAACTATCATCCGTTCCAGGATTTACAAGATTAGCTGCAGTGAATGTTCCAGCGCCTTCTATTGCATCTGCACAGCCATCACCGTCACTATCTGTATCGAAAGCATCTGGTATTCCATCCGCATCTGAGTTTCTATCAATACAATAAGCAATGTTAAAAATTTGAAGCGTAATATTTGAAGCATTTGCACCATTTTTTCCAATAGTCATTACTACTTGATCAACAGGTGAGTTGATTGCAAATTCAACTGCATTATCAGGTGCATTTGCACCTGTATTTTGGCTTCTAACAGCATTATTTCCTATAGTGAAATAGTTTCCTGGTAGAATATTTATGTTTGCAATATTTGATTGTGTAATAGGAATTTCTTCTCCATCATTAAACGCTTGAAATTGCACTATGTCACCATTATCCATTCCTCCTATTCTAAAAGATAAGTTGGTTACTGAGGAAGTTACTCCTGAGCGATTGAAATCCATTGTATAGACTCCCACATCGCCATTTTGGAAATTGGTATTATTTGGCTGAAGATTTACATAGTCTCCATCAGGATTTATTGATCCATTGTTTAGTATTTGCACACCACTATTCCAAGTTGCTGTTCCTTGCAATACGTATGATAAATCTATATCTGTTCCGTTATATTCTGCTATGTCTGGTAATGAAGAAGCTGAAAAATCTGTACCTAAAGCATAGCCTGGTGTATTGATTGCTGTTGGAGTTGGCGAGCAATCACTTTCATCCACATCTAAAATACCATCATTGTCATCATCTAAGTCACAACCATCTGGCACTAAGTCTCCATCATTATCGGCAGTATCATCATATCCATTACACTGGTCGTTATCGTTTACAACACCATCACCATCATCATCACATTGCCCAGCTGTTACTGAAGCGTTTTGCGAGCTTCCTATGGTTTGTCCTGTGGTTGTGTTTACATTGTTTGGGACTCCTGTTGAAGTGTTTACTGGACCTGTTAATGCGCCACTTCCATCTACTGTATTGGCTGCTAGATTGTCTGAACCTTCAAGTGCGTCAAAACATCCATCACCATCACTTTCTGTATCCAAGTAATCTGGTGTAGAATCGCCATCAGTATCTACAACTGCACAGGAATCAAATGAAAATTCAAGTACATCTGTACCATTTCCATCTAAGCCTTCTCCCGTTACTTGGAATGTTAGCGTTGTAACTGTACCATATATTTGAATACTACCCGCTGCGGTACCAAGTCCACCTGCAAGATCTGCATCTCCTGAGAGTACTATTGCAGATGCTGGTCCTAAGTTTCGACTCGGATCACGGTAAAATTGTTTTGAATTTACTATAAATTGTGTATTTCCAGAGATTTTCGCCATGGATAGATTTGCATTTTGCAACGTCCATAGCGATGTATTGGAAATATAATCGTTAGAGAGCACTTGCGTGTTTCCTCCTAATCGATCGATATGTATTATTGGGTTATACGTAGGGTTTGCGTATGTTATTGTTACCGTCCCTACGACTCTATCATTAGATGGTGCTTCTAGCGGTTCCGCGGTATCATCCCAGGTAACTGCAAGTTCTAAAGAGGTGGTACCTTCGACTGCTGCATCAGAAAAGAACGAATCTGTAGTCATGGTTCCGTTTGGCGTATAATTAATTACACCTCCTGCTGGCATGGTACTTCCAAAAGTAATTGTATTTGTTCCTGCTGTATTGGTGAAAGGATTGCTTCCAGTCCACGAACCAGTAGTTAAATCTCTTGAAGCACATACATTTTCAATATCATCTATTATTCCGTCGTTATCGTTGTCAATATCAACATTGTCTGTAACTCCGTCTGAATCTGTATCCACAGAAGAAGTGGACGAACATGTTGCTGGTGGCGCTACCGTTACGTCTACTAATTGGCAAGTACCATCCGTATCATCTGTAACTGTAAATACAATGTTTCCGCCTGAGATTGGGAATGGTCCAAATTGTACTGGAATATCATACGAGACATTTGCTTGAGTAATTCCTCCTGAAAGACTGTAAGAAGATCCTACAAAGTTCCCAGTAGGACTCATGTAGAATGTAAATGTATCATCTGTATCGTCAAATGGTGTTCCATTATCGTTACAAAATATAGAAGAGACAGAAGCTGTATCTAATGTACAGAAGTTACAAGCTGCTGTGTTTCCTGCATTTGTTACTGCAATGGTGGTTCCTGTATATCCGCCTTGTCCAGTAACTCTACCATTTGAGGTATTTACTGTTACTGGAGAAGTTCCGAGTATTTCATCACCGTCGCCGTCTGTGTGTCCTGCTTCTAAAGTATCGGCACAGCCATCACCATCGGCGTCCGTATCAAAAGAATCTATAATTCCATCGTTATTGGTATCTAAACTAGCACAAACTCCTGTAAAGTTTAAGGCGCAAAAATCTGGATCTTGATAGTTGATTGTTCCGTCTCCATCTTCATCACCACTAGGATCATCTGACAAACAACTAAATGGGTTTGTAATGATGGTATTTACTAAAAAGTTATCTGATTGTGAGGGAAAAGTACCTCCTGGCGCTCCTAGTGTCCCGTACGTACGATTAATCTGAATTGAACCATCTACTAAAATTCTATATGAATTTCCTTGAATACCATCTCCAAAAGTATCTGTTATGGAAAAGAAGTAGTTTCCATTTTCTGTTACTGTAATGTCTTCAGAAACCGTAACATTAGCCACTGTATAGGCTCCTGCTGTTTGACTTGCTAAGACATTTCCACCTAAAGACAAAGACCATCCTACTTCGGTAGGGAAATCATCCAGGTCAATTTCAATTCGTACTACTGAATCTGCATTTAGTGGAATTGGATTGGTTCCACAAAGTTCTTGTGTATCTAGGATTCCGTCATTGTCATCATCTTCGTCACAACCATCTGGCACACCATCAGCATCATTATCCGCCATATCGTCATAACCGTTACAGATATCATTTGTGTTAGACACGCCATCTCCATCATCATCTGCCGGATCGAATCCAGTTGCGGTAACTACAGCCCCTAATCCACCGTGAATGTCTGCTCCAGTACTTGTATTGTTTGGAAATGTTGTTACGTCTAATAAGTTATCTGTATCAAAAACATCGTCTCCAAAAAAGGATACTCCGTATATGGTTTGTCCTGCTGCAACTCCTAAGTCTGCGAATGTAATTAGAGAGATTCCCATGCGTTCAGAGCTTCCTCCTACTCTTATAGGTTCGTTATCGCTATTAGAATCTTCTATAAACGCATAACTACGAGCAGGATTGAAAGAGTCGATAGTTGGCTCACCGTAGGAAGCTGTGTTTATTGTCTGCAAATTTCCAAAAGAAGTTGGGTTTCCTGAACCATCAACCGATAAGATTGCCGCTACTTTGTATGTATTGTTTCCATTTTTTTCTGATGCTAAGAAACCATTTAATGCTAAATCTGGTGCATTGTTAATAGTTAATGAAGGGTATATAACATCTACACGCTCTATATTTGACGGACCTTCATCTCCACTGTTTGATCCTGTGTTTTTGAATACATCTAAAGCACCTCTGTTGATGATTGATTCTTCTAAAATAGTTTCTAAATCAATATTTCCTGGTGTTCCAGGCAAACTTGGACCGTAAATGAAGTTTGATGCACCGGTTCGCTCATAAAATATACTTGCCTTATTCCCTATTACAGCCACTCCATTGGCATTGGAAGCAATGTCATCGCGTTGAAACCTGTAAAACCTACTTGAAAAAGGAATAGTGTATACAGTACTGTTGTATGTAACAGATGTTAACGTGACTTCATCTCCTTGACCATATTGATGATTGTTTCCGCCAGCTACGTAATTATCTTGATCTGTTGCTGCCGCGGTCGTTATCGTCCAACTATCTACTGGTTGCTGTGCGTTTACCTTAGTAACGCTTGTAAAACTCAATAATAAAGTTAAAACAAATAGTATCTTTTTTTCCATGTAATTGAAATTAAGGAACATCCAAATTATTGGACGTTCTAGTAATTTTATATGTTTATTTCGTAAAACGCTTATTCACATCGGTAGCAGTACAAACAGGCAATACTGCCCATTTATTTGCATCTTGATGTTGTAAAAATTCGCTTTGATTTTTTGTGATATTTATATCGCTAGTTATGAACTGGTAAACAATTCGTTCTATGGAACGAATTGTTGAAAACCACTTTATATTTTGTACTTTGAATTTGTTTTTTTGTTGCGCACTCGAGGTTTGTGCTCTTGACTTGAATAGGTAAGACACAAATACATAAGAAGTAATTTTAATTGTACATAAAACAGTAAATATACTAATTGAGATTTTTTTTCTCAACAGTACATTCATAGTAATGTTGGTCATTCGAGTACGTTTAAGGCAGTTAAGGGATTATTTAGGCTGTAAAACCCCTTAACATATTTTAACAAATATATTGACTGATATAACATATACGCAGTGATACTTATGAAAGGATTTGTTTTTTCGTTGAAATACGAGTTTTTTCGTTAAAACGACTTCGCCATTTTTTTAACAGAAATACTTCATTTTTAGTAATAAACAGTGAGTTTTCACATAAAATATGTATTAGATTTTCTGCTTTTTTTTGATTTAAAAATGATATTTTTGCGTCCTATTTAAATACGTCAAATGAGCATACAACAAGAAATAGATAAACGAAGAACTTTTGGTATTATTTCGCATCCCGATGCCGGGAAAACGACACTTACTGAAAAGCTACTTTTGTTTGGAGGAGCGATTCAAGAAGCAGGTGCTGTAAAAAATAATAAGATTAAAAAAGGTGCTACGAGTGACTTTATGGAAATTGAACGTCAGCGTGGAATTTCTGTAGCAACTTCTGTACTTGCATTTATTTATAAGAACAAGAAAATCAACATTTTAGATACGCCTGGACACAAGGATTTTGCCGAAGACACCTTCCGTACGTTGAGTGCTGTTGACAGTGTAATTGTGGTCATAGATGTTGCCAAAGGTGTGGAGGAACAAACTGAAAAGTTGGTGGAAGTATGTCGCATGCGTAAGATTCCTATCATCGTTTTTATTAATAAGTTGGATAGAGAAGGAAAAGACGCCTTTGATTTGCTAGATGAAGTGGAGCAAAAATTAGGATTGCGCGTGACGCCTTTGAGCTTTCCTATTGGGATGGGTTATGATTTTAAAGGCATTTATAATATTTGGGAAAAGAATATTAATTTATTTGCAGCAGATAACAAACAAACCATTTCAGAAGCCATTCATTTTGAAGATGTTAACAATCCAGAATTGGAAAATTATATTGGCGAAACTGCCGCAGAAACCTTGCGTGAAGAGTTGGAATTAGTGTATGAAGTGTATCCAAAATTTAACCGAGAAGCATATTTGAATAGTGAGTTGCAACCTGTATTTTTTGGTTCTGCTTTGAATAATTTTGGAGTGCGCGAATTGTTGGATTGTTTTGTGGAAATTGCGCCCAGTCCACTACCAAAAATGTCAGAAGAACGTTTGGTAGCTCCTGATGAAGATACATTTTCTGGATTTGTGTTTAAGATTCATGCAAATATGGATCCGAAACATAGAGATAGACTGGCTTTTATTAAGATTGTTTCCGGAGTTTTTAAACGAAATACACCGTATTTACATGTACGATTAGATAAGAAACTAAAGTTTTCTAGTCCGAACGCATTTTTTGCCGAGAAAAAGCAGATTGTTGACGAGTCTTTCCCTGGTGATATTGTCGGTTTGCACGATACTGGAAATTTTAAAATTGGAGATACTTTAACCGCTGGCGAGAAGCTGAACTACAAAGGTGTTCCAAGTTTTTCACCTGAACATTTTAGATATATCAATAATGCTGATCCGATGAAATCTAAGCAGTTACGAAAAGGGATCAATCAGTTGATGGACGAAGGAGTTGCACAATTGTTTACGTTAGATTTGAACGGACGTCAGATTATTGGAACCGTTGGAGCACTGCAATATGAAGTGATTCAGTATCGTTTGGAACATGAATATGGCGCAAAATGTTCGTATGAAAATTTGAACGTTCATAAAGCATGTTGGGTAGAAGTTGAAGACGAAAAAGATCCTGAGTTTTTAGATTTTAAACGTGTAAAACAGAAGTTTTTAGCACGCGATAAGGAAAATAAATTGGTCTTTTTGGCCGATTCTTCGTTCTCCTTACAAATGACACAACAGAAGTATCCGAAGATAAAGTTTCATTTTACGAGTGAGTTTTAGGTGTTAGTAGTGAGTATTGAGATACTTTCATAGCGAATTACTAATATATTAGTAAGATTATTGTTTTTTGATACGTCCTTACGAAAATTTCTTAGAAATTTGTGGCTTCAAATAACAACTTTGCTTTACGATAAACAGATCACCACGTCACTAACGTTCCTCGTGATGACGAATCGTAGTTTTTAACGAAAAGCGCTGACCTAAAATCATTTTAAAGCTTTTTAAGACACCATACGCACATAAGACGCTAATATATTTGCGTCTTTTTTTTATGCTTTAAAAACAATTTATAGAGGTCGAATTTTAATTGTTCATCAATAATACCTATTAACAAAAATGTTTCAATTTATTTTACCTATAGCTTAGTTTTTCACAATCAACTTTGCTCAAATTGTCAGTCAATTACTATTTCTTATCAAAAATTAACTCGGCGCATTCAGAAAATAGCTCACTTAAAGCTAACAAGAACATAAAAATCCAAGATTTGATCTATTTCATTTCTTGGATTTTTATTTTGGACTGTTTTTATGTTCTTTTTAGTGAGTTTTGTTAACGATAAGACATACCTATGCCATAGTTTTGGTAAACTATTTTAAAAATTTATGCTGCTATTTGTTGCTTTTTGTAGATTCTTCTTCCGATTTCTAAGGCATTAGCGGTATGTATACCAAAGAATATCCACAGGGTTTCTGTAAGCTTTGTTTTTGCTTTTATTTTTTTGAGATGATAATACTCTTTTTCCTTGCCAAAGCTACCTTCTAATCGCGTAGCTCTTTCTTTTGTGATTAAGCTCTTTAATTTTTTCTCTTGCTTGTAGTCTTTAGGAGGCCTTCCTTTTCTTTTGAAGTCGGTTTTAATCTTGTGCTTTGTGACAAAGTTTCTATTCTTGTTTGTGGCATATATAGCATCTGCTCCAATGATCTTGGTTTTTCTATGGGTAAGATCTTGTGCTTTATAGATCGTAGCTTGCAGTCGCGTTCCCTCATTGAAGGCATGAAAACTTAGGTGTTCTATAAAGCTAATTCCATCGATTTGTAGTTTGTTAACTTTGGCTCCGAACTCTACGGGTTTGATTTCTTTTCCTCGAACGATAGGTCGTAAGTAGTCCTTTGCAATACTTACAATACGGTCTTTAATCTTATTACCTGTTCTGAAGTGATATTCTTGTTGAGAGTAAACTTTTTTGATTGTAGCTACTCTGCGATAGTATTGTACACTGCCTCGTAGATGATCATAGCTACGAAGTTCAGCTTCAAAGTCGATAAACTTCTTTAATAACCCTAAAAGTGAACGTGTTAGTGATTTTCGTTTTGACTTGGTCTTGCGACGCATCTTGCTAAAATTGTGATAGCGTCGCTTCCATTTCAGGTATTTGCTCCGTATCATTTTTACTCCCACTACCTTGGCATTTTTACGGAGTTGCTTATACATCCAGTTCACAGCTTCCCATAGTAGCTTTTGGTTGGAAGGATACCGCAGTTCACTCTCGTAACAAGTGGCATCTACGGTAAGCTGATTAGGATTCTCAATATAATCAGACCAGTGTACATATAGACATTTTTGCAATACATCAATGTTTAAGCTAGCAGATAGCTCACATCGTATTTGACTTACGATTTTATAATTAGTGATACGGTCAAAACCCAAATGTAAATCACAAAAAAACTGATAATCAATATTACTGTTGAGTTGTTCTATAAGTCGCTTATCACTGCAACAGGCATAATGTTTTAAAAACATCAGCGCAATCCGACCTTGTGGACTAAAGGACATTTTAGTTCCTTTAGAAGATTCTTTAAGGTCAAAGTATCTAACCAAATCAGACCAAGGAATGGCAGTGTAAATCTTACCAAGATCACTCTCTAAAAATCGAACATAATATGCATCAAAATTTTCAACAGAAGATAAAAAGGAAAATTTGTGCTGAAACTCACTAATTCTTTGTATTTTCATAGCTAGAGAAAAAAGAAAACCCCGTTTTTGCACAATATCGGTCATTTTCGGGGTTTTATGTTTCTTTAATTTACAAAGAAATACTAGTATTTACAAGGCTTTAGATATTTTCTGAATGCGCCTAACTCTTAATAGATTTTACAAATAAGTCTGTATATAGGCGCATTCAGAAAATAGCTCACTTAAAGCTAGCTAAAACATAAAAATCCAAGATTTGATCTATTTCATTTCTTGGATTTTCATTTTAAATCGTTTTTAGGTTCTTTTTGGTTGATTTTGTTAACGACAAGACATACCTATTCCATAGTTTTGGTAAGCTATTTTAAAATTTTATGCTGCTATTTGTTGGTTTTTGCAGATTCTTCTACCGATTTCTAGGCGCATTCAGAAAATAGCTCACTTAAAGCTAGCTAAAACATAAAAATCCAAGATTTGATCTATTTCATTTCTTGGATTTTCATTTTAAATCGTTTTTAGGTTCTTTTTGGTTGATTTTGTTAACGACAAGACATACCTATTCCATAGTTTTGGTAAGCTATTTTAAAATTTTATGCTGCTATTTGTTGGTTTTTGCAGATTCTTCTACCGATTTCTAAAGCATTAGCGGTATGTATGCCAAAGAATATCCACAAGGTTTCCGTGGGCTTTGTTTTGGCTTTTATTTTTTTGAGAAGGTAATGCTCTTTTTCTTTTCCAAAACTACCTTCCAATCGTGTAGCTCTTTCTTTTGTGATTAGGCGCTTAAGTTTTTGCTCCTCTTTATAGTCTTTAGGCGGCTTCCCTTTTCTTTTAAAGTCAGTTTTGATCTGATGCTTTGTGATAAATTTTCTATTCTTATTAGTGGCATATATGGCATCTGCCCCAATAATCTTGGTTTTTCTATGGGTAAGTTGTTGTGCTTTGTAGATGGTGGCTTGCAGTCGTGTTCCCTCATTAAAAGCATTAAAACTTAGGTGTTCTATAAAACTAATTCCATCGATCTGTAGTTTATTGACTTTTGCTCCAAATTCTACAGGCTTGATTTCTTTTCCTCTAACAATAGGTCTCAGGTAATCTTTTGCAATACTTACAATACGGTCTTTAATCTTTTCACCTGTTCTAAAGTGCTGTTCTTGTTGGAGGTAGGCTTTTTTGATGGTGGCTACTCTGCGATAGTATTGTACACTTGCTTGCAAGTTGTACTTTTTACGTAAGTGAGCTTCAAAGTCGATAAACTTCTTTAATAACAATAAAAGTGCCCGTGTCAGTGATTTTCGTTTGGACTTGGACTTACGACGCATCTTGCTAAAGCCATGATAACGTAGTTTCCATTTCAAGTATTTACTGCGTATCATTTTTACCCCTACTACTTTAGCATTTTTGCGGAGTTGATTGTACATCCAATGAACAGCTTCCCATAGTAGCTTTTGATTGGTAGGATATCGCAGTTCACTCTCATAACAAGTAGCATCCACAGTGACTTGATCAGGATTCTCTATATAACCAGACCAGTTTACGTATAGACACTTTTCCAAGACTTCAATATCCAAACAGCCCGCTAACTCACATCGTATTTGACTCACGATTTTAGAATTTGTCAACCGATTAAAACCTAAAGAAATGTCACAAAAAAACTGATAGTCAACATTACTGTTAAGTTGTTCTAAAAGACGTTTATCGCTACAACAAGCATAATGTTTTAAAAACATTAAAGCTAGACGACCTTTAGGACTGAAAAGCATATTCCTACCTAGTTTGTGTTCCTTAATATTAAAAGTGGCTACCAAATCGTCCCAAGGAATGGCTGTATAAATCTTACCTAAATCACTTTGCAAAAAACGCTCATAAAACAGCGTGTAATTTTCAGATATCGAAAAAAGAGATAAACGGGTTTGTAAATCAGAAATTCTTTGTATTTTCATGGCTAGAGAAAAAAGAAAACCCCGTTTTTGAACCATATCGGTCATTTTCGGGGTTTTATGTTTCTTTAATTTACAAAGAAATATTAGTATTTAAAAGGCTTTACGTATTTTCTGAATGCGCCTTTCTAAAGCATTAGCGGTATGTATGCCAAAGAATATCCACAAGGTTTCCGTGGGCTTTGTTTTGGCTTTTATTTTTTTGAGAAGGTAATGCTCTTTTTCTTTTCCAAAACTACCTTCCAATCGTGTAGCTCTTTCTTTTGTGATTAGGCGCTTAAGTTTTTGCTCCTCTTTATAGTCTTTAGGCGGCTTCCCTTTTCTTTTAAAGTCAGTTTTGATCTGATGCTTTGTGATAAATTTTCTATTCTTATTAGTGGCATATATGGCATCTGCCCCAATAATCTTGGTTTTTCTATGGGTAAGTTGTTGTGCTTTGTAGATGGTGGCTTGCAGTCGTGTTCCCTCATTAAAAGCATTAAAACTTAGGTGTTCTATAAAACTAATTCCATCGATCTGTAGTTTATTGACTTTTGCTCCAAATTCTACAGGCTTGATTTCTTTTCCTCTAACAATAGGTCTCAGGTAATCTTTTGCAATACTTACAATACGGTCTTTAATCTTTTCACCTGTTCTAAAGTGCTGTTCTTGTTGGAGGTAGGCTTTTTTGATGGTGGCTACTCTGCGATAGTATTGTACACTTGCTTGCAAGTTGTACTTTTTACGTAAGTGAGCTTCAAAGTCGATAAACTTCTTTAATAACAATAAAAGTGCCCGTGTCAGTGATTTTCGTTTGGACTTGGACTTACGACGCATCTTGCTAAAGCCATGATAACGTAGTTTCCATTTCAAGTATTTACTGCGTATCATTTTTACCCCTACTACTTTAGCATTTTTGCGGAGTTGATTGTACATCCAATGAACAGCTTCCCATAGTAGCTTTTGATTGGTAGGATATCGCAGTTCACTCTCATAACAAGTAGCATCCACAGTGACTTGATCAGGATTCTCTATATAACCAGACCAGTTTACGTATAGACACTTTTCCAAGACTTCAATATCCAAACAGCCCGCTAACTCACATCGTATTTGACTCACGATTTTAGAATTTGTCAACCGATTAAAACCTAAAGAAATGTCACAAAAAAACTGATAGTCAACATTACTGTTAAGTTGTTCTAAAAGACGTTTATCGCTACAACAAGCATAATGTTTTAAAAACATTAAAGCTAGACGACCTTTAGGACTGAAAAGCATATTCCTACCTAGTTTGTGTTCCTTAATATTAAAAGTGGCTACCAAATCGTCCCAAGGAATGGCTGTATAAATCTTACCTAAATCACTTTGCAAAAAACGCTCATAAAACAGCGTGTAATTTTCAGATATCGAAAAAAGAGATAAACGGGTTTGTAAATCAGAAATTCTTTGTATTTTCATGGCTAGAGAAAAAAGAAAACCCCGTTTTTGAACCATATCGGTCATTTTCGGGGTTTTATGTTTCTTTAATTTACAAAGAAATATTAGTATTTAAAAGGCTTTACGTATTTTCTGAATGCGCCTATATAAAAAAACCTCAATCCGAAAATTGAGGTTTTTTGTTTTATGCTTCTCCAGTCGGTCCGAAATTCATCGGAATTGGAGCTTGATCAAATTCTTTAATTTGTCCATGAGCTTTTTCAAAGCGTTGTATGTTTTCCCCTAATGCCTTCATTAATCGTTTGGCATGTTGTGGCGTCAATACAATTCTAGATTTCACTTTTGCCTTTGGTCTCCCTGGCATAATGTTTACAAAATCTACTACAAATTCAGTTGCTGAGTGATTGATGATTGCCAAATTGGAATACGTTCCTTCCGCAATGGTTTCATCTAACTCAATATTGATTTGTTTTTCGTTTGCTTTATCACTCATCATTAAAAGTTTATTTCATGCTTCGCCGCCATGATTTCGTTGTATTCTTCTTTCGAACCTACAATGATATCATCGTACTTACGCATTCCTGTTCCTGCTGGAATTTTATGTCCAACAATTACATTTTCTTTTAATCCTTCTAATGAATCTACTTTACCGCTTACCGCTGCTTCGTTCAGTACTTTTGTAGTTTCTTGGAACGATGCCGCAGAGATAAATGATTTCGTTTGTAACGACGCTCTTGTAATACCTTGTAAGATTGGTGTTGCCGTTGCTGGCACTACGTCTCTTGCAGATACTAAGTTTTTATCAGCCCTTCTCAATACAGAGTTTTCATCTCTCAATTCTCTTGGAGAAACGATTTGTCCTGCTTTAAAGTTTTCTGATTCACCTGCGTCTTCTACTACTTTTTGACCGTAAAGATTGTCGTTTTCTCTAATGAAATCTGACTTGTGAATGAGTTGGTTTTCTAAGAAGATGGTATCTCCTGGATCTCCAATTCGTACTTTACGCATCATTTGACGCACAATCACCTCAAAGTGTTTGTCATTAATTTTCACACCTTGCAAACGATATACTTCTTGTACTTCATTAACTAAATACTGCTGTACCGCAGAAGGCCCTTTGATATTTAAGATGTCGTTTGGCGTAATAGAACCATCCGATAACGGCATTCCTGCACGTACATAATCATTTTCCTGTACTAGGATTTGGTTGGAAAGTTTTACTAAATACTTTCTGATGTCACCAAATTTAGACTCTACAATGATCTCGCGGTTACCTCTTTTAATTTTACCAAAAGAAACTACACCATCAATCTCAGACACTACTGCTGGATTTGAAGGGTTACGCGCTTCAAACAATTCTGTTACACGTGGTAAACCTCCTGTAATATCTCCAGATTTTGCAGATTTACGCGGTATTTTTACTAAAATTTTACCAACTTTTATCTTTTCATTATCGTCTACCATTAAGTGAGAACCTACTGGTAAGTTGTATGAACGTTGAATTTCACCTTTACTATTTAAAATGTGAAGTGTTGGAATTAATTTTTTATTTCTTGATTCAGAAATTACTTTTTCTTGGAATCCTGTTTGCTCATCAATCTCTACTTGGAAGGTAACACCTTGCTCCACGTTTTCGTACTGGATTTTACCAGCAAACTCAGAGATAATTACACCATTATATGGATCCCACTGACAAATAGCTTGATCTTTTTGGATTGTATCTCCGTTTTTCACAAAAATGGTAGATCCGTAAGGAATGTTATTTGTACTTAAAGTAATTCCTGTTTTCTTATCAATTACTTTAATTTCAGAGGTACGAGAAATGACAATGTCACCTATTTTTCCATCTGCTACTTCACCTTGAACTGTTTTCAATTCTTCGATTTCCGCAACACCTGCAAATTTAGCTTTCAATTGGTTTTCTTCAGAAATGTTACTCGCAGTTCCTCCCATGTGGAATGTACGAAGCGTTAACTGCGTACCAGGTTCACCAATAGATTGTGCAGCAACAACGCCAACAGCTTCTCCAATTTGAACCATTTTGTTGGTAGAAAGGTTACGTCCGTAACATTTAGCACAGATTCCTTTTGGTGCTTCACACGTAAGTGGCGAACGCACTTCTACAGATTCTACTGGAGAATCTTCGATAGCTTCTGCAATTTCTTCTGAAATTTCTTGTCCAGCTTCTACTAGTATTTCTTCCGTTAATGGATTGTATACATCTTGTAGCGAAACTCTACCTAAGATACGTTCTTTTAACTTCTCAACTACTTCTTCACTTTTCTTTAATGCTTTTACTTCTACGCCTCGTAATGTTTCACAATCGTGAATGTTCACAATTACATCTTGCGAAACGTCTACTAAACGACGTGTTAAGTATCCTGCATCGGCTGTTTTTAATGCCGTATCCGCTAAACCTTTACGCGCACCGTGTGTAGAGATAAAGTATTCTAAGATTGATAATCCTTCTTTAAAGTTAGAAAGAATTGGATTTTCAATAATTTCTCCACCACCTGCGGTTGATTTTTTAGGCTTCGCCATCAATCCACGCATTCCTGTTAACTGACGAATTTGCTCTTTCGAACCACGCGCACCAGAATCAAGCATCATATACACAGAGTTAAATCCTTGTTGATCTTCACTAATGTGTTTCATTGACAACTCTGTCAAGTTTGCATTGGTCGTTGTCCATTTGTCAATTACCTGATTGTAACGCTCGTTGTTGGTAATTAATCCCATGTTATAGTTCATGGTAATGGTATCTACCTCTTTGTTAGCGATGTCAATTAATTCTTGCTTTTCTTTTGGAATGATGATATCTCCTAAGCTGAATGACAATCCACCTCTAAAGGCAAACCCGTATCCAAGTCCTTTGATTTCATCTAAGAAATTAGACGTTGTTGGAATGTCTGTCAACCTCAAAACTTTACCAATAATAGTACGCAACGATTTTTTCGTCAATACTTCATTGATATATCCTGCTTGTGGCGGTACTTTTTCGTTGAAAAGTACACGTCCCACAGTTGTTTCAATTATTTGCGGAACTAATTCTCCTTCATCATTAAAGTCAATCGCTCTAATTTTCATAGAAGCATTCAACTCAATTTTTTTCTCGTTATATGCCATTACTACTTCTTCCGCAGAGTAGAACGTTAACCCTTCTCCTTTGATTTTACGCTCAGGAGTAGATTTACGCAACTTCGTCATATAGTATAAACCTAATACCATATCTTGAGAAGGTACCGTAATTGGCGAACCATTTGCAGGATTCAGAATGTTTTGAGAAGCCAACATTAATAATTGTGCTTCTAAGATTGCTTCTGGCCCTAATGGTAAATGCACCGCCATTTGGTCACCATCAAAATCGGCGTTAAAGGCTGTACACGCTAATGGGTGTAACTGAATCGCTTTTCCTTCAATAAGTTTTGGCTGGAAAGCCTGAATTCCTAATCGGTGAAGCGTTGGCGCACGGTTTAGTAATACTGGATGTCCTTTAATAACGTTATCCAAAATATCCCAAACAACAGGCTCTTTTTTGTCTATAATTTTCTTTGCAGATTTTACAGTTTTTACAATACCTCTTTCAATTAATTTACGAATTACAAAAGGCTTGTACAATTCTGCTGCCATGTTTTTAGGCAATCCACATTCGTATAATTTTAATTCTGGACCAACCACAATTACCGAACGTGCTGAATAATCGACACGCTTACCAAGTAAGTTTTGACGGAAACGTCCTTGCTTCCCTTTTAAGGAATCCGATAATGATTTTAATGGTCTGTTAGAATCTGTTTTTACTGCTGATGATTTACGCGTGTTATCGAACAATGAATCTACCGATTCTTGAAGCATACGCTTCTCGTTACGTAAGATTACTTCTGGAGCTTTGATCTCCATCAACCTTTTTAAACGATTATTACGGATAATTACTCTACGGTATAAATCATTTAAGTCAGACGTTGCGAAACGACCACCATCTAATGGTACTAACGGACGTAATTCTGGTGGAATTACAGGCACAACTTTCATGATCATCCATTCTGGACGGTTTTCACGATTTTTGTTCGCGTCACGTAAAGATTCAACCACTTGCAAACGCTTTAACGCTTCCGTTTTACGTTGCTTCGAAGTTTCGTTATTTGCTTTGTGTCTTAGGTCGAATGATAACTGGTCTAAATCAATTCTTGATAACAATTCAATTAAACATTCAGCACCCATCTTAGCGATAAACTTGTTAGGGTCTGTATCGTCTAAGTATAAGTTTTCTTGCGGAAGTGACTCAAGAATATTTAAGTATTCTTCTTCCGTTAAGAAATCCATTTTTTGAACTGGTTCTCCAGCTTCATTTTTAGCATCACCTGGCTGAATTACTACGTAACGTTCGTAGTATATGATCATGTCTAATTTCTTAGAAGGTAATCCTAAAAGGTATCCTATTTTGTTTGGTAAAGAACGGAAATACCAAATATGTGCTACAGGCACCACCAAGTTGATGTGACCAACTCTGTCTCTTCGTACTTTCTTTTCTGTTACTTCAACACCACATCTATCACAAACGATTCCTTTGTAACGAATTCTCTTGTATTTACCACAAGCACATTCGTAATCCTTTACAGGACCAAAGATACGCTCACAGAAAAGTCCGTCACGCTCTGGTTTGTGTGTACGATAGTTAATTGTTTCGGGCTTTAACACTTCTCCTTTAGAAGCTGCTAAAATAGACTCCGGAGAGGCTAACCCTATTGAGATTTTATTAAATCTCTTTACAGTATTCTTATCTTTATTTCTTGCCATATTAATGGGTGATAATGAATTATGTGTACTAGTAGCCGCACCACTGAAAGTGACACGGCGTTTTTATTTTATTCTTCTAATCTGATGTCTAATCCAAGACCTTTCAATTCATGCATTAATACATTGAATGATTCTGGTAATCCTGGTTCTGGCATTGATTCACCTTTTACGATTGCTTCGTATGTTTTAGCTCTACCAATTACGTCATCTGATTTCACAGTCAATATTTCTCTAAGTGTACTAGATGCACCGTATGCTTCTAGTGCCCAAACTTCCATTTCTCCAAAACGCTGACCTCCAAATTGTGCTTTACCACCTAATGGTTGCTGCGTAATTAATGAGTATGGTCCAATAGAACGTGCGTGCATTTTGTCATCTACCATGTGACCTAGTTTCAGCATGTAAATAATCCCTACTGTTGCAGGTTGATCAAAGCGCTCTCCTGTTCCACCGTCGTATAAGTAGGTATGTCCAAATCTTGGAATTCCTGCTTCGTCAGTGATTTCGTTGATCTGATCTAAAGAGGCACCATCAAAGATTGGTGTTGCATATTTACGATCTAGTTTTTCTCCTGCCCATCCTAGTACCGTTTCATAAATCTGACCGATATTCATACGAGAAGGTACACCTAATGGATTTAATACAATATCAACTGGCGTTCCATCTTCTAAGAATGGCATATCTTCTTGACGAACGATACGCGCTACGATACCTTTGTTACCGTGACGTCCTGCCATTTTATCACCTACTTTTAACTTACGCTTTTTCGCGATGTATACTTTTGCAAGTTTTAAGATTCCCGCTGGCAATTCGTCACCAACAGAGATGGTAAATTTATCTCTTCTTAATGCTCCTTGAAGGTCATTAAGTTTGATTTTATAGTTGTGTACTAAATCTGCAACAGCACTATTAGTAGCATCGTCCGTAGTCCAAGTTCCTCCAGTTAAATGCGCGTAATCTTCTACTGCATTCAACATTTTTAAGGTAAACTTTTTCCCTTTTGGCAATACTTCTTCACCCAAATCATTTTGAACTCCTTGCGAAGTTTTTCCATTGACAATCGTGAATAACTTCTCGATTAAGATGCCTCGCAATTCTTCAAATTTAGAAGTGTATTCCAATTCTAAAGATGCGATTTCTTCTTTATCTTTTGCTCTTTTACGTTTGTCTTTGATTGCTCTTGAGAATAATTTCTTATTGATCACAACTCCGTGTAAAGATGGTGATGCTTTTAATGAAGCATCTTTTACATCACCAGCTTTATCTCCAAAGATAGCACGCAATAATTTTTCTTCTGGTGTAGGATCTGATTCTCCTTTTGGTGTAATTTTACCTATTAGGATGTCGCCAGGTTTTACTTCAGCTCCAATTCTGATCATTCCGTGTTCGTCCAAATCTTTGGTAGCTTCTTCCGAAACGTTTGGAATGTCGTTGGTTAATTCTTCAGCTCCTAGTTTTGTATCTCTTACGTCCATTGAATATTCATCAATGTGAATAGACGTAAAGATATCTTCACGTACTACTTTTTCAGAGATTACAATGGCATCTTCAAAGTTATATCCTTTCCAAGGCATGAAGGCAACTTTCATGTTACGTCCAAGTGCCAATTCTCCTTTTTGAGTTGCGTATCCTTCACAAAGTACTTGTCCTTTTTTCACTCGGTCGCCTCTTCTTACAATTGGCTTTAAGTTGATGGACGTACTTTGATTCGTTTTACGGAATTTGATAAGGTTGTATGTTTTTGAGTCGCCATCAAAACTTACCAATCTTTCATCATCTGTACGATCATATTTGATGGTAATTTTATTTGCGTCTACATATTCTACCAATCCGTCGCCTTCTGCATTTACCAATACTCTTGAATCAGACGCTACTTGACGTTCTAATCCTGTTCCTACAATTGGAGATTGTGGACGTAATAATGGTACTGCCTGACGCATCATGTTTGATCCCATCAATGCACGGTTGGCATCATCATGCTCCAAGAATGGAATTAACGATGCAGAGATGGAAGCAATTTGATTTGGCGCAACATCCGTATAGTCAACTTCTGATGGAGTTACTACTGGGAAATCACCTTCTTCACGAGCGATTATTTTATCAACACTGATTGTTCCATCTTCAGTTGTCGGAATGTTTGCTTGAGAAATTTTCATTCCTTCTTCTTCTTCCGCACTTAAATATGAGAACTTATTGATATCTACTTTACCATTTTCAACTTTACGATATGGAGTTTCTAAGAATCCCATAGAGTTTACTTTCGCAAATACTCCAAGAGAAGATATCAATCCAATGTTTGGTCCTTCTGGTGTTTCAATAGGACATAAACGTCCGTAGTGTGTATAGTGAACGTCACGTACCTCAAACCCTGCTCTTTCTCGAGAAAGTCCTCCAGGTCCTAAAGCCGATAAACGACGCTTGTGTGTAATTTCTGCTAATGGATTTGTTTGATCCATAAACTGCGACAACTGATTCGTTCCGAAGAATGAATTAATTACAGATGATAAGGTTTTTGCATTAATCAGGTCGATTGGTGTAAATACCTCATTATCTCTAACATTCATACGCTCACGAATGGTTCTAGCCATACGTGCTAATCCAACACCGAATTGTTGTGCCAATTGTTCTCCTACGGTACGAACACGTCTGTTAGATAAGTGATCAATATCATCAATTTCCGCTTTTGAGTTGATTAACTCAATTAAGTATTTGATGATCGTGATGATATCTTCTTTTGTTAAGACTTGCTTATCCATGTCGATATTCAATCCTAACTTTTTGTTCATACGATAACGACCTACGCCACCAAGGTTGTAACGTTGATCGGAGAAGAATAATTTGTCAATAATTCCACGTGCAGTTTCCTCATCTGGCGGTTCTGCATTACGAAGTTGTCGATAAATGTGCTCTACAGCTTCTTTTTCAGAGTTTGTAGGGTCTTTTTGTAATGTATTATGGATAATCGCATAATCACCAGCTTGGTTTTCTTCTTTGTGTAAAAGAATCATTTTTACGCCAGCTTCTACGATTTCTTCTATGTGTTCTTTTTCTAAGATGGTATCACGATCAAGCACAATTTCGTTACGCTCGATGGATACTACTTCTCCTGTATCTTCATCTACGAAGTCTTCATGCCATGTGTTTAATACACGAGCTGCTAACTTACGTCCTAATACTTTTTTAAGTCCACTTTTAGAAACTTTTACTTCTTCCGCAAGGTCAAATATTTCAAGAATATCTTTATCACTTTCGAAACCGATTGCTCTAAATAGGGTAGTTACAGGTAATTTTTTCTTTCTATCAATATAGGCGTACATTACGCTATTGATATCAGTTGCAAATTCTATCCAAGAACCTTTAAAAGGTATAACTCTGGCAGAATATAGTTTAGTTCCATTTGCATGGAAAGATTGTCCAAAAAACACTCCTGGAGAACGGTGTAATTGAGAAACTACGACACGTTCGGCTCCATTGATACAGAAAGTTCCACTTGGAGTCATGTAAGGAATGGTACCTAAGTACACATCTTGCACGATGGTTTCGAAGTCTTCATGCTCTGGATCTGTACAGTACAGTTTTAGACGTGCTTTTAACGGCACACTGTATGTTAATCCTCTTTCGATACATTCTTGAATGTTGTATCGTGGTGGGTCAACGAAGTAATCAAGAAATTCTAATACGAATTGATTACGCGTGTCTGTAATTGGAAAGTTTTCTTGGAAGGTATTGTATAATCCTTCTTCGCCACGCTCTTCTGATTTCGTCTCTAGTTGAAAGAAATCTTGGAATGATTTGATTTGAATATCAAGGAAATCTGGATATTCAGGTGTGTGTTTTGCCGAGGCGAAATTTAATCTTTCAGTCTGATTTATGAACATCAATGGACAATATTATGATTAAAATAAAATAAAATAAAACGTATTCACGCTTATATACACAAAAGGGTTTAGGTCTGAGGGACACTTCCCAAAGACCTAAACCAAGTTTCTATAGCTTGGTAAGCTTACTTAAGCTCAACCTCTGCTCCTGCTTCTTCTAAAGCTGCTTTAAGACCTTCAGCCTCATCTTTAGTTACTCCTTCTTTGATTGGAGCTGGTGCAGAATCAACAACACCTTTAGCGTCTTTAAGACCTAAACCTGTTAATTCTTTTACTAATTTAACTACTGCTAATTTAGATCCACCTGCCGCTTTTAAGATTACGTCAAACTCAGTTTGCTCTTCAGCTTCTTCAGCTCCGGCACCAGGACCAGCAGCAACAGCTACAGCTGCAGCAGCAGGCTCAATACCATACTCATCTTTTAATATATCAGCTAATTCATTAACTTCTTTTACTGTTAAGTTAACTAACTGTTCTGCGAATTCTTTTAAATCTGCCATTTTCTATCGTTTTAAAATAATGTGTTTTTGTTAAATATTTGTTTTATTAAGTGCGTACTTTTTAAATTATCTTTCAGATAATGTTTTTAAGATACCAGCTAATTTTCCTCCTCCAGATTGAAGAGCAGAAACAACGTTCTTAGCAGGAGATTGTAATAATCCAACAATTTCTCCAATAAGCTCTTCTCTAGATTTGATATCAACTAAGACATCTAATTGATCGTCTCCAACGTACACCGCAGATTCAATGAAAGCACCTTTTAAAAGTGGCTTTTCAGCTTTCTTTTTCTTTCTGAATTCTTTGATTAATTTCGCAGGAGCGTTTCCAGTTTCTGACAACATTAACGAAGTGTTTCCTTTTAATACTTCAGGAAGTTCTCCGAAATCTTTTTCAGAAGCTTCCATTGCTTTTGCAAGCAATGTGTTCTTGATTACTGCAAGTTTGATATTTCCTTTAAAACATGCTCTTCTTAAATCTGAAGTTGCTTCAGCATTTAACCCAGAGATGTCTGTTAAGTAAATATTTGTATTTTCAGCTAACTGTGCAGTTAATTCGTCTATTACTACTGATTTTTCTTCTTTAGTCATGATAAAATCTTTTTAACTACCTATGCAATTGTTTTTGGATCAACAGCTACACTTGGGCTCATCGTACTAGACATGTAAATACTTTTAATGTATGTACCTTTTGCCGCAGTTGGCTTTAATTTCATTAATGTTTGTAATAATTCAGCTGCATTCCCTTCAATTTTGTCAGCAGAGAATGAAGACTTACCAATTGCTGCATGAACGATTCCAGTTTTATCAACTTTAAAGTCAATTTTACCAGCTTTCACTTCTTTTACAGCTTTCGCAACGTCCATTGTTACTGTACCAGTTTTTGGGTTTGGCATTAATCCTCTTGGTCCTAAGATTCGTCCTAAAGGTCCTAATTTACCCATTACACTTGGCATAGTGATGATTACGTCAACATCTGTCCATCCTCCTTTAATTTTTTGAAGGAATTCATCTAATCCAACATAATCAGCTCCTGCCTCTTGTGCTTCAGCTTCTTTGTCTGGAGTTACTAATGCTAAAACTTTTACGTCTTTACCTGTTCCGTGAGGTAATGTTACTACACCTCTTACCATTTGGTTAGCTTTACGTGGATCAACACCCAATCTAACAGCAAGGTCTACAGACGCATCAAATTTTACATTTGTTATTTCTTTTACTAAGCTTGATGCTTCTGCGACAGAATACAATTTATTCTTGTCAACTTTAGCCAAAGCTTCTTTTTGCTTTTTTGTTACTCGTGCCATTTGTTCTTAGATTTAAAAAGGTTTGTCTCCAGATACTGTTAATCCCATAGATCTTGCAGTCCCTGCAACCATACTCATTGCTGACTCAGCAGTAAACGCATTTAAGTCTACCATTTTGTCTTCTGCAATTGCTCTTACTTGTTCCCAAGTAACGCTTGCTACCTTTTTACGGTTTGGTTCTCCTGATCCTTTTTTAATCTTTGCCGCTTCCAATAGCTGAACTGCTGCTGGCGCTGTTTTCACTACAAAGTCAAAAGACTTGTCTTTGTATACAGAAATAACAACTGGAACTACCTTACCTTGTTTATCTTGTGTTCTTGCATTAAACTGCTTACAGAACTCCATGATATTCACACCGGCAGCACCTAAAGCGGGTCCAACCGGTGGCGACGGATTCGCTGCACCTCCCCTAACTTGTAGCTTAACTACTTTACTTAATTCTTTTGCCATTTTCTTGTTTTAAATTGTGCAGCACTTTTTTGTTTGGAAGCTAAAAAGTACTACTTATATAATATGTAACAATTATACTTTCTCTACTTGCATGTAACTTAGCTCTAGTGGCGTTTTTCTTCCGAAAATTTTCACCATCACTTCTAACTTACGTTTTTCTTCATTGATTTTTTCAACCGATCCGTTGAATCCATTGAAAGGACCATCAATTACTTTTACAGTTTCTCCTAATGTGAATGGAATAGCAATATTATCAGTTTTCACTGCTAATTCGTCTACTTTACCAAGCATTCTATTCACTTCAGATTGTCTTAAAGGAACAGGATCTCCTCCTTTTACTTCTCCTAAAAAGCCAATCACATTGGTTACTGATTTTATTACGTGCGTTACTTCTCCAGCTAAATTTGCTTTCACCATAATATAGCCTGGGAAATATACTCTTTCTTTGTTGATTTTTTTTCCGTTACGAATTTGAATTACTTTCTCCGTTGGAACCAACACTTCTTCTACATAATCTTCCAGACCTAGTCTAGTAATTTCACTTTCTATATATGTCTTTACTTTATTTTCCTGTCCACTGACAGCTCTCACAACATACCATTTCTTTACATTAGAATCCGCCATAATTAGTTTTTTGTGAGTGATTAATTAAATTCCTAATACCATTTTATACACTAAGCTCAACGCTTTAGCAAATAATTCGTCAACCCCCCAAATAGCTAATGAGAAAATTATAGAAAACACAGCCACTACAATGGTAAGGCGTTGTGCTTCTGCCCAAGGCGTCCATGTGACATTTGTTCTTAACTCTTCGAAAGATTCTTTTACGTAATTTACTATACCAGCCATATTGCGATTTTATTAGCACGGGTTGAGAGGCTCGAACTCCCGACACCTGGTTTTGGAGACCAGTGCTCTACCAACTGAGCTAAACCCGTATTCTATAAAAAGGCGTCCCGATAAACGGGACACCTTCAGTTTTATATTAATCTAAATGATTATTCAAGGATTTCAGTTACCTGACCTGCACCAACTGTTCTACCACCTTCACGGATTGCAAAACGTAATCCAACGTTCATTGCAATTGTGCTGATTAAGTCAACAGTGATTGTCAAGTTATCTCCAGGCATTACCATCTCAACACCTTCAGGTAAGTTGATAGTTCCTGTAACGTCTGTTGTACGTACGTAGAACTGTGGACGGTAGTTATTGTGGAAAGGAGTGTGACGACCACCTTCTTCTTTCTTCAATACATATACCTCAGCTTTGAATTTTTTGTGTGGAGTTACAGAACCTGGCTTACAGATTACCATACCTCTTTTGATTTCAGTTTTCTCAATACCTCTTAATAAGATACCAACGTTATCTCCCGCTTCACCTCTATCAAGGATTTTACGGAACATCTCAACTCCTGTAATCGTAGACTTTAATTTCTCAGCTCCCATACCGATGATATCAACTTCATCACCTGTGTTAGCAACTCCAGTTTCGATACGTCCAGTTGCTACTGTACCACGACCTGTAATTGAGAATACATCTTCGATTGGCATTAAGAAGTCTTTTTCAACATCTCTTTTTGGTAATTCAATCCAGGTATCAACAGCATCCATTAATTCCATTACGGTATCAACCCATTGCTTTTCACCATTTAATGCTCCTAAAGCAGATCCTTGGATAACTGGTCCGTTATCACCATCATAGTCGTAGAAAGAAAGTAAATCTCTTACTTCCATATCAACAAGCTCTAACAATTCTTCATCATCTACCATATCACATTTGTTCAAGAATACTACGATTCTTGGAACTCCAACCTGACGTCCTAATAGGATGTGCTCACGAGTTTGTGGCATTGGCCCATCAGTAGCAGCAACTACCAAGATAGCACCATCCATTTGAGCAGCTCCAGTTACCATGTTCTTTACGTAATCGGCGTGACCTGGACAGTCAACGTGTGCATAGTGACGATTTGCAGTTTGGTATTCTACGTGAGAAGTATTAATAGTAATACCTCTTTCTTTTTCTTCAGGAGCATTGTCGATAGTATCGAAATCTCTTGCTTCAGAAAGACCAGCATCAGCTAATACTTTAGTAATAGCAGCTGTTAAAGTAGTTTTACCGTGATCTACGTGTCCAATAGTACCAATATTTAAGTGCGGTTTGGAACGATCAAAAGTTTCCTTTGCCATGATTTAATAATTTTTTAATCTTAGTTATATATTAGTGTTCAATTTATACATTCTATGAGCCAATGACGGGATTTGAACCCGTGACCTCTTCCTTACCAAGGAAACACTCTACCCCTGAGCTACATCGGCAAGAAATATATAGAGCGAGAGACCGGGTTCGAACCGGCGACATTCAGCTTGGAAGGCTGACGCTCTACCAACTGAGCTACTCTCGCTTTCATTTAGTGGGGAGAGCAGGATTCGAACCTGCGAAGACATAGTCAGCAGATTTACAGTCTGCCCTCGTTGGCCGCTTGAGTATCTCCCCAATAAATTATCAATATTTCAAATTTTTCAAGTAATTATAAAGAAGCTTTCCACTTTTTTATTTTTACTTTTTTGAGCCGATGGAGGGACTCGAACCCACGACCTGCTGATTACAAATCAGCTGCTCTAGCCAGCTGAGCTACATCGGCTTTTATTCATAAAAAAAGTCCGCTATTTCTAACGGACTGCAAATGTATAGATTATTTTTTTTAAACAAAACTATTTTTAATTTTTTTTTAAGTATCAATACGCTCGTACTTTTTCTTTTCTTTTTAGTAACGCTCGTTGCAGTATACTTGTTGCTTCATCTATGGCTTCTTCGAAAGTTTTACATTGTTTTTTTACTACTATATCATCTCCAGGAATATTCACTCTTACTTCTGCAATTTTATTTTCTTTTGCACTTGTGTTTTCTACCTTTAAATAGACATCTGCATCTATGATTTTGTCATAGTATGTTTCTAGTTTATCCATTTTTCTTTGAATGAAATCTACTAACTTACGATCTACCGTAAAGTTTACGGACTGCATGTTTACTTTCATACGCGGTACTTTTAAGGTTATTGTTTAGGTTTTAGCTGCATGTTTAATGAATTATCTTTTGTTTCTAGGATGTGCTTTGGCATATACGCTTTTAAGTTCTGCTAAACTGTTATGGGTATATACTTGTGTTGAAGCGAGACTAGCATGTCCAAGTAATTCTTTTACAGCATTTAAGTCGGCACCTTGGTTTAGTAAATGAGTCGCAAAAGTATGCCTAAGAATATGCGGGCTCTTTTTCACTTTTGTAGATGCCATACTAAAATACTCATTTATTAAACGATATACAAGACTCGAATACATTTTATTTCCTTTTGCCGTTAAGAACAGTTCTTCTTTTTGCGTTGCAACTACTTGTTTTCTGTAAGTACTGTATACGATTAATTGTGCTTCTAGTTTTTTTATGAGTGGTACGATACGCTCTTTGTTTCTTTTTCCTAAGATTCTAATTGTTTTGGCTGTGTAATCTATATCAGATTGTTTTAGATTGATGAGTTCTGCTCTTCGCATTCCGGTGGCGTAAAACATTTCTATAATGGTTTTGTTTCGAATGCCTTCATAGTCCTCTGAGAAATTCATGTTTGCTAAGACAGTTTCCATTTCTTTTTCGGAGAATGGCACTTGTACTTTTTTAGCTGTTTTTAGTGCCTTGTGTTTTGCTAACGGAGTGACTTCTATTTGTTTTGTTTTGAGTAGAAATTTGTAATAGGTTTTGAGTGATGATATTTTACGATTGATGGTCACGTTTTGCAAACCACTTTCTACTAAAGATACAATCCAGCTTCGAATTTGAACATAATGTACTTTTTGTATGTTATCATCTTCATAGGCTTCTTTGCAGAATTCTGAAAAAGAACGCAGGTCATTTTCATACGCAGTTACGGTATGCAACGAGTAGTTTTTTTCGAGTTGTAGGTATTCTGTGAACGCTGTGAAGGACATTTTTTATTTATGTGTTGATTTGTTGATTTGGATTTACTTTTACATTTTAGGGAATACCTAATTCCTAGACAATTTACTAAAGTTGTGGGTGAGATGAAAGTTTTGCGCACAAAAAAAGGCTTCCGAAGTGGAAACCTTTTTGTTTTGTGATGTGTGAGCCTCTTAAATTTCTTCTTGATCTCTAAGGTGCTGGATGTATTGTGCTTTTTGAACTTGTGCACGGCGAGCTACTGATGGCTTTGTGAAATGCTTTCTTGCTCTTAGTTGACGCATTCCTCCTGTACGATCAAATTTTCTTTTGAAACGTTTCAGCGCTCTGTCTATATTTTCTCCTTCTTTAACTGGTATTATTAACATAGTCCTTAACCTCCTCTCTTTTAGATTTTGTGGGTGCAAATATACTTACTATTTTTTAATTTCAAATAGTTTCTTGGTTTATTTTGCATTAGCGATTACTCATTGATTCTAATTTTCTTAAATCGGAAATCGTGAATATTATATTTGAGGCGGCATCCTTTTTTGGTAAAAAAAGATATAGCCGAAAGCGCGGCCGCTTTTTCAGCGGAATGCCATTATTCTAATTTGATAATGTGTCAATTTGATAATGTGTCAATGGATTGGAACTAATATTTTATTATTTAGGAGCCCAAACACTGTAACTTTTTGGTGGCGCTTGGATTTTTACCCAACGTCCGCCTTGTGTTATTGGTTCCCAACCAGAATGTCCTGTGTAGTCTTTGATGCGAGTGTTGGACCAATTGGTTTCTACCCAACGCTCTTGCCAACTGTTAGAATTGTTGATATAAACCACTAAGCCAGCATTGTTGAATCCATTTCTTTTGGCAACATATTCATCATTGTCTGTGTATAAAATATTTGTACTTCCGCCTGCTAGATTGTTGTGAATCCAAATAAGATTGTTTAGTTTGTTTTTGTCTAACCAATCTTCGTAATCGCGATAGAAGATGGTTGGATAGCCTTCATGCGTTAGAATGTATGCATACGCCAATATTTTGTTATTGATGATTTCATCCGTATCATGATTTGCCACAAATGTAACTGCTTTTGATGCGTTACGTTTCCACAACATGTCGTCGTTGAGTCGGTTTAGGTTGTTTCCTTGAAAGGCATCACGTATTCGGTAGTAACACGCAAAATCGAATGCACTTACATCTGCTTGATTTGCCCACCATTCTAAGGTAGCAGCATTACCGTCCCAATATTCTCCCACAGAGAAACCGCTTGCCGCATTTTTAAAGTCTTTTACAACCCAAGCTCCGAATCCTTTTACGTAATCGAAACGCCAGCCATCAAATCCAACTACGTTTTTGTAGTATTGCGCCACTGAGTTTGGAGTTCTCCACAGCCAATCTTGCACGTATCCTTTGACATGTGATAAATCGGCAAAGCCACCAAATACACCTTCATCATTTGCCTGAACATTGTTTGGATGAAAGTCATTGTAGCTTCTGTAAAATTTTCCAGATAGTGGTTGATAGTCGGTATACGTGTTGGATCCTTTGTAGGGATTGTACTCCGTATCTCCTCCACTGTTGTGATTTAATACGATATCTGCAATGACACTTAGGCGATTGTTGTGTGCGGAGTTAATCAGACTTTGCAGTTCGGATGTGGAACCGAAACGTGTTTCGACACTTCCCATTTGGTTGTATTCTCCGAAATCGAAGTAGTCAAATGGATCGTATCCCATAGAGAAAGGTCCGTTTTGTGCTTTGGACGCTGGCGGAAGCCAAATAGCATCGATTCCGGCATTGCTCCAATCGGCAACTTTTCCTTTGACAACATTCCACCACGTTCCGCCTGCGGGAACATCCCAATAGAATGCTTGCATCATCACTCCAGAACCAATAGGTTTTAGGTTGGATCTGTTTTTTGCCGTGTTTGTTTGTTTTGTAGTTTCTTTGCTTTGCTCATTTTCGAGCGCAATTTCATCTTTGGAACAGCTTATGATAAATAAACTCGCCAAAAAGAAATACAGTATTTGTTTTGTTTTCATGGTGTTTTGGTTAAAAGATTATTGTTCTTTTTTAAAGTATATATTTATTTTAGGCTAGAATAATTGGCAAGTCAGCGAAAACGTTTTCGTGTTGATAAGTTTATCACTTCTACGGTTTTACCGTAAGAGTTGTGCGTGACTTCTATGCATAAAAAAAAGACCACTTTTTAGGAAGTGATCTTTTTATGTACGATGGTAGCTTTTTGATTTGCGATTTTACAAATTCTTACATCATATATGTTTTTATGTTCTATTCTTTGTTTCGAAGTACTTCTCTATACAACGAATCTCAGATTCATTACTTGAAGTAACGCTTTGAAAAAATCTCAATACTCACTTCTCATTACTTACATCTTACTTACGTTGCAGGCTTGTAATCTTTCACGTCGATAATCATTTTGGCGATGAAAATTGGAATTTTCGCCAAAACTGATGCAGTATATTTACGTTGCAGGTTTATAGTCTTTTCCGTCGATAATCATTTTGGCGATGATCTCACGAAGGATTTCAGAAGTTCCGCCTCCAATTGGTCCTAAGCGACTGTCGCGCAGTAAGCGTGCCATCGGATATTCTTCTATGTAACCGTATCCTCCTAACATTTGTAAACATTGGTAAATGACATTGTCTGCCACTTTCGTAGATTGCAATTTGGACATTGTTGCTTCTTTGACAACATATTCTTTATTGTTGAGTCTGTACGCAATGGCATAGTTGAAGGTTTTACAAATTTCTACTTCTGTAGCTAAGTCTGCCATCGTGTGACGTAAGGCTTGAAATTTGTCGATCGTTCTTCCAAAAGCTTCTCGTTCTGACATGTATTGCAACGCGTATTCGATAGCAAATTCCGATCTTGCATGCGCATTGATTCCCATGATGAGTCTTTCTAAGGCAAAATGCTGCATGATGTATGGGAATCCCATGTTTTCTTCTCCCATTAGGTTTTCAATAGGTACTTCAACATTGTCAAACGCAATTTCACCTGTATCAGAAGCTTTCCAACCTAATTTGTCTAGTTTCGTTGCTGAAATTCCTAGCATGTCTCTGTCTAATACAAAAATACTGATTCCCTTGTTTCCCAGTTCAGGGGTCGTTTTTGCAGCTACTACTAAGTAATCACTATACACACCATTGGTAATAAACGTTTTTGAGCCATTGATAATGTATGAATCTCCTTTTTTCACTGCTGTGGTGCGCATTCCTGCAACGTCCGATCCGCCGAAAGGTTCCGTAATACATAAACAACCAATTTTTTCACCTGTAATACTTGGCGTTAAATATCGTTGTTTGATTTCGTGACTTCCTTCTTTGTTAATGTGCGTCATGGCAAGATATACGTGTGCCCAAATCGCTGCGGCAAATCCGCCTGAGTTGACACGCTGTAGTTCTTCTAAAAGTATTACTGTATAGAAAAGGTCTAAATCCATTCCCCCATATTCTTCTGGATATGCCAATCCGAAAAAGCCCATTTCACCAAACTTTTCCCAAATAAAACGATCTATGGTTCCTGTTTTTTCCCACTTTTCAATGTGTGGAACAACTTCTTTCTTTAAAAAATCTCTCAAACTTTCTCTAAAAAGATGATGTTCTTCATTGAAGTATATACTTTCCATATATGGCAATTTTTAGTTTTTTTATTGTATTTGCAAATATACTTCAATTATCTCTATTTTATCGGTTGGAAAGTTTCGAATTTTTGTCAATTCCTCAAAATTTTTAAATTCTTCTCGAAGTGTACGCTGATTTAAAATTTCGTCGGCGAGTTCATAATTTATGTATGGAACTTTTTGCAATTCGGTTAATGTACAGGTATTCAGATTGATTTTTGTAATGATTGGTTTTTCCAAATAGAAACGTTTCCAAAGTTTTTCAATGACTTCTGGTTTGAGTCCATATACATCATTCAATTGTGCTTCTGTCACAAATCCGTTGAGTTTTGTTCTGTATTTTACAATTCGTGCAGAAAGTTTTTCGCCAATTCCGTATATTTTTCTCAATTCATCTACGGTTGCTTTGTTGATGTCTATTTTTACGATCGTAATTTTTCCTATGTAAAAACGTTTCCAAATGTTCTGAATCACTTCTGGCTTCAAGCCATATACATCGCCTAGTTCAGATGCTGTTGTAAAGCCGCCGAGTTTTGTTCGGTAGTTTACTATTCGTGCGGAAAGTTTTTCGCCAATTCCGTATACTTTTCTCAGTTCTGCTACAGTTGCTGTGTTTAGATTTATTTTTTTGAGAATGATTTCTTCTTTGCTCGCATACTTTTTCTTTTGGTAAGATTGTTTTCGCTGCTTGTTTTTTACCCATTCGGGAAATTTGAAATACGGTTTGATATCGTTTAGTAGCGAATCCGAAACTTTTGTGACCGTTTGAAACTCCGCTGCGGAATTGACATATTTGTTTTTCGCTCTGAATGTGTGCAATCTGTCAATTTCTTCTGTGGACATTCCTAACGTGAATCCTTTGTAATCGGTAATGAAGTTTGGATTGAACGGATAGCGTTTCGGTTTTGCGTTGAGCGCAATGAATTTTAAGGAATCAATTTGTTGCTGATAGTGGGCAACTGCTGCATTGGAAAATGAATCTGTGTCTGTCTGTGTGGGATTTGTGTAAAAATAGATTCCTTGCACGGTAAAGATGAGGAATATACTACACAAAATCCCACTCCGTTCTGCTTTGAGAAATGTGAAGTGAGATTTGATGTGGTTCATGTTTTCGACGTTTTAAATGATCGTTACATGAATATTTTGGGTGGTTATTATGCTACAAACACTCTTTCGAGTTATTTTTTCAATTTGTCTTGTGTAGTACTGACAAACATGTTACAAGATGCTAAAAATAATTTGTTTCATCAAATTTTGAGCGAACATATTTTTTTAAAAGTATGAAGTATGAAGCATTTTAGAGATCAAATTTTTCTTTGAGCAAAGCAATCTGTTCTGGGCGACCTAACACAATTATTTTGGATTCTTTTAATAATTTTAAATCTGCCCCAGGATTGATGATATATTCTCCATCTGGTGTTTTGTACCCAATGACTGTGCAGCCTGTTTTTCGGCGTAAATCTAATTCTTTGAGCGTAATTTCTTGACCAGCATTGGTAACATCCTCTGTATGAATTTCTTCCACATTAGTTGTGTTATCACCACCAATAGAAAGATTGTCAATAAATTCTACCAAATCAGGAACTACGACAAGCGAAGCCATGTGTTCACCACCAATTTTATCGGGCATGATGACATTGTCAGCGCCTGCCAGTTTTAGTTTTTTATACGATGAATCAAACGAAGCCCTGCTGATAATCAACAATTTACTATTGATTTGTCGTGCCGAAAGTACGACAAACAAGTTGTCAGCATCGCTTGGAAGTGCTGTAATGAGGCATTTAGCATTGTTGATCCCTGCTTTTTCTAACACTTCATCTTCACTAGCATTTCCTTGTACAAAGTATAGTTCTGAATTTTCATATCGTTCAATAACAGCTCTATCCTTTTCAATAATCACAAACTCTTCATCGTGCGTGCGTAATTTTTCAGCAGCTTCTTTTCCATTGCGTCCAAATCCACAAATAATGATATGATTTTCCATGCGTCTGATTTTTTTTAAGGTCTTTCGTTGTATGATGTGTCTGAGTGTGCTTCTACTTAAAATATATTCTGTAATTACTGTAATAGCATACGCAAAAACAAAAACACTGATAATGATTAAAAATATAGTGAATAGTTTCCCCTGATCGTCTAATTGAATTGCTTCTTTAAATCCTACAGTAGTTACCGTGATGACCGTCATGTAAATGGCATCAATAAAGTTACTGCCAGAGATGATCATAAATCCTGACACTCCAATTAAGAACACTAAAACTAAAAGTGTTAGGGCAATGTAAAATTTCGATCGAAAAAATCTAAACATATTATAAGTCAAATACTGAAGTTCGTTTGGTGTAAATTAAGTCTTTTAATCTTAATATAAAAGCCAAGGTTAGATATAATGCAAAACTAAAACCAAAAGTGGCAAAGGTTATATAGATGAAGAACAAACGTACGTTTTTGGCACGCATTCCTAAACGTTCTGCCAATCGAGACAACGCACCAAAACCGTGTTTTTCGAAAAAATAGCGCAGTTTGTATATGAATTTCATTTCGTTTTGTACTTTTTTTACGAATGTGCAAGGTACATATTTTTACACAAAAAAAGCCACTAGAAACTAGTGACTTTGTATTATAGTTTTGTTATTTATTTAGTACAATACATTAAGTGCCGTAACATCATTATTGTTAAAGTCAATTGCTGGACCACAAGACTGCATGATCGAATTGAAATCAGATCCAGTTGGCGTTCCAGGAATGTAGATAGCTCCTACTCCTGCACTTCCTTCGTTTACGTTTTGTCCACAACTTTGACGTGTTTGGTAATCTGTATGACGTAAACCGATACAATGTCCGATTTCGTGAGCCATCGTTCCTGCCAATTCGTTTACGTTTGGCGCAATGGAAAGCTGAAACCAGCGACTGTTAATTCCAAATCCTTTGGCTGGATCACCTTTACGTGTTGGAAAACCTGCTGCTCTTCCTAAAGTGATAAATCCGCCTGATTCAAATTCGAAAAATTCAGTTACTTCAATGTCTGCTTTGTTTCTCCCGCGTTGTCCAAAAGCAACTCTAGTAAAGGAAATTTGAAGTCCTAAAGTATTGTACATGCGAATCGTTTCGTCTAACGCATTAGAACCTAGTGTTCCCAAATCAGGATCTACACTGATGGTAATGGTTCTTGGCAAGCTCGTAACTAAGTTTGTTGTGCGGTAATGTTTTGCTTGCGAATCTACTGGTGCCAATTCATCAATTTGTGCGTACGTAAAAAACATATCTTCAACAGCTACACCTTCTTCTCCCATAAAAGTAGTTTCAAAAGCTCTCGAAATATCAAAATAAGCTGCGTCTAATTTTGCTAGGATTTCTGGGTTTACTTTGCCTTCTTCTTGGATAGGTTCTTCTGTTTGATCGGATTGACATGCTGTGCATAAAATAGCGCATACAGCAAAAATTAATAGAAGTTTTTGGTTTTTCATTATAAAATTTTTGGGTTAATAATGAAGTAAATTTATAAATATTATAAGGTTTTTTACTACAAAAAAGTAAGGTTTTCGACAAAATACAGCTTTTCATATTTTCAAAACACATACTAAAACATACTGAAAAAAAGTATTTTACTCACTTTACAATTCTATTTCCAATAGCACATTCCAAACATTTTTGTTGGTCACAATAGCTTTTTTTTAATTGTAATAAGGCTTGCGTATGCAGTGCGTTTTCAATGTCTATTTTTTTGGTATTGAATTTTTGAATGATCGCATTTTTTTCAGGTGAAATTGCTCGCAACAGCGAAAGCAGCGACTCCACATCAGGTTTCCCTAAATATTTTTCATAGCAATATTTTAATGGTAAAATACTGTTGATCAACAATACATCAATAAACGTTTTGGATACTTTTTTGATACGCTTGGGCGATTGCTTTTCAAACGTGTAATGTGTTTGCCAAAATGTACTCGTTTCTACTTGTAAAAGTTTGTATAATACATTTAATGATGTTGTGGCAATAAGTTTTGAAAATAAATGACTTCGTTGATGGTACAAAGTTGCTAATTGCGATGCGCGAATGGTTGGAAAGTTTGCAGGACGCGTTCTAAAGAATTGCAATGGAATGTTGGCTTTTTTTGTATGCTCATATTTGCGACAGAGATAGACATACTCTTGTCGTAACAAACTGTCGTAATTTTCCTGAGTCACTTCTTGCGAAAGCAATCCAAAAATTCCGAATAAAAATGCTTCCAACGAAAATTGCGAAGCACCGAGTTTACGAATCAAACTAAAATCTACCAAACACGCCGCTTCATAAAATGCGTCGCTATTGAGTTTGAGTCCAAAACCTTTGGCAAGCAACCGGAATAATACCGCTTCCCAATCGTATTTGGTTTCTTTAACAAGTTTTTCAATGTCGACAGCTTTGGCTTCTAAACGTTCCAAATATACACGTTCTAGCCAGTTTTCAAGTTCAAAATGATGCAACACTGGAAATTTATTTTCGCATGAAATCCACTGTTTAGGCGTGTTGAGTAAGTGTTGATAACGCTGTAACAATGCTGCATCGCTGTAGTTTTTGAGTACTAGCGTCGGAATGACCGAATTGTCTTTGCGATGAATGTCAATATCATGATTCCAAACGACGTGCAAAATAACATTGTCATAATTAGCATCGTTCTCGTGGTTGTGTACAAACCAATCTGCAGCATTTACATGCATCTCTACGTTTCCAGCCCAAAGCTGACGACCAATCCGTAAACGTGCATTGAAAAAATCGGGACCTGCGTGCTGATTGTGCGTTCCTAAATTGATGATTTCTATCGGTTCTTTTTGTGTAGTTTCTAACGGTTGTAAATGTAGCTTTCCAAATTTCCACACATAATACAGGAAGTCTTCTCGTATGCTCATATTGATCATTATTAAGTTCATAATAATTTCAATGAGAAGCAAAGGTTTAGGTATTCTAACAAGATTAATACTACAAAAATATACTTTTTTTCGAATTATTTTATACTTTAGAGGAGTTAACTTTGCTCAAAACAAGCAAGTATTGCATATATTTTACTGAATGAGTTCCTTACTAAAGTCTATTTTCATTTCTGCATTTCCAGTTTTTGCACTAGTTGTGATGATAGATTGTATTTGGTTTATGTTTGATACTGAAATCACCTTAGTTCATGCCGCTCATGTAGTAACTGCAGCGAGTATTGTTTTCTATTTTATTCGGATTTTTGTAAAACCGTTGGCACGTACCGATAGCGTGTTGATTGTATACACATTTTGTGTATTTTTAGGTTTTTTGATGAGTTTTTTGCTTGAAAATTTACAGGGAAATATTGTTATTAGAGCCTTTTGTATGTGGAGCAATCTAACGTTAACCATCGGCTGGATTGCATATTTATTGTGGTATTCTTTTTTTCAAGAACGAAGTGCCGAAAGTAACATTTTGTTGAGCGTTGGAAACAGCTTGCCTTTGTTACGGTTTGAAAATGCTGCCAAAGAAGAAATCACGACAGAGAAATTTGCAGGAACGCCTAGTATTTTTATTTTTTATCGCGGCAATTGGTGTCCATTTTGCATGGCACAAATCAAGGAAATGGTTGAAAAGCATGAAGAGTTACTAAATAGAAACATCAATACGGTTTTTATCAGTTCGCAACCGCATAGTTTTAGTAAAAAATTGACCAAGAAGTATCCGCTAGATTTTCAATTTCTGGTAGATGTTCATGGGAACGTTGCCAAACAGTTGCATATTTTTGCCGAACATGGATTGCCGTTTGGGTTTCAAATCTTCGGTTTCAAATCGCACACCACGTTGCCTACAATTATCATTACCGATTCCAACGAAAAAATTGTATATACGAATCAAACGGATAATTACCGCGTTCGTCCAGAGCCAAAAACGTTGTTAAAGATTGTGGACGAGCAAGTATAATTTTGACTAATTTTTTGGTTCAAAAACTACTCAATTTCATATCCTTCCGCTTTCCAAGCTGTAATGCCACCTTTTATGTTGTGTGCTTTGGTAAAACCTAACGCTCGTAATTTGGCAACTGTTTTTCCACTGCGCCTGCCACTTTTACAATACACATAGATGTCTTGATCTTTCGAAATGTTTGAAATTATTGCTTCTAAAGAGTTTTCTGTAAAAAAATCGGCTTCTAATGCAGTGCTTTTTATTTTCCCTTCGGCAACTTCTTTCGGCGTACGCACATCTAACACAATGACATCTTCATTTTGTAGCAACTCATGAAGTTCAATCACAGAAACATCATACTCTTTAGAAACATTCTTACATCCGAAAAAGAACAAAATTGTAGCTAACATACAAATTACGAGCGTTTGCTTTTTAAGTTTCATACAGACTGTATTTAGTTCGTTTTTGCACCTTGCCACTCTGAAAATCCGCCCATCAAATTATAGGTATTTTCAAAACCTTGACTGTTCATAATAGCACATGCTTGTGCGCTTCTTCCGCCTGAGCGACAGTATACGTAGTAGTTTTTAGAAGCATCTAACTTTTTTACTTCATCAATAAATCCTTGTCCTAAAAAGATGTCAATATGTTTCGCTTCTGGAATGTATCCTTCGTCTACTTCATCTTGTGTGCGTACATCTAAGATGACCGCGTTAGCATCGTTTGCAAGTTGCTCTTGCCATTCTTGTTGTGTTAAATCTGCCATAATTTATATAAATAGTGTTGTTTGTTTTATTGAACTTATTTATTTGTTCAAAGTTACTCTTTTTTCGGAAAATTTTCTTTTATAAAATCACTAGAAACCTGTAATTACAGATTCCTACTAATTTCGGCATAAAAAAACCGAAGCGCTACACTTCGGTTTCTTACAGGCAATAGTTGTGCCTTTTATTATTTTGCTTTGCATGCCTTTATTTTTCAAAGCTATTCTCGATACATTTTTAGTTATTTCGCAAGCGCTATAACAAAAAACACTCGAATTGACGCTCAAAAAAATCTAACATATCTAATTATCTAAGTAAGTCTAAAATTATACTTTAATAGAACATCCAATCGCTTTGGTTGTTTTTACCTTCACTTCTTTTCCAGCTAATAATGCATCTACAGCATCTTCTATGTAACGTTTAGACACTGCATCAGCATCTTTATAATTGTCATCAATCGCACCAATATATTTTACTTGATGTCCTTTTGGTGTTTTTGCAATTACATACATGTGTGGCGTACGTGTAGCTCCAAATTGTGGATATACTTTTTGTTCTTCATCTAACATGTATGGAAATGTAAATCCTTTTTCTTCGGCGCGTGTTATCATGGCTTCAAAACTATCTCCTGGTTTTACATCTGGATTGTTTGGATTGATCGCAATGACAGGATAGCCTTTGCTCGCGTATTTTTTGTCTAAGGCAATCAATCTGTCTTCATACGCAACCGAATATGGACAGGTATTACAAGTAAACGTTAAAATAAATCCTTTGGCATCTTCAAAACTATCCATAGAAATCATTTTTCCATCTACATTTTTCAAAGAAAAATCTTTTACAATGTCACCAACTTGGTAGCCTTTGTTCATTTCCTTTTTAGGTGTTGTAACATTTTCAGCTATTGTTTTTGATGCTTTCGTTGCAGTTGCATTTTCCTTTTGCTTTTCTGCGCAAGAAACTGTCATAAAAAGTAACGCCAGTGCTGCTAGTTGTATCGTTTTCATTTTTTGTTGTTTTTTAATTTACTTATTGGTTTATAAAATTATCTAATGCTTCTTTTAGTTCTTTTTTAGTGAACGATTTCTCGTAAAATTTTCGCTTTCCTTTTCCATACATCACGGTTGCTGGAATGGCACCTGACCATTGTTTGGACACTTTCGAAATCCACGCGTTTTGATCTGGATCGTCCAACAAAACTTGTTCGGATTGTAAATCGTTTTTGGCTAAAAAAGTATTCAGTTTTTTCAGATTGAAATCTAAACTCACCAACAAAACTTTTACATTTTTGTCTTTATATTCTTGATTGATCGCTTCAAAATATGGCAATTCTTTCACGCAAGGCGCACACCAAGTTGCCCAAAAATTTACGACATGAATGTTGTCATCGTCAATGTTGAGGTATTTTTCAAACTGTTCAAAGTTCAATACAGGAATGTCTGTTGTTGCTGAAACAGAAGTTTTCGCTGTTTTTTCTTTGGCAGAAGTAGTTTCTTTTGCAGTAGCAACTTCCTTGGTTTTTGTATCGCTTCCGCACGAAAAAAACAAGATACAAACAGCTAAAAATAAGGTCTTTTGGAACATGATTTTTGTTTTCAGCTTAAAAATACTAAAAGTCTCTCGGATAGCTTTTTATTTAACAAATTTTAAGAGTTTTCACCTTATAGCTTCAAAATTTAAAAAGGGAATTATCCTATGAAAAAATAGGGTATCTACTCTTTAAATCTAGTTAAAACACTCTTTTATTTAACTGAATATCAGATATATTTGACCTTAATATTAACCAAAAACAATAAAATTATGAAATTAAAGTTTTTAATGGTCTTTATGTGTGTAACACTTTGTGGGTTCTCACAAGAAAGAGTGAAAAATTCAACAGAAACGATGTACCTTTTAGATGCAATCATGATGAAAAAAATGATAAAAGCTAAAAAAATGAAAGTACATAAAGTTACTTCAAAAACGAGCCTAAAAGAAGTTTATTTACTTGCAAAAGAATCACCCAATTTAATTATTCAAGTTACACACAAAGGAGTCGTTAAATATGGACTTTCAACGACTATTAGTATTGATGATTACAGACAGCTTCAAGATAAATGTCAAAAATTTTGTAGAGAAACTATTGGTAATTGTAAAGGCACACGATTAGCTATTATTGGCGCTAGTGGAAAATGCTATTGCGGTTGTCTAGATTTTAAAACAGATTTAGACAGCATCATTGACAGAGAAGATCCTTTCTAAACAATATCCAATCCAAAAAATGGTTTCCCTAAAACCTTTTTAGCATCAACATCCAACCAATTGCTCAACACAGATGCATAAATCTGACGAAAGTCAATATCATATTTTAAATCGCCATTATTATCTAAATTCGATAAATCTGCCATCGGATTGTAAAAACCTTGTTTCTTCAACTGCTTTCCAATTAAAAATACTTGATTTGCCGTTCCATGATCCGTGCCGTTTGCAGCATTTTGTTGTACACGACGCCCGAATTCTGAAAAGGTTAAAATTAAGGTGTCTTGAAACGAATCTTGCTCTTTTAAATCTTTGATAAACGCTGCCATCGCTTCGTCATATACTTTTAGCAATCGCTTTTGTTTGTTCTCTTGATTGGCATGCGTGTCAAATCCGCCAAGCGACGTGTAATATACTTTCGTTTGCAATCCTGAATTGATAAATTGCGCCACTTGTTTCAACTGATTGGAAAATTTATTCTTTGGATAACTCGTCTTTGTGGTAAATGTTTTTGAAGTTTCATACACATATTTTGCAGACGACGAAGCTGTGACCATGGTTTTGTACAAGTAGCCCAAATTGTGTTCGCTCAAATGCGCATCGTCATGATGTTGTACCACTTTTTTAAAATACGGTCCTTGTGTGGTTCTGTAGAATAATTTTGGATCCTTTGTTGCAATGCCGTCTGTCGCTTCACCTTTTAACAATAAAGACAAGGTATCATCTACTTCGATGGCGTCTAACGATTTACTTTTGGTCACGTCCAAATAACGACCAACCCAACCCGATTGTAAATATTCGTTGGCGTCGCTTGCCGTGTGCCAAATGTCCGTTGATCGAAAATGCGAGCGATTCGGGTTCGGATATCCAACATTATTAATGACGCACAATTCGCCATTATTGTACAAATTGCTGTGCGCGATGAGACTTTCATGAAAACCAATTTCATCCGTAATTCCTATGAGTTTTGATTTTTGCTGTGCCAACGACGGACGCTTTTTGTAATAAATATCATTTCGAAAAGGAACAACTGTGTTCAATCCGTCATTTCCTCCCGAAAGCTGAATAATTACGAGTTTTTTGCCTGTCGCTATGGCGGAATCAATCAAGTTGAATCCCGATACAAATTTTGGTAAAAATAACGCCGTACTTGCGAGCGATGCTTGTTTTAAAAAATTTCTTCTGTTCATCCAAAAAATTTATTTTTTATTCCCGCTTTTCGACTACACTCAAGATAAATTGCGGCAGGAATCTCTATAAAATCATATTTCAATTAATCTAACACAACTGATATTCTGGCAACGACATCAACTGAATGCAGGTTTCTTTCAAATCCTGATCCGCCAATTTGTCTAAATATTCCTGCGTTCCACGATTCAGTGGACTTGTCAATAATACTTCTTGCAAAGCTTCTACCGTTGTACTTTTATAATTTGTTTCAAAAGTGCTCCAATCGGGTGTGACTTTTAGTTTCCGTTGCCGATTTTGTTTGCTATTAAAGCGTTCAAAATCCTCTTCAAATTCTCCTTTTTCATCCAAAGCAATTTCCCCATTTGCCAACAAAACTGAAGGTAATCGCAAGCGTAACATCATCGTATTTGGATTGATCCAATTGCGCCCACCTTTCCATCCTGCTACATTTGGTGGAAACAATAAATGTTGTCCGAGTAGCTTCTGCAAATACATCAATTCACGTTTTTTCTCAAACTCCATCGGCACAACTCTGTGCATCCCAATTAGAAACTCTACAGGCGATTTTATTTTCGTACCAATGTTTCTTTCGTCATAAAACCAATCAGACAGCAACACAAAACGCATCAAGTTTTCAATATTATAGTCTTTATAAAATAGTTCGGTCATTTCGCTTACGCGGGAAGTATCTAGTTGATCGTTTACAAAATAGCGATAGATTTTCTCGCAGATAAATCGTGCACATTGTTTTTGCTTTAAAATAATGTCAATAATAGCTGAACCGTCAAAATTGCCTGTATTGCCTAAAAATGTTTTTTCTCCATAGTCATGTTGAAAACGGCGCAATCTGAAATTTCCTTTCAAATCGTGGCTCCATCCTGTAAACGCACGTGCAGCTTCTTTAATATCTTGTTCGGCATATTCATCGCGCCCAAGCGTAAACAATTCTAGCAACTCGCGTGCAAAATTCTCGTTCGGTTTTTGCTTTCTATTTTGCTTGTTGTTTAAATATTTAATCATAGAAGCTTCTTTCGAAATGGCTATGACAAAATCTTTAAAATTGCCCAATGCATGTGTGCGAAGCGTATTATTATAGTGTTCAAAGTGAAGAATATGTTTATCGTGACATACAAAATGATTCGCCCAAAAAAGCGTCATTTTTTCACGTAAAAGTTGTTCTGTAGTTCCCAATCGTTCCAACCACGCTACATTCAATTCATGTACTTTCTTTACACTGTCTTTAATAAGAGAACGTATCTTTTTTCGATCTTTCAAATTCAAATCTTTCACACTGGCACGCAATTCTGTAAGATTGATGGACAAAGGTGTCGTTTCGCGAGAAGCGTCAAACAAATGCGAAACAACTTGCTCCCGAGATTGGTTTTGCAACTTACGAGCTTCCGCATGTGAAATTCCGAATCCGACTCTATGGTATAAATGCACGATTTCTGGTAACGTCATAACGAGTGGTTTGTGTAGTATGACTCTAAAACGTTCTAAAAGTTTAATTTGGTATGTTTTGGGTGAGGTTTTGAGCCTGCCGAAGCGCAGCGATCCAAAAAATTAATAAACTTTTAACACTACTCTACTTTTTTGTTTTCAAAATAACATTACATTTGTATATACAAATATTGTACATACAATTATGAAATTAAAAGATGTTTTAAAAAGTGATGCTACGTTGCCTTTAGCCAAAAAGACAGCGATCAATTTTTTTGTGACGAATAATATCTTCATGGAAAAATACACAAGCTTTTTTAAACAGTATGATATTTCGTTGCAACAATTTAACGTGTTGCGCATTTTAAAAGGTCAAAAAGGAACACCTGCCAATCTTGCTACGATTCAAGAGCGAATGGTGCATAAAAACAGCAACACTACACGCTTGATTGATAAATTGATTACAAAAGAGTTGGTAGAACGTACAATTTGTCCTGAAAACCGTAGAAAAGTGGAAATTATCATCACAGAAAACGGGTTGAAATTGATTGAAAACATCAACTCAAAACTAGATGACTTAGAAGAAAACATCATGCAACCGCTGACAATTTCAGAAGCGGAAACACTCAATATGCTATTAGAAAAATTAAGAGGTTCGCAATCCGCATAAAATTGCCCAAAACAAATCGACATACATTAAAAACAAGAAAATGAAAACACGTATTTTAACATTAGTAGCTTTATTTGTATTCGCTACGATCTCAACAGCAGTTGCTCAAAACAAAACAATTGACGCAGAAGCAAGTCAAATCAACTGGACAGGTTATAAAGTAACAGGTCAGCACGAAGGAACAATTAATTTTAAATCGGGAACCTTAGAATTTAAAGATGAAAAATTAGTTGGTGGAACGTTTATGATCGACATGACAACAATCAATACCACGGATTTAAGCGGCGGCGGAAAACAAAAATTAGACGGTCATTTAAAATCTGATGACTTTTTTGGTGTGGCAAAATACCCAGAAGCGATGTTAACTTTTAAGAAAGTAGTTGAAACTGATGACAACGTATACAGAGTTGCCGCAGATTTAACAATCAAAGGAAACAAATCGCGTGTAGCTTTTGATATTGAAGTGGAAAGCAACATGGCAGAAGCGAAATTAAAAGTAGATCGTACAAAATTTGGAATCAAATATGGTTCAGCTTCTTTCTTTGACGGATTGAAAGACAAAGCGATCAACGACGAATTTGACTTAGTAGTTGCATTAAAATATTAAAATCGTTTTTTATTCTAAAAATTGATTTATATATTTGTGACAACAAAAAAATAATGAAAACAAATTTTGTAAATACTTGGTGGTGGAACTTACGAACTTCGAAATCGTGAGCTAAGTCCCTATTTACAAAAAATAGATATCAAAAAAGACTTGTCAATCACGACAAGTCTTTTTTTTTGAAAAAAATTGAACTATGTACACATTAAAAACAACGCATAAAAAAATATTGGCAGACACTATTACGCCCGTAAGTGTCTACTTAAAAATCAGAGATAAATTCCCAAACAGTTTGTTATTGGAAAGTAGCGACTATCATGCGAGCGATAATAGTTTCTCGTATGTATGTTGCAACCCAATTGCAAGTATTAAGGTGGAAAATGAAACGCTTACGCGGGAATTTCCAAATGGTGAATCAAACGTCACTCCTATTACAGCCACGACCGATGTTCCTGCGTTGATTCACGAATTTTCGCAACAATTCAAAACAGATGAAAACGATTTTAAATTCATCAACAATGGATTGTTTGGCTACATTGCCTATGATGCGGTTCGGTATTTTGAATCGGTAGAAATTTCCAAAAAAGAACAATCGCTCGACATTCCGGATATGTATTATGCGGTGTATCAAAATATCATTGCGTTCAATCACTTTAAAAACGAAGCATATCTCTTTTCGCATTGCTACAAAACAAAAGATAATATTTCTGAAATTGAACACATACTAAGCACCAAAAACTTCACCACCTACAAATTCTCCATTGACGGCGAACGCGAATCCAACTTGGACGACAAACAATTCAAACAAAATGTAGCATTGGCAAAAAAACATTGCTATCGTGGAGACGTTTTTCAATTGGTGCTTTCGAGAAGATTCATTCAAAAATTTAAAGGAGACGAATTCAATGTGTATCGTGCGTTGCGAAGTATCAATCCTTCACCGTATCTATTCTATTTTGACTATGGCGATTTCAAAATCTTTGGTTCTTCGCCAGAAGCACAATTGGTCGTGAATAACAATCATACCGAAATTCACCCAATCGCAGGAACCTTTAAACGTACAGGAAACGATGAAGAAGATGCCGCTTCCGCGAAACGACTCTTTGACGATCCAAAAGAAAATGCTGAACACGTCATGTTGGTCGATTTAGCACGTAACGATTTAAGCCGAAATGGAAATCAGGTCAAAGTAGAAACCTATAAAGAATTGCAATTCTTTTCGCATGTCATTCATTTGGTTTCCAAAGTAACGGCGCAAAAACATAAAAATGCAGCAACCATGCAAGTCGTAGCCGACACATTTCCTGCGGGAACATTAAGTGGCGCACCCAAGCACAAAGCTATGCAATTGATTGAAAAATACGAAACCTCGAACCGCGATTTTTATGGTGGCGCGATTGGATTTATGGACTTTCACGGGAATTTTAATCATGCCATTATGATTCGAACATTCCTCAGCAAAAACCACAAATTGCATTACCAAGCAGGCGCGGGAATCGTAGCAAAATCGAATGAAGAAAATGAAAATCAAGAAGTGTATAACAAACTCCGAGCGTTAAATACCGCGTTGGAAATTGCGGAAACGATATAAATAGATGTTAGATGTTGGTATTGAGATATTAGATGTTTCTCAATTCTCAATACTAAAACCTCAATACTAAAAAAAACAATAATGAAAAAAGTATTAGTTATAGATAATTACGACAGCTTCACCTACAATCTTGTCCATTATTTGGAAGATTTAAACTGTGATGTCACCGTAAAAAGAAACGATCAATTATCACTAGAAGAAGTAGATGATTACGAAAAAATCATTCTCTCGCCAGGACCAGGCATTCCTGATGAAGCTGGATTGTTAAAACCTATCATTGCAGAATATGCGCCAACTAAAAGTATTTTAGGTGTTTGTTTAGGTCAACAAGCCATTGGAGAAGTTTTCGGCGGTTCATTGACCAACTTGTCAGAAGTATATCATGGCGTTGCTACCAAAGTAGAAGTTTCCGTAGATGACGAATCTTTATTTAAAAATCTTCCAAAAAACTTTGAAGTCGGACGTTACCATTCTTGGATTGTGGCAAGTCCGCTTCCAGAAAGCTTAGAAGCTACTTCGTATGATGAAAACGGACAAATCATGTCGTTGCGTCACAAAGAATACGATGTCCGCGGCGTGCAATATCATCCAGAATCGGTATTAACGCCACATGGAAAACAAATATTGGAAAATTGGGTAAGAAACTAGCTATGAGTTTTGAGAATTGAGATTGTTTGAAATTCTTTGAAACGTCTTTGCGAGGAGTTTACGACGTGGCAATCTGTTTGTGAGAAATTATAAATGCTAAATTTTAAATATAAAAATGATATTCCAAGAAACGCAATTACTAAAAAAAGTACTAAAACGTCACTTCGAGTGATTTTCTGTCATTGAGCTTGTCGAAATGAAGAAAATTGTATCGAGAAGTACTTTGAAATTATAAATGTTGAATTATAAATATCCAAAGAACTCGTCTCAATTCTCAATACCAAAACCCAAATACTATATAGAACAAAATGAAAAAATTACTAAATAGACTCATCAATCACGAAAGCATTACCGAAACAGAAGCCAAACAGGTAATTGTCAACATTTCGAAAGACATGTACAATCCAAGTCAAATTGCTTCGTTTTTGACAGTTTTCATGATGCGAAGTGTCACACTTGAAGAACTCAAAGGTTTCCGTGATGCTTTATTGGAATTGTGCATTCCTGTAGATTTATCAGCCTACAATGCCATTGATTTATGTGGAACTGGCGGCGATGGAAAAGATACCTTCAACATTTCAACTTTAGCGTCATTCATAACCGCAGGTGCTGGCGTAAAAGTTGCCAAACATGGAAACTACGGCGTTTCTTCGGTCAGCGGTTCATCAAACGTTATGGAACATTTGGGTATCAAATTTACGAACAATACTGACTTTTTAGAGAAATGTATTGATCAAGCGGGAATTTGTGTATTACATGCACCACTATTTCACCCTGCAATGAAAAATGTGGCTCCGATTCGAAGAGCCTTAGGCGTAAAAACATTCTTCAATATGTTAGGACCGATGGTGAATCCGTCATTTCCTAAAAATCAAATGGTGGGCGTTTTCAACTTAGAACTGGCACGAATGTATGGCTATTTATACCAAAATACCGATAAAAATTATACCATTTTACACGCCTTAGATGGTTATGATGAAATTTCACTTACAGGCGCAACGAAAGCCATTCGAAACAACTCGGAAGAAATGTTAACACCAGCAGATTTTGGAGTACCACAACATACGCAAGCAGCTATTTATGGAGGTGATTCGGTAGCTTCTGCTGCAAAAATATTCACCGATATTTTAGAAGGTCGTGGAACTGATCCGCAAAACAATGTCGTGTGTGCCAATGCAGGAATGGCGATTGCAACGGTAAACGGATTACAAGCCAAAGAAGGCTTCGAAATTGCCAAAGAATCCTTGCACTCTGGAAAAGCGTTACAGGTTTTAAAGAAGTTGTTGGAATTGAGTAAATAATACATTTGTCATTCCTGCGAAAGCAGGAGTCCATAAATAATAAGAAGTATGATTCCTGCCTTCGCAGGAATGACAAAAAAGATAAATTAAAATTACCGCTTTCGCGGAAAATAAATATGACCATTTTAGACAAAATTATAGCAGACAAATACAAAGAAGTTTCACTGAAAAAAAGCATCGTACCAGTGTCGCAGTTGGAGCGTTCGGCATTATTCGATCGTGAAACTTCTTCTTTAGCTAAAGCATTACAAAAAAGCGAAACAGGAATCATTGCCGAATTTAAAAGACGTTCGCCATCCAAAAGTGTTATCAATCAAAGCGCGAGCGTGCAAGATGTTGCTTTTGGTTATGAAAATGCTGGTGTTTGCGGCATGTCTGTTTTGACCGATGGAAAATACTTTGGTGGTTCATTGGACGATGTTTTATTAGCCAGAGCCAGCGCGCAATTGCCAATTTTACGGAAAGAATTCATTGTTGACGAATACCAAATCATTGAAGCAAAATCGTATGGTGCTGATGTTATTTTATTGATTGCAGCCGTATTGTCGCGTGAGGAAATCAAAACGTTCTCAGAAACAGCAAAAAGTCTCGGATTGGATGTCTTGTTAGAAGTCCACAATTTAGAAGAATTACAAAAATCCATCATGCCTTCCTTGGACATGTTAGGCGTAAATAATAGGAACCTAAAAACCTTTGAAGTCAGCACAAACATTAGCAAAGAATTATCAACTCATATTCCAAATGATTTTGTAAAAGTCTCGGAAAGCGGCATCAGCTCTGTGGCTGCGATCAAAGATTTACAACCGTTTGGATATCAAGGCTTCTTAATCGGCGAAAATTTTATGAAAACTGAACATCCAGGCGAAAGTGCGTTGGGATTTATTAGGGAATTAGGAAAATAGTGGTTTTGTCGACAAAATCATTTAATTATTAAATTTTTTAATCATTTAATGAAAAACTTGAAACTCAAAATATGCGGAATGAAATATGAAGACAACATGAACGCTGTAAGCACTTTACAGCCAGACTATTTGGGTTTTATATTTTACCAAAAATCGTCTCGTTTTTTTGATACGTTCATTCCTAAAATTCCAAAAGGAATTAAAAAAACAGGCGTATTTGTGAATGCTTCTGTGGAAGATATTGTAAAGAAAGTACAATTGCATGATTTGCAAGCGATACAATTACACGGAAGTGAAACTCCTGAGTTTTGTGTTGAATTAAAGAAAATATACCACTCTGACCGCAGTCGAAGTATAGAATTCATCAAGGTATTTTCTATAAAAAACGAATTTGATTTTGACACCTTGAAACCTTATGAAGCTTGTGTAGACTATTTTTTGTTTGATACAAAAGGGAAATTACCTGGCGGAAATGGCGTTACATTCGACTGGAAAGTGTTGGAAAACTATCCATCCAACAAACCGTTCTTTTTAAGTGGCGGCATTGGCTTGGAAACTATCACAAAATTAGATGATTTTATGAAAAGTAAAGCGTCAAAATATTGTTATGCATTGGATGTAAATAGTAAATTTGAAATTGTACCAGGATTGAAGAATATTGAGAAATTAAAGGAGTTTAAAGAGAATATAAAATTAGCATGATGAGATTCTGCATCTCACAAAAGCTAAACAATATAAAAAAAGTGAAAATCTCGTGTAAACGGAAAAAAGTATAAAAGTTTTATGAAAAAGACCTATCACGTTAATGAAAAAGGATATTACGGCACATTTGGCGGCGCGTACATTCCTGAAATGTTGTATCCAAATGTGGAAGAATTACGCCAAAAGTATTTGGAAATTATGTATGAAGATTCTTTTCAAAAAGAATTCAAACAATTACTTAAAGATTATGTTGGGCGTCCATCACCGTTATTTTACGCAGAACGTTTGTCTGCCAAGTACAATACAAAAATCTATCTAAAACGAGAAGATTTAAACCATACAGGCGCGCACAAAGTTAACAATACCATCGGACAAATTTTGATGGCACAACGTTTAGGTAAAACCCGAATTATCGCAGAAACGGGCGCAGGACAACACGGTGTTGCCACAGCAACTGTTTGTGCATTAATGGGCATGGAATGTATTGTATATATGGGCGAAATTGACATTGCCCGACAAGCGCCAAATGTAGCACGTATGAAAATGTTGGGTGCTGAGGTTCGTGCGGCATTATCGGGAAGTAGAACACTCAAAGATGCTACCAACGAAGCCATTCGCGATTGGATTAGCAATCCTGTAGATACACATTATATTATTGGTTCGGTCGTTGGTCCGCATCCGTATCCAGATATGGTGGCGCGGTTTCAAGCGGTGATTTCGGAAGAAACAGAGTGGCAATTGCAAGAAAAAGAAGGTCGCTCCTATCCCGATCATGTGATTGCATGTGTTGGCGGTGGAAGCAATGCCGCAGGCGCTTTTTATCAATATTTAGATGATGAACGCGTCAATTTAATCGCGGTGGAAGCTGCTGGAAAAGGAATTCACTCCGGAGAAAGTGCTGCTACTTCGGCGTTGGGTGAAGACGGAATTATTCACGGAAGTAGAACCTTGTTAATGCAAACCGAAGACGGACAAATTACAGAACCGTATTCGATTTCTGCTGGGTTAGATTATCCTGGTGTCGGTCCGATGCACGCACATTTATACGCAAGCAAACGTGCTGAATTCATTTCGATTACAGACGATGAAGCGATGACTGCTGGTTTGGAATTATCGCAACTCGAAGGAATTATTCCTGCGATTGAAACTTCGCATGCCTTAGCGGTTTTTGATTCGAGAAAATTTAAGAAAGACGAAATCGTTGTGCTGAATTTATCAGGTCGCGGCGACAAGGATTTGAATACGTATATTGATTATTTCAAGCTATAATTTTGCATTCCTGCGAAGGCAGGAATCTCTTTGAATTCGATAGCGATGGATATACATTATGTTTACATTCTAACAAATAAAAGTCATACGGTTTTGTATGTTGGCAGAACAAATCAACTGAAACGAAGGTTGAATCAACATAAAAACAACAAAGCAGATTCATTCACAGGAAAATACAATGTGAGTAAGCTCGTCTATTTTGAAACCACTAAGTATGTAAATAATGCGATTCAAAGAGAACGACAAATAAAGAAATGGAAGCGTGAGTGGAAAAATAATTTAATTAATGGATTAAATCCCGATTGGAAAGACCTTTCAGAGTATGTGTAAGATTCCTGTCTTCACAGGAATAAAAAAAGAACATGAGTGAGATTCCTGTCTTCACAGGAATAAAAAAAGATAAATTGAAATGAGATTCCTGCCTACGCAGGAATGCAAAAAGATAAATTGAATGAACAGAATAAACCAAAAATTACAAGAAGATAAAAAGTTACTCTCCATCTATTTTACCGCAGGATATCCAAGTTTGCATGACACGGTTGGCGTGATTGAAGATTTGGAAAAAAGCGGCGTCGATATGATCGAAATTGGCTTGCCGTTTAGCGATCCATTGGCAGATGGACCTACGATTCAAGAGAGTTCTACACAGGCTTTGGAAAACGGAATGACAAGTGAGTTGCTATTTGAACAAATTGCAGATGTGCGTGACACGGTTTCCGTTCCGCTGATTATTATGGGCTATTTGAATCCGATGATGCAATACGGATTGGAGGCATTTTGTGCAAAATGTAAAGAAGTGGGCATCGACGGTTTAATTATTCCTGATATGCCAGTACAAGTGTATCACGAACAATACCAAGCGACTTTTGAAAAGTATGGTTTGATCAATGTATTTTTGATTACGCCACAAACTTCTGAAGAACGCATTCGGTTTATTGATAGCATTTCTAACGGATTTATCTATATGGTAAGTTCGGCAGGAACCACAGGTGCAAAAAGTAGTTTCGGAAATACACAAGAAACCTATTTTGATCGCATTGGAAATATGAATTTGAAAAATCCGCAGATTGTTGGTTTCGGAATTTCCAATCATGAAACCTTTACACAAGCAACTAACAAAGCCAAAGGTGCGATTATTGGAAGTGCATTTATTAAACATCTCACCAAAAACGGTACAGAAACTATCAAAGATTTTGTAGATATGGTGCTGGATAAGTAGTTTTCTTTTTACAACGAATACACGAATCATTAGTATATAATACCAATTCTACTATAAGATGCAACAAATAAACTCGTTCATTTGGCAGTTTAATTCTTTGCGAATACTTTCCGTAGCTACGGCTATGCAAAGCATTCACTGCGTCCTATGATACCAAAGCAACTTCGTCTCTAAAGTCGCATTTTATAATCAAATTGGTATTAAATATAAAATCATTTAAAAATTACTATTTAACATAAACGCTCTTAATTTTATGTAACCCAATATCAGTGTTAAATACGTTAAAACGGTAACTCAATGCTTCAAAAAAGTACTATTTTTAACCTCAACAAATCCTATCAACCAATGAAAAAATACATTTTAATACTTTCTTTTATTTTATGTTTTTCGTGTGGAAGCGACAAAAAAGCGGAGCAACCAATTCCAAAAAGTGAATTGTCATTTGTAGGCGTATTAGATGCTTATTACAAACAAGGTTTAGCGTTGCAACCGATGCAAGCTACTGCAGCAGGTGATGCTACGTATAATGATCAATTCGCAAATTTAATTTCCGAAGAATATCGCAATAAGGTAAAATTGCACTACCAAAAATTTCGTGATACGTTAAAGAATTTTGACGAAACAAATCTCACGGAAAGTGAACAAATGAGCAAAGCTATTTTGTATTGGGATTGTGATATGAATTTGAGAAGATTGAGCTTTCAAAACGAACGCTTGATGCCAATTGATCAAATGTGGTCCATTAACTTGGCCGTTGGGCAATACGCAAGTGGTGCATCGGCACAACCTTTTAAAACGGTAGAAGATTACAATAATTGGTTGAAGCGATTGGAAGGTTTTAGCGAATGGTTGAACACTGCTAAAACGAATATGCAAGAAGGAATTGAAGAAGAATTTGTCTTGCCAAAATCGTTGATAAAAAAGGTAATTCCGCAGTTTGAAGTATTGGCAAAAACGAAATTGGAAGATCATTTGTTTTATTCACCGATCAAAAATTTTCCAACGAACTTTTCACAAGAAGACAAAAATACATTGACAAAAGCGTATACTACATTTTTAACTGAAACGTTGGTGCCGTCTTTCAACGAAATGTATCAATTTTTAAAAACTGAGTATCTGAACGCAGGTAGAGAAAGCAGCGGAATTGATGGAACACCTTACGGAAAAGCATATTACGAATATTCTATCAAAAACTATACAACAACTAATATGACTGCGGATGAAATTCACGAATTAGGCTTGAAAGAAGTCGCGCGAATTTTATCCGAAATGGAGAAAGTAAAAAAACAAGTAGGTTTTAAAGGCGATTTGAAGTCGTTTTTTAATAATGTGCGCGAAAATAAAAAACTAATGCCATATACTGAACCGCAACAAATTATTGACAATTTTAACGCGATTCATGAGAAAATGAAGCCTCAAATTGAAAAATTGTTTGATGTAAAACCAAAAACTCCTTTTGAAGTCCGCCAAACGGAAGCTTTCCGAGAAGCTTCTGCCAGTGCCGAATACAATCCAGGTTCGCTTGACGGAACGCGTCCAGGAATTTTTTATGTACCAATTCCTGATGCAGCTAGTTACAACGTATTTTCAGATGAAGCCTTGTTTTTGCATGAAGCAATTCCGGGACATCATTATCAAATTTCCTTAACGCAAGAAAACCAACACTTACCAGATTTTAGAAAAACATTGTGGTACAGCGCGTATGGCGAAGGTTGGGCATTGTATACAGAATCGTTGGGAAAAGAGTTAGGATTGTACACAGATCCGTATCAATATTTTGGAATGTTGGGCATGGAAATGCACCGCGCCATTCGTTTGGTGGTAGACACAGGTTTGCATGCCAAAGGCTGGACGCGTGAGCAAGCTATTGAATATTCACTGAACAACGAAGCCGAAAGCGAAGCCAGCATTATTTCTGAAATTGAACGTTATATGGCAAATCCTGGGCAAGCATTGTCATATAAAATTGGACAGTTGAAAATTCGGGAATTGCGCTCAAAAGCAGAAACGGAATTAGGAGAAAGCTTTGATATTAGAGAATTTCACAATCAAGTGTTGCAAACAGGTTGTATTCCGTTGCAATTGTTGGAAGATAAAATTAATGAATGGATTCAAGAAAAAAAGAACGCAAAGTAAATACATCAAAATTGCATCCGCGAAATAGACATCGTGGACAGTATGATTTTGAAGTATTGACAAAAACTTCACCTGAACTTAAACTATTTGTTCACAAAAACAAGTTTGGCGATGCTTCTATTGATTTTTTTGATCCGAATGCTGTCAAAGCCCTCAACAAAGCATTGTTGCAACAGTATTATGACATTGATTTTTGGGATATTCCCGAAAACTATTTGTGTCCGCCAATTCCTGGAAGAGCCGATTATATCCATCATTTGGCGACGTTTCTGGAAGAACAACAAAGAAACATTCCGAAAGGTGAAAACGTTACAATTTTAGATATTGGTACAGGCGCAAATTGCATTTATCCCATTATTGGCACGCACGAATATGATTGGTCATTTATCGCTTCTGACGTAGACAAGATTGCCATTGAAAATGCTCAAAAAATTATCACTAAAAATAAACGGTTACACAATCGTATAGAAATTCGGCAACAGCAACAGCAACATCCAACGCAGATTTTTAAAGGAATTATTCTTCCCAAAGAAAAAATTACAGCGACGATTTGCAATCCGCCATTTCACAAATCTGCCAAAGAGGCAATTGCGGGAACACAACGAAAATTGCAGAATTTACAAGGGAAGAAAAACGTAAAAACGGAACTAAATTTCGGCGGACAACCAAATGAATTATGGTGCAAAGGCGGCGAAAAGAAGTTTGTAAAAAATATGATTAAAGAAAGTAAACAGTTTGCAAAGCAATGCCAATGGTTTACAACATTAGTTTCTAAAGAAGCGAATTTGCCTGCTATGTACGATGCACTCAAACGCGTAAACGCCAAAACCGTGAAAACCATTCCGATGGAACAAGGAAATAAACTGAGTAGATTTGTTGCATGGACATTTTAATATAACCAATGATATCATGAAAAAGGTTAGTATTCTATTCGTAATTATAAGCTCCTTTTTTATTTTCTCTTGCGAGAGAAAAATTGAGGTGCGAACGACTCCAGAATTGACACAAATTTTTAATACCCAAGAAATTGAAAACATCAGTACAATTGTTTCTTTTTATGAAGATCGTCTTAAAAAACAAACCAATTCCGATCAAATAGATTCGGCGTTTTACAAGTTTGCCAAACAAAATGTGAATCAATTACAATATGATATGAGTGGATTTGACAAAGAAAGTCTTGAACGATTGTACAGTCATATAGACTCGCAAATCTATGACAAAATTTGGGAAGAAAACAAAGGATTTAATTACGAAATAAACGATTCTATATCTTTTCAGAATATTGCATTTGAAAAGAAGTTTATGAATTATTTGGATTTGATTGGTGACAAAAACCCGAAAATTAAGTATGTTCATGATAAAATTGCCTCTTTGGGAATGGTTCAAGGTATTTTAGTGAATACACTGTATCAAGATTTTGATGAGGAAGGACGGAATGGCAAAATTTCAACAAATATTGGTGATTTTAACAATCGTGTTATTGTTGCCATTTTTACAATTACAATTGCAGATAATATTTGTAGAGACAAAATGATTCAGCAACAAAAGCTAGAAATGCAGCAATCTGAAAAAGCAAAGTAACGTCTGTTTATTTTTCCTACTTTTATCCGTTATCGTACGAAGAAGTCAAAACCATTATGAAAACAAAGAATTGGAAACCTCCTTTTGAAAAAGGAAACCGATGATACAAATAAAACCTCTAAAAAGTAGATTTTAGAGTTTTTTTATGATTCATATTCGTACAGTTTTTATATTTGAATTCTAAAACTAATAAAAATTATAAAGATGGAATGGTTTCTAAAAGTGGTACGTGATAATTTTTCAAACTTTGAAGGCAGAGCAAGACGTAAAGAATACTGGATGTTTATTTTGTTTAATCTTATCATTCAAATTGGATTTGGTGTAGCCATCGGAATCTTTGGTGCCATTTCCCCGTTTCTCATTTACATTCCTGGATTAGTAATGTTAGCGTATGCTTTGTATGTATTTATTCCAAATTTGGCGGTTTTAGTACGTAGATTACACGACACAGGAAATAGTGGTTGGATGCTTCTCGTTGCTTTCATTCCATTAATTGGCGGAATTTGGTTGTTGGTATTACTTTGTACAGAAGGACAATACGGACCGAATCAATATGGGCCAGATCCGAAAGCAGAATTTAATGATGATATTGATGAAATTGGCGTAAAAATAAATTGGTAACGCCTTATTTTTTTAATTTCCCAAAATTAGAAAAGCAAAAAGGCAAAATTCGGCGGATTGTTTTTACTACGCTTGCTTCTTAAAATTAAAAATCATGAACACTTTTAAAACTAGAAAGATGTAATTTGATGCGTCCAAAGTTGAAATTTCGATTTCAATTAAAACCGAAGTTTAAAAAATATCATTGAATTAAAAATTAAAAAAATGAGTACTATATTTTTTACTTCAGATCATCACTTTGGACATAAAAACATTCTTAAATTTTCTGAACGTCCGTTTGCTGATGTTGATGAAATGGATGAAGCATTGATCCAACGATAGAATGAAAAAATAAAACCCGAAGACGAAGTGTATCACTTAGGTGACGTGGGATTGGCTTCTTCAGGGAAATTAAGAAAGATTTTAGATAGATTGAATGGTAAAATCTATTTGATTAATGGAAACCACGAAAAATCTGCGCAAGCGTGTCACACTCGTTTTGAATGGATTAAAGACTATTATGAGTTGGTTGTAAAAGACGACGAGTTTGAACGTGGTGAGCAACTAATTGTATTATTTCATTATGCGTTGCGCGAATGGAATGCATCTCACTGGGGAACGTATCATTTGTATGGACATTCACACGGAACTTTAGTTGATATTGATACTTCTTTATCGTTTGATATCGGTGTTGATTGTCACAACTTTTATCCGTTATCGTACGAAGAAGTCAAAACCATTATGAAAACTAAGAATTGGAAACCTCCTTTTGAAAAAGGAAACCGATGATAATTGTAAAGAGAGCTTTAGTGTAAAAATTAAAGCTCTCTTTTACTTTTTTAATGAGATAGTTTTTATATTACACTACATTAAAACTTTTAGTATGATTAGAAAATTATGTACCCTCGCTTTAGTACTATGCACTTTTGTGACGACTCAAGCACAAGAATTTGAAGTTCCAGATTACAAGCTAAAAAAAGCAGAAGACTATGTTAAATACGAAAAAGATGTTGTTGCAGCTACCAAATGGCTTATAGAAACACCTATTAACTCTCAAATTACGAAACGTAAAGAGGTGAGTGCATTTCTACTGAAATGGTTTGAAGGAACACCAAGTATCACTTTTGACATTAATATAGATATTGTTACATTTTTAGAAGAATCTCCTGAATCGTTTATGATTTATCTTGCAGGATGGGCTTCGTATTGTATCGAGAATAAAGATTATAAAAACAGCTTACTGGGAAATGTTCGTGGGATTGAAAGTGTACTTACTTTTTATGAAGCAAATAAAAAAACTACAGGTAAAATAAAGCCGATAGAACGTTATAAGAAGTTACAGAAAAAAGGAAAGTTAGAAAAACATGTAAAGTCAAAACTAAAACCTTAAAAAAACGCCCGATACTGCAACACGCGAAAGTCAAACGTAGTGAATTTTGGGTTTTCTTTTTTGAGTTTTTTGTACAACGGAATGCTTCCAATGGCACGATTGGCAGCGCCAGAAGATGAGGTTAAGGAAACGGTTTTGATGTATCTCGATTCGGCTCGATATGACATTTCTTTTTTTGACGCTGAATCAAGTTCAGTAGAATGTACTTTTTGAGCCAAACTCAAATCAAATTGATGAATTCTTGGAACGTTGTCCGAAACGACTTCTAGTTTCAAGTTATACGATTTGATGTGTCTTCGAAAGAAATATTCTGGTCCGTTTTTAGAGTTTCCACCTGTGAATAAAATGGTATGAACGCTTGGATATTTTTGCAAATAGCCAATGAGATCACGCAATTGTATGTGTTGCATGCCCAAATCGGAAGCATCAATTTTTTGTCGCTCACAACTGTCAACAATGTCACAAACCCCAATTTTATGTGTGATTAAAAATTGCTTTCGTTGCGTAATGGCTTCTTGCGAATTGTCGTAGCGTAATTTTAAATTGTAGATTTTATCAATAAATAACCAAAGCGAATTGTAATAACTTCCATAACAGAAATCGACGTCTTTCTCAAGCAACTCGCCAGTGGAAAATCGCGGTGGCGGCAAAGTTCCAACGATTAATTTCTCGGTATCTTCATGAATAAAAGGCGCGTATGGATGTTTGTGAAAAAACATACAATTATAGCGTATCGAGTTCTTCTCGAAATTTTATAACATTGATAACCACTTGACGATAGGTTCTGCGATTGTGTGACGACATGTGTTGCGACTCCGTAATAATATCATCCAATATTTCAATGGTTTTCGCAATGTTTCCATTCTTATGATAAAACTTCGCCAACGTATAGCGTTCTGCATAATTGGAGTAGCGTTGATCGATGTTTTTAAGATTTTCTTCGGCTTCTTCTATCCTACCCAATTTATCTAAAGCAAGTCCATAAACAAACTGTGATTTTGAGTTTTTAAATTCAAAATTATCTTTAATTTCTTCTGCCAACCGGATCACTTCTTCATAGTTTTGTGATTGACTCATGGTTTGAATCATCTGGGAAATGACATAGAAATCTTTTTGAAAATTTCCTTTCAAAGCTGCTTCATAATGCAAACTTGCATTCTCATAGTCGTCATTTTCAAAATAGGCATCCGCCAATGCCACTCTGTTTTGAAATGTGTCAGCAAAAGCCAATTGTCTTTCGGCATCTTTTACTTTTTTGGAAGGAATGATTACCGTCGCAATTTCTTCAGTTACTTTTTCTAAGTCTCTTTTGTTGAATACTTGTGAGAAAAGATAAATTAAAGCGCCAACTAATGGAAGAATCATGATCAAATAGTACCAAAAATTGTCCTTTTTATTTTTGTATGCATGATACATGCAAAATACTTGTAATAGTAGAACAGGTGTATAAAATCGGATCATTATTTATCGTGTAAACACTAATTCGTTTCCGCTTGAAAGTTCTTCACTAAAACCGTAGCCTTCATAATTAAACCCTTTTAAATCGTCAATCGTTTGTGCGTTTTTTTCAATAATGTAGCGTGTCATATATCCTCTAGCTAATTTTGCATAGGTCATGATGGTTTTGTATTCGCCATTTTTGAAATCTTTAAAAACGGGCGTAATTACTGGAACTTTCAACACTTTTGCATCTACAGCTTTATAGTATTCGTTGCTGGCTAAGTTTACAAATAATTCGTCATCTGCTAGTTCTTCATTCAATTGTGAGGTGACTTTCTTTTTCCAGAATTCGTATAGATTTTTATTCTTCCCAACAGGCAATCTTGTGCCCATTTCTAAGCGATACGGTTGCATTAAATCCAACGGTTTCAACAATCCGTATTGTCCTGAAAGAATTCGTAAGGTACTTTGAAGCGTATCAATTTTAGCTGAAGGAAGTGAAAACGCGTCCAATCCTTGAAAAACTTGTCCACTAAAAGTATAAATACTCGGACGTGCATTTTCGGTGGTAAAGGGCAATGCCCATTCTTGATTTCGCTGATAATTCAAATCTGCCAAAGCATCCGAAATATTCATCAGTTTTGATAATTGCTTACGCGATTTCTTCTTCAACACCTTATTCAATCGCTCAGCTTCTTTTAAAAAACAAGCTTCCGTATATTTTGCTGTTGGAATGCTACTTTCTAAATCAAGTGACTTTGCAGGAGAGATTACAATCTTCATAAATCTTCTTTTTCTTTTTTGAATGTTAAAATTACACTTTTTCTGTGACTATTTTTCCGTTTATAAACGCAAAATTATAATCACCTTTGATATGAAAATCAGCAGGAAAAGCATCTTCTTGTGTCGGATACCATTTTTTCTTGGTATTATTTACAAGAATGAACAAGCCTTCCGCATTTCCTAAAACGCAAAAACGATCAAAACTTCCATCATATATTTCAATAGGACGCATGACATTAATTTGATGATAGATGGCTTCATTATCGTCTGAAACGATTGCGATTTCACTAATATTTAAAATATCAGCAGTAGAAAACGGATGCGTATTGATTACGTCTAAATCTCTGCGCGCAATGAACTCCACAATGTTTTTGTCTTTGTCATAAAAATACAATGCATCTGCATTCCAGTTTGAAAAATCAGCAATGGGTTTGCCATCGCATAGCAAAATATCAGTTCGCTTTTGAATCCATTTAAGCGCTTGTTTAATTTTATACGAAGAAATATTGATCGCAAAATGCGCAGGATGTATACGTTCTGATTTTACAAAAGTTACTGTAGAAACTCCAACTTTGACTGTAAACGTTCCCGCGAAAGCGGAAACTAAAGGCAACTCCAACACGTTGGTATAAAAGTGTTGTTGCGCTTCTAAATTTGTCGTAAAAAGAGTTAACTCGCTAATTTGCATGGTATAAAATTACAGTTTTATAAAGATAAAAAACAGGTTTTCAAAAAGTTATCCTTTATATGAAAATAAGAGTTTTTTATGATGGTTAAAATTACGTGCTTCAGATGTTAGATGAAAAATATTTAAAATTTAGCTTTATTTTTTGTTAGAAACGTAAACTCCTAAACTTCCAGCCTGTTTTGCGTAACGAAACTAGGCTTTCATTCACTAATTGGTATATGAAAATCAAATCTAACGCACTTAAAGACGAACATAATTCACCATTTTATAAAGAAAACAAAAAAATCTGTCAAGAGTTTGAAAACTTTATAGCAACAAAAAATGGTTTGGTCAAAGGGAATTTTAATGCATGGAGTTACAATATTTATGGCAAAATTAAAACACCTAAAGCATGGAGTTTACAGTACAAACGATCTGTATATTCTGGATCAATTAGTATTTGGTTCTCATCAAAATCTCAAAATCTTTTAACGCTTGCCAAATGGACACTCAAAGATATACGATTGAAGAATACTCTTTTTTTTATTCGAAGGAAAAAAATGTTAGACTCCATGAGACCTTCATATGTAACTTTAGACAATTACTCAGGCTATGTTCTAAAAACTGATGGAGCACAGCTAAAATTCTTTATGGAACTATTAGACGTTTTACAATCGCTTTTTGCTTCAAAAGAAATTTATATTATTAAAGTCGAAAATGAGCTTCTAACTATTGAATTGAGAAGTGAAAAGTTACACCTCCACATTTTGGAGAAACTGTTGAGGCTGTAATTTCTTGTTCATTATTTGTTAATTTACTTTTCAAACTGAAACTCATAAACCATTAAACTCCTAAACCTATAAACTCCTTAACTTCCCATCATAACTTCATAAAAAACACTATCTTGCAACGCTAAAAATAAGTGTGATGAAATTAATGAAATCCGTTGATAAAGTGTTGGCCCAAATGGGAAGTTCAAAAGCAACTAAACGTGCGTATACTGAACCGTTGACTGCTGAACAAACGAAACAAATTCCTGGCGAACAAATCGCGATTTCTGAAACTGGCGGAATTTGGGCAGGAATTCAAGAATTGAACGGTTATATGTTTATGGAATTAATCGTTTTAGATACTACTAAAATCAAGACGTTTAAAGGTGCTACATTAAAATTCTTAGGCGAAAATGAATTAACGCTAACTTCAGACAGTAAAGAGTTAAAATCAGATTTTTCGGATCTTTTCAATCGTTGGTTGACACAAATTAGTGTAGAAGTTAGCAAGAAAGATTTGAACTTTATCAAAAAGAAAAAATACACGCAAGTTGAACTTAATGTGAAAAAGAAATCATTGTTGTTTGACGTGAAGAAGTAGGTTTTTTGTTGATTTGCCTTTTTGTTGATTTCTCAATACTCAATTCTCAATACTAACATCTCACTCCTAGTAAAATCTACATATCCACATGCTTGGAATAGTTGCGCCATTTTTCAATACATTCACTGATGTCGTTGGGCACTTCTGAATTGAAACTCATCTTTTCTCCTGTTCTTGGATGAATGAATCCTAAGGTTTTGGCGTGCAAGGCTTGTCGCGGTAAAATCTTGAAGCAGTTGTCTACAAATTGCTTGTATTTTGTAAAAGTTGTTCCTTTTAAAATGCGTTCACCGCCATAACGTTCGTCATTGAATAACGTGTGACCAATATGCTTCATGTGTACACGAATTTGGTGTGTACGACCTGTTTCTAACTGGCAAGAAACCAAGGTAACATATCCGAAACGCTCTAAGACTTTGTAATGCGTAACTGCAGGTTTTCCTTTATCGGCGTCTTCTCCTGTATATACGGTGTTTTGCAATCTATTTTTTGGATGACGTCCAATATTGCCTTCCACCGTGCCTTCATCTTCTTCCACATTTCCCCAAACTAACGCGTAATAAATTCGCTCTGAAGTTTTATCAAAAAATTGTTTCGATAAATGTGTCATCGCTTCTTCGGTTTTAGCAACGACCAACAATCCGCTAGTATCTTTGTCAATTCGGTGTACCAAACCTGGACGCTCGTTAGAATTTTTTGGCAAATTATCAAAGTGATAAATCAACGCGTTGATCAAGGTTCCTGAATAGTTTCCGTGTCCAGGATGCACCACCATTCCCGCGGGTTTATTGACAACCAGCAAATCGTCATCTTCATATACGACATCAATTGGAATGTCTTCGCCTACCAACAAATTTTCGTATGGTGGATACGCGAATAATACTTTAATTACGTCGTTTCCTTTGACTTTGTAATTGGATTTTACAGGTTTGTCGTTCACATAAATATTGCCATCTTTCGCCGCTTGTTGAATTTTATTTCGGGTAGCACCTTCAATAAAATTCATCAAATATTTATCCACACGCAAAGGCTGCTGCCCTTTTTCGGCGGTAAATGAATAGTGTTCGTATAAATCGTCCGTTTCTTCTTGTGGTTGTGGAAAATTATTCTCCTGCATCATTGTCGTTTTCATCAGTACTACTAGAACCCGGACGTTTTCCGTTTCCTAAAATCAATTCGAGTTTAGACATTTTTGGAAGTCTGTCATTTGGCGCTACCGTTTTGCCTTTGTATTTTAATCCTAAAACCATGTCTTTTCCAATATTGTCTTTGTAGGTCACTTTTTCAACTTCAAATCCAACAGCATTTAAGGTAGATTCTGCCGTTCTTCTAGTAATTTGAATTACATGCGGAATCGTTACTTCTCTATATTTTGACGGATTGATTTTTAAGTAGATTTTACGTCCTTCTTTTACTTTATCGCCCGCATCAGGATATTGTTCAATGATGGAATACGCAGGAAAATCAGGATTGTAATTGACCGTATCTTCCAAAATGTAGTCTAAATCGTTTTCTTCTAATTTCGCTATCGCTTCTTCCGATGAAAGTTTGGCTAAATCGGGCACCGTTTTAAATTCTCCGTGATTGGTAGAAAAATCAAGCCATTTGGTAATTAAAAATACTAAAATCACCACTACTACAACGGCAAGTCCTATTTGTTTGAAAAATACTTTTAAAATAGGAAATCGGTCAAAAAAGGCTTTTATCGCCCCAAGAATCTTTTTAAAATTCATTACTACTACATTTTTAAAGGACAAATATACATATTGAACTCGTGTAAACTTTTTTAATTTGCTAAAAATTGCTCTTTTAAGTGCTGTGTTCACCTTTTTCTAGGTTCCTAATGCTGCTATGAAACTCCAAAAAGCTTTCTACAGAACTCAAAATTTCTAATTTTCGCTTAAATCCTAAAAGTCTAAACGAGTTCACTATTATTCCTAATATTCCACTTTGATTTGTCCACAAATACAATTACTTTCGTTTTTATAACGTTTATTTGAGTTATTTCTTATTAGAATGAAGAAAAATATAGCCATTATTATGGGCGGTTATTCTAGTGAATACGCCATTTCGTTGAAAACAGGAAGTGTTGTGTACAAACATTTAGATTCCACTAAATACAACGCGTATAAAGTGCATATTTTTCGCAATAAGTGGGTTTGTGTTACCGAAGATGCACAAGAGTTTCCTATTGACAAAAACGATTTTTCCGTGACAATTGATGGTGTCAAAATTACATTTGATTGTGTATTTAATGCCATTCATGGAACACCTGGAGAAGATGGTTATATGCAAGGATATTTGGAACTTTTAGGCATTCCACATACAAGTTGTGGCATGTATCAAGCAGCCTTAACTTTTAATAAACGTGATTTGTTATCTACATTGAAACCTTACGGAATTAAATGTGCAACTTCTTATTATTTGAATGCTGGCGATGCTGTAAACGAACAAGCAATTGTAGCAAAAGTAGGATTGCCGTGTTTTGTAAAAGCCAACAAAGCTGGAAGCAGTTTTGGAGTTTCCAAAGTGCATAAAATTGACGAACTACAAAATGCTATTGAAGTTGCGCTTAAAGAAGACGACGAAGTAATTATTGAATCGTTTTTGGATGGTGTAGAAGTTTCGGTTGGCGTTATTAAGTATCAAGGAAACGTTACGGTATTGCCAATTACAGAAATTGTGTCAGAAAATGATTTTTTTGATTACGAAGCGAAGTATTTAGGACAATCACAAGAAATTACACCTGCGCGAATTTCAGAGGAACTTACAGAGAAAGTGTCTAAAGCTGCCAAGAATATTTATGAAATTTTAAAGATGGAAGGCTTTTCGCGAAGTGAATTTATTTTTAAGGATGACGAACCGTATTTGTTAGAAGTCAATACAGTTCCTGGCATGACCGAAGAAAGTATTTTACCACAACAAGCAAAAGAAGCTGGAATTTCCTTAGAAGCCTTATTTGGCAATGCTGTTGCTTTAGCTTTGGCTAAAAAGTAGTACCTTGTCATTGTTTTTATCACAATCCTTACAACATGAAACGAGCAATTTTCCCAGGATCTTTTGATCCGATCACTTTAGGACATTATGACATTATCAAACGTGGCATCAAATTGTTTGATGAAGTGATTGTGGCGATTGGCGTGAATTCTGCAAAGAAATACATGTTTAGTTTGGAACAACGCAAAAAATTTATTGAAGATTCTTTTAAGGATGAACCGAATGTGAAAGTGGTAACGTATGAAGGGTTGACGGTTGATTTTTGCCAAAAAAATAATGTAGATTTTATTTTGCGTGGACTTCGAAATCCTGCTGATTTTGAGTTTGAAAAAGCAATTGCACACACAAACCGCGATTTGGCTCCGATAGAAACTGTTTTCTTATTAACTTCCGCAACGACTTCCTATATTTCTTCTTCAATTGTTCGTGAAGTCATTCACCACAATGGAGATTATACGTTGTTAGTTCCGGATACGGTGAGAGTTTAATTTAGGTATTAGGTAAATATGAACTAAAAAAGAGTTTCAAAGTACTTCTCGATACAAATTTGCGAAGCAAATTTACTCGAAGTAACGCAAGAGAAATTCTAAAAACACACGCAAAGCGATCCAAAAGCGTTCACACTGAGCTTGTCGGAGTGAAGCGCATAAAACTACATATACTTCTGAATCAACGTAAATAATTGTTTGGCTACAAACGGTTTTATAATCATGTCGTTCATGCCCGAATTAATGATTTTTGGCAGACTGTCATCCAAAGAAACTGCGGTAAACGCAATAATGGGCACTTTTGTATTGAATTTTCGAATGGCAGATGTTGCTTCGTAACCGTCCATTTCTGGCATGTGAATGTCCATCAAAATCAAATCGTAATGATTGTTCTTCACAATTTCAATCGCTTCTGCACCACTTGCCACAATATCCGTAGAAATTTGTTTGGTAGACAGAATCTTCTTAGTCAACATTTGATTAATGGTATTATCATCTACGACCAACATTTTCAACTGACTAAAATCTACATCATCAATATCAACTTCTGAGGTTATGTCTACATTCTCAATCGCTTTTGGGAAGCGAATGTTGAACGTAAATGTAGTCCCAACATTGACTTTACTTTCTAAGTGTATTTCACTGTCATATAACTTCAAGAGTCTTTTTACAATAGACAATCCCAAACCAGAACCTTGATAAACTTGATTGACCTCATCATGATTTTGAGAGAACATTTCAAATACTTTTTCCTGCTTTTCTTTCGGAATTCCGATGCCTGTATCTTGTACACAAAAATGCAGTTGCACATCTTGTTCCGTTTCTGCTACTTTTTCCACACTCAAACGAATGGTTCCGTTTTTGGTAAACTTAATGGCGTTACTAATGAGATTGATCAATATTTGAGAAATTTTCAAACTATCTCCGACTAACAATTCTGGAATTTCCGTATCGTACGCAATGTTCAGTTCGTTTTCTCGATCTTTTATCAACAAATCAAACGACTTGATGATATTGTCAATATTCGCCTTTAAATTAAACGTAGATTCGCCAATGGTAATCGTATTATCTTCCAGCTTGTTGGCTTGCAAAATATTATTCACCAAAGACAATAAATGATCGCCCGAAAACTTTAACGATTTTAAATATTGCTGCTGCGAAGGTCTTGGACTTTCTTCCAATAGTAAATGTGTAATTCCTGTTACTGCATACAAAGGTGTGCGCAATTCATGACTCATCATAGAGAAGAAATTTGACTTCGTTTTAGACGTCATTTCCGCTTTTAACTTTGCTTCTTCTAACTTGTTGTACTTGATACGTAGGAGTTTGTTACTTTTTATTTTTTTGTAAATTGCCTTTATGATGAGCGTTCCCAAAATGATACAACCAATCAGCAATAAAATGATAATGACCAACACCACTTTAAATCGGTTGACAATGATGGTTTTTTGATAATTTTTTTCTTCTAATTCATCTAACTTGAGTTGATCTTTGCTCAGACTGTACTCCGTTTGCAATTCTTCTTCCAATCGCAATTGATCGTCATTCAACTTCTTTTTTAGATTTTCTTGATAGTTCAATTCTGCTTCTCGCTGTTTTTCAATATTTCCTTGCGTTTTATAGATTACGGATAATTGATTGTAGGAAGTTGCCAAATCATTGACATGCACATATTCGTTAGAAATATGTTTTTCTAAGAATTTTTGCGCATTTTCATAATCGCCCAAATAATAATAAGCTTCTCCTTTTACAAATTCCAAATAATTAATCCGAGCGGTAAAAAACAACTTGCTATCCGTAGAAGCTTTGACACGCGTTTCTACTTCTTTTACAAATTCCAATACATCTTCATATCTTTTTTCAGCTTGCAATAAGGCTATTTTTCCCCAATCGAGCACTAGCATATCTTCTACTTTTTCAGATGTTTTTGCCAGTTTGTATGCCGTTGAAAGATATCCATGAGCCTTTTTAAATTCTTTTTCCTGCTCAGCCATACGAGTCAAAACTTGATACACCAATAAAATCTGACTCGTTTTGTTCAACTCTTGATAAAGAGCCAATGATTTTTGAAAATATTTTTTTGCTTTCCCAAAATATTGCATGCGTCGGTAGGTGGATGCCAACGTGTAATATGAAGAAGCTAAGTTTGTATCATTTTCATTGGCAGTAGCATGTTGTATAGCGATATAACTGTAAGAGAGTGCTTTTCCATATTTATAATCACGGGCAAATTTGAATGCTGCCTGGTTCAGTTTTTCAATACTATCAAAAGAAACCGTCTGCGCATTCAATTGAACACAAAACAACCAACAAAGGACGATATGTAAAAGATCCTTATTCTTCACTTGCTTGGTGAATTACATCGTCAATTTTACCATACAACATTTCTGGTTCAAACGGCTTGCTAATAACCCCGCTTATTGTTGTATTTACAGCTTTTGCATACGCATCCGAAACTTCCATCGCAGTTAATAAAATGATAGGAATGTCATGGTTGTTTTCGCGAATTTTTTCAATGGTTTCCAAACCGTTCAATTTTGGCATGAACATGTCCATCAAAATCAAATCAAATTTTTGTTTTTCTATGATGTCCAACGCCGAAAAACCACTCAGTACTACTTTGGTTTGAATCTGTTGCCGTTCCAGAATTTTCTGTGTCAACAATCCATTCACAGCATTGTCGTCCACAATTAAAACGCTGATATCTTTAAAGTTGTAGGTTTTATGTTGAATTTCAACATCCTCTTCCATTGATGCAATTTCTACTTTTCTCAGTTCTAGTTCAAAGTAAAATTCAGAACCTCTGTTTAACACGCTTCGTAAATGCAGTTTGGATTTTAGTACTTTCAGTAGATTGTTTACCGTTGAGAGTCCCAAACCTAAATCCAAATATCCATTATCTTCCGTGAGAATGATTCCTTTTTCTAAATTTTCAAAAATAACATGCTTTTTTTGCTGTGGAATGCCCAAGCCATTGTCCTTTACAGAAAATTTCAGCACCACGGTTTCCGCAGTTTCCGCAACTTGTTTGATGCGCAAGCGAATGTTGGCTTCCATATTGTAACGAACCGCATTGTCTAATAGATTGAACAAAATCTGTGAAATTTTTAAACTGTCGCCCAATAATTGTGAAGGAATATTTTCATCAATTTTTACTTCAATTATATTGCGGTTTTCTTTCACAAGAAAGTTCACAGAAGTAATGACATTTTTGATATTTTTACGCAAATCCACATTCTCTTCTATCGCTTTCGTTTTGCTCGCTTCTACCTTATTCATTTGTAGAATATTATTGATAATTGCAAGTAAATGTTCGCCCGAAAACTTTAAAGACTTTAAATATTTTTCTTGAAATTTTTCAGGTTTTTCTAACAATAACAAATTGGTCATTCCAATGATAGCATACAAAGGTGTTCGCAATTCGTGACTGATCAATGAGAAGAAGTTTGTGCGAATTTTAGACACATTTTCAATTCGTTTTTTCGCTTCTATCAGTTGTTTGTTTTGTCCGCTCAACAAGGCATTTGTACGAACTCTGGCACGCTGATTCAAATAGAAAACGCCTGTTAACAACACCAAAATTACCAAAATAACGACGAGAATAGTCGTCAATCTTTGAAAATTATCAATATACAATTCTTTCGTTTCTTGATCTGCCTCAATGGCTTCCAAACGATCTTCGTATTCGTCAATTCCATATTTTAAAACAATCTCCGAAAGAAGTTTTTCCTTTTTGTACAAACTGAAATTTTCGTAAGCTTCTATATGTTTGGCAAGTGCTTCTAATTCTGCTGTTTTTTCCCCTTTCGCTGCATGTATTTTAGTAAGGTCTTGATAGGCTAGTGACAATACTTCCAAATGTTCTTTGTGAGAAGCATCACAAATAGCGATTGTGTTTTTATAAAAGGTCTCAGCTTCGTCTAAATTTCCTTGCAAAAAAGAAGCTTTTCCACTAAAATAATACGCGCCTTGTAGCATATCGTGATGCGGTAAATAATTTGGATTATCATTACAATATGCAATCACTTTTTGAAAGCAATCTTTAGCTTTGTCGTAGGCTTCTTTGCTTAAAAACAACTGTCCTATATAGTATTTTGGTTTTATAGAACTGATATCTGCTTTAAAATTTTTTGAAAGTGCCAATCCTAATTTTAAATGTGATTCCGCAGCGTCCGCTTGATCATTTTTGAACAAATAATATCCAATATCGCTGTGAATTTGCATCAAGCGTTTTGTATTATTTTTTTTGGTGAAATATACAATTGCCTTGTCGAAATTTTCAATGGCGCGATCTTTGAATTGCATTTGAATATACACCATTCCTAACGTACAATATGCTTCGGCAATAAGACTGTCATTTTTTATGGAAGAAGCATGTTTCAACGCGCGTTCACTGTAACGAATAGCCTCATTAAATTTGCGCTTTGCAAACAATTCTTTTGCGCCTTTTTGCAACGTAATAATGCTGTCTTTAGAAATGACATGAGCTGTTTGTCCACGCATTGCAGTTGCAAAGACGAAAAGTAATAAAAATACTCGTAAAGCAGTCATGTGTAGTAAGTGGGCTAAATCAGTTGAAAAGATACAAAAATTAGCGTTGCTTTTTGATTTTTAACACTTTTGACGTCATATTATTTCTGTAAATCCATCATTACATAGTATCGCGGATCATCTACAGCGTCTTCGATAACGTTGGCCAATTTTGGAGAAGCTTTGATCATCAAGGCTTTACAGTCGTCGCTCAAATGCTTGATACGCAGTTGTTTTCCAGCGGCTTCGTATTTTTTGGTCAGATTGAAAATAGCTTCCAACGCAGAATGATCTGAAACTCTCGATTCCATAAAATCAACAACTACTACATCAGGATCATTTTTTATATCAAATTTATTACTAAACGCTTGAATGCTTCCAAAAAATAAAGGCCCAAAAATTTCGTATACTTTCGTGCCATCGTCCAATATTTTTTTGCGCGCACGAATACGTTTGGCGTTTTCCCATGAAAATACCAAGGCAGAAATAATAACACCTGCAATTACGGCTACTGCTAAATCTTTCCAAACGGTGATTAACGAAACGGCAATTAATACAATCGCATCACTTAATGGAATTTTGTTTAAAATTCGAAAGCTACTCCAGGCAAAGGTTCCAATCACAACCATAAACATGACTCCGACCAATGCCGCAATTGGTACTTGTTCTATCAATCCGGAAGCAAAAAGAATAAAGCATAATAGTGCCACAGCTGCAACTATACCAGAAAGTCGTCCGCGTCCGCCACCTTTAATATTTATAATTGATTGTCCAATCATCGCACAACCGCCCATTCCTCCAAAGAGTCCGTTTAAGATATTGGCGCCACCTTGTGCCAAACATTCACGGTTGCTATTTCCGCGTGTTTCTGTGAGTTCGTCTACTAAATTTAACGTCATGAGTGATTCTATCAATCCGATCGCTGCCAAAATGAACGCATACGGCGCCATAATTAGTAAATTCTTCAATGACCACAATTCCGCAGAAAATATTGCTGTTTGAAACGTTGGCAATCCACCTTTCAATCCTGTACTTTCTCCGTTACTACCTTCTACAATAAACGATTTTACCGTAGCTACATCATCTACATTTCCTAAAATTACAATTGCAGAAACGACAATAATAGCGATCAATGCTTCGGGCAATTTCTTGGTCAATTTTGGCAATCCCCACATAATCAACATCGTCAATCCTACCAAACCTAGCATAATCCACATTGCTGAACCTTCAAGCCAAACTTTGCTATCGCCACTTCCTGTTTTAAACATTTCAAGCTGCGACATAAAAATGACAATTGCCAAACCATTTACAAATCCCATCATGACTGGATGTGGAATCAATCGGACAAATTTTCCTAGTTTAAACGTTCCCGCCAAGGCTTGAATCACGCCAACCATTAACAATGTGATGAATAAAAACAGCAATCCTTGATCTTCAATGCCAGTTTCGAGACCTAGTTCGTTTCCTTTCGCTACCAAAGCAACCATGACAACTGCCATCGCGCCTGTAGCTCCTGAAATCATGCCTGGTCGTCCTCCAAAAATAGCCGTGATCAATCCCATCATAAACGCGCCGTACAATCCAACCATCGGCGGAACATCTGCCACAAAGGCAAACGCAACCGCTTCTGGCACTAATGCCAACGCCACTGTTAATCCACTCAAAATATCATTTTTGGCATTCGCCGCGCGCTTTCTAATAAACTCCGTCATAGGTATACTATTGTGATTCTCTTGAAAATAAGAAGCGGCAAAAATACAGCTATTATTTTGTCTTGCAAGTTTTTAAGATTATGAAATGATCAACTAATGAACGAAACCCGATTTTTCTATTTTTTTGCCTAAGTTTGACACGCTAAAGATCATTTTCATGAAAAAACTACTATTCATCTGCTGTATTTCACTATTTTCTGCTTGTTCTTCTGAAAAGAAAGAAACCAAAACTACTTACGATTTTACGACGACTTTTGAGAAATCGGGCGGAACACAAACACCAACATACGCAGAAGTGATTGCTTTTTATGAAAATTTAGCTGAACAGTACGATCAGATTCATATAGAAACTGTGGGACTCACAGATTCAGGAAAACCGTTGCATTTAGTGACGTATAATCCAGATGGAAATTTTGATTTTGAGAACATTCGTAAAGAAAAAATCGTTTTATTAGTCAACAACGGAATTCATCCAGGAGAAAGTGACGGAATTGACGCGACAATGATGCTCTTGCGCGATTTGGCAAACGGAACCAAAGAAGCACCGAAAAATGTAGTCATTTCCGCAATTCCTGTGTATAATGTGGGCGGAAGTTTGAACCGTAATTCGGGTACAAGAGCCAATCAAAATGGCCCAGAAGCCTATGGTTTTCGCGGAAATGCCCAAAATTATGATTTGAATCGTGATTTTATCAAATCGGACACACGCAATGCCAAAGCTTTTGCTGAAATTTTCCACAAAGTACAGCCCGATGTGTTTGTGGACAATCATGTGAGTAATGGTGCCGATTATCAATACACATTGACACATTTATTTACACAACATAACAAATTAGGGCATGAAGCTGGTACTTTTTTACACGAAACCATGATGCCCGATTTGGAAGCAACATTACTAAAAAATGAGTGGGACATTACGCCGTACGTCAATGTTTTTGGACGTACGCCAGATAGTGGATTTTCCCAGTTTATGGATTCGCCACGCTATTCTACAGGATACACAACCTTGTTTAATACGCTGGGATTAATGGTAGAAACACACATGCTAAAACCCTACAAACAACGCGTGGAAGGAACGTATGCATTGATGGACGCATTGATTGAAAACATAGAAACCAAACAACATTCAGACATTAAAAACATTCGCAAGAAAACGCATGATTCTTTTGTAAATGCGAAAACCTATCCTGTACAATGGACATTGGATCGAGAACAAAAATCTGTATTGAATTTTAAAGGTTTTGAAGGCGAATTTGTAACAAGTGAACTCACAGGTCAAAAACGTCTAAAATATGATTCGAACAAACCGTTTACAAAAGATGTTGACTATTTCAATTATTTTAAGGCGACCAAAGAAGTTACGGTACCCAAAGCATACATCATTCCGCAAGGTTGGCACAACGTGATTGAGTTGCTAAAATTGAATAAAGTTACATTTGAAACTATTAAAAAAGATACAATTGTTGAGGTTGAAGTCTATCATATTAAAGATTTTAAAACCCATACCAATCCGTATGAAGGTCATTATCCGCATTACAACACAGAAGTGACAAAATCAACACAAAAAATTGGTTTTAGAAAAGGTGACTTCATTGCAAACACCAATCAAACTGCATTTCGGTATTTGTTAGAAACACTAGAGCCTGAAGCGGTAGATTCGTTTTTTAATTGGAATTTCTTCGATACCATTTTACAACAAAAAGAAGGATTTTCCGCCTACGTTTTTGAAGACGAAGCCAAAGAATTGCTCCAAAATAATCCTGATTGGAAAGCCGAATTTGAGCAATTGAAAGCTTCTGATGAAACGTTTGCCAACAGTGCCAGACAACAATTACGGTGGATTTACATGAAATCAAATCACTACGAAAAAGCACATTTGCGCTATCCTATTTTTAGAATTGCTCGTTAGATTGTTAGATCAAAAATAAAAAAGTCTATTCATCTAAAAATTTAACAAGTCTAAGTCGTCTAGATTAAAACAACAACTTTATATTCTCATACGAATTTTGCAGTGCAACAGTAGCTTCTGTTTCACTTTTCCATTCTACTTTCATAATATCTTCGTCTATTTGTGGGAATAATTCTCCGTCATACGAAGTTTTCATCTCATACCAATGTGTCAACTTTAAGCGATATTCGCCGTTTCGCTTGAAAATATGATAGGTTTGCATTAAAAAATCGCTAATTGTCAATCCTTTAACACCTGTTTCTTCTTCTACTTCACGGATGGCGGTTTCTTCCATATTTTCGCCTTTTTCGGTTTTGCCTTTCGGCAGATCCCACTTTCCGTTTCTAAAAATAAACAAGGTTTCATGACGATCATTTTTCACCAAACCGCCCGCCGCTTCTACTAACGGAAGCCTAGAATATAGTACTTCTAGTAATTCTTCACCTTTATCGTGATAAAGTATCGCTTTATCTAATTTCCCAGCATTCAATTTTCCTATAAGCCACTCAAAATCAACATCTTTCAATAAATACGTGTCGGAAATTTCACTCTTTTGCACCTCATTTGATACAATAATGAGCTTTTCATTGATAAAAACTTTATACATTTGCATTATGATTTTTGATAAGAATACAGCTAAAAAGACTGCCGAATTGTTGTTGCAAATTAACGCAATTAAATTACAACCACAAGAACCTTTTACGTGGGCTTCCGGATGGAAATCGCCAATATACTGCGATAACCGCATCACGCTATCGTTTCCACCAATACGAAACTACTTGAGAGAACAGTTTGCAAAACACATTGAAAAAGAATACGGAAAGCCTGATGTGATCGCTGGTGTGGCTACAGGCGCTATCGGAATTGGCATTTTGGTAGCAGAGTATTTAAGTGTTCCTTTTGTATACGTTCGCCCAGAGGCAAAAAAACACGGACGTCAAAATCAAATTGAAGGATTTCTTCAAAAAGGACAAAATGTGGTGGTGGTTGAAGATTTGATCAGTACAGGAAAAAGCAGTTTAAATGCTGTAAAAGCCCTAGATGCTGCAGAAGTGAATGTAAAAGGAATGGTGGCGATTTTCTCGTATAATTTTGATATTTCCAAAGAAAACTTCAAAAATGCGAATGTCAATTTACACACATTAAGCAACTACGAAAATCTGTTAGAGCAAGCGTTAGACACCAATTATATTACAGCTTCAGAATTAGAAACGCTGGAAAATTGGCGAAAAGATCCTGCAAATTGGAACGCAAATTGATTACATACCAAAAAATAATAATAATTAGATGAATATAGAAAGCCCAAAAGTAAGCGTAGACAAATCGCCTCAAGAATTGTATGATTTTTTGACGAATGTTGAAAATTTTGAAAAATTAATGCCAGAAAGCATTAGTAAGTTTGAAGTGTTGGAAGAAGGAAAATTTGTATTCGCTTTAAAAGGAATGCCAGAAATTATCTTAAAATTAAAAGAAAGTACGCCTCCAAATAAAGTCGTTTTAGGAGCTGCATCTGACAAATTACCTTTTACATTGACTGGAAATATTGAAGAAGCAGGCACAGGAAAAAGTGAAGCGCAGTTAGTATTTGAAGGTAAATTCAATCCAATGATGGCAATGATGATCAAAGGACCAATTGGAAAATTTGTGAATACACTTGCTGAAAATATGAGCAAATTATAATTTAAAAAATATAATAGGTTACAAAAGCTGAATGAAGGAAACTTTATTCGGCTTTTTTGTTTTTAGCTGCTTTCTGTTAAAAATTTTAAATGCTAAATGTTGAATTTTAAATGTAAATTGGTATAAGAGAACTAGTAAAACACTTCTAAAATTCTAACAGGAAAAGACGAGTCTAAAAGCGCCTACACTAAGCCTGTCGAAGTGAAGCGCGTCTAAACTAATACATCAATTTAATTTCTTTCAAATCAAAGGCAGTTACAATCTCATCTTCCAGCAATACATTGAGTTTTCCGTCTTCGGCAACGCCTTTTATAAACCCCATAAATAAGTTTCCATTCGTATCTTGAAACGTAGAAGGTTTATCCTTTCGGAATAACAACGATTCATACTCCGTTTTCAGTTCTGTAAAAGAATGTTCTGTAATCAAAGTGGCATATTTTTTTAACTCAGCTGCAATGTGAAATAACACTTCATCCAAATCAAAATGAATTCCCGTACTTTTTTTAAGTGAAGAAGCATTCAGCTTGACATCAAAATTAGTCTGATTTACATTCAAGCCAATTCCGATAATCGCTGCTGTCATTTTGCTATTTTGTATGACATTTTCTATCAAAATCCCACATATCTTTTGATTCTCTGACAAAATGTCGTTTGGCCATTTAATTGCTAATTTCGGAATTTGAAAATGCTTTAGTGCTTTATAAATTGCCAAAGAAGTCGCCATACTGATGTAAAATTGCTCCACAATTTCCAAACAAGAAATCTGTTTAAACACACTAAACGTAAGGTTTTTGCCTTTTTCTGAGTTCCACTTGGTGCCCATTTGTCCCTTCCCTGCTGTTTGAACTGCAGCAGTGACAATTGTAAAATCGATTAGCTTTTCTTGCGAATGAAGCTGTCGTAAGTACCTATTGGTGGAATCAATGGCATCAAGTTTGATTATTTTCATTGTAGTTTGGAAAACTTTAAATATTCTTATCGCAAAGAAGTTACAAATAACATTTAAAAGTAATACTTTTGTATAAAATATAAATAATTGAATGACAAAAACTAAGGTAAGCACTGATCAATTGATTTCAGGCATCATAAAAGGGATTGAAGAAGTAAAAGGAAATGATATCACCATCTTAGACTTACGCGAAATAGACAACACAGTTTGTGACTACTTTATTATATGCAATGGTACCTCTAACACTCAAGTAAATGCCATTGTGGGTTCTGTTCAAAAAATGGTTAGCAAAGAACTAAAAGATAAGCCTTGGCACGTAGAAGGATCAGAAAATGCAGAATGGGTTCTTATGGATTACGTTAATGTAGTAGTGCATGTTTTCCAAAAACACATTAGAGAATTTTATGACATTGAAGGTCTTTGGGGAGATGCCAAAGTAACTTCTATTCAAGCAAATTATTAAAAAAATTACATTTTGATTTAATGGCAAAAGACAACAATAACATGACGAAAAAACCAAAATTCAGTCCATACTGGATTTATGGTTTAATTGGAATTTTTCTCCTCTTTTTAGTATTCTCAAACGATTCTGGAGCAGGCGACAAAGTAACTTTTTCTAAATTTAAAGAACTTGTTCCTTATAACGATATTGAGAAAATTGAGGTAGTAACAAACTCAAAAATTGCACGAATTTATTTAAAACAAGGTGCCGAAGAAAAAGATATTTACAAAGGGATTGTCAATAAGAGATCGAGCATTTTTATGATGGGCGATAGTCCTGACTTTTCTATCAAATATTTAGATTTAAGGAATCTTGAAACCTATTTAAACGAAGTCAAAACAGAAAAAAGTCTAGACTTTGAGATTGCTTCCGATCAGCAAGACAATACTATTTCTAGTGTTATCCTAAGCATTTTACCGTTTGTACTCATTATCGGAGTTTGGATATTTATCATGCGAAGAATGTCTGGCGGCGGCGGTGGCGGCGCTGGTGGACAGATTTTCAACATTGGAAAATCGAAAGCAAAATTGTTCGACGAAAAAACCGACATGAAAACATCATTTAAAGATGTAGCTGGTTTGGAAGGCGCCAAAGAAGAAGTTCAAGAAATTGTAGACTTCTTAAAAAACCCTGAAAAATATACGTCTCTAGGTGGAAAAATTCCAAAAGGAGCTTTATTAGTTGGACCTCCAGGAACAGGAAAAACATTGTTAGCAAAAGCCGTTGCGGGAGAAGCAAAAGTACCTTTCTTCTCGCTTTCTGGTTCTGACTTTGTAGAAATGTTTGTGGGAGTTGGAGCATCGAGAGTGCGTGACTTGTTTAAGCAAGCCAAAGAAAAATCGCCTGCAATTATCTTTATTGATGAGATTGATGCGATTGGACGTGCCCGTGGAAAAAATAACTTTACAGGTTCTAACGATGAACGTGAAAATACCTTAAACCAGTTGTTGACAGAAATGGACGGTTTTGGTACCAATACAAACGTCATCGTAATGGCAGCAACCAACCGTGCAGATATTTTAGACAAAGCTTTGATGCGTGCTGGACGTTTTGACAGACAGATTTATGTAGATTTACCAGACATCCGCGAACGTAAAGAAATCTTTGAAGTACACTTAAAGCCACTTAAAAAAGCAGATAACTTAGATACTGACTTTTTATCAAAACAAACACCAGGTTTCTCTGGAGCAGATATTGCAAATGTGTGTAATGAAGCTGCATTAATTGCCGCTAGAAAAGGAAAGAAAGCGGTTGAAAAGCAAGATTTCTTGGATGCTGTTGATAGAATTGTGGGTGGATTGGAGAAGAAAAATAAAATCATTACACCAGAAGAAAAGAAAACGGTTGCTTTCCATGAAGCTGGACACGCAACAGTGAGTTGGTTAGTAGAACACGCTGCACCATTGGTAAAAGTTACGATTGTACCTAGAGGACAATCACTTGGAGCAGCTTGGTATTTACCAGAAGAACGTATGTTAGTGCGTACAGAGCAAATGTTAGACGAAATGTGTGCTACATTGGGTGGACGTGCTGCGGAGAAAGTAATCTTCAATAAAATTTCAACAGGTGCATTGAGCGATTTGGAAAAAGTAACCAAACAAGCTCGTGCGATGGTAGCTGTATACGGTTTGAATGAAAAAATTGGAAACCTCACCTATTACGATTCAAGTGGAAACGATAGTGGTTTCAATAAGCCATACAGCGAGGAAACTGCAAAAACGATTGATGAAGAAATTTCTAAAATTATAGAAAATCAGTATCAACGTGCGATTCAGATTTTAGAGCAAAACAAAGATAAGTTGACAAAACTTGCAGAGTTGCTTCTAGAAAAAGAGGTTATTTTCAAAGATGATTTACAGGTAATTTTCGGTAAAAGACCTTTTGAAAAAGCTGACGAAACTGATGATTCAGAAGAATAAAATGTAAATTAACAAAATATTAATTTTTAAAAAGTCTCGAATTATCTTTAGTATAGTTCGAGATTTTTTATCTTTACATTAATTTTTACAATTTCTAAACTACAATTGACTCCATGAGTCTTTTCAAGAAAATTTTCGGCTCCAAATCCAAACCGCAACAGGATATCAATCCTGAGGCACAGCGTGGAAAATATATGCCTCAAATAGAACTACCTATTGATGAGCGTTTTACGATCAATTTTCGTAAAAATGGAGGAAAATTTCTATACTGTGATTCCTTTACCGATGTATATGATAGTTTAGAAAATATTCTCGCAGAAAATAACTGGGAAGCAAAAGAGGTTTTATGTTTTGATGAACGACTTCAAGAGCGCTTTGATAATTTCGACATGAAGTTCTCGCGCATCAATATGAACGCTAGTTTCTTCTTATCATCTTGTGAGTATCTCATTGCTGACAATGGTTCTATTTTAGTTTGTTCCAATCAAATCAAAGAAAAAAAACTAAACGATTTGCCTGATAATTTTGTCATCCTTGCACATACAAGTCAACTCAAAGCGGCTATTGGTGAAGGTTTACGCGGCATCAAGAACAAATACAAGTCCAATATTCCAAGTAATATCACTACAATAAAACATTTTCAAGTAAAAGAAGAAAAGGACTTTTTATCTTATGGAAGTAGCTCAAAAAACTTATATTTGCTGCTATTGGAAGACCTCTAGAATGAAAGAACTTTTTACCCGATCTTTAACTGGATTAATTTTTGTAACCTTATTAATTACTTCAGTATACTACTCACAATCAGCTATTTTTGCTGTGTTTACCATTTTTGGATTGTTGTGCATGTATGAATTTAGCAAGCTTATCTATCTAAGCGGCTTCCTACACTATTTGATCTTTTTGACAACATTAAGCGTTTTCGTCTTTTGGAAACAATGGCAGCCCGACATAAAAATTCAGGAAGCTACCTTAATTCTCCTTGTATTTTCCATATTTGTCTCGCTATTTTTAATGCGTGATTTATTCAGCAAGAAAATAATTCCACAAACGCAATTCAAAAAATACCTGCTAGTTACGTTTTACATGAGCAGTAGTTTTGTATTTTTATTGTTGATTCCGAATGCGACAGAAACGTATGAACCTTACATCATTTTAGGAAGTTTTATTTTAGTTTGGGTGAATGATTCGTTTGCTTATATTACGGGAAAAAACTTTGGAAAACAGAAACTATTTGCTCGAATTTCACCGAAGAAAACCGTAGAAGGTTTTTTGGGCGGATTGTTTTTTTCTTGTGTTGCTAGTTATTTTATAGCTAAATTTACAGAAACTTTAAATTTTAGCAGTTGGCTTATTTTAGCAATCATCATTAGTTCTATAGGAACAATGGGCGATTTGATTCAATCAAAGTTCAAAAGGCAAGCAAATGTAAAAGATAGCGGCTCTATTATGCCTGGACATGGCGGAATTTTTGACCGATTGGATAGCATGATATTTTCAGCACCATTTATTTATTTGTTTTTAAAGATATTACATTATGTTTCATAAAGAAGGCTATAAAATCATCATTGTTACATTTATCATCGTGGCAGCTATTGTGCTTACCGCAGATAAAATTGACGTTGCTTGGGTAAAATATCTATTGCAAGGAATTGCAGTTGTATTTTTAATTTTGATTCTACAATTTTTTAGAAACCCAAAACGCGATACACAAAAAAATGACAGACACGTGATTGCGCCTGTAGATGGAAAAGTGGTGGTGATTGAAGAAGTATTTGAAAAAGAATACTTTAACGACAAACGTTTGCAAGTATCTATCTTTATGTCACCAATAAACGTGCATGTAACGCGTTATGCAATTGGCGGAACCATTAAATACAGCAAATATCATCCAGGAAAATACTTAGTAGCTTGGCATCCGAAATCGTCTGAAGAAAACGAGCGTACCACCATTGTTGTGGAAAACGAAACCTATGGAACTATATTGTACCGACAAATTGCAGGCGCATTGGCACGACGAATTATCAACTATGCAGAAGAAGGTGAACAAGCTGTGCAAGGTGAAGATGCAGGATTTATTAAATTTGGCTCACGTGTAGATTTGTTTTTACCTTTAGACACAAAACTTAATATTCAACTCAATCAAACAGTAAAAGGTGGCGTAGACGTCATTGCTATGAAATCATGAGTGTTTCTGATTTAGACATAGAATTTTTTGAAGCGGTTGCGCGCATCAATAACTGTACGGATTCTTTCCCAGCAGATTTTTTATTGCGCTTGTATGCCTATTACAAACGTGCAACCAATAATGACGGCAAACCTAGCAGTAGTCGTCCAATTATCAATGCGTTTAAAATGAACGCACTCTTACAAACACAAAACATTACGCCTGAAGAAGCCAAACAGGAATACATTGAGTTGGTGAATTCGTATTTTGAGAATAATTAGATTTTTTCTTTAGACTTGCTTTGCTTTTAGATCGCTCCTCTTAGACTTGTTCCTGTATAGAAAGGAATCATAGTTTATATGTTGCATTTTATAGTTTAATTGGTATTAGTACATTCTGATTATTGTTTTAACGAGACTAACACTTCGAAAGCTCCTTGAAGTGACGGTTTGGATGTATGATGAACGATTGTTGATCTACGGAAACTTTAACGTCAGATCGAGTGAAATTCGACGAATTTTGTATCGAGATCTACTTGTATAATCTTTTTGTTTCAAAGCACTTCTCGATACAAATTTGTTCCACAAATTCACTCGAAGTGACGCTTTGATGTACGATTAACGATTGTTGATTTTCAGATTTTTGATGTGTGACTGAATCACACTTCGACAAACTCAATGTAAAAGTTCAGCAGGACGCAGAAAAATCATTTTTCAATAGCACACATAAACAAACTAAAACATTCTTGAATTTGTGGTAAAAACAAAAAACCACGTACAAAATTATTGCTGTACATGGTTTTTGTTGTTCTATTTTCTTGAAACTCAAAACGTCTGATCGAGTGAAATCTTGTAAAGATTTTGTATCGAGATCTGCTTGGATAAATATATCGTTTCAAAGTACTTCTCGATACATTTTTTCTCCATTTTATTTCGACTACGCTCAATGTAAAATATTCCGAAAAAACACTCGAAGTGACGGACAGTAATAAGAAAAATAAAGAAACTAGTGAGTTCAATCTTTTAATCAAAATCGCTTGCTTTTGCCATAGAAATCGAAGTGACCTTTAGAATTAACGATTGTCGATTTTAGATTGCTGATCTATTGCGTTTCAAAACACTTCTCTGAAACGTCTTTGCGAACGTTTTTCACATTAAGCTTGTCGAAATGAAAAACGTGTGGCAATCTGTTGCTACACAAACAGATTACTTCGTCATGCTTCCTCCTTTAATGATGTAAGAGGCAATCTTTCAATCAAAAGCTGTCTAACAGCGCATGAGCGCGATCTAGCAGCGAAGCGGTCTCAAATCTAATAGCGTAGCGATCTAAATCACAAATTACTTCAAAGAAGCCAAACTCGCTTTCAACGTTTCAATCTTCGCAATGGCGTCTGCTTCTTTTTTCTTTTCGTTGGCAACCACTTGTTCTGGCGCATTGTTTACAAAACGTTCGTTGGAAAGTTTCTTTTGAACGATTTTTAACGAGCCTTCTACATATTCCAATTCTTTGGTCAGTTTTTCAATTTCTGCGTCAATATCAATCGCGCCTTCCATCGGAATAAAGTATTCATTCGATTTTACTCGGAACGATAACGCGCCTTCTAATTTTTCGTCGCTGTAGCTGATGTTTTCTACATTTCCTAGTTTTGCAATCACTGCATCTAAGTTTGTGGTAGATTTTTCATTGTTGACAATCGTTAATGAAATCGCATCTTTATTGGCGATATTTTTCTCTTTACGAATCGTTCTAATACCCGAAACTACGTCTTGAATCATTTCAAAATCTGATAATAATTCCTCTTTAATTTCAGCACTTTCTGGCCAACTAGAAACAATTAATGCTTCTTCTTTTGAACGATCTGCCATTCGTTGCCAAATATCTTCCGTAAGGAATGGCATAAACGGATGTAAAATTTTTAAATTCTCTTCAAATAGTGAAATGACCGTGTTGTATGTTTTTCGGTCAATTGGCGAACCATACGTTGGTTTTACCATTTCCAAAAACCATGAACAGAAGTCATCCCAAACGAGTTTGTACGAAATCATTAACGCATCCGAGATTCTGTATTTGCTGTATTGATCTTCCAAAGCTACCAGTGCTTTTTGGAATTTGGATTGAAACCATTCAATCGCAATTTTAGCAACTGCTGGCTGCTCCACGTCATCGCTTACTTCCCAAATTTGGGTAAGATTGTACGCATTGAAAATTTTATTCGCAAATCCTTTTCCTTGCATGCATAATTGAGAAGTGTATATAGGTTCTTTTCCAGCTTCTTTCCACGCTTTGATTTCTTTAGGCTTTAAAACTTCTCCAGCTTCATCAACTTGATCAAAATCAAACAATAAATCGTTTCCTGCGGCTGCACTTAATAACAAACCTACACGTACACCATCGGCTCCAAACTCTTCTATCAACTTTAATGCGTCTGGAGAATTTCCAAGCGATTTTGACATTTTACGACCTTGCTTATCGCGCACCAAACCTGTTAAATATACATTGGTAAACGGTTTCATATCACGATATTCGTATCCAGCAATGATCATTCGGGCAACCCAGAAAAATAAAATATCTGGTCCGGTTACCAAATCATTTGTTGGATAGTAATATTGAATTTCTTCATTTTCTGGATGACGAATTCCATCAAAAACACTAATTGGCCACAACCACGAAGAAAACCATGTATCTAACGCATCTGCATCCTGACGCAAATCGTCTAAGGTTAAGTTTTCATTGCCTGTTGCCGCTTTTGCTAAGGCTAACGCCGCTTCTTTCGTTTCCGCTACAGCGAAATCTTCTTTTCCATCCCCAAAATAATACGCAGGAATTTGTTGTCCCCACCAAAGTTGACGTGAAATATTCCAATCGCGGATATTTTCCATCCAATGACGATAGGTGTTTTCGAACTTTTTTGGAAACAAATTGATGTCGCTATCTTCTCCTAACACTGCTTCAATGGCAGGTTTTACCAAATCGTCCATTTTTAAAAACCACTGATCGGACAATCTTGGTTCAATCACGGCTTTTGTACGTTCAGACGTTCCCACTTTGTTGATATGCGTTTCCGTTTTGATCAGAAAACCTTTTTCCTCTAATTCTTTAGAGATTTCTTTACGCACTACAAAACGATCTTTTCCTTCGTAATACAATCCAAAACTATTGAGTGAAGCATCTTCGTTGAAAATATCAATAACTTCCAAGTTGTGTTTATCGCCTAATTCTTTATCATTTATATCGTGTGCAGGCGTTACTTTTAAGCAACCTGTACCAAATTCGATATCTACATATTCGTCTTCAATAATAGGAATGACTCTGTTTGCCAACGGAACAATGGCTTTTTTTCCTCTTAAATGTGCATACCGTTCGTCATTTGGGTTGATACAGATGGCAGTATCTCCCAAAATCGTTTCTGGACGTGTCGTAGCGATCGTTACTTTTTCATCACTTCCTTCGATGGCATACGCCAGATAGTACAAATTTCCCTGTTTTTCTTCGTAAATTACTTCTTCATCAGAAAGAGTCGTTTTTGCTTCTGGATCCCAGTTTACCATGCGATATCCGCGATAAATTAAGCCTTTATTATACAAATCGACAAATGTCTTGATGACAGCGGCTGACATATCGTCATCCATTGTAAATTTCGTACGTTCCCAATCGCAAGAAGCGCCTAATTTCTTCAATTGCTCCAAAATAATTCCGCCGTGTTTGTGTGTCCATTCCCATGCATGGGATAAAAATTCTTCACGACTTAAATCAGACTTCTGAATGCCTTCTTCTTTTAATTTATGTACAACTTTCGCTTCCGTAGCTATAGAAGCATGATCGGTTCCGGGAACCCAGCACGCGTTGTATCCTTGCAGTCGCGCACGGCGTATCAATACATCTTGAATGGTATTATTTAGCATGTGTCCCATGTGCAAGACTCCAGTGACGTTCGGTGGCGGAATTACAATTGTATACGCTTCACGTTCGTCTGGTTCTGAATGAAAATAGTTATTTTCCATCCAATATTGGTACCATTTGTCTTCTATCTGACTTGGATCATACTTTTTCTGAATACTCATTTTGGTATTGTTTTTGTAATATTTAAGTTGACAAAAGTACTTATATCTATACTATTTAAAAAGTGTTTTATCACTTTTGCATTTAATTCGTAAATATGTGTATTTGATACTAGTTACTTTGTTTTTTGTGAAATAATTTTTGTAAAATAACAAATAAGCACCTAATTTTACACTAATACTAAATTCTAAGAAGATGAAAAAAATAATTACGATATTGTTTGTTGGTTTATTCACCATGGCGATACAGGCACAGGAAAAGACCGCAAAGATCAAGTTTAAAACAGAAACGATTGATTACGGAACGATTGAAAAAGGAGCTGACGGTGTCCGTGTTTTCGAATTTACAAACACAGGAACAGCACCTTTAGTGATTACAAGAGTATATTCTAGTTGTGGATGTACGATTCCTAAGAAACCAGACGCGCCAATTTTACCAGGAGAAAATGGTATTATTGAAGTGAAGTATGATACGAAACGTGTTGGACCAATTAGAAAAACGATCACAGTATATTCGAATGCAGATGAGCGTACAAAAGCTATTAAGATTAAAGGAAAAATTGTAGATCCAAGCAAGAAGAAAAGTATTATGATGAAAAATAAATCAGAAATTGAGTCATAATCATAGAACATATATTTTTTAAAAGAAAGCCTTGTCAGTTTTGATGAGGCTTTTTTTATGGGTGAGATTTTAGCAAATAAATTATGAATGTTGCCTTGAGTAAATTTTATAAAATTGATGGTTAGCGTTACTAATACCAATTCTACTATAAAAACTAAAGCTCCTCTTTCAATCGGAACTCAAATTTCAAAACCGTTTCATAACGCATTACTTTGATACGCATTTTTTTACCTTCTTTTCCTTGCAACATTCCTGTAACTCTTTTCAGAGACATTTTATCCACTACTTTTCCATTAATAGAAATAATGATATCGCCTTCTTGGAGTCCAGCCAATGCGGCAGGAGAATCTTTTCGTATTTCAGCAATTTCATAGGCTTTTACCAAACTTAACGTATTGTAATGTTCAAAAACTACATTGATGTCACCTTCGGAAGTTTGACGTCCGTAATTGGTTAAGCTACTGTTTCGTTTTTTCACTTCATGTACTACGCGCATTCCGTTGTGTTGCAGCTCTATTCCGCTCATATTGTATCGAAAAGGATCTGAGAAATATTTACTTTTTCGAAGTCGAATTTTGGCATTATTGTAATCGAATATAACTCTGAAACGTTTTAAAATTTCGCCACCAATGCTTCCATTACGTTCTTTAAAATTCCGCACATAGGTAATCGCTGTCGAATCTGGAAACGCCACTTTTGCATTTTCAAACGTAAATTTTCCCATATTGAATTTTTTCACACGAGAGCGCATTCCGTAGATACTTCCGCTAAGTCCGCGCCCTAAAAAGTCTTCAAAATTCTTTTCGGGAATGTTGATGTTTTTTTCTTCGTCTTCAAAGAGCCACAAAGCATCACTTCCTCCTGAATCAATCAATAATTTTACAAGAATATCAGGATCTTTATCTTCTTCAATGGCAACTTTTACGTCGATATACGGTTTGTTATTTCGAAATGAGAGTGGTAAATCGGTACATTTTCTGCATTTCTTATAAGTATAGGTTTCAGGTTTGTAAAATTTTATTCGCTCTGCACTGTAATTTACCTCAACCACAAAATCTTTAAACACATCATACCCAATAATTCCGTGTACGGGAACGCCTAAACGTGTGGACATGTTTATTTCTTGATCGAGAATGATATACAACTCCATGTTGAGCTTCAGAATATCATTGATTCTAAATGTATCCGATCGCGCTTTTACAGCTTCAATGTCTTTCCCAGAACCCAAACCGCGAAGTTTTAGACGTTCTTTTTGCTCAATGGATAGTGAATCGCCTGGATTTAGACTAAACATGATGGGTTTGTTCACACCAGAATCTAACAAAAAAGACATTTCAACACCGTTAATTTCTACAGGAATGATAATTAAGTTATTGATCATTTTAAAAGAAACGGAAGCTTTGTCCTTTCCATTAGTTATATTGAATTTGCTTTGCGCCTGTATAAATCCAGTCGTACAAAGCAATAGAAGAATGATATGTTTTTTTAAAAGTTGCAATATGTAAGGGAGTTTGGTAACATACTAATATACAAAAAATCCTTTTTTTAAACGAATAAAATATGTTTTTTAACGTTGATGAAAATATGTAAAATCGTTTATAATTATAAAATATATTTCGCATTTTTGTATTTCTAAAAATAGAAGATTATGCCAACTATTTCCAACAAAGGAATTGCCATGCCACAATCGCCAATTCGCAAATTGGTTCCGTATGCAGAAGACGCAAAAAAACGTGGTACAAAAGTATATCATCTTAATATTGGGCAACCAGATATTAAAACTCCCAAAGTAGCATTAGACGCTATTAAAAATAATGATATTGAAGTGTTGGCGTATAGTCGCTCGGAAGGTTCGGAAGAATTCAGAACAAAGATTGCTGCGTATTACGCAAAAAATGACATTCATGTTTCCGCAACCGATATTATTGTAACTACGGGCGGAAGTGAAGCTTTGCTTTTTACTTTTGGAAGCATTATGGATGCTGGCGATGAAGTGATTATTCCTGAACCTTTTTATGCAAATTACAACGGATTTTCAACAGCTTCTGGCGTAAAAGTTGTGCCCGTAATTTCTAAAATAGAAGACAATTTTGCCTTGCCTCCGATTGAAGAGTTTGAAAAGTTGATTTCGCCAAAAACGAAAGCTATTTTAATTTGCAATCCTGGAAATCCGACAGGATATTTATATTCAAAAGAAGAAATTCAAAAATTAGCTACCATTGTTAAGAAGCATGATTTGTTTTTAATTGCGGATGAAGTGTATCGTGAGTTTGCGTATGACGGATTGACACATTATTCGGTAATGCAAGAAGCTGGATTGGAAGAGAATGCAATTGTGATTGATTCTGTATCGAAACGTTACAGCATGTGCGGCGCACGAATTGGTTGTATTGTTTCTAAAAATAAAGCTTTTATGGCAACCGCTTTAAAATTTGCACAAGCACGTTTATCGCCGCCAACATACGCACAAATTGCGAGTGAAGCCGCTTTAGAAACTCCACAAAGCTATTTTGATGATGTAATAGAAGAGTATGTAGAACGAAGAAATACGCTGGTTTCAGAATTGCAAAAAATTGAAGGTGTTCGTGTGGCAAATCCGAAAGGCGCTTTTTATTGTATTGCTGAATTGCCTGTTGAAAGTGCAGATGATTTTGCACAATGGCTTTTAGAGAAATTTGATTTGAATGGTGAAACAATTATGGTCGCGCCAGCCGCAGGTTTCTATTCTACGCCAGGTATTGGACTGAATCAAGTACGCATTGCGTATGTATTGAAGAAAGAAGATTTAATTACTTCGGTAGCCATTTTAAAAGAAGCTTTACAAATATACAATGCTTAATTAGTTAAAAAATACTATTTGATTTCTATACAACATAACGTTTCACTGAAAGCTTACAATACGTTTGGTATTGACGCAAAGGCGAAATTTTTTATTTCAGTTTCCAGCAAAGAAGAATTGATTGAAGCTTTGCAATTGCCCCAATTTTCGGAGTATTTTGTACTTGGTGGCGGAAGTAATATGCTACTTACAGGCGATATTGACATTCCTGTCTTACACATCAATCTGAAAGGAAAAGAAGAAATCGCCTTGAATACGCAAGGTGATATTGTTGTGGAAATTCAAGCAGGTGAAAACTGGCATGAATTTGTACTTTGGTGTATAGAACATAATTTTGGTGGCGTTGAAAATTTGTCACTAATTCCAGGAAATGTAGGAACGTCTCCCATTCAGAATATTGGCGCGTATGGCGTGGAATTGAAAGATGTTTTTCAATGTTGTACAACCATAGATATTGAAACCCAAGAAGAAAAAGTATTCATGCTGGAAGATTGTAATTTTGGCTATCGAAATTCAATCTTCAAGAATGAAGCGAAAGGAAAATATATCATCACTTCTGTAGAATTTTTATTGAAGTACAAAGATCACCAATTGAATACTTCCTACGGAGCCATTCAACAAGAGTTGGAACGTAAGAACATCACCAATCCGACAATTAAAGAGGTGAGTGACGCCGTGATTGCGATACGACAGCGAAAGTTGCCCGATCCGAAAGAAATTGGCAATAGCGGAAGTTTCTTTAAGAATCCTGTCATTCCAAAAGCTGAGTTTGATCGTTTACAAGAAAAGTATCCAAATGCGCCGCATTATGTAGTGTCGGACACCGAAATTAAAGTGCCCGCAGGTTGGTTGATTGAGCAATGTGGTTTCAAAGGGAAACGATTTGGAGACGCTGGTGTTCACAAAAATCAAGCGTTGGTTTTAGTGAATTACGGAGATGCCAAAGGTGTGGAAATTCTCGCCTTAGCGAAAAAAATACAAGAAACAGTTTTAGACAAATTTAATATTGCAATAGAAGCGGAAGTGAATGTGATTTAGTTAGATCGCGCTTATGCGCTTTTAGAGATGTTTGTTTTTTATTGTTTGTGGATTTGTCAATTTATTATTTTGTGTGGAAACATACACCTTTAAACTTCTAATAAAAAAAGCACCTCACCAACGAGATGCTTTTTAGTTTGAGATAACGTGTATTTATCAATTCTAATCTTAGTCAAGATATGTATATCCAAGATTTTCCGTGTTTAATACATCTTTAGTTTTCAATGCTGTTTCTTCATCTGTACTAAATGGTTTTAAGCTAGCATTTAAGACAGCTTTTGGCATACTTGATGCTCCAAGATCTTTTCTTTCTGGTTGCTTTTGCCATTGATCCCAAAAACGATCTAACTGGCAATGTGTAAACCAAAAAATAGGATCATACGCAGTACAGTTAGTATCTGCCGATGAGCCGCCCAAGTAGACATGACTTGAAATATCTGCCAAGTAAATTTCTGTACCAAAAGTAACAAAGTCATCAGCTTCCATAGCTTTTGTAGCCAAGGCTAGTGCTGAGTTTAGCAATTCATTATTTGGCGCATCATTTCTAAAGGTGTATAAAGGAATTTCATATTCAGCCCTGTAAAATGGATTTGGTTTCTTTGTCCCTTTTTTCTTAGTTTTATAATACGGATCTGCCAATAACGGAGGAATTCCTTCTTGTCTTGCCGTTTCAGAAGTATAATCCCAATAAGGTAAAGTGATGACAGGTTTTGCATTTGGAACCGCTGCTTGAAGCGCCTTTTCAAAGTCTGAAAAATAGGCTCTTGCCCACGGTAAAAAAAGCATATCATTCCTCTGATAATGACCGTCGGTAATGAGAATGCCTGCTTTTTCCTGATATACTCGATTCTTATATAATTTATTAAATGCTTTTCGCAAGTTCGATATTTCTTTCTCTGAAAGATCGTACACACTTTTCCTAAGGTGAACGGTTTTTTGACTCATACTTTCAATTTTTAGGCAGTTAGTAATACTAAGACAAATGTCTATTTTTAACCCGTTGTGCATTTTGATAAAATTCGTCAATTTGAGAGAATTTTACGATTGAAAATGAGTGAAATTTGTATTTTAAATGCACAACGGGTTATTTTTAGTAAATCTTCAAATAATTTATATAAAATAAGTAAGCAATCAAGATACGATTTTCTACATTATGCTTTTTCTCCAGAAACTTTTGGCCAAACAATAGTCGCTGGCATTGTTCCTTTTTCTAGCATCACTTTGGTTAATAGTTTGTGTAATTCTTGACGCTTTTTTTGAATAAAAACCTTCTTTATTTTTTCTTTTTTAGAAGCATTGTATCGCTTCAGCACTTTCTTTATGTTTCTGAAAGCCAAATTGTATCGTTCTTCAGGATCATTCGTCAAATCGTACATTTCATATTCTATTTCCTGTCCGTAGTTAGGATCGAAATACACTGCATATTTCCATTTTTGGTTGCCTTTAGTTTGTATGATGCAACGAATACGACACGCGCCCATTTCTTGTGGTTCGGCACTTTGAATATAGCTATCATCAAATGTAAAGTGAACATGATTTTGCACTTTTTTAGTCGGATTGTTTAAAATACACATTAAACTTTTTCCTTGAAATGTATACTTTTTAGAAGGAATGTCTGCAATTTCAGCTAATGTTGGCATCAAATCAATCAATCCTGCAAAAGCTTCTGTGGTTTTTCCCGCAAACATATCTGGATCTGAAAGATGCGAAAATATCATCGGAACATTGATCGTTTGCTGATACGTATTGAACATTTTTTGACGAATCATCCCATGCGACATTGCCATATCTCCATGATCGCTTACTCTAACAATTAATGAATCTTTTGTCTTCGGATTTTTTTCTAAAGCTTCTAAAACCTTGTTAATTTCTTTATCGACGAGAGACGTTAAATACGCGTAAAATTTCACATAATTTGTAGCGACTTCTTCAGTTTTAATCTCACCAAAACCTTGTAACATTTCTTGCCAAGTAGACTGAATTTTTGGCTTTGTGTTCAGTTTTTCATCCCATGTAGATGGTAAAGCAACATCAATTGACATGAAGTCATCATCTTTGTATCCTCCAAGTTTATATAAAGGAGGATTTCTAGGAATACCGTACGGACTCGTCATGGTTTCATTTCCTGGGTACGACAATACATCATGCGGATTCACTAGCGAAACTACTAAAAACAAAGGTTTATCGTCCTTGTAATTTTTGATGTATTCCAAAGCACTATCTTCCACTCTTTTCTGATTGGATTCTTTAACACTCATACCTGGAAGTTTTTTTCCATACAAAGCACTTTGCCCTTCTCCATCGACAAAACGTCCGTCGTTGTTAAATATTCCACCTCCAAAATTGAAAATATTAGCGTCATCTCCAGCATCGGGATAATTCCATTCTTTTACACCATAATTTTTTTCCAAATGAGAAACATCTTTAGAGGTCCAATACAAATGATCAATATCTGGTTTCAACGGTCCTTTTCCTTTCATTTTCACAAACTGAGTTGGTTTGCTCACATGCCATTTTCCTTTGTAAACTACGTTATATCCAGCTTGTTCCATCATTTCAAACATGTTTGGCATGTTGTTTCGCAATTGTCCTTGCATTACTTGTGTGTATCCTTTTGGAGGATTTTCTTCATTGAAAGGATCATCAAAAGCTAATACTTGCGTTGCGGTATGTGTCGCTGGAAAAGTTCCTGTAAAAAGTGTAGCCCGGCTTGCTGTACACGTACACGAATTGGTAAATGCATTGTTGAATGCCAATCCATTTTTCAACAATTTGTTCATTGCTGGTAAGTTATTTTCAGCCCAAACCGTATCCCAATTTTGCTTCCATGTTTGCTGATCGGAAATAATGATCACGATGTTTGGTTTCTTTACATCTTTTAATTTTGTCATGATTTTTTTATAGTTATGCAGTTGTTAATAAAAGCTTTAAGGTATATTATTTTAGGTAAAGATTGTCCAATTAGGGCAACCTTTTACACATTTTTTCTTTAATAAAAATTAACCAACTTTTACAATGCTTGGTGGAATCCAATTGGTATTATCAGTTCCTTTGACTAGACAGATTGGAAAATTGCTAGTTCCTTCTTTTCCTTCTCCCCATAAAATTGGCGTGTATAAGCGTAAGAAGACAATAAATCCTAAGGTGTCTTTCAATTCTTCATTATTCGGGATTGGCAACCAGTTATTAAAGGCAACAGGATCATTTTCCTTATCTGGCGCATCTGCTTGAAGATATAATTTAATGCCATCATTAAATGTTGCAGGATGGTTTTCTATTGTTGGATAACCGATAGAGCTATAATGTACGCCTGCTTTTTGAGCATTTGTATTCTCTACCAAAGTACCATCACTGTTGTAGATTGTTACTGACCAGAAAGCATCGTCCTTTACAGGAGGAAGATCTGTAAAATGAATTGTATACTTAAAATCTCCACTCAAATGGTTACCATCGCCATCAAATTTTGCATATCCGTAAACGGTATCTTCCACACGGTTAGCTCCTAATGCCCATCTTGCTATGGTTGCTCTATTTTTATAATTTGTTTCATAATCGCCAAGAAACTTATATCTTGGAAAAACCCAATGATTTGTGTGCGGGTTTTTGGAAGAAACACCCGATTCCAAAAATTGTGCTGCAGCTTCCAATCCCGCTTGTAAAGTTACTTGTTTCTCTATATCAAGTTCTGTAAAATCAAATGAAATTCCTGGGTTTTCTACTGGATTAATGACAAACCCGATTTCTTCTAGTTTTGAAATCATTTCTTTATCCTTGTCTGTATCTAGCGGTGCATTGTAATTCATCATCGCAGCCATTCTTCCAAAAAAGGCAGATGCGTCCATTTGTTGTATTTGATAAAAAGGTGCTGTGCTAACATCCACCACAGGATCAACCGCTACATTTTCGGGTATGTATGATTCGTTATCAACTTGGCTTAAAGGCACCAAATTCAACTTTGGATAGATTTCCTCATTTATCCACTTTAGATCGGCAGGAGCACCATTTGAAAATACACGTCCAATAATCCATGCAGAATTAGTGTTCATTCGAATCACTCTCATGCCATCAAATTCATTTCCTTTAATTTTATAATCTGGTCCTACAAAAACATATTTTCCTGGCTGACTGTTTACACGTGATCCTGGTGTGTTGTCAATTACGTTTGTCCAACCATCCAAAACTTGCATGATAAAAAATCGCGAACTTCCGTCTGGGTTTGTAAACGCAGGAAGATTCATCACAATAGGTTCGTCTTTCAAATTAAGAGAAGCAATCATATACAGCGTTGATGTACTCAATAACACAACGTTTTTTGCTTCGGGTCCTGGCCATTGTGTTTGCAATGCAAATTGATTCATGGGAGCACCGCCGGCGCCACCATTAGAAGGTTCTGTTGGAGTATTGTTAAGTTGTTGTAATGTAACGCCCATCATCACCAATGGATATCCGTAAATGTAGGCATCAAAAGCATTGTTGAAGGTTGTTTTTATACCTGGAATTGTCGTTTCTAAAAAATCATTGGCGCTTTCAATGTTCAAAGGATCAATGACGTTTGCTACTGTGGTTGTTTCTATTGCATCTAACATGTTTTAAGAATTTAAATGGTTCCTACTCTATTAGTAAAGGCTTTTCGGATGCTGCCTACGAATTCAAAATATATATAATACACAAGGGTTTATACTGTTTTGATTCTGCAACAAATGTCCTAAATAAGAGTGTTTTATGTAAGCGTACATGAGCGTGTTTCGAAAAATCAGGCTGAACTACTTAGTCGTTTTAGGAAGAATGGAATAGGCGATTTAACGTCATTTACTAGGTAATTCAACCTGTTTTGAGCTTGAAACCATTTTTATAGCCTGTTTCTTCCCTATCTTCAACATGAAAAATGGATGAACCCTTAAATTAATCATTATGAAATCAACTATGAAATACACCGTTTTAATTGTACTTGCATGTACTTTTTTTGTATCCTGCAATCAGGAAAAATCAACTAAAGCAGCTTCCGATTTGAAAAATGTACAGCTTAAAGATTCAGCAGATTGTAAAAACGGAAGAGGTTATATACGAAACCAAATATGTTATGAAGAAGCATCTGGTTATTTGGGGAACTACAAAACATATATAGATGGCGTAGTCACGTATCTTGATGAACAAGAATATGGAACTCCTGAAGAAAATCGTAATGCCCTAAATTACGGTTCTGAAACGTCCGCGTTAGAATTATTGGAAGTCCTTTTAGAGTTTAAGAAACATAGAGGAGATTTGACCGATGATGATAGAGTATTTTTAATGAATGCGCGTAAAAAAGAAACGCACTCAAGAAATGAGATGCTTGTCACCGAGATTGTTTTGGTGATTGAACCAGCTGATGGAAGTGAAAATTACTATTACGATTTTACAAGACCTTGCCCAAATGGTTGTCCAGAAGGTATTTCCGGATTAGAATATCCGTCACTCACTAAAAAATAGACATACAATGGAGGTTAGCACTACATTAAATACAATTTACTATCATACGGCAAACGTAGCATTGTTATGCCTTAGTGTGAATGTAGTGCTGTGCCTTTTATTTCGAAAAAAACTAAACACGCCTTTACGACTCTTCTCTTATTTTCTAATTTGGAATCTATGTATTGAAATTTTCGTATTGATGTACGGTGCTTTCGGATATAAAAATAACTTGCCTCTTTTACACATATATACGTTGGGAGAATTTATTTTATTTTCATTCTTCTACAGAAGCTTACTTGACAAACCTGTTTTCTTTAGAAAATACTTTTGGCAGTTTTTAATATTGGGAAATCTCTTAATTGTGTCTAATTCTATATTTCTACAGAGCATTTTTGTATTCAACACCTTTGCAAAAACCTTTGTACAATTGACGATTATTGGCTTTGCGATTGTATACTTTTACAATCTTGTGGAAAATCAAAAGTTTGCGCCTACCCTCTCCAAAAGTATACGTTTGATCAATTCTGCGATACTCGTCTATTACTCAGGAAGCTTGTTTGTTTTTATGTGCAGCAATGTTTATTTTGAAAATGCGCAGATATACGATATATTCTGGATTTTTAACGCGTTGCTTAACGTTCTGTTTCATTTGCTTATCTTGATAGGATTATGGAACGTATTTTTCAAGAAGACAACTTTATAATGTTAATCATCTTTGGTATTTTGATTATGCTCGCTTTTGCAATGGCATTTGTGCTTTTTGTGAATTATTCTCAGAAGAAAATTTTGAAAGAACAAATGCGCGTTCAAAAGTTAGATTTTAAACATCAAGAAGAGTTATTGCATGCTACCATTTTAACCCAAGAAAAAGAACGCAACCGAATTGCACGAGATTTACACGATGAAATTGGCTCTAAACTAAACGTGATTTTTCTCAATATCTGTCGCCTCAAAAAATTTGGTGAAAAAGATACTGAAATTGAGCAAATTACAGATGAAGTAGAAACTGTTATTCACACAACCATCAATTCAATTCGATTCATTTCGCACGAATTATTACCGCCAACGTTAGAAGAATTCGGATTGATAGAAACGATCAGAGAATTGCAACACAGTTACAACTTGGCAGGTGATCTTCAAATTGATTTTACCACGTCTGAAAACACGCACCCTATACAAAACTCATTAATCGAACTGAATCTTTTTAGAATCATACAAGAACTCATCAACAACTCCATAAAACATGGAAAAGCAACTGAAATCGACTTGCATGTATCCGCAGAAGAAACATCCATAAAATTGACCTATCAAGACAACGGAACTGGTTTTGACAGTTCTCAAAAAAGCTATAAAAAAGGACTCGGAATGAAAAATATTGAAAGTAGATTGCGCATTATCAACGCAACGTATCATTTGAATTCCTCCAAAGAAAACGGCACCAATGTCGTCATTGATGTACTTGCTACACCATTACACAAAACCTAATACACTCACCATGAAAACTATTTCCATTGCCATTGCCGACGACGAAGCTTTGTTCCGAAAAGGAATGAGCTTACTGTTAAATGCTTACGAAAATCTTCAAGTTGACTTGGAAGCCGAAGATGGAGAAGATTTGTTAGAAAAATTAGCAACCTGCGAACAATTGCCAAACATTTTACTACTCGATTTAAAAATGCCCAAAATGAATGGCATTGAAGCGGCAAAACGCATCCAACAAAAATATCCGACACTCAAAATCATTGTCATCTCTACACACTTTAGCAGAGCTTTTATTATTAATATGATTGAATTATCTGCGGTAGCGTATTTGCCAAAAAATTCACAACCACAAGAAGTCGTAGAAACCATTGAAGCTGTGTATGAAAAAGGATTTCATTACAACACGGAAGTCTTAGCGATTATTCGAGAAAATATCATCTCCAAGAAAAAACCAAAAGCACAATTTTCAGTAGAATTGACCAACCGAGAAAAAGAAGTTTTACGCTTGATCTGCGAACAATACACCGCTCCAGAAATTGCTGAAAAACTATTCATCAGCGCACGAACTGTGGACGGACATCGCAATAATCTGTTATCCAAACTAGAATGTAGGAATGTAGCAGGTTTGGTCGTGTATGTATTGCAACATCAATTGATAGATATTCCATTGTTAAAGATAAATAGGAAGTAGTTGCTGGTTGGTCGCTGCGCTCCGTTGTCGGTTGTGTGTTGTCAGTTAGTATGAAATTTTATTTTTGTTTTTGAACTTAAACTGCTAAACTTATAAACCTTTACACTGTTTATTTGTGGATTTGTTTTTTTGATGTTTTCATTGAAATTCATTGTCGAGTTCAATTTTAAATTCGATTTCTAAGCGTCACTTCGAGTGATTTTTCGCAATATTTTACATTGAGCGTAGTCGAAATGAAATGAAGAAAAATTGTATCGAGAAGTACTGTGAAATAGCAAGTCAATCAAAGCATATCTCGATACAAATTTCTTAACAGAAATTCATCGATATGACGAATTGCATCATTGAATTTGAAATTCAAAACAATCTCAATACTCAATACTAACAACTCACTACTACTTCTCCGGCGGAAACTTCTCAAATGCTTTCAACAAAATTGCTCTGAAATACGCTTTGCGTTCTTCGGGCGTGGCTTCTTCCTTAAAATAACCTTCTACAATCGCTTGCCAAAACAATTGATCTTGCCGAACATCTACCAAATCAATTACCACTTCCTGATTTCTTTTAGAACTGCCAATTGGCAATCCGATGGAAATTCCACCACCAGTATTTCGTCCGCCGCCACCAACTCCAACTCCAACTGCAGCATCTTGATCGGGCTCAAAAGCGGCTGTTTCAATATTAATATAAAAATCTGGTGTTGCCGTACGCCTAAATCCGCGTGCTTGCATAATGGAATCGGTCAATCGGAATATGCGTTTATCATTCAATTCGCTCAATCCTGTGTCAATATCTGGAAAAAAATTATACGTTCTATACTTTGAAAAATCTGTCTTACGATCGTAATCATACACCGCTTTTGGTGCCGTACATGAAACCATCAACATGAATACTAAAAGTGCTCCTATATATTTCATAGCCTTGATTTTTGGGTGATAATCCTCTACAAGATAACAATAAATATTCCATAAAAAACCGTATCTTTGCAAAGATTTAACAAGATGGAAAAATTCATACTCTGTGAAATAGATTTCAAGAATTTTAATATGTAAATCTGTGATTAAAAGCGTTCTATCTGATAGAAATCATTAAACAAAACAACAAGAAATGAAATTAGCATTAGTAACAATTGGTTTATTATCACTTTGCTTTGCTGGAATTGCAATTAAAATCTGGGCGAAGAAAGATGGAAAATTTGCAGGAACCTGTGCCAGTCAAAACCCAATGTTAAACCAAGATGGCGAAGCTTGTGGTTTTTGCGGAAAAACTCCAGATCAATTTGAGACCTGTTCGGAACCTCAACACCAAAAATAGTCAGCTTCTCTCCTACGTATGATTCCTTTTCTCCTGTATGCTTTGATAGTCGTTGCTGCTATTCAAATTCTTTACTTTTTACTTTTTGGACTGTTTGCTTTTGAAAAAACGAAACGCAGAAAATTACAAAACATCCCAGTTTCTGTGATTGTGTGCGCCAAAAACGAAGCAGAAAATCTGAAAATTCTCATTCCTCAACTTTTACAACAAGCCTATCAAAATTTCGAAATTGTATTGATTAATGATGCTTCTTCTGATGAAACATTGAACGTTATGGAAGAATTTAAAGCTGCAAACAACACCATCAAAATCGTCAATGTAGAAAACAATGAAGCGTTTTGGGGAAATAAAAAATATGCGCTAACCCTCGGAATTAAAGCTGCCACCAACGATTATTTAGTCTTTACAGATGCCGATTGTGTCCCAGCTTCCAAAAGTTGGTTGGCAGAAATGACGCAGCATTTTTCTGGCACCAAAACAATTATTCTTGGGTATGGCGCGTACGCGAGAAAAAAACATTCGTTCCTTAATCTTTTGATACGGTTTGAAACCTTAATGGCAGCCGTACAAGCGTTTAGCTATGCAAAATTAGGCATTCCCTACACGGCAGTTGGTCGAAATTTGGCATATCACCGAAGCGAATTTTACAAAGTGAACGGTTTTATAAATCACATCAAAATTCGTTCTGGCGATGACGATTTGTTCATCAAAGATGCAGCAACAGGGAAAAATACCTCAATTTGTTATTCCAAAAACAGTGTGACCATTTCACAACCTAAAACGAGTTTTGGCGCGTGGTTTCGACAAAAAAGAAGACATGTAAGTACGTCATCACACTATAAATTCATTCACAAATTCCTGTTAGGTACTTTTTACAGTTCTCAAATATTATTTTGGATCTTGGCAATCATTTTACTCTGCACAAATCTTTGGATGCTTGCGTTAGGAATCCTAGGAATTCGTGTGCTTGTTCAGTATTTCGTTATTGGATTTTCGGCAAAAAAACTCAAAGAACAAGACACTTTATACATGCTTCCTATATTGGAATTCTTTTTAGTTGTCATTCATTTTGGTATCTTTATAGCCAACACGATCTCAAAACCAACGCATTGGAAATAGCTGAAACGATTCTAAAAGCATACATACAAAAAGCGAAAATGGGCAATCAAATAGCGTTCAATTTCTTGCTAAATTCTTTTTGGAATGATGTATATGGCTTTCAACTAAAACGCGTTCAAAATGAGAACGATGCAGAAGATATTACCATTCAAACCTTCTCGAAAGCATTTGACAAAATTGATACGTTTGACGAAAAGTACAAGTTTAAAACCTGGCTGATTACCATTTCTAAAAACGTCCATATAGACTTTCTTCGGAAGGAAAAAAAACACATTGAAACTACGGAAGAACAGGAAGAAGAAGTCTATCAAATTGTCGATGATGGTCCAACGCCAGAAGATAAAATCATCACGGAACAAAACTTAACAAAACTCCTGCGCGATATCAAAAAACTAAAACCGCATTACCAAGAAATTATCAATTTGCGGTATTTTCAAGAGTTGAGTTACAAAGAAATTTCGGAGCAACTCCAAGAACCGATGAACAATGTAAAAGTGAAATTACTCCGTGCTAAAAAACTATTGGCAGAAATTATTCAGAAGAAATGAAACTAGCTTTTATCAAAAAATTGGGTCCAGGATTATTATTTGCGGGCGCAGCTATTGGCGTATCGCATTTGGTTAATTCCACCCAAGTTGGCGCGGAATTCGGTTTCGGATTGTTGTGGGTGTTGTTGTTGGTAAATTTGTTTAAATATCCGTTCTTTCAATTCGGTCCACGCTATGCAACCGCTACTGGCGAAAGTCTGTTAGATGGTTACAAAAAACTCAGCAAAGGATTATTAATTGCCTATTTTGTACTTTCATTTGCAACCATGTTTACCATACAAACTGCCGTCACAATTGTCACCGCAGGTTTGGCAGAACAATTATTTGGAATTGATTTTTCCATGGCAACTTGGAGCACGATTATCACCTTAATTTGTTTGGGAATTTTGACAATGGGACGCTATTCGTTTTTAGACAAACTCATGAAAGTCATCATCGTCACCTTAACGATAAGTACGGTCATTGCTGTAACCATGGCTATTTTTAACGGGAATGATGCGTTGAGTGCAGGACAAATTTTTCCAACAGAAACTGGCGGTATTACATTGCTCATTGTTTTTATGGGGTGGATGCCAGCACCGCTAGATATTTCAATTTTTCATTCGTTATGGGCGATTGAAAAACGACAAGAAACAGAAAATTTTACGCCAAAAAGCGCGTTGTTCGATTTTAATTTTGGCTATATAATTACTATTGTTTTAGGCATCTGTTTTATGGCGTTGGGCGCGTTGATCATGTTCAATTCTGGTCTTGAATTTTCATCCAAAGGTGGCGAATTCGCTTCGCAACTCATTAATTTGTATACAGAGAGTTTAAGCAGTGAAGTCTACATTATCATTGCCATTGCTGCATTTACGACGATGTTTAGCACGACACTTACAACGTTAGACGCTTCACCAAGAGCGATGGCAAAGACAAGTCAGTTGTTGTTTGGAAAATACATCAAACACAGTTATATCTTTTGGATGCTAATTTTAGTCGTAGGAACCATTATCATCATGACGCAATTTTTAGCCGAAATGGGCTCGTTGATTTACATTGCTACGGTGTTATCGTTTGTAACGGCTCCTTTTTATGCAATTTCAAACTACATTCTCATCACAAGCAAGCATACGCCCGCAGCATGGCAACCCAAACTCGGATTGCGTATTTTAAGTTGGTTGGGAATTATCTTCTTAACAGGATTTTCTGTATGGTATCTTTTTACATTGTAGTTGGTTGTTCAACCTACTTTTTCATTTAACATCTCGACTGCGCTCGATGTAACACATTTTGAGTTTTATATTTTATATTTTACATTTAGCAAAACAACGAACTAAACACATCCACAAAAACATAAAAATAACTATGGGACTCAATATTGCAGGAATTGCCATCAATAAAAGTTATAAAGAAGATGTTTCAACCATAGAAAGTATGTTGGGACATCAGTTACTTTTTGAAAAAGAAGTACCTTTTGAAGAAGCCTGCGAAAGTTTTAAAGAAGACTCCTATTGCGATATCTATTTTTCAGAAAATAGTACTTTTATTTTATGCGATATGGAAAGAGCAGGTTTTGAATTTATATTAGAAGAACAAGATGTTTTTTCTTTTGTATTGTCCGAAATGACTATGACTTTCTGCATAAATTATGTTAAAAATGGAAAACTTGTAAGAACCATTGTAGAAGCAGAAGACGAATTGCATGAAGATGAAGGAACTCCTTTAGAATTTGAAAAAACAGAAGATGATAAAAGTGAAATCATTTATTACCTCATCGAAAAAACAATAGGCAAATCTTTTGATGATATTGATCTCGAAGCTACTTGCAAACGATATACATTTCAATCACTGCAACAATCTGATACTACTGAAACGAATGGCTCTAAGAAACCTTGGTGGAAGTTTTGGTAGCTATTAGGAAATAAACAAAAAGAAAAAAATCACAAAAAAACAAGCAAAAGTGACATCCTAAAAACCCACAACTAAGAACTAACAACTAAAGTAAATCTTTGTATCTTTGCACTTCATTTCACTTTGAAGAAGAAGATTTATGAGCACAGAAACAACTGCAAGTGTATTGCCTCCAAAAGGAAAACCGAAATGGCTTCGCGTGAAGCTTCCAACGGGAAAAAAATATACAGAACTTCGTGGATTGGTTGATAAATACAAATTGAACACGATTTGTACCTCTGGAAGTTGTCCAAATATGGGCGAATGCTGGGGCGAAGGAACAGCAACCTTTATGATTTTAGGAAATGTGTGTACTCGTTCGTGCGGATTTTGCGGTGTAAAAACGGGACGACCAGAAACGGTTGCTTGGGATGAACCTGAAAAAGTAGCACGCTCTATTAAAATCATGAAAATTAAACACGCGGTGTTGACTTCCGTAGATCGTGACGATTTAAAAGATATGGGAAGTATCATTTGGGCAGAAACGGTAAAAGCCGTGCGCCGAATGAATCCGAACACTACTTTAGAAACCTTAATTCCCGATTTTCAAGGCATTGAACGTCACTTGGATCGTATTGTGGAAGTAGCTCCAGAAGTCGTTTCGCACAATATGGAAACCGTACGTCGTTTGACGCGTGAAGTGCGCATTCAGGCAAAATACGATCGCAGTTTGGGTGTGTTAAAATATTTGAAAGATCAAGGTATCAACCGAACCAAATCGGGCATTATGTTAGGTTTGGGCGAAACGGAAGAAGAAGTCATTGAAACTTTGCACGATTTAAGTGCCGCAAATGTAGACGTCGTTACGATCGGACAGTATTTACAGCCAAGTAAAAAGCATTTGCCTGTACAACGTTTTGTAACTCCCGATGAATTTGATCGTTACCGACAAATCGGATTGGATTTAGGATTCCGTCATGTAGAAAGTGGTGCGTTGGTACGTTCTTCGTATAAAGCGCATAAACATATAGAGTAATTTTGAATGTTAAATTCAGAATGTTGAATTATAAATTTTGGCTAGTTGCTTTCGCTTCTAGCCTTTCTTATATACTACATTTTGTCATTCCTGCGACTTGTACTGAGCTTGTCGAAATAAGGCAGGAATCTCTCTTACCACGAATGCACGAATTATTTTTTATTATGAAACGTCACTGCAAGGAAGGATGACGTGGCAGTCTGTTTATTGTAGAACGCTTTCGTTTTTTGAAGTCACAGATTGCCGCGTCGCTGCGCTTCTCGCAAAGACGAATCGAAGGACTTCACATAACATAAAATTACTATATGAAAAAATGAAACGTCACTGTGAGGAAGTATGACGTAGCAGTCTGTTTATCGTAGAGCGCTTTTGTTTTTGAAGCCACAGATTGCCGCGCATTGTTCACTTCGACAAGCTCAGTGTACAATTCTCGCAAAGACGTATCAAAGAATTTATTGGTATATTTTCAAATTGTTACATTAAAAAACCTTTTCAAATCATCAAAGTATCCAATACACCACGTTCTTTAAAGACTAAAAGAGGTTCCGAAAGGGGTTTTCCCCCTAAATGAACCCCTTTTACTCGGTTCTGAACCGCCTCGAAGCGGTTATACCACCACTTTTATGCGTTCCGAACTAGCTCGAACTGCTTAAATAACCCCAAAAAGACAATAAACAACCTCAAAAAATTATTCTCAAACCGCTTTTAATGATTAGTAAACCCACACAAGTTCATAGGTAACCTCAAGAAGATAGTAAACAACCTCAAAAAGTCTATAATTAACCTAAATAATTCATTGCAGAACCGCTACAAGAGAATAAATTGGCTATTGTAATTTCTATATATCAAATTGCCACATAAGAAAACATTACTACATCAACTTTCCTAAAGCTTCTACAATTTGAGAATACGCTCGCTCTTTGTATTGCCATTCGGCGATAGGTTTTAAATAACGCTTGTCTTTTGTTTCATCATCTTTTTCATCATGATAATATGGGAGAAACTGGTAATTTGGCAGATTAGCGAGTGCGAAACCAGCTTTATCTTCGTCATCAATTTCATCTTTAATATTAAAGATATCTTTTAGTGATGCAAAATAGCTCCATGGAAAATGTCTTATCAGCACACAGACAATTTTCTTGTTCGGATTCTTTGCCATTTGTTCAAATGTTTTATAAACTTCATCTTTTAAAATGTAGTCAGAAGCTGCAAAATTCATAGACATTAGGAAAACTACAATATCAGAACTTTCTAGCTCTTCTTGAATTTGATCATCCCATAAACCAGGATTTATTTCTTCGCAACTCCATGATTTTGCCAATTGAAATTTTTGGAACGGTTTTAAAAACTTTTCTAATTCTCTTTTAAAATGGATGTCTTCGTTTGAATAGGAAATAAATATTTTTTTCATTTTTTGAATATTCGGATTGTCGGTAAAGTTTTGATAGCGGTAACTGCTTTGGGTTCGTGCGGAAGTTTTGTCGATGTCGTTTCCATCTTCTGTTAATGTATATGCGGGAATGGTTTCTTTGGTTTTTGTATTATCCAAAAGTGCATAGTTTACAAAAGTTGTATTATCTACGGAAAGATACATTTCGTCCGGTCGGTTTAGTTGATTGCATCTTTCTTTTAGGAGTTGCAAGAATACCTTTTTAGAGGTGTCTTTTTTATCTCTTTCTTCTGCGTTTTCGGAATTTCCCTCCGTTTCAAGTGTCGGTACTTTTTCTCCCCAATATAAAAATAGTATTTCTCGAAATATTTGTTGAATGATTTCATTTTTGATAGAATCGTCCGAAGCAAGTGGTTTTATGGACACAGAAATGGTCAGTTTTGAAAAATCTAATTGAATCCACACTTTGCATTTTTTATCTAAAGTAAAAATCAGTTGATCGCGCCAATATTGTTTTTTATCAGGATTTTGTCCGTAATGACAAATTAACTCATTAATAAGTCCGAACGGAATAAAACGTTGAAATTTTAGAACAAATGTTGGTTTATTAAAGTCAAATTTTAGCAAGCTATACACTTCATCGTCTTCGGAAGTGAGCAGTAAATAGTTTGGAATGATGTATTCGTTATTTCCTTCATCAAAAAATAATACTTTTTCATTACGTAATAGTTGTTCTATTTTTTTGTCAATCTTACGTTCGGTAAAAGCCCTTTTGGAAATTCTTCCCTTCTTTTTTATATCGCCAATGCCTAGAATTTCGTCATGAATTTTTTCAACCGTAGCCGCAGGATTTAGCCAAGCAACATCGTTCAGCATGTTATCTTCTTTATAATACAATAACATTCCTTTTCGCGATAATTGCTGCAATTCCACTTTTAAATTCCTTCGCTTATCTGCATCTGTTATGTTTTCCCATTTGTAATGCTTTTCAATATCGCTTAACGAAATTGCTGTTTCACTTTCTTCATTTAAAATATATCTTAAAAATTCAGGATACCACTTAGGCTCTTTATTTGTAGAAGTTCGTTTTTTAACAGTTTCCCAAAAAGCTGCGGTAAAATAGGCAAGAGAAGCATCATTTTTGGGATTTTTAAAATCGATATTGAGAGAAACATGAAACTCGTCTACAATATGATGATTTAAAAACGCCTCTTGCCAATTTTCTTTGGTAGTATTTTCATCTGCACGGGTTTGAATCATTAGTATAGGATCCTCATACACAGCATTTTCGTCAGTCTTTTTTTTATCAAATGCATATCGCAATTGTGCCAACCAATAGCCGCGTTTGTAATTTCGTGTTGCAAACTTGTTCGTGTCTTTTTCCAGGAGTTTGTTTTCATTGGTTTTTGGATGCCACGTTAATATATTGACAGTTTCTTGGGTAAAAAAAGCTCTGTAAATACCATGATAATAATCTTGTCCGCCAAAATCATAAAAAATGGCTTTGGGTAATTTATAATTTATTTCTTTTTTAGAATGGACAACGGACAACACATGCGTGCTACTATTTTTGTCAGGATCAACTTTTGAACGTTGCTTAGTTTGTAAATAGGTAAGTAGGGTTGATTTCCCCGAAGCATGATTGCCTAATAACATTACTTTAACAGGTAATTGAACTTCTATTTGTGTTTCTTCTCGTTTTTGTAACTCACTTTTAATGATATCCAAATGGTTTTCATTAAAGTTTAAAATTAAATTTTCAGTTACTACAAAAGGATTATTGTGAACTTCTAGATACTTAAGTTTAGGAAGTTCGGAAACAAACGTTAAAGAGTTGATTTCAGCAATTTGATTATCTGAAAGATATAATCTAGAAAGATTGGTCAGACTTTCAAGGTTTTCAAGTTTTGAAATTTGATTAGATGAAATATCTAATTTTGAAAGATTGGTCAGACTTTCTAAGTTTTCAATTTTTGAAATTTGATTATTTGAAAGTTTTAATTCTGTAAGATTCGTTAAATTTTCTAAGTCTTCAATTTTTGAAATTTGATTATTTGAAAAATCTAGCCAAAAAAGATTAGTTAGCTTGTCAAGACCTTCAATTTTTGAAATTTGATTGTTTGAAAGATTTAATAACTCTAGATTTTGGAGTTTGTCAAGATTCTTAATTTCAGAAATTTGATTGTTTGAAAGATTCAATACCTTTAGATTTTGGTACTTATCAAGATTCTTAATTTCAGAAATTTTACTCCCTTTTAAATGTAAACCGATTATTTGACTCTGTTCATTAAGAAGAAAACTATTTGATTTAAAAAATAAAATATCACCCACATCCTTTGTTTCCCTCAACCAAATCCCATACACCTTTTCCAATTCTAAAATCTCCTGTGGTTTGCTCATGCTTGTTTTTGTGTTTTATACTATACGAAACAAGATACAAATTTGTAGGAAAAAATAAATAGTTATGGTAATGTGTTTATTAAAAATTCTAAAGCTTTTAGTTGGTAATCGGTGTCGTGATACGCATTGGTTTTTCGGAATTCGTGAAACAACGGCAACAAATCATTAGCGAGAATAAAAAAGTACAATCCGTTTTTGATATTCTTTTCTTTTTCAAAATCTTGCTTATATCTTTGCAATTCGAGTTTTACGGTTTGTAATTCGTGTAGTAATTCTTGGTTGAGTTGCTTTTGAGTGATCATACTTGTGTTTTAATATTTAGTAATACTATAATTTTTACACAACAAATATAAATATTACTATAATTAAATACAAATAAAACTATAATTATATTCTAATAAATTTAGCATTACTATAATTTTAGTAGTTTTGCAACAATCATACAATCTCAATATGAACATTTTACGATTAAAAGAAGTTTTAAAGGAAAAACAAATGACAGGCAAAGACTTAGCCGAAAAAGTAGACGTTACGCCTGCAAGTATTTCCAATATTGTACAAGGAAATAGTTTTCCAAAACCTGAACTTCTCCTAAAAATCGCGCAAACTTTAGATGTTGATATTCGAGAGTTGTTTTATCCTACGAAAGAAACGCATACGACGTTGGAAGATATTCAGAAAGCTATTGAAACGTTGGAGCGGTTGAAGAAAGACTATCTTTGATTTACGATTTTTGATTTTTGATTTTTTCTTACTGTTGTGGGATGCTGAGTCAGGCTCAGCATGACGAAAATTTTCATTGAAACATCTCAATTCTCAATACTATCTACGTTTCCGAGTACTTCTCGATACAAATTTGCTAATTTGAAAATGTACCAATGCCTATTTCAAAGACGAATTTAGCTTTGATTTAGACAGATTGCCACGACTGCGTCTCGCAAAGACGTATTGAAGAGTAAAGCGTTTCAAAAAAGTCTAAGAGCGGAGCGGTCTATGAGATTCCCGCCTACGCGGGAACAAGTCTAAAAGCGACAGCGAGTCTAAATCAACGGTATCTCATTCGGTTCAATGTAGTTGTTTTGAATAGCATAAATGACCAAACCTGCAATGTTCCGCGCTTCGGTTTTGATGAATAGGTTGTTTTTGTGACCTTCCACCGTACGTGGTGCAATGAAAAGTTTTTCCGCAATTTCTTTGGCAGTTTTCTGGAAACAGATGAGTTTTAAGACTTCTACTTCTCTTTCTGTTAAAACGTTTTTTTCAATTAAGGTTGGTTTTGGACTTTTGTGTGAAATTTGCTCGCGCAAAACCCCTAGTTGATCGTCCATAAAGTAATAACCGTTTTCGTGCACATCTTGAATGATTTGCACCAATTGTACAGGCGAAATTCCTTTGGGTAAAAACGCAGAAACACCTGTTTTTAACATAAAGCCCATAAAGGAACGCTTGTAATGTGACGTCATCAGTATGACTTTGATACTTGGATAGTTTTGCTTTAAAAATTCCGTGACTTCCACGCCGTTGATGCCTTTCATGTTTAAATCGAGTACCATAATGTCGGGCAATGTACTGTCGGTCACTAGTTTTTCTTTGAGCATTTCGCCGCTTTCAGCCGTGTAACAAACTTCCATATTTTCTTGATTTCCTAAGAAGTCTTTTAACAATGATACAATAAGTGCATCGTCGTCTACTAAAGCAATTGTGATGATGTCTTCCATGTTGTTATTTTTAAATCGTATTTTTTCAAGTAAAACGTAGTGAATTCCTATCTCAATACGCTTAAAATACCTAATTTTAGTTTTTACTTTCGTTTTCTTTGCTCGCACAAAGAAAAGAAACAAAAGAAAGTGCGCTTTTCCAGAGGTGTTTTTAATTTTTCTTTTAGGGAAAAATTAAAACCGCAATAACTTTTCTAAATTTTCTCCAAGGCTTCAAAAATTTTTAACGAAAAGTTCTTACTACACTGCGGAAAAGAAAAAACCATCCAAAAAACATTCAAATTATGTATTAGTAAATAAAAATAAGTTCGTTGTCCCTTTTCCTACTGTCGATTTTACTTTGTGCGTTCCTTTTAGGAATTGCACACGTGTTTCTATGTTTTTGGTTCCCAAACCTTTGCTATTTTTTGCTACATCATAGCCTTTTCCATTGTCAATGATACGCAAAGCCATGTAATTTTCAGTTTGCTTTAGGTGCAAATGTAAGTATGTAGCTTCGGCATGTTTAATGGTATTAGTGATGATTTCCTGAATGAGTCGCGTGACTTGCACTTTGAATTCTTCTCTGTCGTTTACCTCAGCTCTGATATCAAATATAGTACTTATCTGTAAATGCTGTTCCCAAGGATCGAGCAGTTCTTTGATCAATTCAGGAAGCTTGGTAAATTCTACCAACGGCGGACTTAAATCGTGCGATATTCTTCGTGCAATGGTAATACTTTCATGCAAGGCTTCAATCGTTTTTTGATCGTTATTGGTAATTTCCTGTTGCATTTTTAGCGCGGTCAATTTACCAATTAAACCATCATGAATATCTGCTGCAATGCGATGACGTTCAATTTCCTGTGTTTTAATCGTTGTTTCTAATAGATTTTTCTGGTAATCTAATTGTGCTGCTGCTTCTTTTTCTTTCGCTTTGATTATTTTCTTAAATATAGCACGTATCAAAAAGATGATCACGGTCAGTAAGACGATGACAAACAATGCTACAATGGTAATCCAAAGAATTATTGTTTCAGGTTTCTGCCACGTTTCCATATAAAATAAGTTAGGTATAGGTAAAATAATACGAGCAATATAGCATTGAGTGTAAATGCGTACATTCCAATCATTTTATTGTTTTCAGAAACTAAGAAATTTATAGGTATAAATAATAGAAACTGAAGTGAGAAAAAACATAAAATCACACTGTTCAATGATAAATAATATCCTTGTTTTTTATACAGTTTTTCTTCATCTTTTATCAATTCAAAAAAATACACAACAGCTAGTATAATAATACACAAGGACACCAATGCTTTGGAATACGGCTGAAATAGTTTGATGTCGAAACTCTTTATAAAAATTGACTCTATTAATGTATACACAATTCCTAAAACTCCCAATGCAATGGTTAGTTTTTTCTTTTTTATAAGTTTCTGATACAAAGCAATAAATACAAATAATTCTAGAAATGTAATCACAAATATCAAAAACAAATTATTCCCAAGATACCTTGCCAAAAATCTTGAAGTAAGGTCTATCAGTAAATTAACGCCCAAATACAACAAAAATAATTGACCAATAGTATTTAAATGTTTGAAATAATAGATACCAACACTCGTACCTATAATAAGTACGAGTGGTGATAAATTGGTGATGATATCAAAAAAGGTATTAAAGTTCATTAATCATTTTGTAAAAATATGTTGGCTATTCCCATACCTTCAAAAGTTGGATCAAATGGCGGAACAGGTCTCGCTAAATCTTCAAAAATAGATTGTTCGGTGTAAGGTTCTTTATTTTTCATCATTTGCCCTATTTCTTTTAAACCTGTACTTACGATGACTAAATCTATCTCAAATGATCCTTCTTCTCCTTTCAAAGCAAAGAAACACGCATGAATATCTTCTGGTATAAAATCGGCAGTATTTATTTTAAAAGCCTGTAATATTGTTTTACTCTGAAATGCTTGTGCTGCCCAATCATTTTTGTATGTATTCCAATTATTAATCTCCACAACAAGTTCTGGCTTGTTGGAAAGTCTGTCAATAATATCTTGATTCACCGTTGAAAGTGTAGAAGGAACTAACTTTAAGTCTACATACTGTTCTATACCTGATAAAACAGGGTTATTCGCTTGTGATTGATGGTGTTGGTACCCAGAAAACGCTTGTTGTAGATTATCTACATTATCGGCAATGTCTGATACTGCGTACACTTGCAGATTTTCATTATCGTACCCGAGATACAAGTGCATACGATTATACAAAGTGCTCATATTTCCAGTATCTAGAAAAAAGTAGTTTCCAGCTTTGTCAAAAATTGACTGTATCGTTTCTAGAGAACCTTCTAGTCTAATAGCATTCCATTGTTGAATACTTTGGATTGGTGGTGATGTTTGTGTTTCCATTTTATTATATTGTGGTTTTAAAATTGTCAAATTTTAATGACAAATAGGGGTTTATAAAATATGCTTCAAAATACATCAAAAAAAGGAAATAATTATATGGACTTCTCTGATATTGCTTTTAAATATATATATGTTTTTCAGACCAACAAATTCTTCGGTAGCAGAAAAATAAATATGATAATCACTTCCTATTATTTGACATTGTAAATATCTAAAATACAACACAATACCCAATACGTAATTTTACGCAACTTTTAGATATGGTAAAAATTACATACTTCCTAAAAACACACCTTGATATTCTTACGTATTTCATAAATACCGTAAAAAAACAGATAAAAATCAACTTTGATTTATAGAATTTTACATCTTAATTAAACATCAAGAATGTATATATACAGGTTGACATACGCTTGAAGATATATCGTAAACTAAATTCTATTCAACCACGCAAGCGCAATCTTTATTCAATTGAAGATTGTGTTTTTTATAGTATCAATCAAACCAAAGAATCCAATCTAAAAAGTGAAGCAAGTACAAACAAAAAAGCGTAAATTTACACTTCCTAACTTAAAGTACTTACATGATAAAAATCGCCATTAATGGTTTTGGAAGAATTGGTCGAAATTTATTTCGGCTATTATTGAATCACCCAACAATTGAAGTCGTTGCCATCAATGATTTAGCGGACACACGCACACTCAGTCATTTGCTAAAATACGATAGCATTCATGGCGTTTTGCCAAACGAAGTAAGTCATACCGAAACTGCTATTATCGTTGATGGAAAATTATATCCTGTACTAAATATTGCTACGTTGGATGCACTCAATTGGAAACCGTATGCTATTGATTTTGTGGTAGAAGCCACTGGAAAATTTAAAACGGAAGCATTGCTGAATCATCATATCACAAACGGAGCAAAAAAAGTAATATTGTCCGTTCCGCCGCAAGATGATGCCATTAAAATGGTGGTTTTAGGAGTCAATGAACATATTTTAGATGGTTCGGAAACGATCATTTCCAACGCTTCTTGTACTACGAATAATGCTGCGCCAATGGTAAAAGTAATTAATGAATTGTGCGGAATTGATCAAGCGTATATTACTACAATTCATTCCTACACAACCGATCAAAGTTTACACGATCAGCCACATCGCGATTTACGCCGTGCGCGTGGAGCAAGTCAAAGCATTGTACCAACAACTACGGGAGCTGCCAAAGCGTTGACGAAAATATTTCCAGCACTTTCTGATGTCATTGGTGGTTGTGGAATTCGCGTTCCTGTTCCCGATGGTTCGTTAACCGATATTACTTTTAATGTGAAAAAAGAAACGTCTATTGAAGCAATTAATACAGCCTTTAAAAAAGCAGCAGCAACTAATTTAAAAGGCATTCTTTCGTATACAGAAGATCCAATTGTGTCCGTAGATGTGATAGACAATCCGTATTCCTGTACGTTTGATTCGCTCATGACTTCCGTGATAGGAAAAATGGTAAAAGTCGTCGGTTGGTACGACAATGAAATTGGCTATTCGAATAGATTAATTGATTTAATGCTATATATTTCAAATAAATAAGTATTTTTGAATAAATTCATCACTTCATGGTGTGTAAAGTAAGACACATTTTTTATGTACTGTTTGCTTTATTCTCTATAGCGTCCCAAGCTCAATCCAAAGACAACATTAAGGACAGTATAGAGCGCGCTTTTGTTGATGTATATGAATTTAAAAAGAAAGCTAGCATCAATAGTGCCCTAGAACAACTTACCAACATTCTAGATTTATCCGACACCATTCAAGACCAAAAGAGCAAGGCAAGAGCGTATATGCTGCGTGCCGAATTGGGCATTGAAGAAAACTATAACAGTTTCGATCCTATTGAAATTGAAAGCTACTTGGTGCGTGCCAAGAAAATTCAAGAGGAAATTAACGACTCACTCGGACTCGGTTACAATTATGTGTTACGCGCATTGACAGCCACCCGAAATACTTCCTACAGCAATGCGGATAACTATTTTACCAAAGCAGAAGTTATTTTCGATAGATACCAATCTACAGACGATATTAATAAGTTAAAATACTATCGTGGATTATTTTATTTGAGTCAAGGACTCAACACGCGCGCTATTGAGCGTTTTGAAAATTCGCTTCCGATCAACGATCCATATCAACCAAATTACCTTCGTGCCAAAGTACATCTCAATCTGGCGAAAGCCTATAAAAACACAAAAAAGTACGAAGATGCTAAATTGAATGCGGAAACAGCATTAAAAATTGGCAACGCATATAATTTCCCTATGATCAAATTACAAAGCACAAAAATCATCAGTGATACATATGCTAGTTTGGGCGATATAGAAAATGCGTATTTATACCAAGGATCGCATATTAAAATAAAAGATTCCATTTTCAATATTCAAAACATGCAAAGTACGGCGCAAGCCAATGCATCTTTTGATAATGAATTTCAAAAGCGTCATATTAAGGAATTAAAGCGTCAGAACGAAGATTCTAACCAAAAAGGTAAACGAAATAAGCTAACATCAATTCTAAGTTCAGCGTTATTAATCATCATTTCTTTATTGACGATTTCGTTGTACCGAAACAATCAGATTAAAGTAAAAACAAACAACTTATTACTAAAGAAAAATTCTGAATTGCAATTGGCAAAAGATAATGCAGAAAAAGCAATGAAAGCCAAAGCACAATTCTTATCCACCGTAACACACGAACTGCGGACGCCTTTGTACGCGGTAACAGGATTAACGCATTTGTTATTGGAAGAAAACCCAAGTGAAAGTCAAAAAGAACACTTAAAATCATTAAAGTTTTCTGGAGATTATTTATTGACATTCATCAACGATATTTTACAAGTAAATAAAATAGAAGCGCGAAAATTAGCGGTTGAAAAAGCACCTTTGCAATTAAAAAAAGTGTTGAATGATGTGGTGAATTCACTCACGCAAACTTCTAAAGAAAATAACAATAGAATCATCTTAAACATTGACAAAGATATTCCTGAAAAGTTAGTGGGTGATTATTTAAAAATGTCGCAAGTATTCATCAACTTGATCAGTAATGCATTAAAATTTACCAAAGACGGCATCGTTGAAATTTCTGCAAGAATCATAGAAGAAAGTGATACGCAACAATACATTCAGTTTGAAATTAAAGACAACGGTATTGGAATTTCGCAAGAAATGCAAGAGAATATTTTTGATAGTTTCTCACAAGGTTCCGTGCAAATCAACCGTAAATATGGTGGAACTGGATTGGGATTAACTATTGTCAAAAGTTTGTTGGAATTGCTAGAAAGCGATATTCAATTGGAAAGCAAACTGGGAGAAGGTTCTGCATTTCGTTTTGCATTGACGCTAGATAAATTGCCGCCTGAAGTCACGGATATAGTAACGGCTACTCAAGAAAAAACAGATTTAAAGAGTCGAAAATTCAAAGTGTTATTAGTAGAAGACAACAAAATAAACCAAGTCATTACCAAGAAAATTATTGCCAAGCAAAACATGACTTGTGATATTGCAGATGATGGATATCAAGCTATTGATTTTGCACGTAGCAATCGTTACGATTTTATTTTGATGGACATTCACATGCCAGGAATCAGTGGTGTTGAAGCGACCAAAGAAATCAGAAAATTTGATGTTTCTACACCAATCATTGCGCTTACTGCGATTTCATTGGATGACAATAAAGATGATTTCCTAAAAGATGGTTTCAACGAAGTTATTTCCAAGCCTTTTGATCCGGAAATATTCTACCAGAAAATTTCAAACATTCTTACCTAAACATATACAAACGAATTCATTAACAAATATTTAGCATTCCAAAAGCATCTAAATTCACTTTTTGGCACGCAGTTTGTAAATAATTATTTGAAATCAAAAACAAGCAATCACGCTTTGTTTTCATTTCATAAATTTTGGATTGGTTAGTTAAAGAACAAGGCGAGTTGGTTACTCGCCTTTCTTGTGGCATCTAATTTTAAATTTGTAATAGTACAAACCTAGTATTCACGCAGTATTTAGTTGTTTTAAAGCACAATTTTATGCGCATATTAGAGTTAATTAAAGAAAATGAATACGAAATTGAATACGATTTGAAAAAATTAAAACAATTTTCTGAACCAAAAATCTACACAGGTAAAGATGATCTTTCAAAGCGATGGTATGTCTATTTTTCGTATCGAAATCCAACAACGGAAAAGTTAGAAAGGCAACCTCCTATTTATGGTGAAGCCAATAAATTAAAAACAAAAACAGACAGACTAGCGTATTTAGCAACAATACGTAAAGTTCTGCATCAAATGCTTAAAAAAGGATACAGCCCGTTTGAAGATGCACAAACAACAGATAAGCGCTTACTAGAAAAATCAAAAGTTGCATCTACAAAAAAACAAACTAGGAATAGTATCAAAAGTCAGCGGCAAAATTATACGGTCAAAGAAGCAATGGAATTTGCACTTTCTCAAAAGCTACCAAATTGGTCAAAGAAGACATCTTCTACTTTTACAGGACATTATAATAAGTTCATGCTATGGCTTAAAGACAACAAATTAGAAAGTCTTGATATCAATGAATTGAAGAAACGAGACGTAAGTCTGTTTTTAAATACCATAAAAAAAACACAAACTAAAAAACAGAAACTTAACAATAATGTACCCGATGTAGTTTCTCCTAAAACTAGAAATAACTACAAAGCAACTTTGTCTATTCTATTCTCACAATTAGCAGATGATGAGATTATTCCATATAATTTTGTAGAGAAGATAAAGAATGTAAAAAGCAAGCCTAAAAAGAACAAAGCGTTTTCTAAAGAACAGATCATCGCTATCAGAGAATACCTTGATAAACACGATCCGTACCTACGCGTATTTATGCAATTTATGTCGTATGCTTTTTTGCGAAATATTGAAGTGTGTAGACTTAAAGTAAAAGATATTGATTTACAAGCGAAACGACTTTATGTACGTTCTAAAACATCACCTTTGGCTATAGTACCGATAATTGGTGAACTAGAAAATGTCATTAAAAAGATGAATCTTGAAAACTTTGCTCCCGATGATTATCTTATAACTCGTTACAAGCATCCTGCTGAGTGGGGTATTGATGAAATTTATAAAGTCAATTATTTTTCAGCTAAATTTAGAAAAGTGAGGGAAACTCTAAACTTGGACAATGATTACACTCTTTATTCTACAAGACATACCGCAGCTACCAACCTTTACAACCATTTATTGTCCAAGGGAAATTCTGAAGAAGAAGCACTGATGAAACTCATGCAGATTACGCGCCATACATCAAAAGCAGGGTTAAAGAATTACTTACGCGAGATTGGTGCGACACTTCCAAAAGATTATGGAAATATGTACAGCATTGAATTTTAATCTTATCAAATAAAAAGCTAATTTTTAGTAAAAAAAACAGCGATCACTCATATTGCGATCGCTGTTAGTCTATATTCTTCTTTGATGAACCCTAAAACAATAATTCGTAGTTCTATTTATTGAGTTCCATAAGTTTTTTAATGCTAACATTCTCGCCATCTTTGGCAAGTAATGCCATTTTCAAGGCTTCAATATAAATTAAATCTCTAAATGATTGTTCTTTTAGTAAGGCTTCTTCATTGGCTCTTATCTCCAAAGCTAATTTTTTGATGTAGTTCTTATCTCTTTTATCAAGAATGTCCGCATCACTGCTAAGAATCATACCATCTTCAAAGTTTTCCTTGTACTGTTCCATTAACTTTTTTGCATACTCAATGACCGCATCTTTCGTCTTTTTTCTTGGGTTCTGTGTCGAACCATCTAAAACAGAAAAGAGCGAACCTGCACTAAGTCCCGAAAAATTAGAAAGTTCTCTCGCGGTTACCTCTCTTTTTTTTAAATACTGTAAAGCATCATTAAAGTTTTTCATGCAATAAAATGTTAAAATAAAGAACTATTGTTCTTTATTGTTCTAATATGTTCTATATTTGAATGATTAAATCTGAATTTTATACGATTTAACCCTACAAATATAATTTTTTTACTGAATAACAGAACGAATTATAGGTTAAATCTTACAGTGAGAGAACAATACTAAAGTAACGAATAGATTTTTTGAAAGCAGAAACCGTATATAATGTGATTCAAGCACTTCCTAAAGAGGAACTGCCAAGATTATATAGGTTATTAGGTATGATGCCAACTACTGAAAAACAAGTCCAAAAAGTAAACAAGAGAACAAAACCTATTACGGATGCTCTTGCGGAAGAGTTTTTAAGAGTACATGTATTTCGGGTAAAAAAATAAGAAGTCTTTCTGTTAAGAGGAATGATAAAAAGCCACAATAAGATGAAGTTTTTCATCCATGTAAAATCAAAGGTGATATCTATTGCCTTTGATTTTTCTTCTAAAGTAAATAAAAAGTATAGATACAATGCAAGTAATCAGTAAATACAGACCGTCACATATTTGTTGTCCTTATTTTTTGAGTGAGGATAAGATAGAAACCATGCAACGTTATCGTATTTTTGTCAATGACTTTAATGCTAAAATTCCAAAGCTTAACAAAGAGATCAAGCTTTATAATGAGCGTGTACGAGAGTTTATTAATGAAAATAAACTCCAAACGCATGCTTTCACCACAGCTTCTAATTTTTCAAAACAAAAAACTAATGGAATTGTAAATAAATTTCTTTCTACAAAAGATTACAATACACTTGTTGAAAAGTTGAATACAGATACTATGCTGTTGCTTTACAAAGAAAAGTATCTACCAGTTCGCCATCCACAAGAAGCTACTTTTGAGCTTATTCTATGGTTCTACAGCCAACAACTCATCAAACTTAGAAAACAGTTACAGCGTTTATCAGATAACGCCAAAGTAGCCTTTCCAAAGGTTCATACCAATTCTTATGAAATGGCAAATTTCACTAAAGAAGGAATTCCTAGAGTATTGCATTGCCAAAATACCATTCGTAACCATATCAAGCGTTTATATAAAGCAGGAGTCTTTGAACAATATCAAGTAAGGGGCAGAAAAAAACCTGTTAATTACTTTATCAATGAAGCCATTTTTGTATTTCGTGATAAGCAAAAAACGGATACTGATAATCAACAAGTTAATCAATATAAAACACAAAATTTGTCTGTATATAGTGTAGATACAAGAACAGTTACTAAAAAAAGAATAAAAAAAGTAGGGAATGTTGATAACCATTCCCAAGAAGCGGAAGTAGTTTCTTTTGCTGATGAAAAAATCAGCAAAAACAAGAACTCTTACAAGATCACCACAAAAGATGAAGCCCTAGAAACTTCCAATCAGAACGCAGGCAAACTAGGGGGGCGCGAAATTTTCCCCAAAAATAAGCTTTCCGAGTACTTGAGAAGTCAAACCCTGTACCGATCCGAGTTTCTACAAGCACTGACCGAGCATCATTACGATACGTATAGCTTTTCTGCGGCACAGATGAACAGACGACTTGACACTGAAGCCATCACTGGCGCTCTATCTAAAGAAGAATTTCGAGAATTACTGTTGCAGTTATTTTTAAAAATGGCTGCACCGATTTGGAAAGGAAAAGAGGTGTATTACGGCAGTTGGCACAATGCACTGGTACAATTGGATGATGAAGTTTTACGCAATCCTAACGGAAGTATTCCGAGAAAAGAAACCCAACTGTACATGTTTGGCTTTTTGGTGTATCGAATCAATCGCGCCAAACGCTTTTTTAAGCGTAAAAAACAGTATCAAATACATTTTCCGTGCATTTACTTTGACGCAACAAGAAAGCGAGCTAGTGAGGGCGGATTTGCCTACACGATAGAGTGGCTTAAAAATTATCAAAAGTATCAAGATATGCGAGTAACAAGAAAGCAACAAAACGCAACAAAAGCAGGAACGCGAAGACGTGTAATGACCGCCGAAGAAAAAGTGCGTGCCAAAGTCAAACAATACATTAAAGGAGAGTTTACACTTCCACAAGTATATCATTATATAGAACATAACAAAGGAATTCCAAATTACTTCGTGTCGGAAGTGCCTAGAATCTTAAATATACTCACACATAAAGAATTTGATTTGTATGATTGAGTCAAAAACAGGAATTCATGTTTATTGAAACATTCAATCAGCAACAATTCGCAACAAAACGCAACAAAACGCAACAGTTTGCAACAACTTGCAACAAAACGCAACAACTTCAAAAAAACACCAAGCAATACTAAAACACAAAAGTTATGATATCAAGAACACAAATTAAAACAATGGGCAAGGCACAGTTAATGGAATTAATTCATGGGGTAGGCAGACAAGCTGCTCGTGAAATTATCAATGTCATTATTGCCGAAAATCGAAAAGTCCCTTTACTAGAAGCTAAGAAAAAGAAAATGGTGTTGGCGCATGAGGTAAAGAAAGTACTTGATTATTTTGGGTTTGAGATTACTGACTGAAGCCTTACTCATAATAATCAATAGCTTGTAAGAGCGCTTCTTCATGTGTATAAATATCATCAATTGTTTCGATAAGTACTTTAGTTTCTTTTTTATTTTCACCAATAAGTCCTAAATATTTTTTTCCTCCATCTAAATGCAATCTGCACAGCGGTTTTCTGTTATTGTTATCTAGTAAAATTCCAAAGTACGATTGTGTGTCTCTGAAAAAAATGCGTTCATGTTCAATTTTTCGTCGGAGTATTGCCACTACAATTTTAAAACCATCCAATTCTTCTTCGGTGGTGTCTATTTTACTAATTTCTACTTCATCAATATTCTCTTCAATTTGTTGTTCCGTTTCTTTATGAAGTGCACTTTGCAATCTATCATTGACTTTATCACTGATTAATTGATTGATAGCTTTATGTACCAATTCCCCGAATTGTTCCATGACGCGTTCTGTCAATCTTCCACTATAGACTTTGGAGGCAAAAAAACGAGTAAATTCTGTACTAGGTTTTATGAGTTCGCTATTGAAAACTTTTTTAATTTCTTTAGTATACTTTAAAGAACTTGCATTGTTTAAGATTTTAGTGACGTCAAAATTTGACTTGTGAAACTTGGAAATTTCATTTATGATCGAATCCTTTAAATTTGTAATTGTAAATTCTAAAAACGGCTTGTCATCCATTTTATTTTTCTCTTCCAAATCAGTGTAAAAACGATATTCGACTCCATTGGTCAATAAAGCGAACCTTGATTTAGACACATGAAAATATCGGATTAGCTGTGAACTATGTGTATCCAAGCTTTCAACCCAATGTTTACATTCTATAATAAGAATAGGTATACCATTTTGAAAAATGGCATAGTCAACTTTTTCGCCTTTTTTTAATCCAACATCCGCAGTAAATTCAGGAACAACTTCTGTTGGATTGAAAATATCATATCCAAGTAGATTAATGAATGGTAATACAAAAGCTGTCTTTGTAGCTTCTTCGGTCTGTATTTGTTCTTTCATTGAGTCTACTTTCTCTGAAAGCTCTTTGAGTTTACTTTGGATATCCATAATGATTAATTAGTTAAAGTATTATTATTTTTGATGTTGGTAACATCGTTTGTTTGCATTTTTCGTCATGCGTTTACACCTTCTGCCTGATTTTGTTTTTCCTCTACATTGCGACGAAGTTTTACTTTTTTTTTGCTTTTTCTGTACAGGAGAACTACCATATTCAAGTATTTGTTGTTCTGAAACCTTAGTATTCGAAATTGTAGGCTTGCATACTTTACAAGCTGTATACCCTAAACTCTTTGCTTTATCTATGGTTGTTTGATAATGTGAACTCTTGAGATATCTACAATCAATTTTATGATATTTTTTACCTGATTTTGTAGTATAAACTGTTTGTGCGATTGTACTAGAAAAGGTGAGCAGTAATAGAGTAAAAGTTATATGTTTTATATGTAGTCTCATTTATAAAATTTTTTCACTCAAAAATTTTCCAATTCTTTTGATATCTAAGTTTTTATGAAACTTAATTTCAAAGACTCCAAAACCACTAACCCATATTTTAAAATCGCTATCTCCATCAAATGTGCCAGCGGTTTCAATTGAAAAGGAAGTAATTTTTGAGTAAGGAAAAGAGTGAAATTCTTTCTTTTTTCCAGTTAAGCCTTTGGCATCCATTGTAATCAATCTCTTATTGGTAAACCATACTTTGTCACGTACATGTGTGTATGCCAATAAAATAGTTTCGCCATCTACAACTATGTCCTTTATCTTTTCTAATTTATTATCACCAAGTAATTCCTTCGTCACACTAAACTTTACTAGTAAATCTACTTTCATATTAGTTTTCTTTTAAGATGTATGACATTCATTAGAACAGAAGTAACACCCATTCACTTTATTGTAATATTTTTTAGCTGCATTAACAGCACTTCGACAGTTTGTAAAATCGCCTAGATAAATTCTATTTTCAATTTTTGGAAGCCAATTACAACTATATTTATGAACTTCATGGTCACCATTAGATTGTGCGTTTTTATTAACGTAATATCTTGCCATTTTTAATCTTTTTTAAGTTTAACAGTTCAAACTTATGCTGATTAAAAACGAATCGCTTGTGGAAATCCACGGTTGTAAAAAAATAAAACTAGAAAATATTAGATAAGGTCTAAGCTTTGCGCTAGATAAATCAATTGTGAAGTTGTACTAGCATTGAAATTATCACGAAGTCTACTTAAACGATCTTCAACCGAACGTCGGCTGTTAGGTGAAATACCTTTTGATTGAAAATATACTGCGATCTCATCTTGTTTTAGACCGCGAGCCACTAACTGAAGTAATTGTTTTTCATAATCATCTAATTGAAAAACATTTTTTTGATGTAAGGTTGCACTTGAAATTGGACACAAATATTTTTCATCTTCTTGAATAAGTTCAATTGCTTTCAACAGTTCTTTTGTACCATTTAATCCTTTACAAACATAACTATCTATATCAATTTCATTGATGAGATGTTTGATAACAGTTTGTTGATTGTTAACTGAAAAGGCAATGATTTTGATGGTAGGTTGCAGTCGTTTTACTTCTTCAATAAGTGCTTCTCCTGTAGTGATTTTTGGATTTGGGGTATTCGACACAAAGGATAAATCGCTTATTAATAAATCGAAATATCGCTTTTCATGTATCCCTTTTTTTAACTTTAAAATAGCATTATCACAAGATTGTGATGACTCCACTGTTTCGATTCCTATTTCTTTCAACTTATATACCAAACCAATATTACTACTGTCGGTATCTTCTGCAACTAAAACTTTTTTGAACTTCATGGCTATTGAATAAATCGTATTTCTGCTTTGAATCCATGACTCGGATTCGTTTCAAAAGTAATAGTTCCATTAATTTCACCGATGCGGTTTTCCACATTTTCCAAACCATTTTTCACTAAAAGTTCCTTTTTAGTTGCTCCTTTTCCATTATCCACATATTTGATGATGACTTGCTTTTTTATTTTTGTGAATGTAATTCCTACCAACGTAGCTTTACTGTGTTTTTTCATATTGGTAAGAAGTTCCTGCAACACTCTATACAATTGCTCCTTTTTTAAAGTAGAAACAGATTGCCAAAAGTCTAATGCAATTTCATTCGTTACAATTTTAGTAGTATCACTTCCAAAAGAATTTAAAAGTGAGAGAAGCTCATCGTGATATCTTTCTCCAGTCTCTATGGTGGTATACTTTTTAGAAATATCTCTAGCTTTTACATAGATTTCGTTTAATCCATTCAAAATTTGCAAGCCTTCTTTTTCCAACAAAGAAGCTGGGTTTATTTGTAGTTGATTCATTAAATAGAAAATATCATTTCCTAATTCGTCATGTACTTTTTTAGAAAAATTGCGTTCTGTTTTATAGATTTCTGCAAGCGTATGTCGCTTATTTCGATTGCGTTGAGTAACAATCCAAAAAACGGCTACTATAAATATTAATCCTCCTAGAAATGCGAACATTAACATTCTGAATTCACTTTCTAAAACCTTTTTTTCAGCTTTTAGAGCTTTAGCTTCCGATTTTGCTTTATCATATCTATACATTGCGTACTTATTCTGCATTGAAGCTTCTGCATCTGATAAGCTATCATTCAATCTTTTGTATTCTTTGATATATACATCATCTGAAAAATCAAGAAATAATCCTAATGCTTTTTTTCTATATTTTGGAATTCCAATATTTTTACTAGTGTTTAAAGCCTTGGAAGCATATAATTTAGCTAAAGAGTCTTTTTTAAATTTTTTATAATATATCGCTAGTTGTGTGTAACTAGAATGTAATCCTGTATAATCATTTATTTTGAGTCTTATTTCTAGTCCTTTATTCATATACTCCTCTCCAGTTTTATTTCCCAACATGGACATTGCAAAACCTAAATTATCATAAATTTTTGCAATATCATTTTGCTTAATCATTCTAGGAATTAAAGGATAAGCTTTTTTTAGAACTTCTTCAGATTTTTTGTAGTTAGAAACATCTTTAAAAACATTAGAGATATTATTATAAATGACAGCACTATCATGTGCTATCTTAGCTTTCTCAAAAGCCCTGTTATAAAGTTCTATTGCTTTTTCACCATTTTTTTGATCTCTGTATATATTAGCTAACAATAAATAATAAGCTTTATGATAATAATCTCTATAATCAGAAGATTTGAACTGTTGAATATTATCCAATATTTCGACTAAAAGATTTTCTGCTTTAATAAAGTCTCCAATTGCCTTATCAGCACTTGATAAATGATAAATCAAATACAACCTATTTAAATCAGTCCTTTTTAATTCAATTTCTTTCTGTTCTAAATAATTTCTTGCCTTTATCAAATCATCAACAGTATTGAAGTCTTGAACTTTCGCTATATAATACGCAATACTATCATTAGTACTTTGACTAAACAGATATTCGCTTCCAAAAAGGAAACTTACAATAATAAAAAAGAGGAACGAATTTATCTTATTTTTCATTCCTCTAAAGTACTAAATTATAACATTAGTCTCCTAATCCATCTCCAGGTGGCGGAGGTGGTGGAGGTGGCGGCAATTCTCCTTCATCGCCACAGCAGGCTTGTATATCATTTGTATTATTTAAAGCTTCGGGAGTACAGGATTGAAATCCGATAATGTGGAAAACCACAAGTGAAAGTACATATAATTTCTTCATTTTGTATTTGTTAAAAATTTGACAATAGTGTGGCTGCCTAGAAATGTTCTTAGGTGTGTATTGCAGACAAGCCGCACGCTAAATTTTAGGAGACGTCTCTCCGAATTTTGGGAAGTAGAAGTGAAAACTAAAGAAGCATGTACTTCCCATTTGAAACAACTTTAGTTCTCAACTTCAAGTAGTGTTTACTCCGCAAAACCTTATTGCGGATAAGGTTATTCGTAAACGCTGAAGCAAAAGAACAAACAAACTGGAGGAAAGTAGTTAACAAGAAGTACTCAATATTATAACAGATATGTACCAACATTGATGAAGACAACGTGTGTAACTCATGTTGAACTTATGATAAATACTAAACATTGACTTTTATGAAAGAAAAACTATTCCAAGAAGCTTTTAAGAAAGCTGAAAGACAAAGTGGTAAAACGACTAAGAATGGAGTTGCCGTTCATTTAGAAAAAGTATTTAGTGTTGAACTCAATTTTCCAACAAGCAAAATTACGTTCTCAAGATATTACGAGCAGTTTATAGAGGAAAGTACAGATCAGGCTATGAGTCCGAATACTGAATTATTGAATAACCTTGCCAGATATTTAGGATTTCAAAATTATGAAGATTTTGTAACTAATATATTAGCTCACAACAATTCCTCAGAGTCAATAGATTCTGCCAAGGAAAATGATGTTATGAGGTTTTTAAAAAAACACAGTTGGCTCATTATAATTATTCTCTTAACGATAATTACGGTTTTAGTAATCATGCAACTCAACAAACAACGTTGGATGATTTGGGATGGTACGCATTATATAGAAGTATCTTTTAATTTGAAGAAATATGATCTTGGAGAATTGAAATTATATAATAAAGATCGGATTAATAACTTGAAAAAAATTGAAGCTGATTGCCAGACAGAATATAAAAAACTAGATGGAACTCCTAATGTATGGTATGGTAAAAATCAAAAAAAAGAATTGGAATACTTTACTTCATTAGGCTTACACCCTGAAACGGGAAAATCATTAAAACCATTATCTGACCACATGTTTTATAAATACGTTTGTTCAAAAGATTCTATAAGTTCAAATAATAACTAATTACAAAATATTTTATGAAAAAAAATGATATTAATAATACTTTAATTGCAGCAGGAATTTTATTCCTCATTGTAGCGGGATATTTCTTTTATGACTCTTTTGAATACATGCTTCAAAAGGAAAATTCATTTATTTATGATGAAAAGTTTGGAGGTATGAATAAAAAATATGTGGGAGGCGATGCCTATAATTTTATAATTGCAGGAACATATTCTACAACTATTATGTTACGATCGGTAGTGTTTACAATTTTAGGCTGTGTATGTTTACTTTTAGGAAAAATGAAATAAATCCTTTGAAACTTTTTAGTTCAATAAAATTCTTTCGCTACACTGAATCTCAGAGAATATTTTTAGTAAAAAACAACCTTTAATAAACGATTAAAAATCAGAGCTAAAAGTATGATTTTGGTATAGATTTCATTTTGTAATTTTACGTGAGCGATCACAAGGGGAGTTATCATTTCAATAATCATCGTAGAGTTGTGAACTGCTTTCATTTTGTAATTTTACGTGAGCGATCACAAGTGACAGAATTGCAAATAACGCTATAGCAAAGTTGTGAACTGCTTTCATTTTGTAATTTTACGTGAGCGATCACAAGGACGCTTAACAAAAACCTTAATTCTTTATAGTTGTGAACTGCTTTCATTTTGTAATTTTACGTGAGCGATCACAAGACATCGCTGGTACTAAATCTGAAGATGATAGTTGTGAACTGCTTTCATTTTGTAATTTTACGTGAGCGATCACAAGGCAAAGAGGTTATTATTTTCAAATAGAAAGGTTGTGAACTGCTTTCATTTTGTAATTTTACGTGAGCGATCACAAGGATGGCACAAGTGCAGAGCGTGACAGGTGTGTTGTGAACTGCTTTCATTTTGTAATTTTACGTGAGCGATCACAAGTATTTCAACGTCTTTTAATTGCATTTCACTGTTGTGAACTGCTTTCATTTTGTAATTTTACGTGAGCGATCACAAGATGCTGTAAAAACGGGGACAACTCGTGCCAGTTGTGAACTGCTTTCATTTTGTAATTTTACGTGAGCGATCACAAGAAGCACACAACACGGATTAATTACACCGCAGTTGTGAACTGCTTTCATTTTGTAATTTTACGTGAGCGATCACAAGGATGAAATTATTTAGAATTTCGTCGATAACGTTGTGAACTGCTTTCATTTTGTAATTTTACGTGAGCGATCACAAGGTTGGTAGTGTCTACACTTTGACTTGTTGTGTTGTGAACTGCTTTCATTTTGTAATTTTACGTGAGCGATCACAAGTTTCTACATGAATGTATGTTGGAACCAACTGTTGTGAACTGCTTTCATTTTGTAATTTTACGTGAGCGATCACAAGTGTTATTTCTACCTATGAAGGAAAAAGCTAGTTGTGAACTGCTTTCATTTTGTAATTTTACGTGAGCGATCACAAGATCGCACAAGCTACGATAAAGTTAACTCTGGTTGTGAACTGCTTTCATTTTGTAATTTTACGTGAGCGATCACAAGTCATACACTAAAATTAATACTTTATTTTGTGTTGTGAACTGCTTTCATTTTGTAATTTTACGTGAGCGATCACAAGTACAGCTATGACACTGTATACAGGGCTTTTGTTGTGAACTGCTTTCATTTTGTAAACCATCATACAAAAAGTTGTGAACTGCTTTCATTTTGTAATTTTACGTGAGCGATCACAAGTCGCGTGTAAGTGGGTACAAAATCAAAAAAGTTGTGAACTGCTTTCATTTTGTAATTTTACGTGAGCGATCACAAGATAAACTTTTTCTTTCATTATGCTTTCAGTGTTGTGAACTGCTTTCATTTTGTAATTTTACGTGAGCGATCACAAGTCTAATGAAGTAGTTAATGCGGTATTGGCGGTTGTGAACTGCTTTCATTTTGTAATTTTACGTGAGCGATCACAAGATTAAATTCCTAATCCCGCAGGGTCTTTAGGTTGTGAACTGCTTTCATTTTGTAATTTTACGTGAGCGATCACAAGTAATTTGAATTTGTGACATTATACGCGAATGTTGTGAACTGCTTTCATTTTGTAATTTTACGTGAGCGATCACAAGACATTGTTTCCCGCATTATCATACAATCTGGTTGTGAACTGCTTTCATTTTGTAATTTTACGTGAGCGATCACAAGAAAACACATTGATTCCATTGCTAATAAAGAGTTGTGAACTGCTTTCATTTTGTAATTTTACGTGAGCGATCACAAGTATTTTTGTTACTCTTACTTTTAGTAATGAGTTGTGAACTGCTTTCATTTTGTAATTTTACGTGAGCGATCACAAGTATCCAAATATCTACCATAATCAGCAGTAGGTTGTGAACTGCTTTCATTTTGTAATTTTACGTGAGCGATCACAAGAAGCAATTGAAAACCATTCTAAATCCTTTAGTTGTGAACTGCTTTCATTTTGTAATTTTACGTGAGCGATCACAAGATCCCAATTCCAAGGACGATCTACTTTGCGGTTGTGAACTGCTTTCATTTTGTAATTTTACGTGAGCGATCACAAGTCCGTAAGCAAAAACCTCTGACATTTACTTGTTGTGAACTGCTTTCATTTTGTAATTTTACGTGAGCGATCACAAGAGAAGATTTAGAGCTTCAAACATACTTTAAGTTGTGAACTGCTTTCATTTTGTAATTTTACGTGAGCGATCACAAGTCTAATGAAGTAGTTAATGCGGTATTGGCGGTTGTGAACTGCTTTCATTTTGTAATTTTACGTGAGCGATCACAAGTTTTTAAAATATTCAGCTTGTGCCGTTGGCGTTGTGAACTGCTTTCATTTTGTAATTTTACGTGAGCGATCACAAGTGCATCATTGAAATCAATTTCTAATAAAGGGTTGTGAACTGCTTTCATTTTGTAATTTTACGTGAGCGATCACAAGTCCCCCTAAACGGTAATAGCGCAAGTAGTGGTTGTGAACTGCTTTCATTTTGTAATTTTACGTGAGCGATCACAAGAATAGCGGCAATTGGAGCAACAACGATCAAGTTGTGAACTGCTTTCATTTTGTAATTTTACGTGAGCGATCACAAGCATCGTTATAAGATTTTAAATTGTTGAACTGTTGTGAACTGCTTTCATTTTGTAATTTTACGTGAGCGATCACAAGCAGTAACTGGAAAATAAACAAAACCACTTGGTTGTGAACTGCTTTCATTTTGTAATTTTACGTGAGCGATCACAAGTTGGATGTTTGCAATAGTTAATGCGCGTTTGTTGTGAACTGCTTTCATTTTGTAATTTTACGTGAGCGATCACAAGTTTTGTATTTAGGAATGTTTATGAAGACTTGTTGTGAACTGCTTTCATTTTGTAATTTTACGTGAGCGATCACAAGTGTCAGTAAGTAAGTAGTATTTGTCAATAGGTTGTGAACTGCTTTCATTTTGTAATTTTACGTGAGCGATCACAAGGTCAGTATCAGTATCTTTGTCAATATATGTGTTGTGAACTGCTTTCATTTTGTAATTTTACGTGAGCGATCACAAGATGTCAGTATCAATATATGTCAGTATATGTGTTGTGAACTGCTTTCATTTTGTAATTTTACGTGAGCGATCACAAGGTCAATATGTCAGTAGTAGTAATATGTCAGGTTGTGAACTGCTTTCATTTTGTAATTTTACGTGAGCGATCACAAGGTCAATCCCGAATTGTTGAGGAATATCAATACTTCGGGATTACTTTTTAGAATTTAAAAAATGATCTTTTTTTAATTCTACTTTTAAATTTTAGTTGATTTTTTTAATCCTAGAATAATTCTAATTGCTGTACAGGTTGCGGAATATCAACCTCTTTTACACCATGAAATAATTCCATTTTTTCAAATTGTTTGTCGGTTATTTCTAAAATACAGACTTTTCCCTGTTTAGGCAGCATCCGTTTGACTCGTTTTGTGTGGACTTTAGAGTTTTCTCTGCTTGGACAATGGCGAAGATATATAGAGAATTGAAACATCGTAAAGCCATCATCAATCAATTTTTTACGAAATTGTGAGGCGGCACGACGTTCTTTTTTAGTTTCCGTCGGTAAATCAAAAAATACTAATACCCACATGATTCTGTATGCGTTATAACGATTTGTATCCAGTTGCATAGTGTCATTTTAGTCGAGTTCAGGATATTTTATTTGTTGTAATTCTCCATAGTAACATTTGTACAAACTAGCCGTAGTAGTAGTTACAGCAACTAGCAACGGACGTTCTACGCCATCAATCCATACATCTTGAGTCGCTATATTTAAAAGATAAGCTTTAACATCTTTTGAAAGCTTTTCAGGAACTCCATATTGTGCTACATAGTTGTATACCATTTTATCTACAAAAGGTCTGTACGGTTCCATGATATCATCTGCTAAGCAGTACGGATTGTATTTGTTACGATGAAATATTCCCAATACGGGCAGTAAACCACTAGACACTAATGCTCTTGCCACAATACTACGCAATACAGCATATCCAAAATTCAACATATTGTTAGGTGCATAACCGTGACGCTCTCTTGTAAAGTTTTCAAATAAATGTTTCCAATGATGCTGCGCAGCTTTACCCTCACAATTCGTAGTATCACCACTTTTTACATTCTGCCAATACAAATCCATTTGTTCGTAAGGCTTGTTATTCAATTTTAAAAGTGCCTGTTGATTTTTGATTTTTTGTTCCACAGTTTGTTTCCACAATTGTTTTTTTAAGGGTTCAGAAGCTTGTAATTGATGTTTGATTCTATCTGAATGTTCCGTATGTCCATATAAAGGAAGCATCACTGCGAACGGTAAATGATGTGCATCACAACTTACAATAGCCACATTATTTCCTTGCAATTTTAGCAATAATTGGTTGCTCAATGTAATTTGATAATGATCGAGCATCAGTAATGCCATATCCTCAATAGGAATGGTTCCTTTGATGCTCTTATCTTCGGGATTTTCTACGACTAATTGTTTTTGTTTGAGTCTTAAATAAGCGGGGGAACCGATATAAATCGAACGCTTTATCATGACTTTTTATTTTTTAATATTCTCCTACTTGTACAATTTTTCCAATATGATTGATTCTTACTTTTACCAGTTTTTCAAGCATTCCTATACTTTTTAATTGATAATAAGCAATTCCTTTTAATTCTTTTTTATCTATTAATTCTGTCTCTAAATGATGTCTAAAAACATAATCTCTAACAGCAGAATTACCATAAGTAACTTTTGAAAACTTTTGAACTCTGAAAAGGTGTTTGGAAATAAACTTATTATTTTTTGGATTTTCTAAATCAACTTCTTTAGGATTAAATTCATCTGATGGAAATACAAACATTTCATTTTGTTTCATAGTGAATAAAAATTTCCAGCCCAAATGCGAGTTAAGAGACTCGTCAATTATTGGGATACCTAAATTAACCCGTGAAACAGCTTCGTAAAAAGACACTACTTCATCATGTAATTTCCCATCACTATCGCAGTAGATTGCAACATGATGATTATTTCCTGTACTCACAAAGTCTACAGGGGTGTTTTTTCCTGTCTCATTAAGCATTTCATGTCCTGTATGATCTTTTTTAGTATGTAATGATTCTGCATTTTTGAGTGCTTCTATGCGTACTTTTTTGATAGCAACCTTTTTTTTATCATCTCTCCAAATAGGATTTTTATCAAGGTTTGAAAAAGCTTCCTTAGCTTTTTCCCCATATTTTTCAAGTCTTTTTTGTAAAATTCGACGTATACCAACATCTATAATTTTTTCTAAACTTTTGGAATTCGTAAAATTTTCAGGATTTACCTCTTTTCGAATAACATAGACATCTTGAAAGGATTTCAATTTTACAGATTCAGGAACTTTCTTACCCGAAATACTATCTATATACAAAGGATTTTTTTGCAAACTGTTTTTTCCTGAAAAAGCTTTTTTAGGATTGTTTTCGTATGTCTCTAAGCGTTTTAATAAAGCTTTCCGATAACTAGGCTTAGTAACCCATTGTATTTTTTCTATCGTAAATTTATTTGAAACTTTTTCTGTTGTTATTATTTCTTTTTTTACATGTCCGTAGACGGTTTCTTTATGTAACTGACCACGCGGTGTTAATTGAACTTTTTCGTAGGTAACACCTTTTTCTCCAGTTTTTATTCTGTTTTTGTTTTTGCTAACGACTTTATTTTTGTTTTTGAAGGATATTAAGATCGTTTCCAAGTGTTTTTTTGCTTCACTCCTAAAATTATTTGATGGAGGAATGAACTTGCGTTTTTGGGTATTTCCACTTTTATATAATTTAGTAATGTCTTTCTTTATCCTATACAACTTGCTTTTTTCATGATCAATTTCAGAGCCATCAAGTCCATGTGCTGTGTTTAGATTATTTAAGTATTGGATGTGTCTGTTTGTAGTAAAAGCTACTGTTAACGCATCCATTGCATGATGGCGATGATCATTTCGTTTAGTCCAATCAATGATTCGTTCTACTGTATTCCCTTTTTTACGTTCTTGAGTTTCCGTTAGCCCAAGTGTTTTATATTTAGGTAAATTCAATTCTTGCATGACATTTATAAGATTCCAATCTTCCCGTAATTTATCGGTAATTCTACCACTCGTAGGCGTTACGGTTCTAAAAACTTCTTGAAGCATCTGTGTGGCTTTTTTGGCTATATATTGACTGTTTCTTAAATCTCTTTCAATAAAGTCGTTTGGCAAATCCTTTCTTGCCATCAATAATTTTTTATACTTTCCTTTACTGATTTTTTTTGCTTTGTGCAAAGCTTCTACTCGTGCTTTATAATTTTCTAATTCGTCAGAATATATATTAGCTATAAAATCCAGTGCAGTTGAATCTCCTTTTTTTCTATTTACATCACTATAAGCCAATGTTTTGTTTGAAAAAGAATCATCAAACAAAATTGCTTTTGGAATAATATGTTCTATTTCAGTCTCTCCAGTAAATAATCGTTCTCTCGGAATGTATTGATTCGTGAAAAGCGTTTTGTATCCATTATCTTTTAATTCTTCATAGAGTTTATATCGAATTATATCGTTTCTAGTTGGATGTTTGACACCAAACTCTTTTTGAAGTATCACTCTAATATTTTGATTTATTAGTGTGGCATCATTGATATGCTTTGTCAATTCATCTCTTTGTTTAGCTGATTTTTTGAGTTCTCTTGCCAGTTCAATACGAACTTCTTTAGGTTTTCCATAGGCATCAATTACTTGATTTATCAAATTGACCATTTGATTGAGAATCTTTTCAACTACAGGATTTCGTAAACTATTTTTAGGTAATATTGTTAGTTTATCCTTCAAATTTCTATTTTCACTTTCTTCTTTCGTTAAAGCATTGGAATGATTATACCCATTCAATGCGCAAGCTTGTGAAAAACTGTTTCCACTTTTCAAGTGCGGAAGTATTTTTTTAATGGCTTTTGCACTTAGATTTCCATAATCTTGCTGAAAAGAAATATTGGTCAATAAACTTCCATAAGTAGCTTCAAAACCAAACTTTTGATTTAATTTCTTTTTGAGTTTGGTATGAATATTTCCATACACTAATTTATCTTCTTCCGAAGCTTTGTCAGTGTCTTCTGCCGAATACAGTATATGCCATAATTGATAGCTTTTTTGCTTATCAAAAGTGTTTCCTTCTGTATCAGTATCAAACTGTAAAATATCGGTGTTTATCTTAGCTTCTACAAATATTGCTTTGAGTTCTGTTTTTATTTCGTACGCAGTTTTCTTCTCCCAATTAAAACCATATCCTAAATCTTCTGCAATTGCTTTGTAAGCATTAAACAATCCTTCATTAGTGCGATTACCTTCTATATCATCAAAATTTGCTTTCCAATAGTTAGGTGCTTTAAAACCAATGATATTTTTAACGTTTTTCATTTTTAAGCTACCTTTCAGATTCAATTCCTCAAAAACAAGGTGTCTTGTTTCTTCATCTAAGTCTACAAAAGAAACTTCTTCTTTGGTTTGAGTATTTTTAAATACTAAATGATTAAGGTTTTGCCATATTTTAAATTCTTGAAATAAAGGCGAGGACTTAGGAATTACTTTATGGTGTTTTTCAAATTGACATTCTGAAATCAAATGCTTTTGTGATTTAAGTTTGCGTTGATAAAAAATAACAATATCACGAATTTCTTCTTTTAGCTTATTAGTAAGTTCTTTGTGATATTTTGCTTGAGTTTCCCATATAGTTTCAAATTCATCCAAATAATCTTGTCGATAGAATACTTGATTCTTTAGTGAAACATGTGGGTTTTCTAATAGTTTATTGTATAAATATTCTCCAACAGTTTCATTATTAAAATATAATTCTTTACTACGATCACTTATTGCGCCTAAATACCCACTTGATTTATTAATATTATTATTAATTTCAACTAACACATACGCTACTTCTTCAATAGAAAGTTGTTTGGTTATGGCTTCACTACGCCATTTATAGTGTTGTAATTTTTTTTCATCCCGTTTACCTTTATTTTCAGCAGTATAAACTTGATGTACAGCTAAAAACAATTTTCGTGAGTTTTGTTGTCCTTGTCCTTTGAGTTTTTTATAAAACTCATCTGTAAGAGTCGCTGGATAAAAATGTTTTTGTTTATTCCAAACTGTATCAAATTCCGCTTGTAAGTCTGATTGATAAAAATCTGGAATATACTTTTTACCATTTTGAAGTGACTTATATACATAATGACCAGGCGTAAGTTGTTTTTCGTATATTTCTTTAGCAATAGCCATTCCGTCAACGGAAACCCCTTCATCTTCACTTTTTACCTTTCTACTACTTTTATATCCTCTTTTTTTATTAATTGCCAATAAAACTCGTGCAAAAGCTTCTAAAGGTATTTTTTCTTTAGCTGATTTAGAGCGTAACTCTAGAGTCTGATGTGTTGTGTTTTTTCCACTTTCGGTGAGTAATGTATCTTTATTTATGATAGAATACTTTACTAAAATTTCAATAAGATTTTTTCTTCTTAGTTTAAATCGTTGTAAATTTCTTCGGGCACTTCTACTTTTTGTTCTTTTAGCATTAGGAGAAAGACCTTTACCAGACTTGAAATCATCTATTGGATTCTTGGATTCAGAAACATTACCTACTTTATCTACTTTATTAAAATTATCATACCGTATTACCCGAACTCCTAATTTTATAATACTTGAGTGTTCATTTTTCTCTTCTGCTTCTTTAACCAAAGCCCAACCAATAGAATTTGTCCCTAAATCTAATCCTAAAACTTTCTTCATGAAATCTGATTTTTTATAAATATGAAGTAAAAGTTTTAATTAACAATACGGAAAACCACAATTTTGTTCTATTTCTTTTCTGTATATTGCAGTACAAAATGAAAGCATTTCACAATAAGGATTATTCCGTTGTGAAAACATTTAAAGCGGCATCAATGATGTCGCTTTTTCTTTTTGGTAAAACCTATACTTCCTTTAGTCTTGTCCTAAAATTAGTCTACAACAAAATGCAACAGTCCGCAACAAAACGCAACAAAACGCAACAACTTGCAACAACTTGCAACAAAAATAGAAAACCCCAATCATTACAATTGAGGTTCTCGCTTTCAGAATAACGTTAGTTTTACGATAAATTAGGTTTAATAGGTAAATTATTCTGTTAGTTATAGATAACATAATAGTGCTAATACAAAAATGAGAAGCTCTAATAATATAGCAGCAAAAAAGCCAATGATAAACCACCGAAATCGCTCTAATTTTTGTAAACTCATATCTATTCAATGAATACTTTTATTATTTTTGTTTTAGATAGCAAGACGACAAGTTTTAACCTTACCAATGTCGCCTTGCCCTAAACAGCAGAACTGACTAAAATTCTGCATAGAAACACGTCTTGAATGTAAAGCACCAAAAAAAAGGGAAGTGCTTTCTAGTAAGAACTTAAAAAAATGATTGCATTCGGACGTGTTTTTTATCTGTGTAATTCATCATCTAAATCAAAACGGTGTACATAGTTGTAAAGTAAGATGGACAGGAATATCAATATCCCGAAGCATCCTATTCCAATAATTAACATTGATATTTCCCATGTGGTAAATGCATCTGTTTGTACGGTTACAGTTTCTAGCTTTCTAAATATCATTTTTTAGATTTAAAAGTTGATTATTATTTAGCTATTAATATGTTCTTGTCAATCAAATTCGGAGGATATTTCAAAACCAAAACACAATTAAGTATGTGAGTAACACTACATTTAATATATTTGATATATAATTTCTTTTGCAATATACATAAGTTTTGCAAAATAAAGAACTAATTATGTAAAATAAATATAAAAATGCTCGAACGTATTTTAAAAGTGCTGAATGAATTGAATATCTCTGGTTACAGAGTGGAAGAAATATCTAACGGATTGATTTCACAAGTATCAGTTGATAAGATTAAAAATGGAAAAACTTCAACCCCAAGAAGAAGCACTTTAGAACTCTTAACAGATATATTGTGCAAGCATTATCATGTTTCTAAGGATTGGATAGTAAGTGGTGAGGGCGATCAATATTTAGAGTACAAAGACAATTTGTATTTAGAAAAGCACGGAGTTAAATTTGAGGGTGTCGAAATTATAGATCATTTTGTGAAAAATAAGATGAATACTTTGAAAGGTCAGAGTATTTGAAATTGTTTGTCAATGATTTGGTTGAAAAAGGTGTTACAAAGCGTCTCCATGAGTTAAAAGAATACCTAAATGCTTTAAAATCTTAAATCTCATAATTAATTAACAACAAAAGATCATGTACTGTAAAGTGCTTTAGTACGATATCAATATTTGCATTTTTTTGCTCGGTAATAGCGTCCCGTAAACTCTCTTTTTTCTTGAGTATTTCTTTTAGTTTTTCAACTAAGTCTTCATCTTTAAGAAGTCCGTCGTCATGAAGTCGCTTGAGTTCTCTTATGTTTTCATCATTGTCAATCTCGTTCATGCTTGATGTTTTTTAGAACTTTCCACATTTCTGGTTCACTTTCTTTTTTGGTATTTTTCAGTATAAATCCGATTAAATCTCTATGATTTAGAATGTATGATTTAATCAATTTATACCGTTTGTGTTGAATGAGATGTACACCGAATGCAATGAGTATTGAGGTAATAATTGAAAATAGCAAGTAAGTAAATTTTTCAAAATCTTGATATTGATATAATGCCCAATATATGAAGTATAAAGAAATGGTTATTAAAGTAAAATGAAGAAATAGTTTGCCTTTTCTTGATCTGTTGGGTTCCATATAGGTATTGATAAAATTAAAAAGCGCATATAAAAATAAGCCCAATGCCCAGCCAAATTCACCAATGAATTGTTGGAAATCTTCAAAACCAAGAAAACTTATATTTTGAGAGACTTCTTCTAATTCTTCAAAAGCTTCATTTGTGATAATTTTTTGTTGATAATATGCCCTGTATTCCTCTGAATCTTCAAATTTATTTTTGAAAATATTCAATAATTCGGTTCTTTTTTCTTTTTCAGAAAGATATTTATTAACGACTTCTGAATATGATTTTGGAACATCATCTATTGATTCATGAATAAAGAAAGCGGTAGTACAAACCACCGCTAATAGTAGGTGAAGATATTTTGACAGAAAGTTATTCTTCCTCGTTACTAGGTTTTGGATTTGGTCCTCCATTGGAGTTGACGCTGTCTTTTTTATCCGTTGCTTGAAATTCAATTTCATCTTCTGCTAAATTATTAGGTTCGCAGTTGGTACATAAAAACATTGCTAAAATTGACGCTACTAATAGGATTCCTTTTTTCATTTTATAAAGAGATTTTAGTTATACTTAAATCTCAAATGTATATGAAAATACCGTTGGTAAGAAATATACTAATTACGTATTAAGAAATGTTATTGCTAAAGTAAAAAAAGTAGTATAGTAGTAAAAAACTTTTGTGCTTATTTTTAAAAAAATAGGGCAAAACCCTTGTTTTTGTATGGATAAAACATTGTAATATTTTAAAAGTTTTGGATAAATACAAAACTTACGAAGCTCATAAAGTAAAAACTTAGTCTTTTGGCTTAGAAAAATGTTTTCCAACAATAAGCCATTCTCGCTGTAATCCTGTTTTATCTACGAATTTTTTTTGTTCTTCGGGTGTTGCGTAATCAATAACAAATTGCTGTGATCCGCTATTGTAATACGTAAACCGTCCTTTTGTTTTAAATTCTTCTGTTAGCAGTGCAAAACGTGAAAAATAAGAATCAGCAATATAATGTACCTTTTCCAATTTCCACTCTTTTTTGACTCCATTAACTTTAAAATGAATCCACTCATAATTTTCTTTGTCAGTATGCATGCTTATATTAGAAAACGAAAGTTCTCCATCAGTTATATCGCCCATGCGTTTCATCAACGTAATGTACTCACTTGAAGGATCAATAAATTCTAAATCGTACCAAATACATTTTCCTGTATATGGAATCATTGTTTTTGTCTCTTTATCATATTTAGTCCAACCCATGTGATAATATAAACTACTATATGGATTTGTAGTAAAAAAATCTTCCATTGAAATTTCGACAGTGTCAATAACACCGTTTATAATAAGTTCCTTCTCCATGTCTTTTAGAGAAGCTTTTGGGTTTAGTTTATAGCCTAAACTTTCTAATACTTCTAGTTGTTCTTTGAAAGGTACAGGCTCTCTTTTCTCTATTTTAGGCATATATTTTGCCCTTTCTTTTGCTTTTTCAATTTCAATATTTGTAAAGTATTCAGCAAATAAACTGTCTTTAAGTTTTGCGTATGAAACTTCCAATTCTTTTTTACTCACATCAGAATAATCAGATAGTTTTACAATTAACCTTTCAGAATAGCGACCTCTAATACCTGTATGATAAGTTTTTAAATACATAGGGTAAAATTTATCTAAAAATGGTATGTTATTCAAAATTGGGTTATACTTTGAACGAATACTATCGGTAACATACATTTCACTAACAACTCGTTTGTCAGATTCACCTATGATATCAAAAAAATTACTATTTCCATAGAATGTAACCTTAAAGCATTTGATACCAGCAATAACTTTTATATCACTAGTATCTACAACAATATTGTTAAGTAACATATTAGTAAACTTGTACTCCGCCAGTACACGGTCAATACTCATTGGCTTTTTCGTATAGCGATTCAAATATGTATTTGTTTGTTTATCTAGTATATATGGTTTTTTTAAGTATTTATACATTTTAATAAATGAATCAGTATATACCCAACGATCATATTTTGGTCTTTTCAAATCGCTCCCAGTGTTGTAACGAAGCAAAATCATATTCATTAATCTATTGTTACTTAAATGACCTTCGAGACTCGAATATTTTTTATTTTGTGGACTATTCGGATTCTTCAAATAATCTATTGTGACAACGGAGTCACTTTTTGCTAAGTAACGTTCAGCGTCAGATGAAAATAATTCCTCGTCATACAAAACTGTTTTATATACTATGTGAATTTCCCCTTTAAATTCTTCTTTTATTTCTTGTGAGAAAGAAAAGAAAAAACTCATACATAGTAAAATGGTTATGATTTTTTTCATATAGTAAGTTGTGAGCGTTGTAAACAATCACAACGCTCATGTTTATAATTTATACTAATCTATCAGGATAATATGTATTGTCCTTAAAGGAACTATCATCCAAACCTTTAATTTTGACAATAGCCGCCACTTCAAATGCCCAATAGCCATAAAAGGAGTTAGGATGATTGATATGACTGTTATACCATGAAAAATCCTTATGAACCTTATACCAATATTTATCCAAATATGACTTTATACTTTTTATCAAAGTAGTTTTGTCGTCTTCATCTAAAATATTAACTATCCGTTTATTCATTTTTGGAATAGCCAAAAATTTAGAATAAGATTCTTCTTTTATCACTTTTCGATTTGGAAAATGATACCTTATAAGATTTTCATAAAGGAAATCTTTCACGTTGTCTCTGTCAATAAGTTCAACTATGGGAGAAAATTTTTCTTTTGAAATATCTAATAGAATACATAAAGAAATAATAGTCAACATTTGATGGTACGCATCTAAATAGTATTGATTTAATTCAATTCTTTTTCTTCCATGATGAACTTTTACTTTTTCTTGAATCCAATAATTAGGTAATCTTACAAGAAGTTCTTCTAATTTTTCTTTCAAAAAAGTGTTATCAGATTTAATACAATATGAAAAATTAAATACGTTTATATATTTAACAACTTGTACTCTCTTGACTGTTTTAATTCTATCCGAAGAAATGAGATTGCTTCTTAATTTCTCTTCTGTTTCTTCTATTATTCTTATAAAATCTTTCTTTAGACTGAACAGATTTTCAATATTTAATTTATCATTCATCAAACAAATATAATTAAATTTAAGGTGTGAAATCTCCTGCATCTCCTGTAATAACATATCCATCAGCATTTATTTTTTTATATACGATAGAACCATCTGGGGATACTTTTGCAAGTACTCTTTCATAACCATCATTAATAATATTATTGTATAAATTTGGATTTTCACCAACAGCTTCAAATAGTCTATTATTTCCTAAAATCCAAGCATCACTCATTTGCCTTGTACCGTCTGCCAGTGTGCTCAATGAAGATGAACCAGTGTATTTAGACTCTACTATTATGTATTGCCCTGTTTCTGGATTTTTGAAAACGTGATCTATACCGCGACTTGATGCCGAAGGCAAATCAATATCAGTAATTCTATCAACGTGTAAATCTTCATAACCTTTACCAATTAAATCAACATCAGTTCCCATTTCTGACCAATTTCCTTTCCTTGTATTAGATGCTGTCGCTATATCGGGTTTATGTTTCTTAACTAGTTTTCTTTGAGTTTTGTAAACATTCGTAGCATACCTTCTTACAACTGGTGTGGCGGTACTAATCACTGTACCTGCTCTTCTTATAATTTTGAATACTTTCCCAAAAGGTGTATTGTCAATTAGTATAGATAATCCTGCAACCGCTCTACTTTGTTCAGCGCCATCAAAATCTTTTCCTTCAATAAGAATAACAACATCTTCTAACGGTGTACAATAACGAATACCTGTTTGTACTGCCACCCAAAAGTTTGTCCATAATTGATTTAGATCAACACTAGGGTAGTTGTTATATGGATGCGGAATTTCAAATAATCTTTTGTCTTCTTTACTATTGTAAAAAATTATAGGTAATGGTTCGGCAGTATGAGAAACACCGTTCGTAATTGTTTGCGCGAAATCCCCATCTAAAATTGTATCACCATTGTTAAGTTTGTATTCAGTATATGTATACCCTTTAACATTATCAATTTCATGTCGAATTTGTGAATATGGTAAGGATGTAACATTTCTAAAAGTTCCCGAATAATCTTGCCACGGAGTATCTGATGTTTCAGACTTTATCAATAAATATGCTTCAAGTTCTTTTCTATTTATTGGATCTTCCTCATTTAGTAAATCTTTTATTTCCTGCTTAAAGTCTTCATTTTCTGGTCTGTTTACCCATTCTAACATTTCTAATGGGATGTCAATACCAAGATCATTATAAATGTCTGGCACATTTGGTACAACCACAGGGTTTTGTGTAGTTATAGAAGTAGTGTTAGAACTAGTTCCTGCATTTGAATAATCAATAGGATTCGTTGTAGATTCTGTTCCACTACCTCCTGGTGATGATGGCGTATCCACTAAACTAGGTTCATCATCGGGACATAAGGTATAGGTTTCAAACCAATAATAACCGACCGTACAATTTTGTCCACCTAAATGTACACCACCATCTTCTTCACCAAAATTGCAATATTTTACGATAATTGTTGTGCAGTCTTCTCCCAAACTTTTTATGTGATCAAGACTACCGTCATAACTCACGGGCTCTGAATTTATTTTCCCTGCAAACGGTGTTTGCTCATCAACAGCTGCTGCATCCATATACGCATCCGTTGGATAATAATTTAAAATAAATGCTTCTGTTGGTGCAGTGTCACTGAATTTTACGATAAGGTTGCTAAATGTTTTCCCCTCTTGGTTGTGTTTGTAAATTGGAATAGAAAAGGTAGTAAGACCATTCTCGTCCTGTATAAACATGTCTTGATTGTAGAGGATATCAAAACCGTTTATTTGTTCTAAAGATGTTGTTTTGCCATCAGTTATGGTGTCTGATTTCTTTTTAATTTTTTCTACAAAAGAGTTGAGCTTACTGTAGTTTTCAATTCTCCCTTTTTGCAGATGAGAATGTTCGTTTTGAACAACAAGCTGATCGTCATCTTGACAGCCTTGTAGAAATAAAGAAAGTCCTACAAGAAGGATTCCTAGTTTGAAATAGTTTGCAAATTTTTGCTTCATAATTTTTACTTTAAATAATTAATAATCGTAGCAATACAATCAAAGGAGTTTGAGTTTTTTTAGTATCTATCATTTAGATTTGGGGAGAATATAGATTTAGATATTTCAGAAAAACTTAAATTATCAACAAGGTTTCCTCTTAAAAATAATAGTTTAAAACCTACTATTTAAGAGGAAAAAACTTTGTTTTGAGTTGTGAAAGTACTATTATTTTATTTATAAAACATAACTTTTAATGTATTATACATAATTTTATGTTTTAAAAGTAATTGAATTACGGTTTTAGCATAATTTCAAATTTTAGAAATATAACCTTCTACTATTGGGTATTTTAAATTTTGAAATTGAATTCTTATTATGTCTTCTGAAGTTTGGAGATTCATACCAATTAAACTATACAATACAATATATAAACTCGTTCATTTGGTCTCCTAATTCCTTGCGACTATTTTCCGTAGCTACGGCTATGCAAAATATTCACGGCGTTCTATGAGATCAAAGCAACTTCGCCTCTAAAGTCGCATTGTATAGTTTAATTGGTATAATTTGGTGATGAATAATCAAAATAGAATTTGATTTTTGGCTACTATTCAGCACTTTTAATTGTTGGTAAGTTATACATAAAGTATTTCTGAATTTTACGGCTTTCCGTAATTACTTAAACTTAGTTTTGTTTTGGTAAAAAATTATAAAAAAGAAAATAGATACTTCTCTTTTCATCCTTTTTTAATAATTTTATAATCTATTAATAGTAAAACTGAATACAAAAATGAATACGTTTTGTGCTTAAAACAGCTTAAAGTTAAAATTTAAAATATTGATTTTCAGTATTTTAAATTTTAAAATTGAGTTGGTTACTCGCCTTTCTTGTTTCTACATTTCTTAACTTTCTATTTTGTATGAAAGTTTATTCAACTAATTCATAAAAACTAACAAAAGTACTCCGTGTTCATAAATCCGTTTAAACAGTAAACATTGTAAGTGTTTTACTTAAAACTTTTCTTACATAATTACGTATATTTATAGTAAGTTTTTAATTACTTAATTATTGTTTAAAAAGATACAAAAATATGGATACTTACACCTTACCTACTTTTATACCACACTTTTTGCACTCTATTTTACAATAATACCTTTCCCCAATTTCTAATGGTTGTATCGCGTAAGCGAATTCCGAAAAGCTTTAATAGAGTAGGAATTATTTAATCAACACCAATACACCATGAAAAAAAATTTTAAAAAGTATTTGGCGCTATGTACCTTAATCTTAGTGACCATACTTGCCTGCCAAAAAGAAGAGCAAATACCGCAAGACGCCGTAACTGCTACTACCACACAAAAAGCCGAAAATGCAGACTCAGAACGCATTGAAAGAGCGCTCAGAGAGTACAAAGGAAGAGAAGTAGAAGGAAATTTTATAGGTAGAGTCATTGATGAAGACAATCAGCCGATTATAGGCGCTACGGTAACCTTGGGTGGACAACAAGAAGTTACAGATGCAAATGGTATCGTATCCTTTATCAATGTCATTGTAAACCAAAACTTTGCCTACGCACAAGCATCTGCACAAGGATACTCCAACGGATCGCGTGTTATGGTACCTACGGGATCTAATTCATTTACTATCAAACTATTCAGTTTAGGTAATGCGCAAGTAATTACATCTGATGGTGGCGAAATATCCATTAATTCAGAAGAAATTGGTGAAACATACATTCGCTTTAATGGTGGTTTCATGGATGAAAACGGAAATCCATACAATGGTAATGTCTACGTTACTGCAAACTATTTAGATCCTTTATCGGAAGATACTGCTAATACCATGCCTGGAGAATTGTATGGAATTGACGCCAATTATCAAGAAGTTGCTTTAGGTTCGTATGGAATGATCAGTGTAGAAATGAGAGGAAGTGCTGGAGAAAAATTACAAATTACAAATCCTGCACAAATTGAAATTCCAATTCATCCTAGCCAAATGGGAGCGGCGCCAGGTTCAATACCAACATGGTCCTTTGATGAAAATTCAGGAGTTTGGGTAGAAGAAGGAGTAGCTATCAACAACGGAACGCACTTTGTAGCACAAGTAACCCATTTTTCATTCTGGAATTGCGATGCACCATTTCCTGTAGTAAATTTTGATGCCACTGTTGTGCAATCGGGAACAACTACACCATTATCTGGGATGACCGTAACCATTTCATACAGTACTTTTTCAAGAAGTGCCGTTACCAATGCAAGTGGTGTCGTAAGTGGAAAAATTCCAAGTGGACAAGTATTAACCATTACAGTTACAGATCCATGCGGTACCGTAGTTTCTACAGGAACTTATGGACCGTATACTGGAGCAACTTCCTTAACACTTCCAGCTACTTTGTCAACGGTACCTGTAAATGTTTCAGGAACTGTAGTAAATTGTAGTGGTGCTCTAGTAACCAATGGATACGTGATTTACAAAGATACAGGAGGACAAACATTAGGATTTGCCACAGTAACAACAGGAACACATAGTTACACTGCGGTTGCTTGTTCTATTCCTATTACGATTGTAATGGATGGACTTGATAATGCAACAGGGCAAACTATTGTTACTACAGCAGCAATAGCAAATCCAACTGCAACAGCAAACCTAGTTGCTTGTGGTGGAACACCAACAGAATTCATCCGATTTAGCGTAAATGCTGGGCCGTTACAATACAACATTATAAATCCTGGAGGAGGAGTACAAACACCAAGTTTTATTAACTTAGGTGCGCAATCACCGACCAGCGGAACGTACATTTTTGGAAATACCATAACACCAGGTACGTATCCTTTTGATACAAATATGGCTGGTCCACCTGCATTAGCTATGGAAGTATTAGGAGACGTTAATGGTATTGATCCTGTGGCAACAGTTGGAATTCCAGGTGCAATTCAATTTACAATACTCAATGTTGGCGGAGTTGGCGCCTTCATGGAAATTGAATTTACAGGAAATTATATAGACCGATTTGGAACAACACGAACTATTACTGGGGAAGCCTACATTATTCGAGATTACTAATTGACAATTAAAAATGAACACAAAGCGAGATTTCTTTCTACAAGAAGTCTCGCTTTTATAATTTCTCTAAAATTGCCATAATTTCTTTTTGTTTGTAGTCCGAATTCAGCTTTTGTAGTTTTTGAAGCTGTTCTTTCGCTGTTGCTGAATTTTTATTTTTGAGATGCATCAACGCGGAATACCATAAGGATTCTGCTTGATACTCAAAAGTGGTGTTCGTAAGTGAATTTAATTCGTTCAAAGCCAACTCGTATTTCTCTTGATTCATCAATGACATCGCATAATAAAACCGAATACTCGAATTTTCTTCATTTTTTAATAGTTTCTCAAAAGCGATCTCTGCACTCTGAAAAGCATTGCTTTCGTACAGTGTAAAAGCTTCAAATTGTGCATCTTGCGAAGTTGTTCCTCTGGTTACAGGCAAATAGGTGTTGGGACAAATTTCAAAATACGCATCAAATACATCACCATTTCCCGTAAATTGATTGATCGCAAAAAAAGCGCCCACAATAAAAACAGCCGCAACGGCAATACGTTTTATAACAGTAAAATTATTTTTTTGCGGTGAAAGCGGAATGACTTCTTCTTCCCTATTGTCATCCAACGTTTGCAATCGTTTTTTTAAGGCTTTATCATTTGATAATTTAAAAGCCGCAGTCATTTCTTGATGCATCTCGTAGAGTTCTTGCAATTCAGCATCCGACTGTAACAATTTTTCTGCGCGCGCTTTCTCTTCAACAGATAAACGATTGGCAATATAATCTTGTATAAATTCTTCCTTATTCATTATACTTTTTTAAACAACACTTTTAAACGTTTCAAACATCTCGATTTATGACTTCGCACGGTATTTCCGTCTTTATAATCGGTCAATTGCACAATTTCTTCCACCGTTAAATTCCGATAATAAAACAATTCCAACACCTTTCTACAGCTTTCAGAAATGCTATCCAAGTATGTACTTAATGTTATGGAACGCTCGGAAGGTGTAGTTTCTTCAATGGCAATTTCATCATACGCTTCTTCTTCCGTAGTAACATTTATCAGTGTTTTTGCTTCTTTTAATTTTTTTAAAATCTTAAACTTTCCAATACCAAACAGATACGTTTTTATAGAACTTGAGGTCAGTACCAATTGCGAATTCACAAAATTATGATGCATGGCAATAATCGCATCTTGGTAAATGTCGGTAGCGTTATACGCATCCAAACCATACTTTTTTGCATAATTCAAAAACTCGTTTTTGTACGTTACATAAATAGTCTCAAGCGCCTTTTTATCATCAGATCGTAATAAATCTTGTAACTCAGCATCTGTGCTATTTCTACTCATTAGTGGTTTTAAAAATTAAAATATTAACAATAATTCTAAATTTTTTTCGGGTAGCTGTTAATATTAAGCCTGTTAAATATACAAAAGGATAAACAAACGTATTTATCATGAAATCAAAATTACACATACTCTGCTTCATCATTTGTCTGATGTGTTTTCAAAATGCTGATGCACAATTATTTAAAAGATTAAAACAGAAAGCAAAAGAAAAAGCAAAAAACATTGAAAATAAAGTCGTTGACAAAATTGACAGGAAAGTTGACAAAACAATTGATGATACTATTGAAGGAAGAAACAATCCAAACCAAGGAAAACCAACGGTAAAAAAAGATAAATTATCCACAGCCACAGGAAAAGATTTTGGCAATATTTCTATCAACCATTCACAAACGTATGGCAATGTAAACATCACGGAAGCAAGTCAGATGAAAATTCTCAAAACCAATACAGGATATACGATTTCTGGAAATTGGTGGTCGCACGAAGCGGATATTTATGACGGGTTTTACATTACTATTAAAACAAATAAAGATTTAATAAATGACAACTCAAACGTACATACTTTCAAGATTCCTGAAGAAGCAACACTTCAACTAGGATACGATCCGCAATTACCATATAACAAGAAATCTGACGATAATTTTAAACGGGCAGTTACGGACGATTATCAAAATTATGATGTACTGAAAGGGAGAATTAGCGTAACAGAGTTATCTGAAAAAAAGGTACAAGTTAGTTTTTCAGGAAATGCTTCATTAAGAAAAGTCATCCGCGAAGCCAATAGCGATGATTTTTCTGAAACATTTTATGAAGCTTCCGTAGGTGGTAAAATCAATGGAAAAGATCCAAAATTTACGAACGAAGAAACCATAAGCAAAACAAAAGATACGGAAACAACTTCCAATTCCGATTCAGGATTTAGCATCACTCCAAATACTAATGACACAGCAACACCAGGCACGTATCAATTTATGTATGAAGCGGTTACAGAAATCTCAGTGCCAAACCAAGGCAGAAGTTACAAAATGTCTTATCTCTTAAATCCAAATTCAGACTACATCGGTATCAAAGCAGATATGAGCGAATACTCGGAAGGTGAAATGGGCGGCGAATCGGTAATGGTGATGGACAAAGGAAGTGTGCACATCTTTGTAGAATCGGCAGGTATGAAATTGCGAATGTCGAAAGGCATGATGGGCGGAAAAATGAAAAATCCAACGGATCAAATGGCAAACTATGATTATACAAAGCTTCAAAAAACAGGAAATAGCAAAACCATTTTAGGCGCAACTTGTTACGAGTATGCCATGTCTGACCAAAACAACAAAATCAATTTTTGGGTAGCGCCAAATGTAAAACTGTCCAACTGGTTCATTCAAGGTAAAGGAGTTGTCGATGGGTATATTATGGAATATTCAGTACAATCTAACGAAGGAAATATGACCAGCAAAACAGTTGCTATCAAAGAAAACATCAACAGAACCATCAATCCGAAAGAATACAAGAAAATGTTTTAAGACTTTACTTTGAATCATTAAAACTTAAACAATTACACTCAAAAAAATAATTTCAAACTATATATGAAAATAAAAAATATCAACCGTATCGCATATACCATCGCTATTTCCTTTTTACTAATTTCTTGTTTTGGCGATAAAAATACAATCATCGGACAAGATTTAGGAGACACTAATTTTATAAACACTAACTTTTCGGGAAATAAAGTAGCATTCTCCGCACTTCCAAAAAACATGTGTTCGTACATCAACGAATCAAAACTAAAAGAGTTTTATCCTGACTCAAAAAAAATTCTATTTGATGAAGGCAAAACATTTGCTTCAAAAAATTGTCGATTCTTAGTGTATATGAGCGATGAAAAATTTGATTTTTTAAGCGGAACCATCTTCGCAGCTGAAAATGTAATAGCAGAAGGTGAAGATTGGAAACAAACTTGGGAATTGAAAAAGAAAATGTCCAAATCGTCCGCGTATGTTTCAGGTTTGGGACAGGCAGCCATTTGGGTGGGTAAAAAACGAGAACTCTCCATAAAAATGGAAGGATATATAATTACGATTACCATTCCTGGATCACCATTTAACAAAGAAGAATTAGCCAAAAAGAGAGATTATAAAAACATTGCTATTGAAATTGCCAAAAGCACAGGACTTTTTTAAAAAGTTGTATTTTTAAGCAAACTAGTAGCCTGATTTCATAAAAATGCAACAACCCAAACCATATCTTTTTTCAAAAGTACGCATCAGTTGTATACTATGCGTACTATTCTTTTGTACAGGTTTGAAAGCTAAAAGTTTCACATTTCAAAAAGTGCAACAACAAGATACCCTTGTAAAACCGACAATTACTTTCTTGTGGGGGAAATCGAATGCCTTGGTCAACACCAAACAATACGATACCTTATTAGCGTATTTAGACAAACATCTCAAAAATGTCCAACCCAAAACGGAAGCGGATAGTTTGAACATGGCAGATTTGTATTACAATCAACACCAAGCACATTATAACCAAAAAAACTATTTAGAAAGTGTAAAAAGTGCAAATGTTGGACTTACCTTTTGCAAAAACAACAACAGCCAACGCGGCAGGCATACTACAGGCGTTTTATACTACAAAAGAGCTTATGGAGAATCAGGATTAAACTTTGCCAAACGCGCAAAACTGAGCATGAAAACTGCGCTGAAATATTTAACGGATACCAATGATAAAAATTTAGATTATTTGGTAGATGCATACGTATTTCTCTCCAGTCAAGCTTCCTATCATGGAAATTTAGAAGCTGCGAAACGGTATATTCGTTTGGCACATACAACTTATGACAAACACCGTGAATTTCTCGACAAAGTAAGAAAAGACCGCTATGAAATAGTATTGGCGTATCGAGAAGCGTATTTGTTGTATAAACAAGGAAAAAGCCAAGAAGATAGTTTGGCGCTGATGAATGTCGTAAAAGAGTTAGACCAATTGCGCAACTCTCCTAAGTTCAACAAACACGAGCAAATTTATTACACTACTTCCATGAATCACGTGGGCGATTGGTATATCAGTCACATTCACGATTCATTGCTTTCTCCCAAAGATTTGCAAACAGGTTCGTATTACTTGGACAAGTCCATTGATTTGGTGGAAAACGAAGACTTTAAAGGCGATTTGATTACGTTTAAATACAACAAATGCAAAGCGCTCACGTATGGAAACGAATTGCCCAAAGCAGAAAAATTGATTGTAGCACTGTTGGATTCCATGTCTGAAAACGATTATCGAAGATCTTTTTTTCTTGCCCAAAAAGCACTCATCAAAGCGAAAAGGAAACAAAAAGAGAGCGCATTGCAAATTTTCCATACGGTTATTGAAAAAATTCATTCGGACACTACGGTTTTAGCCAAAGATTACAGCAATTTCAAACCGAGTAAAACCTACGGAGAAACACGATTGATCCGAAGAGTTGCCGAGAAATTAGAAAAGTTTTACAGAGACGATCCTGTAGTTCAAAAAATACTTCCAGCACTCTATCGCATTGCCTTTTTACAATTTGAAAACAGTTATGCGCGTACGAAATTCAATCCTGGTCAAAACGAGGTTTTACGAAAAATTCTTCACGGATCATTGCTCGCTAAAAAGGAATATCCAAATTCAGAAATTATTTCAGTACGCGATGTATTAAGTCGTACCGAAACCATCATGAATCAACTAACTTGGCAGCAATTTTATCAAAACCGATTTACAAATACATTGCCACAGCTCGATTCGTTAAAATTTAGACATCTCTACTTACGCACACAACTTACAGCGGCAAAACGAGCAAAAAACATTCGCAACATAGATTCCATTCAAGAACGCATCAACGACCATACACGCTTTACCAATAAAACCTTTCCAAATTTAGAATTGGTAAGCAATCAAAAATTTGAAATAGACGCTTTACAAAAACACTTACGTGGAGATGAATTAGTGCTAAAATATATGCTGCTCGATTCCGAAATTGCCATCTTTTCTATTACTGCCAAAACGATCAATTGGGAACTTCGTCCGTGGACAGCAACTGAAATCGCCTTAGAAGAAACCTTACTCAACAGCATTCGCAACAGAACGTACGATGTACAATCTGCCACACTTTTAGCCGAAAAACTGTTGCCAGAGATTGATCAAAAATTCACTAAAATCATCATCAATCCGGATGGCGAACTGTATCGTATTCCGTTTGAAATTCTTCAAAAGAACGATCAATTTTTCACCAAAAATCATGAAATTCGATACACCTCTAATTTAGGATTCATTCACTTAAAAAATCAGCCACCAACATCTCAAAAAGGTCTTTTAGCGATTTACGCGCCCAAGTATCCAAAAACAGAAAACGCACTTGCCACGCGAAACAATAGCAATTCCTTTTTAAAAGGTGCCAAAAAAGAAGCGGAAGTTATTAGCAAATTATTCCCGTCAAAAATCTATATCGGAGACAACATTTCTAAAAACTATTTCTTAAAAACTGCGCCAAAAGCTGGTATTTTGCACTTGGCAATGCATGCCGAAATCAACAATGACGAACCTGGACTGAGCAAATTACTCTTCAACAAAAACAAGGAAAGTGATGACGATTTGTATTTGGAAGAACTCTACGCATTGCAGCTCAAAGCCGATTTGGCAGTGTTGAGCGCGTGCAACACAGGGTTGGGAAAAGAAAGTGCGGGCAGAAACTTAGAATCTTTTCAACGCGCATTTACCTTTGCTGGCGTTCCTGCAACCGTCGTGAGTTTATGGGAAGTTCCCGATCAATCGACCAGTGAAATCATGGGTAGTTTTTACACCAACTTAAAAGCGGGAAATACCAAATCGGAAGCCTTGCAAAAAGCCAAACTCAACTATCTCAATTCGCACAAAGGCACCAAATTAGCGCAACCGTATTACTGGACAGGTTTTATATTGTACGGTGATGAAAGTGTAGTTGACATTCCGCCGACTTCTAATCTTGTTTGGTATGTTTTAGGAATTGGTTTATTGATGTTATTTATTTCAATCTTTAGAAAAAATCGTATGAGAAAAGCTTGAAAGTTTATATGTTATACCTATTTACATGTAAACTCCCAAAACGTCACTTCGAGTGGTTTTCTGTCATTGAGCTTGTCGAAATGCAGAAAACTGTATCGAGAAGTACTTTGAAACCTAAACAAGTTACGATTCCAAAAACAGCTTAACTTTCCCTTGAAACTCCGCTTCGCCTGCCAAAAACGCAACTTCAATTGGCAAATAATACAACTTGTCCAAACGACCTTTCAAACGCATAAAATCCTTTTCGGTGGTTAACATGCGTTTGTCTCCTACTTTCTGTTTAATCGTTTGAATATCGCTTTCGCTGAAATGATAATGATCAGCATATTCAAGGTGCGTATACTGCAATTGTTGATCGTTTAAGTGTTGCAGCAACGGTTTCGGATTCGCAATTCCTGTGATGAGTACAAATTCGGAAGCTTTCAAAGAAGACAATAATAGTTCTTCGCTTTCGCTGTAAATGCTTTCAGAATAGGCAATCGTCGTAAAAAACACTTTTTGCTGTGCTTTTGGGCGTAATTTCTTTACAATTCGCGTGCGTTCTGCTGCAGAAACTTCGGTTGGACATTTCGTCACAATAATCACATCGGCGCGTTTGGCTCCGGAAATGGGTTCGCGTAAATTTCCTGCGGGCAACATAAAATCATTCGCATACAAATCGTAAAAAGGCGTGAGTAAAATATTGAATCCCGCATTGACTTTTCGATGTTGAAACGCATCATCCAACAAAATTACTTCTAGTGAAATTGACAGGTTCCGTAAGGTTTCAATTCCGACAGTGCGCTTTGCTTCTACCGCAACCTGAATGTCATTTTTAAATTTATGGTAAAACTGCAACGGTTCATCACCAATATCAGACGCTGTAGTGTGTTCATCCGCCAACAAAAAACCCGTTGTTTTTCGTTTGTAACCTCTGCTTAGTGTCGCAACTTTATATTCATCTTTCAGCAAACGAATCAAATATTCAATCATGGGAGATTTTCCCGTGCCGCCAACACTAAGGTTTCCAACACAAATTACAGGAAAACTATATGAAGTCGATTTCAAATAGCCTTTATCAAACAGCCAATTGCGCACAAATACAATGGCGCCATACAGCACAGAAAAAGGGAATAAAAGCAGTCGAAGTCGTCGCATAAAGCGAAAATATCATTTTTTAAGCTAGAAATGAAAATGTAATGCTGAATATTCGGCAGTATTCAACACAAAGATGCATGCAATGGCAAACTAACTAACATGAAAACCTAGATAGGTAACTTTAATTCTAAACAGAATGTCGTATTTTTATAAAAAGTTGAACACACAACAATAAAAAGAAACCCACGTATAAATTATCATTGTTATTTAAAATATGAAAAAGCTTTCATTTCTAGTCTTACTACTCATTTCACATATCAGTCTAAACAGTTGTAGCAACGATGAAAATACTCCTGAAAATGATGGAAATAACGGAACAACACCAATACTAACAGATATTTCTGTAACATCGTCTGAAACTTCAATTTCTTGGAATGACGAGAATGACTTATTGCAAAAAGTAGAAAATGCACTAAGTTATACGTATGGAAGTGCAAATGTGAGTGAAACTGAAAAAGAACAAATTTTTAATGTTGATACAACGCAAGTAACTGCGACACTAAATTTTAAAACTGCATTTCAGAATGTCTATAACGATTCAAATCCATCAAACAATTCAGTGACAATCAATTTGGAAAAAAATGTAGGTGTGCAACTAAAAGCAAATGGTCCAGGAAATACATACGAACTCATTACTTCTGTATTGGCGCCAGGCCATAATCCTATTGAAACGCCAGATTGTAGTCACAATGCTTTTGGCGAACATATTGATGAACTATTTGATGCCGAACTAAACACAAATGTTTTTCGGTTTTACATTCATACAACGCCAGACGATGATCGCTGTTTAAATTTTGACAGACAACGCAATGAGATAAAAACCTATAATCAATCACCCGATAATTTAATAGGCATTGAAAATGAAAAAGTAGTGTACAACTGGAAATTTAAGTTGAATGCAGGATTTCAATCTTCGCCAAATTTCACACATTTACACCAACTAAAATCCGTTGGAGGATCGCTAGAAAGTATGCCAATGTATACCTTAACCACAAGAAAGGGAAGTCCTGACAGACTTGAATTGCGCTATGCAGAAACCGACAGTCAAAGCACGTTGGCACAAACAGACTTAGCGCCACTTGTAAATACGTGGCTGGAAGTTACAGAAACCATTGAATATGGCGTTTCTGGCACGTATGAAATTGAAATAAAAAAAGTTAGTGACGGGAGTGTTCTGTTTTCTTATGCAAACTCATCTATTGTAAACTGGAGACCAGAAGCTTCTTTTGTAAGACCAAAATGGGGAATTTATCGAAGTTTGCTGAATGCCCAAGACCTAAGAGACGAAGAAGTGCTATTTGCTGATTTTAGCATCACAGAAATTGAGTAGTCTTTTGTTTAATTTAAAACGCAATGTAGTGAATGTCCTGAATACACCATCAATAGTGAAACTCACAAAACCGAATACAACATTTTTAAAAACACTCATTGCAGCTATTTTAATTACAGCCTGTACTTCTAAAAAAAGTGAATTCTCATCTGTAGAAGTTTATCAAACCTCGGCGTCTGGCGATAATCTTAAATTAATTCCACAAAACGCTATGCAATCATCCACTGACAATGGTGAAAAAATTAGTTTGCTTATAAAACCGAATCAAAAATTTCAAGAATATATTGGTTTTGGAGCTTCTTTCACAGAATCGTCCGCGTGGAATTTGGCAACCATTCCAGAAACACTTCGCAAAGAAGTCCTAACAAAACTTTTCAGTCCCACAAAAGGTGCTGGATTTTCACTTACGCGAACACACATCAACAGTAGTGACTACGCTAATAATCATTACAGTTATGTTGAAGAGAATGATACAGACCTTTCTACATTTACGATCAATGAAGACATCAAAGGATTTTCAGGTAACGAAAATGATCAAGTAAAAGGTATTGAATTGGTAACGCCTAGTTATGATATGATTCCAATGATATTGGAAGCTTCTAATATTAAAAATGCAGACTTTAAAATTATTGCTTCTCCTTGGAGTCCGCCTTCTTGGATGAAACAAGGAGAAACTGCTGAAATGACAAACGGTTCTTTAAAACCAGAATTTTATGGTGTTTGGGCTACCTATCTTTCAAAATATATAAGTGCTTACGCTGAAAAAGGCATCAATATTTGGGGAATAACACCTCAGAACGAACCATTACATGCACACGATGCACGTTGGGATAGCAATGGATTCTCTCCAGAACAAGGACGCGATTTTTTAAAAAATCATTTTGGTCCGCAACTTGTCAAAGACGGACATCTTACTCTTGATAATTTAAATTCTGGTGTACGCGTGTTGATATATGACCACAATAAATCTACAATGAATAATTATGTAAACGCTACCTACAATGATCCAGAAGCAGCTAAATATGCTTGGGGAACAGCTTTTCATTGGTACGCGAGCTCAGAACTTGAAAAGAATAACTATCATGCAGAAGCATTAGATAGCCTAAGAACAAATTGGCAAGGAAAAGGAATGATTCATACAGAATCTAGCATTGATATTGACGCGAACGATCCTGTAGGGCAATATTGGAGAGAAAGTACAGATTACGCAGGTACTTTTGTGCCTTTTGACACATACATTTACGATATCATCACCGATCTCAATCACGGTACGCAAGGCTATGTGGAATGGTGTATGATTCTCAGCAACAAAGGACAACCCAATCCGTATGATAATTTTAATAGTGCACCAGTCTTGATCAATCCGATAACGGACGAAGTCATATATACGCCGCTCTACTATTTACTCAGCCATTTTAGCAAATTTATACGACCTGGAGCGCGCAGAATTGCTATTGAAGGTAAAAAAGCGGAAGGTATTGTGTATACTGCGGCTAAGAATCCTGACAAATCTATCGCTGTTGTTGTTTTTAATAAAACCGAGAAGCCTGTAGGTATCGAATTCACTTTACAAAACGAAACTCACAACATAGAAATTGCGCCAAGAGCATTGCAAACCATTCATTTTAAGAATAATTCTTCTGACGAGAAGCACTTGAATCATCATTAAAAAACCGAAAATGCTCAACGAAATCAAATTCCCCATCATGGATATGACCGAATTCCTCTTTGAAAGTGAAAGAGTGTTTTTTTCAGATTTGACTTGGGAATCGAAATTCACATTCAAAGAAAAATACATCAAAAAAATCCCCAAATGGAAATACATTGATGCTGATGGCAAGCTTTTGAAGGTGAAAATTATCAAAAAGGAAAAAGTTAATAGTTTGCTATCATTTCTTTCGGCTCCAAAGTATAATGTAGAACTTGCCATTGTCCCTACTGGAAAAGTCTACAAGCTTGAAGAGTTGAAAAAGGAAATCCTATTAAAAAAAGAAAAAATGTTTCATATATATCATAATAAATTGATGACTCTTGATGTTTATGAACGTGCAATTAATAATGCGAATAGTTTTCTTGAAATAATTGACATAGCGTCATTTGGAGACTACAAAGAAAATAATAGCAGTGAAAATCATTAACTAAGAGAATGAAAATTCTGAACTATACAATCCGACTCCCTCTCTACTTCTTCACATAAATCTTCTCATTAGAAGCAAACAATACTAACTGCTTTTCCTGTTGTTCGCCATGCGTGATTAAAATTTTGAAAAAACGATAACTATCGGGATACACCGAAATTTGTGGCGAAATCAAATTGGCGGTTTTGTATAATTTCCCTTGTGGCGATTGTTCAAAATTGGCAATAACGATGTAATAAAAACTTTTAAACGCCTGAATATCTTCATCATCCGTAGCGCGTTCGTCACTTTTTACTTTAATAGCTTGCATTCTAAAATGTTCGTTGCTTCTGGAAAGCACATTGTTTTCGTTAATTTCTAGCACGACTTTAAACAAGCGATCGTCTTCAATAGGAATAATTCCACTTCGCAACTGAGAAAAAGCACTAAAACTGATAAAAAAAAGAATGAGTATGATTACATTTTGTTTCATGGCGAATGCTATTTTTTGATTTCTTTTTTAAGTTAATTATTTTGCCCATTCCACCCGAAAATTAGTTTGTAAGCGTAGCAACGAATTCGTAAGCGTTCTAAATAGGCATGCTTTTTATTTTTTATTGTCATTTTTTAAGGCTAATTTCTATATTTGATAAAAAGGAAGAAAGATGAAAGTTCAAGATATCATGTCGCACATTGAAGAATTCTGCCCGCTTGCCTATGCGGAAGATTTTGACAATGTCGGTTTGCTCGTTGGAAATAGCCAACAAGAAGTTTCTGGCGTATTGATTTCGTTAGATACCCTTGAAAATGTGGTGGATGAAGCTATTGAAAAAAATTGCAATATGATTGTGAGTTTTCATCCTATTATTTTTTCAGGCTTAAAAAAAATTACTGGAAAAACCTATGTGGAACGCGTGGTTTTAAAAGCGATTAAGAACGATATTGCTATTTACGCCATGCACACTGCACTGGATAATTCGTGGAATGGCGTGAGCGATCGGATTTGTGATGAATTAGGTTTGACAAACAAATCTATTTTAATTCCGCAGAAAGCAACGATCAAAAAACTCATCACGTTTGTACCCAAGACAGCCGCTGAAAAAGTCCGCAATGCCTTGTTTGCGATTGGTGCAGGAAGTATTGGGAATTATGAAAATTGCAGTTTCAACATCGAAGGTTTGGGAAGTTTTCAAGGAAATGAAGCTTCAAATCCTACGATTGGCAACAAAGGGGAAACCCATTTTGAAGAAGAAGTACAACTCGGAATTACGTTTGCACGACATTTGGAAGGAAAAGTGATCAAAACTTTGCATGAAACACATCCGTATGAAGAAGTTGCCTATGAGATTACAACCTTGGAAAATACGAATCAGCATATTGGTATGGGCATGATTGGCGAATTTACAAATCCAATCAACGAAGTGCATTTCATGACACTTTTAAAAACAAAAATGAACGTTCCAGTGGTGCGACATTCTGCTTTGTCAGGAAAAATGATTCAAAAAGTAGCGGTTTTGGGCGGAAGCGGAAGTTTTGCTATTAGTGCTGCCAAACGTGCTGGCGTGGATGCGTATGTGACGGCAGACTTGAAATATCACGATTTTTATCAGGCAGAAGGACAATTAATTTTGGCAGATATTGGGCATTATGAAAGTGAACAATACACAAAAAATCTTTTATTTGAGCATCTTACGAAAAAAATTCCTAATTTTGCGATCATTTTATCAGCAGAAAATACAAATCCAATCAAGTATTCATAGATATGGCAAAGAAGAAAGAAGTTACGGTCGAAGAAAAATTACGCGCGCTTTTTGATTTACAATTAATTGATTCTCGCGTAGACGAGATTAAGAATGTTCGCGGAGAGCTTCCTTTAGAAGTAGAAGATTTAGAAGACGAAGTAGCTGGCTTAAATACTAGACTTGAAAAACTTCACGGTGACCTTGATCAAATTGATGAAGATATAAAGAGCAAAAAGAATATTATTGAAGAAGCAAAAAGCTTAATCAAGAAATATACAGAGCAACAAAAAAATGTTCGAAACAATAGAGAATACAACGCTTTATCGAAAGAAGTTGAATTCCAAGAGTTAGAAATGCAATTGGCAGAAAAGCACATCAAAGAATTTAAAGTTTCTATTGAGCAGAAAAAAGCCGTGATTGCACAAACTAAAGAACGCGTAGACGAAAGAGAATCGCACTTAAAGCACAAAAAAGCTGAATTGAACGATATTCTTGAAGAAACGAAAAGAGAAGAAGAATTCCTTTTAGGAAAGTCTGAAGAGTTTGAAAAATTAATCGAAGACAGATTGTTAGCAGCTTACAAACGTATTCGTAATAATGTACGTAACGGTTTGGCAGTTGTTAAAATTGAAAGAGGCGCTTCTGGAGGTTCGTATTTTACAATTCCACCACAAGTACAGGTTGAAATCGCTTCTAGAAAGAAAATCATCACTGACGAGCACAGTGGTCGTATTTTAGTAGATCCTGCATTAGCAGACGAAGAAAAAGTAAAAATGGAAAAACTGTTCGCTAAGTTTTAATTCCAACACAAATACATATAAGAAACCTCGCTACTCGCGAGGTTTTTTTGTGGCTTTTAATTCGTATATCAGCGGATAGAGTTTATCTTTTGTTTCGTACAAACCTTCGTCATTTTTTACCAAATCGGGCAGCACATCGTACGGCGAAGCATCGTGTTCTGTAAGCATTTCAATCGTCAATCCTGCATTGATGAGCGCATTAATAACATCGCCCAAACCGTGATTCCAAGCGTATTCCTTGCTAATCATTTTGGTTTCTCCATCTTCAGCATACGTGCCTTCGTATTCTTCATAAATTACTTCGTCTTGATTATAGGCATACTTCAGTACAGGTGGTTCTTGCAAATAATCAAACATCCACACAATTGGGTGAAATTCTACCATGTAAAAAGTACCGCCGTCCTTTAATCTTGATGCAATAATTGTGGCCCATTTTGTTAAATCGGGCAACCAACCAATGACGCCATAACTTGTAAATACAATGTCAAACGTATCCGTTACATGATCGTTTACATCAAACACATTGCAACAATGAAACGTAGCGTCTAAATTCAATTCGTCATTTAGTGATTTTGCTAGTTTTATCGCTTCATCGGACAAATCAATTCCTGTACATGTTGCGCCCATTCGAGCAAAACTCAAGGTGTCTTGTCCGAAGTGACATTGCAAATGCAGCAAGGACTTCCCCGCTACGGCAGACAAACTATGCCGTTCATATTTCATAAGAGACGAATTGCCATTTTTAAAAGCTTCCATGTTGTACATATCGCTTTTAGCATGAATTGCTACTTTTTTATTCCAAGTCTCCCGATTGGTTTCAAAATATTTATCACTCATTTTGTCGTATTTTTATGCCTTTTATCGTATTATTGTTTTGGATTTTATCTTGCATTACAATTGTAAGAAAAAAAATCTAAATCGCATCCAAAATCATTTTACTTAAACCTATGTACATGAAAAAAACTACTTTTTCACCCTTAAAAAGTGTCTTCCTATTATGTTTATTGATGAGCCTTCTAAGCAATGCTCAAAATGTAGATGTAGTCCTTACGGTGGATTGGCCGGAGTGGTCAACCGAAAATAGAGTAGAATTGTACAGTCCTTCAGGAACACTTTTACAAACTATTGACAATGGTTTTACGGGAAGCACCAACAATGCTTATAATGAAACCACAACTGCCGTTAGTTATCCAGTAGATGATAATATACCTGCTGGAACTGGTTATTATGTAATTGTGTATGACACTTATGGTGACGATTGGAATGGAAGCGGAAGTTTGACAATTACTGCTGACGGACAAACCGCTTTTACATTTGATGGAGATTTCAACCCGAACAACCCAGCAAACACACAAATTTCAGCGACCTTCTATTTTGCATTAGAAGAACCAGCACCGCCACCGCCACCTTTTCCTGGAGTTTCTCAATTTGATACCAGCGGAAACGAATATATTGAATACATTCCTGGAAATATGCCCATCATTATTGCTGCGCCGCACGGTGGTGTAAAACAATCTGGGCAAACCATTGGCGGAACTTCTTATCCAGACAATGATAGTGCATTGCCAGATAGAGGTTGCGGTACGAATGAAAGAGATGACAATACTGATATTTTAATTCGTGAAATTCAGCAATCAGTGTACGATCAAACGGGTTGTTATCCGTATGTGATTATCAACAACTTACACCGAAGCAAATTGGATCCTAATAGAGAACAAAATGAAGCGACTTGTGGCGATTCAGATGCGCTTTTCTATTGGAATACGTTTCATAACTTTATTGATCAAGCAAGTACAGATGTCATGAGCAAATGGGGAAAAGGGTTGTTTATTGATTTACATGGACAAAGTCATACTGTTCCACGAATTGAAGCTGGTTATAATATTTCAGCTTCCGATTTAAACAACACAACAGCTAATTATTTAAACACAGTTTCTAATTCAACCATTACAAACTTAGTGAGTGATAACTTAGGAAACTTAACCCAAGAAGAATTGGTTCGTGGACCAAATAGTTTGGGTGGACTTTTTAAAGATACTGGCGGAGTTTTCTACAATGCGCAAGGCTATTCTGGTTGCGGCGTAACTTCTGGGTATAGAACCGTTCCAAGTGATTTTGATAGTGGCGCTTCTAACAGTTGTGATGATACACGCCCGTTTAATAACGACTACTTTGATGGCGATTTTTACAATAACAGACGTCACGGTTCTGGACCAACAGCAAGCGATGGACAAGGCGGCGGCGGAACGATTGACGGAATTATGACAGAAGTAAACCGACGTGTGCGCGATTTAGGAACCTACAACGGAAACTTTTATGATAGCCGACCGCAAACTTTAGTGCCGTTTGCAGACGATTATGCAACAGTGATTAAAAATTATATTGACTTGCATTATAATGATTTTGCAGACTTTGCATACACATTCAATACGTATGCTACTGATGATGCTGATCCAACGCCAACACGTACCACAGGTGTTACAGGTGTGTTTACAGCCGAACCTGCTGGATTATCAATTAATGCGACTACGGGAGAAATTGATTTGTCTATGTCTACAGATGGTGTATATACCATTACACATACCGTTGGAGCGTGTGATTTGTATTCGACTTCTACAAGTATGACAATTACCAATACGTTGAGTACCCCAAATTTTGAGGAAACTTCTTTTTCGATGTATCCAAATCCTACAACCGGACAATTGCATATTGAATCGACTAAAGAAATAGAAACAGTTCGTGTATACAACTTGGTAGGACAACAGGTAAAAGTTATTACTTTGCAAACCCATCAAAAAATGATTGATATTAGTGAATTGAAAACAGGAAGTTATTTTGTGAATGTACAAGATACTTCTGGAAACACATATACAAAACTTATTGTGAAGAAGTAATATACTTCGGATCAAGGTAATAGTGCTAAATTGAAAGCCTCACAAACAAATGTGAGGTTTTTTTAGTCTTACACTGAATTACTTTTTATATGTAAATTGGTATTATTTTTCGCTTCTCTATTCTTGCGCATGCAACATATTTTGAATACTCAAAATACATAAGAAACAAATGATTTTAGTACGACTGCTTTTCATAAGTAAGATTAAGTGATTTAGTAGAAACGCTCATGATATTATCGCCATTTGTATAAAGAAATTGTCTTCCATCATTTATAAAATAAGCATTCCAACCATAAGGCAATGTTTTTATTTTTTTAGGATGTGACCATTTAGGAACTTCATAACTCCCCAAATTGTAACTGACAAAAAAACCTTGTTGTGCACCATCTGATTCAAGATATCTTGTGAAAATAATAAACCGCTTTTCTCGGTTAACATACGGACTAAATTCCGTTCCTAACTCTGTATTTAAAATTGGCAACGAGTCTGTAATTTTTAGTTGATCATTTATCAATGTACCTTGAACTATATTTCCATGTTGCACATCTGAATAAAAAAATAAGTCTTTTTCAGTAAGCCAGTAAAAGTAGCCACCTTTTATTTGAGATGTTAGTGTCAAGTTTACAGGTTCAGACCAACCATTTTCCACCTTTTTTAGTAAGTATATAAATTCGTCTCCTTCCGCTTTTTTGCTATAAATAATTTTATTCCCGCTTGGCGAAATAGCTCCGTTATAAATGGTATCTAAAACAGGAATACGAGTTGAAGTTGTAAAAATTCCATGTGATTTTGCGTGTATACTTCCAAATTGATTGTCCCAATCTGCGGTGCGCATCACAAACATCGTTTGTGCATCGTCTGTAAAACTAAACGTGTTCTCTGACCACATTCCTGTAGAAATGATGCCTTCGTAAAAAATACCATTCGCGTCAGTATATCTATCATTATAATACGTTTCTTTTACATGAAGTTCTCTAACAGTATCGTTCATAACCTTTTTGCGTGTAATCCAATCTTTTTGATCACTTATGGAGTCATAGACAAACGTTCGATCATTAAAAACTTTTCCTTTGGTATTCGTAAAAAAGATACGCTTCGGAAAACCTTCTTTTGTATAAAACGTGGAATCATATCCGTGAATTTCATTCCCTTTAAATTCCGCTCTGTATGTTTTCCCTTTAGGATTGAGATAATCGGTCATGGTATAATACGGCTTTCCCAACGAATCTAACCATTGCGTTACTTTGGTAGTATCATTTTTAAAATGAACTCTTTCCAAATTATAGTTCAATTCACCATCTTCTCTGTATTTAGCTCCAATGTGATTCCACAGGCTATCATATTCATATATGTATTCTGTAATCACATTATGGTTTGAATCTAATTCAATCCAACGATGCGGTTTTTTGTTATCAAAGTAATAGTCAAGTCTGTACTTGAATGGTGCATCTTTAGTGTTCTTTGGATAGGTATATTGTGTTATTTTAGAAAACGTAGGTGCTATTTCTTCGGCAATGGTTTGGGTAGTCGTATCGCAAGAGATGACCAAAAAAGCAAGTAAAATGATGGACATATTCTTCATTTGAGCGCATTTTCTTCTCGTGTTTTAGAGAAAATTATAATTCTGAATATCAGCTACTTATAAAAGTAACCTTTTACAAGCATTTTTCCAATTTCCAGCTTTTGTATTCGTCTCAATACAGTAAAGCACGCTATTTTTAGAAGTGGTGAAATACGGAGATATTTTCACCGAAACTTAGTCGCTTAGTATTTTTTGAACCAAGTCTTTTTTAGTGGCTTCATCAGTACCAAATAACCAACGTAGTACATTGTCTTCCCAAATATCATCATATTGTTCTTGATTAATGATATTACGTTCCATAGCCAAATCTAACAGTTTTCCTGGATACGAAGATTGTGCATCGCTTTCCATTTCTCCTAACGGATACGGATCGTCCAATCCCATAATAATTTGCTGACTTCCTTGACGATCTACCATTAATTTGAAAGAATCGGTATCATGCACCAAGGTATCAAAGTAAATATTGGGATGTCCTACAGCTTTTCGCGGATGTACTTTGCCTTCAAACAAATCTGGTCGTCCGTCAAATCCTTGTATGCGGCGTCCTAAGTTCATTTGTGCCAACTGTCCGCCATGTGCAAAACAGGTTCTAATATTTGGAAACCGTTCTTGCATGCCATTCAAGGTATAAAAATGATATGCATCGCCACATTGTGCCAACATCCAAATTAGGTGAAAGCGCCAATTTACGTTTTCTAGTTTGATCATTTTATCACCATCATACGGATGAATTTCTATCGCAAGTTTGTACTTATCCGCCAAAGCGAAAATAGGGTCATTCTCTTCGTCAAAAACGGAGCGCCACTGCCCTATTGAGTCCATAAAATGCGTTGGCAAACACAATACACGCAAGCCCAATTCTTCTACACAACGTTCTATTTCCCACAAAGCACCATGAATAAATCCTGGATGTACTACAAAACCACACGTAAACTTTGAAGGATGATTGCGTTGTACTTCGGCATTAAAATCATTTTGAAAACGCAAGGCATGTTTCATGGCTTCCAACCGCAGGCCATTTCCGTACAATTGTGAAAGATTTAAAATAACCGCATGGTCAATTTTATTATGTTCCATCCATTCTAACTTTTCATTTAAGAAAAAGCTAGAATCTGTCACAGGACGTTTCCAGTCGTCTTGCAACATATATTTACGTTCATCATCGACCCAAAAAATCTTTTTTTCCTTCATAAATTGAGGAATTTGTTCTGGATAAGGCAACAAATGTGAGTGTCCGTTTATGCGCAGTTTTCGTTTCAAGGTTTTGTTATTTTGGGCGTGTTCTCAACGCATGATTCATTGTATAAAAATACTATTTATTAGAGAAATTGTAATGTATTTAACAGTATAAATAAAAAAAGTCTTTACTACACTTCGATTTCTCAAACAGTAGAAAGACTTTTTAGAATTATGGTGGGTTGGTTATTTGTTTAACTTATCACTGCTTCTGCTATTTTGCGAGCACTTCTCAGTGTAATTGTGTTGTCAAACTTATTTTTATAGGCAAATATAGTTTCTTTTCCTTGTTTGTGAGTAACCACTTTTACAGGAAATGCAAAAGATGCAGCATCCAAATCCAATTTGTGACTTGCTGCATTTTGACTGAAGCTTTCAATCATTCCTGCAAATTCAGTTGCTTGTTTTTCATTCAAAATGTAGAACTTACTTCCACCATTTTGTTTTACAATCAATGCTAATTCTTTACTTTTAAATCCTAAGATTGGATTTTTATGCAACGGAATCGCAAAGCAATTGTTGTTCAATTTTACAACTTCAGAGGCGTTGTATTCGTATCCTTCTTTATCTAACGCGCTGATCAATCGCCCATGCGTATTGGCAACATTTGCTGATAAATTAGAGATAGAAATGTGAGTGACACTGCTTAACAAACGGTTGAATCCTTTTCCGATGCTTGTGAGTGAAACACTTTTGTTACTTGCTAATGTAGTGCTAGGGAACATTGAGAGCGCACCAGCTCCCATGATACTAGATGCAATAAAGTTTCTTCTGTCCATATATGGTTAGTTTATTAGTCTGCAATGTATTTAGCATTGCAAAAGTGGTTTTTCTGTTTTCCAATTTAAGGATTTTTTAACACTTATGTCAAATATTCAACGAAAAATGTTAAAATCAGGTAGTTTTGCTTTTGTATTTGTGAGAAATTTAAGCCAACAAAACTCTTTACACATAATCAAGTACACTTTTTTCAAAGGTCTTAAATGAATTGAATGGAAAATCTTTACGTTTATTTTCTGCAAATTTCTTCTCAGAAAGTAAATTCGCAATTTTGAGAAACTCATAATACATCATTTTGAAAAAGATTCTTTTCAAGATTATAAACTCAAATAGCAATTTTTCATTTTGAATTTCTTCACCATAAGAATTCTCAAATTGTGTTGCTGTTATTTTAATTTCGCCAGATTTTTTCAGTATTTCTACGATTTTAAATTTTGTTCCACCTGGCTCATCATACCAAATAAATGAATCCTTTTTTTCACCTTTTATCATTCTTTTTAATACAAACATACAGTCTTCAATGGGAGATGAAAACACATGAGTAATATTGATTTGATGAATCATTTGATCAACTCGGATAAAACAAGTACTCCAACCATTCCCTAACAAATCGTAAGAAACATGTATGTGCATACTTAAAGTTTTTTACTTAGAATTTTATAGTGACTTCGTACGTCCACCATCTACAGGCACATTAATTCCGTTGATGTAGGAAGCTGCTTCGCTGGCTAAGAAAGCAATCGCGTTGGCTATTTCCTTAGGTTGCGCAAAACGTTTGGCGGGTACACTGTTTTTCATAGCTTCGCTAACCTCATCAATGGTTTTCCCTGTTTTAGCAGCTTTGTTTTTGATGATTTCTGATAAACGTTCGGTTGCCGTAGCTCCTGGCAATACATTGTTCACGGTGATTCCAAATTGCCCCAATTCGTTAGCCAATGTTTTGGACCAATTAGCTACGGCGCCACGAATGGTGTTGGAAACGCCCAATCCATCCAGTGGTTGTTTTACGGAAGTGGAAATTACATTGATAATACGTCCATATCCTGCTTCTTTCATGCCACCAACTAGGGTTTGTACCAATACATGATTGCATTTTAAATGTTGTGTAAAGGCACGTTCAAATTCATCAATTTTTGCGTTGAATACTGGTCCGCCTGCTGGTCCGCCCGTATTATTGATTAAGATATGAAACGGATGATTTTCTGAAATATAGGCTTCAATTTTTTCACGCAGTCCGTTCGGATCTTGAAAATCGGCAACAATATAATTGTGCTGTTGTCCCTTAGTTGTATCTAATTCAGCTAGTACGTTTTTGAGTTTTTCTTCGTTTCGCGCAGTTAAAACTACGTTTGCTCCGAGGTTTGCTAGTTCTTTCGCAGCCGCTTTTCCAATGCCTTGTGTGCTTCCACAAACGAGTGCGTTTTTATGTTGTAAGTTTAGATTCATGTTGGTTGTTGGTTTGTTTTAAACATTAAGGTTTTAAAGTGTTCTCGACTGCGCTCGAAGTGACACTTTTAATTACTATTGTAAATTATTTTTTTTGTATTTAAAATGTGTAGCATTTCTACATTCTGATAGAATCTGTAACATATCAAAGTTTCCTTCAGACAAAGCTAATTTCTTTTTTTGACTCCATTTTTTAATTTTCTTTTCAAAATATATTGCCTGTTCAGCATCATTATAGTCTTGATGAAATATTAATTCAACTGGTCTTCTTTGGTATGTAAAACAGCTTCTATTGAATCCTGATTTATGTTCATTTACTCTTCGTTCTAAATTATTCGTCATTCCAACATACAGTAAATCATCTTTACATTTTAGAATATATACATAGTATGTTTTCATTATAAATTTTCAATTAGATTTTCTGTTGTCACATCGAGCGCAGTCGAGATGCCTTTTATTTCAAAGTGTTATCATGAGCTACGCTCAGTATCTACAATAATGCTCGAACTGACATGCTTTTAATTTAGCATTTAAAATTCAAAATTTCAACCTACGAGTATTTAATGCACACATTTTTAGGTTCGGTGAAGAAACGCAAAGCTTCTAGTCCACCTTCACGTCCTACGCCTGAGCTTTTCATTCCGCCGAAAGGTGTACGCAAATCACGCAATAACCATGTGTTTACCCAAACAATTCCTGCTTCGATTTGTTTGGACATGCGCATGGTACGATTCAGATTGTTTGTCCAAAGTGTCGCTGATAAACCATAACGAACTCCATTTGCCATTTGTAATACTTCTTCTTCTGTGTCAAATGGCATCATAGTCACAACAGGTCCAAATATTTCTTCTTGATTTACACGACATTGATCCGTTTGTACTTCAATGACTGTTGGCTCTAGATAGTATCCGTTTTCGGAACCTGCAACTATAACTTCATTTCCGCCACATAAAACGGTTCCACCTTCTTCTTTCGCGATGTCTATGTATGATTTTACTTTTTCTAAATGCGGTTTCGAAACCAACGCGCCTACTTTGGTGGTTTCCGCAAACGGATTTCCTACTTTGAGTTGTTTCACGCGTGCTACAAAGTCCGTTTTGAACTTGTCATAGATGCTTCTTTCTACAAAAATACGCGATCCGCATAAACAGATTTGCCCTTGATTCGCAAAGGAAGATCGTACGGTAATTTTCAACATTTCGTCATAGTCACAATCTGCAAAGATGATGTTTGGATTTTTCCCTCCCAATTCTAGCGAAAGCTTTTTAAACATAGGAGCTGCAGTACGAGCAATGTGTGCTCCTGTTGCTGTTCCGCCCGTAAAAGAAATGGCTTTTATGTTTGGATGTTCTGTAATGGCTTGTCCCGTCGTATGTCCCAATCCGTGTACAATGTTTAGTACGCCGTTGGGCAAACCTGCTTTGCTACAAATTTCTCCGAGAAGATAGGCGGTCATCGGTGTGATTTCACTCGGTTTGGCTACCACGGTATTTCCAGTAGCTAATGCTGGTGCGATTTTCCATGTAAAAAGATACAAGGGCAAATTCCATGGAGAAATGCAGCCTACGACGCCAATGGGTTGACGCAAAGTGAAATTCATCGCGTTGAGTCCGACACTTTCATGTGCTTCGCTTGAAAATTGTGTGATGGCTTGTGCAAAGAATTTAAAGTTGCTCGTAGCTCTTGGAATGTCAATTTGTGTGGCAAGACTGAGCGGTTTTCCATTGTCTAACGATTCTGCCTTTGCTAAGTCTGCTAAGTTTTCTGCAATGAGATCTGCTATGTTGTTGAGGATGCGACTCCGTTCTTCAATCGTGGTGTTTGACCAACTTGGGAACGCCGCTTTTGCTGCTTGATAGGCTGCTTCAACATCTTCTGAAGATGAATTCGGAATGTGTCCGTACACTTCGCCGTTTGAAGGATTATAGTTGTCAATCCATTCGTTGCTTTTGGGTGCTACATAGCTTCCGTTGATATAGTTTAGAATCTTTTGCATGGAATCGAGTATAGATTATTGTTTTTTATAGGCTACTACTTTGATTTCAACCACCAAATCTGGATGTGGTAATTGATGTACTGCCACTGTCGTTCGGGTTGGACCTGTTTCTTTTTCGAAGAATTCTCCGTACGCGGCGTTGTAGCCTGCAAAATCGTTCATATTGACTAGAAACGAAGTGACATCTACGACATCTGCCAGACTTGCGCCTACACTTTGCAAATTTTTGTCAATATTTTTCAAGACTTCTCGAGTTTGTGTGGCAATGTTTAGATGTTTCGTGCCCATTTCGTCAATGATATCTACACCAGCAATGCTATTATCAGGTCGTCGCGAACTGGTTCCTGATACAAATATAAAGTCGCCCACACGTTTGGTATGTGGATACGCGCCTCTTGGTGTTACTTTTTTTTCCATTATGTATGTTTATTCGTTTATTTGTCTTTTTGTTAATTTGCGTTTTTGTTTATTTGTGTTTTATTAATTTGTGTTTACGCTGAGCCTGTCGAAGCGTTATTTGTTTGGCTTACCCTTATGTTTTTTACCACGAATTCACATATTTTTTTTATCCCTTTTAGTTTTCATGAACTCAAATTGGACTTGTTTATAAATTTAAAATTCAGCATTTAGCATTTATAATGTCACAGTGCTTCCACCATTTCCAACAGCTTGTGAATTGTTTTCCAGTTTCGTGTCGTCGCTTGTGTTTTGAGTTTTCGTTCAAAAAGATTGTTGGTCAATTTGCTTCGCCCAAAACCGTTGGGACAATAGAGATATACTTCCGTATTGATGATTTTAAATTCATCGCCTTTACTGTCAATATCAAAGTCAGTTACTGTGGGCGTTGTCGCTAAAAAGGTAATCGCTTGTTTGGAAATGTCTTCTTTTGTGAATGGATTGTTTGCCATGGCAGTCTTCCATTGTGCGATGGTTTTGATCAATACAGGCACGTCGTAATCGTATTGTTTTTTGATGCCTTCAGAAATTTGTCTTTCTAGTTTTTTTTGATCTTTTTCTTCAGATTTAAATACTACATTTCCACTTTGAATATAGGTTTGAACGTTTTCAAAACCTAGCTTTGAGAGCAATATTCGCAATTCCGCCATGGGCAGTTTTTTACTTCCAGAAACGTTAATTCCACGTAAAATGGCAATGTAAATCATATTGGTTGGTTGTGTGTTTCAAAGATACATTTTTTGGGAGACTTGCATCTTGATTATAGACTTATGAAATTAGAAATTTTAATACAATCTGAAATTTATTCACCTACTTACGGAAAACCGTAATTAAACCTTAAACTTTTAAAGTATGTTTATCACATATATTAAATAACAGTAAAATATGACTAAAAAATATATAATAATCATTCTTTCGTTTGTTTCTTTAAACTGTTTTAGCCAAGTAAACCACTACATTCTATTTGACATTACAGGTTCTATGATTGGACGGGGAACAGATAATCAAGGAATTGCAAATGAAGATATTTGGAAAAAATCTATTGATTTACTGGAAAAGCAATTAAAGTATTTCAATAATGGTGATAAGGTAACTTTATTCTTATACGGTAATGATATTTATGATAAAGGAACTTATACCATTGATGGCTCACAAGAAATTGTTAATAATATCACAGCAAACATAATAGGTGTAGATGAATTCGAAACTTGTACGTGCACATATTACGCTCTTAATAAAGTATTAGAAAAAATAAAAAGTACAAATACAAAAAATACAAATAGAATTTATCTATTTACAGATGGAAGCCCAACTCCAAATTGCAACAAAAATTGTAGTTCAATTCGTTATGAAAAATTAAAACAAAAATTTGATGAAATTATAAGAGATTCTGATTATTTATTCATCTACAACTTAAAACCTGAAGTAGCTAATTTAATAGATGGTGAAAACATTAAAAATATAATTAAACCATTTTCTGAAGTTACTGTTTTTGCTACTCCTCACAATACGACAATTGTTTTTAATGGAAAAGTGCATACTAGTACACAAAAATTCACTTTCAATGGAACCGGAATAGATAAATTTTTTCAAAATAATTCTTACGAAGTTGTAATGTCTAACTTTGAATTATCCTATGACGAAAAAACTATCAAGCAAAAAGCTAGTCTTGTAAGACCTAATGATAGTATCAATAAGATCTCATTATCTAGGAAACCACAGACAGTAAAACTTTTAACGGCTAATAAGCCAGAAGTTTTTGATAAAGAGATCTACACTGGGGAAATAACATACACTTTCTCTAACGGCTTTTCAAAAGATACGCTTATTAGTGATAATGCGAAATTACATATAGAAATTCTTGCAAATAAGTCAAAAATTATTTTCAACAATAAAGCAGAAAAGCCCAAAGTAACCATTGAATTTATAGACTAAATAAAAACGAATGAAACAACACATATTTTCACTCTTAGTATTCATTTTTTTCACACCTAACATCTCCTTTAGTCAAGAAGAAGCTATTAATCTCAAAAGAGGTGATACAATTCACAAAAAAATAAAACTTTCTTTTAACGAAACTGCTGTTAAAGAAAATGAATATGTAATATTTGAAATAAATGATGACTTTGATTTTAAGAATTTAATATTACTTATTAATGGCAAGAAGTGGGATAAAAAAACATTTAAAGTTGAGGCAACTAATAAGCATGTCTCAACAACAATCCATATTACACCTAAAAAAGATGTTAAAAGTGGTAATTATAATTTCAATGTAAAAGTTTTAGAAGCTTCAAGGCTCCTTGAAAATAATATTGAATATAAGCAGAATAAAAAACAAGGCTTTAAACATCTTACATATGTCGTACCCGAATCTTTTAAAGAAAGTTTAATCAGGTATTGTTTTTATGGGTTGATCGTTATTGCTACTTTCTTAATGCTAGTATTTTTTGTCCGCAGAAATCAAAAGTTTAAGCGCGGAATTATTTCTTTAAAATATCCTTATGAACAGGAAATCCATTTAAAAAAATATGATAGAAAATTTAGCTACAAATACGTAGTAGATGCAGATACCTTGACTGACTTCTATTTGACCAAAGGGCAAAATGGTAATCCGAAAATTCACACCACACAAGAGAATGCAATGATTGAAGTCAATAATGAAGTTGTTCCAAATGGTTATTTACTTCAAATGCAAGATGTAATAAAAGTAAGTAATGACAATAACGATTACATAAAATTTATATACAACTAACTAAATACCAATAATTATGAAAGGATATAATTTATTCATCGGTTTGGGAGGAACTGGATACGATGTATTAATTAATATTAAAGAAAAACTTTATGAGGAATATGGTCAAACACAATTTGACGAAATTAAATATCTGTATTTTGATTCTGATAAAGATAATATTTCTAAACAACATCTAGTTGAGAACAAAGGTGGAGAAAAAATCAATATCAATTTTAGAAGTTCTGAATTTATTAACATTTCTGCAGGTAATACCAATATGCATGAATTTATAGAAGTAAATCCAGATGTAAAGGAATTTAGTAATAGTTATGGTAAGGAATATAATAATTATGTAGGGGAATCATTTCCTAGAAATGGTGCAGGACAAATACGTATGGTTGGAAAATTGTATTTACGAAAAGAATACAAAGAAATCATATCAAAAATAGATCAAGCTTTAAAGCATTTAAAAAGTATACAAACTGTTAGGAACAGTGCTCAAGAAAATGCAAATTTAAGTTTGGGCGGTTCTGCATTTAACATTTTTATATTTGGATCACTGGCAGGTGGAACAGGAAGCGGCACTTGTATTGACTTACCTTTCTTGATACAAAAAAATAAATCAGGGATACCTGTGAATGATCTTAATATTTGGGGATATTTTGCCGATTATAGTTTTTTTAACGGAGTACCTTTCTCACAAAATATACGTCCAAATACTTTTGGAGCTTTATCAGAACTTGAATATTGGAAAGTTCATCATAGAAATAGTGATTTTTTACCATTTGAATATACGCAGGCTCCTGAAAAATATTATGATCATATTTATATAATGCAAAATAGCACTAAAAGAGGTATTCTAAATTATGATAATATGATTGACGTTGCTTCAGATGCTGCGATTTCATTAATAAATCAAAATACGCAATCTGCACAATCAAATAGCAACCAATTCTCTTACACAATGCAAGGAAAAAAAAGAACTTTATCAAGTTTTGGCGTTTCTAGCATTCAACTAAATAGAGATAGGGTCATAGAATATTTCGTTAAAAAACAGCTTTCTAGACAAATCGATTACTTCTTGAGTCCTGTAAAAAATACAATTGATATTAATGACAAAGTTAAAAATTTCATTAATGAAAATAATTTAAATGAAGGTATTGGAGAGGTGTCGAAGTCTATCAATCAACTTATAGAGAAATTATGCCCGTTAGATGAAGATGCTCACAAAGAGCTAAAAGAAATAAGTTTTGGAAGCGTGGAAACTGGAAAAGACGTAGATAAGCAAATTATTATCAAAAAAAATAGGTTCGTTGATACGCTTATAGAAACTACTGGAAATATTATTAAAGAAAATGATGATCGAAATGAAATTGCCAAAAAATTACGGGTACTAAAAGATACTTTTTTACAACAACATGGAGGAATAGCGATCGCAAAAAACTTTTTTAGAAATATCACTTCTCAATGCAATTTAATGAAGCAAGAACTAGTGACAGAAATATCGGTTCATAAGAATAATAGAGAACGTATCGAGTCTGAATTAAATCAACTTAAAAATAAAATGCCCAATATGAAAACTCTTGTTAGGCGCATTGATAAAAAAGCGCAAGAAGCAGCAATTAAGTTTTATATAAAAAAAACAAGTGATTTAAATACAGATAACTATTATAGTTTATCAAAAGAAATTATAGAAATAAAAAGAAAAGAAGCGGCTATTAAATACTATAATTTTTTAATTGAAGTCATTGGGGAGTTTTATAGAGTTGAAGATGATTACACATACGGGAACTTGTCTATTCTAGATCGTAAATTAAAAGATATTAATGATACAGTTGCAACTTCTCTCCAACAGGCAGAAACACAAGGTGAGCAAGGAAACATTGTCTCTGGCAACACAGTTTTAATCAACAACAGAATTATTAAATTATTACACTCTCAACTTGAACAAGAAACTTTTGAAGGGCAAACTCCTTTATTAAATATTACTAGTATTGAAGATGATTTATTGACAAATGAAAGTATATTTACTATTATAAATACTCTTATAAAGTCAATTTATGAGCATTTTAAAGAAAAATACACCACAGACGATGGCTCCCTTTATTATGCTTTATTCAATGAAAATGAATACTCCATAGAAAGAATTATTATCAAGTTTTTATCAGAGCAAGATATTCAATCTATTTTTAGTGTTGTTCAGGTAAACAATCAATTCTTGTGGCAATACAGTGGTGTAAAAGATTTCCCAACTGATACTGGTGAAACTCAGAGTACTGACACGCCTTTAATTGTTTTCTTTAAAGACATCAAAAAACAAATTGAAAATATTCCTTTAAAAGAAGAAGAATACTTATTCAATGAGCTACAAACAAATTTATTCGGTATTTTTAGTGGGCGAAGTGATATAACAGAAGTTGATAATGATAATCCAAATAAAATTGTTTTCTATTTACAAGAAGATAAGATTCCAATGTTTAAACTTCATAATATGGAGGATATGTATACTACCTTTATGAACAGGAATACGCATGAAAATTCACATTTTTACACCGATAATCGTATTTATAATTTGAATTACACTATCATGCCTTCTAAAGCTGATACGAAAAAATGGTGGACTATTGCTTGTGTGATGAAATTGGTAAATAAGTCAACAAAAGGTTATACGATACTTACTGTAAATTCTAACTCTCTCGAAGGCACTGAAGTTCTTGTAAAGTCTACTCAAGGTAGAAAAGATAGAAGACAAGCTTACAATAGTTTTTCCAATACTGAAAGTTATGCTGAAGAGGTAGAAGAGCATTACATACGCGAAGTTGATGAGAATAAGCAACGTGTTCAAACAATTTTTAAAGAATATGCAAGTAAAATTTATGACAGAAAGAACACTGGAAAGGAAAAAGGCTCATTAACTCCCGAGGAAATAAGCCTTTTGAAAGAAGAATTACAAATAGTAGTCACTATAGCTGTTGATGATTTAGACATCAATAAAAGTAATTTGGTATGTGATAATTTAACGCTCAGACAAATAAATAGTATTCTTCGTAAATCATAACTGACAAAACTAGACATATGAAGCCAGTTTTAATCTTTGACACTACCAAACAAGTAAAGAAGTATTGTGATATTAATTCAAATTATATTCACATCATTGATACAGATAACTTAGAAGAAACTGAGAGTAAAGTATTTGAGTGGTATGACAGTTCACAAAACTATGTTACTTGTGACAATGAATTATTGCTTGCTATCATTAATAGAGAAAATTTAGAAGATAATGAAATTACCATCATAGAAGACATTATTGGCTCTTATCTTCGCAGTAAGGAATGTAAGATTCTTTTATTCTCCTTTTTTAAAAACGAGGTAAAAGAATCTTCCACTGTTAAAATAAACAATCAAGTTACAGATACCTTTTTGTTAGGAAATGAGGATGAAAGTGGAGGATTATATAATGAAAATAATGATAAAGACAAATTTCATATTACTCAGATTTTTTTAGAGTATCTACTTGAAAACTATTCAAACTACAGTCAAATTAAACAAAATTCACCTTTAAAAGAATTCGAGAATACCTTTCATAGCTTAGGAGCTATAAAGTATTATTTATCAAAAGAAGTTCTTCAAAAAAATGCTGTAAAAATTATTGAAGCACAAAATTTTTCAAAATTTATATTCAAAGAAAACTTTGGTGTCAATGAATCAATTCTGGATATCTTAAATGATAATACATTGGCGCATGAAGTTTTAGAAGATATTCAGGATAACAACCATATCTCCATAAATAAACACTCAAATCCTCCAGAACTTAAAATTAGAGCAAATAAATTTATTACTGAAAATAATATTCTCAATAAAGATGAAGAACTAATCATAACTGTTCATAGTGAAAAGCCTAACTTTGAAGAGTATTGTTTGAATAATGAAAGTTATTCTGAAATTAAATTAGGTTTGGATAATTTACGTCAAAAAGCGAAGCACCAAGATGATATTGAAGTAAGAAGTAATCTAGAAGCAAACGCCCATAATACACGAATTGCTATACAAAAGATAACTGGTGAGTATAAAAGAAATAAACTTCTGGAAACTGAACGGGATTTTAATAATGATTTCAATACCAGAGTAGATATATTTAAAGAAAACACCCAAGCTTTAATTAATACTACCATATTAAATTTTAAAAATGAAAAAAAATACAGAACTACCAATTTAGAAAATGCAATTGCAACATTAGATTTCATTAAAGAAGGGAAGTCTGAATATGCTGAAAAAACAAGCAACAATGACAGTCAAAATCTTGAAAAAATACTTGCAACTCATTTTGACAAAGCTATTAGTCAATTTGAAACACAAAAAACTATTTTCAACAACCTTAAAACTGTAGAGAATACTTGTAATCATTTAGAAAACGTACTAAAAAAAAATGATGATAATATCTTTAATAGTTCAAGAGATGTATTACTATTGGAAAATCATTTCAAACTTGGAAAATTGCCAGATGTCAATAAATACTCGTATTTAAAACTGAGTTTCCTACCCATAACAAATATTACTTTCTTATTAATTTTAAATATACTTGTTATTGGACTGTGTTTATTATTTATTGGTAAGCACTATCTATACTGGAGTGCTCCTTTAGTACTGATTAATATCGCATTAATACTTTCTAGCATTAAAGAATTAAAAACAAAAAGAGTTATACTTGAAAATCATTTTTATGAACGTGAACGTATTATTAGCAATGTAAAATCTACTATCAATGATTCTTTTTCAACTATATGTGATAGCATCAAATACACATATAAAAACAGACTCTTGAAAAGGTTTATTACTATTATACAAGAAGAGCGATACAATATTTTACAAATGCGTAAATATTTTATTTATCATTATTACAATACTATATTATCAATTCAAAAAGATATTGATTTCAAATCAAATCATATCATAAATGTTATTGATTCAAATTTTGTAAAATCACTTATTCTAAATGTAACTCCTTCTTCTTATTTCAATGACCAAAAATTAGTAGAATATCTAGAGGAATTCAAAAAACATAACAATGATGTATCATATAAATTTGAAGAACCTGATTATAGAGACGACTTATTAACTATAGATTATAATACTAATGAAAAAATTTGTATGACAATTGAACATCAAAATAATGATATTGAATACTTATATGATTCAGTTCCAAATGCTACTCTTTTCAATAGAAAAGGAAATACAAAATCAATAAATAGTAATGACATCCACCAAGGAGAAGTCGGTGACTGTTATTTCTTAGCTGTGTTAGCAGGTATTGCTGATACAATGCCAAGCCTAATCAAAAACAGCATCATTTATAACAAAGAAGAAAATTTCTATTCATTACGCTTTTATGACAATGATAAAAATGAAGTGTATGTTAATATTGATGATAAGTTATATTCACGAGATGGTAAAACTGATTTGATATATGCTAAATTCAATCAATCACAAAAAGATATTTTGAAAACATGGGTAGCTTTATTTGAAAAAGCTTGGGCAAAACTAAATGGAGGTTACGAAAATATAATTGGTAGCTCTAGTGAAAGAAATGTAACAGATTTTGGGTTAGCAATTACTGGTAGTTATATGCAGGCTAAAAGTCTAAGAGACTTTAATTCAGAAGAAAATTTACAGGAGTTTTTAACTAAAGTTAGATTTTCAGATAAGAAGACGATAATTACATTAGGGTCTTTAGAAGAGCAAACAGATGATAGTAATACCAACATTGTAACACAACATGCATACACCTTACAGAAAACCACCAAGTCAAGCTACACATTATATAACCCACATGGACAAAACCATTTTAATGACATCAACTTTAATTTTCTAAAAAGTAACTTTGATTATTTATATTACTTTACACTAAATAACTCAACACCTATAAGACCTTCAAAAAAATTATCTATTAATAAAAAAATTCGCTTATTTGATAGTGACTTAGTAAACATCTTTGAAAATTCTGATTTAAATAAAAGAATAAAAAACTTAAATTTCTTTGATTTATTTTGGAGTAATGATAACTCAAACCAAAAGAAAACACAAGAGATTTATAAAAAGTCAAAATCATTGATCTCACAAAGCATTATAAATGATTACAAGAAAAATAAAGATATATTTCACATATTAATGAATGAAAGTAAGGCTGAAGAAACTAAGGAAAAGATAGAAAAAGAGTTGAAACATACATTTGGTATGAACTTGAAATTCACAGATACGACTAATGATATATTTTCTCTTATAAAAATTAAGCTAATAATTAACTGACTCGTTCTAAAAAAAACTAGTAACAATCAAAATTACTTCATCTTTCAGTAGTTTTTTTACTTCCAGAAACGTTAATTCCACGTAAAATGGCAATGTAAATCATGTTGGTTGGTTGTGTGTTTCAAAGATACATTTTTTTGTGGGTTTTGTGACTTGGGTGATATCGCAAATCAAATTGAAGTCGAAACGATTCAACTTATAAACTCTTAAACTTATTCGGGGAAAGCTTGTTGCAGGTCTGCAGGAACAAATCCCCACGGGGGAAAGCTTGTTGCAGGTCTGCAGGAACAAATTCCCCACGGGGGAAAGCTTCTCGCACGTCTGCAGGAACGAATCCCCAACGGGGAAAGCTTCTCGCACATCTGCAGGAACGAATCCCCAACGGGGGAAAGCTTGTTGCACGTCTGCAGGAACGTTTCGAATGTGTTGGAAAGCTTCTCGCAGCGCTGCAGGGACGTTTCAAACGCGTTGGAAAGCCTGTTGCATTGCTGCGGGAAGGTTTCCAACGGCTTTTTATTGCGAATTTTTCAACAAAATGAGAAAAATTGATATTTTTATTGCGATTTTCTCAAAAAGACCTTTGCGCGTACTGTAAGTATCTTTTTGTTTCCGTAACTTTAGATCAACCAAAAATAAACCTCATGAGCGAGCTTAAAAAGGAAGATATCAAACAAGAAGTATTTGATTTATACGACGATTATGCACATAATAAGATTGGACGCAGACAGTTTGTGGAGCGACTTTCCTTGTATGCCGCAGGAAGCGTCACAGTTGGTGCGTTGCTAAGTTTTATGTCGCCCAATTACCGAACTACCGCAGAAGTTGCAGAAGACGATCCGAAGTTAGAATCGGAGTATATTACGTACAAATCTCCCAAAGGCGGCGGCGATATTAAAGGTTTGCTTTCTATACCAAAAGATACCAAAACAAAAATTCCGGGCGTGGTTGTGGTGCATGAAAATCGCGGATTGAATCCATATATCGAGGATGTTGGACGAAGAACAGCATTGGAAGGCTTTATCAGTCTGGCACCCGACGCATTATCGCCACTCGGCGGTTATCCTGGCAACGATGATGATGGAAGAACCATGCAACGCAAACGCGATCGCAACGAAATGCTGGAAGATTTTATTGCTGCATTTGAGTACGTAAAAAATCACCCGCAATGTGATGGCAATGTCGGCGTGGTTGGCTTCTGCTTTGGCGGCTGGATTTCCAACATGATGGCAGTACGATTAAGCAACTTAAAAGCCGCAGTTCCTTTTTACGGAAGACAACCAAGCGACGAAGATGCTGCAAAAATCAAAGCACCTTTGTTATTGCAATATGCGGAATTAGATACACGCGTCAACGCAGGTTGGGAAGCTTTTGAAAACGTATTAAAAGCCAACGATATTGACTACGAAGCACATTTTTACCCAAATGTAAATCATGGTTTTCATAATAATACCACACCACGTTATGATAAAAAAGCGGCAACTTTGGCGTGGAAACGTACTATTGATTTTTTTAAGGAGAAATTGATGTGATATTGTTTATTTTTATGAGCGTAAAAAAACTTAATTGTATTGACTTTACATAGAAATTGCATCCATTCATTTCAGCAAAACGGTTTTTCTGTTTTAGATCGAATGTATTCAGATACTGAAATTGACACTATCATTGCTCGTATTGAGAAGACTTCCGCTGAATTGACATTAAGAGAAAAATCTACACAGGTATTTGCCATACGGCAAGTTGTGAAGAAAATTCCAGCGTTGAAATCTTTATTTTTTACTAAAAATTACACAAATGAACTTTCAGGAAAAACTTGTAAACTATTTAAACGTTATACTCAATTTTAACTGGGAAACGTTTAACACACTTCCTATTCGAGAACAATTGAGTGATTGGAATTTGTTATTTATGGAGTTTGACCAAATGATTAATGAAGAACATGAATTGAATGGCGTCGATTTCGCAATAACAACGGCAATAGTTCGAATGTATTCAAAGCATTTTGAAGAACTTCCTATTGAAAGTAGCTTGCACAGCATCATCAACAGCAAGCATATTAGACCACGTTTGTATGCTATTATTTTAGATTTAGAATTTGAAGAAATTCAGAAAAAATCTACGTCTATTTGCGATTGCGAACTTAGAAACAGATATGATAAAAAACCTATTGTCAAGCACCTACAGAAAATAAAAGTGCTGTATGATGGATATTACAATCCTATGTTGCTAAAATGTACCAACTGTAATTTTCAATGGATTTCCTACACGACAGATGACTCTAAAGGAACTACTGTTTTTGAAAAGTATATTGTGTAAAATATGCTTATCTTACCATCCACATTAAAACCAACACCATGAAATTTTTTACTACACTTGTTTTTTCTGTGTTTCTACTGTGTAATTTGCATGCGCAAAAAGAAGGAAAACATGTAAAAACTGATAGCCATAACTTGCGTTGGTATTTGGATTATCAAAAAGCAAAAAAAGTAAGTACAGAACTCGAAAAGCCCATGTTGCTGTTTTTCACAGGTTCTGATTGGTGTGGCGCATGTATTGAATTGGAAAAAAATTATTTTTCTAAAAGTGCCTTTATCAAACTTGCAGAAAAGTTTGTGTTGGTAGAACTGGATTTTCCGCGAAATGAAAAAATCCTTCGAAAAGACTATATTGATGATTATATGATGCTTCGCAAGAAATACAACGCAAAAGGATTTCCCACAGTCATCCTATTAGACGATTTAGGAAATGTTATTGGACGAGTTTCTGGCTACCGCGGAAAAAACACCAAAAGAATTTATACAAACCTCATAAAAGCTGCGTTAGAAGCAATATTATAATTTTGTATGACTAAATGTACTCGTAAATATCTTCTCATGAACTATAAATATCTTCTTATCTGTTGTCTCTTATTGCTTGGAATTTCATGTAACCAACAAAAGGAATCGTTTCCATATGCTGATACAACCTATACAAGTTCCGTTTTCCCAAAACCTGTAGGCTTTATCAATGATTTTGATAGTATTTTTTCAGAAGATGAAGAAACTAAGTTGCGTAAATTGGTCAAAATTCATGAGGCGGCAACCACCAATCAAATTGCTGTAGTAACGATTAATGATTTGAAAGCATACGATAATATTGAAAAGTATTCGTTAGACTTGGCAAATTATTGGGGCGTTGGACAAAAAGATAAAAACAATGGGGTCTTGATCGCAATTCACAAACCAGGAAGAAAACTTTGGATTCAAAATGGTGATGGTCTCGTTGATAAACTGACAGATGCTGAAACCAGCTATATCATACAATCGAAAATCATTCCTGAGTTTAAAAGAAATGACTATTTTAAAGGTGTGTACAGAGGTATTGAAGCTATTATTAAGGAAGTGAACAAAGTAGAGAACGACTAAATTTCTTCAAAAAAAAGAATCCAAACCGTTCATTTCATCGAAAAGTTACTTTTTTAGCATGTTAATATTAACGATGTACTGTTGATTTTCTTATCTTGCAGATACCCAATTGATTATAATAGCCCACTATGAACTACAAAAGCCTACTGCTTGCCCTGCTGATGGTGCTTTGTTTTAGCTGCGAAGCCACGCATAAAATGCACTCTAAGTCATTTATTGGCAAACACGCTGCTAAAGTTGATTTTCCCATGCTTGTAGGAACTATTAATGATTATGACAACATTCTTTCTGAAACGCAAGAAGCGAATTTACTCGATTTAATACAAAAACATAAAGTAAAAACTGGTGACGAAATTGTAATTGTGACCTTAACCTCAATTCAAGATTATTCAGGCTTGGTAGAATATTCGTTAGACTTAGCAAATCATTGGAGCATTGGACAAGGAGATAAAGATAATGGTGTTTTAATTGCGTTGTACATGAAAGATCGCCGTATATGGATTCAAAACGGTATAGGTGTGATGCACAAACTCACGGATGAAGAAGCGTTAGAAATCATCAACCAAGTGATTGTGCCTGAATTCAAGAAAAATGATTTCTACACAGGTTTTGAAAAAGGAATTCAAGAGATTATTAAAGAATTGAAAGAGTCGTGAGACAACTATTTTTTTACTGTAGCATTTTATTTTTAATGATTAATTGCAAAAGCAAGAATATAGCTTGCGCCTTAGCAGCAGTCCCTGCACATCTCCAAACAAAAAGTCAAAGCATCCTTGATATCAGTAAAAACCTAGTTTTTGCTGATACAACAGTCGCAACCATTTCTGGAAAAATTTATGGAGAATCTATATATAGTGATGAACCGTTTCAACAAGAAGACATCTTACCATTTACTAATATTACATTAACTAATACAGAAACAAAAGAAGTTCTAGGAATAACCACCGATTTGGATGGAGCATACAACCTTTCAGTGCCAACAGCAACGTATCAATTTCAAATAAGTTTTATTGGCTATAATATTGTTACAATAGAGAATCTCCAATTAGGAACAGGAGAAATCCTAAACCTATCCGCACAACTAGGACTCGGAATTGATGAGGAAGAGTTTATCATTATCAATCATCAAGACACAAAAGAACTCGTTCGAAAAACGAATTAATGCTTCAACTTCGCCATATTATTCTCCTATAAATTTCGTTGGTTGTTATTTGACCTTATCAATACTGACTGTATTCTTCATCACTACTTATACGGTATTTCTAATTAAAAAATAAAAAAGTACCTCATTTACGGAAACCCACAAAGAAAGCTTTATAGATCGTTTTATGTTTGCAGTTGAACTATAATAATCAACTCGAAAAAACACGATTCCATGAAAAAAAAAACCCTTTTTCTACTGATATTGTTCATCACAACTACGGCTTTGGCACAAAAAAAGACAGTCGCCATCTCCACATTTGAAGCTGCTAGTGATGTAGAAATCTCTGCTAAATATATCAAAGCAATTGAAGATAAAGTAAAAGCAGCTATTAAGAACACCAATCGCTTTAAAATTGTAGATCGAGCTAATTATAGAAAACTCTTAGACGAGCGAGAGTTTCAGAAGAAAGAAGAATTTATTGATGGTAAAGTGACTTCTGAAAGTGCTTTTGAAGGAGCAGAGCAAATTGTAACGGGAAACATCAGTCAAGTGAGCATTACAAAAAGAACCTCCAAAGAATCTTTTTCATATAAATGTAATATCTCTTTTTCGTTAGAGGTTATTGATATCGCAACAGGAAAAGTGATTGCCAGTGAAATGATTCAACCCAAACAAACGTTTCTTGGAAATGTAGTAAGTACGTATGATACGAAAACTCCCGAAAAAGCTTTTTTTAATTCTTTAAAAGGAACACAAAAAGCGATTGATAAGTTTGTTGCGGAAAATTTCCCCGTGACTACTCAAATTATAGAAATTACCAAAGCTACTTCCAGCAAAGCTAAAACGTTATTGCTAAATACAGGAAATATGAATGGTGCTAAAGAAAAGCAAGCATTCAAAGTTGTTGAACTCGTTTCAATGAACGTGAATGGAAAAGAAATTATCAGAAAAAAAGAGATTGGTACTGTGAGAATCACGAATGTGGAAGGTGATGAAATTTCAGAGGCAAAAGTCATTAAAGGTGGCAATGTCATTTTAGAAAGATTTAACGCGGGCGCAAAAATTGAATGCTACTCAAAAAATTAATCCTATGAACAAAAGAATCATGCTTGTAGCAATTACTGTACTATTTACAGTGAGTTGCGGTGAAAAATTATACACTCCGTTAACCGCAGAGTTGACTGTACTTAATGAACAAAAACACAAAACTATAGCACTAAGAAGTTTAGGCTATGGAAACACAGAAAATGAAGCCATTGGCGACTCTGAACGAAAAGTATTTGAAATTATTTTTTTCAGAGGAATTCCAAACACAAGTGTGGAAAAACCTTTAATTGGTTCAAATGAAGCTTCCATTACCTCAAAACACAAAGCGTATTTTGAGGCTTTCTTTAAAGGACGTTATCGATCTTTTGTGATGAGTTCTTATATAAGTTCACCATACAAAAAGAGAGAGAAAGTCTTCACCGGAACGACAGATATTAAAATCAATCTTATGTCACTAAAAAAAGACCTCGAAGACAACAACATCATTAGAAAATTTGGACTCTAACGTATCAACCATTATGAAAAAATATATTTTAATAGTGCTCTTAACTTTCATTGGAATCAATTTAGAAGCCTATGCACAAACGAAAGTGACACAAGTACAACCGTCAATTATGGTGATTCCTTGGGTAAAAGAAGGACAAGATATTCGCACCATTTTAGAAGATGATTTCAACAAACGAATTGCCATTGCAAAAGTAAAAGAAGCGTTTGACAATCGTGGTTTTACTACGTATGACTTTACCCAAAAATTAAAACAAGCGTTGAATGAAACCGCTGTAAAATCGGATGAAAAAAATGATTTAAAATCTCGAATGATTCGACTGTCTACCGCAGATATTATTGTGGAAGTAGAAGTGTTTGTGCAAAAGTCGTCAGGTGGAAACTCCGTGAAACTCATCATGGAAGGAAAAGATTCGTACACCGCACAATCATTGGTCACTAAAACAGGAGAGTCAGGAAAGTTTTACACAGATGATATTGCCAAATTATCGCAAAAAGCTGTAGAAAGTTGTGTGGAAGAATTTTTAAATACCATGAATGATAAGTTTGGGCAAATTGTAGAAAACGGTCGCTCTGTTCGTATTAATATTGGATTTCATGAAGATTCTGAATACAACATGGATTCTGAAATAGGTGACGATGCTGATTTACTTTCCGATCTTTTAGAAGACTGGTTAGATGAAAATGCTCATAATAATAACTTTCATATTCAAGGAATGACAGAACTCTCTTTGATTGTTGACGATTTTCGAATTCCACTAAAAGATCCTAAAACTGGAAGAAATTATAGAGCAACAAAGGTTTCTAGCAAGTTGCGAAAGTTTATCAAAAACAAACTTGGTTTGGCAGTAAAACAAGGGAAAAGAAGTGCTGCCGAAATTAACATTATAATTCAATAAGTTATGATAAAAAAAATAATACTATGCATCTTGTTTATAACGTATAACAATGCATTCTCACAAAATACAGATGCTGACTTAAATTCAATTTCTTTATCGGTAATCTTACCCGATAATTCAGAGCATTTATCGCAAAAAACGGTATCTAAAATTGAAACGAAAATTCAACATATTGTTACAAAAAACGGAATTTCAGGGAACGGCTATTCCAATGAATTTTTAATCTATCCTAAGTTTGAAGTTTATGACGAATCTACCGTAACGGGAATGCGAACGCTCGTAGCCATTGAAGTTGAATTTAGTCTGTTTATACAACAATATAGCACGAAAAAAGTGTATGCTTCATATTCAAAATCGCTGAAAGGCAGTGGCACTTCCAAACAAAAAGCACTAAACAATGCTATTTCTCAAATCTCAACATCAGACCCTAAACTAAAAGCATTTATAAACGCTGGTAAAGAGAAGATTTTAACATATTATGAAAACAACTGTGATCAACTTGTAAAAGATGCCGACAAGTATATTCAAATGAAACAATACCGACAAGCCATCGCGGTTTTATCAACTATTCCCAAAGAGGCTAAAAAATGCTATGCTAGTGTTCAGCAAAAATCTGTGGAAGCATACAATGCCTACCAAAAGCAATTGTGTAAAGAAAATATTCTCATTGCTAAAACCAAACTCGCCAATAACGATTATAGTGCAGCTTTGAGCACACTTCGTTACGTTGATCCTAGTTCTCCCTGTGCTAAAGAAGCTGAAAATTTAATTACAAAAGCTGCGAGCAAGGTTGATAAAGAAGAGCAAAAAGAATGGAATTTGATGTTAAAAATGTATCAAGACAATTACAATTTAAAGAAATATAGAATTCAAGCAATTTCAGATATTGCAAAAGCATACTTTAATTCAAGACCAAAAACTGTGACTTATAAAAGTCTGTTTTAGTACTTAATGCCGCATCGTCTTCGCTACACTATCTTCCTCTAAAATTTCGTTGGTTTCTTGCTGAACTTTTTTGAGAATTTCGTGTAAATCTTCTGTGGTATCAATTTCATCATCGGCAATCATGTTTAACAACGCTTTGTCTTGTGCGCGACCGATTTCCATGGCTTTGCTATATGGAATGTCTTCATTGAACGTAACCATCGAATATTTAGAGAAATACTGCTCTGGGAAGTTTTTTTCCAAATCCATTTCCAACTTGCGCTTTTCCATAAAGATCGGATTTGCCACATGATCGCGCATTTCGTAATAATTATCAATCGCTAAATCGGCAATAGCATCCGTATCTTTTTTACGTGTTTTTTCGTATGCTTTGAAAACCGCTTCCCAATCGCCTTCATGCTGATCTAACACTTCATTTAGCACCACAACATCTTCAAACGAAGCATTCATTCCTTGTCCATAAAACGGAACAATCGCATGTGCTGCATCGCCCATTAACAAGGTGTTGTTTTTATACGACCACGGCGAACATTTTACCGTTCCTAATGGTGCTGTCGGATTTTCAAAGTATTCTTTGGTCAACTCCGGAATCAACGGAACTAAATCTGGAAATTTCGCTTCAAAGAATTCTTGTACACGTGCTTCTGTTGTTAAATTGTTGAAATTATATTCGCCTTCATCATACGATAAAAATAAAGTGACCGTAAAACTTCCGTCCAAATTCGGCAAGGCAATAATCATATAATCGCCGCGTGGCCATATATGCAACGCATTTTTTTCGGTGCGAAATCCGCCTGTTTTCGTTGGTGGAATACTCAATTCTTTGTAACCGTGATTGAGGTAATTCTGCGAGTAGCTAAATAAAAATTTACGCTCCAGGTAATAACTTTTGCGCAAAATAGAACCTGCGCCATCCGTTCCGATTATGACATCGGCTTGTACCTCAAATTCTTTCTCGGTTTCGTAACAGTAGAAACTTGCACTATTTTCCTCAATATCTATTTTCGTACATTTTTTATTGAAGGTGATCTCTACGGCTTCATGTTCTTCTGCCTCTGTGAGTAACAACGCGTTCAAGTCGCCACGTGAAATGGAATTGATGTATTCATCGCTGCGTCCGGAGTAGTTTGACATAAAAGTATTTCCTTCCACATCATGCACCAATCGTCCATGCATTGGAATGCATAACGGCATCACTTTATCGGCAATTCCCACCATATTCATGGCTCTGATTCCACGATCAGAAAAGGCTAAGTTAATCGATCTTCCCGCAGAAATATCTACTTTTCGTAAATCGGGACGACTTTCCATGACCGTTACTTTATAGCCGCGTTGTCCTAAGCGCAACGCTAGTAAAGAACCGCACAAACCTGCGCCAACAATCAATATATTTTCTTTCTTTTCCATCTTACAAGCATTTTTTAAGTTCGTTCACCATTTTGAATACATCTTCATAAGAGTTGTATAACGGCACTGGCGCACAGCGAATTACGTCGGGTTCGCGCCAATCGGAAATGATGTGTTTGTCCAACAATTTTTGGTGTAATGATTTGTCTGCATTTTTGACTTGAATCGACAATTGGCAACCTCTTTCTTCAGGGTTGGAAGGTGTAATTATTTTGATGCGATCGGTTTCAACCTCATTGATTAAGTATTCAAAATAGGCTGTTAATTGTTTAGATTTTTCGCGCAAAGCGTCCATTCCAACTTCATTGAACATATCAAGAGACGCTTTCACTGCTGCCATTGACAATATGGGCGGATTGCTCAATTGCCAACTTTCCGCACCAGGAATCGGATTAAAGTCATAACGCATATTAAAACGCGTTTCCTTATCGTGTCCCCACCAACCTGCAAAACGATGGAGTTCCTTATCATGTGCATGCTTTTCATGCACAAACAATCCTGCCAAACTTCCAGGGCCCGAATTCAAATATTTATACGTACACCAAGCGGCAAAATCTACATTAGAATCGTGCAAATTCGGTTGAATGTTTCCTGCACCATGCGCCAAATCAATGCCAACCATCGCGCCTTTGGCATGACCGAGTTCCGCTATTTTTTTAATATCAAAATATTGTCCGGTGTAATAATTCACACCGCCAATCATCAACAATGCAATTTCATCACCTTCTTCTTCTAGCATCGTTTCCAAATCTTCCATACGGAGCAATTCTTCGCCTTCGCGTGGCGTCCATTCGAGCAATCCTTCTTTTGGATCGAATCCGTGAAATTTTAATTGTGATTCTACCGCATACCGATCAGAAGGAAACGCATCACTTTCGATGACAATTTTATATTTTGTTTTTGTCGGTTGATAGAACGAAACCATCAATAAGTGTAGATTTGTCGTAAGCGTGTTCATGATCACGACTTCAATGGGCTTTGCTCCTACTATTTTCGCCATGTTTTCGGTGAGAAATTCATGGTAGGGCATCCACGGATTTTTTGCATCAAAATGTCCTTCCACACCTAAATTTGCCCAATCGTTCAGCTCTTGCTGAATGTATTCTTGTGTTACTTTGGGTTGCAATCCAAGTGAATTTCCACAGAAATACAACCATTCATTTCCGTCAGCATCTTTGGGAATGTGAAATTTTGTACGGTAGCTTTTTAGAGGATCTTTTGCGTCTTGCGCTTGAGCAAACGCCAGTGTGTTTTGAAACATGTTAGATGCTATTTTCCTCAAAAATACGTATTCCATTTTGGTAATAAAAAGATATATATAGCTAAATCAATATTAAATAGCAGAAATCTTCTATGAAAATAATCCATTTAATTTTAATTAAGCTATTGCATTTTGTAATTTACTTTTTGTTGGAATTCTTTTTTAATCAATATTTTTGTGAAAAATCAAACCTCATGCATTTTATTTCCGAAGCTTTAGACGAATATGTAGTTGCACATTCTGAAAACGAACCTGATTTATTGAAAGCCTTGACACGCGAAACCTATCAAAAAGTATTGCAACCGCGTATGTTGAGCGGACATTATCAAGGAAGAGTGTTGAGTATGCTGTCTAAATTAATCGCACCAAAAACCATTTTGGAGATTGGAACGTATACAGGATATTCCGCATTGTGTTTGGCAGAAGGTATGAACGCTGATGGCGAATTGCACACAATTGACATCAACGAAGAGTTGCACGATTTTCAACGCAAATATTTTGATGCTTCTGCTTTTGGTGACCGAATTCATCAGTATACAGGAGATGCTTTAGAGATTATTCCAGCCTTAGAAACTACGTTCGATTTGGTTTTTATTGATGCAGACAAGCCGAATTATCCAGCCTATTTTCACGCGATTATTGACAAGATGAATTCAGGTGGTGTGATTTTGTCTGACAATGTGTTGTGGAGCGGTAAAGTGATTGAGCCTTTACAGAACCATGATATTTCTACAAAAGCTTTATTAGCCTATAATGCACTTTTAAAAGAAGATGCACGCGTAGAAACTGTGTTGTTACCAATACGAGATGGACTAACGATTAGTAGGGTTTTGTAGGTGTTGGGTCTTAAATACTTTTCATTTTACATTTTTTATTTTCGATTGTTGTCAGTTGTCGGTTATTATCAATTTAAAATTCAACATTTATAATTAGCTGTTAGTTAGTTTATTGATTTTCGATAGATTTATTTTCAAACGCCCTATTTATAGGTGCTTACACTTATTTTCTTAAAATTCTATTTTCTTGATTTTTATAAGAGTACCGCCAAAGAGTACCGTTTTACTATTTTTTTAATCTTCAAATAAATCTAATTCTTTGATAGCTTTGTCTACGATTCGCTCGTCAATATAGTGCTTTTTCAAGACTGTATCTGTTGCGTGCGAAGATAGCCCGTTCTGCATCTCCTTTCAAAGTGGATGATAGATAGTTACTTTGTAATAGCTCTTTAGTCAGCACATCATATAGTGGTTCTAGTAGTGAAGTCGCGGCATTAAACCATCCAAAGAAGTTTTCAATATTTATCGGAATGAACTTATTTTGGGATGCAGTATCATCTGTGGAAGTCGATGTGCCTTTAACAAGCCCATGAAAACTGCGATAGCGTCTTACCCAATATGAAAATGTATGATAATTCAGAGATTCACGCTCGCAGAAATCTTTCTTATTAATATCTTCTGAATATAGCTTTGCTACCAAAGCAAACATACGCTGTTGGGTCTTGGTCTTTTTCATGAAACCAAAATACGAACACAGGCATTGATCTACAATATGTAGTTTGCCGAAGGGTTACGTGTTCGTGATATTATCAATTTAGATAGTTCCATACTTACAAAAGATACCACCAAAAAGCAGAAAAAAATGGTTTTGCCTATCGAAGGGAGAAAAGAGAATCCATTTTACGACACACCAACAAAGGAAAGTCAACCACAATTAGCAAACGTAATTGACTCTTTGGATATACTTTGGAAGCGTTTTAAAGAAAATCAAATTCCTATGATAGAAATAATGATAAAACAGCTTCAAATTGCGATAAAACAAAATGAAATATAAACTCACTAAGTAACCTGAATAGTGAGAAAGTAGTTGTATACTCAATAAATTTTTTAATCTTTTTATTAAATGCTTAAACAATATCTGTTTTTTAATGAATAAGTTTTTTTTTAGCGTATAAATTTTAATCTTTACATAAATAAATCATTGCGTAAATGAAAAAAATAACCTCTCTATTATTCTTACTTCTTGTCAGTCAACTTATTTTTTGTCAAACACTTACAATTGGTTTGTTAACTGATACTGACTCACCCGAAGTACAACCACTTTTAAAACAATTGAAAACAGAAATTAGAGCTGTGCTTGGACAAAGCAAAACTGTAATTTTTAAAGATGTACTTCAAAACAATTACAATTTAGAAACTGCAACATCAAATTATCAACAATTGGTGGCTAGTGATGCAGATATCATCTTATCTTTTGGTGTATTTGACAACATTGTATTGAGTAAGCAAAAAAGCTACCCAAAGCCTGTTATTGTTTTTGGCGCAATAAATTCAGATTTCATCGATTTAAAAGAAAATCAAAAAACTTCTGGAATTAACAATATTACCTATATCATTGCGCCTTTGTCTTATAAAAAAGATTTAGATACGTTTGAAACCTTATATGATTATAAAAATATCGGAATTGCTATTGACGAATATTTAATCGGTATTTTACCACTGAAAGAACTGTTTGATCCTTATTTTGCTTCAAAAAACAAACAATATCGCTTAATTCCGTTATCTAAAAACGGTTTTAAAGCTTCGGATTTAGAAGGAATTGACGCTGTATATATTGCTGGCGGATTTCAATTTAGTGATGCCGAATTTAAAAAATTAGCCGATCAAATCAACGCAAAAAAACTACCTTCTTTCTCAGAAAATAGAGTTCGTGATGTTGAATTGGGCATTCTAGCAACCAATCAACCTGAAACAAATATTGATTTATTTTTTAGACGTATTGCATTGAATATTGAAGAAATTAGTAATGGCACAAATGCTTCCGAGTTACCACTACTGTTAGAATATAAAAACAAATTATCTATCAACTATAATACCGCAAAACAAATCGATTTCCCTATTCGGTATAGTATGTTAGCTTCTGCTGATTTTATTGGAGATATGATGCAAAGAGAGAATGCAAACTCATTATCAATTTTAAATATAATGAATGGTGTTATCGATAAAAATCTAAGTCTTTCTTCTAGTAAAAAAGGAATAGAACTTACCGAACAAGACGTAAAAACAGCCAAAAGTGGATATCTTCCAAATGTAACTGCTAGTGTAAATGGTCTATATTTAGATCCAAGAGTTGCTGAAATTTCCAATGGAACCAATCCAGAATTTTCAACCTCTGGAAATGTTGTATTAGAACAATTAGTATATTCTGAAAGTGCTACCGCTAATATTGATATTCAAAAAGAATTAGTAAAAGCACAGCAAGCTACATACAACGCAACAGAATTAGATGCTTTATTAAATGCTTCTGTTGCCTACTTTAATGCATTAATTTTAAAAACAAATGCTGCAGTTCAAAATCAAAATTTACAACTCACAAAACGTAATTTAGAAATTGCAGAACAAAATTTTGAAGCTGGAGCTTCTGGAAAATCTGATGTATTACGCTTCAGAAGTCAACTTGCACAAAATACACAAAACCTAATTGATGCTTCTAACCAACTTCGTCAAAGCTTTAATACAATTAATCAATTGATGAATGTTCCCATCAATACCGAAATTGATATCCAAGATGCTGAACTTTCTACTGGCATTTTTGAAAACTACCGATATAAAGATTTGTTGGAAGTGCTGGACAATCCTAAATTACAACCTGCATTGATTGAGTTTTTGGTAGTAGAAGCTAAAAAGAATGCTCCCGAATTAAAAAATATAAACTATAATTTAAACGTTACTAAACGTACGTACAAGTTAAATGATACAGGTCGTTTTATTCCTACAGTAGCACTGCAAGGACAATATAGCTTAGCCATTTCTCAATCAGGAAAAGGCACTACAGTTCCTACGGGATTTCCAACAGCACCAGATGGTACATATAATGTTGGTTTAAATGTTTCATTGCCTATATTTAATCAGAATCAACGAAACATCAATCGTCAAACTGCTAAAATTCAAGAAGAACAATTGGGCTTTGAAAAGGAAAACATTGAATTAAATATCGAAAAAAATGTAACGGACATCGTCATTGATTTGGTAGGTCAAATTGCAAATATTGAAATATCAAAAGTTTCTGAAGATAATGCGAAAGAAAGCTTAGCACTTTTTCAAAATTCGTACAAAGAAGGTGCAATTCCAGTTATACAACTTATTGATGCGCAAAATAATTATCTGCAAGCAAAACTAGCTAGAGCGACTGCTAATTATAATTATCTACTAACTGCGATGCAATTAGAACGTGCTATTGGATATTTTTTCTTAGTACACACAGAATCAGAGAATCAAGAATTTATACAAAGAATTAATCAATATATATTGAGCAAAAACTAACAAGGAATTATGAAGTTTTTAAAGTTTACCCTAATTACAATCATCACATTATTTTTCTTTACATCGTGTGAAGAAAAAAAAGAAGAAAAAAAAGTGGTTTTAAAACCCGTTAAATATATAACTGTTGGCGATATAAGCACACAAAAAATAAGAACCTTTAGTGGGAAGGCTAAAGCTGGTGATGCCATTAATTTGAGTTTTAGAAGTAATGGAGTTATTACCAAAGTAAATCACTGGAAAGGAGCCAAAGTTAAAAAAGGTGCTATTATTGCAAAGCTTGACAATGTTGAAGCCAATTTAGCATATCAGCAAAGTGTATCTGCAATGAAAAGCGCACAATCTTCGATGAATACAGCGAAATCAAACCTAAACCGTGTGAAGTCTTTATATGAAAAAGGAAGCAACTCACTAAGTGATTATGAGCAAGCTAGAAACTCATATCAAACTGCGCTAGATCAATTTGAAAATGCAAAACAAAGTAAAAACATTCAAGCTACTCAATTAAGTTATGGTATTATAAAAGCTCCTAAAGATGGTATCATAGCCAATACTGACGGAGGTGTTGGAGAACGCGTTTCATCTGGACATGTGTTTGCCGTTTTAAATGCTGGAAAAGAAATAAAAATTGAAGTAGGTCTTCCTGAAAATATCGTCAATCGTGTAAAACTCGATATGAAAACAAAATTAGAGTTTCCTGCAATCGAAGGGCATATATTTGATGGAACTGTAACGGAACTTTCTCCAACAATAAATGAAGAATCTTCAACCTACAATACTGTTGTTTTTATTGACAAGCCTATAGCTGAAATAAAAGCAGGTATGGCTGCGAAAGTGACCTTTGATTTTACAGATTCCTCTAGACAAAAAAGTAATTCAATCATCATTCCTGTAAAAGCCGTTGGTGAAGATGGAAAAGGGCGATTTGTTTTCTTAATTCAAAGTAAAGATGATACCAAAGGAACCATAAAAAAGCAGCATGTAGAGTTAGGCGAACTTACCGCAGACGGATTTATCATAAAAAATGGATTGACAGCTGGCGACAAAATAGCCACAGCGGGTTTACAAACCTTATTAGACGGACAAGAAGTAAGATTAAAACAATAATAGCAACCCTAATCAACCTATACAGATGAATCTTACTGAATTTTCAATAAATCGAAACCGAGTAGTTTTAAGTATCCTAGCTGTTATCATGGTGATGGGTGCTATTTTTTACGCTTCTCTCTCAAGAGACAGTATGCCTCCATATACCATTAGAGTTGCTTCTATAGTTTGCTCATTTCCTGGAGCAAGTCCAGAACGTGTTGAGGAATTGGTGAGTGATAAAATAGAAAAAATTGCACAAGAATTACCCGAACTAAAAGAAGTAAAAAGTACATCGCGCACAGGACTTTCTGTAGTACAAGTTGAACTCAAAATGGAAGTTGCTCCTGAAGAATTACAAGCCGTTTGGGACCGATTGCGTCGTAAATTAAGTACCGTACAAGGATTACCAAATAATGTACAACCGCAACTAAAAGATGACGGAATTGGAGAAGTATTTGGAATTGCAGTCGCATTAAGTTCTGATGGCTTTGAATATACAGAAATGAAAGAATATGCAGATGATATAAGAGACGACCTCATCAAGTTAGAAGATGCCGCAAAAGTAGAACTCAATGGAGTGCAAGATGAACGGATTTTTATAGAATTTGAAAACACAAAATTAAAATCGTATGGACTTACTTCTAACAGATTGCAAAATATTATTGCAAGTACAAATATTTTAAGTTCTGGAGGAACTATAAATGTTGAAGCAGAAAGCATCATCCTAGAACCTACTGGAAATTTCAACGATTTAGAAGCTATCAAAGAAATGTTGATTCCAGTTGGGGAAAACGGTCAAGTTGTCAATTTAAAAGACATTACAAACGTTAGAAAAGGCTATATAAGTCCTTCAACACAAAAAGTTCGTATCAACGGAAAAGATGCGATTTCATTACATGTTTCGTTAAAAGATGGGGCAAATATTATCAAACTAGGAGAAGAATTGGATGTTGTTTTAGCCGAATGGCGCGACAAACTTCCTATCGGATTAGAATTATCACGCGTCTCCTCTATCGACCAATATATAGATGTGAAAATTAGTGACTTTATTGGTAACCTTTTACAAGCAATAGGAATTGTACTAGCCGTTATGCTATTCTTTTTAGGAATACGAACAGGATTGGTCATTGCCAGTTTAATTCCTATTGTAACCATTACAACTATAATGGTAATGGGGTTGATTGATGTAGGATTAAATCAAATTTCATTGGCAGCATTAATCATGGCACTTGGAATGATGGTTGATAATGCCATTGTCGTCGCCGAGTCTATCATGGTAAAAATGGAAGTGGGCATTCCTGTTAAAAAAGCTGCAATTGATTCTTGTGGAGAATTGTTTACACCGCTATTGATATCCACACTAACCACTTCCGCAGCCTTCTTAGCATTCTTTATGGCAGAATCAGTTATGGGAGACATTATGGGACCAATATTTGTCGTAATTACCATTGCACTTTTATCTTCTTGGATCATCGCGCTGAGTATTATAACCTTATTTTGTGTGTTCTTCTTAAAAGTAAAACCAAAAGAAGTTGGCGATAAAGAAAGTTTCTTAGACAAATTAATCAACGGACTAAAAAGAAAGTACAAAGATTTAATTTTACTTGCCTTGGCATGGAAAAAGTCAGTACTAGTCATTATTGTGTTCTTATTCTTCCTGTCTATTTATGGATTTGGGTTTTTAAGTTTTGTATTCTTTCCTGATAGTGATCGAAATATGATTACGATAGATATCAATCTACCAGAAAATACCAAAATAGAAAGTACAACCGCAGTGGTATTGGCTTTGGAAGATTTTATGACGAAAGAATTAAAAGTAAGCAATACCAAATCTGACGGAATTGTAGATTGGGCAGCGTATATTGGTGAAGGTCCATCTTCGTATGATCTTGGTTACAATGCAGATGAAGCCAACTCAAATTATGCACATATTTTAATAAATACGTCTTCTTTCTTAGTCAATAATGAAATGGTAGAAAAGTTGGATGCATATAGTTTTGAAAATTTCCCAAATGCTGATATCAAAGTTGGTTTACTCGGTGCTGGAGGAAGTGGAACGCCAATAGAAATTGAAGTTTCTGGAGGCAATCCTGATAAACTGGCAAGCATTGCAGAATCGCTAAAAACAAAATTATTTAGTATTTCTGGAACCAAAAATATTAAGGATGATTGGGGACCAAAAGGAAAGAAATTTGTCATTGACATTGATCAAAATAAAGCACAAACGGCTGGTGTAACCAATCAAGACATTGCCACGTCTTTACAAACGGTTTTAGATGGTTTTCAAGCGGGAGAATATAGAGAAGGTGACAAATCTATTCCGATTGTCATGAAAAGCACCAAAAGTTCGCAACAATCGCTATCCTCATTAGAGACACTCAATATCTATGCTCAAAATTCAGGGAAAAGTGTGCCTTTACTACAAGTTGCTTCTATTGTTCCTGAATGGCAATACTCAAAAATTAAGCGTTTAAACCTAACTAGAACTATTGTAATTTCGAGTGAATTATCCGCAGACGGAAATGCTTCCGAAATCACAAATAACATTATACCTTGGTTGGAAGAACAAAAAGGAACTTGGGGAAAAGGATATACATACGAATTAGGCGGAGACGCCAAAAACTCCGCAGAAAATATGGGCGCGGTAGCAAAATACTTACCATTATCAGCGTTTATCATTGTTATGTTATTAATCATTCAGTTCAACTCGTTCCGTAAAATGATTATGATTGTTTGTACCATTCCACTTGGAGTTATTGGAATGGTTTTAGGATTGTTATTGTTTGGCGTTCCTTTCGGGTTTATGGCGTTTTTAGGTGTCATTTCCTTAGCGGGAATTGTCATAAATAACGCAATTGTACTGGTAGACCGAATTGAAATAGAAGAAGCCGAACTCAAGCGAAAACCGCAAGATGCTATCATTGCAGCGTGTTTGCAACGTTTCAGACCTATATTGTTAGCTACATTCACCACGGTATTAGGTTTAGTGCCATTATATCTTGGCGGAGGAGAAATGTGGGAACCAATGGCAGTAACCATCATGATTGGATTGTTATTCGGTACGGTAATTACGTTACTATTTATTCCTGCCTTTTACAGTGTAATGTATAAGGTAAATTACAAAGATTATGAGTTTAATGAAGCTCTATTAGACTAAATATTACAACTAAATTAGTTCTGTATGCACAAAATAGCAACTACTTTTTTGGGAATCTGTATTTTTTTAGGAATAACCAATTCAGCGTTTTCACAAGGAAATTACCGCATTGAAAATTTTGGAAGTCGTTCTATTCTTCTCAACGGAAACGTTACGGGTAGTGTTGATGATTTAGGACTTGTATATTACAATCCATCAAGATTATCTCTAATTGAAAAACCAGCGTTTTCGGTAAGTGGTAAAGCCTATGAAGTTAGCAGTACAAATCTTACCAATGCATTTGGAGCAGGAAACAATGTGTCAAATCAACGTATTGGAGCGGTTCCTACAATGATTGCTGGGACTTTAACATTGAAATTTTTGCCTAAAGATAAATTCGCATATTCTTTTTTATCAAGACATCGTGTTGATAACGAACTAGCATTCAATACAGGTGTTTTAGATGGTGATCAAATAAATATTCCAGGAGCAGAACGCTTTATTGGGAGCATAAATTTAGAAGATGTTATTTCGGAAGAATGGTTTGGCTTTTCGTGGTCACGGAAAATTTCTTCCAAATTTAGTATTGGTGCCTCTATGTTTTTATCTGTGTATGAAATGAATGGAGCAGGAAAATCATTATATGCAGGCGAAAGTGCTTCAGATGAAGTTGTAACGTATAACAGTGATTTTAACTACGAACAGGAAACATACGGACTATTCTTTAAAATTGGAGCTTCCTACAAAACAGAAGGATTAGAATTAGGTGCAACCGTACATATACCACACATAAACATTTATGATAGTGCAAAATTCAGAGCAGAAGAATTTTTAGCAGGTTTAGGCGCTCCAGATGATTTTTTCAATGTTACTGAACTTAGAAATGTAAACAACAAACGAAGAACGGCATTAGGCGTTTCTGTTGGTGCAGGAATTCCAATAGGGAAAAGTAAAATACACATAAATACAGAATGGTATGACGGACTAAACGCTTATAAACGTATCGCTATTCCTGACAATATCATTTCAAATACAAGCAGTTCAAGCTTAGATTTTAGAGAAAAATTAAAATCAGTCATTAACTTTGGAGCTGGCGCCGAAATTTATATTTCTCCTGTATTTACAGGTTTTCTAAGTTTCTCATCAGATTATTCCGCTTATGTAGAAAGTGCGAACTTTTTTGATGTTGTCAATCAAAACGGAGGAGAAATCAATTACGAATCGGATTATTGGCATTTTGGGTTTGGAGTAGATGCAAATATAAAATGGGGACGCTTTTTATTGGGAACAACCTATTCACGTACAAGTACAGACTTTAACCAACCGATAAATTTTCCAACCGAACCTATAAATACTGGAACTAATTCTGAAATAACTACTCTTAAATTAAGTCGATGGCGATTTATTTTAGGTGTAGAAATTCCATTATTCAACTAATACGTAACTTTCAATGCATAAAAAGTAATGTTAGAAAAATTATATCCACATCGTTTTAGTATTTTCTTTATCAGTCAAATAACCATACTTTTTGGCTCGCTTTTAATTCCGTCTGGAACGTTGGAAGATATTATCATGTCACTTTTTTTTATTACTAATTTACTTGCTGGTATTTTAGTGATTTCAAAAAACATACAACTCGTTTGGATATTTTTTGGACTCTTTATAATAATGCTTTTAAATTTCATATTCAACCTAGAGGCTGAACAACGTTTTTTTAGATATATAAAAATGGGGACGTATTTCTCATTTTACACCATTGTGACCATTCAAATTATAAAACAAGTGTGGGAAGCGAGTATTGTTAATAAAAACGTAATTCTAGGATTAATAAGCGGCTATATTTCTTTGGGATTGATAGGTTTTTTTATCTTTATTTCCATACAAATGATTGATCCGAATTCATTCAAAGGAATCTTAGATGCTTCTCATGGCGACACATTGCTAGAACAATTAATGTATTTTAGCTATATTACCTTGTTAACCATTGGATATGGAGACATTGTTCCTGTAACTGCCATTGCAAGAAAAGCAACGATTTTAATTGGCTTAATGGGACAAATTTACCTCGTAATTATTACCTCTATTATTGTTGGAAAATATATTAATCAATTAGCACAAACAAATGAAAAAAATTGATAGAAAAATATTAAACGTAGTTGAATCTATTGAAAAATGGATCATCATTATATTACTATTCTCTTTACTGTTAGTTGTTGTTTATACCGCAATTGTATTCTTAGGAATGCTATTTGGTGGTATTATTGACGGTATTCAAAATTCATTCTCAAAAGACAACAACATCATGACGCATTTGCATCAAGTATTTGGTGGTTTCTTATCTGTTTTAATTGGAATTGAATTACTGCACACCATTAAAATGTATTTAAAGGAAGACGTAGTGCATGTCGAAATCGTATTGTTAGTCGCGCTGATTGGAGTTTCTAGACATGTAATCGATTTAGACATCGCACACATGAAACCGCTAACCCTTTTCGGAATTAGTTCTTTAATTATCGTATTAGCTGGCGGTTATTACTTGATCAAAAAAGTAATGCGTACGGATAAAAATGCAGCGAATCAATTAGAGAAACGTACGGAGAGTTTAAAAGACTAAACTAATTTTTTACAGTTACAAGTTAATCCGCTCTACAGAATACACTTTTAAAGCAACATTTTTTCCTTTCAAAATAATTTCGTCTTCAAACTGCGCGCTAAAATCTGAATCTAATGTGAGCGCATTTTTTAGATGTTCAGAAATCACCATTTCGGCTTTCAACCGATTGCATTCACCTTCCAACCTTGCTGCGGTATTGATGGTATCTCCGTGATACGCAATTTCACGTTTTAACTTTCCAACTTCTGCCACCATGACAACGCCTGTATTGAGTCCTGCTTTAAATTCGGGCAATACGCCGTACGTATTCATATAGTACGATGCTCGTTTATGTATGCCATCTTTAAACGCGAAAAAAGCACGAATGCAATTGTTGTTTTTCAAACCATCTTTGGGAGACCAAGTTAACACCGATTCATCTCCTACATATTGGTAAATTTCAGCTTCATATTCATTCACAACTGCCAAATCATCAAAACAATCTTGAATCAGTTTACTATACAATACATGACCTAATTTCTCTGCGTAGGTAGTAGAACTTCTCAAATCTAAGAACATAAATATTTTTTCATCTTCGCGCGGTGCGTAAAACGTTCCTTTAATCATTTTTAAAAGATTTCCCTTTCCCAAAACCAAGTCAATATAATCGACAGTATTTATGGTAAAATTGACAATCAAAGCAAATAGAAAAACAACCCAAAGTCCATCTAAATCATTTAAAAAAGTAAGGATATCTGTGCCTTCTTCTAGGATGTTTGCACTTTTAAAAATGACAAAAACACTAATAACGATAAAAATGGCGGTGATCAATTGCAGTAACAAAGAGTAGATTTGCAGTTTGAAAAATGGTACTCTATTCTTTACAAATTTATTAATTAATACTTGTAAAAAACCATATACAAATGCTTGTAACAACCATGTTACCACGAAAATAATCAATTCATTAGCGTAGGTAGTTTCTATAAAGGTAATTTTTCCTTTATTGGTGTTAGACACCAAAAGCCAAATAATACTTGCCACAAACCATCCGATTATATAACTTTTTAAAACACTTGAATATTTGTAATTCAGTTTCATAAAATGGTTTTCATTTTCAGGAAAATAAGATAGTAATTTATACCTAAATCAGTACACTTCTTTTGTTTCAAATTAACGATTATTATGTTACAATAATTATGATTGTAGCGGTTTATTAATTATCTTGTATTCATTATTATTGAATAATACTTAAATTATAGTTTATGAGTTCACAAAATGACCATTCACGCAGTCAATATCATGATGCTTTTTCGGCGATAATGAAGATTACTTTTAGAGATGGAGATACTACTGAAGATGAAAAAGTTTTTTTGAAATACTTAGCCACTAAACTTGGAATTTCTGATGCAGAATATAAAACGATTAGTGATAACTATATGAAACAAGCTATTGAAGCTCCGTATACGTATACTGAACGTTTAGAGAATTTTTATAAAGTTGTACAAGTCATCTACGAGGATAAAGATATTGAAGGAAAACACCAATCAATGTGGCTAGAGCGTATGGCAAAAGCCATGGGATTCAACCCAAGTAATGTACAATATATTGTTGCTAAATCGCTAACTTTATTTAAAGATGGAACGGATTTAGCATCTTACAAAGAAGCGATCAAAAACATGAATTCCTAACAATCTTACGATTGTAAATAAAAAAGACCTAACGAAATTCGTTAGGTCTTTTTTATGATATATATATAAATTACATTTTAACGGTCAGTACAGGCAATTTTGCATGATTTGCCAAATCTTCTGTCACACTTCCACCAAAGAAATGACTCAATCCTTTACGTCCGTGTGTTGTCATGGCAATTGCTTTTGCTCCTGACCTTTTAGAATGATTTAAGATTCCATCTTCTACGGTATAATCAGCCACATACTTCACTTTATTTTTCCAGCTTTCTGCGTTCGCTTTCGCAAAAAAGTCTGCCGCTTTTTCTTCAAGTTCGGCTGTACTTTTAAATTTATTGCTAGGTACATTTACATGTAATAACGAGACATTGCTTGCCAATTCTCCTAATAAGTTAGTAGCTTTTTGAAATGCAGGAATGCTTTCTTCTGAAAAATCAGTAGCCAGCACAACATTATCAAAATTAATGTCTGTGTTTTTTCCTTTAACTACTAATACTGGAGTTTCACTAAAACGAACCACTTTTTCTGTATTCGATCCTGTAAAAATTCCGTCGTGATTACTGTGTCCACGGGATCCCATGATGATTAAATCTGCATTTTCAGATTTTGCAACCGCATCTACTTCTTTCAGTACTTTATGATGCTTAATCATTGGCACCACATCTAAACCTTCTAAATACTCTTTATCTAAAAACGATTCAAATTCTTTATTCGCTAATGCTAAATTGAATAGCATTTCATTTTGTCTATCAGAACTTGAGTTAGAAATGATCGATTCTGACAACTCTAACATATTCATAACAATCAATTGAGAATTGTGCTTTTTAGCAAGTGCGGCAGCTGTTTCTAAAGCATATTCTGAATGCTTTGAGAAATCAACAGGAAGGATAATCTTCTTCATAATGTAGTTGGTAATTTGAGTTTTTGTTTAGTAAATTCTATTAAGAACGAAATTTACATAAATTAATTGTCAGTTGCTAAAATATCTATGTGATTATAATAATACCAATTTGATTATAAAATATTAGGACATCGAAAGAAAAAAAGAGAATCCATCATACAATACGCTTACAAAAGAAAGCCAACCACATTTAGCAAACGTGATTGGCTCTTTGGATATCCTTTGGGAGCGCTTTCAAGAAAATCAAATCCTAGTGATAGATATTATGATAAAACAACTTAAAATTGCTAAAAGGCAATCTGAAAAGTAAAAGCTTTCGTTTTATTCAATATTTATGTGCATCACTCAAGTTCTTTGATGCTCGAATAAGTTCTGCATAAGCACTGACAAAGTATTTTGACACTTTGAGTATTCCATAAATTGCCACACCACATAGTGCTACTTTAGCTACAGTGTGCTTTAATACTTTTTTTGTATCAATGAGTGGTTTGGTTGATTTAGGAATCAAAGCCAAATCTAATTTGTCTACAATTGATTTTCTTTTTGTTTGTTCTTTACGTACCATTTTTTCGTGTATTTTTATTGTAATTACATGAGAAAACTGATACTTTTTCAGCGATAGATAAACAGCTAAAATCAGTCAAAAATTTAGTAATTTTAAGGTGTCAAAAGAGTACCGTTTCCGAGTACCGAAAAGCATAGAAATTGACCCTTTTTTGGACTCCTTATTTTGTAACTATCTGAAAATCAAATACGAAAAATTTAACCAACTGTTAACTGTTTAGCTGTTAGCTGTTTAGCTGTTAGCTGTTAGCTGTTAGCTGTTAGCTGTTAGCTGTTAGCTGTTAACTGTTAACTGTTAACTGTTAGCTGTTAGCTGTTAGCTGTTAAAAGAAATCTTTTTCAATTTAAAATACCAAACAAACCAAAAGATTTTAAAGAATCTTTTGTAATAAAAAAACTCTCGCCATGACGACGAGAGTTTCTCCCTATTTACTAAACTAAATATGCCAACTGTTCTATTGAACTGCTTGCAATGCGTTTATATTTCCATATCCGTACTGAGAACTTCTGTTTGGATATAGATCTGCAGACTGTTTCAATCTGTTTAATACCTGTGTTTTTGACCAGCTAGGATGTCTTGACCATACAAGCGCTGCAATTCCTGCTGTTGTTGCCGTTGCTACTGATGAACCACCAACATAATCCGTTTGTCCATTATAGTAACTTAGTACTGGCGTTGTTCTACTTCCTTTGCCATCACGCTGCATAACTACGGTGAAATCAATTTTGCTTCCTTTGTGGCAAATGTCACACTCTTCATAGTAATTTGCATCTGTTACACCTGTTACAGCTACCGTTTCATCCATCCATGCTGGAAATATCACTCCTACAAAGTTAGTGAAACTTGTGGAAGTACCACCAGCAGCAAAGATTAATTTTCCTCTATTGTTTGCATATCGCACGGCATCTTTGATTCTTCCAACAGAAATGATATGCCCGATAGACATTGAAATTACTTTTACATCGCTTCTGTTTCCAAGTGCTGTTAATGCATTTGCAACCCCTTTTTGCTCGTGATAACCGTCTAAAAGTACATTTTTTGTTCCACGATAACTAATTAAATTTGAATTATATGCAACTCCTACTGGCATTCCATTGTTATTTCTAGGCGCAGTTGCTACTGCCGTCATACTTGTTCCATGTCCACATTTGTCATTTGGACCATCTGTCCTGCTTGACCAAGGCCACCAAGAATCTACAAACGTTCCAAATTTTTGAACATATCTTCCTGAAGAATATCCATCATTGAAGTTTCCGTTCATTAAAGAGTTGTTTGGAGTTAATCCTGTATCAATAACTCCGATTCCTACGCCAGCTCCTGTACTGTAATTCCAAGCTGATGGAATGTTATGCTCGTAAAACGTCCAAGGTACTTTGGCTCCTGGGGCTATGGTTGTGTAATCGGCAGCATTGAGTGTTGCTGATTCGTATCCGCAACCTGCTCCAGATTTTGCAGTTGCTTCATGATCTAAGTAGCGATATCCTGTAGGTTCAATGTATCGAATTCCTTTTTGTGAGAGTAAATCTACTACGGTTGCTAAATTTTCTATTTTAACATCAATGATGTTGAGTTGATCGTCATCGTCGATTAAAAAATCGCTCGTTTTCTTTTGTCCATTGCCATCTATGGTTGCAATTCGCTGAATGAGTTGGTTTTTAATACCTGCTGCATTGGAATCATTTTTGTTAAAATCGTTGTCATCATTTCCATATCCAATGGTTAAGATTTGATCACCGTGAACGGTGGCACTCCATATGGTGTGTGCGTCCATTTTTGTCCACTCAAATTGTTCTCGGTTGGAAACAGTTTCGTTGATTTTGGTGTTGATTTGTGCTGGAGTTAATGGCTTCGCTTGTAAGTTTTCAATGTTGCTTTCTTCTTCTACAGTTTCAAATGCGGTGTCATTTGAACAAGAAATTACGCCAAAAGCAACCACTAACACGGCTAGTCTTAGGTTAAGATTTTTCATGTAATATTGTTGATTGGTTAAAATTTTAACGAATATATTAATAAATTCGTAATTTTACTATGCGTGCATTGCAAATTCGATGAAATGCAATTCCAATCAAAATTCCAATAAGCATTCCTGTGAAGATATCGGACGGATAATGAACTCCGAAATAGAGGCGGCTGTACATGAACAGCAAAGGCCAAATGACCAAGAGTCGTATCTGCGGAAGCGATTTTCTCACCATTAAACACATAAAGGTGGTAAAAGCTACGGAAACGGTAGCATGTCCAGAGAAAAAGCTGTAATTTTTGGGTTGAATGACAATGTTTAGAAACGGCGCCACCGATGGATCGTTGCAAGGACGCATGCGCTCTACACCTATTTTTACAAGTTCTACAACGAGTAAAGAGCATAATAAAATGCCAATGCCATAACCGATAATGTATACGGCTTGTTTTTTTGGAAATTTTCTGTAGATGCTATAAAAAATAAAGATGATGAGTGGAATCCAATAGATAAATTTTGTGACGGAGAGCCAAAAGATTTCAAATTGCATATCTCCTAAATTGTTTAGATAAATGAGCAATTCTTTATCGTATGTCAACCAGCTATTGAGCATTAAAATTGCCTTTTGATAGGTCCTGACATGTCATCAATATCTTCTTTTACTTTGTTGATTTCATTTTGAACATCACTGGCAATATCAGTATCTATGCCACTGTCTTCGGCACTTTTTTGAATTTCATGCTTTATTTCATTTGTAGCATCTTTTAATTGACGCATTCCTTTTCCTAAGCCGCGCGCAATTTCAGGAATTTTATCCGCACCAAATACCATTACTACAATGAGCATGATTACAAATATTTCTCCACCACTAATAAATAATACCATGTTTATTCAATTATTATACAAATATAATCAAGTAAATCCTATGATGAACTTGTTTGATCTTTTTTTCTTGTCTGAAACACTAGTGCTTTCTGTTATTTTTTCTGTAAACTTTTCATTAAATAACGTGAGTTCGATATAAATATTATGCTATGTACTTTATTGTTAATACATTACACTTAATGTCAAATCGAGCGCAGTCGAGATTCCTTTGAAAATATCAATTCTTAGCTGTTCTCGACTGCGCTCGAACTGACAAGTGTTTATTTTTCAGTAAATTACAAGTAAAATAAAGGTTTTTTAAGTCGAACTCACGTTAAATAAGAAAAGCCAGCGATATCGCTGGCTTTTACATGGTGTTGTATGTCGCAATGTTATTGCTTTATTTTGTCTTCTTTGAATTTGTTGAAGTCTGATTGCCCTTCTTCTTTTGGCCAGAAATTGTTTGAGGTATCAATATCGGCTGTTTCTAGCTTTGGATCTAACTGAATGTTGACTAATTTTTTTTCTGATGCAACAACAACTTTCGCACGATTGTCATTTTTTCTCCAAATTTGCGCTGGATATTTGATCATTTCTTTTGATCCATCTTCATAGGTACATTCAAAAATAATTGGCATTACCAAACCACCTGGCTTGTTGAACTCAACTTCATAGAAATATTTTGGATCGTCCATGGCTGCTCTTTCTTCTGCCGTAAAATTATCCATTAAGTATTCCTTTAAAGATTCACTGCCTTCTTTGTTTATTACAGATTTCCCTTCGTTTTCTTTTTTGTATCGCTCGTCATCTTCTGGAATAAAGTACACAAAACTTCTATTGCTCACATTACGTACTCCAACTTGGTATTTTTTTACACCTTCAATTCCGATGTCTACAAAATCTGTTGTGTAAAACCAACCTCTCCAAAACCAATCTAAGTCAATTCCAGAAGCATCTTCCATCGTTCTGAAGAAATCTTCAGGAGTTGGATGTTTAAATTTCCAACGCTGTGCGTATGTTTTGAATGCATGATCAAATGCATCATGTCCCATAATTGTTTCTCTCAAAATGTTTAATCCTGTTGCTGGTTTCCCATAAGCGTTTGGTCCTAATTTGAATACATTTTCAGGATTCGACATGATTGGCGACAAGCGATTTTGACCGCCTTTCATGTATGAAACTATTTTAGATGGTTCTCCTCTTCGTGAAGGATATTTCCCGCCTGTAGATGCAACTGATTCTGGATGCGCTTCAGCAAATTCTTGTTCAGCTAAGTACTGCATAAATGTATCCAATCCTTCGTCCATCCATCCCCATTGACGTTCGTCAGAGTTGACAATCATAGGGAAAAAGTTGTGTCCAACTTCATGAATGATCACACTGATCATTCCAAACTTGGTACGTTCTGAGTAGCTTCCATTTTCGTTTGGACGACCGTAATTCCAGCAAATCATTGGATATTCCATTCCTTGATTTTTAGCATGTACTGAAATTGCTTTGTGGTATGGATAGTCGAATGTATGTTTTGAATACGTTTTTAATGTACTTACTACAGCTTTTGTTGAATATTTTTCCCAAAGTGGATTTCCTTCTTTCGGGTACATAGAAACTGCCATCACTCTTGTACCATTGATATTTACCGCTTGCATGTCCCAAATAAACTTACGCGATGTTGCAAATGCAAAGTCTCTTACATTTTCAGCGTAGAACTTCCAAGTTTTCTTTTGGTTTGAAAAGTTTTTCTCAGCGGCTTCTATTTCGTCTTGTGTCACAATGATTACAGGTTCGTCATACGATTCTAACGCACGTTCATACCGCTTCATCATTTCTTTTGAGTATACATTTTTTCTATTTTGCAGCTTTCCGGTAGCGTCCAATATATGATCTGCAGGAACAGTAATGCTTACTTCATAGTTTCCAAATGGCAACGCAAATTCACCATTTCCCCAAAATTGATAGTTTTGCCAACCTTCTACATCATTATATACTGCCATGCGTGGAAAAAACTGTGCAATGACATAGGCGTAGTTTCCATCTTTTGCAAAGAATTCATATCCTGAACGCCCTCTATTGGTAACGTGATTGTTGATATTGTACCACCATTTGATAGAAAAAGAAACTTTATCACCCGACTCTAATGCCTTTGGTAAATCGATACGCATCATCGTTTCATTGATTGTAAAAGACATTGGTCTTCCTTTCGAATCTTTTACATAATCAATATTGAATCCTCCATCAAACGGATCTGCTACATAACTCCCTACAAATTTAGAAGCTCTTTGCATCCGCGGAATTCTCCCTCCATCTTTTACTTTTCTCAGAGAATTTTTAGCACGAACATTCTGGTCTAGTTGTACCCAAAGGTATTCTAAGTCATCTGGTGAATTGTTTGTGTACGTAACGGTTTCAACTCCGTAAATTTTTTGATTTTTATCATCCAACTCAATCTCCATTTCATAGTCGGCCTGTTGTTGGTAGTATGCTTTTCCTGGAGCTCCAGAAGCTGTACGGTACATATTTGGGGTTGCAAATTCTTGATATAGTTGTCTGAACTTGTTTGTATTGATATGCCCTTGAGGTTTTTTGTCTTCTTGTGCTGTGACAAGATTTGCTCCCATAAATAAGAAAGCTAAGAGGTAGAAATGTATACGTTTCATTAGGTTTGTAAAAAATAGGTTTGTGGTTTTCCAACTCCAAAAGTAACTATTTTCAAATTTTGTTGTTAAAATTTTAACAAACCTTTATCGTTTTCCTTCACTAATAATAAACTTTTCCGTGAATTATTGATTTTTACATGCACCAAATTCTGTTGATCTTCTTCTATTTCGTACAATAATCCATTTTCAATTTCGAGCGATTGCACACGTTCAATATCTTCTATTTCAAGATAACACACCGTTACATCGTCTTCGTATTTTTTTCCAATAAAATTGATGGCTTTTATTTCTCCATTCACCCAAATCTTGATTTTTTTGGTCAAATATTTTCGCATGAAACCTTCCACAACTTCTGGATTTTTTTCAACTGTTAATTCCTCTTGAAGACCGTAGCGTTCTTCCAATACACGCTGAAAATCGTCAATGAAAATCCGCGTAGTAATTTGCAACGCTTTGTCGGGTTTGCTATGTTCTATAGTAGTCACACTCACATAAAACTTATGCGCTGTCGTAAATGCAAACAACGGAACTAGTAGGAATAGTAAAAGGAATCGTTGAATTTTCATGAAATTAATTGACGTTTATCGTATTGTCACAAAGATATCCAAAAAGCATTCCATTTTTAAAAATTTTGCTTGAATGCTATTTTTTAATTTTTGGTTTCTTTCAAATTGAGGTATTCTTTGCTGTGTTTTACCATAAAATCGATCATTAAGAACTCATTTTTTTCTAAGAAAATATCTTCAGAAGGCATTTGATCGTCACAATAATATAAAAAGGCACTAATTTTATCTTCTGGAATTCCTAAGTTATCTGTAAAAAATTCGTCTTTATAGCGATAGCGAACTTCATTAAAACTAGTGCGTTCATAAATAGCTTTTGGCTTTTCTTTATTTTTCCCACTGCCTTTAAAAATGGCATTTACCAACATTCCTACTAAGCCAAGCACATTGGCACCTCGAAACTCCATTTGGCTCAACGCTTCATTCCGCACTTCCGAATACCGGTCGTCTGCAAATTGATAATCTTTGTATTTTACAATTTCTTCTTCTTGAAAATCAAGGAATTTATCTCTATTTTCTGGACTAATTACGACTTCGTCTAAAGCTTCTACTTTTTCTTTCACCTCAACCACCAAACGATTGTTCTCAATAATTTTATCCGTAATTACAATTTCCTTAATGGTATATTGAACCGAAGAAAAGATTAAAATATCATCTTTTTTGGCTAAAATTTCAAATTCACCTTTCTTGTTAGTGGTTGTTCCTTTACTGGTGGTATTATTGACAATATTCACACCTGTTACTTTAACGTCTCTGTACACAACGGCACCACGCAATATGTTACGTTCTGCATCTTGCGCAAGCATTATGGTGGAAAAGAGTAAAGAAAATAAGAGTAATGTTGGTTTCATAGCTATGGTTATTGTTGGTTAAACGGTATTCTTTTTTTATAATATAAAGAACTTACTTTTTGTCCTTAAAAAAATGCCAATGGACATTAAACTTTTGTTAAAACCTTTTAATGATTATTTTTACACTTAGAATTTATCTTTTATGAAAAACCTCATCATTGCCAGTACGTCCACTGTTCACGGAAGCGATCCGTTAGCATATTTGCTTGACGAACTTTCCATCTTTTATAAAGATACGGAAGAAATTTTATTTATCCCATACGCACGTCCAGGAGGAATTACCCATGATGCATATACGACTGCTATCGGAAAAGCCTTTGCGAAGATTAACAAAACCGTTCGCGGCATTCACGAATTTGAAAATCCCGCTGAAGCTATTGCCGATGCAAAAGCAATTTTTACAGGTGGCGGCAATACATTTTTATTGGTTTCTCAATTGTATGTGTATCAAGTGATACAGCCATTACGAGAAGCTATTTTTAACGGAACACCGTATTTAGGAACCAGTGCAGGAAGTAATATTTGCGGATTGACTATGCAAACCACAAACGATATGCCAATTATATATCCGCCAAGTTTTAAAACCTTAGGTGTAATTCCTTTCAACATCAATCCACATTATTTAGATCCGATAGAAGGCAGTACGCACATGGGCGAAACTCGTGAAACACGCATTAAAGAATTTCATAAATTTAATTCGTTGCCTGTAGTGGGCATTAGAGAAGGAAGCTGGATTCGCGTCAAAGGCGATCAAACTACGTTAGAAGGTCCGCACAGTGCTCGAATTTTTGAACAAGACAAAACACCTGTTGAACTATCGACAGGATCCGAAATTATATTTCCATAAAAAAAGCCGATTCATCTGAATCGGCTTTTGTAGAGCGAGAGACCGGGTTCGAACCGGCGACATTCAGCTTGGAAGGCTGACGCTCTACCAACTGAGCTACTCTCGCATTAGCGGATGCAAATATAGAAAAATAACAATTCTCTTTCCAAATGTTTTTTTAGATTTTTTTCAAAAAATGGTAACCTCGCGCCACAAATCCCTGATTATAATAGAACTTATGTGATGGGAAGTTTTCTACATAGGTGTTCAATTCAATAGCAGTGACACCTTTTTGTTTCCCATAGGCTTCAATCCATTGAAAAAGATCGGCACCAATACCTTTGCTCCGATACGCTTCTTCAATATATACATGATCGGGCTCAAAGCTTTTTCCACAATAATGACGCGTCATATACCACAATCCAAAACAACCAATGAGTTGATCGTGATCGTAAATAGCGAATGCTTCATAATTTTGTGACAACATTTCGTCAAAACGTTCCGTGAGCAAATCCATCGGAACTTTTTGTGCATTCATACGATCTAAATAGGGTAAAATTTGATGCGCTTCTTCTCTATGTAGCTGCTTGAAATTAATCTCCATAGGATATTTTTTGTGTAAAATTAATTTATTTCTATAAAACTCAACTCCCAAATTAGTGATACTTTTGAAGAATCGTACAATTTTTTGACTATGAAAAGTTCTCATTTTAGTATTAAAGAAATTACGGCAACGATTGCTTTTAACGTACGTCATCCTGTATTACGCGAAGGAAAACCGATAGAATCTTGCCATTTTTCAGGTGATGACTTGCCAACTACATTTCATTTAGGATATTATATTGATCAACAGTTGGTAGGCGTAGTTACCTTGATGAAAAATAATCATGCAGCACTACAAATTGACACTGCTTTTCAATTGCGTGGCATGGCGGTTTTGTCCAACTTTCAAAAACGTGGCATTGGTGATGCATTGGTAAAAAAAGCTGAAACAATGATTCTCGCTCGTGGCGGAACACTTATTTGGATGAACGCTCGCGAAATCGCAGTTCAGTTTTACGAAAAACTTGGCTATGAAAAGTTTGCCAAACCTTTCAATATTCCGAAAATTGGCTTGCATTTTGTCATGAAAAAATCCTTATCGAAGTCAACTACTTCTGGGTAAGCCTAAGAAGTATTCAGCCGAAACAACTAAAAAAACATTTCGACGCAAGTGCTGGAGCATTTTAAATCTCGATTATCGAGTAAAGATTAACTACTTTTTAACGTTACTAAAAAGGTAAAAAGAGTACTTTTTCACAATCAATCCTCCATCAAAACAATTTCCCTCATGAAAAAAATGATCTTTTTTCTAGTGTTGGCTAGCACACAATTAATCGCACAAAAACAAGCTTCCATTCCTTTTGAAAAAAATATAGCGACACCGAAAGTTTTTATAGACTTACCTGAATTTAAAAATATCAATGTGCGCGATATGGCAATTTCACCAAATTATGACGAAATTTTCTTCACATTAGATGCGCCAAAAAACACTTTTAGAACCATTCTAACGTCTAAAAAAGTGAATGGACAGTGGACGGAATTTACGATTGCTGCTTTTTCTGGAAAGTATCATGATATTGAACCTGCATTTTCTCCTGATGGGAAACAGCTCTTTTTTGCATCCAAACGTCCTATTGGAGATGAAACCGTTCCTAAGAAAGATTACGATTTGTGGGTTGTGAATAAAGAAAACGGAACCTGGAAAAATCCAACGCGATTGCCAGAAACTATCAACACGGATAAAAACGAATATTATCCTTCCATTGCGAATAACGGCACTATTTATTTTACTGCGGAACGCGCTGATGCGAAAGGAAAAGAAGATATTTATAAAAGTGCTTTTACCAACGGAAACTATCAAACACCTCTGAGTTTAGGTACTGGCGTTAACACAAAAACCTACGAATACAATGCGTACGTAAGTCCAGATGAATCCTTCATTATTTTTGGCTCTTATGGCAGAAAAGGCAGTTTAGGTCGTGGAGATTTGTATCTAAGTTTTCGCGAAAACGGAACATGGAAAGAAGCGGTTCATTTAGGGAAACTTATCAATTCTGATCAAATAGATTACTGTCCGTTTGTAACGTTTGATCGGCAATATTTTTTCTTTACGAGTGAAAAAACTACCATTCAATCTTCATACAAAAATATGTCACTTGAAAAATTAAAAGAAGTTATGAATACTGGCAGCAATGGGACATCAAAAATTTACTATCTTTCGTTTGATAAATTATTAAAATCACTTTCTCTTGAATAGAAAAGACTTCACAAAGTTACTCGGATTGGGCGCTGTTGCCTTACACAGTTTCCCAAGCATGGCATTCAATCATCAAAAAATAGATCCGTTAGAATTGATTGGCAAAGGAAATCCCACAGTTTTTGGCAACGGTTTTTCCATCCGAAAAGAAGCGTATGATGCTTTTGTGAAAATGCGCGCTGCGGCTGCCAAAGAAGGAATTGACATTCATGTTGTATCAAGTTACCGAAATTATGCACACCAAAACCGAATTTGGGAACGCAAATACAAACGCTTTACCAAACAAGGTTTATCGCCTATAAATGCCATAAAAAAAATCATTACGTATTCTACCATTCCAGGAACTTCGCGACATCATTGGGGAACGGATATTGACATTATTGATAAAAATAGCAGCTATAGCGGTGATGTGTTGGTGCCGAAAAAGTTTCACGGCGATGGCCCATTTTGCAAACTTCGCGAATGGTTAGAACAACATGCAAATACCTACGATTTTCATATCGTATACACTGATGATGCGCATCGAAAAGGTTTCAAATATGAACCTTGGCATTACAGTTATGCGCCACTTTCCATTCCAATGTTAAAGGAATATCAAAAACTAGACATCAAAGCGATGCTGCAAGCAGAAAAACTGATGGGAAGTGAGCATTTTAACGAAACATTTATCAACTCATATATCAAAGAAAACATTCTCGATATCAATCCTGAACTTTTATCGTAGCTTTTATACTTTTAAAAAAGAAAACCATTCACACTGAGCGGAATCGAAGTGAATGCTTCAACATTACCACAAACGACGGTAAAACAGTAATTGTGCTTTGACTTTTCTCTGTATCTTTCTATTCTATTAACTTTATAAGGAAACAATCATGAAAAAAAAGAAAAGTTCTTTACAATTACACAAAAAGCAAGTAAGTATTTTGAATAAAACTGTGGTAACTGGTGGAATTCCAGGATTCACAAATCAGTGTCCGGCAGAAACTATTAATGTTACAAGATGTTACGGTAACAATCAATGTCAAAAATGGCCACGATAATACAAAAACTCCATAAAAAAAGCCGTTTCACTTACGAAACGGCTTTACTTTTAGGTGTAACTAATTCAGTATTTATTTTGAAGCGTTCTCTAAAACTTTTTTAGCGCCTAATGCTTTTGAAATTTTTGCATAATCGATTGCTTTGCGTCCGTCTTTGTCTTTAACATCTACTTCCGCACCATTTTGTAGCAACAAATTGATAATTTCTACTCTATTGTAACGAGCTGCATACATTAACGGTGTTTTTCCGTTAGATACTTTGTTTACATTTTCGCCAAATTCAATCATTTTTTTAACGGTGTCAAAGTCACCTTTTGCAATGGCAATACAGAAAGAATTTACTTTTGTAATGCTTGTCGCTGTCACTTTGTAATTTGTTGTTGTGGATTCGTTGTTTGTTTCAGTTGCGTTAGCCGTAGTGAATGATGCTCCTACTATAAGAGCGATCATAAAGATTGTTTTTCTCATAATGTTGTTGTTTTATTAATTGATGAATTCGTGATTTTTAATTTTTAATCACATCTAAGAGACGACAGCCAACAAAAAATGTTGCAACAACATTTCAATTATAACACTTTCTTAACCATTCACTATTAAATATGTTAAAGCACTCTTAAAAGTTGGAAAATGATTAAGATTTTGTACTGATATTTTTAAGAATTCCTTAATAATATAAGTTTGACGCTTTTACAGAAAAAACAGTCTTTTACTGTGAATTTGATAAACCTTTATAAAAAAAGAACCTTTTTTGAATTTGCATTGTGTAATAAAGGCAAATAGACTTATTTTTATTTTTTTAAAATTTATCTCGCATGAATAAGAAAGTCATATTAATGATTTTAGATGGATGGGGAAAATCGCCAGATCCGAAAGTTTCTGCCATTGCCAATGCCAATGTTCCCTTTATCAATAGTTTGTATACAACCTATCCAAACGCCAATTTGTTAACAGACGGAATGAATGTCGGTTTGCCCGAAGGACAGATGGGAAATAGTGAAGTTGGACACATGAATTTAGGTGCAGGACGCATTGTGTATCAAGATTTGGCAAAGATTAACTTGGCAATTCAGAACGATACACTCAAAGACGAAATTGTACTAAAAGATGCCTTGCAACACGCAAAAGACCACAACAAAGCGGTTCACTTTTTAGGATTGGTTTCTGATGGTGGTGTGCATTCGCATATCAATCATTTGGAAGGTTTGGTGAATTTAGCTAGCAGTTATGATTTGCAAAATGTATTTGTACATGCGTTTACCGATGGTAGAGATGTGGATCCGAAATCGGGGAAAGACTTTATTGCACGAACAGAAACATTCTGCCGCAAGGCAAACGCCAAAATTGCCACTATTACTGGTCGTTATTATGCGATGGACAGAGATAAACGCTGGGAACGTGTGCAATTAGCCTACAACGCATTGGTTCACGGAGAAGGAAAACTGAGTTCAAATGCTACACAAAGTATTCAAGAGAGTTACGATGCGGATGTGACGGATGAATTCATCCAACCGATTGTCATGACTGACGAAAATAATCAACCCATTGCAAAGATTCAAGCAGATGACGTCGTGATCTTTTTTAACTTTAGAACCGATCGTGGGCGTGAATTGACAGAAGTATTATCGCAACAAGCGTTTCCTGAGTTTGACATGAAGCCACTTCCACTCTATTATGTAACCTTGACCAATTACGACGCTTCGTACAAGAACGTGCATGTCGTATTCAATAAAGAAAATATAAAAGATACACTTGGAGAAGTCTTGGCGAAACATGGAAAGCAACAAATTCGTATTGCAGAAACAGAAAAATATCCGCATGTAACGTTCTTTTTCAACGGTGGACAAGAAACGCCTTTTGAAGGTGAAGAACGTTTATTATGTCCGTCACCAAAAGTAGCAACATACGATTTACAACCAGAAATGAGCGCGTATGATATTCGCGATAAAATTATTCCAGAACTCGAAAAAGAAGTGGCAGATTTTGTGTGCTTAAACTTTGCCAATCCAGACATGGTAGGACATACAGGAGATTTTGCCGCAGCAGTAAAAGCCTGTGAAGTGGTGGACGAATGTGCCAAAGCCATTATTGAAACGGCGCAAAAACACGGTTATAGCACAATAGTTATTGCCGATCATGGAAATTGCGATACCATGATCAATCCGGATGGAAGTCCAAACACCGCGCACACGACGAATCCTGTACCAATTATTTTGGTAGACGAAGACATCAAACAGATAAAAGACGGAGTTTTGGGCGATATTGCACCAACAATCTTAGAAATGATCGGATTACCGCAACCTGAATTAATGACACAAAAATCACTAATCTGATGAAAAAAACACTCTATATTATTATTGCATTGGCATTTTTTGCGTGTAAAGACGAAAAAAAGACGAATTCAACAGAAAAAACGGACGAAAAAAAAGAAGTCACAATCACCAAAGAAGTGATTGATGAAGAGGAAGAAGAACTACCGATCATTACAGGTGTGCAAACACGGAAAGTCATTGCTGCTGAACCGTATGACAGTTGGTTTGCGCCCACGTATGCAACTTATTCGGTAGATATGGAAACGGCAGAAAAAGTGCAACCGTTGTTGGCAGATGTAAATGTGAAAATATTTATGGGAACTTGGTGTGAAGACAGTCAACGCGAAGTCCCACAGTTTTACAAAATTTTAGATTTGATAAGCATTCCCGAAAACGACGTAGAATTGATCACGGTTGATGAAGATAAAGTCACACCTGAACATTTAGAAGATGGTTTTGACATTACCAACGTGCCCACGTTTATCTTTTATAAAGACGGAAAAGAACTCAACCGAATTGTGGAATCGCCCGTAACTTCTTTGGAAAAAGATATGCTCAGTATTTTATCTGGAGAAGACTACAAACATACGTATGCAGAGTAATCCCCGAATTCTTTGTAGCTTTGCAGTTACAAAATAGGAAGTGGAATGATTGTGAAAGAAAGCTTACTAATTGCTGTAGATTTTGATGGTACTATTGTAGACGATGCGTATCCTAAAATTGGGGCTCCGAAAATCTTTGCTTTTGAAACATTGAAAAGACTGGAACACGATGGACATCGCTTGATTTTATGGACGTACAGAAGCGGACGAAAGTTGGAGGAAGCTGTAAAATTTTGCAAAGAAAATGGCATCGACTTTTACGCCGTAAATAACAGTTATCCAGAAGAAGTTTTTGAAGGAAAAATAAGTCGAAAAATCAACGCAGACTATTTTATTGACGATAGAAATATTGGCGGATTTATAGGTTGGGGAAAAGTATATCAACTCCTTACCAACGAATTGCCAAACGAAAATTTAAAAAAGAAAAAAGGATTGTTTTCCTTTCTAAAGAAATGATCAAACCGAAAACACGAGAAGAAATTGAATTGATGCGCGAGAGTGCGTTAGTTGTTTCCAAAACTTTGGGAATGTTAGCCAGCGAAATTAAACCTGGCGTTACCTCTTTACATTTAGATACCTTGGCGGAAGCATTTATTCGCGATCATGATGCTATTCCTGGCTTTTTAGGCTTGTACAATTTTCCAAATACACTTTGCATGAGTCCAAACGCACAAGTAGTACACGGAATTCCGAACAATACACCATTGCAAGAAGGCGATATTATCTCTATTGATTGCGGCGCAATTAAGAATGAGTTTTACGGCGATCATGCGTATACGTTTCCTGTGGGAGAAATTGATCCTGAGACAGAAAAGTTGTTGAAAGTAACGAAAGAATCCTTGTATGTTGGAATTCGCGAGTTTAAAGCAGGCAATCGTGTAGGCGATGTTGGTTTTGCGATTCAAAAATATTGTGAAGCACACGGTTATGGCGTAGTTCGCGAATTGGTAGGCCACGGATTGGGGCGAAAAATGCACGAAGATCCTAACATGCCAAATTACGGACGTCGCGGACGCGGAAAGAAGTTTGTAGAAGGCATGGTGGTCGCTATTGAACCGATGATTAATATGGGTGTTAAAGAAATTAAGTTTTTGCGTGATGGTTGGACAGTTTTGACGAAAGATGGTAAACCAAGTGCACATTTTGAACACGATGTAGCTTTAGTAAACGGAAAACCAGAGTTATTGTCTACGTTTAAATATATCTATGATGCTTTAGGCATTGAAAGTGACGAAGAAGACGAATTTAGACAAGCATAGTAGACTTTTTACAAGTGAAAAAACTCTTTAAATATATATTGAATACGATTCCAAGACCGCTTTTAATTAAGATGAGTTATTGGATTCGTCCAATTATTGCATTTACTTTGAAGGGAAAAAATTACACAGATCCGATTGATGGTCAACGTTTTCGATCGTTTTTGTCGTACGGATATGCAGTGAATCGAGAAAATGCCTTGTCGCCCAGTACCTTTTCACTAGAACGCCATCGGTTGTTGTGGTTGTATTTACAGCGTGAAACCGATTTCTTTACCAAACCTCAAAAAGTATTGCATTTTGCGCCTGAGCAAGCATTTTACAAGCGTTTTCGCCATCAGGAAAATTTAGAGTATACGACGACAGATTTGTTTTCGCCCTTGGCAGATGTGAAAGCTGATATTTGCGATTTGCCTTTTGAAGACGATTCGTTTGACACGATTTTGTGCAATCATGTATTGGAACATATTCCTGACGATACGAAAGCGATGCAAGAGCTGCATCGTGTGTTGAGACCTGGCGGAATGGCGATTTTACAAATTCCACAAGATTTAGAGCGCGACATTACTTTTGAAGACGATTCGGTTACGGATAAAAAGGAACGCACCAAAATCTTTGGTCAGTATGATCATGTGCGCGTGTACGGACTCGATTATTTTGATAAACTCCGAAGTGTTGGATTTACGGTAAAAGAAGAAGATTATACAGCACATTTCACACCTGAAGAACTGGAAGAATATTGCTTGATGGAAGGGGAAATTATTCCAGTTTGTTTTAAGAGTTAGTATTGAGATTTATCAATCCGTAATGATTTCTATTTTTGGTGATTTGATATGAATGATATCCTTTGAGCGTCCTTGTTTGATGATGTCATCATCTTTTTCCAAACCATTTACGATTGTTTCTTTTCCTGTTATTTTAACTTTTTTTCCGTTGAGCTTTTTAAAGCCTTAGTAGTAAACTTTATTTTAATACGGAATTGTTGCTAAGATATGTTCAATGGCTTGTAACCGAGCCGGTGATTTTTTGTTGGCATCAATGATTGTCCAAGGTGCATGTTTCGTATTTGTAACTTCAAACATTTTCTCTTTATACAATGTATATTCATCCCACAACGCTTGGGCTTTTTCATCAACAGGAGACATTTTCCAACGCTTTAAAGGACTCGCTTTTATTTCTCTGAAACGTTTTGCTTGTTCTTTTTTTGAGATGGAGAAATAGAATTTAATGAGATAGGTATCAGATTGAATGAGCATTTTCTCAAAACTATTGACTTGCGTCATGAAAATTTCATATTCTTTTTCCGTACAAAAGTTATTTACAGGCTCCACGACGGCTCTATTGTACCAACTTCTATCAAAGAATACGATTTCTCCTGGCTTGGGCAACTCATTAATATAGCGTTGAAAAAACCATTGTTTTCTTTCGTCGCTAGTCGGAATGTTGAGCGCAACTATTTTAAAGTGTCTAGGGTTTATATATTCTGTAATTCGTCGTATGGCACCACCTTTTCCCGCAGCATCTCTACCTTCAAATAGAATGACTACCTTTTTATTTTCTCTTATCACCCAATTTTGAAGTTTTATTAATTCTTCTTGTTGACTTTTTAGGTGATTGATATATTTTACTTCTTCTAAAACTTTAGGAATGTTTACTTTTTTGTTTTTCAAAAGTGTATGCAATCCAATTTTAGAATTCAGAAGCATTATTTCTTCCTCCGTTAATTTCATCTTGTGTGTTGTTTTGGTTTTACATATCTATTTGAATGGCACTTCTGTGATATCTCATAATCACATTTGGATCAGGCAGCAGCGACACTTTTGATTCTCCTTTTCCATCATAGTCAAACTGTGATAGCACATACCGCATGCTTTCTAGTCTTGCCTGCTTTTTGTCATTCGTTTTCACAATAATCCAAGGACTAAAATTTGTATGGGTTTTGCTAAACATCTGTTCTTTATAGTACGTATATTTTTCCCAAAGTTCTTGTCCTTTGACATCTACGGGACTGAATTTCCATTTTTTCAACGGATTACTTAATCGCGCATCAAACCTCTTTTTTTGTTCTTCTTTAGAAATAGAAAACCAAAATTTGATGATTATTAAATTATCTTCATAGAGTAAATGTTCAAATTCAGGAACTTGTACAATAAATTTATTGTATTCGTCTTTGGTACAAAAATCCATTACAGGTTCTACAACTGCTCGGTTATACCAGCTTCTATCAAAAAATACAATTTCTCCAGGGTTTGGCAACACTTTTATATATCGCCTAAAGTACCATTGTCCTTTCTCAACCTCCGTTGGTTTCGTCAATGCTACAACTCTTGATGTTCTTGGGTTTAAGTGCTCTTTAAATCGTTTTATTGATCCGCCTTTTCCCGCAGCATCTCTCCCTTCAAATAGTACAACAACTCTCATTTTTTTCTTTGCTATCCATTTTTGAAGATTCACAAATTCAGCTTGTAACATGACTAACTCGGCTTCATATTTTAACTTGTTCAAGGTTTTGGAAATTGAAATGTCATGTTCTTTTGCCAGACTAATAAGATCATTTCTTGTTTTTGCTTTTTTGAAATGTTCAGATGTAAAGTTCATTTTCTTAAGTTGTTTTGTGAATGCGCATCTATTTTTTGATAGTACAATTTCTAAAAATTCTGATATTCATAATATGATTTTTATCATATCCCGAATGAACCTATATTCATATTTTTGATAATAGTCAAAGCGTTGAAAGCTACTGTTTATATATTATCATACCAATTTAACTATAAAATTGGTATCACTAACCTAAAAAACACTCGTTATGCGAATACAAGTAAAAGATTTTATGTCGTCTCCAGTTACTACTGCGACAGAAGAAAGTAGTGTTCAAGAAATTAGAACTCTTATGAAAGAGAACGGAATTCATGCAATTCCAATTATTTCGTATTCCGAAGATTCAGCTCAAGTTGAAATGATTATTAGAGGCATTGTCACTGCCACAGATATTAATAAAGAAGTGCATGACAATACAACGGTGAAAGATATAATGACCTACACAAGCGTTCATGTTGTTCATATAGATTCTAGCGCTCAATCGGCCGCTAAAATGATGCTTAGACATAAGGTACATCATATAATTGCCATGCATGAAGGGAAAATAAAAGGCATGATTAGTTCGTTGGATTTTGTAAAATTAGTTGCAGAATATTCGTTGGAATAACAACGGTTTAATCCACCATTTTGGAAAGTTTGATGGTTTCGCCACACATATCACTTGTGATTTTGAAGATGACGTCGCCTTTTTTTCCTTTACTTGCCCAATGCACCGTTTTGCCAATTTTACAAGAAATGCTTGTTTTGCCTCCTTTGTTTAAGGAAACATAGCCACTTCCTGTGTAGATAGAAACTTTACTTTTTGTATCGTTGATGAGTTTAAAACTACTTCCGTAGATTTCTTCGGTAGTTTCTTCTGCGGTTGTAGTCGTTTCTGAGATTGATGAGAATGAAAGTACCGAAAGTAAACTAATGATAATGATTGTTAGTTTCATAAAAGCTTCTATTTTTTGTTTCGGTAGTAAATATATAACAGATCTGAAGCGAAAACTTGAGGCATTTTCCGAAATGCAGTTCTGAGTTTCTGAAATGTTTATTTGAATGAACGATCGAATTGAAGCCGTTTTTCAATCCGATCGTGTTTTGGCTATTCATCAAACGGTTTGATCGTATGTTTAAAACGTTCGATTAATTACTATGACCTAAAACTACTACTTGTGTTCACAGAAATAACGAGTGAGTTTCTGAAAGTTAGTTTTGAACTGCTAAAAACAAAAAAAATCCTACAAGCATGAAAACTTGCAGGATTTGCGCAATAATGTAAACTATAAGTTATTGCCTGGTAAAACGTTTGGTAATCTGTGTCCTTTCTACGGAAGTGTTATTCCATTCCCACAGAGAATATCACCTTATTGTTTTTATACTGAATGTAATCATTCGTGTTTCGTTTTATGGTAATTGCTCTAGAATTTGGTAGGTACTAAAGTTTAAGAAATTCCCTGGATGCGCCAATACATTTTGTAAAATGAAAGGTGTATCTGGTGTTGTTCCAGTGTATTGTGTGCTACCATCCATATTTATATCATGTACATTGTAGCCTGCTAAAGCGTATGTTGGAAAATTAAGGAAGTTCCCTGGATCATTTAATACTTCTGATAGAATACTAGGCGCATCTGGTGTAGTCCCTGAATATTGTACGATGTTATCACCATTTACATTTCCTGCCCACATAGCTACAACACCACTTGGCATTCCGAACGTAGTTTGCGCATTGCTTCCAAAAGTGATTTGATTGTTGGCATCTGTAAAATCTACCACGGTGGCAACTCCACTTAAACTTATTGTATTGTTTGTCATAACACCTAAATGATTTCTGTGTTTTAGTACGATGTAATAGTTGCCCGCAGTTTGATTAAAGACTAGTGCCGAAATTCCATCAACTCCAACTATATCGCCATCACTTTGTAGCAATGCTGATTGCGATGCTATGATTGTTGTATTTGTGGTTGCATCTCTTAATTCTACCCAAATCCAATCTACAATAGCATCATTGCCTGTTACTGTAAAAACCGCAGCATCACAAGTGGCTCCATCGGTGTATGGAGATGTTGTTGGCAAGTGGCTTCCTGATCTTAAATTGTCATTCATCATACTCGTACTTGCACCTAACATTGCACCTTGCAAAAATACTCTTAGAGCTACCGATAGTGAAGCCGCAAATTCATACGCGCCAATGTCTACCGTTGTTCCTTCTATACGATTGTTGTTTGCTACATCTGTAGTACCAATTACATTGGCGTTGTTTCCTGCGTTGATTGCTGGTGAGCCTGCTGCTAAGGAATAATCTGCATTGGCATCATCTACAAACATAGGGTTTGCACTTGTAATATTGGTTCCTGATAAACCTGTTGTACTCTCAGCAATAACATTGTTAACCGTTAATGAAGTTACAGCTATTGTATGTCCGTTCGTAATGGCGCGCGTAACGACATTACTTGTGCCTCTGTTTCCGTAGAATATAGAGTTGGACATCGTCAAAGAATGTGTTCCGCCATTGATAGAACGACTGGCACTGAATGTTCCTCTGTTTGTGGATGCGCGTGTTCCAATGTCTGTATTGTCTGCAAATGTACAGTTGGTTACAGTTGATGTTAGTGAACTACTTGTTCCGTTGGCGCGCAACCAAGCTGAACTTCCTGTAAATCCTTGACTCGTTCCTGAATCTCTTGTGACATTGTTATAGAATACACTGTTGGCTAGTGTAACTGTATAACTATCATTGTTACCATTGATGGTATATAATCCTGCGGCATACGTACCCAAGTTGTCATTGAATATACTGTTGGTTACCGTTAGTATTTCTCCATTAGCACAACGCGCAAATATTGCAGAACCACCAAGGGCTACATTTTCTCGAAGTTTACTGTTTGTAATGACTAAATTATTAACACCAGTGTCTTTGTAAATTCCTGCGCCAAGACGATCATCTCCTGAAGTTGCCGTTGCTTGTCCACCAGAAATTACGAGTCCGTCAATAGTAACATTTTGTCCTGTTACCTCAACAACATGATATAAGTTTTCATTACGTCCGCCTCCATTGAATGTTAGTACAGTATCATCATCATTCAAGTCTCCCGAAAGGATCGTTTCATTCGTACTGAAATCACGTTCTAAAAGTTGTGTTTCCGTTCCGTTGAATCCTCCGTAAATCGTTAGATTGTCATTTGTGATGTTGAATGAGTTTAAACGACTTGTTCCTGCGGGTTTGTACGTTCCTGCTGCAACCCACAATACATCTTCATTACTTGCAACTGACAAAGCTGTTTCTAGCGAAGTGTATGCGTTTGTCCAATTGCTTCCGTTATTTGCTCCTGTAGCATTTACGTTTACGAAGATTGGCACTTTGAATCCTACCGTGTGTAACTCAAACGTACTTGGACTTCCTGAACAGTCTGCTCGTAAATACACGTCGTAAAACCCTGCACTTAATCCTGTAAGTAACTGCGTGTTTCCTGAGATTCCATTGATGGCAGTTCCGTTCCCTATTGGCATTCCACTCACCACATATACAAGATCAAATGTATCATTAGCATCAAACGGATGATTCCAAGTTAGTGTCGCTTCTGTTGCAATAGTTGGACTTGGCGTAAGTGTTACATTGAAAAATTCGCCACAGCTTGCATTAAATTCATACGCTCCCATATCTACAGTAGTGTCAAAAATACGTTGATTTCCATCAATATCTTCGGTGATATCTACAGGTAAATAAGTGTTATTCCCTGCGTTAATTGCTGGCGAAGCGAGTTGTAATGTAAAATCGGTTGCACTTGTAAATAAAGGATCGAGATTGATGCCGCCTTCTTGTCCACCTTCTACAATAGAGTTGTTGACACCTGGAAATGGTGCTGTGTTAAAATCAAGTGGCGTAGTACTTCCGTTTCCGTAAATGATTGAGTTATTGATGTTCGATAATTCTGGTGCGCCCGTAGTTGTGATTACTTGTCCGCTTTGCGCTGAATTGTTTGTGAATGTTGAATTGATGATGTCTAACTGTACTACACTTGCAACACCATTTAAACGTGCAATCCATATACACGAACTTGTATTTCGTGAAACAGGCGTTGTATTGTCTGTGAATAGACAGTTTACAATTTTACCTGAAATGGTTCCTCCATTTAATCCGTAATATTGCACTACAGATCCTAGACTTCCATAATTGGAGCGTATTTTAGAGTTTGTAAAGTCTATATTGTAACTTACAGAAACACCTGAGTTTTGCACGTAGGTTCCGAAAACAGCTCCGTTTTGCCCTGAGTTATTTTCTAAAATACAGTTGTTAAATATAGCTTCTGCCCTGTCTAAATTGTTTGCCAACGCCACATATACAGCTCCGCCAGTTCCGTTGTTGATTCGGTTTGCTACTGGTCCTGTAAATGTTCCGCCTCCTGAGGCATTTCCGTCTGCAATGGTAATTCCGTCAATGAGTACATCTGTCATGTCTTCTCTTAGCGATACTACATGATATAAGTTATCAGCACGTGTACTTTCGGTCACCGTAATTGTTCCGTTGTCATTTCCAAGTGCATCTCCACTAAGTTTTGCAATGTTTATAGCTGGATTTCGTTGCGACAGCATTGTTTCTGTTCCGATAAATCCGCCATATATTTTTACGAGTGTTGGAATGGTAAATGTTGCTGTTCTCGGATCTGCATTTGCGGTGGTTGGTGTGTACGTTCCGTCTGCAATCCATATAGTACGTTCTGTTCCTGTAGTAATTCCTGTGAGTGCATCCGTTAAGTCTGTGTACGCATTTGCCCAACTAGAACCATCATTAGCACCTGTTGCATCAATGTCTACATAGATTCTTTCTTGAACTGCCGTCGTTGTGATGGAAGCGACAGTTGACCAACCCGATAACACTCCATTACACGTACTTCGCACATAGATGTCATACGCCGTTGTCGGTTGCAACCCTGAAAGCGTATACGGACTTGCACCTACATTGGAAACAATTGTTCCCGTACTTGGATCGCCGCCAGGTGTTGTGTATGAAACATCCCAAGCGGTTTGATCGGGTATTGCGGTCCAAGACAAATCAACTGTACTCGATTGTATGTTTGTTGCGGTAAGTTGTGTTGGAATACAGCTATCCGCATCATTGAGAAGCTGGTTTACTTCTGACAGATTTAGTGTTCTGTTGTACCAACGAATGTCATCAATAGCATCTCCGTATACACGATCGGCAATTAGGTTCCCATTTTTGTTGTTTCCTATAGTTACACGTTCATTCGGAAATAGTATGGCGTATATTTGTCCTGCTTGTGCAGGTGGCGTACTTGTTCTTGTTAATGTATTGTCTAAAACGCCATCAATGTATAAGTTGTATTGATAGAAGATGTTTCCGCCTGAAGCGCCAGTATCTATGGTGAGTGTGATGTGATGCCAGTTATTATCTCCAACAGAAGCATTGCTTCGAAAACCATGTGTTCCTGTAAAGAAAGTCGTTTCGGAAACTTGCATGAAGTTATATCCATATTGATAGTTTGCTGTCAAATCAATTTTCCCTTCATCTAAGGTTAGAAAAAAACCTGTTTCCGTACCTGTTGGAATTCTTGCTACACGTTCGTGATAATCAATGATGGCACGATCAAAAGTATCGTTTGTATTTGTTTTGATCCAAAAGCTAACCGAAACTCTAAAACCAGAAGCGAGTTGTGGTGTAAATAGAAATGAGTTGTTGAGTGCTAGTGCATTTACAGGCGCGCCATTACGATCGGCTACTGTGGTTATGGTTCCACCAGATTGCGTTAAATTATCAGAACCCACAGTAGTGTTGTAACTTCCATTTGTAAAGAGGTATTCATGCGTAAGTCCGCTAATAGGAACTTGCGCATGCGAAATACTAAACACAAAGAGAAATAGGGAAAATACTTTTGTCTTCATTAGGTATATAGTTTATAGTTTACAAAGGCAAAAGTATCTCGCTACTTGTATATATGTTATTTCATCTTCTGAAAGTGCTTTTTGAACTGCTAAACGTTTTTTAGTATTTTTTGAGAATGGTTTTTCGCGGATTTATCGAGCGTTTGTCGGTGTTTTTTCTTTCAAAATAAATTATCCTATGTTTTGAACAATGGCTAGAAATTCTTCTTTTTTGTCTTTAGAGATCGAAACTGTTTCGTTGTTGTCCATCACAATGTAACCGCCATCTTTTTTGATGTATTCTTTGATGTATTTGAGATTGATAAGATACGAACGATGTGGTTTGTAGAAGGCTTTTATGTTTTCGAGTAAAGATACAAAGTGTTTGAGTGGTTTGCTGACTAAGATTTCCGATTCGTTGATTGTGGTAATTTTTGTGTACATGCCGTCTGCTTCTAGCAAGATGATTTCGTTGAAGTTTACAAATTTGAAACCATCCGAAAACGGCAATCCGATTTTATTGAAATTGGACGAAGCCAGACTTTTTTTGAGTTCTTCTAGCTTGTGATTTATTTGTGATTTCCCAATGTGTTTGAGTGCTTTTTCCACCGCTTCTTGTATTTGTGTAGCGCGCACTGGTTTTAGCAAGTAATCAATAGCAGAAAGTTGAAATGCTTTGATGGCATATTCGCTATACGCCGTTGTAAAGATGATTTCGAAGTTGAGCGTTTCTTTGTCAAGAAAGTTCATAATTTCCAACCCAGAGTGTTCTGGCATTTCTATGTCGAGAAATACAATTTGTGGTTGTTCTTTTTTGATGAGTTCCACACCCGAAAGCAAGTCTTCTGCTTCAAATATTTCTGTGATTTTAGGACAGTTTTCATCTATTAAAACATGCAGTAAGCTTCTTGCTTTTCGTTCGTCATCTATGATTATTACTTTCATCGCTTGCTTTTTATTTTTGTGATTGGAATTGTGATGATCACCTTTGTTCCTTTTGGTTGTTGTGTTGTTTGATCGTGTAAATCTTCAATGGAAACGCCTATTTGCTTTTCTTTTCCGTAATTGAGTAAGTCCAAGCGATCTTGTGTGGCTTGTGTTCCAAACGATTTGTGCATTTTGTCTTTTTTCAACTTGATTGCCAATGCTTTTTCGCGTCCAACGCCATTGTCTTCAATAACACAGGTAATGGTGTCGTTTTTGTGAGATGCTTCAAGCGTAACACGTAATTCTCTGTTGTCTTTTTTGTGTAATAAACCGTGTTTTAGTGCATTTTCAACATACGGCTGAATGAGCATTGTAGGAATCGAAATCGCTTCTGGATCTACTTCTTTGTCTATTTGAATGGTATAGTTGAGTTTGTCTTCAAAGCGTAATTCTTCCAATTCTAAATACATTTCCAAGCAATCAATTTCATCTTGCAAAGAAATGACACCTTTGTTACTATGATTGAGATAGGTACGAATTAAATCGGCAAATTTCCCCAAGTAATCACTAGCTAGGTTTTTTTTGTTGAGAATGATGTATTCTTGAATCGAATTCAACGCATTGAAGATAAAATGCGGATTCATTTGTGAGCGTAAGTTTTCTAGTTTTAGAAATACCAATTCGCGCTCTTGCTCCAATTTTTCGAGTTCTTTGTTTTTTTGTTTTTCGCGCTTTTTTAGAAGGTTTCTGTAGTAAATAATGACAAGAAATAAACTTGCAAGCACCGCACTTAATACAAACAAAGGGCGTTTCCAAAATGGGCTTTTGATGGCTATGTTGATGGAAGCCACTTCCGATTCGCCTGCCAAAGAGCTAGACGTCGCTTTTACTTGAAACGTGTAGTTTCCGACAGGCAAACTGTTGTATTTGACAAAGTCGATTCCTTCGTCAACAGGAATCCAATCGTCATTAAAGCCCAGCAATCTACTTTTGTAACGAATGTGTTCTTTAGATCGAAAACCGTTTGAATTGAAGCTTAGTTTTACAGCATTTTGAGAATGTGGCAATTCATACATTTCTTGCAGTAAGGTGTCTTTTTCATTAATTTGAATGCCTGTAAAGTAAATTTCGGGTTTGGCTCTTCTGTTGAATACCGTTTTGCGATCAATTGAAAATATCCCTTTGTTGGTTGCGAAGACCACATTGTTTTTAAAAGGAATAATTCCACTGATTAGATAGGTGCTAATTCCATCACTTTTTGTCAACGTTTTAAGTGTTTTCGTTTCAATGTCTAATAATTGAATTCCTTTGTTCGTAACGATCCAAAGTTCATTTTTGTAGCCTTTTATTTTTTGTGTAAAGTTAGAAACCAAGCCGTTTTTAGTAGTGTAACTTGCAATGATGCTATCATTTTTAATTCCGTATATACCATCTTTAAAGGTAGAAACCCAAATAATTCCGTTGTCGGTTCTTGTAATTCCCGTAGCGTTGATTCCTTTTCCTTGGTAACGAATTTTTTTTCCGTTGAACTCGGAGTCGTACTTCATTAAATCGTCTACATACGAAACATAACTATTTTTACTACTACTGTCATAAAAACCTAAATACGCGCGTAACTTTCCTATACGCAATACTTCTTTATCGTCTTTTACTTTCATTGCGCCACGATAATTGGTAAAGAAGTATGTATTGGCATCTAAGTACGAAATGGTACGACTGTTTACAAACACAACACTATTTTTAGATGTTTTTGTTTGTAAGTTATAAATGGTAGCACTGTTTTGTTGACTTATGTATAACAACTGTTGTTTCTTATCGAAAGATGCAGCCGTTACTGCGGTATTGCCTTGTAACGGAATTTTATCAATCGTATTGGTTTTCATATTGTAAAACCCAGCTTTTCCATCGGATGTTCCGTAAAAAAACACATCCTCATTTATTTTTTCTATACATTTAAAATCCTCTATTCCATTGGGAAAGTCGTACGTATAGTTGTGGATATTTGGAATGACAAAAACACCATTCCGCAAAGTAGTAACCCAGTAATTTTTACTTTTATCTACATGTATTTTGGAGGCATATTGGTTTTTGAAATACCTATTTTTATAACGAATGCTACCATCAGTTTGTACTTCATACAACCAAAGTCCGCTGTAGGTGCAAAAAAACATGATATCTTCATAAAAGCTGATAGATACAATATGACTTTTTTGCAATTCTTCTTCTAGTATCACTTTGTCATATTGCCCAGAGTTTATATCAAATATGTACAGGTTTGATTGTTTACTACTATCTGTAAAGTTCAAATACATACGTCCTTTATAGCCAGAAATGGTTGTTTTTCCGACAACTCTATTTGCCAAATCATCTTCAATTATTTCCGAAGTAATTTTGTTGAGTACGTTTAATTCCAAATCTAACAGTAAGATACTATTGTTAGCAGTTACGTATATTTTATCTTCAAATTGGTAAGGATTTCCAAGGGATCTACTGGTTAGATTGACACTTTTTTCAATTTTTTTCGTTTCTAATGAAATTTTATAAACGTCTTGAACGGTAAATACAATCAAATATTTTTTTGTGACAAGAAAACTCCCAAGTTGCCATCTTATTTTTTTTCCTAAGTCTATAAACGTAACAAGTTTATCATTTTCTACATAGAAGAATTGTCCCGTTATATTACAGCACCAAACACGTCCTAAGTGATCTTCTTTTGGTTCAAAAACTGATAGTCCTCTTTTTTCTTTGTTTGTAAATAGTTTGAATTGATTTCCGTCGTATCTGTAAAATCCTCTATCGGCGGCAAGCCACATAAAACCTTGACTGTCTTCCATCATATTGTAGAATTCAATATCGGGCAGATCGTCTTTTTCTGAGAATTGTGTGTAGATAGGATGTTGCCCATATACGCTACAAAAAACGAGTAATGCGAAAAGATGGATTAGGTTTTTTATCAAGGTTTTTTATTATAACTACCAAAACTACCATTTTTTCTAACTGATTTCCACTTTTTTTGCTGAAAGTCCTTTTTGGGTTTCTAAACTGTATTTTTTTATAAAAAAACGATCATCAGCGCTTGCCAATGATCGTTTCTGTTTTTAGTATTGTTGCTATTTTTAACAGATTCCATTCACAGGACACGACTCTGAGATGAAAGGGCAGTCAAAATTTGTTCGCGGCGGACAGCCATTTGTTTGGCATCCGTTTGTTTGCGGGCAGCCATTTGTGAAGTTACATCCTGCCGTATACGCGCAATCTGTATTGACAAAAATCAAGCAGGAATTTGTGGCTCCACCCATTACATTTTGCGATTCTAAACTAGAAACAACATTCTTGTTTAAGTTTAATCCGTTGTGTTTTAGATTCTTTTTTTTCATGATATTTTAAATTTATGGTTCACTTTTAAAATTACAAAACTTGAAAAGATTTTATTGCTCATACAACCACACTAAGTTTACACTAAAACCCTATTTAACATGTAGCTCACAAATTTTTTTATTAAAAAAACGATCCCTGACAGTATCAAGGATCGTTTTGTAAATTGATGTTCTTTTTGTTTTTAACAGATTCCGTTGGGCTGACAAGATATTGTAGGAATACATAATTCTGTTGGTGGACAAGTGTCTGTGAACGGACAACCTAAGGCTGTTTGACATGTTCCCGTAAGTGCGCCACAATTTGTATCTGCGTCTGCAAAATTTGAAAGTCCAAATGTTCCTCCTTTTAATTCTTTGGTAGAAAAGTTAGAGATTACATTTTTGTTTAAACTAAGTCCGTTGTGTTTTAAGTTCTTTTTTTTCATGATATGTGTTTTAATAATGCACTAAAGTTACTTTCTATTTTAGTGATTGCTATCATAAAAACCACACCATTAGTAGTTAAAAACCTTAATTAACACCAATTTACATTTAAAATGGTGTTTTGGATACGAAGTTGCTTTGGCTGTATAGGATGCTGTGAAGGGTTTGTATAGCCGTAGCTACGGAAAGTATTCGCAAAGAACTAAACTGCCAAATGAACGAGTTTATAAACATCATTTTATGTGTAAATTGGTGTAACATGAGTTTAAGAAACTTACAAAAAATATCAGTCGCACATGATCAGTAGATACCGATCGTAGCTTAGGATAATACTATAGAAATATGTATTTTAATTGAATTGCGACTGAACTCAATTTTACAAATTTTAAATTTTCAGTACTTTATATTAAACTTCACGATTTTCTACGTCGAACTCCGTGAATGAGGAGATGCTTATTTTGGTGAAAAAATTAAAACTTCGTAGTGATTACGTTTTGAAAACCATTTGTCGTATATTTTTGAACGTTTCCATATTGATCTTTACTTACAATGTAAGCATCAACTCCTTGTAACTCGCTGAGCAATTTTTTTGTTTTTTCATACGGCATTACCATAAACGCAGTCGCGTACGCATCCGCTGTTATACAATTATCAGCAATTACAAAAACACTCAATACATTGTTTTTCATTGGGTAGCCGGTTTTTGCATTTAGAATGTGTACATAATGATCACCCGTTTCTGGATCAACTCTGTATTTTCGGTAGTTTCCAGAAGTTGCCATTGCTTTGTTTTCAAGCGTAATGTATTCTGTGTATTGACGCTCGCTGGATTCCTGCACGGGACTATCAATAGCTACTGCCCATTTTTTTACTTGTTTGATATTTTTCCCTTTCGTTAAGATTTCTCCACCAACTTCAATGATATAGTTTTTGATGCCTTTTTCATCAAACATTTTACCAATAAGATCAATTGCATAGCCTTTTCCCAAAGCATTGAAATCAAAAGTTAACGACGGATTGTCTTTATATACTTTTCCTTCTTTAGAAATCCGTACTTTATCAAATCCTGTAAAAGCCATAATGCTGTCTACTTGTTGTTTTGTGAGGTTGTTGATTGGTTTTTCAGGACCAAATCCCCAAGCATTGACCAAAGCACCTACACTTGGATCGAAAAAGCCATCTGTTTTTTCATAGACTTCTCTTGAGAAATCATACACTTCACGAAAATGTTTATCAATAACTACACTGTTATCACCTCTATTAATTCTGGAGATATCAGATGTTGGAATGTATGCAGACATCGATGTGTTTACTTCGTGAAAAATATTTTCAATATCTTGTTGATACTCTTCTTTTTCGTCGTGAATTTCGTATTGAATGTTATACGTGTTACCAAGTGCAAATCCTTGGTTTTTATGCATCATCAAGTCTTTGGGTTTTTCAGCGCAAGAAGTAGTTAGAAAAGCTATACATAAGTATAGGGGAAATGTAATTGCTTTCATTTGTGTTTTATAGTATTTGTATTAAACCATCATAATCGAGTACGTATGGTTGGTCTTTTACTACTTCTTCTAATGGATTATCGGCGTTTCCGAGTCCAACACCTGCAAAGTAGAGTTCAGCTTCAAATTTTTCTACATGCTGTTTGAAAGTTTCCATCCAAATGGCATCATATTCTTTTGGATCTTCTGGATAGCTAACTGCTTTGACCAGCACAAACTTTTTTTTATTGTTAGCATCAATACACACAAATTGTGGATGCTTGTTGAGTTTGCTGTTGACTGCCAAGAATTCAAATCCTTTTTCTTCTAACTCTTTTCCTACGATATTCATCGCGAGATTATGCAATTGTTGTTTCGTTAACTTTTCCATAGTTTCGAAGTAATCGACCAACACAACCACGAAAATATACGGTTCTGGATGGCTGCAATTTTTATTTTCCTTTTTGTGTTGAATTTCGATAAAGTGTATGATTTTATCTATCAACTAAATATCTTGTAAAGATACTTTATTTTCGGTTGATTTTGCTGAACTCATTTTTCAACCATAAAAAAAGGATCGCTTTTACAGCAATCCTTTTTTATATTTTATTGTTTGTCAAGCTCATACCCAAAGTTGATGCCTTTTTCAGCTCTTGGAACACCTTTGGTCATCCACGTGGGCGCAGGTGCATCTTTTAGGTAATGATCAAAAAATTGCATCATTCTGATAGAAAGATCTTGCTTGTTTTTCATTTTACGCAAGTTGTGTGCTTCGTTGTTGTATACAAGTAACCACGCAGGTTTTTTTAGGCGTCGCATTCCCATGAAGAGTTCTATTCCTTGATAATACGGAACCGCTCCGTCATTGTCGTTATGCATGATGAGCAGTGGAGTTTCCACATTTGGCAAGTGAAATAATGGCGAATTTTTCACATATAAATCAAATCCGTCCCACAGGTTTTTACCAATGCGACTTTGTGTTTTTTCATATTGAAACATTCTGCTGTAGCCACTTCCCCAACGAATTCCACCATAGGCTGATGTCATATTACTAACAGGTGCGCCTGCCATTGCAGCTTTGTATTTGTTGGTTTTGGTCACTAAGTAGGCAACTTGATATCCGCCCCAACTTTGTCCTTGTATTGCCATGCGACTGCTATCAATATATCCTTTCTTTTCCATCGCTTCGGTACCAGAAACAATACAATTGTAGGCGTCATCACCTGGCTGACCTGTTTTGTATACAATGTCTGGCACAAATACAATATAATCATTGCTTACCAAATACGGATAGTTTACCGTAGAAGCACTTGGTTTTGGCGAATAATAATAATTCAAGTTATCGGCGTTTCTTTCATAGAAATATACCATTAATGGGTATTTTTTATTCGGATCAAAATCTTCTGGCTTGTAAATGATTCCTTCGAGTTTGGTTCCGTCATAGGCTTTCCAAGAAGTCAATTCGGAAGTTCCCCATTTAAAATCTTTTTGCTGTAGATTTAGTGCTGTGATTTTTGTGTGTGATCTAAAATTATCTGTCGTTACAGATACATCTGGATATTTTGCAAACGTTTGCTTTGTAAATGTGAATACATCCGCTTTTTCAGCTTTTTGATAGCTAGAAATTAGGTGTGTATCTGATGGAATTCGTTCTATTAATTTTCCATCATCTAGCAAATATATACCGCTTGTTTTATTTTCTTCGTTGAATCCAGAAAGCAATAGTTTTCCATCTATATATGAAGCAAATAGCCAGTTTTTTCGGTTTAATTTTTTAGTTCTATACACCGTCTTTTTTCGTCTTCCTTTTCTGGTGATATTTTTGGGTTTTGCTGATCCGTCAAGTGCTACTTTCCAAATATCATATCGATCATATAAGAGTAGATTTCCTTCTTTGTCAAAACCTCCATTACCGTATGCTCTTGCAGATGCAGGAATATCATTTCGTTCATTTTCAAACGCTACTTTTAGGTTTTGAGTTAAGTTGCGCATTTGCAATGTTTCCAAATCAACAGAAATCCAATCGTAAGTATTTCTGTCAAAATAGAATCCATGTTTTCCATCGGGCGCCATATTTATAGAGGAAGTTATTCTTTTTGAAAGCAGTCGTTTCTTCCCTGTTTCTATATCAATTACATAATAATCACGCTCCGTAGGTGACTTCCATGTTTCCGTTGCATACGGAGTATAATCGACTCCTATCACATATTTTTTTTGGTACTTACCAAATAGTGTGATATTGTCAATAACATCATCTTGAAGTTTTACATACCGTTCTTTTTCTACATTGTAACTATACAGTCGCGTATCTTCTTTGTATGTGCTGCTATTTGCCTTTTGTCGTGGCTGTGTTATCTCGTCATTCCAACTCCATACATCTACTTCAGGAATTTCGTCGTCTAAAAGTGTCGTATCTTTTTTGTGTAAGCTTTTTACTTTAGAATAAAAATACAGTCGCTTACTATTCTCAGAAAAGAAAGGTTGCTTAGTACCACTTAGGGTTTCATTTTTTCCTAAATATGCATCTTCGTTATCTAATAATAATTTCAATGTATCATTTTTGTACGCATACAATTTGAAAGTTGAAGAATCTGTCTTTGTAGAATCACTGTCTGCAATGAATGTGAGTTGATTGCCAAGCTTGTTTGCACTTAGTTTTTTGTAATCATACCATGAACTATCAATCACTTTGCTGGTTTTTGTAGCAGTATTGTATGCGTGTATAGCTTTGGCTTTCTTTTTACGTTTTTTATGTTTGGTGGTGTAGTAAAATGTATTTCCATTTCTAGGAACCGTTACATCTTTGATGTCAAAAATAGTATCTTGCTGTTTTGTTTTTATATCGTATACAAGCGCGTAATTGTTTTTCCAAGCGGGCAAACTGTCTCCTTTGATGGAATCTTTTTTGTTTTTGAATTTTTCTACAACAAAGTAATTACTATTTCTCAACGGAAGTGTATACGATTTTACACGTGTAATGGAATCATAGATGGCATTGTTGGCAACATCGTAAATGTAAAGCACCTCTTTTTGTTGATCTTTCTCTTTAACTTTATCTTTCTTCTCTATACGTTTGGTTGCGTATTTTACCTTTTTTTGAAAGATAACAAACTTTTCATCTTCTGTTATGGCGCTCTCATCACCGTTGAAATAACGTGCTTTATTTTTAGTTTGATTGTTGTAAATTTCCAAATAGCCGTCACCTCTTCGCGTGTTCTTTTTAATTGTTGAAACAATTATTTTTCCTTGTACGGAAATTTGAGTATTTGTAATAATTTCCCACAAATCATAATCGTCGTGAGTAATGGCTTTTTTTTGTGCAATTGTACTTCCAAAGGAGAAAAGAAATACTAGTAATAGTAGTGTACGCGTCATTTTAGTGTTGTAATATTAGTTCTTAAAGATACACAGATTATTCTTTAGTTATATCCCTTTTTTCGATGAAACGTAGATATGAAGGTATAAAAAAAGGATCGCTGTTGTTGCGATCCTTTTTTTGTGTTTGTTTGTGGACGATTTTTATCCTCCAAAGTCATCAAATCGGATGTTTTCGTCTGGAATTCCGAAGTCTTCTCCCATTTTTTGAACGGCTTGGTTCATTAATGGTGGCCCACAGAAGTATAATTCGATGTCTTCTGGCTCTTCATGATGATTTAAGTAGTTATCAATTACACAGTTGTGAATGAAACCTACAAAACCATCTCCTGCTTCGTCATTGATATCTGTTTTCACTTTCCAGTTGTCTTCTTCTAATGGTTCAGAAAGTGCCATGTAGAATTTAAAGTTTGGAAAGTCTCTTTCTAATTCTCTAAAGTGTTCTATGTAGAATAACTCGCGCTTGGAACGACCTCCATACCAATACGTTACTTTTCTTCCAGTTTTAATCGTTTTGAATAAGTGGTATAAGTGTGAACGCATTGGCGCCATTCCTGCTCCACCACCAACGTATAACATTTCTGATTCTGATTCGTTAATGAAGAATTCCCCGTAAGGGCCAGAAATAGTTACTTTGTCTCCTGGTTTTTGTGCAAAGATGTACGACGATGCTACTCCCGGATTTACATTCATCCATTGGTTTTTAGCTCTGTCCCATGGCGGTGTTGCAATACGCACATTCAACATGATTTCGCGTCCTTCTGCTGGGAAAGAAGCCATTGAATACGCACGTTCTACTACCTCATTGTTTTTCATCACTAACGGCCATAATCCAAATTTGTCCCACTCTGCCTGAAATTTGTCTGGCGTTTCGTGTTCTTCTGGATGCGCCGTAATGTCAATATCTTCGTATTTTATCTCACATGGAGGAATTTCAATTTGAATATATCCACCAGCTTTGTATCCCATATCTTCTGGAATTTCAACAACAAATTCCTTAATGAATGATGCTACGTTGTAGTTACGAACTACGGTTGCTTCCCACTTTTTAATTCCAAATACTTCTTCTGGAATTGTAATGTTCATGTCTTGCTTTACTTTTACTTGACAAGCGAGACGTGCGCCGTGTTTTAGTTCTTTTCTTGTAAAGTGTGGCACTTCTGTTGGCAATGCTTCTCCTCCACCTTCTAATACGTGGCATTCGCACTGAATACAAGTTCCACCTCCACCACAAGCAGATGGTAAAAATATTTTTTCGCCTCCTAACGTAGTTAAAAGTGTACTTCCTGAAGCAACTTCTATTTCGCGCTCACCATTGATCGTAATTTTTACGGGTCCTGATGGTGATAGTTTTTGTTTTACATATAACAATAGTGCAACGAGTACTAATGTGATTAGTAAAAAGGCACTAACTGTTGCTACGATTGTTCCTGTTGTACTTGCTTGTAATATCATCATACTAATTAATTACTTTTGTATTGTTAGCGATTTCTTTTGTAGTACTATTGTCTTTTACAGTTTCGATCTGAGCCGTATTTTCTTTTGGCTTTTCTGCTTCATCTCCTCCTGTTAACATGCCTCCAAAACTCATAAATCCGATAGCCATTAATCCCGTAATGATAAAGGTAATTCCTAAACCTCTTAATGGTGGTGGCACATCCGAGTATCTGATTTTTTCACGAATAGCTGCGATGGCTAAGATCGCCAAGAACCATCCAATTCCTGATCCTACGCCATAAGTAGTCGCCAATCCTAAGGTAGCAATTTCTCTTGATTGCATGAATAATGAACCTCCTAAGATGGCACAGTTTACCGCAATTAGTGGTAAAAATATTCCCAAAGAGTTGTAGAGTGACGGAGAGAACTTTTCTACAATGATTTCTACCAATTGTACCATGGTTGCAATGGTTGCAATGAACATGATAAACGATAAGAAACTTAAATCGTAGTCAGCATATTCTGCGCCCAACCAAGTTAAAGCACCAGGTTGCAAGATGTATTGGTCTAGCAACCAGTTTAACGGTACTGTGATGGCTAATACGAAGATTACCGCAGCTCCCAATCCAACAGCAGTCGTTACTTTTTTAGATACCGCTAAGTACGAACACATTCCTAAGAACGTTGCAAATACCATGTTATCTATGAATATTGATTTGAAAAATAATTCTATATGTTCCATATATTTTAGTATTGAGTTTTGAGTTGTTAGTATTGAGAAGTCTCAATTCTCATGTCTAATAGCTCACTACTATTTTTTAGTCTTCGATTAAAGCTCTGTTTCTTGAACGTTGTATCCAAATAATAATTCCTACTACGATTAATGCCATTGGAGATAACAACATGAATCCGTTATTTTCATATCCAAATGCATATAATCCTGTTTTTGCTACTGGATCTCCGAGTATTTGGATTCCTAATAATGTTCCAGAACCTAGCAATTCTCTAAAGAATCCTACAATAATTAAGATAACTGCATAACCAAGTGCGTTTCCAATTCCGTCTAAAAATGATCTCCAAGGTCCATTTCCTAAAGCAAATGCTTCAAATCGTCCCATAATGATACAGTTTGTAATGATCAAACCTACGAAAGCTCCCAACGTTTTACTCAATTCGTACGCATAGGCTTTTAGTACTTGATCTACAATAATTACTAGTGTTGCCACTACAATTAGCTGTACAATGATTCGAATTTTTGAAGGAATGATGTTTCGCATCAAAGATATTACGACGTTTCCAACTCCCATTACAAATAGTACGGAGATAGACATTACAATCGATGCTTCTAATTCTGCTGTAATTGCCAATGCAGAGCAGATTCCCAATACTTGAATTGTGATTGGGTTATTGTCCGTTAATGGATCTAATATTAACTTACTATCTTTTGCCATGGCTTATCCTCTATTTTTTAAGTTCTTAAAATATGGCACGTACAACCTTAAATCTTTTTTGATCATGGCTGAAATTCCGTCACCTGTAATAGTTGCTCCTGCAATCGCATCAACTTCGTAATCTTCTTTGTCTTTATTCGTAGGGTCAGCGTTTGTTTTTGAAACTGTAATTCCTTTGAAACTTCCTGAATCTGTTAATAAATGTTCTCCAGAGAAATCATCCATAAAGTAACGCTGCTTGATGTTAGCTCCTAGTCCTGGTGTTTCTCCTTTGTGATCGAAGTATACACCCTGAACTACCATATTTTCGTCCATAGCAATGTATCCCCAAATGGCATCCCAAAGTCCTTTTCCTCTAATGGGTGCGATGTAGAATTTCTTTCCATCTTTTTCACCTACAAATAAAGGCAGTCTTCTGGACTTCCCTGCTTTTGCTCTGGTTTGCTCTTTTTTAACATCGATTAAATACGCTTGATCGTCTGTTTTTACTTCTCCATCTTCAATAACAAGTTGCTCTTTGATGTATTGTTGAAATAATTTTGGAGCATCTTGTGTAGAAACAAACGTTGCACTTCCTGGTTCGTTGTTGTTAACGCCCATAGCATACAAGATGTTTTGTTGCTTTTCCAAACGCTCATTTTCTGCGATCATCGGTCTGAATGTAGAAGCTAAATACGCAAGTATTGCTCCCACTACCAACACCATTCCAATGGCGAATATAACGGTATATGAATTTTTATCTGTTCTTTTTTCCATCGTTAAGCTGTTTTTACTTTTAGACGTTTCATTCTTTTCTTCACATTCGATTGAACCACGTAGTGATCAATGGTTGGTGCGAATACATTCATTAACAATATTGCTAAGAATACACCTTCTGGATATGCTGGATTGAACACACGAATCATAATCGAAATGAAACCAATTAAGAACCCGTAAATCCATTTTCCTTTGTTTGTTTGCGAAGCAGTTACTGGATCTGTTGCCATGTAAACCGCTCCAAACAAGATACTTCCTATAATTAAATGTTGCCAGAAAGGAACACTCATTAATCCGTAAAATTTACTCGATTCTCCGATAATTCCTGCATCTACAACGCCGTTGAAAATTAATCCCATCACTAAGGCACCAATTACAGTACTTAGCATGATTCTCCAACTTCCAATTTTGGTAAAGATTAAGAATAAGGCACCAAAGATGATTAAGAATTTAGACGTTTCTCCAATAGATCCTGGAATTAATCCCCAAAACATATCTGAATACGAATATAAATCTGCAGCTCTATCTCCATACGTAGTTACAATGTCTGTTCCTCCGTTGGTTCCTGCTATAGTGAGTTCTTGTCCTGCTTTTGCGTAGTATCCTAGTACAGTTTCTCCTGAAATAGCATCGACATTTTGTCCTGCAGCAATTAGTTGATCTCTTTCAACAGCTTCACTCACCCATACTTTGTCTCCCGACATCCATGTTGGATAGGCGAAGAATAGAAAGGCTCTGATGGTTAATGCTGGATTTAAGATGTTCATTCCTGTTCCACCGAAAACTTCTTTCCCGATGACAACACCGAAAATAACCGCTACAGACAACATCCATAATGGAATATCAACTGGAACAATTAATGGTACTAACATTCCCGTTACTAAGTATCCTTCTTCTACTTCGTGTCCTTTGATGACCGCGAATAAGAATTCTACTGCCAATCCGACACCATAAGAAACAATTACTAAAGGCAATACTTTCCATGCACCGTGAATTAAGTTATCAAACGTCCAAAATGTACTTCCTAAGAATCCATTAGACGCTTCAATTTCACCCAATCCTAAATAGTGTTGGTATCCTGCATTGAAAATTCCAAAGATTAAACATGGAACCAATGCAAGAATAACAGTGTTCATCGTACGCTTTAAATCGTCAGCCGCTTTTACATGCGTTCCGTTGTGCGTAGTTTCGTTAGGCAAGTATAAAAATGTGTGCAATGCATTGAATGCAGGCGCCATTTTTTTCCCTTTATACTTTTCTTTTAAATTGTGTAATTTGTCTTTTAAGCTCATAGCTCTATCCTATTTCTTTAAGCATTAAATCTAAACCTTCTCTGATAATTTTTTGATGTGGTTGTTTTGACACACATACAAATTCTGTCAATGCAAAATCTTCTGGAGCTACTTCATACATTCCTAAAGCTTCCATTTCGTCTAAATCTGAATACATACATGCTTTCAACGTTTGCATTGGATAAATATCTAACGGGAATACTTGCTCAAAAGTTCCTGTAGTCACAAATGCTCTGTGCTCTCCGTTTGTATTGGTGTTGAGATCGTATTTTTTGTTTGGCTTTAACCATGAAAATGTAAATGCTCTCGACACACTCACCTTATCAAAAATAGGCTTGTTCCATCCGAAGAATTCGTAGTCGTCTCCTTCTGGAATCGCTGTGATTTGGTTGTCATAGAAACCGATATTGCCTTCTGCACTTTCCTGCTTTCCTGACAATGGATTTCCACTAATGACTCTCGTGTTATCTAAATTGATATTGTCTGCTACCAAATCTTTAATGTTGGCACCAGCAATAGCAGTTACATACTGTGGTTTTGTTATTTGTGAACCAGTGATCGCGATGGTGCGTGTAGCATTAAACTTTCCTGAAAGCAACACTTCACCGATAATCACTAGGTCTTTGGCAGCTACTGTCCATACAACTTCTCCTTTGTTTACAGGATCAATTTTATTGATATGCGTTCCAACATTTCCTGCTGGATGCGGACCAGAAACGGTATGAGAAGAAGTTCCTGCTACATTTGCCAAAGGAGAATTGCCTCCTTTTTTTGTAACAACATGAACGCTTCCTTCAGTAAGTTTGGTTAATGCTGTCAAAGCTGCAGTCAATTCTGCTTCTTTTCCTGCTAAGGTATATTCCAAATCTGCTGCTAACGGCGCACTGTCATGTCCAGAAACAAAAATTGCTTTTGGCGATTTTGCTGGATCTGCAATGACATCATACGGACGTTGCTTGATGAAAGGCCAACAACCTGCAGCAAGCAAGTGTTTTTTAACCTCATCACCAGACATTTTTGCAGCATCTTTCTTTCCAAAATCATGATGTGTCTGTGTGGCATCTGCTAAAATTCTAATCTCTAAAATTTTACGTTTTGCTCCACGAACAATCTCTGAAATTTCTCCACTTACAGGAGATGGAAATAGTAATGCTTCGTCTAATTTGGAATGGAAAAGTGCCTGACCGGCTTTAACTTTATGACCGACTTTCACCAACATTTTAGGAATGATACTGTGAAAATCTTCGGGCTTTATCGCATAATAACTACTTGCTTTTGCAGCTACTGTAGTTTTTTCTGCTTCGCCAACAAGCTTAATATCTAAGCCTTTTTTTATGCGAATGTCTTTTGACATAGTTATGAATTTTTTATCTAAAAATCGTGCAAATTTAAACATTTATAGCCTCATCTAAAAGCCAATATAGAACTATAAAATTTATTTATACTCATTCTAAATTAAGTGTTTTTAAGGATGTTTTGCCGCTGCCTACAGGCGTTCTGCGTTTAGGCATGCATTTTGCGTATCTTTGTAGAAAATTGAAACGAATGACAGTACGCACCTTTAGTATTTTTTTAACACTTTTACTCTGTAGCTTATGTTTACACGCACAAAGAGAACCACTTGTAGAAGTTGAACCTCCATATTTTATTAAAAGTATTGATCTTATTGGAACGAATCAAGGTGATCAATTTCCATTACTACAACTTGGAGAACCGTTAAGAGTTACTTTTGATGATATTAATGGCGATGAAGCGGACTATTATTATAAGATTGTACATTGCAATTATGATTGGACACCTTCCAATCTCGCAAAAGCACAATATATGCGCGGTATGGACAACCAACGCATTATTAATTATGAAAATTCGTTCAATACGTTACAATTATATTCCAATTACCGATTGACGATTCCAAATCAGTTTACAACCTTATTGTTGACAGGAAATTACATGCTTTCTATTTATGACGATGAAGACGAATTGATGTTTTCCCGCAGATTTATTGTGTATGAAAACTCCATTGGCGTGGGCGCCGCAGTACATAGAACGCGCGATTTGAGTACGATAGAAGAAGATCAATTGATTCAATTTGAAATTAATGCTTCCAGTTTACGCCTTCGCAATCCTGAACGTGAATTGAAAGTTGCCATTTTACAGAATTATGATTGGAAAACTGCCATTTACAACATTACACCGCAATACACCTTAGGAACACGATTTGTGTATCGCTACAACACGGAAACAAGTTTTCCTGGCGGAAATGAATACCTTAATTTTGAAAATAAAGAAATCCGTGGTGGTAATGTAAGTGTTGCCAGCATTGAATTACGCGATTTATATCATAATTATTTACATACCGATATTACGCGTGCAGGACAGGAATACACGTTTAATCCTGATATTAATGGTGATTTTTTAGTGAATACTATCGTAGGAACCGATCCGTCAATTGAAGCCGATTATGCGTTTATTCACTTTTCATTGCAGAATTTTATGGACTTAACAGGAAGTAAAGTGTATGTTGTTGGGCGATTTAACAATCATGCAATTAGTGAAGAAAATCAACTATTTTTCAATCCTGAAACAGACATGTATGAAGCACAATTACTGCTAAAACAAGGATTTTACAATTATAAATATGTAGTCGTAAATGAAAAAGGCGAAGTAGATTCCTCTAAAATTAGCGGTTCTAATTTTGAAACTGAAAACGACTATTTAATAGTAGTGTACTTTAGAAGATTTGGAGAAATTTACGATCGTGTGATTGGTATTGGCACAACCAATTCAACAGTAATTAAAAACTAAAAAAAGCTGTTTTTCCTATAAAATCGTTAAAATTTTAACGACTTGTAAGATCATAGCTATAAAATTTGTATTTTTGATTATACCTCGATTTAAAAAAGATGTAATTAAAAATAGTGCAAACGAATTAACTACAAACAATGATTCAACAGGTTACGAGAGGCATAAAGATTTCCGTAGAGACGAGTTTTGAAGGTACATTCTTCAAAAACTACAAGATGCATTTTGCTTTTGGGTATCAAATTACCATAGAGAATCAGAGCAAAGATTCAGTACAATTAACGTCCAGACATTGGCAAATTTTTGATGCTTTAAATAGTGTTGAAATTGTAGATGGCGAAGGTGTAATTGGAAAAAAACCTGTACTTAAACCTGGAGAATCACACACCTATCAATCGGGTTGCCTCTTAGCTTCTCCTATTGGAGCCATGCGCGGACATTATAATATGGTGAATTTCACTACTACAAAGAAATTCCGAGTTTTTATTCCTACGTTTAAGCTGAGTGCTCCTTTTGCACTGAATTGATTTGCATTTCGACTTCGCTCAATGCGCCTACTTTTAGAATTTCAAACTATAAAAATTAGCACTAATACGGCTGATTAGCTATTAGATTTCTTCAAAGACTTTTTGATAATACATTTTATTGAGTGTAGCTGAAAATACAATTTTCTTTTTTTAATACATAAATAACGTAAACTAAAATCTTATACCTATTTTACTGTAAGATGCGACTAAAGAAGCGAAGTTGCTTTGGCATTGTAGAACGCTGATAATGTTTTGCATAGCCTTAGCTACGGAAAATAATCGCAAGGAAATAGAATGCTGAATGAACGAGTTTATAAACATCATTTTATGTGTAAATTGGTATAAGACAACACTAGTTTTCAAAAGAGTTCCAAAAAAACCTTGAATCGTTGATTTTTTAAATTTTTGAATTGACAAAAGCGATCTTAAAGCAAGAGTGTCTAAATTTGTGCATTTGTGACAAAGAACTCTTGAAATATAAAGGCAATATGCATATACCGTTTCAAACAAAAAGCAGTTTTAAAAAGAAACAGATTGCCGCGTCATGCTTCCTTGCAAGGACGTTTCAAAGAATTCTAAAGTTTTAAATAAGTCTAAGAGCGAAAGTGCGTCTAAGTTATCATTCAAAATCCAACACATTTTCCGCTTTAATCAAATACTGCAACGCTCCAATTTTTTTATACATTTTATTGAAAAAGATACGCTGCTCCTTTTTCCCTGCGGCAGATAATAGTTTGGAGTTTCGCATTTGTCGTTGCAAATGTTTGTCCACTTGCAACAATGTTTCCGTATCGCTGGTTTTGTAATACGAAAGAATTGTATACGGAACAAACAAGGTTTTGATAACAGGCGTTTTTACCAATACTGTATTGTTCATCAATAACAATTCGTTGTAATACAATTGATAGTGGTCATCATTGGCAACTTTCAACTCTATCGCTTCAATCAAAGTGCGCAAATCATTGCACAATTGCAACGCCATCACTTCTGACAATAAGGTAGATTTGTAATAAAAGTGAATTTGCTTCAACGTACTATTAATCGTGGTAATATCCCAAATTTCGGTGACTTTTAAATTCGCATACAACTCGCCCAAACTAGAAGCTGCAGCGACTAATGAAACCGATGGCGCAAAGTTGTCAAACGAAAGTACATGTTGATCTTCACTCAACAATTGCAACCAAACATATATTTTAAATCGCGATAGCACATTATCCGAAGACGTGTAAAATATTGGCAAATCCTTGGCGGAATAAATGATCTCAGAACCTTTCATTGCCAAAATCTGTTGTAAATTTTCATGAGAAGCCTTAAAATATTGCTCTAAATCTTCTTGCGTTGAAATAATCTGCGTTTTTTCAACCGCAACTACATTTTGCAACCCAATTTCATATAACTGATCAATAGAAAAATTAAAATAACGTGATAATTTGATAGCTTCTTCGAGTGACAATTTGCTTTTCAAACTTGTACGTCGGTGCGCGGCATCATAACTAATGTCTAACACCTCCGCAACTGTATCGTTTAAGGAAGTATTTTTCGGTAACGCTTCTTTAATTTTGGAGAGAAAAAACTCTTGCATCTGATTTGTGATTTTCACAAAAATAAAGATTCTACTTTACTAAATCGCTCTAAACACTTGTAGTTTCAGCAAAAAGACACAAATAACATCATTCACTTCCCACTATTTCTTCTGATTCATAATACGCCATTGCCATCTTCTTCACTTTTTTCGTGTTTCCATTTGTGCTTACTAAAGCAATAATCAAAAACAAAATAAAAGCAACAATGTGATATACAATCCATCGCGGTTCTTCTGTTCCTGACGGTTTGTAATATGCAAAAGCACAGGAAGCCAAATAGACAAGTCCATAAATAATCGAATTCATCAACGCAATCGGATTTCTTTGCAGCATTTTTTTAACACCAATTTGACCGTACGACATCAAATTTTTTCCCACAATTTTATTGATAGCAAACTCCAAATACTGCTTGTATCCTTGCAACACAATCGTGCGTTGATATTGATACAAAATTCCACTTAAAATAATCAACACTAAAAACGGCAAAAACTGAATGTACAACTTTGTTCCGCCACCAGTTGTCACAGATTGATCAATCAACTTAACACCTTCTACTAAAAAAAGAACATAACCGCCAGCCAGCGCTAACGAACCTTGTGTATACAAAAACTGACTTCCCACAAACTTCTCAATTTTAGCATTCGTAATTTCGTATTCTTTCAGTAAAACGTCCAATTTGCTTTTCTCCAATTCAGAAATATCATTTTTGTGTATGTGTTGCATCTTTTTGTATTGTGAATGGTTGTGTGAGTAAATATACTATTTTACAAATGCTTGTTGAAAATTATTTTATTTCAAGTTGATTTTTCTTTTAAGACTATAGATTTTTCTTGCCTTCTACATAAAAACTGTGTACACTTCACACCTTTGAACACATTCAAAATCAATAAAAAACTAGAAAAACATGGAGAAATTATAGCTGTTCATAAGGAGCATTTTTTTTGTATCTTTGCGGCTCGAATTCAAAACATAACTCAATTAAAAATATCACCTATGGGAAAAGGATTTTTTCAAGTTCCAACAGCCATTAATGAACCCGTAAAATCGTATGCTCTAGGAAGTCCTGAAAGAGCTGCGGTTGTGGCACAATACGAAGCCTATTTTAACGGAAACGTAGATGTACCAATGTACATCGGTAGCGAGGAAGTTAAAACAGGAAACACCAACACAATGTCGCCTCCGCATGATCATCAACATGTTGTAGGAACGTATCATTTAGCTGAAAAAGCACATGTAACAAAAGCGATTGAAAGTGCTTTGGAAGCTAGAAAAAAATGGGCTCAATTGACATGGGAACAACGCGCAGCTATCTTTTTAAAAGCTGCTGAATTGATCGCTGGACCTTACAGAGCAAAGATTAATGCTTCTACGATGATTGCGCAATCAAAAACGGTACACCAAGCAGAAATTGATGCAGCTTGTGAGTTGATTGACTTTTTACGTTTCAACGTAGAATTTATGTCGCAAATTTATGAAGAGCAACCAGATTCAGCAGAAGGAATTTGGAATCGTGTAGAATACAGACCATTGGAAGGATTTGTATACGCAATTACTCCTTTTAACTTTACGGCAATTGCTGCCAACTTGCCTGCAAGTGCTGCAATGATGGGGAACACGGTTGTTTGGAAACCAAGTGACAGTCAAATTTTCTCTGCCAAAGTAATTGTAGATATTTTTAAAGAAGCTGGTGTGCCAGATGGCGTTATCAACGTTGTGTATGGCGATCCCGTAATGATTACAGACACCATTTTGGAAAGTCCAGACTTTGCCGGAGTGCATTTTACAGGTTCTACGTATGTATTTAAAGAGTTGTGGAAGAAAATTGGAAACAACATTCACACCTACAAAACCTATCCAAAAATTGTAGGTGAAACTGGTGGAAAAGATTTCATCATTGCGCATCCAAGTGCAAACCCGAAACAAGTTGCGACAGGAATTTCTCGTGGTGCTTATGAATTTCAAGGACAAAAATGTAGTGCCGCTTCCAGAGCATATTTACCAAAATCAATTGCTGATGAAGTACTAAACTATGTAAAGGAAGATATTGCTTCTTTCAAAATGGGGTCGCCTGCTGATTTAGGAAACTTTATTACAGCGGTAATTCATGAAGGTTCATTTGATAAATTAGCAAAATACATCGATCAAGCAAAAACGGATGCAAATGCAGAAATTATTGCTGGTGGAAACTATGACAAATCGAAAGGATATTTTATTGAACCCACTTTAATTGTAACCACAGATCCAAAGTATACCACCATGGAAACTGAGTTGTTTGGTCCTGTGATGACTGTTTATGTTTATGACGATGCAGATTGGTCAGACACGTTAAAGTTAGTTGATGAAACTTCTGAATATGCATTAACGGGCGCTGTATTTTCTGGAGATCGTTATGCGATTGATGAAGCTACAAAAGCCTTGGAAAACTGTGCTGGAAACTTCTACGTAAACGACAAACCAACTGGAGCAGTTGTAGGACAGCAACCATTTGGTGGTGCCAGAGCTTCGGGAACCAATGATAAAGCAGGTTCTGCACAAAACTTATTGCGTTGGGTTTCTCCACGATTAATCAAAGAAACGTTCGTAACACCAACAGATTATAGATATCCGTTTTTAGGATAATATACCATATATAATATATAGAAAAGCTGAAGATAAACTCTTCAGCTTTTTTTATTCTTTATGCTATTGTTATTGATGGTAAAATCAGTTTACAGATTTAACATGGTCCAAAAAAAGTACAACATACCCAGTATCCATCTTCGTCTTGATGCCATAAATCACTAAGTGCTCCTCCTTTTAATTGCTCTACCTTAAAATTTGAAACTACGTTCTTGTTTAAACTAATTTTTTTTAATGACTTTTTTTTCATGATAATAAGTTTTGTGGTTAATAACAACTAAATGTAACTAATAACTCACATTTTCCCCTACGGTTTTACCATAATTATTCCAATTCTACTATAAAAAGTGAAGTTGCTTTGGCATAATAGAACACTGCGAATTTTTTGCATCTCATAGTAAAATTCGTATTAACTTACATTCAGCGCATAAATGTCACAAAAAAAAACAGCTCCGTAGAGCTGCTTTTATATAAAGAATTAAAATAATTCTAGCTAATTATAATTGAGTATTAGTTAAAGTCTTTGTCTACTCCTGTGTGACCTCCGTTAGATGCTACAATCTCAAAGTTATCACCAATGATCATTGCTACAACAGATATCTCATTTCGATCAAGAATACTAGCTGGGATAGGAACATTAAATACTTGCGTATACTTTTGACCTGCACCAGTATTTCCTGCAGGGATAGCATCTCCAAGCACAGCTGTAAGTGAACTTCTTAATGTATGATTGTGTGTGAAACCATCTGCTTCCGTAAGTGGATTAACACCTCCATAGTAACTTGTACCGTTTATTTGAGGAGCATCAATTCCACTTTCAAGAACATATACTGCTAATTTAGCGTTTGGCATAGCTTGTGCAAATGCTGCACTCACATATACTTGCAAGTTGTCTCCAACTACTAATGAGTTTACAGATAACCCTCTAGATGTTGTTCCAGTAGCTAAGTTAGTAACTTGAGCAACATTGTCTGGCTCTGGGAATGCCCAGTCGATAGTACCATTAAGTACAGCTGTTGGGAAAGTTCCCGCAGGATTCACTTGGTTCACTAAAGCTATACTAGCTGGGTTTTCCATCACATCACCTCCACCGCTATGCGCAGCAATAATAAATGCTTTATCTGTAGCATCTTCAACTAATTCAATTCCGTAAGATACTCTAGGGCAAAATTGACACCATGTTCCAGTTGCATCTATAATATTAACTGTTTTTTGAAAGGTTCCTGGTGCAGTTTCTTCACCTACAGTTACTGAAACAGCATCAGACACGATTTCTCCAATTGAAGCTGTAGCTGAAAGCGTTCCCATACTAGTTGCCATAAATCTGTTTCCATCAATAGCTGTTCCATCAACAGATACTATAGCACTGTTTGTAACATCATACTCATCATTTAAAGCATTTGTTCCAAAAACAGTAAAATCAGCGGTATCTCCTACTTTGATGTTGTCTGCTGAAGACTCTACACGTAATGCAAGGATTACTGGTGGAGTTACTTCAAGATTAATTGTAGCACTCGTCAATCCATCATACGTAGCTTTTATTTGATAGCCTCCAGTTGCTGTTGGCGTATATTCATTTCCTTGAATAGAACTATTGTTCACTAAAACAGTAGCTTCTGTCGTTACATTTGATCCATCATTTCCAGTTACGGTAAAAGTTACAGAATCTCCAATTTCGAAAGAAAGTTGACTTGCAGTGATTGTAATTGAAGTGAGTCCTGATGTACCTCCAGAACCTCCATCTCCAGAGTCTCCGTCAGAATCACTACTACATGAGTACGTAAATAGTGCCGCTACAACAAGTAGGCATTGAAAAATGTTTTTTGTTTTCATAAGACTTTTTTTTGTTTATTAAAGTTTGGTTTATGGTATAATGGCGACTAATTTATATTAAATTTTTGTTAAAAAAAAGAAAAATCTAATAAACAGTAAATCAATTAAATAACCTATAACTTATATAGAGAATGTGGAGAAAATGTTAAAATTGATTTATTTTATTTTTCTTGCTTTTTTAACGTTAGCTTTTATATATTTACAGCATTCTCACTATTAAACTAAAAAATATGAAGTCAATTATGGGTATTGTTAGCATATTCTTAATGCTTACAATACAGGCAAATGCTCAAAAAAAAATTCCGAATATTACGGTTAAAAATTTAGATGGTAGCTCATTAAACATGAATGAAATTACCAAAGAAAAAGGCGTAAAAATCCTTAGCTTTTGGGCAACTTGGTGCGTACCATGTATAAACGAACTAGATGCTATAAATGACGTATATGAAGATTGGAAAGATGAAACGAATGTTGAACTGATCGCCATTGCCACTGATGATGCTAGAACTAAAAAAAGAATTAAGCCACTAATTAACGGTAAAGGTTGGGAATATAAAGTTCTCTTAGATGAAAATCAAGACCTACAACGCGCATTAAATATTACTACGATTCCACACGTGATTGTAATTAAGGATGGAGAAATTGTATTTCGCCACACAGGCTACTTTCCTGGCGCAGAAGACCAATTGTATGATGTTGTAAAGAAAAACGCCAAATAACACCGCTATTTACACATCAGCCTAACACTAAACTAACTAACTTTAACTTACATGAAGAAATTATTATGCTTGTCTTTTGTATTGATATGTGCTGTAGGATTTGCACAAAATACAGAAGATGAAGATAAAAAAAACTGGGGAACCCTTACTGGTGGATTTGAATCCATTGTACAATGGTACAATGACGATACGGGTCTTGGAAAATTCGCCGAAGACGAACACGTACGATCTAATAATTACCTAAAATTAGATTATAATTACGGAAATTGGTTTGCAGGAATTCAAGTAGAATCATACGCGCCAATGCCTTTACTAAACTATTCCCCAAAATTAGATGATTCAGGCATTGCACAATATTATGCAATGTATAAAACTAAAAAACTGGAAGTAACCGCAGGTTATTTTTATGAGCAGTTTGGAAGCGGACTTATTTTACGTGGATGGGAAAACAGACCACTAGGTATCAATAACTCTTTTAGAGGTGGACGTGTAAAGTACGAACCATCAAACGCGTTATCATTTACAGGAATGTATGCAAGACAACGAGATGGTTTTGAAGTGTCAGAAGGTGAAATTTTTGGATTTAATTCTGAAATTGATCTTACAAATGTATTCAAATTAGAAACTTCATCACTCTCTGCTGGATTTAGCTATGTTGGGAGAAAAGAAGATATTCCTGAAGAATTTCAAAATACTGGCTTTGATGAAATGACGAATGCCTTTTCTGCACGACTTGATTATTCAGGAAACTCATTTTATTCTGGAATAGAATTTATTACTAAAAGTAAAGATGCCGTTGTAAATACACAACGATATATAGCTAATTTTGTAGAACCTGGAAATGGACTTTTACTAAACTTTGGATATTCTCAAAAAGGATTAGGAATCGATGTAACATTAAGAAGACTGGAAAACATGAGTTTCTTCTCTGAAAGGGAAGCTTCTGGAAATGTATTCAATGAAAATATCATGAATTATTTACCAGGATTGACAAAACAACACGATTATTTATTGACAAATATATACGTGTATCAAGCACAACCTACTATTTCAGTTCCAGATCCTTCTTTATTAAAGTATGGAGAAATTGGAGGGCAGATTGATGTTTTTTACAACTTTAAAAAAGGAACGCCACTTGGAGGAAAGTACGGGACAAAAATCGCAGTAAATGCTGCGTATTGGGCTGGATTAAGAGGAGATTTTAATTTTACCGATCGAAAAGCCGAAATAGATTATTTTGGTTTTGGTACAAAGTATTTTTCTGAGTATAGTTTAGAAGTGCGTAAAAAATGGAATCGCAAATGGCAAAGTATATTTTACTATGTAAATCAATATTACAACGAACGCTATATCGTAGACAAAATTGGTGTCGTAAATTCTAATATTGGTGTCGTAGAAACCACATACCGAATCAACTCTAGAAGATCGGTTCGTGTTGAATTGCAACATTTATGGACACCAGACGACATGAAAAACTGGGCTGGAGCTACCCTAGAATTTAATGTAAACCCAAGATTATCATTTTACCTAAATGACATTTACAATTACGGAAACGATGATCCAGATGATCAAATTCACTATTACAATGTTGGAGGTAGTTACGCCAGAGGTGCTACTCGTATAGGACTTAACTACGGAAGACAACGAGGCGGATTGATTTGTGTTGGTGGTGTTTGTCGTTTTGTACCAGAAAGCACTGGACTTACCGTCAACATAACAACCGCATTTTAAAAAAAACTTTCAATAACCAAACCAACCAACTAACTACGAAAAATCCCTTATGAATTATTGCATAAGGGATTTTAATTTAAGGTTTATACTTTAATGGAAGGTGCACTACTTTTTTAGTTTCAAAAAAATCTTCTTCAAAATAATCGGGAATATCATACAACGTTGCTTTTGGAAAACCGTTCAATTCTTCGGTTAAGTCGCCACCTTTCAAATACAAAATTCCGTTTTTAAGTTCGTGTCGCTGTTTTTTAGCTACTTTTTTACGAACCCATTTTACAAAATCGGGCATATTGGTAACTGCTCTACTGACAATAAAATCAAACTCGCCTTTCACTTTCTCGGCACGCAAATGATGCGCAGAAACATTCGTCAATCCAATACTTTCGGCAACAGCTTGTACCACTTTGATCTTCTTACCAATGGCATCAACCAGTACAAATTTGACCTCTGGAAATAAAATTGCCAGCGGAATTCCAGGAAATCCGCCACCTGTACCAACATCGAGTATTTTGGAACCAGCCACAAACGGTTGCACTTTCGCAATTGCCAATCCGTGCAACACATGGCGTAGGTACAATTCGTCAATATCTTTTCGTGAAATCACATTAATTTGTGCATTCCATTTTTTATATAAAGCTTCCAACTGTTCAAACTGTGCGGCTTGAACTTCTGTTATATCTGTAAAGTATTTTTGTATAATTCTCATATCTGGAACAAAACTACTCTTTATTTACGATTTAGTAAATTTATTGTTTTCAAATTGCGATATTTGCAATATATTGTAGTCGTAATTTGAAATCATTCTAAAGATTAAAGTTTCCTCCATTATGCAAAAAAATATTGATAAAGAGATTAAAGAAGCGCTGAAAAACTGGAGATCAATCATAGCCAAATACAGAAAGAAAAATACAAAAATTGCTATCGGACAAATGGCATCTTCCTTTTTGCCTTTTATTGCCGTGTGGGTTTTAATGTATTTTACGCTTAAATTTTCGTTAACCCTAACCATTTTACTAGGAATTTTAAATGCCTTCTTTTTAGTGCGAATTTTCATTATTCAGCACGATTGCGGACACGGTTCCTTTATTAAATCGCAGAAAGCAAGTGATATTATTGGCTATGTGTGTAGTGTATTTAGTTTTTTACCTTACAAATATTGGTCGGTAACACATACGTTCCATCACGGACACAACGGACAGCTAGAAACGAGACAAATCGGCGATATGCCAACCTTAACGGTAGAAGAATTCCGCGCGAAAAGTTGGTGGGGAAAATTCAAATACAAAATATTCAGAAGTCCGCTCGTCATTTTCGTGATTGCGCCTGCATATTACCTAATTGTAACTACGAAATATCCGTTCTTACAATTTAACAAATGGCAAAAAACTACGTTATTACTGTTAAAAGATAACCTCATCATCATCATTCCATACTTAATTATTGGGTATTTAGTAGGTTGGGCAAACTTCTTTGCGGTGCAATTCATCATTCTATTTTTCTTCGGAATCATTGCATTTTGGTTCTTCTACATTCAGCATCAACATGAGTTTTCCTATAAAAAGTGGAAAAAGGATTGGGACTTTTTACTGTCTGCTATCAAAGGAAGTACGTATTTAAAACTACCAAGAGTGATGGAATGGTTTACGGGACATATTGGCATTCACCACATTCATCATTTAAACAGTCGAATTCCAAATTACAACCTAAAAAAGTGTATCCAAGAAAATAAAATCTTATCAAAATACGTAACAACTTTATCGTTTAAAGACGGACTAAAAATGATGTTTTTAAAACTTTGGGATGAAGAACAACAACGTATGATTTCGTTTAGAGAGTTTTATAAACTTGAAAAAATGCGTCTTGCTAACTAAAAAATAGCATCACTTACAAAAAGTCTACTTTCCGTAGGCTTTTTTTGATTTCTGTAACAATCTACACAGAATTTATGAGGATTTTCTAAAAACTAAAACACATTCCAAAAAACGAAACAATTAGTCGCTGCTTTGTTTCTTCTTAAATTTTAAAATACCTAATTTCGCAACGTTCAGCATTATAAAAATATAACAACACACAACCATGTCATTATTATCTGAAAGAGTTTTAAACATGTCTACTTCTGCCACCTTGGCAATGGCAGCAAAAGCAAGAGAGCTACGAAATGAAGGAAAAAACATTATCGGTTTAAGCCTGGGCGAACCTGATTTCAACACACCCGAATTTGTAAAAGAAGCAGCTATTCAAGCGATTAACGACAATTACAATAGCTACACTCCTGTAGATGGCTATGCGGATTTGAAAGAAGCCATTATCAATAAGTTTAAGCGTGATAATAAGTTAACCTATACACCAAGTCAAATTGTGGTTTCTACAGGCGCAAAGCAATCGTTAGCTAACACAGCGATGGTTTTATTAAACGATGGCGACGAAGTAATTCTTCCTGCGCCATTTTGGGTAAGTTATAGTGACATTGTAAAATTAGCAGAAGGCGTGCCTGTACAAGTAGCAACTTCCATAGAAACTGATTTCAAAATGACACCTGAACAGTTAGAAGCTGCCATTACGCCAAAAACGAAAATGATTTGGTTCAGTTCGCCATGCAACCCAAGTGGTTCTGTATATAGCGAAGCAGAATTAAGAGCGTTGGCGCAAGTGTTGGAAAAGCATCCGAATATCTATGTAGTCGCTGATGAAATTTACGAACATATCAACTTTACTAGTGAACATTTCAGCATTGCAAGAATTCCATCTATGTACGACCGTACAATTACAGTAAATGGTGTCTCAAAAGCGTTTGCGATGACAGGTTGGCGAATTGGATATATCGGTGCGCCTGAAAAAATAGCCAGAGCTTGCAATAAAATTCAAGGACAAGTTACAAGTGGTGCCAATTGTATTGCGCAACGTGCTACTATTGCTGCGTTAGAAGCTACGAAAGATAAAATTCAATACATGATGGACGAATTTTTAAAACGTAGAGATATCGTCTTAGGATTGCTCGGAGAAATTGAAGGATTCAAACTCAACATTCCTGAAGGTGCTTTTTATGTATTTCCAGATGTTTCTTCCTTCTTCGGAAAAACATTGCGCGGAAAAACAATCAACAATGCCACTGACTTTTCAACGTATTTATTGGAAGAAGCATTAGTTGCTACGGTTACAGGAGAAGCCTTCGGAAATCCAAACTGTATTCGTATTTCGTATGCGGCTTCGGAAGCAGAATTACGTGCTGCGATTAAGCAAATTAAAGAAGTATTACAATAAAATAAATGCTACACAATCACTAAAAGCTGTTTTCTTCGGGAAGCAGCTTTTTTTTGTTTTGTATGATGAGTTCGTTTATTTTAAAGTTTCAGAAAAAACTCTTTCATAGCATTTCTCGATACAATTTTTCTGCGAAAAATCACTCGAAATGACGCTTAAGTATTGTAAGAGTCCAAGCGAAGCGATCCAAAAGCGAAGCGATCCAAAAGCGAAGCGATCCAAAAGCGTTCACACTGAGCCTGTCGAAGTGAAGCGATCAAAAATCAAAAAAGCCAAAAAATGTGTGATAAAGACATCTTTTGGCTCGGTTGAGATTAACTAAATAATATTAAGTATTAAAAGTGAAATGGTCAATATTGCACCACTAAACATGATAATGGTGTTTGGAAACTTTCGTTCGTAACGCCAGAAAAACTCTTTAATTCCGAAGAATAAAAATGTATTAAAGGCATAAAAAATCACAATGCAATACGTGAGGTCTATTCCGAATAGCGTACGTGCAGGCGTAGCTTCTACCGCAACATCTGTATTGGTAAAAATGGTAATCACCGTACTTGTAAGCAAAATAACGGTCGCTAACCAGCAGAATTCCAAGAAATTAAACTTTCTAAGCATTGTTTTTTAACTTTTGTTTCACATTTGTAAATATCCATAAAACCTGTGAGCTGTGAAAGGGGTTTTTTCCCCTTTTTTACTGGAAAACCCTTTAAGAAAGTATGTACACGTTTCTAAAATCTTTAAAAAAGTCCTGTTTTGAAGCAATATTTTTAATAAGATTTCTATATAAAAACATAAAAAAACCGTTTCAACATGTATTGAAACGGCTTCGTACTTTTATACTAATAGCTTCAACTTATATGAAAGCGATTAGATATGCAATAACGAAAACAGATACTTTTAAAATAGTTCCCGCTGCAGGCATAAATCTGTGTTGATTGGCACGAACGTGTTGCTTTAAGCGGAACAAGGAACTTGATTCCATATTGCTAAAATTGTCTTTGATTTCTTCTTTGTAACGAGAAGTTAACATTCCTCTGTTTACAAAATTTCTAGTGGATACCGTGGGTTCCTCAGGAACCAAAAAGGTGTGTGTAAAATTTGTTGTTGTCATGATGATTGTTTTTTGATTGATTTACATAAGTATGACGGATCAACAAAAAAAATGTTACAAAAAAAATTAAAAAAAATTTAAAGCGTAGATTTTTAAAACACTGTAAACTAACGATTTCTCCAGAAAAATGGCGTCATAAGGATTAAAACCGTAAACAATTCCAATCGTCCCAAAAGCATTAAAAAAGTACACCACCATTTTCCAACAGAAGGTATAGAGTTGTAATTTTCAAGCGGATTTAAGTCACCCAATGCAGGTCCTACATTTCCTAAAGAAGATGCTGCGCCACCAATGGCAGATTCGAAATCTAAACCAACAAATCCTAAAACTAAAGCTCCAATAATAAACAACAACATATACAAAATAAAGAATCCTAAAATGTTGTAGACAATATGTTCTGAGACAGACTTGTTGTTATAACGCACAGGAATAATTGCACGCGGATGCAAAGTTCGTTTAAATTCCAACAAACCATTTTTAATCATCAACAAGTGCCGCACTACTTTTACACCTCCTGAAGTGGAACCTGCGGAACCTCCGAGAAACATTAATCCGAAGAAGAAAATGGTTAAAAAGGTCGTCCATCCTGTAAAATCGGCGGTGACAAATCCTGTGGTGGTAATGACAGCGATGACCGAAAATAAGGAATGCCGGAAGTCACTTTCCAATTCGCCCCAAACCATTGGATGATAGTCAGACGGTTCTACATTGGCTTGTGTATATACAATAAAGGTGGCAATCAATGTAAAGATGACGACAAAAATTGCGTAGACTCGGAATTCCTCATCGCGAAAAACTTTTTGGACTTTTCCTTTAAAAGCGAAATAACTCAATATAAAGTTCGTTCCTGCCAAAAACATGAATAAAATGATAATATATTGTATCATCGGGTTGTCATTCCAATACGCTATACTGGCATCTTTTGTGGAAAACCCTCCTGTTGACAAGGTACACAACGCGTGATTTATTGCATCAAAAAATGACATTCCTGCCACTTGTAATAAAATGGTCTCGGCAACTGTATATCCTACGTAAATTAGCCATAATCGTTTGGCGGTATCGGTAATTCGCGGATGTAATTTATCAGCACTTGGTCCAGGCGCTTCTGCGGCAAACAACTGCATGCCTCCTATTCCCAACAAGGGTAATATAGCAATTGCCAATACAATGATTCCCATGCCGCCAATCCAATGTGTCATGCTTCGCCAAAACAGAATTCCTTCTGGCAAACCTTCAATCTTTTCTAAAATGGTGGCTCCAGTTGTGGTGTAGCCCGACATGGTTTCGAAAAAGGCATTGGTAAATTTCGGAATGACTTTCGTAAATAAATACGGAAACGTTCCCGAAAGGGACATAAAAATCCAGCCAAAAGTTACGACAATATATCCTTCTCGCTTTTTAATTTCTTTTTTATGATCTTTTGTGGTCAGCATAAAAAGCGCACCTGCAATGATGGTTACCAATCCTGCTAAAAACAACTGAAACGTAATTCCATCTTCATACAGAAAACTGACCAAAGTTGCGACTAACATGAATCCGCCGTTGCAAATCAACAGCAATCCCATCAAGTGAAATATGATTTTATAATTTATCTTCATCACCCAAGGTTAGAGAAACATGCGTTCTACTTTGTTGATGGATTGTGGCAAACTACAGACGACAACTCTATCGCCAGATTTGATATGAAAATCGCCCAACGCGATGAGTCCTTCACCTTCCCTAATGACACCACCAATAATGGCAGATCGTGGAAAATCAAGATCCTTTATTTTTTTATCGCATACGCGTGAAGTTGGCTTTACGACAAATTCTAACAATTCAGCGTTCATATTGTTTACACGCGTCATATCCACCACGTCACCTTTACGAATGTGTCTGAAAATATTGTTTGCCGCTAATAGTTTTTTATTGATTAAGGTATCAATTCCAATAGATTGTGACAGTTGAAAGTAATCCATGTTTTCCACCAAAGCGATGGTTTTTCGAATGCTTTTCGACTTTGCTACCAAACACGACATAATGTTCGTTTCTGAGTTTCCAGTAACCGCAATAAACGCATCCATATCGTAAATTCCTTCTTCTTCCAGCAATTCTACATTGCGTCCGTCACCTTGAATAATCATAGCATTTGGCAACTGATCTGCCAGTTCGAACGCTTTTTCTTTATCTTTTTCGATCAATTTTACATTGAAACGATTTTTACAAAGATCTCTCGCCGTTTTATGTCCAATATTACTTCCGCCAAGAATCATGACGTTTTTAATGTCTTCGCGTTGTTTTCCGATCAATTTGTACAATTCTTCCACACCTTCTTTTGAGATGACAAAATATACTTGATCGCCTTCTTTAAATAAGGTATCGCCACGTGGAATGAGCGTATATTGCGTTCCAAATCGCTGAATGGCAATCGGCACAAAGTGTAATTCTGGAAAAATATTTGCAGCTTCTTTCACACTTTTGCCTACAAAAGGCGCAGTTCGTTGTAAAATAGTTCCGACCATCGTTAACGCACCATCTTCAAACTCGTAACTATCGTTAAAGGCAGATTGGTCTAACAGTAATTTTATTTCGGCAGCGGCTAATTTTTCAGGAGAAATCAATTCGTCGATTCCTAAGTCGATAAATTTTAATTCTTCTTGGTTGTCGATGAATTCCGTATTGGAAATTCGTGCAATTGTACGTTTACAACCCAATTGCTTCGCCAAAACGCATATCGTAATATTTGTTGTTTCTGAAGATGTAACGGTAATTACCAAATCTGCCGTAGCAACTCTGGCTTCTCTTAATACACTAATGGAAGTACTATCACCTTTAACGACACGAATGTCTAAATGTGCATCTGCATATTCTAAGTTTTCTTTATTACAATCTATCAAAGTAATATCTTGAGATTCGTAAGAAAGTAGTTTTGCCAAATGATATCCTACCTCACCAGCTCCCGCAATTATAATTTTCATCGAATATTCTTATTGAAAAAGTATACAAATATACGAGAAAAAAGCAATCTCTTGCTAATAGTTTAACGGAGTCTGCTAGATTTCGTGCAGATTACGTTTTGAGAGTCTTCTATTATTTGTGAAAGATTTTTGTGCTGACACGTTTTTGAATCGCTGACAAATTATAGGCATTACAACACATGTTTGATGATAGGATTAATTATATTTGCCAAAATTTCCTATATGTCAAAGAATGTAACACCGTATAAAGAGTCTGATCGTGGCAAGAAAGAACAGGTTACGGAGATGTTTGATACCATTTCGAAGAATTATGACGGATTGAACCGCGTGATTTCTTTTGGGATCGATATCAAATGGCGTAAAAAAGTTGTGCGTTTGGTGGGCGAAACCAATCCGAAAACGATTTTGGATATCGCTACCGGAACCGCCGATTTGGCGATTAATTTAGCAGAAACTAGCGCGGAACGCATTGTAGGTTTGGACATTTCGCCAGGAATGCTAGACGTTGGAAAACAAAAAATTAAAAAGAAAGCACTCCACGAAAAAATTGAAATGGTATTGGGCGATGGCGAAAAGTTACCGTTTGAAGACAATTCCTTTGATGCCATTACCGTAGCTTTTGGTGTGCGTAACTTTGAAAACTTAGAACAAGGATTGCAAGAAATTCTCAGAGTCTTAAAGCCCAAAGGAATTTTTGTCGTGTTAGAAACTTCTGTCCCTACAAAAACACCTTTCAAACAATTTTACAAATTCTATACAAAATACATATTACCATTAATTGGAAGACTGTTTTCAAAAGACAATTCTGCCTATGGATATTTATCAGAATCGGCAGCGGCTTTTCCGTATGGAGAAAATTTCAACAATATTTTACGAAAAATTGGGTTTATAGATGTGAAAGATAAACCACAAACGTTTGGTGTAGCGAGTATTTACACCGCAACAAAATAGATTTTATGAAGAAAATTTTGTTCATCATCTGTTGTTTGTTTGCGCTCCAATCTGCGCACTCTCAATTATTTAGCAAGAAAAAAGTTCGAAATGACGCAAGTGGCGGAAACGGTCAAATAGACAACAACACGCTTACTTGGGGTTATTTTTTAGGATTTAACAGTTACGATTTTAAATTTACGTATAACCAAAATTCAGATGCTATTCAGTTAAAACCTTCTACTGGTTTTAATGTTGGATTGGTGGGAGATGTAAAGTTGAATAATTATATGAACTTGCGCTTGGAACCAGGAATCTTCTTTACAACACGTAATATTGAATATCCTGCGAGTTACGGTTTGATTGATCCTGTAGATAGAGAACGTGAAATAAAATCGAGTTATGTGCACATTCCATTATTGTTAAAAATTGGAACGAAGCGAATCAACAACTTCAAGCCGTTTATTGTGGGCGGATTTTCAACGTCGATCAACTTATCGAGCAATGAAAAAAATCCTGATGACAATAGCAACAACCAATTTCGTATGAAGCAACGAACGTTTTATTATGAATTAGGTTTTGGAGTGGATTTCTATTTATACTACTTTAAATTTACGCCTTCTATTCGTGGTGTATTTGCTTTGAATGATGAATTGGTGCGCGATCAAGATCCTAACAGTCCGTGGACAAGTAATATTCAGAAAATGCAAACACGTGGGATTTTTATCAACTTTACGTTTCAGTAAATTTTTGATGTACGATTGTAGATTAACGATTTTTGATTTTTTTTCAAACGTCAGATTGAGTGAAATCTTGAAAAGATTTTGTATCGAAATCTACTGAGAAACATTAACTTTCAAAGTACTTCTCGATACTTCTTTTCTTTGGAAAAACACTCGAAGTGACGAAATTTCATTTATGATTTACGATTGTTGATTAACGATTCTTGATTTTTTTTCAAACGTCAGATTGAGTGAAATCTTGAAAAGATTTTGTATCGAAATCTACTGAGAAACATTAACTTTCAAAATACTTCTCGATACTTCTTTTCTTTGAAAAAACACTCGAAGTGATGAAATTTGATTCATGATTTACGATTGTTGATTAACGATTCTTGATTTTTTTTCAAACGTCAGATTGAGTGAAATCTTGAAAAGATTTTGTATCGAAATCTGCTAAGAAACATTAACTTTCAAAGCACTTCTCGATACTTCTTTTCTTTGAAAAAACACTCGAAGTGATGAAATTTGATTTATGATTTACGATTCTTGATTTTTTTTCAAACGTCAGATTGAGTGAAATCTTGAAAAGATTTTGTATCGAAATCTATTGAGAAGCATTAACTTTCAAAGTACTTCTCGATACTTTTTTTCTTTGAAAAAACACTCGAAGTGATGAAATTTGATTCATGATTTACGATTGTTGATTCACGATTTTCCTGATAAAATATGAAACGTCCTTGGAGGAGTTTACGACGTGGCAATCTTCTGCTATCAAAGCACCATTTTGCTATGAAACAAACAGATTACCGCACTGTCGCTCGTAAATAACGAATCAAAAAGTAAACATTGGTACATTTTCAAAGTATCAAATTGATTCATTAAAAATCTACACGCTTAAACTCATTCAGCAAAATTCCTGTTGCCATGGCTACATTTAAGCTTTCTGTTTGTTGCATGTCTCCAAAACGTGGAATCGCAATTTTTTCTGTAATCAAATTTGAAATTTCGTCAGAAACACCATTGGCTTCGTTGCCCATCACGAGAATTCCATCTTTTGGCAAATTGGCTTTGTATACATTTTCGCCATCCATAAACGCTCCAAAAACAGGTAAGTTGGTTTTTGAAAGATAGGTTGACAAATTTGTATAGAGAACGTTCACGCGTGTCAGCGAGCCCATCGTAGCTTGAATTACTTTTGGGTTGTAGCAATCAACAGTAGTTTCAGAACATACGAGTTGTTTCACGCCAAACCAATCGCACAATCGAATAATCGTGCCTAAGTTTCCAGGATCGCGAATGGCATCCAAAGCAACGATCAAACCTTCCGTTTCCGCCGCAGCGACCTCCGAAATTTTAAAAAGTGCCAAGGTTTTGTTGGGTGTTTTTAAGAAACTGATCTTTTTTAATTCCGCTTCCGAAATTAATGTTACTTTTGGGTTGAAAGCAAACAAACTTTCATCCGTAGTAAATAGTGTATCTAGTTCAAAATTAGAATTTAGAAACTCTTGAATTACCTTTTTTCCTTCCGCAACAAACAGTCCGGTTGATTTTCGGTACTTTTTTTGATGTAGACTCGTTATTATTTTTATTTGTCTTTTGCTAATCATCCAAATAGTTTAATTTTGAATTTGAAAAACACCTCTTATTGAAATCCTTTTTAGCAAAAATATCATTATTTATTATAATTGGCGCATTTCTTCATTCCTGTAATTCCATCAAATATGTAAAAGATGACGAATTGCTTTTGATGGAGAATGAATTAAAGGTGAATGGAGAAGTGTCAAACGATCCAGACGCATTGAGTCAAATGTACCAAAAACCCAACAGTCGTTTGTTGAGTTTCCCGTTGCGATTGCACATTTACAACCTTTCGGAAGAAGATTCAGATTCTACCTATCAAGCTTGGTTAGATCGAAATCCAAAACGCCGCGACCGTTTGTACAAAAGATTGTCTGAAAAGCAAGTTCGAGAATTGGGAAATTACAAAACAGGTTTTAATAATTGGCTAAAAAAGACAGGAGAAGCACCTGTAATTATTGATAAGAAGAAAACGCGGAAAACCACCAATCGCTTAAAAGTATATTATCAAAACAAAGGTTTTTTTAATGCGGAAGCAAATTATGAAATTGTGCCTGATGAAAAAGAACGCAGAGCAGGAATTCAATACAATGTAAACACAGGAAATCCGTATTTTTTAGACAGCATTCAAGTCGCGATTAAATCACCCGATTTGGACTCTATTTACAATTTACACAAAGACAAATCGGTTTTAAAACAAGGGAAACAATACAATACAGGCGATTTTTACGACGAGCGTGAACGATTGACGGTTTTGTTTCGAAATTCGGGAATTTATAACTTTCAGCTAAGTTCCATCAAACCCACGGTAGGGATTGATTCCGTGCGAAAAGATTCCAGCAAAGGCGATTACAAACTTCCTGTCTTACTTAGAATCAACAACTTAAACGAACGCAAAGGCGATAGCATTGTACAAACCGAATACAAAGTGCATCGCATTAAAAAAGTAAATATTTTTACCGATTATACGTTTGCCAATTCGCGGTCAAAATATGTAGATTCGGTACAATATGAAGATTTTACGATTTACTCCAATGATAAATTGCGTTTTCGCCCAAAAGCCATTACAGATGCTATTTTTATTCATGCAGATGATGTGTATCGCGATAGAGATCGTTCGTTGACTTACAAACACGTTAGCAACTTGCGAACATTCAAATATCCGAACATTCGGTATGAATATGCCAATGACAGTTTGACCGATTTAATTGCCAACATTTATTTGCAACCTCGAAAACGGTTTTCATTAGGTTTTGATATCGACATCACGCATTCCAACATTCAAGATTACGGTTTTTCATTCAGTACTTCGCTGATTAGCAGAAATGTTTTTCGCGGTGCGGAAACCTTGGAAATTGCAGCTAGAGGCACTTTAGGCGCTTCCAGAGATGTTGCCGATTCGGAAGATCAATTCTTTAATATTTCTGAAATTGGTGTGGATGTGCGATTGAATTTTCCACGCTTTTTCTTTCCGTTCAACACGGAGAAAATCATTCCGAAATACATGTTGCCCACCACAGTTTTATCACTTGGAACCAGCGTGCAGCAGAATATCGGGTTGGACAGACAAACCTTTACAGGATTCATTCGCTACAATTGGCAACCGAGCAAAAAAAATACGTTTAACCTAGAATTGTTCAATCTGCAATTCATTCGAAACCTAAATACAAGCAACTATTTTAATGTATATACAAGCTCGTACGATCGTTTAAATACTGTGGCACAAAGCTCCAATTATGTGAGTAATGACGAATCATTAAACATTGCTGCTGGGCAACCCGATCAATTTATAGAAGATGTAGTTGTCAATAATTTTGAAGTTACGCCTAGTGAGTTTTCCACAGTATTAAGTGTAGCGCAACGACAATTTCGACTGACACAAGACAACTTGATTGCCGCATCCAAAATCAACTTTTTACACAATAGCAAAGAAAGCATTGCCGACAATACCTTTTTTCAATTTAGAACCGAATTGGAACTCGCAGGAAACTTTTTATCAGCCATTGCCAGTGTTGCGAATTTGGAAAAAGATTCTAGAGGCAACAAAAAACTCTTTGGTGTTCCGTACACGCAATATGTAAAAACTGAATTCGATTATATAAAACATTGGGAACTGTCGGGCAGCAAACAAGATGTATTGGCTTTCCGAACCTTTTTCGGGATTGCGATTCCGTATGGAAACTCAGACAACATTCCGTTTGCGCGAAGTTATTTTGGTGGTGGATCTAATGACAACCGAGCTTGGGCGGCGTATCAATTAGGTCCAGGACGCTCGGCAAGTATTTTAGATTTTAACGAAGCCAATTTAAAATTTACCTCTAATATTGAATATCGTTTTGATTTATTCGGAAGCTTTAAAGGCGCGTTATTTGCAGATGCAGGAAATATTTGGAATGTTTTTGACGACATTGAAGATACAGATCGAAAATTCAACGGTTTCGAATCGCTCAAAGACATTGCCCTTGGAACAGGTTTTGGGTTGCGTTACGACTTTAGCTTCTTCGTATTGCGTTTTGATATTGGTTTCAAAACGTACGATCCTGCGTATCCAATTAACAATCGTTGGTTCAACGATTACAACTTCGGAAATGCAGTGTATAACATTGGAATCAATTATCCTTTCTAGGTGTTGGGTGTTGAAAATTACTTTTTCATTTTATATTTAGCGTTTTACATTTATTTCAGTCTGATGTTGAATGTTAAATTCTGAATTTTAAATTGTTCTTTGAAACTTCTCAATTCTCAATACTCAATACTCAATACTAATATCTAAAAGCTAAATCACAAACACTTTCTAATTTAAAATTTAGCATTCAACATTTGTAATTCAAAAACACTAAAACGTTTGCGCTTTCAAACCATTACAAAACAGCCATTTATTTCTATCAAAAACAAAGCAACGTTTCTTTAAAATCATCAAAATTTTCACAGTCAAACACACATAAAAACACTTGAAATTATCAAATTCGCAAAAGTGACTTTGGCTTTTCACCTTAAATTAGGAACTACGTAAAAACTCTTTACATTTTTATTACTTTTGTAATCAAACCAAAAAACAAAGACGATGAGTCATAACATAAAACCAGGAGTTGCTACTGGAGACGAAGTACAAGAAATTTTCAAACTAGCCAAAGAAAAAGGCTTTGCCTTACCAGCCGTCAATGTGGTAGGTTCTAACTCTATCAATGGAGTGTTGGAAACGGCTGCAGAACTCAATGCTCCTGTCATCATCCAATTTTCAAATGGAGGCGCACAATTCAACGCCGGGAAAGGATTAAGTAACGAAGGTCAAAAAGCAGCCATTGCAGGTTCAGTTGCAGGTGCAAAACACGTTCATGAAATGGCAGAAGCGTACGGCGTTCCTGTAATTTTACATACCGACCACTGTGCAAAAAAATTATTGCCTTGGATTGACGGTTTGTTAGACGCCAGCGAAAAGCATTTTGCCGAAACTGGAAAACCGTTATACAGCTCACACATGATCGATCTTTCGGAAGAACCTATCGAAGAAAACATCGAAATTTGCAAAGAATACTTAGCGCGCATGAGCAAAATGGACATGACGCTTGAAATTGAATTAGGAATCACAGGTGGTGAAGAAGACGGAGTAGATAACAGCGATGTAGACGATTCTAAACTATACACTCAGCCAGCAGAAGTTGCGTATGCGTATGAAGAATTGATGAAAGTAAGTCCAAAATTTACTGTGGCAGCTGCTTTCGGAAACGTGCATGGTGTATACAAGCCAGGAAATGTAAAACTGACGCCAAAAATCTTAAAAAATTCGCAAGAATATATTTCTGAAAAATTCAATGTTGGACACAATCATATTGACTTTGTTTTTCACGGTGGATCAGGTTCTACCTTAGAAGAAATCAGAGAAGCAATTGGCTACGGTGTGATCAAAATGAACATTGATACGGACTTACAATTTGCGTTCATGTCTGGAATTCGCGATTACATGATCGGAAAACAAGACTATCTAATGCTGCAAATTGGAAATCCTGATGGAGACGACATTCCAAACAAAAAATTCTATGATCCAAGAAAATGGTTGCGCGAAGGTGAATTGACATTCAAAACACGTTTAAAGCAAGCTTTTGAAGATTTAAACAACGTTAATACCTTATAATAGTTGGGCGTTTCCAAAAGAAGCTTTTGAGAACCTCAAGCTTCTTCTGGTCGGGCTTTCGGCAGTCGCTTTTTGAAAACTGTCATTCCTGTGTAGGCAGGAATCCAGATTTCAAAAGAGCTCCAACAAAGCCTCAATCCCTAACGCAGAAGTTCCCGAGAAATTGGGAATCTCCACGAAAGTGGAAAAAACACCAACCTCGTTACAACAAAAACAATGTAGTAACGAGGTTTTTTTTATCTTTATAATATACTTCTACATACAAAAAACAGTATCAATGGTAGGTCTCGGATTCATATTCATTATTGTTCCTATTATAATAGTGTTTGTTATTGTGTGGTTGCTAACAAAACAAAAGGTTTTCCTTTTCATCCCAATAGGAATCATAGCACTTTTAGTACTCATTGTGCTGCTTCGCCCACTTTTTAAACCAATAGTACTTAACAAATCTGACTATTACGGAACGTATGTTATTGATCGTACTTACTTTCAGGGAAAACAAGCCGATTGGCAGTACAATACCTTCCGGTTTGAAATTAAAGAAAATGACAGCATCTACTTTTATGTTACTGACAAAGAAGAAATTCTAAATACGCACAAAGGAACAATTACGACAGTAACACCGTATTCTTCTGCACGACTTGTTATTAAAACAATAAAGCCTTCGCATCATATACTTACTACCAATCCAACAATCTACAGACAAGTTGGCGACTTTTTCCTTGTTTTTAGATCGCCAAAATTTCACAATATGTATTTCCAAAAAGGAAAATGGAAAGCCATTGAACTCTAACAATAAAATACTGACTATCAACAACTAAAACCTATTCATCTTCACCATTATTAAAATTAAATTCAAAAAAAAACGCAACTTCTTCAAACTATTTAGCAGATAGCCAAATCAAATTTTGAGTTTCACTAATAAAAACAGTAATTTTGTCCACTAACTAAAAAGAAAACTAACTAATTTGATCGTACGATACAGACGGTAACAAATTGTCTAACATTGTAAATCGTAATTCACAAATCATTATGGCTTGGTTTAAAAGAAAAGAAAAAGGTATCCAAACCTCTACAGAAGAGAAAAGAGATACGCCCAAAGGACTTTGGTACAAATCGCCCACAGGAAAAATTGTTGATTCGGAAGAATTGGCAAAAAACTTCTATGTAAGTCCTGAAGACGGATACCACGTTCGCATTGGAAGCAAAGAATATTTTGAAATACTTTTCGACGAAGGAAAATTTAAAGAACTCGATAAAAACTTAACCTCAAAAGATCCATTAAAGTTTGAGGACAACAAAAAATACGTTGACAGACTGAAAGCTGCCAAAGAAAAAACAGGGTTGAAAGACGCTGTTCGTACCGCCGTTGGAAAATCGAAAGGAAAAGATTTGGTCATTGCTTGTATGGATTTCAAATTTATTGGAGGTTCTATGGGAAGTGTTGTGGGTGAAAAAATTGCACGCGCGGCAGACTATTCCTTGAAAAACAATCTTCCATTCATGATCATCTCAAAATCTGGTGGTGCACGAATGATGGAAGCTGCCTTATCATTAATGCAATTGGCAAAAACGTCGGCAAAACTAGCACAATTAGCAGACGCAGGAATTCCATACATTTCATTATGTACAGATCCAACTACAGGAGGAACCACTGCTTCGTTTGCAATGTTGGGAGACATCAACATTGCGGAGCCAGGCGCCTTAATTGGTTTTGCAGGACCAAGAGTTGTTCGCGATACTACAGGAAAAGATTTACCAGAAGGTTTCCAAACTTCAGAATTCTTACTAGAACATGGATTCTTAGATTTTATCTCGCACAGAAAAGAACTCAAAAACAAAATCAACTTGTATATTGACTTGATTCAGAATCAACCGATACGCGCGTAGCTTTGGTTACAACATACATTTAATAGAAAAGACTTCCAATTACGGAGGTCTTTTTTCGTTTACAGAAATACATCCGTACTTAAAAACGAGTATTAGTACGCTAAAATTTTTTATGGAAAATAAGTATTTTCGTCAGATAACTTGTAAAATAATTTTCTATTGTTTTACCTAAAAACTAATAGTATGACTACTAAGTACGAAGTGATTTTTATTAATAACAGTTCATATCTTGGAGACGTCTGTATATTTCAAGAATATCCTAATATCAACGATCCAAACTTTATGACGTTAGCTTGGATTGCAAAAAAAACAAATCCAGATGTAACGGATACTTTTACTTGGGATGCAGATCCTTGTTTTGTGTGGTGTGAAACTGGCGAATTGGTTTCTGGAATTACTTTTTCGTCTTCTCAAGTAGTAAAAGCTGAAATAGAAGAAAACAATACAATTACATTTACGAAAAAAGATGGAGCTTTTCAATTCATCAATTTAGAAACAGGTAAAAATGTTGATGGTAAATTGTATATTATATGTGACAATACCATACCTTTAAATCAAGCTTCTGTGGGCATTGGTATGGCTGGCAGTGCCACCTTTGTAGCACAAGCAGCACCAAATTTGATGTATGGGTTAGACACGCGATCTTCTTATAAAATTACATTCGGAAACTTTACGCAAGGAGAAGTTATTGATCCTAACAAATTGTATCAAACTGCTTCTATTGATTTCCCCGTAAATGTATATAGCATGACCGCAATATTAAATGCCGATAACACATGGACTATTGCACCTACAGAATAACCATACTACTTTCATCATAAAATAACAAAAAAGGCCTCCATATTTGGAAGCCTTTTTTGTTTTCTAAAACTACTCAATTTACTAATCTAAAAATATAGCAATCGTATTTCCATTCGGACCTGTCCAAGTTGCTTCGCCATCGCAAGTTCCATCTCCGTAGGCTAAAATTCCTGTGTTGCTATTACGTGACAATTCTACTACGCCACTTACAATAAAAGCGCAAGTTGCTTCTCTTCGTAAGGCTGTGGTAATGGTTGCCGAATGTGTATTTCCTAATACGCCTGTCGTAGTGCCACTTCCTGTGATGGAAAATACGTTATCTGTCCAAGTACCATTGTTGACACCTTCAATCCATTCGCGTGTTCTTGTTCCTTGACGTGTATACGTAGCGCCATTTGGCCAAGTGACTTGCATATCTACTGCGGCAGTCGATTGTGGATTTCCCGCATCGTTACTCAACACGCGAGTAACGCTACGTGTGCCTTCAACCAATACGCCGTTTCGGGTAAAGTTGCTAAAAGTAACTTGAATGATTCTACTTGCCAATTGAGCATTTACATCTTGACTCATCATAATGATTCCGCTGACAATATTTCCGTTTGGCAATTCGCAGCCATCACCAAAATCTAGCGTAAGCTGACTAAATCCGCCACTTACTTGCGTAGAAATGGTAACACATGCTGGCAAAAATGATACTGCGGATTCAAATTCTTGTGCGGCATCATCGACAATTAATCCGATATCATCGGAAATTAAATCAATTTCAGCACTGCGTTGCGCCAATTCATCATCTAAGGCTACTTCGTCTTCTGTAATACTAGTTTCGTTGTCGTCTTGACAAGCGATCATTACAAAGAGACTCATCAATACTAATAAAATTCCTCGTTGCTTTTTGAATGTGGTTTTCATCTTTTCTTCGTTTTTTAAAGTTTTTAATGTTTTCAGATGGAATTCACCTGTAGTCTAATCAGTTTGGTACCAACCAATTGCCCGTTATGCATTGTGCAATTAACGTTTTTTAACAATTCATGTACCTAAGACTTATCACACATAAAAAGGTTTAATTAGGGTTAAAAAAATATTTAAGTACGTTTAATTTTTGACCTCAAAACATTCTCTCTTTTTTCTCTTACAATAATAATTTGGATTCTAAAAAATAGTAGTATATTTGCGGCTTGATATGATAACCGTATCGATACATAAAAATTATTAAAACAATATTGGCATGTACTTAACTAAAGAAGTTAAAGAAGAGATCTTCGCAAAACACGGACAGTCTGCAACAGACACAGGTTCCTCAGAAGGTCAAATTGCGTTATTTACGCACAGAATTAATCACTTAACGGAGCACTTAAAGAAAAATCGTAAAGATTTTAACACAGAGCGTTCGCTAGTAAAGTTGGTAGGTAAAAGAAGAAGCTTACTAGACTATCTAAAGAAGAAAGATATCAACAGATATCGTGCAATCGTAAAAGAATTAGGATTAAGAAAATAAAAAGAAAGAGGCTTCGTGCCTCTTTTTTTAATTTACATAAGTACGCTTCTAACCTTTGTTGGAAGTATTAAAAAGCTATAATTACTGGTTTTTCATTGGGTCACACAACAACTACACACAACAACACAACGACCTTTGTTTAATTAGAATTAAAAAAAATTTATGATTCCAAAAGTTTTTAGAGAGGTCATTGACCTTGGCGACGGTAGAGAAATTTCTATCGAAACCGGAAAGTTGGCTAAGCAAGCGCATGGTAGCGTTGTAGTGCAGTCAGGAAAATGTATGTTGTTATGTACCGTAGTTTCTAACTACAAACAAAGCGATGTTGACTTTTTACCTTTAACCGTTGATTACCGCGAAAAATTTGCAGCAGCAGGTCGTTATCCTGGTGGTTTTTTCAAAAGAGAAGCAAGACCAAGTGACGGTGAAGTGTTAACAATGCGTTTGGTAGACCGTGTTTTACGTCCATTATTCCCAAAAGATTATCACGCAGAAACACAGGTGATGATTCAGTTGATGTCTCATGACGAAGATGTAATGCCTGATGCAATGGCTGGTTTAGCAGCATCAGCAGCAATTCAGTTGTCAGATTTCCCATTTGAATGTGCTATCTCTGAAGCAAGAGTTGGGCGTATCAACGGAGAATTTATCATCAACCCAACAAGAGCACAGTTAGAAGAATCTGACATCGATATGATGATTGGAGCTTCTGCTGATTCTGTCATGATGGTAGAAGGTGAAATGGATGAGATTTCTGAAGAAGAAATGACCGAAGCAATCAAGTTTGCACACGAAGCCATCAAAGAGCAATGTGCAGCACAACTTCGTTTAGCAGAAGCTTTCGGAAAGAAAGAAGTACGTGAGTACGATCCGGAAAGAGAAGACGCAGATTTAGAGAAAAAAGTGTATGACATGGCGTATGATAAAGTATATGCTGTAGCAAAAGCTGGTTCTGCTAAACATGAAAGAAGTACTGCTTTCGGAGAAATTAAAGAAGAAATCAAAGAAACATTCTCAGAAGAAGAATTGGAAGATTTCGGTGATTTAGTATCTAAATATTACCGCAAGGCTGAAAAAGCAGCCGTTCGTGACTTAACGTTAAATGAAGGATTGCGTTTGGATGGTCGTAAAACGGACGAAATTAGACCAATTTGGTGTGAAATAGATTATTTACCGTCAACACACGGTTCAGCAATCTTTACGCGTGGAGAAACTCAGGCGTTAGCAACGGTAACATTAGGAACTTCAAGAGAAGCTAACCAAATAGACATGCCATCACACGAAGGTGAAGAGCGTTTCTATTTACATTATAACTTCCCTCCTTTTTCAACTGGTGAAGCACGACCAATTCGTGGAACATCGCGTCGTGAAGTTGGACATGGAAATTTAGCACAACGTGCTTTAAAAGGAATGGTACCAGACGATTGCCCGTACACTGTACGTGTCGTTTCGGAAGTATTAGAATCTAACGGTTCATCATCAATGGCAACTGTTTGTTCAGGAACCATGGCATTAATGGACGCAGGTGTACAATTAAAGAAACCTGTTTCTGGAATTGCAATGGGATTAATTTCTGATGCAGATTCTGGAAAGTATGCAGTTTTATCTGATATTTTAGGGGATGAAGATCACTTAGGAGATATGGACTTTAAAGTAACAGGAACTGCGGACGGAATTACTGCGTGTCAGATGGATATTAAAGTAAAAGGATTGTCATACGAAATTCTTGTAAATGCTTTGCAACAAGCACGTGACGGACGTTTACATATTTTAGAGAAATTGACAGATACGATTGCGGCACCAAACGATGACGTAAAAGCACATGCACCAAAAATGATCACCAAAACAATTCCTGGAGATTATATTGGCGCGTTGATTGGACCTGGAGGAAAAGTAATTCAAGAATTACAAAAAGCGACGGGAACTACGATTGTAATCAACGAAGATCCTGTAACAGAAGAAGGAATTGTTGAAATTTTAGGTACAGACCAAGATGGAATTGATGCAGTATTAGCGAAAATTGATTCGATTACGTTCAAACCAGAAAAAGGAAGTATTTACGAAGTAAAAGTAATTAAAATGCTAGATTTCGGAGCGGTTGTAGAATATACAGAAGCCCCAGGAAACGAAGTATTATTACACATTTCTGAATTGGCTTGGGAACGTACTGACAATGTGAGTGACATTGTAAAAATGGGCGATATTTTAGACGTGAAGTATTTTGGAACAGATCCAAAAACACGTAAAGAAAAAGTGTCGCGCAAAGCAATTTTACCAAAACCAGAAGGCTATGTTGCAAGACCACCAAGAGACAATAATAGAGGTGGACGTGATAACAACCGAGGTAGAGATAATCGCGGACGTGACAATCGCAAACCGAGAGAAGATAAATAATATTTTATCCTATATATTTAAAAAGCGCCTCGAAATTCGAGGCGTTTTTTATATGTCTAATTTATTGAGGCAGCTGAAAGGTAACATCTGGTGTACTCGTTTCAAATGTAGCAATACCAATAACTAGAAATAAAATAACACTAATTCCCGTAAGTGATGTAATTAAAGATGCTGTATTATTTTTAAGCTTAATTTTCCTAATTTCTGAAGGTATCAATAGCACACTATCTTTTCTTTTCAATCCATAATACGCACTATCAATTTGGATGATTTTCTTGTACCTAAAACGTTTTCCAGATTTCGACACTATCTTAGTTCGCTTCTCACTCGCAACAGCCTCGTCTAAAGTATACGTTTTAAAATTATAGATGATACAGCTTTGAAACAACAGCAATACTGTAAAAATTGCGGTTCCGATTTTCGAATATTTTATAAAGTATTTCATGATGTTTCTTTTTAAAAAGTTACTTGGAAGTTAATTCCCATTGTAAGAATTGATTGAATCGAATTTAGATGAACACGAACTTGTGGTCCTATTGAAAAATAATCGCCAATCATGAATTTGAGAGAAGAGGTTATTGGAAAACCTATCGTTGAAGTACGATCGTATCCACGAATTGCAACGTTTTTTTCTTTATAATAAAAGTATGACAAACCCGCAAAAGCATCCCATTGAAGCCAACTAGTCCATTCAAATATTCTTCCCCAAGACAAACTCAATGTAGAAAAAGAATCACGATACGAACTCAGTACGACAAATTCTTGTCCGAATTGCGCTGACAATAAAAAAATATTCTCCTTATACGCAATTCCCAAATCGCCACCAATGACAAAACCTCCATGATTTCCACCAGTAAAAGCAGCCAATGGACTTACAGAAATTGATTTAAATTTGAAATTGCTATTTTCTTGCGAAAAAATTACCAGCGGTAACAGTAGTAAAATGATAAACTGTTTTTTCATAATCATCTGATTTTAAGATTTACATGAAACGAATGTAGTTTTGAAACGTATTTTGTGCATCCGAAATACGCATTGAAGGGAATATTCGGATGCTTTTTTTAATACCACTTTCGTGAGAACGTACACAAGAAAAGTTACTACTTCACAGAAAATCACCATAGCAAAATGCTTGAAACTCCTTAGAAAGACTGAACTTTTATCTTTTTTTGGAAATTTTCTTTACAAAAGTTTAACTGCTGTTTTCAGTAGCAATATTGTCATGTAATTGTTTGAAAATAAATTGCTTTTAAAATGTCCGAAATCTTCTTTTGGATGAAAATTTAGGACATATCAGTACTTTTTTCGATATTCGGAAGGTGTCAAATCGGTAAACTTCTTAAACGCTGTATAAAAGGTAGAACGCGAATTAAAACCACATTCCAACCCGATGGCAACAATCGTGTAATTATCAAAATCGTCATCTTTCAATAATTCTTTGGCTTGTGCTACGCGCAGTGAATTGATGTAATCTGAAAAGTTATACTCACTACACGTATTGATCAATTTTGACAAATGTCCCGCACTAATTTCAAGTTCTTCTGCCAATGGCTCCAAACTCAATTTTGCATCTAAAAATCGTTGTTCTGAAACAATATAACGCGCAATGGTTTCAAACTCTTGCTGATGCTTTTCTGACAAATCCTTTTTTGCTTCTGCCGCAACTTTCTCAGTAGTTTCCAACTTTAATACAGCCAACTTTCCACGCAATAGAATTCGATCATGCAATAACGTATATCGTGAAGTTCCTTGATATCCAATCCAATACAACAATACTGAAGTTGCCAAGCGTAACGGATAATACGAGCGATAATCATCATCATAATACGTATTCAATACAATGGCTAAAATCCAAAATCCGAGAACGAATCCACCCAAAATTAAAAAGATTTTCAACCACTTAATATCGTCATAATTTGCAATAAAATCGAGCAATTTACTTTCTCCAAAAACAATTCGAAGACATTTATAAAAAAGAAAAATAGAAAAAGCAGCATTCACCATTTCCTCAATGTACGTGTACATTTTTACGGAATAAATATTCGTTTCCGAAGCATTTAAAATAAAAACACTTCGCAAAATCAATTCCAACACAAACAATACGATCGCAACTTTTAAAAAACTCCGAACTTTACCTTGAATGTTTAAATAATAAATAAAAAACATATAAAACATCGGCATAATGAACATATACCAAGGCACTAAAAACTGTCGTAAAAAGAAGAAATCGAAACGAAAATCTTTGGCAATTAACCATGCTTGCAAGTTGTTGAGCGACAAAAAGAAAACCGTCAGATTCAAAAAAATAATCACCTTACTGACTTTCTTTTTAGAAAATAAAGTGAATCCATTGAAAATGAAACCTTGAACAGCTCCAGCAATCAATAAAAAATTAAAAAAATTAGCGCTCATTAATTTTTCTTTGTTGTGAAAGTAGGAAACTCAACTTAAAATTGAAATATTTTTTTACTTTTATTTCATACAGTGATTTCCCATAAACTATACTGAACAGTTACAAAACTTCCTTTTTGTTACCTAGTTGTAAGTGCTAAATTATCTTTAATTTACAATTGGCTTGAAAATATATTTTTTTAAAAATACCAAACTGATCAATGCTGTTGACGCTAGACAAATTCCCCAAACCAACCGATGATTCAAATGCAAAGCTTCAGCCAACAACCAATTGAGTCCCGTGCTAAAAACCAGCGCACCAATATCTACAACATACGCTCTATACAAACTTTTAAAATACGACGTTTTGTGTGAAAATGTAAACTGTCTGTGCAACGCGTGTTGCCGTGCAATTCCAATAATGAAAGCAAAAATCCAACTTATAGTCGCTCTAGGCGAAAACGGATTGAAGTAATACACAATTTCGTACGTAACAAATCCTAAAACTGCGCCAATCACAGCAATGATCAGCATTCGAAACGTTTCGGATTGTTTGTAAAAATTGAAAATCATGCTTGATAAAAAGTTACGATTATCGTTAGAATTTTAAGTTAATTGTCACTTCGAGCGCAGTCGAGAAGGCACAGAACCACTATTTCTCCAAAGAAATCTCGACTGCGCTCGATTTGACATCAGCATTCTTATTGAGTAACTAATCTTCTTCGTTCTTTCAAAACCCAATACAAACCTTTCGCATCGGTTTGCATTGTATCGGAAATGAACAAAATAATAAGTTCTTCGATATGTGAAATGTAGCCGATAAGCATTGCTGCGTAAAACAAATATTCGTTGTAACTCCACGCAAATAATACAAAAATAAAGAAACCTTGTACGTATCCGCCAATTTTTGTGGTGTATAAATGCAGACTTGGATATTGTTTGAATTTGATAAAAGAAACGATCAGACCAAACACAAAAAAGCCAATAAACAGCCAAAGCATCCAAATGGAATTGGCCATTTCATCCAATTTAAATGTAAAAATTCCGATAAAAGCCGCAATGAACGTTCCGTTGTCTGCTAGTGAATCTAATTTTGCGCCAAATTCCGTTTGCAAATTGAAACTTCGCGCAATCAATCCATCTAAAATATCTGTGACAAGATTCACACATAAAAAGATGGCGAATAAATTTTCTTTTCCTGCGTAAATAAACCACAAAATCAGCGGAAATGTGAGCAATCTATAAAAACTTAAAAAGTTGGGAACGTTGTATATATTTTCTGTTTTTTGCATGTTAAAATGATTTTTTAAGGTGAAATTGCACTAAAAGTTGACTGATAATGATGTGTGTAGCACTGCTGATACAAAAGAGCAACATTGCATTTTGCAACGAAATGTTTCCCATCAAAAAATACACGAAACTCACGCCAAAAGCAGAATCCATTTTGTCAATCAGCATGAACAAAAATTTGTTAGAAGAAGCCTGCGTTCCTGGTTGAATTCCCAGTTTTCGCTTCATGAATGAATTTGGCAATTCAAACAACATATAGGCAAAACCAAGTACAAATCCTGTAAAAAATGATAATGGTATTTGAAAATCGAAGGTGAAATTCAACAAAAACAACAGCAATCCATTGACGAGCGATACAAATACAAAACCGCGCCATGTTTTGTTTTTTCCGAATAATTTCTTTGAAATCGGTTGTTTCAATACAGGAAACACATCCTTCTTAATCACGAGTATATGCAGCACATTCGATAAGATTAAAGGCACCAAAACAATATAAATATGTTGCAAAAAACTATACATCTTCTTCCAAAAATTGAAGCATTCGCAATGCTGTTTGTAATACGCGCTTTGAAAAATCATACGCTACCAAAATGCTAGAAACTTCGTAAAAGGAAAGTCGCGTCACAATGTATACTTTTAGTGAATATGTGTACGCTTGCAACCACGTTTCCCAATCCTTATCTTGAGATAACTGATAGTGTGTTTTGAGATAAAAATAAAATTCGTCTTTTTTGAAATTTGGCAGCAAGGTAAAACTCAGAAACTCTACAATATCGCGCTGCGGATAGTCAATTACTGCCAATTCCCAATCGTAAATTGCAGGAATTCCATTATTTCGAACGGCAATATTTCGCGGATTAAAATCGTTGTGAATGATGGTTTTTTCAACTGAAATTTGACTTTCTTGTGTTTGTAAATCGTCAATTTCGTTATATAATTTTTGCAATACGAATTTGTCTTTGTCATCCGCACATTCCGAAATTAAAATCTGCATCAGTTGTTTGTACAATGCTGTGGATTTCCAGGGTTGAAATTCTTGTACATGTCTAAAATCTTCCATGGGTACATTTTGATGAAATTGTGTAATTACTTTCATCACAGCACAAATTGTGGTCGGATTCCAGTGTTCTGGATGATTCTCAGAGTTCATAATTTTCATCTCCTCAACAGGCAAAAACTCTTGAATCAGCATAAAAATCTCGCGTTTCGGATTGACGTGTTTTCCAAAATATTTTGGCATGAATTCAAAACCGATTTTGTGTAAATACGAATAGACTTCAATTTCTTTTAAATGACAATTGTGGTATTCCAAATGTCGTTTGGATTGCTTCAACGCATCCGACAATGCAGGATTGATCGACGCCGCAATGGTATGCAAACCCTTGACAATCTCATCATCCAACGGTTTTGATTTTATAAGCACATCTTTCGATTTGGCAATTCCGTTGGGCTGTGTATAATCTATTTGAAACGGTAAAAAACCAATGATTTTTTTATTGACTTTGGAAGCGATATTCGTCAAAATTCCATTCTCCAATAATTCGTGTGATTTCGATTGAATGTCTTGAATTTGCTTATCTTCAAAAAAACCATTCAAACTCGATTGTACAAAATTGGACGTCAATTCGGATGGCAACAACCAGTGTACAGGTTTATTTCTACCCAATTTTTCATGTGCTTTTGCGAATTCACCACTGACAATTGCAGCATACGTCGAAATTTCCAATCCCAACGCAAAACCTGCAATCAACTTAGCAAATCGCTCTACTTTTCCAGTACCGTAACAATCCATAATTTCCAAGGCTTGCGCTTGTCTCGGCAAGGAAGTTCCTCCGCCAACGCTTCCAATGACTAAATTGGGTAAGGTCAATTGCAGAAACAATCCATTGTCTTTTTTTTCCAACTGCAACTCTCCTACACTCGATTCGTGAATGGACGCCAAATCTTGTCCTGTTGCCACAAAAATTGCCGCAATCGCGTTGGCTACATTGATATTATACCCAATCATTCCATCTTTTTTAGCCAATTTTTTTGACGGATGAAAGCAACGCAACAACTTATCTGAAGTCGTTCGTAATATTTTTGTAATAATTTCTTCGGGAATCGTACATTCTGCCACGACATGAATGCCTCTTCCCGATTCCATATTGTATTGTGAAACCTTTTTATCACACGCACCATTTCCTTCAATAATAAAATCTACTGGCGTAATTCCTGTGGCATTTATAAACGCGTCTACCAAATACAACATCGCATGCCACGTGCAGGTTGTTGTCATGTTTTGTCCCGAAGCATCGCCAGTTGTGTAGGTAAATTTGGTGTGAATAATGTGTGCTTGTTGTATGCTTTCAATCTGAATCAATTTTCCATGGTTGGAATGTGCTGCTGCTGCTTTTTTGATATCATGAAACGAATCGTCCACAAATTGCTTAAAACGAGCTGCTTCGTGTTCATCTTGAAAAATAAACATCGGCGCACGCGTCATTTTTTGCCATTTGACCTCCGCAGAAAAACCATTGCTTTTACTAATGACTTTTGCACCGCGATTCATACTCGCAATGAGCGCGCCTTCTAAAGTTCCTGCGGGACAATAGGTTAATTCTTGGTTTTCTCCATTGCTAAAAAGTAGCGGACCGACGATTCCCAAAGGGATTTCGGTGCTTCCAATATAGGATTCTATGTTTCCGCGAATGTCTTGAAACTCCAAGCGCGATTGTGCAATGATGTTGGTATTGATATTTTCTCTTTCGAGAAAGTCCAATCGCATGTTGGTGGCAGTGCCCGTTACGAGTCCTCTGCCTGGTATAATCGGTATTTCCATAAGTTTTCAGTTTGCTTATACTCAAATGTATTGTAAAAATCACATTTAAAATGATACTTGATACAAATACTCAATTTATTTTTTGCGTTTTTCGCAAATTTTAATACAAATACAATTCTATAACACATTGTTTTGTCACTCAATTCGGAATGCGTTAATTTTGCAGTCTATTTTGAAGCAGTATTTATGACCAAATTGAAACTTGCAAATTTGAATGGCAAGCCCGAAATTTTTCATTCCATTCAAGGAGAAGGAAAAAACATGGGACAACCAAGCGTGTTTATTAGAACATCGCTGTGCAATTTGCATTGTGTTTGGTGCGATACCGATTATACATGGAATTGGGAGAAAACGCGTTTTGCGCATGTAAAAGACGCCGATCCTACGTATAGAAAGTTTAAAATGGAAGAAATGATTGTTTCGCTTACGCTGGAAGAAATCTATGTGGAAGTCGCAAAAACGGGTTGTAAAAATATCGTCTTAACTGGCGGCGAACCGATGATGCAACTCGAAGAACTTTCTGCATTGATCAAATTTTTCAATACAAAAGCAGCCGATTATTTTTTTGAAATCGAAACCAACGGTACTATTTTACCAGATGCCACTTTTGAAGCGTTGATAGATCAATATAATGTTTCACCCAAATTAGAAAATTCTAACAATCCAAAGAAATTACGCGAAAAACCAGCAGTTTACTCGTATTTTGCTACCAACGAAAAGGCTGTTTTTAAGTTTGTAATTTCGTCTGAGAACGATCTCACGGAAGTGTTAGAAATATGCAACACCTATAAAATTCCCAACCAAAAGGTATATTTAATGCCCGAAGGCACCAACCCAGAAGCATTGCAACAAAAGCAACAATGGTTGATAGAAGTCTGTAAAAAGTACCAATTTCACTATACCGATCGTTTGCACGTACATATTTATGGCGATAAAAGAGGTGTGTAATTCATTAATTATGAAATAATTGCACCTTTCAAATAAACTTTATTTCAAATAATTCTTAGCTTTTTGTAACATTTTTGTCATTTTGTACGTATAACTAATTGCGTAAGCACAAAAAATAAAATCCCAAGTACATTACATGAGACAACTTAAAATTACCAAGCAGGTTACCAATAGGGAAACCGCGTCATTAGACAAATATCTTCAAGAAATCGGTAAAGTTGACCTTATTACAGCAGACGAGGAAGTAGAATTAGCTCAGAGAATCAAGGCTGGCGATCAAATAGCGCTAGAAAAATTAACAAAAGCTAACCTTCGTTTCGTAGTATCGGTTGCAAAACAGTATCAAAATCAAGGATTGACACTTCCTGATTTGATCAATGAAGGGAATTTGGGACTTATTAAAGCCGCACAACGTTTTGATGAAACGCGTGGTTTTAAATTTATTTCGTATGCCGTATGGTGGATTAGACAATCTATTCTTCAAGCATTGGCTGAACAATCGCGTATTGTTCGTTTACCTTTGAACAAAATTGGTTCTATTAATAAGATTAATAAAACTTTTGCGTATCTTGAGCAAAGTCATGAACGTATCCCTTCTGCGGAAGAAATTGCGAAGGAATTAGACATGACTGTGAATGATGTAAAAGAGTCGATGAAAAACTCTGGACGCCACGTATCTATGGATGCGCCGTTAGTGGAAGGAGAAGATTCGAACTTGTATGACGTATTGAATTCTGGTGAATCGCCAAATCCTGATAAAGAATTATTACATGAATCTTTAAAGACGGAAATTGAGCGTGCGCTAGAAACTTTGACGCCAAGAGAAGCAGACGTTATTCGTTTGTATTTCGGATTAGGAAACCAACATCCAATGACTTTGGAAGAAATTGGTGAAACGTTCGACTTAACTCGTGAGCGTGTACGTCAGATTAAGGAAAAAGCGATTCGTCGTTTAAAGCATACTTCACGAAGTAAAATATTGAAAACATATTTAGGATAAATTCCTACTAACAATACAGCAGTTTAGTTTTTATAACATAACTGTTCGTTTTTTGATTGATGAATGACGCTCTCGCATTGCGAGAGCGTTTATTTTATAGTACTTTTGTCGGCAAACAACAACACTCTACAAATTATGTCTACAAAACGAATTGCGCCTTCCATCTTGGCTGCAGATTTTGCCAACTTACAACGCGATATTGAACTAGTAAACGCAAGTGAAGCCGATTGGTTTCATATTGATATTATGGACGGCGTTTTTGTGCCGAATATTTCCTTTGGAATGCCAGTTTTGAAAGCGATTAACAAACATGCTACAAAAACTATTGATGTCCATTTAATGATTGTTGATCCTGATCGGTATATTGAAACGTTTGCTGATTTGGGCGCGAATGTATTAACCGTACATTATGAAGCGTGCACACATTTACACAGAACGCTACAAGCGATTAAAGCGGCAGGAATGAAAGCTGGTGTAGCATTGAATCCGCATACAAATGTAAGTCTCTTAGAAGACGTAATACAGGATATTGATTTGGTATGCATTATGAGTGTGAATCCTGGTTTTGGCGGACAATCGTTTATTGAGAATACCTATGACAAGGTCAAAAAGTTGAAAGATTTGATTGTTAAAAAAGGTGCTGCTACCGAAATTGAAATTGATGGTGGTGTCAATGATAAAAACGCCAAAGCATTGGTTGATGCTGGTGCAGATGTGTTGGTTGCGGGAAGTTTTGTATTTCGTTCAGAGAACCCGACGCAGACGATTCAGAATTTGAAACAGCTAGTTTCTTGAGAACAAAAAATTACTTTTACAAAAGCGGTTCTGTTTTAAGCACAACCGCTTTTCTTTTTGAAATTAATTGTATTAGTTATTTTCAGGACAGGTAATTTGCTCTCGAATTAAAGAGCCATTTGTATTAGGCTTGTAACGAAAACATTTCCCATCAGTAGATTTTAAGATGATTCCCCGATAAATATTACTCACATAAATATCTCCATTTTCTACTTGAAGTTTGGTTTGGGGAGTGTTGGTTCCAATTCCAACAAAACCTATTTCTGCTCCTGCTTGCGACTGACACGCGTCTCCGATACCATTATTATCTGTATCTAATTGATTGTTATTGGCAACATAGCGACAATTATCACATGGATTTCCTACACCATCATTATCGTCATCCAATTGGTCTGGGTTTTGAATGTCATCACAATTATCTACAGCAGTAGAAAGTCCGTCATCAGTACAGTTTGAAGTGGCTATTGTTAGATCGGAACAAGTAGCTCCATTATTCGCCAAGGTAATTTCAGAAGGTTCTATACCTCTATTTAAAAGCACCTGTAGTACACAACATTCATCTAGTAACGGATTGTTTTCAATCACTAAATCCAATCCTGCTAGGTTCATTTCTCGTAAAGCCAAAATGTCTGTCAACACTGGATTGCTTCTTAATTCTAATCCAAAATTAAAACGATCTACATGCAATCCTGAGATACTAGTTAGTAATGGATTAGACGTCAATTCAATTTTAGTACTCACATCACGTATATTTTCTAATCCTTGCAGGTTTGTTAAATCCGAGTCTTCAATAATAAGCGTATTGATATCTAATACATTTTGAAATCCAAGTAAATTTGTTAGGTTACTTTGCCTAATTTCCATAACGCCTATATCTGTGAGATTTTCCAAACCATCTACACTGGTAAGATTGGAATCTTCGATAATGAATGAATTGATTTCCTGCACATTTTGGAGCCCAAGTATATTAGTAAGGGCACTTTGTTTAATTTCAAGATCTTCTATGATCGTTATACTATTTAAACCATCTAGATTTTGTATCGGGTTGTTGATAAATTTTACGTCGTGTATTGTTGTTCCTAATAGCACATCACTTAAACTTGTTAAAGATGCATTTCCTTCTATATGTATGGGATCATCATTATTAGACCAATTCCCTAAAAATGCTATGGACGTGAGACTATCATTATTGAGTATTTCAGTGACTCCTGACGCCGTAGGTGTGTACGATAATTTGAAATTTAAGTTAGATAGTTGTGCGTTATTTTTCATTTTAGGACCACTTCGTGTACCAATATTTGAAGTTCCATCTCCTAAAATAATTGATTGTAGATTATCATTATTACTGATTTCAATATTTGTCACTACACCTGTTAGACTTGGTAGTGAAATTGCGGTTAAAAGATCACAATTTACAATTCTTAAATCGCCTGTTATCGTTTGAATATTTTCTAATCCTGCCAACGAGGGAAGGCTTTGTTGTATTTCTATATATAAAAAACCCGTGACTTCTGTGAGAAAGGAAAGTCCAGAGAGATCGAGAACAGCATTGGGATCGAGGAAACTCCCGATGTAAAGATTATTTACCGAAGTACACGTACCTGCATAGGTAGCCACAAAATCGTCGATTGATTGTTGGTTAGCTAAATACACAGTGCTATTACTAGCACACGGTTGGGCTACTGCTTGGTGTAGACTGGCTGTAAAAAACACCCATATTAATATAATTTTTTTCATCACTTTTATTGTTATTGTGGACAAATTATTTCCGTCCCTACTAATTTCCCATTGGTATCAGGTTGGTAACGAAAGCATTTTCCATCTGCGGTTTTCATGATGATGCCACGGTTAATATTACTTATAAATACATCGCCATCTTCCACATGAAATTTAGCAAGCGGATTGTTTGTACTAATTCCTACGAAACCTGTATTTGCACCTGCATCGCCTTGACATGCATCGCCAATTCCGTCATTGTCAGCATCTAATTGATTGTTATTAGCTACTGTTGGGCAGTTATCGCACGGATCGCCAATGCCATCATTATCAGTATCGGTTTGATCTGGATTGCTAAGATCTTGGCAGTTGTCATTGGCAATGACGCCATCTTCACCACAGCCATCTAAAATGTCAGAAGTAGCATCACAATTGGTATTATTCCCAGTTATACTTATAACACCTTCAACCGCGCCATTGTTGTACAATCTTTCCAAAGGACAACATTCGTCAAGACTTGAATTATTTGTTAAGTTTAAGCCTCCAAAAATTTTGAGTACTTCATCAATGTGTGTTATGTTCGTTAAAGATTGATTGCCATCGATTGTCAAATTTCCGTATACTGTTAAATTATTTCCAAGTCCGTCTATATTATCTAAAGATGCATTGTTTTGAATGGTAATATCATTAAAATTTTCGATAGTGCCTAAATCTGATAAATCGGTCAAACCAGCGTTATTTATGATTGAAATATTTTTTCTAAATGAAGTCACTGAATTAAATAAGCTTAGGTTGGTTAAGGATGCGTTTCCTTGAATTACTATGGAATCACTTGATGAATCAGTATTTATATTTCCAAGTGTATATAAAAAATCGGTAAAGCTTTGGTTGTTTATAATTCTTAAAGACTCAAAAGTCATATTAGAATTACTTCCCAGAGATATGGATTGAAGTGCATTATTACCATTTACTTCAAATTTTGCCAAATCGTTTCCTAAACTTGGAACCACAATAGTTTGAAGTTGATTACAATTAGACACTAAAAACTCTTCCCCAAAAGATGATAAGCCACTTAAACCGTCCGTATTTTGCAAACTAGAATTATTGCTTATCACTACATTTCTACCTACGGTATTTAGTGAATTTATTCCATTCATGGAGACCAGAGAAGTATTATTTGTCACTTTTAAATCTAGAGATATGTCATTTAAGCTATTTAATCCTGTTAAAGATGTGAGTCCTGAATTATTCAAAATTCTAAATTCACCTCCGACAGAAGTTAAACTTTGTAAGCCATCCGTTGAAGAAAGAGAGGAATTTCCATTTATTTCTAAATTTTGCTGAACAGTTGAAACTCCATTTAAACCTTGTAAAGACTGCAAACTAGGATTGTTTATCAACGTGCATTGTCCTTGCACAGCAGTCAATCCACTAAGTCCATTGATTGACGTTAATGTTGGATTGTTCAAAATGTAGAGGTTTTGCAAATTACTTACATTCGAAAGTCCATCTAAATTGAGTAGTGACGCATTATCAACAACACTCAAAAAATTTTGAATACTTGCTATATTGTTCAATTCATTCAAAGAACTTAATCCTGTATTGTCTACTACTAAAGTCAGGATGTTTGTAAAAGCATCAAGACCTGCAATGGAAGACAATGAAGGATTGTCTCTTAAAAATAATGCCAGTCCTGTATGCGTATTTTCGTTTAAAACATTTAACCCTGAAAAGCTAGTTAAATTTGGATTGTTTAAAATTTCAATAGAATTGACACTACGGGTAAGCGTTAATGATAAATTTGATATGCTGGTATTTTCAACAATGACATCTTGTGTCACCTTCATTTGGGTAAGACCATTAAGACTTGTTAACGAAGGATTGTTTTTAATCGACATCAAGAAAATGCCTTGGTTAGGTTGTAAATTTTGTAGCGTAGCGGTTGAGGATAGGTTTGAGTTATTGTGAATGTATAAATACTTCTGAGTACCTGTTGCATAGCCAATATCAACAATATTTTCCAATCCAGTTAGATCTGTCAAATTCGTACCAAAAATACCTAAAATCCCTCCAACATTCGTAATGAATGAGAGTCCAGATATATCTGTTATATTATTATTCGTGCTATTTCCTATATATAAGTTAAAAGGAATAGTATTACAACCTGTACTCGCATGGGTAGCAACAAAGTTATCTACTTGAAACTGGTTTGCTAAAGTGACACTTCCAGAACTGCAATTCTGAGCATGTAAAGTAAGTATTCCAAGTAAACATAAGATTGATACGTATATTTTTTTTTTCATTTTAGTATATATTTTATTGTGGACAAATAATTTCTTGTCCTACTAATATTCCTTGTTCATTAGGCTTGTAGCGGAAACATTTTCCCGAAGCCGTTTTCATGATAATTCCACGGTTGATATTGCTAATAAATACGTCGCCATCTTCAATGTGTAATTTGCTTAATGGTGTATTTGTGCTGATTCCCACAAAACCTGTATCTGCTCCAGCTTCAGCCTGACATGCATCGCCAACGCCGTTTCCGTCCGTATCTAATTGATTGTTATTAGCGACTGTTGGGCAATTGTCACATGCATCACCAACGCCGTCACTGTCTGTATCTAATTGATCTGGATTGCTGACATCTTGGCAATTGTCATTGGAAATCACGCCGTCTTCACCACAATTATCAAAAATATCGTGAATGGAATTGCAATTTGTATTGTTCCCGTACAGTGTGAAGCTTCCTGTTACGGTTCCTTGGTTGTAAAAGCGATCCAGAATACAGCATTCATCTAAATTTGGATTGTTAATCAATCTCATATTTTCATGTACTTTTACCAAATCATCCAAGTAACTTATGTCTGTCAAATTTTGATTTCCTGAGATTTGTAAATCTCCAAAGACCTCAATATTTTTTCCTAAATCATTTAAATTTGTCAAGGAAGGATTGTCACTAATGGTTAAATCGCCTGAACGTGCCAAAAAACGAAGGTCGTTTAGGTTGCTTATACTTGCATTATTTACAATTGAAATTCCTTTTCGAAAATTAGTTAGCGTACTCAAAAATTGCAATGAAGTCAATGCAGGATTCCCTTCTACTATAACACCAACGTCAGAAGAGGAAGCTATATAATTTGCCATCTGAAATTGAATATCAGTTAAAGCTTGATTGTTTTTCAATTCTAATCTAGTGAATGAAAGTTGAGAGTTATCTGAAATTGATACAGATTGTAACGCATCATTTTCCTTAATTTCTAAAGCGTTCAAATCGGTTCCTAATCCAGAAAGGGTTATGTTTTGTAATTGATCACAATTTAGTATGCGAAAAATAAATCCAAAAGATGATAAACTACTCAAGTCATCTACGTTTGGTAAACTGTTATTATCACTTATTGTGATTGCGCTGGTAACGGAATTTAAAGCACTTAATCCGCTTAGTGAGGATAGTGAAGTATTATTATTAATAGTCATTGTACCATTAATTGTACTCAAGCTTGAAAAGCCATCAATCGCGGTTAAAGAAGCGTTTAATTCAATTAAAAATTCTCCTGAAAAAGAATTTAAATTAGTAAAACCACTAATCGTATTTAAAGAACTGTTGTTTCTGATGGTGAGATTCCCTGAATGGGAAGTCATTCCATTAAATCCATTAATTGATGTCAAGGCTCCATTATATTGTATATCTATATAACTTGATGGAGTACCAGAACCGTTTATTGCATCGATGGATGTTAATGCTGGATTATTAACGATGGTACAAGAATTACGAATGGCTGCATTATCTAAACCTGTAAGAGATGTAAGTCCAGTATCAATAATTCTTAAATTGCGTATATCTGTAAAGGCTTGCATACCGTCAATACTAGTTAGAGATGGATTATCTCTAATGGTAACTTCAGTACCAGGGTACGTACCGTTAGTGTTAATTATAAGTCCTGAAAACGATGTCAAATTTGGATTGTCTCTCACACTAAAAGTATTAATGAAGCTTCTTACTGTAGCTTGAAAATCAGTGATTCCTGTATTGGTGACAATCACTTTATTTTGAGCCTCAAGATGTGAAACTCCATTTAAACTTTGAAGTAATGGACTGTCAGTAATGCGTAATTCTCGGATTCCGTCTGGAGTATTCAAATTTTGCAAACTACTGATGGATGTTAAATTAGGGTTATTTGTTATTTCTAATGTTTCTGAGTAACCATCAGCTGCACCAAGTGTTGTAAGATTTTGAAGACCATTTAATGTAGTGAGACTTGTATTTCTAATGATCAATGAAGATGCTATTTCTTCAATAAAAGATAATCCAGAAATGTCTACAATGTCATTAATTGTTCCAGGGTTTGATTGTCCTATGATCAATGAAATAGGCAATCTATTACAACCTGTTGTAGCATACGTAGCTACAAAATTATCAACACTAGATTGCGTATATAAATTTACCGTATAATAACCACAATTTTGCGCAGATATGCTCAGCAATCCAAAGCAACATAAAATTGTTATGTATATTTTTTTCATTCTATAGTATATATAATTATTGAACTTTAATTTTCTTCACATTGAACTTTTGCTCACTGTAGATTTTTACGAGATACATTCCTTTAGCAAGTCTGCCCAAATCAACTTTATCTGTTTTGGTAGTAACTAATACTTGCTTTCCTATTAAATTATAGACTTCTACTCTGTCAATTTTATCCAACGATCGAATGTAGATAAAGTCATTGGTTGGGTTTGGAAACACTTGTAAAGATTCAATGGTAGCTTCTTGCACACTTAAAATACTTTCATGCACCAATCGTATTTGTCCAGGCAAGGTATAATCAACAGCAAAACCCGTAAGATTGCCTCCTAAAGTTACCGCGGTAAATTGTCCAGAAATATTTCCTGTATACGATATGATGGTGAACGAATCGGTTGTGGCAGGTACAAAACCGTCAATGGTAGCAATGTCTAAAATTCCATTCATCACCAAATCGCCATCTACAAATACATGATCGTGTCCATTTTCAATGCCAATCCCTGCATTTCCCTGGATGTCCAGCATAAAACCAGCAGCCGAACTGTTGATTAATGAAGAATCAAAACTTAAATCGCCAATAACGACTCCAGGATTGATCACCGCAAAATTCATGGCTTCCGCAAAATCCATGGTGCCATCGCCTTTAATTTGTCCATTATTCCTATTTACAAAACTCTCAGTACTGAATACCACAGCAGACTCTTGCAGCATGATTTCTGCGCCATCATTGACCAAACTTTGACCATAAGATTGACAAACAACGCCAGTTAATACGACGAAATATAGTATGTTTTTTATCATAGAAAGTATGTTTTTTTTGTAATAAAAATGTATTGGCAACTTTTTAAATGTAACCAATACTTTACACTATTTTTACTAGTTGAGGCTGGGAGAGAAGTAAAAATGCAATATCCTCTAAATTAAAAGAAAATCTATAAATAACTAACAATTCTAGTTTTTTTATAATGATTTTTTTGAAAAAAGCGGTGTTATTTGATGTTTCTATTCTGAAAAACCTTCTTTAAAACATCTTTTTTAAGACAAAAAAGTATGTTTTTTATGTCGTTTTTCGAGAATTTTCCTCTCTTTGTAATATTTTTTACAAAGCACACCTTAAAACACTAAAAAACAAAAACTTAACCTCTTAATACACTTTCTATTTTCCGTGAATATAGAGCCTGTTTTCGCGAAATGGGGCAAAACCCTGTTGCCTTTTGCGTGTAACAATCGTACATTTACGTATACCAATTTTATAATCTATCCCTAAAGCCAGCATAACAAATGTTAACTCTAAAAAAATGTATTGAATGTCATTAAATGAATTATCGTTACGGTACGATCTTTTGAATTCTCAAATGAATCCGCACTTTATTAATAATGCAATCCAAAGTATCTGTAACGCAATGACCAAAGGAAATGTGAATCAGTCGATCAACTGGCTTAATAGACTTTCACATTTGTACCGATTGGTTCAAAAATCGACCAAAAGTAAATTGATTGATTTACAAGACGAAATTAAAATTTCAACGTTATATATTGAATTGCAACGCGATCTTTTTGAAAAAGGATTTGTCTATACAATTGTAATTGACGAAGCATTGAAAGCCGATTTAGAATTTACCAAAGTTCCACCGCTTATTTTACAACCTTTAATAGAAAATGCCATTGTTCATGGTTTGAAAGGTATGAAACGTACTGGAAAAGGAGAATTGAAAATTTCTATCAAACTAGAAGAAGAACAATTGTACGTGTGCATTACCGATAACGGTGATGGCATTACAAAAACAGCAGAAGAATTGAATGAAGGTTCAGGAATTTCACTGGAGAATATTAACGAACGCTTAAAAATCATCAATGGCTCGGAGAGTAAAAAGAAACTGTTGGATGTTCGCACCTTACGCAATACTACAGGCACTGTAGCGGGAACACAAAGCTGTCTTCGAATTCCATTAATTCAAATTTAAAAATCTGCGACGTGTATGTTTAACATCAGCTTGACTCTGTTGTAAATATTGGGCAATTTCGCTCGGAATTCTTCGGGCGTTTCAAAGAAATGTTCTATCAAAACAGACAAAAACTCATACTGATTTTCAAAAGCATAATCGCGTAAATAATTGATTTTAATCAAGCGTTTTTGCGCATCTTTATCTATCAAAGAAGCAAGCAACAATTTGTAGTGTCGCAAAAACATGCGTGCGTTGTAACTGCTTTCAGTTAAAAAACTAAAATGCAATGCATGCGTAAGTTCGTGAATACCAAGATTTAAATTGTCGTCTTCAATCTTAATACCTTCTTCAAAATCTTCCCACGAAAATACTAATGTTTTGTATTTCGGATTGGCTTCTCCTTTGTGATATTGCTGTGTAATATTAGAAAAATAATGTTGTGGATATACCAAAATCGTTTCAAATCGCGAAAGCAAATAACGCCTAAAACCAAACGTAATCATCACTGCCGTAGCAGCAATAAGCAATTGCATGCGCTCTGTAACCAATAAATCTTCACGACCTACAAAGGTGTGCGCGTTGATAAAACTCAACACTCTGTGCTCAAATACACGTTTTTCTTTGAGGTTCAATTTTGTATAAAAAGGAATTTCTTTCGCAACTAACATGCGCTGTCTTTCCGTAAACTTATCCGAAAAAAGCACAAAACGGTACAAATTAGTTCTTCTGTAAAAAAATGCTTTAAAATAATCTAGTGGCAATGGCAGTAATTTAAAGAATACGTGTAGCAATTACTACATTGGGTATCGGTTCTGATTCAATTTGCTTGCTAAAATACATATTCTCATCAGATAAAAAATAACATGACCTAAAATATTTACCACTTTCATTTTCACCGTAAAAAAGACAAAAAAAGCTATGAAATGATTCTTAACTGTTAAAATTGACTGCAAAACAGCGGAAAAACAAGAAAACTTATGTGTTTTCGTGATGTATTTATTTCAGAATTATATATTTTTAGCCTAACAATTGAAGCAATAATGAAACACATACAAATCTTACGGTACCTAGCTTGCGCATTCCTTTTTACCTTTGCAAGCTGTAGTGATGACGATACAAATATTATTACACCAGAAAGTAGTGATCCAGATCCGGATCCAATAGTTTTAACAACTGAAGTTGAAGTCTATGACGCAGCAAAAATTCACAACAATCTGACATTCGTTGTAAATGCAGGAAAAAATTCTGCTTTTTTATTGAGCAAAACAGGTCAAAAAGTTCATGAATTTACTTTTGATGAGCCTTTAGGGAACGACTTACAGATACTACCAAACGGAAATTTATTAGGAGTTTTTAAAGATCCAAATGCACAAATTGAATTTGGTGGATATGGCGGTATTGTAAAAATTATAAATCCCAACGGCAATGTGGAATGGGAATATACACTAAGCAACTCGGATTTTATTGTGCATCATGATGTAGAAATGTTGCCAAATGGAAATGTGTTGCTTTTAGTTTGGGAACGCATTGCAGAAGTGGATGCAGCCGCACAAGGATCTGCAAATCCTGGTGATATTTATCCTGAAACACTTATGGAAATTGACAGAAATACCAATGCAGTAGTATGGCAATGGAGAAGTTACGATCATATTGTTCAAGACGATGATCCATCACTTCCAAACTACGGTATTGTGGCTGATAATCCACGTAAAGTGAACATCAATTACAACCCAATTGCCAATGGCGACATCATGCATGCCAACGGTTTTGATTATGATTCAACCAAAGATGTTATCTACCTAAGTGTAAACTTTTTTAGTGAAGTTTGGGTTATTGATCACAGCACAACTACTGCTGAAGCTGCTACAAATTCAGGCGGGAATTATGGATTTGGTGGCGATTTGGTGTATCGTTTTGGCAATCCAAGAGCGTATGACAATATGATGGGAGAAGTTCGCGGCGATCGCAATCACTATCCAAATTTATTAGAAGATGGCGTACCTGGCGAAGGAAACATGTTATTATATGTCAACGGATTTGCCGCAGGTTTTTCTACCGTATACGAATTGGAAATGCCAGCTACCTATTCCCTATTGCCAAATACAGACAACGAACCGAATGTAGTTTGGTCGTATAGCAATGAGGCAATTTTTTCCAGCAAAATTTCGGGTGCAGAACGTTTAGACAATGGAAATACGCTTATCTGCGAGGGCGATTTTGGTTTTTGGGAAGTCACTCCTGACAAAGAAGTGGTTTGGCGTTACAATGGCGGCGAAGGTTCGTTCTTTTGGCGAGCCTATGATCATGAAGTAGACGATCCGGTATTGGCGAGTTTTGGCTTGTAAAACATTCCATTAAAATACTATATATTTCATGAAGGCAACTTAATCAAAGTTGTCTTTTTTTATTAATTGATGCTACTTGATTTAATTTCCAATTAAACTATATAAAAGAAAAACGTACATCAGACCTATTTAGCGAAGCCGATTCAAAAAAATTCGATATGCAAAATCCTTAATGAAACGCCCGATTGCTATCGAAAATGATCAAGTATTGTTACGTTATGGAATCATGCAAGAAGCGGAAATCTCGATTGAAAACATCAAAAATATTACACTGACAAGCACAGAATTTGACAAAGAAGAAAACATTGCTAGACTTTCTTTATTAGGCGAATTGGAAGGTCATAATGTACTTATTGAAACGCATCACGAACACACACTACGCGGTTTATTTGGTACAAAAATGACGTTCCCTAAGATTGCGTTGCACATAGACAAACCTACTGATTTTAAAAAATATATTGATCTTTAGCCTCAAAAAATAGTTGATTTTCTAATGGTACAACTTTGACATTGCTAAAGAATATTGTAGTTTTAAGTATAACTAAACCAAAAACTATTGCAATTTGAAACTCATAGTTTAAAAGCTCCTTTGAAAGCTTACATTGAATCCATTTTTTATTTTAAAGGATTCAAACCAGATCATTCTATCGAACGTGTCGTTCCTACGGGACATCTTTTTATCATAGTTGAATTGGATGGTTTGGAACGGAATACCTTTGATAATACAACCTTAAAACCTAATGGAAGGTATCGAAATGTTTGGGTTTCCGGAATGCACAAAAATTACCTTTCGATTTCGGCGCATCAAGATTCTGAAATGTTTGTGATTCAATTCAAAACCAAGGGCGCATATCCTTTTGTGAAAATTCCAATTCATGAACTAAACAACAAAGTCATTACTGCGGAACAACTTTTCGGAGATGAAATTTTAGCATTGCGAACTCAACTATTACATACTGAAGTTCCTCAGAAAAAATTTGAACATGCAGAAAACTGGTTATTGAAAAGATTTGAAAGTAGCAAATCTGCTCCAAAAGAAGCCTTAGCGATTCTTGAACAGATACAAGCCAAACCAATTTCAGAAAGCAAAGCTATTATTGATTCGTATCCAAATTCACAAAAACATTTAATTCATCAGTTTAAAAAGTATTTTGGACTCACGCCAAAAGTATTTCACAGAATCTTTCGATTCAATGAAATCTTAAAACATATTCAAAACAAGCAACAACTTAAATGGACTGATATTACGTATGAATTTGGCTATACGGACCAATCACATTTTATCAAAGAATTTAAAGAGTTTTCAGGGTTTAATCCACAAGAGTTTATCAATGCAGATTTTCATAATGATGAACCTAATTTTTTCCCGTTAGATCGAAAAGGTTAATTTTTTACTATCATACAAGTATTTGAAATGTGTACATTGCAACACAGTAATCTTAAAAATTATGACCAAAAATCTCCTTTCCTTTGTAATGATTTGTATTTCAGTAGTGTCTTTTGCACAAACGAATCCTTCAACTAGGATCGTTTCTGTAATCGATTCTTCAGACACAAAAAATATGGTTTTAAAACAAACTTTTATTGTAAACGTTGCTGTAGATTCTGTTTGGAATGCGTACACAACTAAAAAGGGTTGGGAAAATTGGGCGACTTCAATTGCTGAAATCGACTTTAAAATTAATGGAACAATACAAACCAATTATAATAAAGATGGAAAAATTGGTGATGCTGCTACAATTACGCTCCATATTGTCAATTATGTTCCAAAAACAATGTTGACATTACAAGCAGAACTCACTAAAAATTTCCCTGAATTCATGAAGGAAGACGAAAAAGATTTATACAATGTCATCCTTTTTGAAAAAATAAGTCCCACAAAAACCAAAGTCACTTCGTTTGGAATTGGTTATAAATACACAGAGAAATACAGGTCTTTGATGCAGTTTTTTATCAAAGGAAATGAACAATCGTATCTGAATTTGATTTCGTATTTGGAAACAGGAAAACCTAGCAACAAATATTGAGGTAAAGACTGGTAAATATTCAAAGAAAACAGTTAACAACATTTCGACACAAAGATCGGAACATTTTTAATCTCGATTATCGAGTAAAATATTTAAAATATGGAAAAAGCATTACAAACAATGATTGATAATATGCCTGAAAAAACAGGCAAGTCACTAACGGAATGGAAAGCAATTCTAAAAACAAAGTCATTTACCAAACATGCTGAAGCTGTAAATTATTTAAAGAAAGAACACAGTGTTACGCATGGTTTTGCCAATACGATTGTGAACTTATCCAAAGAAGAAAAAAATACACCAGAAGATTTAGTGACAAATCAATACAAAGGAAAAGAAGTTTTAGTTCCTATTTACGAGCAATTGGTGGCTATGGTAAAAGAATTTGGGGATGATGTAAGAATTACTCCAAAGAAAACAGAAGTAAGCTTAGATAGAAAACGAAAATTTGCGGTCATCAAACCCGCTACCAAATCTCGTATTGATTTAGGTTTAAAGCTTAAAGGCAAAGAAACTACAGAGCGCTTGGAAAACTCAGGTCCTTTTGGCACCATGTGTACACACAGAGTACGATTGACAGAAATTAATCAAGTTGATGCTGAGTTGAAAGCTTGGTTGCAAGAAGCCTATGAGAAAGCGGAATAAGTGATTTTTAAAGTGATCATAAAAATCACGAACTTGTTAATAACTCAAGTTAGACTTTTTTTTAAAAAAAGATTAACCAAATTCATATCATTAATTGAGACGGAAAAAAAAATAGAATATCCTATCATAGAAAAACACTAATTTATTACATCAAAATAAGTATATTCAAAGTACTTCTCGATACAATTTTTCGTGCCTCAAAATCACTCGAAGTGACGATCCGTAAGACAAAAAATAATTTGTGTATTCGTGGCAAAAAACAGAAACGAACTGTTTCTAGTAAAACATATAATTTCTTTTGAAACAACATTGACACATCTTCAAATTATCAAATTGATTCATTAAAAAATTACTCTTCCACCACTTCCCACATTTTATCCGCATTCAAACGAAAGGTTTCTACAAAGTCAAAATTACATTGACTTGGCGCAATGATGGACAAAAATGGCTGTTGATTTTTATCGCGATATAAATGATAGATTTCGCCAACAATCGGTTCAAAGTTGAATTTTGCGCTGTAAATCAAGTTGTTGTATTCAAACTTCTCCATCAATGCATCGTATTCCGCTTTGAGTTCGTCGTAACGCGCTTTGACTTGCTTGTTGACTTTATCAATGTTTACGTTTTTCCAAGTTACGGTGTCTGGTGTCGTAATTATAGGCGCGCCAACATTGGTTGCATACGGTTTTAACGCCGCATTATAGCTGTTGCTTTCTTCATCAAACACCACATTATCAGGTCTTTTGTCTTCTTCTTCTTGCATAACTTCAATTTCTACTTTCATTTAATACTTATCAGGATTTGCAATTACATCTTGCGCGCGTTCTTTCAGCGCTGTTAATTTTTCTCTGTCCATTTTATTCAACAAACTCATCATCATATTCATGCGATTATTGTCTTTGAAATGTTCACGTTTATCATCTAAAAAATTCCAATATAGCGAGTTAAACGGACACGCATCTTCGGTTTCTTTTTTAGACACTTTATATACACAATCTTTACAATAATTGCTCATTTTATTGATATAGCTTCCGCTAGAAACATACGGTTTTGTAGCTACCAATCCGCCATCGGCAAACTGACTCATTCCGCGTGTGTTGGTAATTTCAACCCACTCAATCGCATCAATATAAATGCCCAAATACCATTGATCCACTTCGTCAGGATCAGTCTGCGTGAGCAAAGCAAAATTCCCCGTAATCATCAATCGTTGAATGTGATGCGCATACGAATGCTCTAAACTTTGCGAAATGGCATGCTTCAAACAATTCATTTTCGTATTTCCCGTCCAGAAAAAGTCAGGAAGTTTATTAGAATTGTTCAATTTGTTCAAAGTTCTGTAATTTGGCATTTCTTTCCAATACATTCCGCGCATATATTCGCGCCAGCCCAAAATTTGTCGCACAAAACCTTCAACTTGCGAAATGTCAATCGCATCTTTATGATCGCGCCAATACGAAATGACAGTTTCTATCACTTCTTTCGGATGCAACATTTTAGAATTCATCGCAAAGGACAAACGACTGTGAAATAGGAAATGTTCTTCCGTATGCATCGCATCTTGGTAATCTCCGAAATGAACGAGTAAGTTCTCACAAAAATAATTCAAAACGTCCAAACACGATTCACGATCGGTTGGCCAATGAAAGTTGTCAATATCAATAGTTCCTATCGTTTCTACTTTCGCAGCTTGAATCATTTCGTAGATTTCTTCCACCGAATTTTCTATTTGTTTTTCTTGCGGAATTTCAGGTTCGCCTTTCCACTTTTTTCGATTGCTTTGATCAAAATTCCATTTGCCTCCTTCCGGATCTTTTTCATTCAGCATCATAATATCATACTTCTTTCGCATATTGCGATAAAAATATTCCATCACTAGTTGTTTCTTTCCTTCAAAAAAGTCTGTAAAATCGGTTCGTGACGTTAAAAAATGTTCTGTATCAAAAGCTTCTGTTTCAATCTCCAATTCGTCACAAAAAGCTTTTAACTGTTCATCCAAACGGTATTCGTCAGGCAATTGGTAGTCAAACTTTTCTATGTTGTGTTCCGTAATGAGTTGCTTCAAATTCGCTACTAAATCCTGTTGATTGTTTTTGTCATCCAAAGTATAATACACAACTTCGTGTTGTTCCTTTTCTAGCCAAGCTGCAAACGAACGCATACTTTTAAAAAACGCCACCACTTTTTGAATGTGATGTTTTACATAATCGGTTTCTTGACGCATTTCCGCCATAAAATACACAATTTCATCATTGGTATCATCATACCACGAATGTTGCTGATTGAGCTGATCGCCTAAAATTAATCGTAACGTTTTCATTTAAAATAAACTTGTTTGTAACCAGAGATTTTGAAATTTGTTATTGCCATCGTAGCGTTCGGCTTGCAATTGCACATTAAAGGTTCGATTGCGCGGATCGTTTCCAACGCCTGAAACATAGAGCCAATTTCCATAATTGCTATGCACATCATAATCAAGCAATAACGATTCAAAATACGCGGCGCCAATACGCCAATCGAGTTGCAAGGTTCTGGCAAAATACGAAGCTACATTTTGCCGTCCGCGATTGCTCATCCAACCTGTATGTTTGAGTTCGAGCATGTTTGCATTGACAAAAGGTTCGGCCGTTTCGCCATCAATCCATTGTTGAATGAATCGCGCATCTTGACTCCATTCGTACGGTTGCTGCAAAATACCTTCTAGTTTAAAGATATTACTTCCGTGTTTTAGGGAAATGTATTTGAAAAAATCGCGCCAAATCAATTCAAAAATCATCCAATAGGTAGATTGATTTTTGATAATTTCGGATTCGTATTTTTTAACTTCATGGTAAATTTTTCGCGGCGATAAACTTCCATTCGCCAACCATGCTGAAAATTTAGAACTGTAATCCGTTCCTACCAATCCGTTGCGTGTTTTTTTGTAATAAGATAATTTTTTCGTGTTCCAAGCATAGTCTTGCAAACGTTGTAATCCTGCGGTTTCGCCACCTGTAAACGGAAATGCGGTTCTTGCATCTTGTTCAAAACTTGACAATCCTAAATCTTGTAATGTTGGGACTTTCGTCAGATGCGGAATGCGGTTTTTTTCTGGCATTTTTGCAATCGTTTCCAATTTGCGAATGCTGGCATATTTTTCACACTTTTTTCGAAATGCCGTGAATACTTGTGGAATGTTGTCGATTGCCATCGGAATGTCCTCAGGATGATACAAAAACTGATCGTAACTTTCTACCCAATGTACTTCGCTAGGAAGTTCTTTTTGTACGTTTTCGGCAACCCTTACTTCTTCGGATGTCCATTCTTTTTGTGAATATACAGAAGTTACTTTGTGAATCTTTACATAGTCAGCAATTGTTTTTTCAGGCTTTTCTATATGAACAAATAACGGAATGTTCAACGCGTTCAACAGATCTTGCAAATCGTTTACCGTTTCTATTAAAAATTGTGCGCGATAGTTTCCTGTTTTGACAAATCCGAAACGGTCTTTTTCAAAATGTCGCGGATCAAAACAATACACAGCCATGACAAAACTGTTTTCTTTTGCCGCCTTTACCAACGAAATTTGATCGTGTATACGCAAATCATTTCGAAACCAAACCAATCCTGTTTTAGTCATTTTGCTTCTTATTTTTATTTCTTCGACAACGTTCGCTACAGTATTGAACTTCGTCCCACACACGTTCCCACTTTTTACGCCAAGTAAAAGATTTTTCGCATACTTTGCAGACTTTTGTAGGTAAGTGTGTTTTCTTCATGAGGTATTTTTGTTTAACAAAGATACAAAATGATTAAACAAAATTAATTATAAGCTTCAAAATTGTATATTTAAACGCTAATTTGAAATGATTATGAATATTAAATATACGCTTGGCGCGATTGTTTCCGTTCCGTTGTTGCCCATTTTGTATTTTCAAGGACAAAAAATTCGGAGAACCATTCCCGATTTGCCAGAAGCTACCGATGTAGAAGGAATGTCTACCACCGAAAGCGATCAATCGTTTCAAATGCTTGCCATTGGCGAAAGTACCATTGCTGGAGTTGGCGCATCTACACATGAATCTGGATTTACAGGAACGCTCGCCAAAGAATTGACGGCACAAATTTCAGCCAATGTTTCATGGAAAGTATATGCAAAAAGTGGCTATACGGCGAAATGTGTCCATCAAAAGATCATTCCAGAAATAACGGAACAAACTGCTGATTTGATTGTGATTGGACTTGGCGGAAATGATAGTTTTAAACTAAGTACTCCAAAAAGATGGAACAAAGATGTCCGCGCCTTGATTGATACAATTCGTGAGAGTTATCCAAAAACGCCGATTGTGTTTACCAACATGCCACCAATTAAGGAGTTTACAGCGTTTACAGGCACGTTTAAGTTTGTTATTGGAAATTTGGTGATTCTGCTTGGAGAAGAACTTGAAAAAGTGGTGAAAGATTATGACAATGTTTTCTACAATGCTAAAGAATTGAAATATGAAGAGTTGATCAATCGTATGAACTTAGATGCGTCACCCGAAGATTTTTTCAGCGATGGCGTGCATCCGTCAGAATTGGCATATCAAATTTGGGCGAAAGATGTGGCAGAATTTATTCAAGAAAAAGACATTCTCGCTAACTGACAATTACTCTTTTTATTCTCATAGGAAAATCTATAAAATCCTAAAAATAGTTCACTTTTTTATAGCATAGGTTTGTAAAGTTTTCTACTTTAGAAACCGCATATTTTTAAAAATTAATTTATGAAGTTCAAGTCTATTTTCATCGTCGTGTTTAGTGTTTTTGCAATGATTTCTTGCTCAGAAAAGAAATCAAATACAAACAGCAAATCGAATTCAAAAAGTGGTGAAAGTGTTGCCATGGTGACATCTTTTGTAACCGCTAGAAATAGTTTTGATACTGAAAAATTGCGCGAATTAACAACACCAACGTATCAGGAATTGTTTAAAAATGATTTTGCAGAAGTCAAAAGTCAAGAACAACTTTTAGCAAATCAAGATTGGGCAAAAGAAATGAGTTCGGTAACAAAAATTAAAAAAGTAGTTTCTGAAAACGATAGTATTGTGGTGGTTATTGAAGAAAGCACCAATTATATTGATGTAGCTTTGAAGAGAAAACCACAAAATTATGAAACTACGTATTATCTGAAAGATGGGAAGATTTTAAAGCAAAGTTTTGATTTTGCCCCTAATGAAAAGTTTGATCAAAGAGCCAACGATGTTTTGTATGGAAATTTTGAACGTTTTTGTAAAGTTCGTGACATTGATTTTTCATGGGAACCGACCAAAGAAGCTGGAAAGATCCTTAGAAAAGCGTTGGAAACGTATGCAAATCGGGTGGAATAGCTTTTTTATAGATGAAACTTTCCTCAAAACACCTTTGCTACTTTATTGCAATCCTTGTGCTCCTTTTGGCGACTTTTGAATTTGTGACCAACGAGTCCAGTATGGATTCTTTGTTTAGGTAGTACATCTTATTCTAAATCGTTTTGAAACGCTTGAACACTTGTTCTTTTTGCGATTTGCTCACAGGAATTTTATGCATTCCTACAAATAACAAGTTTCCTTCAAAACCACTTACTTGATAGATATTGACAATATAACTGCGATGTGTTCTCATGAAATTGCTAGTTGGCAATTGCTGTTCAATTTTTTTCATCACCATGGCATACACAAAGCGTTCAGATTTTGTGTGTACAGTACAGTAGTTATTGTCAGCTTCTATGAATAGAATATCTGTAAGCGGAACACGCACAAAGTGTTGGTTTTTTTTGAGGAATAAGCTGTCTTTTATTTGCAATACCTGCGATTCTTCTAAAATAGTTTCCTTGTCTTCAAACACATCTTTCCCTGGTGTTTGATTGGAAAAGTTTATCAACGCCAATTCAATAGCAATCTTTACTTGTCGATCGTTAAAGGGTTTTAAAATATACGCATACGGACGTACTTTTTTGGCGCGTTCAATTAAGGAAGCATCTGCATGAGACGTTAGAAAGATAAACGGAATTTGATATGCTTCGTTGATAATTTCAGCCAATTCAATGCCATCTTTATCGCCTTTTAAGATAATATCAATCATGACAATATCAACGGTTTCTGCTTCTAAAATCGTAACTGCTTTTGCAACCGAAGGTGCAATTCCGACAACTTCATAGTTCATATCTCGCAACCGATGACGAATATCGTGTGCCAAGATGATTTCATCTTCAACAATTAAAACTTTTATGGTGGTTGTCATATCTTTTTTCTAAATTGTTATAGTTACGAAAGTTTAATTTTTAGTTCCCAATGTGTTCCTTTCGTGTTGATTTGCTCCATGGTGCCTTCCAATTGTTCGATGAGCGAACTAATCAATTTTAAGCCAAAGGAATTTGTTTTTTCATTGTCTGCATTTGTAAATCCGACACCATTATCAATGACTTGAAGGTGTAAATCTTCTGTCGTTTCTTGCATGATGACGATTTTCAATAAAGGTTCTTCAATTCCATCATACGCATATTTAAGCGAGTTAATGACCATTTCGTTGATGATTAATGCCAGCGGAATTGCCACATCAATCCCAATACTAATATCCGCAATAGAAAAACTCGGAGCAAATTTTGCATTGTAGCCTTCAAATAATCCCAATACCAATTCTTGAATGTAATCTTTGAGTGGAATTTTGGTATCTACGCCTTCTTGGTACAATTTCCGATGTACTAATGACAAGGCTTCTACTCTGTGTTTTCCTGACAAAATCGCTTCTTGCGCTGGGTGATTTGTCAATTCTCTACTTTGTAAACTGAGCAGACTTGCCACCATTTGCAAATTGTTTTTTACGCGATGATTTAATTCTTGCAACAATAAGGCTTTTTCCTGTTCGCGCTTGCTAATCAATTCTTTTTGATCGGATAGTATTTCGTTTGTTTTCTTTACTTTTTGATTGACACGATACAGTAAATACGCAAATGCAATCAATATGAAAAGTCCAACAACCAAGCCTAAAACCCACTTTTTTTGATTGGAGTTAAGTATATTGAGAAGTGTAATTTCTGACTCTCGCTTTGAAACTTCATAATCAGCTTTGATTTGTTCATTTTTTTGAATGTTTTCTCTATTGACCAAACTATCTTGGTATTGTTGATATATTTTTTGAAATTCAAATGCTTTTTTATAATCGTTTTGTGTTTCATAAAAATTGGTAAGCAAACTGCTAAAATCGCGAATTTGTTCTTTTAAACCAGCTTCTTCTACCATGGTAAAAGCAGACAAAAATTGTGTTTCTGCCAAAGCAATATTGCCTTCTTTTTCAAAGACTTTTCCTAATTCTGATATGTATATTGATACGGAATATGCATCTCCTAAAGGTTTTAGAATGTTAATAGCTTCTTCTAAATTGCGTTTTGCTTGTAATAACCTATTTTGTGCACGATATACCATTCCCATGTTCCCGATAGCGTATCCACTGATCGATTTATCTTTGAGTGACGTACTTAATGCTAGTGCTTTTGTATTGGTTTCTTCTGCGTTGTTAAGCTGGTTTGAATAATAATAGGCTTCTCCTAAATTGATCAACGTCTTTGTTAAATTTATATCATCTTCAACTTCTTCATATATTTTTTGAGATTTTTTCAAATAATCAATTCCTACATCATACTCTGTTTCTAAAATATGATGTGTGGCTATTTGCACGTACGAAGCGGCTTGCTTTTCTTTTAAATTTAAAGAATCATACAATTGTAATGCCTTGAATGCACTTTCTAAGGCATTATTTTTATTTCCCAAACGTTGTTCAATCGCGCCAATTTCTTCCCATGCTTCTGCTTGCAACACCAAATCATTCATTTCTTTGGCAATTGTTAAGGATTGTTTTGCGTAGTAAATCGCCTGATCTAATTCGGGATGATTGTATGCAATGCTAGCCAATAACTGTACACGCTCTTTTTTAGACAAATTTTTCGTTTCCAAATCCGCAATCAAATCTGCTACTTTTTGTGCATTTTGAGACAAGCAGATACTATTTCCAAATAAGAAAATGATAAAAAAGAGCGTGCGTTGGAGAAAAATCATAGATTCCTATTTATATTTAGTAACTGGAGGAATACCAAAACCTCCACGTTTTCCGCCCGAAGTCACTTTAATTAATGGATCTATTACAAAATAAAAAGTTCGCAACATCTCTTTTCCACTTCTGTTCTTAATTGAAATTGTTGTTTTAAAAATAACTTTATATGACAAATATGCTTCTAACTTTTTATCGTCCAAACCTTTCGAAACTTCAATAGAACAAATTCCATTTTCGGGTTTTATACTTAGCGAACCATCGGGAAGTTCTAAAATAGATTCTTTATCAACATCCAAAATATTTTTCCATGGATGCGGAACTGTGACAAATTTATTGTTAAAATCTTGACCTACATTGTGAATATTACAAGCGACTAATTCTAACTCTAAATCTTCTGAATCGTTATTCGGAGCCAATTGAAAAGCAATGGTTTCTCCACTCAAAAACTCATGTAATTCTGAGTCATTTATAGATACAAAACTATCTATTGGTATGGGTTTAGCGGAAGTTCCTAATGCAATATCCGTGTATTTAATAGCTTCTAAAAGCAATTTTGTTTGAACAGTAAAAGATATTTTTTTTGTGGTATTGGTTGACGATGTGATTAACATAATTTGTTAGTTTAAAATACACCCTAATTATTTGCGATATATGAAATGAATTTTCAATGTTTTCAATTTAGCAAAAATTAAGATAAGCTATTGATTATTATTCGTTTAATTCTTCATAGCTATTCTAAAAGCAAAGTGTATGGTTTTTGGGGAAAGTAAAAATCTACCTTTTTACCAGTAGATTTTACTTGATAGCTATTTTCTAAATAGTAAGAAACAGATTAATAGAATTTTCCTTTCCCTAAAAATCCTCCTGAACCCACTGTTATTCCTGCTGCTGCCACAGTTCCTATAACTTTGCCGTTTTTCGAAAAAGTAATCAATATTCCTATGCCAGTTCCTACAATGCTATAATCAACAGTTCCTGCTTTGACTAATTGTTTGGGTGTGAGCGTAAATGAGCCTGTATACCAAGCAACACCGCCGCCAACACCTACACCATATCCTTTGCCTGAGAAGCTATAATTCTTCTTATACCCTGGAAAATTCATCGTTTGAAGGTTTAAAGTATTATACACAAAAGCATACGCCACTGCTAATTGTCCCGTGCATTTTATCTTTGTCTTGGACACCAAAGGAGTTGCTTTTTTATGTGTTGCCACAAGTGTTTGAATTACTTGTTCCTTTGCTGTTAAATCTAACAAAGCTTCATTGTGGAGTTGCTTTTTAATCTCTTCAGATGGTTCTGTTACCTTTAAAAATGCTACTGTTTCAGGATTTTTTTTTGAATAATTCATAATATATAAGTTTACATTGTTTAATATTTTACAAACTTGACAGATTTGCAATCCAAAAAGAAAAAAGATGAGTGAATAGCCATTTTTATATAGTGAATGATTTCTTCTGTGATGTAAAACATTTTTAAACAATTAATCTTAATAAAGTTGAATATTTAGTAAATTGAAAATCCTATTTTTTAACGAATCAAATAGTAAATGAAAAACAATTCTCTTCTCTTAAAACTATGTATTCTTTGTGCTATACTGATGATGATTTCTTGCGGAAGCGACACCAAAGAAAAAACGAAAACAACTCCTACAACCTCCAACGAGACTGAAAAAATTACGGAAACTCCAAAAGCAAACAATACGTTTTATGCTTGGGTAGACAATATAAACGTGCGCGATGCGGCAAGTACCAAAGGAAAAGTAATTGGCACATATACTTCGGAAGATGCTTTGGAATTTTCAGGCACGAAATCGGACAGTAAAGAAATTATTGTATTGCGCGGTGTTGCGTATGACGATTATTGGTTAAAAATCACCACAAAAGACAACAAAGTAGGTTGGGTATACGGCGGCGCTGTTCACCAAAAAGGCGACACTAAAGGAAATGACATCATCACCAAAGACAAATTTGACTTTAACCATTTTGGCAAATTTGACGTTTCCTCATGGACTGATTTAGGCATTACTAGACGTGAAGGTGGCGATGCAGAAACGGTAACAAATAGTTATTTAAAAGGCAATCAAATCATAGAAATAGAAAAAACAGATGTTGGCGAATATGGATATTACCATACGTACCGACTTATGGATGCAAAAAGAAAGCTTTTAAAAGAACGTACTTTTAGTTTTAATGCAGATGCAGGCGATTCCAAACCAAAAATGGAGTTGACAGAAACCGTAAAAGATTTTATTTCAAAAAAAGAATATACACGTACGCAAACATTGAGCGAGCATTTTATGCAACTCAATGCGCGTCCACAAATGGTAAATGGCACATGGGAAGAAGCTGAATTAATTCCTACCGAAAAAGCAGCCACAACTGAAGAAACTCCCTTAGCCCAAAAAACAGCTTTTGCAAAACCCATGGAAGTGATTAACTCGCTCAAAGGATTGCCAAACGAATTTAGTGATGGCTGTAACTGTTCCTTCCGCACACATCCTAAAGACTTCGACACGATGCTTGTTTTTGGTACGTTTCAAGATGCACCAAAAGCCAAAGCCGTTATTCAAATCAATGGAAAACTAGTGATGCTAAACAGTAAAAAACCTGAAAATCCAAATCACAAACTTGGCGAAATTCACAAACACTATTACAACGACGCTTACGATTTGAAATTTACCTTAACAAAAGACGGAACAGATGATGGTGGTGGAACACAATATGCAGGAACGGCACATTTGACTTCTAAAGATGGTAAGGTGAACACAACTATTAATATTTTTGGTGGCTGCGGTTGCTAAAAAGTAGATTGCTTCAAAATGGTTGCACTTAAAATGCTCTATATTTTTAAATATCATCGTTGCTAGAATGATTGCTATTTCAGCAGTATCTTCTCCCTAAAAAGCAACGATTTCCATTTTTGAAAATGCGCGGATATATTATGGAAATCCGCCAAAAAGAGGGTTATTCGAATTATTATAGACAAATATCATCATAAAACTACAACAAATTACGGGTTCACCTTACTTATAGTATTAATTTAACATACTAATTGTCAGTTATTTAAAATTTGATCGTAAGATTTTTTGATGATAATTCTATTTGCCCTACATTTAAATAAGACAAATATGAAGAAAACACACCTGCGCGCAACTATTCTTCATGTTTGTAATCAATAACCACAAAAACCTTTAACATTATGAAAAAAGTTCTTTTAAGTGCTTCTGCACTTGTATTCTCAATCGCTTTAATGTCTTTTAACACTACCACGAGTGCACAACAAGCTGACGCTACTGCAGTTGCAGTTAGCGGAGGTACCTGCTGCTCAGGCTCTGGTACTTGTTATCCACCAAATCATGACCCTGTACGAGGATGGTGGCGTTCAGACGGTAAACCATGTGGAGCAGCTTTTGACGTAGCTGATGCTGCTGCTGCTGAACCAGTAAAAGTATAAATCTATTATAGCATTAAAATGTAACCAAGAGAGTTGTGATTATTATTCATGACTCTCTTAATTATTTAAAATACTATTATGAAAAGTATACGTAACCTACTTGCAATTTTGTTGGTGTTTTTCATAGCAATTTCATGTACAAAAACGAAAGTTGATTGGTATGAAAAAGTAAATCTAACTACAACTACAAAAATTAACAAAGTAGCTACCTTGAAATCATCAGATAGTTTATCGAATCCTGAAAAACTAAAAAAACTAGGTGCTAAATTATTTATTATAGATTCAAAATCTAATAAAGTGATCAAGGCTTTTACTACCGATGACACCTATATAGGCAGTTTTGGCATGAAAGGAAAAGGACCTGGAGAAATTCTATCTCCGTTTGGTTCGTTAGATTTTCACAATGATAAAGTTTGGATTTTTGATGGCACGCTTAATAAATATCTAGGCTTTCAACAAGACAGTATTGGTTCCAATGATTACAAACCCACAGAAAATGAACTCTTTTTTGATTCAAAAGTAATGTTCTATGAATTGGGTTGGCTCGATGCAGAAACTATTGTTGGATTGGATGTTTCGGAAGCAAATAATAGACTTTTATTTTACAATATAACTACAAAACAAATAACGAATAAAGGTTCGTTGCCTCCATTACCGAAAAACAATATTCCTATTTCCATTCACAAACAATCATTCATGGCGACGCTAAAAGTAAAACCTGACAAAAACAAAATAGCTTTAGCCAATTTATACGCTGACTTGATCGAAATTTACAATAAAGACGGAAGTGATGTTGTAAAAGTAAAGACCAATTTAGACTTTCTGCCTAAGTACGAATTGGCAAATAATGGATACCAAACCGTTATGGGACAAGGTGGAGATACCAAATTTGGATATATAGATATGTGTGTTTCTGACGCCAAAATATATGCTTTATTTTCAGGAAAAACTAGAGCTGTAAGCCCATTTGCTTTTGGAAAAACGATTCATGTGTTTGATTGGAAAGGTACGTTACTAGACGTTATCGAACTCGAAAAAGAGTCCATTGCTATTGAAATCGACACAGATGATAAAAATTTATTTGTCATTGAATTTGGAAACGCCAACGTAGTTCAATATAAACTTTAAATCACTCACTCAAATAATGAAGAAGCATATATACACCATATTGATTTCTTTCTTTCTCATTGGTACCTGCGTACTATTAATTTTGAAGCATTACAATTCAAAAGATACCCTTTCTGAACAATTATCAAAGATTGATACAGAAATGCGATCCACATGGATTGATAAACAACTTATCTATCCCAGTGAGTTAATTCCCATTAATACTAACGAAGAGTTCAAAACCTTAATGAACACCAAAGAAACGCTCACTGTAAATTATTTAGACTCTGACTGCTCCGTTTGTGTGGAAGACTTAAAATCGTGGGACACATACTTAACAGATACCAAAAAAAAAGCGGTATTTATTATTTCAGGTTCTGAACAACTAAAAGTTGATTACATGATAAACGACGTGTTATTTTTTAAACATCCTGTTTTTTATGATGAATATGATGCTTTCAATCAAACCAATGAGTTGCCGTATTACAAAGCATATCATTCATTTCAACTAAAAGATAAAAAAATAGTAGATATAGGTTCTCCAATATTATTAGAGAATCTTAAATGAAACCAATCTTGAAAATCGGACACATACACCTATTTTTTACCATCATTTTTCTAGTAGGCATGATGGTGATTTCTTGTGATGAGAAAACGCCATCGACCACCTTAGAAAAGAAAGAGAATACAACCGTTGTAAATACAGAATCTGCGGAAAAGGTAAGATACGCACCTATCAATACAGGCGATTTTAATCTAGAATTACAAACCTCAGGAAAAGCCTTTGCTAAACAAAAAGCAATAGTAAAATTCATCTTGAATGAAAAAATCAATTCCATTCGTGTAAAAAACGGACAAAAAGTGCGCAAAGGACAAGTAATTGCAAGTCAAAACAATGAAAGCTATCGCAATAAAGTCATCAAAGCAACAGAACAGCTAGAACGCGCAAAAATTGATGTAGAAGATATTCTTATTGGATTTAATTACAGTTTGAAAGATTCTGCTAAGATTCCGAAAACTACCTTAAACATGGCGAAGAATAGAGGAAATTACAACACGTCTATTTCTGATCTAAACGACGCAAAAACGGCATTGACTTCCACAACGTTGCGCGCGCCTATTAGTGGAGTTATTGCAAACTTAGACACAAAAAAATACAGTTATCCCGATACGACAAAACCATTCTGTACCATTATCAATACGAGTGTTTTTCAAGTGGAATTTAGTGTGTTGGAAGAAAATTTTATTTTTCTGCAAAAAGGACAAGCGATCGAAATTTCAACAAACTTTTCAGACACCACATTTGATGGAGAAATTACAGAAATCAATCCTACCGTAGATGAAAACGGATTGATCAAAGTACGCGGCACATTTGCCAACAGTGATGCTGGTATTTTAGATGGAATGAACGTAAATGTAACCATCAAAAAAGTAGTGCCCAATACATTGTTTGTTCCCAAAGAAAGTGTGGTGCTGCGCGATAATAAACAAGTAGTTTTTACCTATACAAACGGCAAAGCATTCTGGAACTATGTAAAAACTTCATTCGAAAACTCAGATCATATTGTCATAGAAAAAGGCTTAAAGAAAGGAGATTTGGTCATTTACGAAGGCAATATCAATTTGGCTCACAATTCTTCGGTAACCAAAGGAGAATAAGATGAATGGCGACAAAAAAATAGTGTCTTCATTTACAAAAATCATCATTTTTGTACTTTTTGGTATTATTGGCATTGCGTGTATCTTTTCGCTTTCGATTCGCTTAAAACCCAAACAACACATTCCAGTCATTACCGTGCAATATTCTTGGCAAAATGCCAATCCCAGAATTCTGGAAAGTGAAGTTACAAATCCTATAGAACAATCATTAGCAACGATGAATGGATTGCTGAATATCAGTTCGGTTTCTTCCAAAGGTTCGGGAAAAATTAAACTAGAATTTTCAGAAAAAACCAATCTTGACAAAAGTCAACTGTACATTCACACAATTTTGCGACAGTTGTATGGCAATTTCCCAAAAGGTGTCTCCTATCCTACCGTAACCGCGCATGGAATTGACAATGATCGTACAGAAGTCTTAATTTCCTTAGCATTGAGCAGTAAAACATCGGTAGCAACCTTACAACAAAAAGCAACGGAAATCATTCAACCAAAACTTGCGCGCATCAAAGGTGTCAGCGATGTACAATTGATGGGCGTGCCAACGTACAAGTATGTCATTATCTGCAATGATGCCATGTTGAAACGCTATAAAGTTGAACTTAAAACTGTAAAATCAGCCATCAGCAACGCATTGTCCAATCATAGCTTCGGAACCACACGCATTCACAACTCCAAAAAAGACCTTATTTTATATACAGAAGAAAACAGTTCGCTTAAAGAAATACTTTTCAAAACACCCATTATAACTGCCGAAAACAACGTAATTTCTCTAAAAGACATTATCCATATTGAACTAGCAGAAGAACAGGTGCAAGGGTACAAACGCTTCAACGGTTCCAATGCGGTTTCTTTAGTAATCACTGCCGAAAAAGACAAAAATCAATTGGATGTCATTCAAAATGTATATCAAATCTTAGAAGAATGCAAACAAACACCCAGTTTACAAAACATCACGATCAACACCTTGTATGATGCGACACTAAAACTCAAAGAAGAATTGTTAAAAGTTTCATACAGAGTGTTGTTTTCAGTCGTTGTTTTATTTGTGTTTATCATCATCATCAGTAGAAGTTTTAAATATGTGCTATTAATTTTTATTTCGCTGTTGCTAAATGTACTCTTAGCCGTTATCTTCTACTATACTTTTTCAGTCGATTTACACATCTACTCTTTTGCAGGATTGACAATTTCTTTGGGAATCATCATGGACAATTCCATCATTATGATTGATCATTTACGTCATCATCAAAACAAAAAAGTATTCATTTCCATTTTGGCAGCGACCTTGACAACTATTGGTTCCCTTTCGATTATTTTCTTCATCAAAAGAGCATATCAATTGTATTTACTAGATTTTTCATGGATTATTTGCATCAATCTCACCGTTTCATTGTTCATTACGTTTTTCTTGATTCCTGCGCTAAACGACAAACTCAACTTCTCTAAAAAATTCAAAAAACCTTCGTTCCGAAGAAGACGTACCATTGTTCGATTTTCCAACATATATTACAAAATTTTAAGCATCTTCATCAAGCGAAAAAAACTTGTGTTTTTTATATTTATCATGCTATTTGGATTGCCGTTATTTCTCATTCCCAAAAAAGCTACAGGCGATTTTGTTGGGAAAAAACTCATCAATTCCGTATTGGAAAGTGAATTTTACCAAAACAACATTCAACCTACGTTTGCCTATGTTGGCGGTTCGTTACAATCGTTTTTAAAAAGCATTGAAAAAGGCTCGTTTATCAGTTCGCCAGCACGTACTTCATTGACAATACGTTTGTTCAATCCGGAAGGCGCCACGATTGCACAACTTGATGCGGCGGTTCAAAATTTTGAAAATTTCCTCAAAAATAATACTGATGTAGAAATGTTTCACGCACAAATTTTCAATGCAAATAATGGCCTAATTCAGATCTACTTTACAGAAGCGACAGAAAATTCAGATGTTCCATATACGCTTAAAAGCAACCTAGAATCGTTAGCGACCAAAATTGGTGGAATTGATTGTGTTATTTCGGGCGTTGGACAACCGTATAGCAACAGCGGAAACACCATGTCAGATGCTTCCATAAAGCTCATTGGTTACAATTTGGACAAAGTATTAGCACATGCTGAAAACATCCGAGAAAACATCTTATTACAACACAAAAAAATTTCTAACGTAAAAATAAATAGTGAACGTTCGTGGATTTTGAAAGACAAATTTGAATACGCATTGAATATTGAAAATAGTGCTGCGATTGCCAGTATTGGCAAATTCAAATTGTTGGAAACACTGCAATGGTTGTCGGGAAATGAGAACTATGTAGCACGTTTTAACACACTTCCTGTGGTTGTGAAAGAACGAAAAGATGCAGTGACTGAATGGAAGTTGCAACATCAAAAAATTACCATTGATTCTACCAGTTTCAGTACAAACAATATCATGGCTATCAAAAAACAAAACGTAGTCAACAATGTGGTAAAAAAAAATAGTGAATACGAACTTTTTCTAGATTACAGTTTTGCAGGAACGTTTCAAAACAATAAAATCATCTTCAAAGAATTAGTCCAAAAAATAAACGCAGAATTGCCCGTAGGTTTTCGCGCCATGCATCCAGATGCTGATTATGAGTATGAAAAAGAAGAATATCTGATCGTAAAAATAGCGCTGATTATCATGTTGATCATTTACTTTATCTGTGCCATTTTGTTTGAATCATTCCTACAACCCATTGCGGTAATTGTAATGATTCCAGCTTCTTTTATCGGCATCTTTCTCACCTTCAGTTGGTTTGATCTTCCGTTTGACCAAGGCGGATTGGCTTCGTTTATCATGCTGAGTGGAATTGTGGTAAATGCAGCAATTTACATCATCAATCAATACAACAATCAAGAAACAAAGCGTCCCGATGATTTGGCTACTTATATAAAAGCGTACAACGCAAAAATCATTCCCATCATGCTGACTATTCTATCTACGGTTTTAGGATTACTGCCTTTTGTAATGGTTGCTGGAAACGACTTTTTTTGGACGTCTTTTGCGTATGGAAACATTGGCGGATTGTTATTTTCAATACTTGTTCTTGTGCTGTTATTACCTTTGTGTATACCTCTAAAATTGAAACGTCATGGTTGAATTTTTAGTAAAACGTCCTATAGCCGTCTTTATGACATTTTTAGCCTTTGTGCTTTTAGGGATTACATCTTTAAATTTAATGCCAGTTTCGTTAATGCCCGAAATTGAAGTTCCATACCTAAAAGTGCAACTTGATGAACCGAATTACACCGCAAAAGAACTCGAAAAGCTCGTCATACAACCAATCCGAAGGCAATTATTACAAGTTGGAAACCTAAAAGACATTCAGAGCACAACGCAAAACGGAAATGCTGTTATCGACTTGTATTTTGAATACGGCACTGATGTAGCGTACGCCTTTATTGAAGTCAATGAAAAAATAGATCGCATCCTTTCTGTGTTGCCAAAAGAAATCAATCGCCCAAAACTTATAAAATCGAATCCATCAGACATTCCGCTGTGTTACGTACACATTCCGTATCCAAAAAACAGTTCGCAAATAGCGTTTTCAAACTATATCAAAAATACCGTCCGAAAGCGCTTGGAACAAAATGAATCTGTAGCCTTTGTAGACATGACTGGAAGCATTTCTCCCGAAATCAGCATTGCACTCAACACAAACAAATTGGCACAACTAAACTTGAGTATTTCAGACATTGAAAACGCGATCAAAAGTAACAATACACAAATTGGAAACTTTAAAATCAAAAACGGACATTATATCTACGATGTGTTGTTCGAGCCTTCTTTACAAACCGTAGACGATCTTAACAATTTGTATCTAACCACAAACGACACGCGCATTCAAATCAAAGATATTGCAGAAATTTCCTTGGTTCGTAAAGCACAAAAAGGTGTATTTTTAAACCAAGGAGAAAAAGCCATCAGCTTGGCAATTGTCAGCAAAGCGGATGCAAAAGTAGCAACGGTAAAAGCAGAAATTCTCAGTTATCTTCACCAACTTCAAAAAGACAACGCTACCATTTCGTTTACAATTCAGCAAGATCAATCAGATTTGTTGCACATTGCCATCAACAACTTACAAAACAGCTTACTCATCGGTGCGTTACTTGCCATTTTTATGGTGTATCTTTTCATCCGAAACTACAAAGTAGCCTTCATCATTGCCTTGGTAATTCCGTTTTCATTAATCATAAGTTTTCTCTTTTTATACCTCTTAGGAATTTCCATTAATATTGTATCGCTTTCAGGTTTAATTGTCGGAATTGGAATGATGATTGACAACTCCATCATTGTCATTGATAACATTTCGCAATATCGCATCAAAGGAGACACAATTGTAGAAGCTTGTGCAAAAGGAACTTATGAAATTTTGCGTCCGTTACTATCTTCATTACTCACTACTTGTGCGGTTTTCATTCCGCTAATTTACCTCAGTGGTATTGCCGGAATTCTATTTTTCGATCAAGCATTGGCAATCATTATCAGTTTGAGCATTTCGTATATCGTTTCTATCATTTTACTGCCGACACTCTATGTTGCATTCAACATAAAAATCAAAGAAAAATCACAAAAAAACTGGCTAACAAACAGCTACACGCGTTCCTTCAATTTTCTATTCAAGGGAAAAATACTCCTTTCAATTATTGGAATTGCAATTGTTATTCTTGGCGGATTTGTAGTGACGAAAATTGATACAGAAAAACTTCCTGAAATTCGCTACAATGACTTTAACTTTGTCATCAATTGGAATGAAAATATCGCTTTGGCGGAAAGTGAACGCAGAACTTCCATCTTGGAAAAGCAACTTAAAAACACACTATTTAGCGCATCTGTTGGCGAGCAAGATTTTTTACGATCCAAACGAAAAATTGCAAAAACGGGCGTAAAACTATATGTGCAAACAACAACGCCTAAAGAAGCAGAACAATACGCGCAGAAACTACTTTTGTACACAAAACAACAATTTCCAAACGCAGTGTTTTCCATACAAAAATCTGAAAACCTATTTGAACAATTATTTTCCTCAACCGAAGCAGATTTCTATCTGAAAGTTCCTATAAAACATGCTGCTCAAACACAAACAATTGCAAAAAAAATCGCCACACAATTTCCAAAAAGCTTGGTCACTGTTGAAAAGCAAAAACAAGTACTACAGCTAGAAATTGATCAACGTAAATTAGCAACCTATAAAATTGACAACAGCGCATTAATTCAAACCTTAAAATCCATATTCAACGCTAATCAAATTAGCATTTTAAAAAGCACCAATGAATACCTTCCAATTGTGCTTAAAAAAACGAATGAAGACTTTTCTACGATCATCAACAAATCGTTCATGACCAACAAAGACAACATCCGAATTCCAATTGCAAACCTCATCAACACAAAAGAAGCGAGCGATTTTGAGAACATCTATGCCGATTTGGATGAAAACTACATTCCCATCAACATTACGACAAACAATCATGAAGCCATCATCAATTTTATCAACACCAATAGGCAAGAAGAAATTACGTTTGACGGCACCTATTTTGAACAAAAAACATTCATCAAGGAGTTACTCATTATCATGCTCATTGTAGTGTTACTCCTATACTTTGTCTTAGCTGCACAATTTGAATCCTTAGTACAACCGCTCATCATTCTTTGTGAAATTCCAATCACTGTCGGTGGCAGCATCATTGTCATGTATCTTTTTGGCATTTCGCTCAATATCATGTCTATGATCGGAATGATTATCATGCTCGGAATTGTCATCAACGATTCTATTCTCAAAATAGACACCATTAACAAACTAAGAAACGAAGGCAACAATACACTTCTAGAAGCCATTCATCATGCTGGAAACAGACGAATAAATGCTATTTTAATGACAAGTTTTACCACCATTTTAGCCATGACTCCAGTACTTTTCACTTCAGGAATTGGCGCCGATTTACAAAAACCCTTAGCGTTTGTCGTCATCATTGCTATGTGTATTGGAACCTTTGTCAGTCTCTACATCGTACCAATACTGTATTGGCTACTCACAAAACAAAAAACATCATGAAAAAACACATTACATACCTACTTTTCTTTTGTGCATGTTGGCAACTTGTGGCACAAGAAACGAATACAGACAAAAAAATAATGCTTACGCTAGAAGATGCTATTGAACTTTCAAAAAGTAAATCCATTGAATATTTAACCGCAAAAAACAATGCAGAAGTCAACTATTGGCAATACCAATCGTATGAAGCGGGATTTTTCCCTTCGTTAAATATCAACGGAATATTGCCCAACTATCAGCGTTCCATCAACCGAATTACTGCCGATGACGGAACCGATATTTTCATTGGACAAAATCAGGCGTTTTCTTCTATTTCTTTAGATGTGAATCAAATTGTGCCGTTTACCGGTGGAGAATTTAGCATTTCCTCATCTTTGAATCGAATTGATATTTTTTCAGATCCAAACTTCACAACCTATTCATCTACACCACTAACAATTAGCTACTTTCAAGAATCTTTATTTTACAATCCTTTTCGATGGGAAAAGAAAATTCAACCGCTCATTTTTGAAGAATCTAAACGAGAACTTGTAGAGCGCTTAGAAGACATCTCATACAATACCACAAGCCGCTTTTTCGATTACATCTTGGCGAAAATCAAATCGAACAATGCCACGATCAACAAAAAAAGTCAAGATACCATCTATAAAATATCAGAAGGACGGTTCAATATTGGAAAGCTCTATGAAAATGATTTATTGCAATCGGAATTAAGCTTGCTAAATGCTGAAAAAGAATTGATCATTTCCAAAAACGAATTAAAACTCACCAAGCAAGCACTGTTAGATCAACTTGGAATTCAGGGCGAATCTAACATCGAATTAATCATTCCTGAAGAACTCATTTTCGTTAAAATTGATTCCTTACAACTCTTTGAAAAAGCCTTTGAAAACCGAAAACTACGGATAGAACATCAGCGAAGAATTGCAGAAGCAGAACAAGAAATTGCCAAAACAAAAAGTGAAGGTTTTACTTTAGGAGTCATTGGAAACTTTGGGCTCACACAACAAGACGAACTAGTACGTCGTGTATACGCTGACTTACTCGTACAGCAAAACTTTGCATTGACCTTTAGCGCGCCCATATTTTCTTGGGGAAAACGAAAAGCAGAACGAAAAATTGCCAGAGCCAACTTGGATTTAATTCGAAGTACCAACGCGCAAGAAATCTTAACTGCACGCCGCGAATTGAGCTTAAAATACTTAGAATGGCAACAAATAGAACTCTCGGTAAAAATCACCAAAAGAGCTTCCGAAATTGCTGTAAAACGGTACGATGCCTCCAAAAGACGCTTTGCTATTGGGAAAGTTTCCATCACAAACTTAAACATCGCGCAAAGCGAAAAAGACACTGCCATCTATAACTACTACCAAAGTCTCCGCGAATACTGGGAACTCTACTATGAACTCCGAAAACTAACGCTGTACGACTTTATCAAAGACGAAGACATCATTAAAAAAGACAAAAACTAGCTGCTACAAGAACTTTTACTAACTTTTATAACTACGTATTTTTACGCTTACAAAATCATAAAAATAACGCGATATTGTTTGTATAAACTAAAAACAATTTCTTATGAATTTCTCCAAGCAAAGAGCAGAGTTACCTGAAAAACCAGATCTTATTCTAATCATTACTGATCAAGAGCGCGCCACGCAAAATTTCCCGGAAGGTTGGGAAAGTGATAACTTAAAAACCATGACATTTTTAAAAGACAATGGTTTTACATTCAACAAAGCATTTTGCAATTCGTGTATGTGTTCACCAAGCAGAACTACACTATTCACTGGAGTATATCCTTCGCAACATGGCGTAACACAAACACTTACTTTTGGCGGACGCTATTCCGACGCAGAAACACAACTTGATCCTAAAATATACAACATGGCACGTATGCTTTCTGGCGATGGATATGATGTGCAATATCGTGGAAAATGGCACTTGAGCAAAGGCGAAACAGAAAACGGATTGACAGCTTCTGAAATTGCACTCACAGGTTTTAGAGGTTGGATTGCGCCTGATGCCGGAGAAGATGTAAAGCCGCAAAATTTTGGTGGCGGCTATGCCAATCATGACGAAATGTACATTCAACAAGGAATTGACTTTTTGCAGCAAGTACGTACCGAACGTGAAAGTGGCGCTCCACGTGTTCCGTTTTGTTTGGTACTTTCTTTGGTAAATCCACACGATGTATTGGCGTATCCAAATGGTGTTGATTTTGGGTATTCAGAAAAAGATTGGTTGGGCAGAAGCGTTGGATTGCCATATTCGGTCAATGAAGATTTATTAAAAAATAAAAAACCGATGGCGCAATTTCAAATTGTACAATCGGCAAACCTCTTATTAGGTGCATTACCTAATGATGAGAAAAAACTAAACTATATCAACTTCTACGCACATACGCTCACAAAAATTGATAAGCAAATTGGCGAATTTATTGATGAATTGTATCATGTAAGTGACACAGGAAACCGCATGGCCGATGAAGCATTAGTGATTCGTATTTCTGATCATGGAGAAATGGGCTTAGCTCATGGCGGTATGCGTCAAAAAGCATTCAATGTATATGAAGAAACGTTGAATGTTCCGATGGTTTTTTCAAACCCTAAATTGTTTCCAAGTAAAGATAAAAACGGAAATCCGATTCCGCAACGTTCCTCAGACGAACTTGCAACCTTAATTGATATCATGCCAACCATGGCAGCAATTGCAAATATACAGAAACCATCAAAAGCACTTCAAGGAAATAATTTATTGCCAATTATTAATGATGGCACTGGCGTTCAAGATGAAATCATGTTTACATTTGATGACACCAAAGCGAGTTCGGCAGATCATCCTTCGGCGGTATTAGCGGCAAATCGTATTCGATGCATTCGTACCAAAGAATGGAAATTTGCCTATTACTTTCATGCATTAGGAAGTTATCCAACGGTATATGAATTATACAAACTAACCGACGATGAAGATAACGAAATGGAAAATTTAGCGTACAATCCCGAATATAAAGCAATACGAGATGAATTGGCTAAAAAACTACACGAAGCTGAAAAACGATTATTGCATCGCAATGCCGTTACAGACGGGCCAATTGCGCTTAGCAGACAATAATTAGTACATACAAGCAACACTACAGAAGCCATTTGCACAATTTGTAAATGGCTTTTTTTTGTTTGATTGAAAGAAAAAATACTACGAATTGACACCTCATAAAAAAAGATAAAAAGCTGCGGCTATTGTACATAAATCGTTTGAAGTTTGTGTATCTTGAAAACAATTCCATAAATTCATATTTACACACTTATGAAACGACTCATTTCAGAAATTTTTCAAATTTTTATAGGAATCATATTGGCGAGTATTGGCTTGAAAATGTTTCTACTTCCCAACGGTTTTTTAGATGGCGGAGTTACTGGAATTGCCATTTTGTTAAGTGAATTATTCCCTGTAAATATTTCAGTTGTTTTACTAATTGTAAGTATCCCTTTTTTGGCGTTAGCGTGGTTTACCTTAACAAAACGCATCTTTCTAAAATCCATTTTTGCCATTGTTGGATTGGCCGTTTTTATTCACTTTGAAAATTTTTCGGCAGTGACAGATGACAAACTACTAATTGCCATATTTGGCGGATTGTTTCTCGGTGCCGGCATTGGATTAAGTATTAAAAATGGTGCTGTATTAGACGGTTCTGAAATATTAGGAATCTTTATCAACGATCGTTTGGGCATCAGTATTGGAAAAGTCATTCTAGGCTTTAATGCGATCTTATTTAGCCTAACAGCATTGCTCCTTTCGGTAGAAATTGCCATGTATTCCATTCTCACTTTTTTAGTCACAGCGAAAATCATCGACTTAATGATTGAAGGCTTTGAAGATTATGTCGGGATGATGATTGTTTCCGAAAAATATATAGAAATCGAAGAAGAACTCATCCAAGTGGTTGGTACAGGAATGACCTTGTACAAATCGGCGCGTGGCTATGGGAAACGCGGTTCGCAAACGGAAAAAGACATCATTCACACGGTTGTCAATCGAATTGACATTCGCAGAACCTACAATCTCATAGAAAAAATTGATTCAAATGCGTTCATCATTGAATTTGACGTAAACAATATTAAAGGTGGAATTTTAACCAAATATTTGACCACTGAAGGCATCAAAAAATTATCACCAGCCTTGTACAAATCGCAAGAAAAAGATACGAAAAAAGCTTCTAAAACTTCCCCCGAGAAAAAGCAACCATGACCACAATTACTGTAAAAAAAGGAGAAATCATTCAGCACAGCGGCACGTTAAATTCAAAAATTTACCATGTAAAAAGTGGGTTGTTGCGTGGGTATACGATTGACAAAAAAGGCAAAGAACATATTTTTATTTTTGCCCCTGAAAATTGGACCATTGCCGATTCAAATCCTCCAGAAATTCCGTGCGAACTTTTTATTGATGCTTTGGAAGATTCTACAGTTATAGTCATGCAAAAAAATGTAGATGATGAAAAAGATAACGTAAAACCGATCATAAAACGCTTGGCGGTCTTACAAAAAAGAGTCATCATGCTTATGAGTTATTCTGCCAAAGAACGCTACCAACATTTTATAGAAACCTATCCGAACATACTACAACGAGTACCACAAAAAATGATTGCGTCTTATCTAGGTATCACGCCAGAAGCTTTAAGTACGATCAAAAATCAAAAATAAGTGTATCTTAATCTACATTAATGCACAATTCAATTTCGTTTTTCATTTTTGCGTTCAAAACCTAACACAACACACAATGAAAAACACAAGCATTCTATTAAAAATTGCTGCTATTTTATGGATCATTTGGGGATTGGTACATGTATTTGCAGGCGGAATCACTATGTATTTTATCATTTCTGGAGACATTTCAAGCGCCATTTCAGGAATTGCCGATGCCATTGATCCAAGTACGGTACAAATGGACTATCCTGCGGCGGCTGGTGCTATCATTGGACAACACGGATTTAACCTATGTTGGGTTGGACTTGTCACTTTTTTATGTGCTTTCTTTATTTGGAAAGGAAATAAAAATGCCATCTTCTTAGCAGCTATTACAGGCGGTTTGACAGATTTAGGCTATTTTATCTTTTTAGATATAGGCGGATTTGTAAAATTTGCTCCTGGAACCGTCATGACCATCGTTTCAGGTGCAGCTATTGCTTTAAGTTTTTATGCGTATTTTAGGATGAAAAATAACGCTACACCTCTTGAATCTACACAATAAAAAGTTTAGTACTACTGAAAATAAAAACGGACTTTCCTCAACGGAAACAATCTTTCATTATTTTCATGAAGGAAAGACTATTACGGGCACTTACAAAGGTGGCGAAATCAAAGAAGGTTTTGTCGTGGGAAAACAAATTTCCGAAGATCGTATTGAATTATTATTTCAATGCATTACCATTCATGGCGATTTAAAAGCTGGCGTTTCTACAGGAAGCATCTCAACAGCTGCAGATGGTAGATTGCTCCTCAATTTCGATTGGCAATGGTTGAATGGTGATCTATCTGGCGGAACATCTTCGTATATTGAGTGTATAGATTAGCAAGTCGTATCTTAAAAAATACACTTTCATCACGCTAAAGCGATGAAATACACTACATTTGCGCAAAATTTACACCTTATGGCTACTTTTCAAGATCTTGACTTATCAAAACAGTTGCATTTTGCAATTGAAGATTTAGGCTTTACAACGCCAACACCAATTCAACAGGAATCATTTTCCGTAATTCGTGGTGGAAAAGATGTGGTCGGAATTGCACAAACAGGTACAGGAAAAACGTTTGCCTATATGTTGCCACTTTTGCGCGATTTAAAATTCTCAACACAAGTCAATCCGCGAATTTTAGTCATAGTCCCAACACGCGAATTGGTCATTCAGGTCGTAGAACAAATTGAAGCATTTGCCAAATATATCAATGTGCGCATCGTTGGTGTGTATGGTGGCGTCAATATGAATACGCAAGCACAAAGTTTGCAACAAGGCGCGGATATTGTCGTAGCAACGCCTGGACGTTTGTACGATTTGGTATTAAGCAGAGCATTGCAACTAAAAGCCATCAAAAAGTTAGTGATTGATGAAGTAGATGTGATGTTGGATTTAGGATTTCGCTTTCAGATTACCAATATCTTTGAATTGCTACCAGATCAACGACAAAATATCATGTTTTCGGCAACCATGACCGATGATGTAAAAATATTGATTGATGATTTCTTTGTTTCTCCGCATACCATTTCTATTGCTGTTAGTGGAACACCGCTAGATAATATTTCACAAAGTTGTTACGCTGTTCCCAACTTTTATACAAAAGCAAATTTGTTGACGCACTTACTGAAAGATGCAGAAACCTTCAGCAAAGTGTTGGTTTTTATCACGAATAAACGTTTGGCAGACAGACTCTTTGAATCTTTAAAACGTGATTTTGGCGAAGAAGTTGCGGTGATTCATTCCAACAAAACACAAAATTACCGTATTCGTTCCATTGAAAATTTCAATGCAGGCGAAAATCGAATTCTAGTCGCAACTGATGTCATGGCGCGCGGTTTGGATTTAAATATGATTACGCATGTATTCAACTTTAACACACCAAACTATCCAGAAAATTACATGCACCGAATTGGTCGCGCAGGTCGTGCAGAAGCCAAAGGAAACGCAATTTTATTCTACACCGAAAAAGAAAAAGAATTCAAAGAAGCGATTGAAAACTTGATGAACTATGAAATTCCTTCATTGGAAATTCCTGAAGAAGTTGTCATCTCTACCGAATTAGCACCAGAAGAACAAACACATATTCGCGAGCGAAACAATCCTCTCAAAACGGAAGGTTTGGATGCTGGTTTTCACGAAAAGAAGGAAAAAAATAAAAAAACCAATCAAGGAGGTTCCTATCGAAGAGAAATTGTAAAAAAATATAAAAAACCGAAAACGAGAGGTGATAAAAATTACAATCTTCGCAACAAAAAAAAGCGTCGATAATGTAGCAGTTCTGTAATGAGTTCCTATACACGCTAGACTGACAACTGAATTTAAATCGTCATATTGAGTGATTTTTTGTAATGAAATGAAGAAAAATTATATCGAAATCTACTTAAATGCAGTTGCGTTTCAGCATATTTATGGATTCATTAAAAAATAGTATCTTTTCAACATGAAAAAAATAGTTCTCTTTATTGCATTCATCACCATACAACTCAGTTTTGGTCAAAACACTGTTGAAAAAATAGATGAAGAAAACCGAAAATGTCATGAAAACTCCATTCCTGCAACCATTAGCAGTGTAAAATGTGAAAAAGAAGCATTGGCTTCTTGGAAAAAACTTATGGAGGAAATTTTAGGACAATTAAAAGCAACTCCTGAAAAAGTATCTGTTAAATTATTGATGGATTCGCAAACGCATTGGCTCAAATTTCAAAAAGCAGATTTGGCATTTTATGCGGCTTTTTATCACAAACAATATGAAGGTGGCACTATGACAATGGCAGCTACCGCTTCTCATGAAAAACAACAATATCGGGAACGCACAATTTATTTATTAGATTTTTTAGAACTATTGCAAGAACAGTAAAAAGAAGGTCTAAAAAGTGTTTTGAAACGTCATTTTGGACATAATCCAGCATCTCATTATCCTGATTTTCAATCTTTATAAGAAACCGAATCAAGTTCGGGTTGACAAAATTCATACTTTTTAGACCTCATCAATTTAAGGTTGCGTATCTTCATCTTTGCTCCAACACCAGCAATCTGAATATGGTAAAGATAAATACGTTGGATAATCTCTTCCGCCTTTTGCAAGTTCACTAATTTTAGAAACCAATTTCTTGTTAAGACGTAATGTTTTAAGATTTCTCTTTTTCATAATGAAATGATTTTAAGATTAATAATAACATAAAATTAAATCTGTAAACTGTTGAAAACAAGAACAATAACCTTCATTTTATAAAGTAAAGGTTGTTAAAAACCTGTAGTTTCCATGAATCACCTCAATTTGTAGCAACAATTACTTATATTTGTAGCAATAGGAATTTTTAATTGTGGTCTCATGCGAAATATTCAGAAAAACATTAAACATTTACGTACGCTCAAAAGCTTCTCTCAAGAACGTTTTGCGGAAGCCTTAGGTTGGTCGCGCTCTATGGTGGGTTCTTATGAAGAAGGACGTTCCGAACCACCGATTGATCGTCTCATTGATTTGTCCGATTACTTTAAATTACCGATTGATATTTTGGTAAAAAACGATCTCACACAAGCCAAAGACAGTTCGTTTATGCAAGTGGGAAATCAGCGTTTGCTCTTCCCGATTACGGTAAATGAAAATGATGAAGAACTCATTGATATTATTCCAACAAAAGCATCGGCAGGTTATTTGGCTGGGTATGCCGATCCAGAATATATTGAACAATTACAAAAAATAAAATTACCGTTTTTACCCACAGGAACGCACCGAGCGTTTCCGATAAAAGGCGATTCTATGTTGCCAGTAAAAGATGGTTCGTACATTGTAGCAAAATTTGTGGAGGATATCAAGGATGTAAAAGATGGACGCACCTATATTGTGTTGACCAAAAATGACGGTTTGGTATACAAACGTGTGTCCAAACATTTTACAGGACAAGGTTTACTGCTAAGCAGCGACAACAAAGCATATGCGCCATTTCATGTACAGCTAGAAGATGTGTTAGAACTTTGGGAATTTACCTGTTGCATCAACACACAAGAATATGACGAAAAAGAGCTGAAACTTAGTAGTATTATGGCGATGTTTCGGGAATTGCAAGTAGAATTGGAAGCTGTTCAACGAATGTCATAAATATGCCAGAAAATCAAGTATATACTATTATTGACGTTGAAACGACGGGAAGAACGAATAAAATCACAGAGATTTCTATTTTTCGTTTGGACAGAAATACGATTGTGGATGAATTTACCTCGTTGGTGAATCCGAATGCGTTAATTCCGACACACATTACCGCTTTGACAGGAATTGACAATGCGATGGTTGCGAACGCGCCCACATTTGCAGAAATTGCCGAAGAAATCCTCAGTATTACGAAAGACAGTACGTTTGTTGCGCACAACGTTAATTTTGATTACAACGTAATTCGCAATGAATTTAAAGAACTTGCTGTTGACTTTCGTCGGAAAAAACTCTGTACGGTTCGTTTATCACGCGCATTAATTCCAGGATTGCGCTCGTATAGTTTGGGGAAATTGTGTAAATCGCTTAACATTCATATTTCAGACCGACATCGCGCACGTGGTGATGCCGCTGCAACGGTCGTTTTATTTCAATTGTTATTTACGAAAGAAGCCGCCAAAGAAACATTCAAGCAATTTTTAAAAAAAGAATCGAAAGAAGCTACTTTGCCGCCACATTTGCCAAGCAAGATTTTTGATGAATTGCCCAACAAACCTGGTATTTATTATTTTAAAAACAAACGTGGAAAAGTAATCTATGTCGGAAAGGCAAAAAACATTCAAAAACGGGTGTTGGGACATTTTTATAACAAATCTAAAAAAGAACTCGATTTGTGCAGAGAAACTGCGGATATAGATCACGAATTATCAGGCAGTGAACTCATTGCCTTGTTGATGGAAGATGCGGCAATCAAACATTATTATCCGCGCTACAATGTGGCTTCAAAACGTATGCCAAAGCGTTTTGCTATTTTCGAATATGCTGATCGTCGTGGTGTGTGTCATTTAGCGATTAATGATGCGAAAATCATTCAAAATCCCTTAATTATTTTCTACAACATTCGCGATTGCAGAACCTACTTGGAGCGTTTGTGCATGCAATTTGAGTTGTGTCCGAAATACTGTCATTTGCAGGAAAACGTTTCAGAATGTTCGCACTTTATGATTCAATCTTGTCAAGGAATTTGCAAAAGCGAAGAAGCAGTAGAAAGTTATAACGAACGTGTACAACAAGCCATTGATCATAGCAGAGAATCTTCTCAAAATTTGGTCATCAAACAAACAGGCAGAAACGTAGATGAAGAAGCGTTTGTCTTGGTTAAAAACGGTTTGTATCTCGGTTATGGTTTTGTAGATCACGATTTGCAAATCAGTCACACGGACGAATTGGAAAATCATCTCATCAAGCAAAAAGACAATGTAGATGTACAGCGTATTTTGCGGAAGGTTTTGTTGGATGTGAATGTGCGGAGTAGTTTGGTTTTTGGGTGATTTTTTAATTTTTATTTATGGATGATTTGACAAAACGAATACGAAAACAGCAGAAAAAAATTGACTTGATTCGTGCAAAACTAGAAAAAGCGGAACATAGCGGATTCACACAAGATAGCCAACAAGACATTTTAGCACAATCGAAGTCTTTACTAAATGACTAACTATTGAATTGACAATGTAAAGTTAATAACAGCAGTGCAAAGTCTCCCGACTTTGCACATATTTTTTTCATAAAAACACTTCCTACAACGCATTATCCATAATATCCTGTACAACTTCTGGATTTAACAACGTACTTGTATCTCCTAAATTGCTCGTATCTTTTCCTGCAATTTTTCTTAAAATACGACGCATGATTTTCCCCGAACGTGTTTTTGGCAATCCGTTGGTGAATTGTACTTTATCCAACTTCGCAATCGGACCAATTTGCTCCGTAATAATCTGATTGATCTCTTTGCGTAAATTATCGTGATTTCTTCCTTCGCCTGTTTCTTTCAACGTTACATAACCGTACAAGGCATTTCCTTTGATATCGTGTGGAAAACCTACAATGGCAGATTCCGCCACCGCAGGATGTTCGTTGATGGCATCTTCAATCGGTGCGGTTCCTAAGTTATGACCAGAAACAATAATGACATCGTCTACTCTACCCGTAATTCGGTAATAACCAACTTCATCGCGCAACGCACCATCACCCGTAAAATATTTATTTTCGTATGCTGAAAAATACGTGTCTTTATACCGCTGGTGATTTCCCCAAATCGTTCGTGCCATGCTTGGCCAAGGAAATTTAATACACAAACGTCCATCTACTTGATTTCCTTTGATTTCTTTTCCGTTTTCGTCCATCAACGCAGGTTGAATTCCGATAAACGGCAAGGTTGCATACGTTGGTTTTGTAGGTGTTGCAAACGGAATTGGCGTAATCATAATGCCACCTGTTTCAGTTTGCCACCATGTATCTACAATTGGCGCTTTTCGTTTCCCAACATTATCATCGTACCAATGCCATGCTTCTTCGTTGATTGGTTCGCCAACGGTTCCCAATACTTTTAACGAAGATAAATCATGCTTTTCAATATGATCTATTCCTTCTTTTGCCAATGCACGAATGGCAGTTGGCGCCGTGTAAAATTGATTCACTTTGTGTTTTTCGACAATTTCCCAAAAACGTCCAAAATCGGGATAACTTGGCACACCTTCAAACATCACGGTGGTTGCGCCGTTACACAACGGACCGTACACAATATAACTATGTCCTGTAATCCAACCGATATCTGCCGTACACCAATACACATCTTTTTCCTGATATTGGAATACATTTTTAAACGTATACGCACTGTACACCATATATCCTGCGGTAGAATGCACCATTCCTTTTGGTTTTCCTGTAGAACCTGAAGTGTACAGAATAAACAATGGATCTTCCGCATCCATGACTTCTGGTACACAATCGTGATAGGCTTCGTCCAGTAATGGTTGCAGCCAATGATCACGTCCTTCTTCCATGTGAATCTCCGTGTTGATTCTTTTCGCAACCAACACACTTTCTACACATGCACAATCTTTCAACGCTTCGTCTACAATTCCTTTTAAATCAATCGTTTTGGCTCCACGATACGAACCATCGCTCGTAATAACCATTTTACAGGTGGCGTCGTTGATTCTAGTAGATAATGCTGTGGATGAAAATCCTGCAAAAACTACAGAATGAATTGCTCCAATTCGCGCACAAGCGAGTACTGAAATTGCCAATTCAGGAATCATCGGTAAATAAATACACACACGATCGCCTTTTTGAATGCCTTTTTCTTTTAAAACATTTGCAAAACGACATACTTTGTCGTGCAACTGACGGTATGAAATGTGTTGTGCTTCTTCTGTGGGACTGTTTGGCTCAAAAATAATCGCGGTTTTATCGCCACGAATGTGCAAATGACGATCAATACAGTTTTCGGTGATATTGAGTTGCGCACCTTCAAACCATTTGACTTCTGGTTTGGTAAAGTCCCAACTCAATACATTGTCCCACTTTTTACGCCACATGAAATGTTCTTCGGCGATTTCTTCCCAAAAAACTTCAGGATTTCGGACAGATTTACGATAAACTTGGTAATATTCTTCTAGGTGTTTTATGTGATAATTACTCATGATTGTTTCATTTTTTATTTGTGAATGCCAATACGGTGATTTTTGTAAATGGCTTGTATTTCGTTGATTATAGTAGTATCATCTATGGTAGATGGAATTTTATATTCGTTTTTGTCAGCAATATTTCGCAGTAACTTCCGTAGAATTTTTCCGCTGCGTGTTTTTGGCAAACGATTGACGACCAATACATCTTTGAACGATGCTACTGCACCAATTTCTTGACGTACGTCTTGAACGATTTCTTTTTGAATGTGTGTCTCTGTAAGGCTTTCGCCAGATTTTAAAACGACCAAACCCAATGGTTTTTGACCTTTTATGTCGCAATGCACACCAAAAACGGCGCATTCCGCAACAGATTTGTGAGATGCGACCACTTCTTCCATTTCAGCCGTAGACAAACGATGTCCTGCTACGTTGATAATATCGTCTACGCGACCTGTGATGAACACATAACCATCTTCATCTTTGTATCCGCCATCGCCCGAAAAATAATAGTTTGGAAAACGTTCTAAATATCCTTTTCGGAATCGTTCTGTATTTCCCCAAAGATTCTGTAACGTTCCTGGTGGCAATGGTAATTTGGCTACCACATAGCCTTCTGTGTTAGCAGAAACCTTCTCGCCTGCTTCATTTACGATGTGAATGTCATATCCGCACACGGGAAAACTTGCCGAACCCGCTTTGATCGGTTGCAATCCTACGCCAGCCATATTTGCCAACATGGGCCAGCCACTTTCGGTTTGCCACCAATGATCAATTACGGGAACGTTGAGTTTTTCTTTCGTCCAATTCAGCGTTGCAACATCACAACGTTCGCCTGCTAAAAATTGATACTTTAAGCAAGACAAATCAAATTGCTTTGCTAGATTTCCATTAGGATCTTCTTTTTTGATGGCTCTAATAGCTGTTGGTGCCGTAAACATCACTTTTACATTGTGTTCACTAATCACACGCCAAAACGTAGAAGCATCTGGCGTTTTGATCGGTTTTCCTTCAAATAAAATTGTTGTATTTCTATTTAATAAAGGTCCGTATACAATGTAACTATGTCCTACAACCCAACCGACGTCACTCGCCGCCCAATACGTGTCGCCTTCATCCACACCATATACATATTTCATGGAGAATTTTAAGGCTGTTGCATAACCGCCTGTATCGCGAATGATTCCTTTTGGAGTTCCCGTGGTTCCGGAAGTGTATAGAATGTACGATGGATGTGTGGCTTCTAGCGGAATTGCTTCTACAGATTCCGCATTTTCAACCAAAGTAGCATAGTCAATATCATAGACTTTTTGTGGAATTTTTACACCTAATTTTCGATCAAAAACGATCACATTTTTTGGTTTGTGTTGTGCTTTTTCAATCGCTTCATCTACAAAAGGTTTGTAAGGAATGATCCGTTGTATTTCAATTCCGTTAGAAGCGGTAATGATTGCTTTTGGTTTGCAATCATCTATACGAATGGCGAGTTCGTGTGGTGCAAATCCGCCGAAAACTACCGAATGAATTACGCCAATTCGGACACACGCTAACATGGCATAGATCGCTTGTGGAATCATTGGCATGTAGATGATACATGTATCGCCTTTTTGAAGTCCTAATTGCTGCAAAGCGCCTGCTAATTTGGCGACTTCAGCATGCAATTCGTTAAAGCTAATGTATTGCTTTTTTTCTGTGACGGGCGAATCGTAAATGATCGCATTTTGCGTTCCAAAACCAGCTAAAATATGCTTGTCAATACACAAATAACTCAAGTTGAGTTTGCCATCTTCAAACCATTGATAATAGTTGTTTTGATCTTTGGAAAGGATTGTTTTTGGCAGTGTATGCCAGTCTAAAGTACTTGCTTGTTCACGCCAAAAAACTTCGGGATAAGCTATGCTTTTTTGATAGAATTCTTGATAGTTCATGACTTTGACTTTTTGGAATTGAACAGCCCGAACCAATTCGGATTCAATACTTTAAGCTTTATCAAAGCCCAAATAATCACGACAAAACAAATGCCCATTACAAGAGAGTTCATAGTACTAACAGATGCTTCGTTTTCAAACTTAAACCGAAGAAAAAGTGTTACGACAGCGTACATCGTTATGATAATATCTGACGCTAATGGATTGATACGTAATTTCATGTCTTCAAAACTTTAATTAAATATTGTTTGTTTGCACACAAAACCAACATTTAATAAGACTTAGAAGACTATTTCTAAGTGACTAATTCCAGAATTTCTGAAACTATTTTTTTTACTGAAAAAGGTTTTGTTAAATATTTATCTGCTCCAAGTTTTAATCCTTTTTCAACGTCTGAAGCTTTATTTTTAGCAGTTAAAAACACCACTTTTGTGTGTTGCAAACTGTCATTTTCCTTAATTTGTGTCAACGTTTGATATCCGTCTACATTTGTCATCATGATGTCTAACAAAACAACGTCTGGAATTTGGTGCTGTAAAATCTCTAAGGCTTCACTTCCATCACGTGCAATAAACACCTCAAATTGTTGCTTTTTAAAAGCATATTCCAACGACATTACGATGTTAGGTTCATCGTCGACAATTAAAATTTTCTTCATTATTTTTAAACTGACACCAATTTAGTCAAAAGGTAGCGTAAAAACAAGTGTTGCACCATTTTTTCTCCCTTTTTTTGCCCATATTTTTCCGCCGTGTTTTTCCACAATTTGTTTTGTAATGGCGAGCCCTAATCCACTGCCTTGTGGCTTGATGATGTTTTGGTGTTTTGATTGATAAAATTTGTCAAAAATATAGTCGTGATCTTCTGTTGGAATTCCTTTTCCATTGTCCTTTACAAATACCTCAACTTCCCCATTTCCAAGCTTGTAATCAATGGTGACTTTTCCGTTTTCTTTTGGGCAGAATTTGATTGCATTTGATAGTAAATTGGTCAATACCTGCAGAATGCGATCTTCATCATAGATAATGGTGATAGCATGTGCCGTTTTGTTATTGATTTTTATATTTTTTTTGGAAGCGATTTGCTGAATGCTTCCGACCGCTTTTGCAATGGTTTTTTGAAGATCGTTCGTCTGCATGTTCAAGTGTAAACGACCTGTTTCTAGTTTTTCAAAATCCAAAATATTATTGATCAATCGCGCCAAGCGATCAGAATCTTGTAGAATGTTTTTTAGAAATTGATTTTTCAGGTCTTTCGGCATGTCATCTTCATCATCCATCAATAATTCTGTTGCCGCACGAATTCCTGTAATTGGTGTTTTTAATTCATGCGCAACTGTGTCTAAAAATTCATCTTTTTGTTTGTCTTTGGTGATGAGTTCTTTATTTGCATTTTTAAGTTTGGATGAAAGTTGCGAGAGTTCTTCAGATTTTTCGCGAAGTACTTTGTTGTTGACGATATTTTCTTTCGATTCTTCTAATATTTTCAACACTTCTACCAAACTGATTTGTTCTTCTTTCACCACACTGGCAATGAGAATTTTCGCGGAAGCACCACCAATACTTCCCGTTAGAAGTTTTTCTGAAAAGTTGATCAATCGTGCATCGGCTAATTGTGTATTGGGTGATAGATTGTATTTGGTGAAGAAGATTTTTAAGGCACGTGTTGCGCGTTGTTCTCCCAAGAAACGCACCAATACATTTTTGATATCTGCCACATAGGCTTCTCCTTTCCAAACCAATGCACTGTCTTGCAAGGTGGTGAAGTTGCGACTGTCTACAAACATTTCCGCATAATTTCGTTCGCGGTAATTTCCTTTTGAGACGAGTGAAAACACCAAATAACAGAGAATGTTACAACTCATACTCCAAAAGAATGCATGTGCTGGCGGACTTAAAAAGTCGATTCCGAACAACGCATACGGTTTTAACATTGAAATTCCGTTGAGTCCATACTGAATAAAATCGTCTGTTCCTGTATATGCTTGTAGTATGAATGGTAATATGAGCGTATACATTGCAATTAGTGTTCCGACAATGATTCCGATAATCGCTGCTTTTGAAGCGCCACGATTCCAAAATAATCCGATGAAAAATGAAGGCGCTAATTGTGCAATGATTACAAAAGAAATGAGTCCGATAGAATACAACGAGAGTTCTTTGGAAAACGACACATAAAAGAAATATGCGCCAATGATGATGAGAAAGATGGAAATTCTACGAATATTTTTGATGTATTTTGAGTTTCGCTCTGTTTGATTTTTGATGAATTTATCTAAGAAGCCATACGGAATGATCAAGTTGTTACTTACCATGGTCGATAACGCTAAGGTAGAAACAATCACCATAGAAATCACAGCAGAAAATCCTCCTAAAAATACCAAGGTTGCTAAGAATGAGTTGCCATTTTCCAACGGAAGTAACAAGGTGTAATATTCGGCATTTTGTGTGTTGCCAAACGTGAGTTTTCCCGCCCAAGCGATAAAAATGACAAAGAAATTAAAGAGCAATAAGTACAATGGAAATAACCAAATGGCTTTTTTTAAATGTTTTTCACGTGTATTTTCTAAGACGGAAACTTGAAATTGTCGTGGCAATAAAAAGATGGCGATGAATGCGAGTGCAATCATAAAAAACCAATCAAATCCATTTTCCACACTTCCCAGAGTCACCAATTCTTGAAAGTTTTCCATGCTGGCAGACATTTGGTTGTAGATATCTGTGGTTCCATCAAACAAATAAAATGTAATATACACGCCAATGATCAAAAAGAACACTAGTTTTATAATAGATTCAAACGCTACAGAGGCAATGATTCCTTTGTGCTTTTCCGACGCATCGGTATTTTGTGTTCCGAAAAAGGTTGCAAAAATCGCCAAAAGTAACGCCACATAAAACGTAGAATCGTCAAAAACAGAGGTGGAAATATAACTGGTTTCATCTGCCATAATTTCAAAGGTTTCCGAAACCGCTTTTAGTTGTAACGAAATGTATGGCAAGGTTCCCAATAAACAAACAATCGTGACTAACGCGCCTAAAAATCGGTTGTTTCCATAGCGAAGAGAAATAAAATCGGCAATGGAAGATATTTTGTGTTGTTTGGAAATCCGAATGATTTTCCGCAACACGATAATCCACAAAGGGGCTGCAATGACTGGCCCGAGGTAGATTGGTAAAAAGTTGATACCTGAATTGGCAGCAATTCCAATACTTCCGTAATACGTCCACGCTGAACAGTACACTGCGAGTGAAAAAGTATATACATACGGATTGTTCACCCATTTGCTTTGTCGCCTTTTTTCCGCCAAAAACGCTACATAAAAAAGCACTGCGAGGTAACTTATGATGATAAAAACGAGCGTGTAATTATTCATAATAACGTTTTAAAACAATGTACGAAATGATGATGGAGAGCAACCAAACCGAAAAGATAGAAAAGTAAAATGTCGGAATTCCCAAGAAAGCACCATCTACACTGAACGTAAGTACAAAAGGCACATTGAATATTAAAAACAACGCAATGGCAAGGACAATCAGTTTTTGTTCGTGTCGTTTTTTCATTGACTTAGTTTGGTGTTTTTAAAATTAAGAAAAAAAATACCCTTTACAAAGTAGAGATTCGTTGGTTGGTTGATCCTTTTCAAATTCATCATTATTGGTTGATTTTTTGGTTGACTGCATATTAGAAGTAAAACACTATGTATAAAATAGGAAAAAACCTATTCACATACCTTTTTTTAACCCTTGAAACTTCTAGTAAATACATAGATTTTTGTACCGTACTGATGATACTGTAAAAGAGAAGTGTAAAGTTATACTTGTTTTACTACTCAAAAGTCAACTACTAACCATTAAATATACAAAACATGAAAACAAAATTTTTATTATTTCTAAAATTAGTCTTTTTGACTATTATCATACAAAGTTGTTGTACACCAAGTACAGTAATTGGTAATGTCAATAATATACTGCGCCCGCAAGAAACCAGTCAATGGTGTTGGGCAGCGGTAACGCAAATGATCGCTGAAAATGAAGGACAATTTGTAACACAATGCGACTTAGCAAATCATCGTTTTGGTAAAACAAACTGTTGTGATTTTGAAAATGCAGGACAGAGTTGTCCAAAAACAAACGATTGCAGAACTCCAGGTTGGCTAGAACTAGATTTTGCAGGTGTTAATTTTTCAACATCTAATGCTGGACTCTCATTGGCACAGCTAAGAAAAAGTATTTATTGTTCCAAAGATGTATTGGGATATGCGTATGGTACGCCAGGAGTTGTAGGACATGTGGTAGTTGTAAAAGGATATTTCAGTATTGGCGGCACAGATTATGTTGTGCTAAACGATCCTTGGTCTCCTTGTACAGGCTCTGAACGTGTTATAACGTATGCTGAGTATTTAGATCCATCTGGGCCAAGAACTCATTGGACAACTTGGTATAAAACAAGTAAAAAATAATTGATTACATTTAATATACTAAAATAGTAAATTATGAAACATTTAAATATATACATGAGTTTGTGCGTAATTTTAGTGACGATGAGCATGAACAGTCAAAATCAATCAAAAGAAATTCGTGAAGTTGCTGAAAAAGGGAAAGCTGATTTAGTACAAATCTTAACAGAAACAGGAGATCAGTTTAATTTTGGAATTGATGCAAACGATGTAAAAAACGCACGTATTGCTTCTCCTTTGAACTACTATGAAATGAATTTTGAAAAGCTTTTAAACTACAACGATTCCAGAAAGATGGAGGATTTGTTAAATGCAGAAATTAAAAAAATAATTCCACTCATTAAAGATACCAAATTGATCACTACTATAGGTGTGGCAAAACAAGAAAAAGAAGGTAAATTTAAAGTTATTGAACTTATTGACCATCAGTATCACAAAGCCTTAAACCAATTACCAAATAGCATGAAGCGTGAAGAATATCGTAATTTAAAAATTGTGTATGTTCCTAACTTGAATGTGAACATTTATCATTTGAATGGAAAAAATTATACTTCTTACAAAGGAAGAGAATTAAGTACTCCAATTGATGATGCACGTTTATTAAAGATGTTGCAAAACGATGCTAAAATATTCCAATCCAAATTTGGAGATCAAGTTAAAGGGAATAAGTTATTGAATTAATATATTCCGTAAGACAGAAAAAAAGAGACGGTCTGGAAAGCTTTTGAAAGCGTCAATCTGAATCAAATTCAATTTGACAAAATTTCGGTTCTTTAGACAGCCTCTTTTTTCGTTTTAATTGTTTTTAATCTAAAAATATGTTAATGACTGGAAGCTTCTCCTGCTCCAGAAGGAATTCTGATACTTTCCACCATTTCTTGTACATCGCTTGGTGGCACTGGTGTTAATCTTGAAACGACAACCGACACTACTACGTTTACAATCATAGCAATCGTTCCGAAACCTTCTGGTGAGGTTCCAAACCACCATTCACTTTTTGGTAATGGATCCATGACACCAATAAGTCCTGTTTTGTAGCGAATCATGTAGAATAACATTAATACGATTCCGACAACCATTCCTGCTATCGCACCTTGTTTGTTCATTCGCTTATCAAAAATTCCCAAAATAATGGCTGGGAAAAACGAGGCGGCTGCCAACCCGAATGCCAAGGCGACAACGGCGGCGACAAATCCTGGCGGGTAAATTCCGAAGAGTCCAGCAATTACTACTGCAATTACAATAGAGATTCGTGCCCACTTTAATTCGCCTTTGTCAGAGATATTTGGATTGATTTGTTTTTTGATTAAATCGTGAGAGATCGACGTAGATATTACCAATAATAATCCTGCTGCGGTTGATAACGCTGCTGCCAATCCACCAGCTGCTACTAAAGCAATGACCCAATTTGGCAAGTTTGCAATTTCTGGATTTGCCAATACCATGATATCTCTATCTACATATAACTCGTTCATCTCAGTCGCTTTTGCATTAGAAACCAAACGTTCTCCATGTGCGCCTCTTTCCTCAGTGTACTTAGGTTTTCCTTTTAATGCATCTCCTGCAACGTATTGAATTTTTCCATCACCATTTTTATCAGCCCAAGCGATTAATCCTGTGTCTTCCCAATTTTTAAACCATTGTGGAATTTCCGAATATTGTTTTTCACTTACGGTTTCAATTAAATTCGTTCTTGAAAAAACTGCAATTGCAGGTGCTGTTGTATATAAAATAGCGATGAGCAATAGTGCATATCCTGCAGATTTACGCGCATCTTTTACTTTTGGCACCGTAAAGAAACGTACAATTACGTGTGGTAATCCTGCAGTTCCTACCATTAATGCTAAGGTAATTGCAAATACATCCCACGTAGATTTGGTTCCGCTGGTATATTCGTTAAATCCGAGTTTGGTGTGTAATTGATCTAAATGATCAAGTAATGGTACGCCTTCTGCGATTTCTCCGCCCATTCCAATTTGTGGAATGATGTTTCCTGTCATTTGCATGGAGATAAAAAATGCTGGTACCATGAACGCAAAGATGAGTACACAGTATTGTGCTACTTGCGTATACGTGATTCCTTTCATTCCTCCTAAAAAAGCAAACGTTAATACCACTGCCATTCCAATAACTACTCCTGTATTGATATCTACTTGCAAGAATTGAGAAAATACAATTCCCACACCACGCATTTGTCCTGCTACATAGGTAAATGATACGATCAACGCACAGATCACTGCTACGGTTCTTGCCGCGTTTGAATAATAGCGATCTCCAATAAAATCGGGCACGGTAAATTTTCCAAATTTCCGCAGATACGGCGCTAATAATAATGCTAGTAATACATATCCGCCTGTCCAGCCCATTAAATATACAGAACCGTCATATCCTGCAAAGGAGATAATACCTGCCATACTGATAAAAGAGGCGGCACTCATCCAATCGGCGGCTGTTGCCATTCCGTTGGCTAATGGAGAAACACCTCCACCAGCAACGTAAAATTCTTTTGTTGAGCCTGCTCGCGCCCAAATTGCTATTCCAAAATATAGGGCAAAAGTTATCCCTACTAAGATCCAAGTCCACGTTTGTACACTCATAATAATTTATATTTTTTTAGTTAGGGTTACTCGTCGAAACCGTATTTTTTGTCTAATTTGTTCATTAATCGTACGTATACGAAGATAAGAATTACGAATACGTAGATAGATCCTTGTTGTGCAAACCAGAATCCTAGTTTGAATCCACCAAGTCTAAATTGGTTGAGTTCTTCTCTGAATAAGATTCCGCATCCGTAGGAAACGATAAACCATATTGATAGTAAGATAACAAGGTATTTGAGATTTTCTTTCCAGTACGCTGTTGCGTGTTTTTGTTTTTCACTCATAGTTGGTTGGTTTTTACAGGTAAATCATGGCTTGAAGCGTGAGTGTTCCCACAGCATCAGCATTCCCATATTTTGTATTGAAATATTCTAAACTTAGTTTGGAATGATGTCCACTAAGGTATGTATTTATTCCGACACCAAAAGAAGTGGCATTGTCATCAATGGCATCAATTTGTCTGGTGTCGAATTGTATATATGGCTGAAATTTTGTCGCTTTTTCTGTTGGAAGCACATATCCAACGTGTCCGTGCAGTAAAGAACCTGTTTCATAAGTTCTTCCTAAGGTAAAATCTTTTCCATAATCACTGAATTGTGCCAGTGCATACGCTGTTAAGGAAGCTCCTTTTTTCCCAATTGGTGCATCGTAAAAGGCATCTACTGCAAAGATAGATACGTCTTCTCCTGCCAACTCGCCCGCAGTATTTGCGATAACCGATCCTTTTGGATGGAAGAAGAAACCTGCGCCAATGTTGAATACTTTTTTTCCGCCTAAATAGCTTCCTACTTTGTACGGTAAGAAGTTCGATTCTTGGTCTAAAAAATTATAGTCAAAATATCCTGCGTACGTTCTTCCAGCATCTTTGGACCCTAACAAACGTCTCCCTGCGTATACAGCTGATCCGTCAGGTGTCGGCGTTACAGCTTCTTGCAAATTGTTTGTCACAGCATCATTGATAGAGACGCGGTATTGTAGTTTTCCAAATTTTCCTTTGAGGTATACGCCCATGTGACGTGCAAATTGATCGGAAAGTCCAATGGTTGCCCACGCTTGACGTTGGTTGTCGAGCGTCATCATGTTCAGCGTACTTTGGTTGTTGGCTCTGGAAATTCCGTTCCAATAGTGCAAACCACCACCGATTGCGTGATCGTCTGTCAGCGTAAATTGTCCCCAAACATCGTGAAAGAAGAGTTGTGAACTGTCTCCTTTCCCTGTAGGTGATAAGTTGTCTCCGTTTAGACTGTTGAGTCCGAAGTGTGTGAGAATTAGGAAACGCTTGTTGATTTGTGCATACATGAGTACACGTGCCCTACGCAAACTAAAATTGAGATCGCTTTGTTCGTTTCCGTTTGCGTCTAAAGGTCTGTCTGAATTGTGTTGTGCCCATATTTGCGCCCATGAGATGATTCGGAAGTATTTAGAACCATCTTCATTGAGTTTTACTTTCATTCCGCCATTGTAATCTGGCGCGCCTTGGGCGTTTGTATATTGGAAAGTTATTAAAAATATTCCTACCAATAAAAGAATTTGTTTTCTCATTGTTGTAAAAAGGTTAGTTGGTGTTACATTGGTTTTGTGTGCAGTACTAAACTCCAAAAAACAGTGAGATAAATAAAAACTACTATATTTTTTTGCTAATTTGTTATATTAATCTTTAAAGCGTTCCCATTTTATCAACATAAACTTATCGCCTAATTCTGTTACAATCACACCAGCACCTTTGATGTTTTCCGCATTTTGAAAGTACGTTCCGAGTTCGTCTGCATTTAAGATTTTGTAGGTAGGATGATAACTAGAGTTATACGGGCGTTTGATGTTGTATTTTTTTACCCAATTCATGATACTAACGTGTGAAATTCCTAAAATACGTTCTATTTCACGATAGGTTAATCCTTCTAAATACAACTGAAGTGATTTATTGACGTAATAGTCATCAATCTTTTTCCCTAGCTTGTTTACAGAGAAAAAATAGCTACACTTTTTGCACTTGTAACGTTGCCTATTATTGACAATTCCGCTTTTTATGTATTGATCTGAACCGCAGTTTGGACATAAGTCTATTTTCATATATAGTAATTTAGCATAAATATATCAATTTAGCAATAAACATACAAATACCATTGTTTTGAGTATCAAATTGATCGTATGAGACTTACAAATTGCTTGCTAAAAAATATTTTACTAAAAATAGATTTAATAGAAAATGTAGCCTTATTTTTAAGGATGGAAACCGATCATTTTATCAGTAGTATTGGGATTATAATTGTGTTGTTTTTTGCAACAGTATTACTTACATCGAAACGATATAAAAGTCGTGCCAATCACTTATTAACAGCTTGCTTAATTACACTTTCCCTGTTGATGCTCCGTATCAATGCGATATTTGAAGAAACCCTTTTTTTTGAAATTTTATGTTTTTTGAGAATTGAGTATTTGTTTTCAGTTTTTCTGTACATGTACGTTTGTGAAGTCATAAAAGAAAAGATATCAAAAACAACTTTTATACTATTTCTCAGCCCTTTTATGCTGCTTTCGTCACTTTATATTGGCAGTATTGCTGTTGAAAATAGTTCGCTTGAAACCTTTTTGGAAGGCTTTGAGGTTTTTGAAACATATATTATTATTACGTTTAATGTCCTTGTTGTAACCTTAGCTATGATAAAAATTTATAGAAGCAATGCGGAGTTTGATGTAAGGAAATGGTTGTTTGCTATTTCTTGGAGTTTGATTGTTGTGATGCTTTTCTTTTTAATTTTAGAAGTGATTGAATTATTGTTTGACGTTGAGCTTTGGGGTTCTTTTGGTGTGATTATGTCTTTGTTTTTTGTGAGAATTTCATATACTGGTATTCAAAAATTACAGATTCAACAAGATCAAAAAGCGATTCAGAAGATATATTCAAATTCTAAAAAATCTACCACAGCCGTAAAAAATAATGTAACACTGAATCATTTTGAACATATGCAGTTGTTGATGCGTGACGAAGAACTTTTCAGAGATCCTTCTTTAAATAGAACACTTTTAGCCGAAAAATTAGGATTAAGCGTCAGTTCTGTCACTAGAATTTTGAAAGAAGAAGGGCAGATTAGTTGTAAGGATTTCATCAATCAGTACCGAATTCAGTTAGCCAAAGAAATGCTAACCGATGTACGTTTTCATGTTTTTTCGTTGGAAGCTATTGGGAAAGAAGTTGGTTTTAAATCAAGAAGCACCTTTTATGAAACTTTCAAAAAAGAAGTTGGGGTTTCGCCGGGAACCTTCAAAAAAAAGTAAATGTTGTCCTGTAATATTTTAAATAGAAGAATCTCGGACATCTACTGCTATTATTGACCTCAGCACTGTATACTAAGACGCTGAAATCTTCGTACTCTTACCATAAATACCTTTAACATTTAATTATTTATGAGTATGAAATTCTTCAAAAATATTTTTAGTCTAGCAACAATTGCTATGATAATCGTTGTTTTTATTGCTTGCAGTTCTGATGATAATGGAACTACGCCCAATCCAACAACACCAACAAACCCAAGTGGCACAGCTACCAAAATTATGCCGTTAGGAGCGTCAAGAGTCGCTGGCGCAAGACCGTTATATGAAAGTTACCGATATGAACTTTGGAAATTACTCCTTGACGGGAATTATGATTTTGATTTTATTGGAACAGAAACTGATCCTGCCGACTATCCTATGTACAACGGTCAAAGTTTTGATAGAGATCATGAAGGTCGTGGTGGAATTACTTCTGGTGAAATTTTGGCTGAACTTGATATTTGGCTAAACGATCTAACGAATATACCTGATATTGTTTTGTTTAGCTCGCCAGGCGGAAATGATGGTTTTACCGATTTGAATCAAACTGTAGCTAACGTCAACGCCATTATTGATATTTTTCAAGCCAGAAACCCAAACGTTACCATATTTTTAGAGTTGCCTGCGCCAGCTATGACCAGTGAACAGACTCCAGAGTTTCTAGCTTTTTACAATCAAGCATTAAATACACTTCCGCAAGTAGCTACCAATAAAACCACAGCAACTTCTTCCGTTTTAACGGTTGATATGTCTACAAATTTTATTGACGCGTATTTGGCGGACGATGTACATTATAGCGAAGCTGGTGCCAGTTTTATTGCCAATCGCTATTTAGAAGTGTTAGCTCCACTCCTACCATAAATTTGAAATAGCACTCACAGAAAAGCTAGATGATACCATCTGGCTTTTTTTATTTTAAAATCGAAAAAAAGACTATCACACTCCAGTGTAATAGTCTTCAAAACCTACCTCAAATCTGTCTTAGAAATTGATGTTTGTTTTACATAACCTAATTTTGAACTGTGAACAATTATTAATTGCATGAGTGCTATCCAAGCAGTAGTACACGAGTTTTGTATCGCTATTTCATTACAGTCAAATAGCACTCAGTAAAAAGCAACCAATTAAATTCAATCATGATAAAAAGTTAATTTGTTATTTTTTCTACATTGTTGAATGTGTCATTTGTTTTTTTGACAGTATGTATTTTCCAATTGATTGCCATGGCAAATGCTGCTGCCTCTGAGGTTAAAATATTATCTAGTATTATCATATTTGGAAATGTTGAATGTGTAATTTTGGAGTACATCAAATTAGGCAGTTGTTGGTTTGCTTTATTGGCAAGTTTTTTTATGCCTGAAGCTACTTCTAAAAAACACATAGCAGCTTGTACAGCATTTTGTTTTACGATCCACGACAGTAAAAAATATTCATCTTTGTAGGCACGCATGCTTTGCAGCTGATCAATGGCCATTTTTAGTGTGTTGTTGGTATTGGATTGCTTCTTGTACATATTGAAACATGATTCCTTAAAGAAGCCCTTTCCGTCAAAGGATCCTAAATTATTTACTCCTTCCACAAGGATGAAGACTGCTGGTCTTTCTGAAATAAAGTCATGCACCGTTTTTACCGCCAAGTCAATAGTAGGTAACGAACAATATAAATAGTTGATTCCTGACATTTTTTTTAATAAGCTATTCCACTCACTCTTATTAAACGCTCTGTAGTTTCCATTGTCAGTGTAGGTATGTAATGAATTGGATAGCTTTATTATTACAAGTTCTTTACGAACCGCAATAAATGTATTGACATCTTCTATTACATGATCTATAGATTGACCTGTAGCACCTCTCCACATAGAAATTGCTTCTATTTTATGATAATTTCCTGTAAAAAAATCACCATTTCTTAATACTGGTTGAATATCTAAATATCGAACACCCAATTGAAGCTGCTCTCGTATATTTCTAGTCTGTGTTATCACGTTGCAATCACTCGCGCCGAAGGTATTACTTGTACGAACATTCATTCCAGCGTGACGCGCACCTAGCATACAAATTTCACTCAATTCTTTTGTTCCAAGAATCGAAATATTGTCTTGCATCCATGAAGATCCATTTAGGTTTGTTGATGAATATTTTCCTTGCATTCCTGAAAGAATAAAAGATACATATCCTTTACGCTGCCATCCTAAAGAGAATAATGCTTCATTTTGATTGGAATATATTTTTAAATTCGCAAAATATACCTTTATGTCAAATCCACTTGTGGCACTCGCCTGGATTTCAAAAAAATCACTGGTGCCTTCTAATGAGTAGACAACTTCTCCTGCATCATCTGAAGAATCGTTAAAAAAATGTTGATTCCACTCAATATAGACACTGATACTGGTTTGTGCTGCAATGACATTCGGAAAATCCCATATATTCATTTGATACGAATGTTGATACGTTTTTCTCCAAGCTGTATCAGTACTATTGACTAAGGTTAGATATCCACTTTGTCCCATACTATTAATGATGATTGAAATGATTGTGTAGTTTGATACTTTTTTTAAAGCACTTGTGTTAAAAAAGGAGACCACTACTCATTTGTAGCAGTCTCCAAACCTACGTCGAATCTGCCCTACATATTGACGTTTAATTGTAGTTAATCTTAAAAAAGATTTCTAAAAATTCATTCCTGGGAATAATGTTCGAGTTATCATTGGTGTCAAAGCTGCGGAAGCATTTGCTCCAATAGTAAAAGCATTTGCGTTATATGTTTTACGCTCTACTGCTTTTGTTTGATTTGGTAATTTCATAATAAAAAAATATTAGAACCTTGAATAGGGAAATAATCCCTATCCAAGATTTGTGTTTAAAAATTAAATAGAACTTAACGCGCCTCCAATAGCTCCTTTTAGCAAGTTTCCAAAAGAGAATGAAGCATTTGCTCCTACTGCAACAGCGTTCGGGTTATACGTTTTACGTTCTACTGCTTTTGTTTGATTTGGTAATTTCATAATAAAAAAATTAGATGTTAATAATTAAATATGTTGGGAATATTGATTCCCTGTTGACTCACTTTAATGAGAGTTAAAAGCATGTTATTTTTAAAAAAGCAATCAGTGCTATGACTTTGGCCTAACCTATTAAAGCTTTCATATGAAATCAAGAAAGTAATCCTAGGAAGTAGTACTGAAAACTACTTACTTATCTTGATTTATTTTTTTTATGTGTAAAAAGAAAAGTGATTAGCTTGCAATAGTTACACTTACTGGAGCATACCATTCTTCTCTGTCACCAATAATGATTGGCGTTACACCACTTACATCTACTTGCATTGAATATGTAGTGGATGCTTTATTAGTATTTTCTGGATCAAAGAATGTTAATTGTACTTCTCTTACAATTGAATTTTGTCTTTCTATTTTTGAAGGTAATACTCTGTGACTGCTCAATTGAAGTTTTTTCTTAGTTGCTTCCTTCACAATATCTGATAGTTCTAAAATATTGTATAACGAATAATTTAAGGCACGATCTTCTGGCGTTTTTCCTCTGTTCAGCGTAGTCACATACAAACGATTTAAAACTGAAATTAATTGCTCTTTAAATTCAGAGTTATTAATTTCCATAGATTTCAGCAAGGCTTCTAAGGTCCAGTCTCTTAGTCCATAAGCAACTGGTGTAACAGCCTCCACATAATTCCCGTTCATTAACTTTGATTCTCCTGAAACAAACCCAGGCAATACCATTCGCATCACATCAGGTTTCTTTTTGCTTTTTTCTTCTTCTTCTTCTTTTCCAAAAATTTCATCTAGTGATATTTCTGAAGTCCTTAAATTAGCTGTATGCTGCGAATATTTATCATGATTAATTTCTGTATTGTCTCCTAGAAATTGAGCCATAAACAAATAAATTGGATCACTGAAAGTCGAAAGTCTTGGACTAATTGAATATATTGGTGTTGAGTTGATATTCAACAACCAAATTAATTGACTTGACATAAAGATATTTTGGTAACTTCCTCCTTCTTTGAACAATAAAAATGCTGCCATCGCTTTATGGTCGTGAGGAGAATCAGTCAGTTCATCTTGTAATTCTTTAGGAAGATTGTCATACCACGTTTTCATTAATGCTCTAAACGTATCTAAATTATTTTGTGTCCCAAAATCATAAGACGGTTGCCCTATAGCATTCACTAATTGCGTATTTCTAAAAGTAGGATAACCTCCCGGATTTATAGCAGGATTATACATAGTTGGTGCTTGAGATGGTGTTACATTTCCTGCACACCCACAAGCGGAAGGTGCTACTTCTGCAGTAGCTGCCGTAGTTACTGTTGGCGTAGCTACAGGCATTGCTGTTTCTGATGGCGTAACTTCTGCCACTGGTGTCGATGCTTCTTGTGGTATTACTGCATCGGTTTGGTCATTGTTTGCCGATAACGGCATTACTTCTGGTTCGTTTTGCATGTTTGTATTATTTAGAGTTAAAAAATTTTGCGGTTTTATACCTGCTTTTAAGATATGTTGGATGGCATTGCCAATATGTAAGCGTCCTACCATAATTGGATCACAGTTTATATTTTCGTCAACTGTACAAGGTGTCACACTATTCAATAAAATTTGACGTATGGCCAGAAGGTCTTTTGGCATCCCTTTTTTCTTTTGTAGACTTGCCAGGAGCCCAGCAATTCCGCTTACTAAAGCCGTTGAAAAACTAGTTCCGTTCGCAATTGCTTTTTGGTTATCTCCACTGGGAATAGCTCCAATGATATTTTCGCCAGGAGCAACCAATCCTTTTTCAGGAAATAATGTACTCCAATTGCTAAAGTTAGATGCAACTCCATCGGGTTTTATAGAGCCAACGGCCAATACTGTCGGATAATTAGCAGGTACGTGTATGCTATTATTACCTTCATTCCCTGTAGCAGCAATTACCAACACACCTTTCTTTTCGCATAATTCCAACGCTGCTGCTAAGGAAGAAATGATGTTATCACCTTTATTTAATTTTTCTCCACCACTAATGTTGATGATATCTGCATCATGCTCCAAAGCCATACGAATTCCTTGTTCAATATCTGATTGTGAACTACTGAGCAACTTGCCATTTTCATCTTCTTGATAAATACTTTTTACCAAACCTGAACAATTTGGAGCTATGCCTAAAATACCACTGTTATGATTCGCAAAAATTAAACTGCTCACAAACGTTCCATGTGTAGAGCGTACATTTTTGCGTGTAGGGACATCCAATGATCGGATATGAGTTTCTTTTAAAGTTGGGTGTTGTAAATCGACAGGACCATCTAAAACTGCAATTTTAATAGTAGGATCGCCTTTGGTATTTTTCCAGAGTGCTTCAATTCCTGGAAGCATGGTGATAATGTTAGATGAGTTATTCATTTTTAGCTTTAAAATCTTAATTAAAAAAGAGTACTTTAACTCTTTACATTTATTAATTTTCTTATACTAAACTATGAATGAACGAAACAGCAGATGGAAAAAATGATGCCAATAGTTCCTTTTTATGTTGCCAATTCACTTTTTACTGTAGTGAACTAAAAAACCACTTTTTCAAGATATATCTTACTTTATAATAACCAATTGTCTAAGGATTGTTTTGTACTTAACACCTAGCGTAACACTATGATTTCCTTTTAGGATGATTAAATTATCTTTCGGAATAATTTGTTCGATAGCCGAACTATTGATGATATATTTACGATGGATTTGTAGAAATACTGATGCATCTAGAAACTCTTTTATCTTACCCAATGAAATGAGTACGACAAACTTTTCCTTTTGCGTTACAATGTTACAATACCGATTTTCTACTTCTATATAAATGATATTTTTTAGCAATACCTTATGCAATGTATTTTTCTTCTTGATAAAGAAACTATGTTCATCTATTTTTGAGGTGAGATAACTTTTTAGATGATCATCCGTGCGTGTTTGTAATTTTTCAATAACATTCTCCAATGTGTAAAGCATAGCAATTTCATTGAAAGGTTTATGCAAAATAGCAAAAGGTTTTGTAAGCTTGGCACGTTGGTATAAATGTCGGTTTTCAAAACCTGTTAAGTAAATAAAGGGACATAATTTTTCCTTTGAAAATAAAAGGTTTTCAATAAAAGCTATTCCATCAGGTTTTCCGTTAAGCATAATATCTGTAATGATAATATCTACCAGAAATCTCGGATACAGTAGTAGTGCTTCTTGATAGCTATTAGCGATTCCAATTACATGATATGAATGCGAGTCTAATAGCTTTTTTAATATTGTTACTTTCTCATCTTTTTCTTTAACTAGAAAGACATTGATTGTACGCATTTGGTAGGTTTTGAAAAGTCTAAATAATGATAATCTAATTCAAGTATAATGAATGACAGTTTTACATCTTAAAGATATATCTTCTAAAAAAATAAGAATACAATCTCATCATTAAAGAAGAATTTTCTTTAAATGAATCTAATATTTATAAATAAAACATTTTTCTATAATAAAATGTAGTCAACGCTTAAAAATATGATGTGAATGACGCATACTGAAGTATGAATGAAGTTTTAGACAGTTTAGACTCAATAGCATTTGGAGTTGATACTGTCATTTTAATCTTGAAATTTGATTCATACAACTTCACAAACAAAAACAACCTTGTATAAAATACGTTATCCTACGAACCAGTCCATATTCGTAATTATGAAAAAAGAAAAATATCCTTGGAATAAAATGTAAAAATAGCAGCTCAACTTTTTTAAACTTCAGCACCTATCAAATTATGGAACAGTTGCCAGAAAATTAAAAACAATACTTACACTCGCGTAAATTTTTCCTATATAATATTTGCTTATTTTTACGGCGAATATCATCAACAAACAACCATTATGAAAAAAATACTGCTACTACTTACGCTTCTCGTTACTTTTTTAGGAACTAGTCATGCGCAATCACCTGATGAAGATCAATTAGGCGCTTGGTACATGTATTTTTACAGTGCAAATTTTAAAGAATCCAATTGGGGAATTCAAGGAGACTTTCAATATCGTGATTGGCGCGGTCTTGGAGATCGAGAACAATTACTGTTACGTTCAGGAATAACGTATACGCCAAAAGATGCTGGTGTAAAATTCACCTTCGGATTTGCCAATATTACGACAGGACAATTTGGCAACGATATTGACAATCCTATTTCAGAAAATCGTATCTATCAAGAAGCTCTAATTTCCAATACCATCTTAAAAAGAGTGTTATTAACGCATCGTTTTCGTTATGAGCAACGTTGGGTAGAAGATCAAGATTTTAGAACGCGCTACCGTTACAATCTCTTTATCAATGTTCCTTTTAACAATACGAAACTCGTTAAAAACACCTACTATTTTGCCTTTTACAATGAAATTTTCCTAAATGGACAACGTGACATTGGAGACGGAAGAAGCGTGCAATTTTTTGATCGAAATCGTACATATTTAGGATTGGGATATGCCATTAGCAATAAACTCAGAGTGCAACTCGGTTGGATGGAACAAACTACTAACAACTGGCAAAAAGGGCAACTCCAGTTTAGTGTGCATCACACATTTTAAATTAAATTTTCAACGAGAAATATAGACACCTACAAATTTTAAAATCCTTACCAACTTACGTTCGTAGGGATTTTTTTGTTTATGAATCAACAAACATTATCACATCAAAATTAAGTATCTTATACTTATAAAATTCCAAAAATATAATCTAATTTTTTTCATAATACTGCTCACACAAGTTTTTTTATAAGAGAATTTTGGAGTAACTTTCATACAACATTTATACGTTTATTAAATTTCTGAACCCAGAAATGATCTCATTATGGTATATACCCTACATGAATTACAAACTGCTATTGAAAAAAATGAAGTTGTGATCTTTATTGGTGCTGGAGTATCAATTGCGACTACCAAAGGAAATAGTGTCACCAGCTGGAAAGGTCTTTTTTTACACAGTATTGATTATATTATTGAAGAAATAGCGGGGAAATATGACTATGAATGGAGTATAAGAATCCTTGCTGAATTAGAGTCTGACGATATTGATGATTTGTTAGCTGTTGCTTCAAAAATTGAACGCATTCTTAAACGGCATGATCTATTTTCTAGTTGGCTTAATGCTGCTCTTGGCGATCTAAAAGTCAAAGATGATTTGCTAATTAAAGCAATTCTTAATTTGAATGCCCCAATCATCACCACTAATTATGACTACCTACTTGAAAAAGTATCAGGATACAATCACGCTACTTGGAGAGATTCTGAAAATATCGGTTCTATCTTAAAACAACAAACCGATTACTTTAAGAATCATATTATTCACCTTCATGGGTATTTTGACAAACCAGAGTCAGTAATTATGGGACTAGAGTCCTATTCAAAAGTAGTGAATGATCCTAAAATTCAAACATTCCTCAAAGCAATTTGGTCGCTAAAAACTATTATTTTCATTGGAGTTGGTGAAGGTATTGCAGATCCTAATTTTGAAAATTTTAGGCAATGGGCTAGTACAATATTTAAAAATCCTAGAGTCAAGCATTATCGCTTGGCTATAGCTTCAGAAGTTACTAATTATCGCACTGAACACAAAGTTGAGGAACATATAAAAGTTGTTTCATACGGTGAGAAATATGAAGATTTAACCCGTTTTATTCAATCATTAATACCACAGAAAAACAATAATGCCGCAGAAAAACTGAAGCTTACTCAGAAAGCTTTTCCTTCTGAAAACTCACTAAGCCACTACCTTACTACACTTACCTATGATGTAAATGCATGGAGCGACTTCTTTAATTTAGTTGAACTTGTAGGACGAAAAAAAGAATTAGATTCATTACGAGACTTTGCATTTCCTAAAGTAGCTACAGATAAAAATATGGTATGGTATACAATTCATGGAGGACACGGTGTTGGAAAATCAAGATTGGCAATAGAATGGTTAAAAGAATTAGAAAAAGAAAAAGATTGGGCTACTGGTTTTGTGGAATATATACCAAATCAACTTCAAAAAATTACCGAATATATTCCTGATAAAAACACGGCACTTGTAATTGATAATGTATGGAGTCATGATTCATATATTTGGGAGTTTTTATACAATATTTATTCGGAATGGAAGGAAAGAGAGGTACAGATAAAGATTCTTCTCGTATCACATGTCAATCTTCAACCAAATTCTATAAATTCATCAATTAATAAAGTTTTAGAAAAGTTAACCCATAAGTTATATATAGATCCATACACGAATAAAAGGAAAATACTAGGTCTAAAAATACATCCGATAGCTGATAATGAAGAAAAAAGTAGGTTATTTGATTTGACTTCAGTTGCGTCTATTGAAAGCATTACAGTATCTGACAAAGAAAAATTGATTGAGCAATGTGATGGCAGACCTGCATTTATTGCTTTAGCAGGAAAATACAGAAAAGATTGGAGAAATAAATTAGCTAGTTATGCAGATGACAAGCTAAAAAAAGCAGCTATTTTATTTGGAAATGATGGAATACGTCTTCTAATTACGACCGCTTTAGCTGGTACTATAACTGATTTTGAAAGAGCTAAAATTGCACCAACAACAAATAACATAAGTAAACTTTCAGAATTATTCTCTAGGTCTAAAGAATATCTGAATGATTATATTCCAGCCTTAGAACCAGATCTTTTTGCTTTTGAGATAATTTATGCAGGACTTACAAATTACTTAACAAAAAGTGATCAAAACCAACTCTTACAAGAAGTTGTTTCTCGCTTTCCTGATAGTGTTTTAGCGCGTTTGACAAATATGTGGAGAGAGGAAAGTAGTCTGCACAATAAATCTAATTTATCTGCCGACATTTTTCAACTAATCATAGGTGACAAATTCAAATTTTCAAACAAAGCGAATGTTTTAGAGATATTGTTTCATACTTTGATCTCAGAAATGCCATCTCAGTCAATCAATAATAAATTTAATCAACTTGCAAAGATAAGAGCTACAATATGTGCTAACTGTCTATTGCTTAATGAAAATCAAAGTGACGAAGTATACAGAAACATTATTACGTTTTGTTTTCATAAAAATATGCCGTTTGATGGCTGGTCAGAATACCTTCAAGAAATCCATATCAATACTCCAATTACAAAAAATACAAGATTTTATTGGGCTTCACTTATCGACATTTTTATTGGTTCCGATGAATTGAAAAGTACAATCAAGAAAAAGTCAATAGCTGCAAAAAATGAAATATATCCTATTGGTAGCATTCGTATTTTAGACGAAGAAAGGTTTGTAAACGTTGTATCAGATTATCTAAAATCTCCTGAGCCTACAAAGGTAATTTACAGTTGTTTTATGATAATACATAGTTGTTGGACTCCAAAATACAATACCATAGGGAATCATCCCGATATATTAATCCGTTTAATAGAACTCATACAATCTACCTCAAATTCTTATGTACTAGCTGGTTCATCTGCTTTTCGTTGGATTGTAAAAGTGATTACGAACACTGCAAAAACAACAGAAATTCGCAAACAATATGGAGCTATACTTATAAATATATTATTAAAAAAAACACAAAATAAAACTGTCTTTGATTCCTTATGCCTTACAATTGGAGTATTGTACAAAACCATATATAAAGATTTTGAAATTTTATCATGGTTTGCAGAAGCTCCCCAAGGCTTCAGAACAGACTTTCAATATAATTCTCCAACAAAACTAATACAAAAAGAAAATGAACAAAATCTACTAAAGCTCTATAAAAAGCCTACACTACCAAACTTATACAAAAGGAAACTTACATCATTATTCATAAAAATAGATGTTTGGAATTCCGACATGAAGAAAAATATTAAGGAAATTTTAGCTGATAGTAAAACTACAGATAAACTACGCTTAGAAATTATAATTCGACTTGCCAAAAGTAGGATTCCAGAAGCATATAAATTACTAAGTGATTTTTTGAACAACGAGGGTGAAAATCTTTCTGAAGAAGTTCAACTTTACTTATTAGTCTGCTTATTATATTTTAATACAACCGATAGATTAAACTATATTAATAATATTGTAATTTCTGGAATTGATATAAATCTGCTAAAAGAAGAACGAAAATATTCTAAAAGCATGAGTAGTTTAAAAGGAACACAAATGAATATTCTTCTTAAAAAAATTAACAACTTACACATAAAAAGAAAAGGACATCTTATACATAAACTCAAAGCAAAAGATACTACTGGAAGGTGGGCATATTATTTTGTATATGTAGAAAATGAAATGGAAGAGGCGTTTTTGAAAGCAATACAAGGCGATGGTACAATCGACTTAGAAAATTATGGAGCTGTTGTCGCTAGTTCATATGGAGAAAAGCCAACTCCAGAAGTCATAAAATATCTAAAAGACACATATGGTTTTGAAGTTTAAAACCTAACCTTAGTTATTTTTCGTTATTTGATTTTAATGTACTAAACTACAAATGCTAAATCCAACATTTTTTAAACTCAGCATTGATAAAACTAGTTGTAAACATTCTCCCTGTTAGCTCAAAATAGGTAACAATACCTCCTCAACTTCTATACTAATATCAAATCTACTTTGCGTGGTAGTGTTCCCGTAAATTTCATCAAAGAAACCTTTAAAAATTATTATCCACTACTCTATCAACAATTCAAAGACGCCGAAGAAGCCAATATCAGTTAATTTCAATTAAAAGTAGTACATTTAATACCAAGTAAATACACCATACACTTTCACATCATGCTTACACGAAGAAACTACTCCATCAGAGAAATGTTTAGTTGGACAAGGCGTTACGTCTTAGTTTTCATCATTCTATCGCTCATTCCTGTGCTATTATATGCGGTTTTTAGATGGTATTGGTTGCACTTGCCCTGGCTTCCTATTGGGTTGGTTGGTACGGCGTTGGCGTTTATCATTTCATTTAAAAATAATGCTTCGTATGATCGCTTGTGGGAAGCGCGTAAAATTTGGGGCGGTATCGTGAATGCTTCACGCTCGTTTACCATTATGGTGAATGATTTTATTACAAACGAACGTGCCAAAGAAAAATATGCTGATGAAGAATTATTTCGAGTGCGAAAACAACTCATCATGCGTCATGTGGCGTGGATGACTTCATTGCGACATGCACTCCGAGTGACAAAGCCTTGGGAATATTCGCATAAAAACAAATCAGATAGAGAATACATGAAAAAAATTCACATTCATGAACGTGCTTTTTCACTATCAGATCAACTAGAAGGCTATGTGAGTGAAGAAGAAAAGCAATATATTTTAAGCAAAAAGAACAAACAAACGGCCTGTATCAACTTACAATCTAAACAATTGCGATCATTGAAAGAAAGTGGTCATATTTGGGAATTTTCTTTTTTACAAATGGAAGAAATGATGGTGGAATTTTTCACCTTACAAGGAAAAGTAGAACGCATTAAAAACTTCCCATATCCGAGACAATTTGCGACGTTAAACCGCTTTTTCATCTGGATTTTTGTCATTTTATTGCCGTACGGAATGATGCATGAGTTTGACAAAATTGGACAAGAAGTAGTTGCCTTAGCACAAACTTGGAAACCGTATCCTGAAGGCGGATTTCACTATATTATTGAATGGATTGGTGCCAACTTTGTATGGTTTACCATTCCGTTTAGCGTGATCATTTCTTGGATCTTTCACACCATGGAACGCATTGGAGAAGTCTCTGAAAATCCGTTTGAAGGCATTGCCAACGATGTCCCTATTACCACCATGGCACGCGGCATTGAAATTGACATCCGACAAATGATTGAAGACGACGAAGCCGAAATTCCAGCGCCAATTCCAGAACAATATGGCATTCAAATGTAGTTCTACAACGAAAATGATCGCATGTTTGGAAAGATGAGTTTCCATTTTCACCTGCGTTTTTTAAGGTTTTGAAAATACCCTAAAGTAAAGAAACAAAAAGAAGCATAATAACTGCAACAACATACGGTAGATCGTAGAAAGATATTTAAAACTAAGAAACCACATCAATTGACGTAGTTTCTTAGTTTTTGTAATGGTCTTTTAATGTAAATGCTATACGTTATCGTTAAAATCTGTATTTAATATAAGCTGAAAAATTCCGTCCAGGATCATTGATCGGTTCATTGGTAAAACCTGCTAAATTTCGAAAAGCAAAATTCAAGTGATTGTTATAAGCAGCATCAAAAATGTTCAAAGCTGCCAATCCTAGTGTGACATTTTTTATCGGTTTTACGCCCAAACGCACGTCAAAAACATTATAGCCAGGTGTTTCTTGTTCTCTAAAAGAAGGTGAAATATGATCTTGTCGAGAAGTGATGCTGTAATTTGCACGAATCCAATACTCTTCTTTTTCAAACAAGAGTTCAAAATTGCTTGTCAATGGCGGCGTCAATGGTAAACTTTCGTTTAAATCTTCATTTTTACTATACACATACGCTACATCTGTTGTAAACGTAAGATCGTGTACAATATCAACACCTACACTGGCTTCAAAACCTGTTTTATAAGTATTTTCAATATTTGTAAAGCGCTTGACCTCTTGCGGTTGTGCATTTGGCATGAATTTTCGTGAAAGATTCGGATCTACCACAGCTACAATGGTATTGTTTACATCTGAATAAAATCCAGAAAATGAATAATTAACATCTGTTGCATTTTCTGAAAGTTTAGCTTTTCCTTTCAAGCCAATTTCAAACTGATTGTTGACCTCAGCTTTTAAATTTGGATTCCCCACATATTCAAAAGGATCTTGTCCCACCGTAAAATGATTGATAAAACGTTCAATCATATTTGCCGATCGCACACCACGACCATATGCAACTTCCAAAATCGTTTGATCAGAAAGATACTTTTTCACCGAAACCGTTCCTGCAATATTGTGTTCATTTCGCTTCTCCAAATCATACAAGGCAGCAAAATCATTTTCAGGATCGTTTATGTCCGAAACGACCAAATCATATCGCAATCCAGCCGTAAAAATTGTGGAAGCGTTCAAAGCGTATTTTGCTTCGGTAAATACACCAAAGTCGTTTACATAGGAATCTTGCCAAATTTTATCCGTAAAATTCATAGGTTGTGGCAATTCCATTCCCATCATATTGAGTTTTACCAAACGGTTTCTGCTTCCATCTCTAGCAACCAAAAAAGCATCAATTCCTGTAAAAATCGTGACCTCTTTTGAGGGCGTTAACGTCATTTCTACTTTTCCACCAGCAGTACGCGCGTCAATTGTAGAAATAGCTTCTGTCATCATAAAATTTGGACGTCTTCTGTTGGTCATGATATGATCTACATACGAATAATAGGCTTTTGCATTAAACTCATCTAAAAGTTTGGATGCTGGACGTATTTTATAATCAAGGGAAACAATACTACTGTTGTCTTCATCGGTATCCATTGGCAAACCTGCATGCAACACATCGCGTCCAAAGGATTGTCGCCAATGCAATTGCAACCGTTGATTTTCGTTTGGATTGAAACCTACTTTTACACCATAATCAGTACTTCTAAAAGCAGCAGGAATCTCCAATCCTGCGCCATCTTCATAGTTTCCAAAATCGCGATAACCACCATTTGCCGTAATGTCATATTTGTCGGTGATATATTGAAGTTTTCCACTCGTCACCAACGAATTTCCATTGGTTTCATATCCTGAACTTACAGCTCCATGCCAGCCTTTTTCTTGAAGATTCGTTTTTTGAGTTACCAAGTTTACAACACCAGCATAGGTTGCGCCATAACGTACTGAATACGGTCCTTTGATGACTTCAATCTTTTCAATTTCTTCAGGAATAACGTGTGTTGTAATTGGATCCATTCGGTTTGGACACGCGTGCATAGCTTTCGTTCCACCATCAAACTGAATGTTGAGTTGTTCGTATTGTGAAGCTCTAAAAGAAGGATCAATGGCATAATTTCCACGTTTAATTAATGAAAAACCGTTGAGATAACTAAATAAATCTGCGATGTTTTTAGGTTGAACAATATTTTTCTCTGTTTCTGTTTTTATCATCGTAAGTACAGGATCTCTTTTTGGATTTCCTTGGATGAAAACTTCGTTTAATTTGATCGTTTTCGTTTTTGTTGAATCTTTTTGAGTCGGTGTTTTTTCTTGCCCATAACTCATGTAGCCAACACTAGTGCACAAAAGCACTAAAATCATTTTTTTCATTGTCGTTTTATTGCAATAGTTAAATAATACCTTTCATCATTTGAATTTATTGGAATAAAACACCCTTTTTTCCTTTCTACTTTACCAAAAAAAGAAACCGTAACTAAGGCTATGCTTTCGTTTTTTAGTTCGAATAAAGAAAAAAATCATTGTTTTCTTTTTCAATAAATTCAAACAACAAATGGTATGAGAGCAATTGTAAAAACTGCTCTTTAAAATTTTATTTTTTCCATAAGAAGATTACTTTGAAGAAAGTCCACAAAGCATTCGAAAGGAATTTATATTATAGAATTAAAACGATGATTTGGTGGATGAAAAATAGCAAAACTCACCTCTGAAGTGTATAAATTTTGGTAGAAAAAAGAGGCTTTCTTCTGTGTAGTTTCTAGGGAAGTCAACTGCCAATCTGCCAATGTATCTACATACAAGAGAATATTTTCTAGGTCAATGTTGACTTTGGGCAAGTTGTCATTTTGAGTCGTTTCAAGCTGATTGAGACTTACTTTTTTCAAATAGCACTTTCCATCACATTCCAGTTCAGGTTTATCTGTGTTTTCACAAAAAAGCGCAATGAAATTATCCGGATTTACAAAATAATACGAATACACCAATGCTGTTTTTATCGTACTTATAAAAACGATACATCCCAACAAATATGGTATGGCAAGGCGTGTAATTTTCATCACGGGCAAAAGTAATATGAAAATTTAATTCTGAATGTGACAAAAATCACATAACATTATTTTTTTTATTAAAATTGAAGTGATGTAACTTAGGTCACAAAAAGATCTCAGCAAATACGTATCTTTACGTACATGCGTATATTTTTTTCAATCATATTAGCGTTTGTCATGTTACTACAAAGCATAGGCTTTAAAGGTACTGATATGTTGCAGCTTGGTGAATTCATCGAACATGCAAGCTATCACAATGAGCAATATGGCGATACTTTTTTTGAATTTGTTTCCAAACATTACGGAGCATTAAAAGTTGCGCATGACCAAGAACATCAGGAAGAACGGAAAGATCATGAAAAACTACCGTTTCAACAGACTTCTCAAGTGACTACTATCACTATTTTTATACTAAACGCTACTGAAATATCCTTGAATTTCATTGAATTTTTAGAGTCGCGCAATGGCAACTTTCACTACAAGCCAAGTGAATCTTCTTTACATTCACAAAAGCTTATTCAGCCTCCACGGCTTTCATAAATAATCTGACTTCATTTATTTTCATTCTTCTGATCATTCATTCAGAAGCATACTCACTATGATTATTTTAGACAAACATGTTATCACATATTATTAATTTCAGTTTAAAGAATAAATTTGTTGTTCTTTTAGCGACCGTTTTTATCGTCGGATTTGGATTGTATTCACTTTCGCAAATTCCTATTGGAGCCGTTCCAGATGTGACCAATAACCAAGTACAAGTCATCACGACTTCTCGAAACTTGTCTACGCAAGATATGGAACAATTTATCACCTATCCTGTTGAATTAGAAATGGCAAACTTGCCTGGCGTACAGGAAATTCGTTCTGTTTCTAAATTTGGACTCTCGGTAGTGACCATTGTTTTTGACGACGAGATGGGCACGTATTTGCCGCGTCAATTGATTGCCGAAAAAATAAAATCTGCTTCCGAAAAAATACCAAAAAGGTTTGGAACGCCCGAGATGGGACCGATTACCACTGGTTTGGGAGAAATTTATCAATACATTTTGGATGTAAAACCCGAATTCAAACACAAATACGATGCACAAGAACTGCGTACGATTCAAGATTGGATTGTAAAACGGCAACTTTCAGGAATTCCTGGCGTGGTTGAAGTAAATACTTGGGGCGGTTTTTTAAAACAGTATGAAGTTGCCATCAAGACTGAAAAATTGAATGCTATGAATATCACGGCAAAGGAAATTTTTACAGCGTTGGAAACGAATAATAATATCGCTGGCGGAGGTTATATTGAAAAAGTAAATCAAGCATATTTTATTCGAGGCGAAGGTTTGATAGCATCCGTAGACGATATTAAAAATGTAGTCGTTGCAAATAAAAACGGACTGCCAATTTATGTAAAAGATGTTGCTTCTGTTGGTTTTGGAAGTGCCATGCGTTTTGGAGCCATTACAGGAAATGGTGAAGGCGAAAAAGTATTGGGACAAGTAATGATGCTCAAAAATGCGAACTCAAAAAAAGTGATCGAAGCCGTAAAAGAGCGTGTTGCTTCTATTTCAAAATCCTTACCGGAAGGTGTGTACATCAATGCATTTCTGGACCGAAGCGAATTAATCGCCAAAACCACGTTTACTGTCACAGAAAATTTAATCTTAGGCTGTTTGATCGTTATTTTTATTGTAGTCTTACTATTAGGAAATCTGCGCTCGGGATTGGTCGTTGCTTCTGTAATTCCGTTGTGTTTACTTTTTGCCTTGTCTTTAATGTATATTTTTGGTGTGGATGCAAACTTGATGAGTTTGGGTGCAATTGACTTCGGAATTATCATTGATGGCGCTGTGATTATTGTAGAATTTATCGCATTCAACATCACGCAGAAAAGTGAAGAAATTCAAACTTTATCAAAAATCGAACAGCAACATTTTAAAGACAAAATAACATTTACAGGAGCTTCCATAATGATGAATTCTGCCATTTTTGGACAATTGATTATTTTGATTGTTTTCATTCCTATTTTATCACTGAGTGGCGTAGAAGGAAAAATGTTTAAACCAATGGCACTCACGTTCAGTTTTGCCCTGATTGGTGCCATGATTTTCTGTTTTACCTATGTTCCTGTGGTAGCATCGTTATTTTTAAAACCTACGAAAGCAAGTGATAAAAACATATCTGTTCGTCTAATGAAATGGATTCACAAACTATACGAACCCGTAATTGATTTTGCGTTGCAAAGCAAAAAATTGATTCTAGCAATTGCAATTGGTTTACTAGTCGTTTCTGGATACATTTATAGTACTATGGGCGGCGAATTTGTGCCTACGCTCGATGAAGGTGATTTTGTGATTCAACCTGTATTGAAAACAGGAACATCGTTAAAAAACACCGTTGCAATTACCACAAAAATTGAAAAAATTCTGTTAGCAGAATTTCCAGAAGTAAAACAAGTTGTCACGCGAATTGGCGCCGCAGAAGTTCCGACAGATCCTATGTCGATGGAAGAAAGTGATGTGATTATTGTGCTAAAACCTAAAAGTGAATGGACTTCGGCAACTTCTAAAGACGAATTGGCAGATAAATTTAAAGAAGCTCTCGCTGTAATTCCAGGCATGGAAGTAGAATTTACCCAACCTATCGAAATGCGATTTAACGAATTGATTACTGGTGTTCGTGCAGATATTGCAATTAAAATTTTTGGAGAAGATTTAGAAATTTTAGCGAAAAAAGGAAACGAAATTGGCAATTTGATACAAAACGTTTCAGGAGCCGCAGATATTTCTGTGGAAAAAATTGCGGGATTACCAGAAATGAACATTCAATACAATCGTTCACAAATTGCGCGCTACGGATTGAATATTCAAGACTTGAATGAGATGATTTCCATGGGGTTTGCGGGAAAAATGGTGGGACATATTTTTGAAGGTGAAAAACGTTTTGATTTGGTCGTTCGTTTGGACCGACAGAAACGTCAAGACATTGAAAATCTTCAAAATTTATATGTAGATGTGCCTGCTGGCGGAAAAGTGCCTTTGCGGGAATTGGCAACGGTTAGTTACCAAAAAGGAGCTGCCAAAATCTCCCGTGATGATACACGCAGAAGAATTGTAGTTGGAATTAATGTGCGTAATCGCGATTTGCAATCCGTTGTGGATGATGTACAACATTTAATTGAAAACAATATAAAGTTGCCTGTTGGCTATTCTATTACCTATGGCGGACAGTTTGAAAATTTACAAAGCGCCAAATCACGATTGTTGCTTGCCGTACCTATTGCATTGATCTTAATATTTGTATTGCTCTATTTTGCGTTCAAATCTGTCAAAGAAGCCTTGCTCATTTATTCAGCCATTCCACTTGCGGCGGTTGGCGGCGTGTTATTGCTATGGTTGCGCGATTTACCTTTTAGCATTTCGGCAGGTGTAGGATTTATTGCACTATTCGGAATTGCAGTTCTCAACGGAATTGTGTTGATAGAACATTTTAAAGAATTAAAAAAACAAGGATTTGATACTATGGAAACATTGATAAAACAAGGAACCAAAGACCGATTGAGAGCTGTGTTGTTGACAGCTTCTGCGGCAGCTTTAGGTTTTTTACCGATGGCGATATCCACAAATGCGGGTGCAGAAGTACAACGTCCGTTGGCAACTGTCGTTATTGGCGGATTGGTCACAGCAACCTTACTCACATTAGTAGTATTGCCTGTTTTATACGCGATGTTTCATCGTTCTCAAACGAACAAAAAAAAGAACAAAACCATGTCTAAAAAAGGAATCAGCGTTGTGTTGCTATGTTGCACGTTTAGTGTTTTTAGTCAAGAAGTAAAAGAAGTCACTTTGGATGATTTGATCGTATTAGCGAAAGAAAATAATTCGGGACTTAAAGCGAATTCACTAGAAATTCAGCAAGCAGAAACGAATGTAAAAACGGCGTTTACGTTTGATAAAACGTATGTGTATTATTCGTTAGATCAAAACAATTTAGCGGCAAATAATAAACCCTTGCGAGTTTTTGGCATACAGCAAGATGTTCGTTTCCCAACGGTATATTTTTCTGAGAAGAAAGTGCGAAATGCAGAAAAAGCGTTGATTTTAAGTAAGTTCGCGGTTGAAGAAAAAGCTCTGACGCGAAATGTGACGGCTAGTTTCTACAGCTATCTAATTGCAAATGAAAAAGCCATTTTATATGAAGAGTTAGACAGTTTGTATACTGATTTTTCAAAAATAGCAGCAAGACGCTTCGAATTGGGTGAAACGAATTATTTAGAAAAAATTACAGCAGCATCTAAGCAAAAAAGAATTCATCTCGCGTATGCGGATGCACTGAAAAATGCACAACAAGCGTATGAAAATTTGCTGAAATTTGTACAAACAGAAGATAGTTTACACATCCAAAAAATACCGTTTTTAAAAGTTGCCCGAACTTCTATTTCCCTAAATAAAAGTGCTGAAATAGCGTATTATCAACAACGTATTACTTTGTCAAAAGCCAAACGGAGTTTTGAGAAACAAAAGTTATTACCCGATATTTCTGTTAATTACTTTCAAGGATCAAATCCGCAATTGAATGACAATTTGTATGGTTATCAATTTGGCTTGAAAATTCCGTTGCTTTTTGGCGGACAGTCTGCCAAAATAAAAGCGGCTCGCATTGCTGAAGATATTGCTAATGAAGAAGCTATTGAATACGAAACACAGTTAAAAGCCACATATAAAACGCTTGATTTACAGTTGCTTCAATTGGAAAAAAGCTTGACTTATTTTGATGAAGAAGGTGCTAAACTTTCAGATGAAATTTTAAAAACAGCCAACGGAAGTTTCAAAAATGGAGAAATTGACTTTTATCAATATATACAAAGTTTGGAAAGCGCGTACGAGGTAAAGTTAGACTATTTGGACAAACTTGAACAGTACAATCAAACCGTAATTGCCATTAATTATTTAACTTTATAAACACCACGTTATGCAACGTACATACTATAAAATCATACTTTTAAGCGTTCTTTTTTCTTTTTACAATTGTGGAAAAAACGAACGTGAAAAAACTGTAGTTCCATCTGATGAACATCCAGGAAATACCATTCAGATTTCGCAAACACAATTCGAAACCAACCAAATGCACTTAGGTGTTTTGGAAGAAAAATTATTTCCAAATACCATTCAAGTCAGCGGAATCGTAGATGTGCCACCCGAAAATAAAGCTGTTGTCAATGCTTCCATGGGCGGTTATGTGAAAAGCATGCCTTTTTTGGAAGGTGATCTTATTAAAAAAGGGCAACGCTTGCTTACTATTGAAAATCCTGAGTTTGTCACATTACAGCAAAACTATTCAGAAATACACGAGCGACTTACGTTTTTGAAATCAGAATATGAACGCCAAAAAACGATGGTTGCAGAAAAAATTACTTCGCAAAAAAGCTTTTTAAAAGCCGAAAGTGAATACAAAACAGCTTTGGCAACCTACAACGGTTTGCAAGCGCAATTGAAGCTGTTGCATATTTCGCCAACTTCCGTTGAAAAAGGAATTATTACGGCGGTTGCGCCTATCTATGCGCCCATTTCGGGAAGTATTACCAAAGTCAATGTAACTAAAGGATCGTATGTTTCGCCAGCAAATCCCATTGTAGAAATCGTTGATAATAGTCACATTCACTTGGAACTTTCCGTGTTTGAAAAAGATATTATGAGTGTGAAAAAAGGGCAGAAAATTAAATTCAACATTCCAGAAGCTAGTACTGAAAATTTTACTGCAAAAGTGCATTTGGTTGGAAGCTCAATTGAAGAAAATAGAACGATTAAAGTGCATGCGCATATTGAAAATGAAACCGATCACCGTTTCTTAACAGGTATGTTTGTGGAAGCGTTTATTATTACAAATTCATCGAGAGCAAAAGCAGTACCTGATGAAGCAATCGTTGTGGTTGACGAGAAAGCATACGTATTGATATTGGTAAAGAAAGAAGCTGATATTTACCATTTTGAACAACGAGAATTACAAATTGGAGAAAGTAGTAATGGATATACCATTGTAAAAGATGTTGAACGCTTTTCGGGAACGCAATTTTTAACAAAAGGGGCTTTTAGTTTGTTGAGAGAATAGCTGATACCAATTTACACAAAAAAGCTGTCTGAAAAGCGTAAAATTTTGCCAAACCAAACTTGACATTGAAACAAGTTCAAAATGACGTTTCTCAACGCTTTTCAGACAGCAATTTTTATTATTTTAAATATTCTTCTTCGCCAAATACCACGTTACTTTTTCTACAGAATCATCTGCGAGTCTTTCATTGAGTGCATCTAACGATTTTGGTGGTGGACAGATAACTTTGTCGCCTCTTTTCCAATTTAATGGCATCGCTACTTTGTGTTCATCGGAAACCTGTAAAGCATCTAACACACGAAGAATTTCGTCCATATTACGTCCTACATTGAGCGGATAATACATAATTAAGCGAATTTTTTTAGCTGGATCAATAAAAAATACGGCACGGACAGCTGCGGTTTCGCTTTCGTTGGGTTGTAACATTCCGTATAGTTTGGACACTTTCATATCCAAATCGGCAATGATAGGAAAGTCAAAATATACGCCTGTATTTTCTCGCACATTTTGCACCCAACCTAAATGCGCGTGAATGCTATCAATGCTTAGTCCTAGCAGTTTTGTATTGAGTGCTTCAAATTCTGCTTTTCGCTCGGCAAAACCACTCATTTCGGTAGTACATACGGGCGTAAAATCTGCTGGATGTGAAAACATAACCGTCCATTTCCCTTTGGCGAATTCAGACATTTTAATGGTTCCTTTGGTGGTAATTGCTTCAAAATCTGGAGCGTCATCTCCAATTCTAGGCATGGAAATTACCTGTTCTTGTACTGGGTTTTCTGTATTCATTTTTTATAGATTTTAGTTATCGTTTTTTTCTTTATTCTTATACCAATTTACACATAAAATGATGTTTATAAACTCGTTCATTTTTTTGTTTTCAACGTTAATCGCCTGATTTACAGAATATTATTCATGATTATTATTTTTCAAAAAGACACAAGCTGTTTTGCAAGCTTTTATTTGGAATGTTGTTTTCACACTACAAACAATCACTTGAATGGTAAAAAATCTTTATAGCTTCGTTGCTTATTTCATTCTTCCAGAAGCACAACTCACAAAGGATTTTGCTTTGGTTAAAATACTATTGGCATCTTCAATAGAAGGATATCCTAGTGCTTTTAATTTTGCCTTTACTTCCAAAGCGTCATCTGTATTTGTAGTTGTAAAAGACACTGTTGAAGTTTTAGTATTAATTTCTATTTCTGAAATAGTAGGCAACTCTGCCAGTTTTGTAATGATGGTTTTGACACAACCACCACATTTTAGATTTTGTATGATAATTGAAGTTCTCATTTTAGTGTTGTTTTACGAAATTAATTCTTGAAAGGATCTGTTGTCCTGAAATGAAACACTAGAAACCGTTGTTCTTTCCAGGACAACTCTTAAAGATAAACAGCTTTTTAAATTCCTGTTTTATTTCAAATTTTTAGAGCAATGTCGTCGGACATACATAATCGGATGTTGGAGTATTAGTTTCTGCAATTCCTTTGAAACCGCTGGTCACATCGACAAAATCATTCCAGCCGCGTTGTTTTAAAATGGAAGCGGCAATCATACTTCTATAGCCACCAGCACAATGAATTATGAACGATTGGTCTTTCGGAATTTCCGCTATATGTTGATTTATTTGATTGAGTGGAATGTTGGTAGCGCCAATGACATGCTCGGAGTCAAATTCACTTTTTTTACGCACATCAATCACGAGTGGCTTTTCGGAAGCATATACTTTTTCAAATTCGGTTGCAGAAATACGATCAATCGTTTCGATGTCTTTTCCACTTTCTTTCCATGCAGCAAATCCTCCTTGTAAATATCCGATTGCATAATCATATCCTACACGAGATAATCGGGTAATGGCTTCTTCTTCTTTACCAGCTTCTGTAATGAGTAATATTTGCTGTTTTACATCCGGAATCATTTCTCCAACCCATTGGGCAAAATTACCGCTTAATCCAATGTTGATACTGTTCGGGATGAATCCCTTGGCAAAGTCGGAAGCAGTACGCGTATCTAAAAGCAACGCACCTGTTTCATTAGCAACTACTTCAAATTCGGTTGGATTTAAGGCTTTTGTTCCTCTTTCCATCACGGTGTCTAGACTTTCATATCCTTTGATATTCATGAGTACATTTTGTGGAAAATATCCTGGAGGCGCGGTCAATCCTGTAAGCAATGCTTTGATGAATGCTGCTTTTGTCATGTCTTGCAAGGCATAATTTGTTTTCTTCTGATTGCCAAGTGTGTCTGTAGTTTCTTTGCTCATTTTTTTTCCACACGCCGAACCTGCACCATGATTTGGATATACAATGAGATCATCAGATAAAGGCATGATTTTGTTTCGTAAAGAATCATATAATAAACCCGCAAGTTTTTCTTCCGTTAATTCAGAAACTACGTGTTGTGCTAAATCTGGACGCCCAACATCGCCAATGAATAAAGTATCTCCTGTAATGATTCCGTGTTCTTTTCCGTTTTCGTCAATTAGTAAATAGGTGGTACTTTCCATGGTATGTCCTGGCGTATGAATTGCTTTGACTTTGTAATCGCCCACTTCAAATAGTTGTCCGTCTTCTGCAATTGTAGCTTTGTACGCTGGTTTTGCATTCGGTCCAAAAACAATTTCTGCATTTGCTTTTTTCTGAAGGTCTAAATGACCACTGACAAAATCTGCATGAAAATGTGTTTCAAAAACATACTTAATTTTGGCATTGTCTTTTGCGGCGCGATCTAGGTACGACTGCACTTCTCTTAGCGGGTCAAAAACTGCTGCAACACCATTACTTTCAATATAATAAGCGGCGTGTGCTAAACATCCTGTATAAATTTGTTCTATTTTCATTTTTCGGTAGATTTAAGATTATAGACATAAAATTAGTTAACAATCAACTATTTAAAAGTTACTTTGGTTACCGTAACAGAAATAGTTCTTAAAAAATGATTTTGGTCATATAATTTAGATTTTTTGACAGTTTTTGAAGAATGCTGGATTGATTATTTAATTTTTGTTAGTACAGAAATAGTAAAAGTTCTCATTACATATATGTTTCTTATATTTAATATCAAATTCACCTATTATTATGAATCTAAGCAACGCTATTAAAAGACTTTTTACCAAACGAAAAGATGCTGATATCAATTCAGCGTTTAACTTAGAAAAAGAAATCAAATTAACGGATCAAGACGGGGAATCTTTTGTGTTTAGAGGTGAACAGAAAAATGATGAACCTAATGGATTTGGAGAAGCGATATTTGAAAGTGGAGACGTGTACTTGGGCTATTTTAAAAATAGAAAGAGAGAAGGAATTGGCATGTATAAATGGGAATCGGGCGACTATTATGTTGGCGAATGGTCTAATAACAAAAGGCAAGGTTTTGGAATTAATTATGTAAAAGATTTTGAAACAGTCATTTTTGGTGAATTTGATGGAGTTCAACTGATGCGAGAAAGCGGCTCTATAACAAAACGTTTGCATCACGACCATTGTGTTATTTGTGGTAAAAATAAAAAACTTGTCAAAGCACTTATTGCTGGAGGTATTCAAAACAGAGCCATTTGCGATGGTTGTACAGTTACGGCTTTGCAAGCTTTGAAAAAGGAAATGAAATATTCAAAAGCCGAATTGTTAACTTTAATAGATGACACGAACTGATATGTAAATAAGTTTCCGCACACGTTATGCTTCCTGTTTTGCAATATGATATTGAAAGTAGAATGAATTCGAGAAAAATAAGTCCAACTTCGTAGAAACTTAAAAAGTAAGCTTCTTTTCGGTGTCAATAGTTTTATAACTATACTTCCTAACATAAAATACGATTCAACAACTTCTATTGTTGCCTTACTAAATATATATTTATACCAATTAAACTATAAAATTGGTATTACAATATTCTTTCAAAATTCTCTTTAGTTCGTTTTAGTTTGGTAAATTAGCCGCTTCATCGTGTAAATACCATACACAAATAACGTTACCAACAATTAAACAAAACAAAAAATGATCAAAAAAAGTCAATTATTAGTCGTATTAATTTTATCAAGCCTTGGATTTGGATGTAGCAGTGATGATGCTGCTGATTCTGATCAAAGTTCAAATTTTGACAGTTCTGAGTATATCTATTTTATTTCTGGAAAAGTTAATGGTGAAAGTTTTTTTTACGGACAGCGCTTTGACGACACCGTGCTTAATTATCAAACGGTATATAGTATCCCTTTAGAAGCTGCAACTTGCGCGGCTAGTTTAGATCAAGGATTGGATTATAAGGTGAGTTATGGCTCTTCAGTGTATCCAAATTTTGACAACGAAGATACGCAACCAACTTTTGGAATTGAACTTGTACGATTTTACAGATGTTCTGATCCACAAAGTTCCACCGAGGTTTTTAATGATTTATTTGCGTTAGGTAGTTATGAATTTGCTATGGATGACGCATCGTCTGGAACCATGAGACAAATAGGGATTAACTATGCACCAATTGCTACGGGTGATTCATATTACCAATCTTATGGTGTACTTGACTCAAGCAATTCATTTTCAATTACAAGTTCTCAAGATACCAATACGTTTTTATTGGGGAATTTAATCACGCAAAGTCAATTGATTGAAGGTGAGTTTTCAGCAAAATTATATAATGAAGACGACAGTGCTGATACAGTAGAAATTACCGAAGGACGATTTAAAATTACCATCTCAAAATAATAGTGAATAGCAATGGCAATATGTCATTACTTGTGCTCTTAGATATAAAAACAAAAAACCTGTAATTTAAAAGATTACAGGTTTTTATAATTTTTGTGACCCCGAACCTTCAACGTTCGAACTTTTTGGTGGAGGATTTGCGGGAGATTGGGTTGTTTGTTAATGACCATTTCGTATTATTAAACACTTATTAATCAAGAGTATATTAAGAATTTATTTTTTAGAAATGAGTTTTAAATATAAGATTCCCTTCAGAGGAATCATATAAATTTCTCGAATCAATCCATAAAATAAAGGTGCAAAATATGTGTAAATTATAATAATTAGGAAAATAGAAAATCCATTTCCATAGGCATAAATAGCTGTAATAATTGCCAAAATAATTCCTAAAGGATATGTGAGTACGATAATAGCATTAAAGATCCCAAGAAACCATATATACAAAGGAAAATCGTCTGAAAGGTTACGTTCTTCTGAATCTTCTGCTTTGCTATTTGAAAGTTTTACTAGCGCATTTTTATAAATATTAAAAGGTAATAGTAAAGGCTCTAAAATAACTAGCCTCAACACTTTTAATAATATTTGTCCGTAATCTAATTTTTTTAAACTCATAGGATATTGTTTTTCAAGTTTTTTTATTAATAGTTATCACAATACTTCCATCCATTTGAAGTCTTAATCATTTTTATATCTTGTATGATGAATTCATTCATATCGCTTCTATTCAGAATAGAAAAAGGTGTAATATCTATTGCTTTATACTGAACTTTAACTACTGCTGTATTTTGCATAGGATTTTCTATGACCTCTAAAACTTCATCAACCTCATATTTATGACTTCTCATAAGGACAAAATTACTTCCTTCTCGAAGTTCTTCAATAAGCTTTTTTCCTGATTCTGTGATAGTCACTTCGAACTTTCTTTTGTTTTTTTCTAAAGACTTTATTTCTAAAAGACCCTTTTCTTGGAGCTTTTCATACTTTGGGAGTAATTCCTTTATTTGAGATTTGTAAAACCGTGTTTTATTTATCTGAAGTTGAACAGTTCGTTGTAATGGTTTTTTCTCCAAACATAGTTCAATGATTTTTTGTGCTTTTGAATTGGTTAAATTCCCAGAATCACAACTAATTAAAGTCAATAACATCAAGATTAATATTTTTTTCATGATCCTTTTATATTAGTTGCAATTTATATTTTGTGATGCTTTTTGTAATGCTGCTTGAAACTTTAACGCATCGTCTTTGGAGTTGTATTTTTGGGTAAACTCCATCGCCAAAGTTGCCACCTCTTGAGCTAGTTCTTTACTTTCGGAAAGCAATGATGAATCTCCAGACATTGCCTTTTGTTGTAGCTTTACAGCTTTGCACTTTAGCTTAGCTAATTTTTCAGCATCGCTCTCTATAGAACCACAACTGGTAATTAAAAATGATAGCATCATCATGAATACGGTTACTTTTTTCATACTTATAAGATTTAATTAGAATAAATTGAATGTTAAAAAATAATGAGCAGTATGATTATATTGATCCAAACAAATAATATTTTGTGTTTTTAGAATAAAAAAACTCTCTTCTATTTTTGCACTACTTTTTTGAAATCACAATGCTGATGTTCAATTGTAAAACTATCCGTAAAAAAGACTTAAATCAATAGGTAAATTCCCTCAATAATAGAAAGAGCATTATGAGAGTACTTTATAAATGATTAATTTAGAGCAACTAACAAACATAATGTGAAATATTTATTTGTAAAATGCTTTTGTTGCTTGTGTATGCTATTTTCAGTTTTTGTTCATGCTGAGAATAGTGAGTTTGATGTATTAGTTTCTAAAGGAGATAGTTTAAAAAAAGTAAAACAATATCAAAAGGCACTGGATTATTATAAAAAAGCACTCTCAATTACAGAAAAGAGTAACAATAATGGAACTTCCGCGTTAATTCACAATAAGATAGGTGCTATTTATTATTTTTTAAAAAAGTATGAAACTGCAAAAATAGCATATAAAAAAACACTTCAACTTCATCCAATAAGTTATGCTTCAGCTAATGCTTATAGTGCGTTGGGGTTAGTTCATAGAAAGTTAAAAAATGGAGATAGTATTCTTCCCAATATTGAAAAGGGATTACAATTGTATGAGCGATTTCCGTATGAGAAAGAAACATTCAACTCATTTTTGAATGCTGGAATTATCTATAAAAACAAACAACACTACGACAAGGCAACCCAAAATTTACTCAAAGCTGCATCGGGATTTGAGGTTTTGAAAGATTATAAAAAGTTAGCTGCTACTAAAAATGCCATTGCTGAAATACAACGGGAATTAGGTAATATTGAAAAAGCTAGGGATTACTATACCGAAGCACTACAACTAAGAAAGCAACTAAAAGATACCGCTAGTATTGCCAAAAGTTTTAATAATCTCGGCAATTTTCACAAAGAAATCAATGATTTTGATAGTGCAATTAATTACTACAAAAAGGCGCTAAAACTTAAAAAAAGAACTTCAAAATCATATGGTATTACACTTCATAATATTGGAATTAGTTATTATAAAAAAGGAAATGTTACGCTAGCAAAAAAAACGTATTTGGAAGCTTTAGAAAATAAAAAACGCTTTAAAGATTCGCTTTCTATTGGATATACACATAATGAATTATTAGCGATTGCTCTGGATGAAAATAGATTACCTATCGCGAAAAAATATATTGCCGCAACACAATCTATATTTAATACTGGTAATGATAAAGTATTTCAATTGCGGAATTTAAAATTACAAACGCTGTATCATGTAAAGCTACAACAATATAAAAAAGCTTACGAAAAGCAGTTAATATATCAAGATATCTACACCAATTTATATGATGAGGAGCAAGCAGAACGCATCTTCAATGCACAAGAAAAATATGAAACCGAGCAAAAACAAAATGATATTTTAAAACTTTCTTTAAAAACAGTAAAACAAGAGAATACAATTCTAAATCAAACAAAAAAAATAAAAGAGAAAAATCTGTACATATTGATTTTTTTAATTCTATTTCTCGCATTTATTGGAACGTACTTCTTTTTAAGATTACGTCAAAAAGCACAAAAAAAGGAAGTAGCCTTACAAAATTTGAAAGCAATTTTTGATGGACAAGAAGTGATAAGAAAGCAGATAGGAAAAGACATTCATGACATCATCGCTTCAGGATTTGACGGACTTCGTCTCAAAGTACTTTCATTGGGAATGTATGATGTTAAAACAAAAAAAATAGCAAATCATATATCCGAAGAAATTATAGAGTTAAATCAACAAGTACGACTCATCTCTCATAGATTATCTCCTTTAGATGATAAAATAAAAAAATATAAACTCACGGAGATTATTAGAGCACGTTTATCAGAATTTCAATTGTTTGGTAATATCCATGTGACTTTGAAGACACCTTTCTCACAGGAACTAAATCAGATTTCTTTAGACGATCAAACCAATTTTTATGGAATCTTTTTGGAGTTACTGAATAATATTTCAAAACATTCTCAGGCTACAGAGGTCTGTATTGAAAATAAAATAATCAATCCCAAAACTTATCTCTTACAAGTACAAGACAACGGAATTGGAATACAAGAAAAAAGCGTTGAAGGTATTGGTATTTTAAATATGAAACAGCGTATAAAATTATTGCAAGGAACGATTTCTTTTCAATCTACAGAGAAAGGATTGACTACTGAAATACAATTTCCATTAAACTACACACAAAATATGCTATGAAATCAAAAATAAATGTATTAATAGTAGACGATTCTATCATGTTTGCTGAGGGTTTACAAATGCTTCTAACACAACACAAGCGCATAGAAAACATCACTTTAAAACATACATACGAGTTAACCATGCAGTATTTACAATCGAATGCTGTTGACATCGTTTTGTTAGATTTAAACTTTGACACCGTAAAATATGATGGCTTTGTAATCGCCAAAAAAATAAAAAAATTATATCCAAAAATAAAAATCATGGTACTTACACAATATGCACAAATTGATCATTATGAAACACTATTTGATGAATGTAATGTGGATGCGTATTTGGATAAACAATTGAGTATAGAGGAAACATTTATTGCTATTGATAAAGTGTTAAAACATGAAAAATATATTGATGCTAATATTTCCAAAATGCTAACTATTGGACGATGGATGGACATTTCTCCTAGAGAAAAAGATGTTATTCAATTATTGGCGGAAGGACTCACACAAAAAGAAATTGGAGTAAAATTATTTATAGCTGCGCGAACAGTTGAAAATCATATCAGGAATTTATGTAAGCGACATGAAGTGAAAAATTCAGTAGAGCTTATTACCAAATATATTCGTTATAAAAGTGCCACTCGTGAGAATATAGATGATACTACGGCACCTTTTAAGAAATAATCATGCGAGCATACCTTAAAAGTACGCTCGCATTAAATGAATTATTTTGATGGTTCAAGTTCATCGTCTTCTTCTTCTGTTTGAGGATCTACTTGCGCTTGTAAAGTATCATCCGCAGAAGTTTCACAATCCAACGCTTCTGGAGTACAAGAAATACTACTTGTAAACCATATTGTAATAAGTATATAAAATATAAATGTTCTCATTGTTTCTTTTTTTAATTATTGAATGTGCGCTGTCAGTTTTAAAAATTGACATGCTTTAGAGTTAGGAGTACTCCTTAGTTGGGAAATGGAAATCAAAATGTGATGAAGTACGGAGTTCCCAATTTCTATACGTCAAACACAAAGTGATTTCCGAAGCATACAAACTGTACAAGCAGTGTTAGCTATACACCACGATTTCTATGCTTGGTACAAATGAACAATGAGAAGTGTAGAAATGTGTAGACAAGACATCGACAACTTTTGGACAAGTTGTAGACACCAATAAGGACAAAGGATTACAGCTATTTTAAATCTATAGAAAACAATTAAAATTTGAACAATACATGAGTTTTTCAGAAGAAAATATTAAAAAAATAGTGGAAGAAGTTTATCTAAAAGCAGAACAGAATTGTTTAAGAGATAACAAAACTAGATTTGCTAAACACGTTCATGAAGTTCTAGATGAAAAATACAATGAGCAACTAAGTGTTAAGACTATTTCAAGAATGTTTGATAAATATATCTACCAAAAAGAAGAAGTTTCTACACCTGGAATTGTAACTGTAGATTTATTATGTATGTATTTAGGATATGAAAATTATCAAGATTATTTAAATACAAACTCTTCTGTGATTTCTAAAAATGAAGATGAGTTACCGCAGAAAAATAGGCGAACAAGGAAAATGATTTATATCATTTTTGGAATCTTTTTTTTTACATCAGGAATCACTATTGTATGGAATAATTACAATATTAACTACAATAACAATGAAACAGGAATTGACACTACAAAAAATGTAACATCAGAAATAAAAAAAGATAGTTCTAAGTTGACTGAGCAAGTAAAAAAACAGGAAGAAAAAATAATTGAACAATCAGTGAAATTAGGAATTTTTCACAATGGTAGTTTAGACTTAAACATAACTAGAAAATTACAAGAAAACCTCTTTAAAAATTACAAGATTACATTCATACAGCTTTCAAATATAAATGCAGTTACATTACAAAAGTTGCAACAGGGAGATATCAATAGTATCAAAAATAAAAGCTCACATTATTATTGTATTGGTACGGTTTCCTATAACTTTAGACAGGCAGAAACAAATACGCAACTCATAATATGTGAGCTTCAATTACAGTATACTACGTATGATAACGAAGGAAACTTTCTTTCAAAACTTTCAAATACACAAAATATACGTGCTCATGGGTTTACCAAGAAAGAAGCGCAAGCGAATACCATTCTTAAACTCTAACGTTGATTATTTTATCGTGTAAGTCTTCGATTTACAAGTTTCTACTTTGAGTTCGCCGAAATCTTTTAGGTATTTTCTATATCTATCATTGGTAAGATAACGTACATTTCCTCTGATTTCCTTATTAAATTTAGTCCAAGTAGCTATAAAAAACTGAGACTCTATACTTTTGAGTCCGTATACACACTTAGTTTCCTTAGGTTGTAAAAAAAAGTTTTTAATTGTAGGATTGAACGTATTTTTTGAAATATGACACTTTACAACTACTATCACTTTTTTATTTGTAGAATTATAAAAACACAGATCGCCAAATTTCCCTTCTCTACATTTTGGATCTACAGTTTCAGGATTGTTAACCGATTCACCCGAAGCTAACGGTCTGTTAAAGCCTTTATTTTTTGTATTGCTTCCATTGACATTAACACCAAGATAAGATGCTACATCTTCATTGATGGCTAATTTTGAAATGGCTGCTGCAAATTGTAAAGCTGTTTCGGTGTCTAGTACTTTTACACGGACTTTTATATTTTTGTCCAAAACGCTATAAGTTCCTGTAATAACAGCATCTACCGCAATAATTTTTCCCAGTTTTTTGGCTGTTGCATCATCTATATATCCTTCTGAGTTGAGTTTGTGTTCTTTTAAAAGCGTGTCCAAGTGATTGCGATCTATCACTTCAAATTGCTCTCCTGCATTGGTAATATAAATTGAAAAGTCTTCGGTAATATAATTCCCTAAAGAAGTCCGTTCCCCATTTTCGGTAACAAATCCCCAAACAGCAATTTTCTTTTTTTCTTTTCCATTTAATTTAGCAGCAATGGTTTCTGCTAATTTCTTGAGTTCTATGTCAAAATCTTGTGCATATAAGTTTGAAAAATTACAAATAATAAAAATGAAGTTTAAGAGCATAATACGTTTCATAGAGATTATAATTTATGGTTTACTTTATGAAAGTACTAAGAAGTAGCCATAAGAATTTGATTTCTTTTTAAAATTAGGGGAATTTACTTACTATACTCTTGTAAATATTGTAAGTAATCTAACTTTTAGATTTTTTTAAAATTCAAATATTTATAAAAATCCGTCCGCCCGGGTATAAAAACAAAAAACCTGTAATGCTTTAAATTACAGGTTTTTGCAATTTTTGTGACCCCGGCAGGATTCAAACCTGCAACCGCTGGAGCCGAAATCCAGTGCGCTATTCAGTTGCGCCACGAGGCCAAGTGAATTCCCGCGAAATCGGGAATCCTATTATGTTAATTCGATAATTTTGCCTTTACAATGGTAGAAATGGTTTTTCCATCTGCTTGTCCTGCCAATTCTTTGGAAACGATTCCCATTACTTTTCCCATGTCTTTCATGCCTGAAGCACCAATGTCGTCAATAGTCATGACAACTACTTTTTCTATTTCTTCTTCACTCAACGCTTCTGGTAAAAATTGACTGATGACTTCTGCTTGATCGATCTCAGGAAGCGCCAAATCTTTTCTGTCTTGTTCTAAATAAATGGCAGCACTATCTTTACGTTGCTTTACCAATTTTTGCAAAATCTTAATTTCATCTGCTTCCGTCAACTCCTCACCTGATCCACTCGTTTTTGCTAACAAAAGTTCAGATTTTACCGCACGTAATGCCGCCAAAGCCGTTTGGTCTTTTGCTTTCATTGCCGTTTTCATTGCCGTCATTATATCTTGTTGTAATCCCATGGTCTTTATTTTTTGAATACGCGAAGATAAAAAATTAAACCCGAAAATCGAACAGCAATTTCCGGGTTTAAAAAAACATATATAATAGTACTAAATCAAATTAGTCAACGTTATCGTGCAAAAAAGAATTATTGTTTCTCAGTTGCATATCATCATTGCTATCCGTACCTAAACTGGTTCGGGAAGCTTTATTGTCTGTCGCTTTAGCATCATTGAGCTCAATTCCTGCTCTTTTATAAGCAGGTTGCTTCTCAATTTCTTCAATACGATTGACATTATTGTTATTGAATTTATAATTAAACTCTTTTAACTTTCGCTTTCGTTCGTCCGTTCTGCTTTTTAAACTCTCTTCAATTGTACAATTCACTGGATCAACAGTATCTGTAGTTGGAGTTTCATCCGCTGGACTTTCCACAGTTTTCTTTTCAAAAACTATACCATCTTCGGCTGCTTGCGCACTATTTTTTTCAGAAGTGGATTCTTCGTCCATATAGTCGTCCAAACTGTAACGCGTAACACCTTTGTCATGCACTTCTGTCACAGGAATCACTTCCACATGATCATTCACTTCAATAGAACTTACATCTTCCGACAAATCGAATCGTGTAATATTTTCCTCTTGCATCTGCGTTTCTTCCTTTGCAGGATTTGCTAATGGCATGTCAAAAGTAAAAGAAATTTGGTTCTCTTCATCTTCTTTTGGTTGAGCTACCACAAATTCCGGATCATTTACCTCAATGTCTTTAATTTCATCCGATATATTCGTAATAATGAATTCGTCTTGAATATTTGTCGCCTTTACTTCTTCATAAATGACAGACATGTTTTTGATGATTTCCGTCGTCGGAATTAAATTGAATTCCACAGTATCATCCACCAAGGTATGACGAATTACTTTTTTCGCTTCTGGTTTTAGATCTTCTGAAGGTTTTTGAGGAATAGTTGGAGTAACTACAGCTGTCGATTTTGGTGTTAAATCTTGTACGGCTGGTTGTTCATCTTCTAACGTGTGAATTACTTTTTTTGATTCTGTATTCACGATTTCATCCTGCTGATCTACATCAAAACCCGTGGCGATAATCGTTACCGAAATTGCATCTTCCAAGGTTTCATCTTCTCCAACTCCCATAATGATATTGGCGCTTCCACCAGCTTCATTTTGAATATGATCGTTGATTTCACCGATTTCATCAATCGTGATTTCTTCAGAACCAGAAACGATAAGCAACAGTACGTTTTTAGCTCCTGAAATTTTATTGTCATTCAATAATGGAGAATCTAAGGCTTTCATAATGGCTTCGCTCGCTCTGTTTGCACCAGAAGCATTCGAAGATCCCATGATGGCGGTTCCACTATTAGATAACACCGTTTTTGCATCGCGCAAGTCAATATTTTGCGTGTAGTGATGCGTAATAACTTCTGCAATTCCTCTTGAAGCTGTCGATAAAACTTCATCTGCTTTGGAGAATCCTGCCTTAAAACCTAAGTTTCCGTATACTTCTCGTAGTTTATCGTTATTGATCACAATGAGCGAATCTACATGCGAACGTAATTTTTCCACACCAACACGCGCTTGTGTATTTCGCATTCTTCCTTCAAACTTAAAAGGAATCGTTACAATACCAACGGTTAATATGTCTCTGTCTTTGGCTAATTTTGCAATGACTGGCGCCGCTCCGGTTCCAGTTCCACCGCCCATTCCTGCCGTAATGAATACCATTTTCGTATTCGTATCGAGCATTGTACCAATATCATCAATACTTTCTAAAGCCGCTTTTTCACCAACGTCTGGGTTGGCTCCTGCGCCCAATCCTTCCGTCAACGAAACTCCTAATTGTATTTTATTAGGCACGGGACTGTTTTGTAGTGCTTGTGAATCTGTATTACAAATCACAAAGTCTACACCTTTTATTCCTTGCTGGAACATGTGGTTGATAGCGTTACTTCCACCGCCACCTACACCGATCACTTTAATTACATTTGATTGATTTTTTGGTAAATCAAATGAAATGTTTCCGAATTCTGTGTTGCTACTCATAATTCTTAAAACTGTTTTTTTATTATTCTGCGTTATCTAAAAAATCTTTCAACTTATCGGCCCATTTTTCAAAGATCGACTTGCGTTCTTTTTTGGGTTCCGATGGTTTTGGAGCACTGGTATTGGTTGTTTCTGTGTTGTCTTCGGTAGCTGATTCAGCTTTTGAAATTGTTTCTGTAGGTGATTCCACAACTTCTTCCTCAACAACAAATTTTGATTGGTTTTCAATAGCATTCATTACTAATCCGACAGCGGTTGCATATAGCGGACTCGCCATATCTGGGTCTGAATCGCCTGCCAGATGTTCGTTTGGATACCCGATTCGCGTATCCATTCCCGTAATGTATTCGACCAATTGCTTTAAGTGATTCAACTGACTTCCGCCACCTGTTAACACAATGCCTGCAATTAGCTTTTTCTTTTGTTCTTCATGTCCGTAATTCTTAATTTCTAAGTACGCTTGTTCTACGATTTCAACAACACGTGCATGAATTATTTTAGAGAGATTTTTTAACGTAATCTCTTTGGGTTCTCTTCCGCGTAATCCAGGAATGGACACAATTTCGTTGTCCTTATTTTCTCCTGGCCAAGCCGATCCAAATTTTATTTTGAGCAATTCTGCTTGTTTTTCTATAATGGAGCAACCTTCTTTTATATCTTCTGTGATGACATTTCCTCCAAATGGAATGACTGCCGTATGGCGAATGATTCCGTCTTTAAAAATCGCCAAATCTGTGGTTCCACCTCCAATATCAATCAATGCAACGCCAGCTTCTTTTTCTTCCTGACTCAACACGGCGTTGGCAGAAGCTAACGGTTCTAGTGTGATATTTGCCAAATCTAAACCAGAGCTTTTTACACAACGACCAATGTTACGAATAGAAGAAACTTGTCCCACAACTACGTGAAAATTTGCTTCTAAGCGTCCGCCGTACATTCCGATGGGTTCTTTAATTTCAGCTTGCCCATCTACTTTGTATTCTTGCGGAAGCACATGAATAATTTCTTCCCCAGGCAACATCACTAATTTGTATACTTGGTTGATCAATAAGTCAATATCTGCTTCATTAATCACTTCATCGGCATTGTTTCGCGTTATGTAATCGCTGTGTTGCAAACTGCGAATGTGTTGCCCTGCGATTCCCACTACAACTTCCGTTATTTTATAATCACCAGAATCACTTTCCGCGCCTTGCACAGCTTGCTGTATGGATTGAATGGTTTGTGTAATATTATTTACGACACCACGATGCACACCGAGACTCTTGGATTTTCCTACTCCAAGAATTTCGAGCTTCCCGTATTCATTTTCTCGCCCAATCATTGCCACAATTTTTGTGGTTCCTATGTCTAATCCTACTGCGATGTTATTGTTTTCCATGACTTATTTTTTGGTGCACACTACTTGATTGGTAAATTTTAAATCAACTTTTGCATAATCATTCAACGTTTTATCTTTGGTTGCCTTTTTGTAAAACGCTTTCAAATTATTCACCTTCTTCTCTATATTTTTTATGTTGCCAAACTGCACGACAAAATCATTCGTTCTTAACTTCAGATTGAATGTTTTGTTATCGTTTTGTATGATGGAGATCACATTCTTTTTTAAGAAGTCATCTTCCGCAATATAGTTGGCAAGCACGTATATGTTTTTTAACTCTTTTTTATTCACTTTCCCTTCCACAAATGGAACACGAGCAGCAGAAACTGTAGACAAAGGCATAGCTTTCCCTTCAGAATCGATATAATAAGAGTTTTTTGTTGCGATACGAGCTATCGGTGTTCGCTGTTTAATTTTAGCACCAAGAGTCCCATTTACAGACAGATACACTTCTGCATCTTGAATCATTTCATTCGCGCGTAAACGTTCCTCTAGAACATCCAAATCTAGTTGTTCTTTTCGTATGTTCGTAACACTATCCTTATTTTGTATTAACAATTTATTAACCATCGCTCTGGTGATGAAATCTTGCTCTCTTTCCAGAAATTTTACGTCCGGATTTTCAATGACACGCGCGGCATTTCTATGCGCCGAAAAGGCATATAGAAAGATCACTATTGCAATCATGATGATTCCTTTGATAAGATTCCAATTAACTTTCAACGGTCAATATATTTTTAATTTTTTCTACTTCTGCTCCTATATCGCCTGCGCCAACAGTTAACAACACATCTGTGTCAATATTGGCAACATGATCGATTAAATGTTCTTTGGCAATCAATTGTTTTTGATCGTTTTTTATTTTTCCCAATAACCAATTAGAGGTAATTCCTGCTATTGGTATTTCCCTTGCGGGATAAATCTCTAAGAGAATAACTGCATCAAACTGCGCTAAACTTTCCGCAAATTCATCGGCAAAATCACGCGTTCTGCTAAAAAGATGCGGTTGAAATATCGCCGTTACTTTTTTTCCTGGATACATCTCACGAACCGCTTGATGTAAGGCGTTGAGTTCCGTCGGATGATGCGCATAATCGTCAATAAAAACAAAATCTTCTGTTTTTATTTGATACGAAAATCTACGTTTTACTCCTAAAAATGTACCCAAAGCTTTGGCGAGGCGGTCGGTTGGGGTTCCTATGATATCCGCCATCGCGAAAGCTACTAGACCGTTTAACAGATTGTGTCGTCCGGGTAAATGAAATTGCACGTCTTCAATGATTTTTTTGGGCGTTACAATATCAAACACATACGCTCCATATTGTATGTGTATGTTTTTAATGTGATAGTTCGATGTTTCTTTGAATCCATACGTGATTCCATCTAACGTAATATCTTCCTGCACAAATAATTTTCCGCTTGGCTTGATGCATTTGGTGAATTCCACAAACGAATCCAATAACGCTTCTTTTTCACCATAAATGTCCAAATGATCCGCATCCGTGGATGTGATGCAAGCGATATCTGGCGAAAGTTGTAAAAACGATCGATCGAATTCATCTGCTTCTACCACCGTAATTTCGTTTCCTTTTAGAATTAGGTTGGAGTTGTAATTTTCTGCAATTCCACCTAAAAAAGCCGTAACATCTGCTCCTGATTCTGCTAATAAATGTCCCAAAATGCTAGATGTGGTGGTTTTTCCATGCGTTCCTGCCACGCCCAAACAAAAGGTATCTTTCGTGATCAGTCCCAAAACTTCCGCTCTTTTGTATATAGCAAAATCGTACTCACGGAAATAGGTCAATTCTGTATGTGAATTTGGAACTGCTGGTGTGTAAATGATAATCGTGTTTTCTTTGTTGAGATATACTCTTGGAATTTCAGAAACATCATCTTTGGTAGATACTTGAATATCCAAGGCTTCCAAACCGTCCGTGATGTCGGTTTTTACACGATCGTATCCCGCTACGTTTTTGTTGTTGAATTTGAAATAGCGTGCCAACGCAGACATGCCGATGCCGCCGATGCCTACAAAATAAACGTTATGTATGTTTTTTAAGTTCACGCTTTAATTTTTCAATAATTTTTCTACTTCATCAACAATTCTTTGTGTTGCGTCTGGTAATGCTAATTCCTTTATTTTTTGACCTAATTCAGTTTGTTTTTGTTCTGACTGAATCAACGCTGTAAATTCTTTTTCAAACTTTTCGTCTAGTTCACGTTCACGAATTAAAATTCCCGCTTCTTTTTCTGTGATTGCCAATGCATTTTTAGTTTGATGATCTTCAGCTACATTTGGCGACGGAATGAAAATCACAGGTTTTCCTACGATGCATAATTCTGATACTGAACTTGCGCCAGCTCTAGAAATGACAACATCTGCCGCAGCGTACGCCAAATCCATTTTATTGACAAATTGATGCACTTGCACATGTTCCAATGCGTCGTATTTTTTATACTGATCGTAATAGAACTTTCCGCATTGCCAAATTAGTTGTACGTTTTGTGCTTTGAAGAAGTCTAGCTCAGCTTCTATGAGTTGATTGATTCTCCGTGCGCCCAAACTTCCGCCAATAATCAAAACAGTTTTTGTGTTTTCTTTTAATTGAAAAAACGTTATTGCTTCTGCTCTTTTACTAGTGATTTCTAATAAATCTTGTCGTACAGGATTTCCTGTTTTTATAATTTTTCCGTTTGGGAAGAAACGTTCCATGTCATCATACGCCACACAAATTTTCTGTACTTGCTTCGCTAACCATTTGTTTGTTTTTCCTGCATAGGAATTCTGTTCTTGAATTAACGCAGGCACTTTTTTCCCAGAAGCTACTTTTAATAATGGTCCACTTGCAAATCCGCCTGTACCAATAACTACATCTGGCTTGAATTTTTTGACAATTTTTCGCGATTTCCACAAACTACTGATGAGTTTGAACGGAAACATCATGTTTTTTAATGTCAATTTTCGTTGCAATCCTGAAATCCACAAACCTTCAATCTTGTAACCCGCTTGTGGTACTTTTTCCATTTCCATTCGGTCTTTCGCTCCTACAAATAGGAATTCGGATTCGGGATAGCGTTTTTTTAATTCGTTCGCAATCGCAATCGCAGGATAGATATGTCCTCCTGTTCCGCCACCTGATAGGATTATTTTGTAGGATTGCTTGTTCATTTTCGATTTACGATTTTTGATTTACGATTTGTGACTTTTTGCTGTCTTTTCGCTAATTATATTTTGTCTTTTTATTTCTACTTACTCTTGCGCTATTTATAAAAACTATTCTTTATGATTATTTATTATTTGCGACTTTTTATTGTCTTTATTGACGAAATTATGATTGATAAAATTTCATTAGCTTCTTTGTGCAAACGATTTATTTCATTTTTTCTTTATCTGTTATCTCAGAAAATAATTCCAAAAAATACATGCTCTCGTCTGCTTCTTCTTCTACGATTTTTAATTTATATATAAAGTCAGCTTTTGATTTAGCTCTACAATTAGCTCCAACTGATGATGAACATCGTATCAATTGATTACAATACGCATTATACTCTCTTGAGATTGGAAATTTAGAACACAGTTTCCAACAATCTGAAGCAAACCTTTTAGTTCTATTTTTCAAAATCTCTTTCATATTTCAAATCAAAAATCGTAAATCAACAATCTAAAATCAAAGTGCTTCACTCAACACCGCCAACGGATTTTCGTCTTTTTCTTTTTGTTCTAAAATTTCTTCTCGTTTTTTACTGACACTTAATACAATTCCTATCGCTAAACAGGTCATCCATATAGACGTTCCTCCACTACTGATTAATGGTAAGGTTTGTCCTGTGACTGGAAATAATTCGACCGCAACTGCCATGTTGATTAATGCTTGAAACACGATGGGCAATCCGACACCGATGGCGAGTAATTTTCCAAAGATCGTATCTGCCTTGTGCGCCACAATGACAATCCGAAATAGCAATAGTAAATACAGAAATAGCAACGACAAACCGCCCACTAAACCGTATTCTTCTACGATGATCGCGTAAATAAAGTCCGATGAACTTTGCGGCAATAGGTTCTTCATTACACTTTTCCCTGCGCCTACACCTACAATTCCGCCACTAGCAATCGCGATTTTTGCTCTTTCGATTTGATAGTTTCCTTTGTTTTTCTTTTTTTCTTCTTCATCTGGATTCCAATAGTTGGACACACGATTTTCCCAGGTTTGTATTTTTACTTGAATCGGTCCTGGAATCGCTCTTCCAATCGTAATAAACAAAGCCAATCCCACAATTCCAGATCCTACTACGAGTAAGAGATATTTCCACGGATAACCGCCCAAAAAACACAACATTAATACCATGGAAAAGATGATCGCAGTCGTGGAAAAGTTTGCTGGTAATATCAATCCGACGACTAGAAACACAGGCACCCAAAGAGGTAAAATGGTTTCTTTGAACGTAACGACTTTGTTTTCAATTTTCGACAGATATCGTGCCACATACATCATCAATATTACACTTGCCAAGGTGGACGTTTGAAATTTGAGTCCCACAAACGGAATGCGCATCCAACGACTCGCATTGGCGCCACCAATGGTGTTTCCTTGGGCTAACGTATAGATTAGAAAGAACAATACAATGGGCAACATAATGAGCGACAAACCTTTGAAATAGTGATACGGCATTCGATGCACACCGTATATGATAGCAAATCCTAAGAATAAATGCGAAGCGTGTTTTACTAAGAATTTTAGGGTATTTCCATCTCCGTATAAGTACGCCAAATTACTGCTGGCGCTGTATACAGGTAAAAACGAGAATAGCGCTAGTAAGGCAACTACTGCCCAAAGCGCTCTATCTCCTTTTATGTTTTTAAAGATGGTGTTCATTAATTGTTGTTTGTTGTTTGTTGTTTGTTGTTTGTTGTTTGTTGTTTGTTGTTTGTTGTTTGTTGTTTGTTAAACGTATTTTTTCAATTTAAAATTCAAAATTTACTATTAACTATTCTAACTTCGTTATTCGTTATTCGTCATTTACTATCGTAGTTACAGATTTCTTACCGCAGCTTTGAATTGTTTTCCACGTTCTTCATAGTTTTCAAATAAATCAAAACTTGCACAGGCTGGCGATAACAATACATTGTTTCCTTTTTCAGCAATTTTGTGTGCTATTTTCACCGCTTCACTCATGGAAGTCGTTTCTACCATTAAATCGGTAACGCCACCAAACGATTCTATGATTTTAGAGTTGTCTACTCCTAAGCAAATGATCGCTTTTACTTTTTCGTGCACCAACGGCAGTAAATCTGAGTAATCGTTTCCTTTGTCAACACCTCCCACAATCCAAACGGTTTGCGTTGTCATACTTTCTAAAGCGTAATACGTAGCGTTGATATTCGTAGCTTTGGAATCGTTGATGTATTGTACATTTTGGATTTTCAATACTTTTTCCAAACGATGTTCGACACCTTGAAATCCTGACATACTTTCACGTATGGTTTGCTTCCGAATGTTTAATAGTTGTGCTACTGCAGATGCTGCCATTGCGTTTTTTACGTTGTGTTGTCCTTCTAGTGCTAGCGAGTCCGTCGGCATAGTAATTGTCTTATTTTGTATTGTTAGTATTATGTTTTTGTCTTGTATATATGCACCATTTTCTTGTTTGTTTTTGAGTGAAAATGGTATTAAAGTCGATTTTACTTTGTGCGTTTTCAATCCATTGACGATGACTTCATTGTCGGCGTCATAGATGAGATAATCTTCTTTTGTTTGGTTCATCGCTATTCTAAATTTGGAAGCGATGTAGTTTTCAAACTTATAGTCATATCGATCTAAATGATCGGGCGTAATGCTTGTGATGATGGCAATGTGTGGTTTAAAATCTACAATTCCATCGAGTTGAAAGCTGCTTAATTCCAACACATATTGATCATAGTTTTCTTCCGCCACTTGCTTGGCAAAACTTGCGCCCATATTTCCTGCCACTCCTACATTCAATCCGCCTTCTTTTAACACATGATGCGTTAACATCGTTGTGGTGGTTTTTCCGTTGCTTCCTGTGATTCCTATCATGGTTGCATTTGTGAACTGTACTGCAAATTCGATTTCCGAAATCACTGAAATTCCTCGTTCACGAAGCGATTTCACCAACGGAATCGCATCTGGAATGCCTGGACTTTTCATCACGATATTGGCATTGAAAATTTTTGCTTCTGTATGTTGCTTTTCTTCCCAATCTATTTCAAACTGATTCAGAACGTTTTTGTAATGCGCTTTGATGGCTGATTTGTCCGAAACAAATACTTCATATCCTTGCTGTTTTCCCAAGATGGCAGTTCCTACGCCGCTTTCTCCTGCGCCCAATATGACCAATCGTTGTTTTTGTTGCACTACTTTACTTTTTTAGTTGCTAGTTACTAGTTGTTGGTTGCTGGTTTTCTCACTCATAACTTTTAACTTATTTTTAGCTGTTGGCTGTTTGCCTTTGGCTTTTGATTTTTTGTTGAGTTGTCTTTGAACTATCTCAATACTCACTACTAACATCTCACTACTAACTTTATCTCAGCTTTAATGTTACTATTGTAAGAATTGCAAGTAAGATTCCGATAATCCAAAATCTGGTGACAATTTTACTTTCGTGATATCCTAGCTTTTGATAGTGATGATGTAATGGTGACATTTTGAATATCCGTCTTCCTTCTCCAAATTTCTTTCGTGTGTATTTAAAGTAACTTACTTGCATGATCACCGATAAGTTTTCCGCTACAAAAACCCCACAAAGGATTGGAATTAACCATTCTTTACGAATTGCAATTGCAATAACCGCAATGATTCCTCCAATGGTTAGGCTTCCTGTATCGCCCATAAATACTTGCGCTGGATAGGTGTTATACCAAAGAAATCCAATTAATGCTCCGACAAATGCAGCAATGTATATCGTGATTTCTCCCGCTCTTGGAATGTACATGACATTCAAGTATTCCGAGAAGATTAGGTTCCCCGAAATCCATGCAAATATTCCCAGAGTAAGTACAATGATGACCGAAGTTCCTGCAGCGAGTCCATCAATTCCGTCGGTTAGGTTTGCTCCATTTGAAACGCCTGTTACAATAACTATCGTAATAAGAATAAAAATCACCCAGGCATATTTTTCTAGATTAGGATTAATCCATGTAATTAAATCTGCATAATCGAACTCATTGTCTTTTACAAAAGGAATCGTGGTTTTCGTTGAACGTTTTTCTTCTCCAAATTTTTCCGCAGGCGCTGTATTACTTTGCAATATTTGTTGCTGCTTCACCACAGGCAATTCTTCTCTAATGGTTACATCTTGATGAAAGAACAACGTTGCACCTACTATAATTCCCAATCCTACTTGTCCTAATACTTTGAACTTTCCTTTGAGTCCTTTTTTATCGTTTTTAAATTTCTTAATGTAATCATCTATAAAACCAATAATTCCCATCCAAATGGTCGTTACTATAAGCAAGATGATGTAAATGTTTTCTAGTTTTGCAAAAAGTAATACCGGAACCAAGGTTGCCAAAATGATGATGACTCCTCCCATGGTTGGCGTTCCTGCTTTTTCTTTTTGCCCTGCCAATCCTAAATCGCGCACCGTTTCACCAATTTGTTTCGAGCGCAAATAATTGATAATTCTTTTTCCAAAAATCATAGAAATTAACAACGAAAAAATCACTGCCATTGCCGCTCTGAAACTCAGATAGCCAAACAGAGAAGCTCCAGGAAACTGGTATTGCTTTTCGAGATATTCAAATAAGTAGTATAACATGTGCTTTTTTAGGTGTTGTTGCTTTTTTTTTAAAACTGATTGTTTATTGACTTAAATCGTCTAGTATTTCTTTGGCTATTTTGTAATCGTCGAAATCGGTTCGTTTTCCCTTGACTTCTTGATAGGTTTCATGTCCTTTCCCTGCAATGAGAATGATATCGTTTTCACTTGCCATTTGACACGCTGTTTTTATGGCTTGCTTCCGATTGGTAATCGAAAGTGTTTTTTTATAGTTTTGCGGTTCTACACCTTTTTCAATGGCTTCAATGATGCTGATCGGATCTTCACTTCGCGGATTGTCGGACGTAAAGATTGCTTTGGTGCTTAGGCTTGACGCGATGTGTCCCATTTTCGGTCGCTTCGTCACATCACGATCGCCGCCACAACCCACAACCGTAATCAGTTGCTCGTTTCCTGTACGGATGTCGTTCACCGTTTCCAATACATTTTTTAATGCATCTGGCGTATGCGCATAATCTACTATGACTGTAATTTTATTTTTGGTGATGAAATATTCAAAGCGTCCACTTACGTTTTCCAGTTCACTGATCAATCGTAAGATTTCCATTTCTTCCAAGCCTAATAATTCCGCCGTAGCGTAAATAGACAATAAGTTATACGCGTTGAAACTTCCTATAAGCTTCGTCCAAACTTCGTTGTCGTTTATTTTTAGCAGTAATCCTGCCAAGCTGTTTTCCAATACTTGCGAACGATAATCAGCATAGGTTTTGAGTGCGTAGGTGTATTTTTTGGCTTGTGTGTTTTGCATCATTACTAAGCCATTTTTATCATCAATATTCACCAAACAGAATGCATCTTTCGGCAATTCGTCAAAGAATTTCTTTTTGACATCTCTGTATGCTGCAAACGTATCGTGATAGTCTAAATGATCATGTGATAGATTCGTAAAGATTCCACCTTGAAATTCCAATCCAGCCGTTCTTTTTTGGTGAATTCCGTGTGAAGAAACTTCCATAAAACAGTATTCCACACCTTCATGATTCATCTTTTCCAAATACCTGTTGATCGTTAACGAATCTGGGGTTGTATGTGTCGCTTTGTATTCGGTATCGTTTACCATAATTCGTACTGTGGATAACAATCCGACTTTATAGCCTGCTTTTTTAAAGAGTTGATATAATAAGGTGGCAACTGTCGTTTTTCCGTTGGTTCCTGTAACACCGATCAATTTTAAATTCCCAGAAGGATTTCCGTAAAAGTTAGCTGCCATAATTGCCAACGCGCTGCTTCCGTTGTCTACTTGGATATAGGTAACTCCATTAACAATTTTTTCTGGAATCATGTCGCAAATAATCGCGATTGCTCCAGATTTAATTGCGGAATCTATATAACTATGTCCATCAAATTCATATCCTTTGATGGCGATAAACACATCGTTCAATTGTACTTTTCGTGAATCAAAAACCAGTTCGCGCACAGCAATATTTGTATCGCCAGTCACTGCTTCGATATGTACTTTATATAATATGTCTTTTAGTATTTTCACGATAGTTCTAGTACAATTCGTTTTTCTGTTCCTATTTTTTTACCTGCTTCTAGCGATTGTTTGGTCACTTTTCCGTTTCCATTAATTTCTACACGCAGTCCTAAGTTTTCCAATAGCGGAATGGCGTCCATTGCTGGCATTCCTACTACGTTTGGCACGATGGTTTTGTATTTTATTGCTTTTTCTTGATACGCTTTGTAATGTTCTTCAACGATTTTATCTACTTGTGCAATGTTTTCTACTTCATCAAATATCGGCGTATCTCTATATATTTTATGTGCTATTTTTTTGAATACAGGTCCAGACACATCTGCGCCGTAGTAGCCAATTTTTTGATCTGGCTCATGAATGACTACTATGCATGAATATTTTGGATTTTCCACAGGGAAGAATCCTGAGAAGGTTGAAATGTATTCTCGCTCTTCTTTAACCGCATAGTTTTTTTGACAGGTTCCTGTTTTTCCTGCCATAGAAAAGTTTGGTGAATACAATCCGTTTCCTGTTCCGTGTTCTTTTTCTACCACGTTTTGCATCATCTTTGTAACTTTTTCAACAGTTTCTTTAGAACATATAGATGGATTGATAACTTCTTTATCAAACATTTTTTCACTCGTATACCAGTTTTCACGAACTGCTTTTACAAATCGCGGTCGCACCATTTCTCCATCATTTGCAATGGCGTTGTAGAATGTGAGCGTTTGTAATGGTGTAAGTAATACTCCATATCCGTACGCCATCCACTGTAAAGAAATTCCACTCCAATCTTTATCGTTCGGATGCGGAATTTTCGGCTTGCCTTCTCCTGTAATTGGCAGTCCCAATGGTTCGTGAAGATTCATATTGTACAATCTGTCCACAAATTTCTTTGGGTTTTTTCCGTAAAAATTATCAATGATTTTTACAACTCCGACATTCGAAGACACTTCAAATGCTTTGGAAGCTGTGATAGTTCCATATCCGCGTCGGTTGGAATCTTCTACAGTTTCGCCGTAAAATATGATGCGTCCATTTTCGGTATCCACCAAATAATCACTATCAATGACTTTGTCTTCCAACGCTGCTACGATTGCCATCAATTTGAATGTAGAACCTGGTTCGTGTGCTTCTCCAACCGCATAATTAAGTCGTTCCGTATAGTTTCCTTTGCTGTTTCTTCCTAAGTTTGAAATGGCTTTTATTTCTCCTGTTGCCACTTCCATCACCACCACACAACCGTGATCGGCTTTGTATTTTTCCAATTGTTCCAACAGGGCATGATGCGCAATGTCTTGAATGTTTACGTTTACGGTAGAGATGATATCAAAACCATCTTGCGGCTCTAGTTCGTTCCCGTTAGAAAGTGGTTTCCATTGTCCTTTGGCAATTTTTTGTTCCAAGCGACTTCCTTCTTTTCCACGCAAGTATTTCCCAAAAGCACCTTCTAAACCTACTTTTGTATAGTTTCCATTTTTGTCTTTGCGTTCGTGACCAACTGTACGACGTGCAATTTTTCCGATGGGATATTCGCGTACAGTTTTTACTTTATCAATAAATCCCCCTCTATTTGCGCCACGTTTGAAGATTGGAAATTGTCGGATGCGAATGTATTCTGCATAGCTTAAATTTTTAGCGATGGAGTAGAATTGTGCTTTGTTGGCACGCGCTTTGGTTAATCTGCTTTCGTGATGTGCAGATGAGTTGCCTACTAATTTTGCCAATGAATCTGCCAATGCTTTTACATTGTCGGTAAATACCGTTTTGTTGACGGTTTTTGTGTCAAAATAAATATCGTATTTAGATACAGACGTTGCGAGTAAGCTTCCGTCATCTGCATAAACATTGCCGCGACTTGGTTCAATGATCGCTTTGCGCAGCGTGTGTTCTTCCGCAAGAGTTTTGTACTTGTCACCTTCTACAAATTGCACATTGACCAACTTTACCACCACCGCAATCGCGAAGAGAAACATACCTCCTGCGATAAAATATAAACGGTTTAATATGTTTTTTTCGGTTACTGGCATTTGTTGTTTATTGTTGTGACGTTACTCTAATTTTTTTTGGCGGATTTTCTGATGGTGCCAATCCGCTTTTGGCAACTTTTTCTGTGATATACGATTCTAGTTTTAGTTGTTGCAAGGTCGTCCGCGTTTCTACAAATTCACTTTTCAGTTCTTTTACTTGATCGTTCAGCCTTGCAATTTTGTGTACTTTTTCATCTGCCCAATGCGAACTTGCAATCATAATCAACGCTAAAAAGGAAGCAAAAAGAATGAAGCGCCAATTTTTGATCGCATCATCTTTAATGAGAAACTTCCCTTTGAGTATGTCATATATACTTTGTTTCTTCATGTTTACAGACGTTCTGCTATTCTTAGTTTTGCGCTGCGCGCTCTGTTGTTTGTTTTTATTTCTTCTTGTGATGGAACAATTAATTTCCCCACTTTTTTAAAAGGCACTTCTACTCTACCATAAAAATCTTTTTCTGGTTCGCCTTCAAAGAGTCCATTTCGGATAAATCGTTTTACCAAACGATCTTCGAGTGAATGGTAACTGATCAAGCTTAATCGTCCGCCTTTTTCTAAAATTTCTTGCGTTTGCACTAGAAACTCCTTTAAGACTTCTATTTCTTGATTCACTTCAATGCGAATTGCCTGATAGATTTGCGCCAGCACTTTGTGTTCTCGGTGTTTTGGCAAAAATCGCTGCAAGGCTTCTCGCAAGGCTTCTGTTGTACGAATTGGTGCTTCCGCTCTTGCGGAAACGATCTGCGCAGCAATTGCTTTGGCATTTCGCACTTCACCATATAAAAACAGGATTGATCGCAGGTCATTTTCATCATATTCATTTACAACGTGATCCGCTGAAAGTTCACTTTCTTGATCCATGCGCATGTCTAAATCTGCTGTAAAGCGCAATGAAAAACCGCGTTCTGCCACGTCAAACTGATGTGATGACACGCCAAAATCACCCAGAATTCCATCTACTTTTCGCACTCCATAAAAGCGTAAGAACTTTTTAAGATGTCTAAAATTTTGATTGATCAGCGTAAATCGCGGATCGTCAATTGCATTGTCAAGCGCATCTTGATCTTGATCGAATGCATATAGTTTTCCATGTTCTCCTAAGCGATTCAAAATTTCTTTCGAATGTCCGCCTCCACCAAAAGTGACATCCACATAGACACCATCTTCTTTGATGTTGAGTCCGTCAACCGTTTCTTTCAGCAATACAGGATTATGATATTCCATCGCCGTCGTCATTTCCCATTACATCTTCAGCCAAATCTCCTATGTCAATATCGGTATCGTCTGTTGCTGCATTGTATTGATCTTTATCCCAAATTTCTATAATGTTGATTGCGGACGACAATACGATTTCTTTTTTGATGCCTGCAAAAACCACTAAGTCTTTCGGAATCAGCAATCTTCCTGCGGCGTCAATATCTACCATGCGAACACCTTTGTTAAATCTTCGAATGAAATCGACATTTTTCTTTTTAAAACGGTTCAATTTGTTTAGTTTTTGTGTCACGGAATCCCATTCGCTCATCGGATGCAATTCTAAACAGGAACCGAACAACCCTTCTTTGATGACAAAACCTTGTTCTAAAATTGGAGACAACTGCTTTTTTAAACCCGCAGGAACCAGCATTCGCCCTTTGGCGTCAACTTTACATTCGTATGTTCCGATTAGATTTATCACGTGAGAATTTGGTTTACCTATTATAAGATTCAAATATATTGAAAAAATTACCACATTTTACCACATTTTACCACTTTGTTGATAAGTTTTTCTGTTTTTTGGTCAAAAAACCCGTAATTACGGTAAAAATCAACGTGTTGAAAGTGGGTTTTTGAAAACACAGAACTACTTTTATTAGGTATTTTGATGATGTTTTGCTATTTTTTGAGACATTAAAAAAAAAGCGTTTTTATAATTCCGAAATGCCTATATTTGTCTCTTGTTAAAAAACTGACAACCATTAATGAAAGAAAGCTTTAAAAAGGAAGGGAAATTTAATTATCTCGAATTAGGAGAAGGTACACCGATCGTTATTTTGCATGGATTGATGGGTGGTTTGAGTAATTTTGAAGCCGTTACCGAGAATTTTTCAGCAAAAGGTTACAAGGTTTTAATTCCAGAATTACCTATTTACACAAAGCCACTTTTGAAGACAACCGTAAAGAATTTTGCGAAGTATGTCAAAGAGTTTATTTTACATAAAGAACTCGATAAAGTAATTTTACTCGGCAATTCACTTGGCGGACATATTGGCTTGTTAACTACAAAATTGTATCCTGAATTGGTCAAAGGTTTGGTGATTACAGGAAGTTCTGGCTTGTATGAAAGTGCCATGGGTGATGGATACCCAAAACGTGGCGATTATGAGTTTATTAAAAAGAAAAGCGAAGATGTTTTTTACGATCCAGCGGTTGCAACCAAAGAGATTGTAGATGAAGTGTTTGCTACAGTAAATGACCGTAGTAAGTTGGTAAAAACCTTGGCGATTGCAAAAAGTGCGATTCGTCATAATATGGGAAAAGATTTGCCAAAAATGAATGTTCCTACGGGAATTATTTGGGGAAAGAATGATACCGTAACACCTCCAAAAGTAGCAGAAGAGTTTCACGAATTGTTACCAGATTCTGACTTGTATTGGATTGATAAATGTGGGCACGCGCCTATGATGGAACATCCAGAGGAATTTAATACATGTCTGCAAGATTGGCTGACCAAGCGTAATTTTTAAACTGATTTTTTATGAAGATTAAATCTGCCGAATTCGTAATGAGCAATTCGGACGTTGCCAAATGTCCAAAAAACCCAATTCCAGAGTATGCGTTTATTGGTCGCTCGAATGTTGGAAAATCTTCATTGATCAATATGTTGACGCAGCGTAAAAGTTTGGCAAAGACTTCGGGAAGACCTGGAAAAACACAATTGATCAATCATTTTAAGATTAATGACGAGTGGTTTTTGGTCGATTTACCTGGTTATGGATACGCACGTGTTTCTAAAAGCTCGAAGAAAGTTTTTCAAAAGTTTATTACCGAATATTTTAGAAAACGCACCCAATTGGTTTGTGGATTTGTGTTGGTGGATATTCGTCACGATCCGCAAAATATAGATTTGGAATTTATGCAATGGTTGGGCGAAAATCAGATTCCGTTTTGCATTATTTTCACCAAAGCTGATAAGTTGCGCCCGTCGCAGATTGACACACACGTTGAGAAGTACAAAGCTAAGTTATTGGAAGATGTTTGGGAAGAAGTACCACAGTATTTTGTGACATCCTCTTCGAAAGCGATTGGTCGTGAGGAAGTCTTGGATTTCATCGGACAAATCAATCAGGATTTGAAAAATTCGTAGTCTTTGCTTTGGATTCTATCAATTCAATCAACTCCGTTGTTGTTTCTATTTTTTTCTATGGTTTCTTTCGAAATCCATTCTGTTACTTTTTGATCATTTTTCAATAGAATGATTGGATAGCGAAACTTTTCTTGAGAAAATTGCTGTTCAAATTCGTCGCTGTGTAAAAATTCTAGCGAAAGCGAAGTATTCTTTTTAAATTCCTTCCATAAATCATTTTCCGAAAAAGTATCATGCGTCATCGCACATAAGTTACATGGATAGCTTTTCGGACTGATGATTTTGTGCGCTATATCAAGTATACCATTGAGTTTCCCTGACTTTGCGTTGTAGATACATAAGATGTTCATTAGTTATTTGTTATTTGTTGATTCGTCCATTTGAAACTTCTGAATGCTTATTACTAACTTCTCAATACTTCATAATAAGTCGTAAAAAACAGCACTTCCTTTTCAGCCTTCTCAGAATTTTATACTTTTAGGAGACCAAAATTACAACCATGCAAGCAACTACGATTGACGAAGTGATTTCGTTTTTAGACCAAATTATTCAAGAAACTAAAGAAAAACCTAGTACAATGGGCTATTTCGCGGCTTTGTATCATAAAGTAACTTGCAAAGTGAAAGAAGGTATTGCGAATGATTTTTTTGATGACAATCCGCGTATGGAAAGGTTGGATGTTATTTTTGCGAATCGTTATTTACAAGCGTATTCAGAATTTAAAAGCGGCGCAAAACCAACGGAATCATGGCAAATTGCCTTTGAAAAAGCAGATAGTTATTGGTTGCTAGTGTTGCAACATTTATTATTAGGAATGAACGCACATATCAATTTGGATTTAGGAATCGCTGCTGCGGAAGTGATGAAAGGAAAAGACATTAACGATTTGGAAGATGATTTTAATAAGATTAATGTCATTTTGAGTGAATTGGTCAACGATGTGCAAAAAGAATTGTCATTGATATGGACGTTTTTAGCTAAAATCATTAAAGTCACAGAAAAGTTTGATATGATTCTGATTGATTTCAGCATGAAACTTGCCAGAGATGGCGCTTGGAAATACGCAAAATTACTCGCGAGTTCGCCAGAAACCGATTGGTCACAACTGATTCAAGAACGCGATGCAAAAGTGGTTAAAAAAGCTAATATTGTTATCAATCCTGGGTTTTTGATTCGCTTCTTGTTTAAGATTATTAGAATCGAAGAAACAGGGAATATTAGATCGAGAATTGAGATTTTGGAGAAAGATTGAATTTCGACTCCGCTCAATTGACTTTTCTTGATTCGACTCCGCTCAATTGACTATCCTTGTTTCGACTGCGCTCAATTGACTTTTCTTGATTCGACTTCGCTCAATTGTTTTTTCTCAATTTGACTTTGCTCAATTGACTTTTCTCAATTCAACGTTCTTCAAATACAGTATTCTATTTCTTTACAATCTCTAATTTCTCCGCAAAGTAATCACAGAAATCCAGCATGGTTGCGCTCATTTTTTCGTCGTTGGTTGCACGTTGAAATGTGCGTGCCATCGACACTAAGGTTTGGTGATAAAACACTTTCATTTCGTCCACAGGCATGTCTTTCGTCCACAAGTCGATTCGTAAACTTTCTTGCGCTTTATGATCCCAAACAGATAACATTACTGCTTTGGAATCTTCATTTTCGATACCACCATCTTTTGCGGTCCAATTGATAGCTTCTGGAACATTATTTTCATCAACGGTCACTGCAATTTTTATTTCGGACGTCATTTTTTTCGCCATTATTTCTTTGGTTTGTACTTTGAATTGTTAAATATTTCTTTGGAAGATTTCCCCAAAAGATTTTGCAAAGATACATCATTATTTTCCATATATGCTTTCACAATACGATATCCTATAAAGCGACCAATTCCACCTGGAGATTCGTTGTCTAAGGCTAAATAAAATTTGGAGAATGGCGCTACATTCAAAAAACGCGCCTCTAATTTTTGATCCGTGCTATACAACAAATCTTTTTCAATAAAGTGCGTCCAAATTTGCGTTTCATTTACTGATGCCCAATTTGCTTGCTGTTTTGTATATCCAAATTGCATTGCTGTACTTACTTTTGGCACTAATAATGACGTAATATATTGTATTTTTCCATAGTAAATCATTTTCCCTAAAAAAGAACGTTCCCGTAAAGGCGGCACTTGAGTAAAGGCAAACTCTGTAGCAATATCCACAGGAATCATTTCTTTTTCAAAATTATGCGAAATGTATTGCTGAATACCTTCATAAAATGGATGATCTGCTCCTAAATATATATTGAGTGCAATTAGAATTTTATCTTTAAGCAGAATGACTTTTTTGCGATAATCTTCAGAAGTTACCGTAAATACTTTTGGCGTCTTGTATTCGGGAAAGTAAAACGCTATATGTTGCAAGACGGACTTCATATTGCGATGTACAGATGCAAAGTCTGAAAAAACAGCATCAATCTCTGTTTTCAATTCTTTTTGTAAAGGATCATTCATGGTGTAAATCCATGTAGAATCAGGAACATTGCTTGGAAAAAATAACGGATATGCTTTTTTTAGTTTTGGCAAGTCGGATGGTGTTGCATCTAAAAAAACTTGATCAAAACGAACGACATTTACATCTAACGGAATTGCCGCAATTTCTTTTTCAAGCGAATTTTCTTTGGCACATCCAATGACCAATAATACACACAGATACACTAGCTTTTTTATCATAATTTTTATATCACTCGATAAAGTAACGCAACTTCTACCTATAAATTTTATTACGCAACTGTCTTTGACTGCAAAGTTACTTTTTTTATCTTGTAAAAAAATTGAAAAATATGCAAACTGACAAGGTTATAGACCATATTGTAGCATGGTTAAAAGAGTACGCTACCAACGCAAGAGTGAATGGATTTGTTGTAGGAGTTTCGGGTGGAATTGACTCGGCAGTAACGTCTTCTTTATGTGCGAAAACAGGATTGCCAACATTATGTATTGAAATGCCAATTCATCAAGCAAAAAGTCACGTGACGCGTGCGCAGGAACATATCAAACAATTGAAAGAACGTTTTGACAATGTCACGGATACGCGTGTAGATTTGACGCCCGTTTTTGAAGAGTTTAAAACAGAAGTTTCTTTGGAAGGCGCTCAAGCAACCGTTGACATGGCACTAGCAAACACCAGAGCGCGTTTACGTATGACTACATTGTATTATCACGCTGGTTTACTAGGAAGATTGGTGGCAGGAACTGGAAATAAAGTAGAAGATTTTGGCGTAGGTTTTTATACTAAATATGGTGATGGCGGTGTAGATTTAAGTCCAATTGCTGACTTAATGAAAAGCGAAGTATATCAATTAGGAGACGCTTTAAAAGTGCCAGAATCTATTATGAAAGCAGCGCCATCTGATGGTTTGTTTGGCGATGCCCGAAGCGATGAAGACCAGATTGGCGCGAACTACGACGAGTTAGAGTGGGCAATGCGTATGGACGATGCAGGAAAAACAATCGAAGACTTTACTGGAAGACAACAAGAAGTGTTCAAAATTTACAAAAGATATAATACTGCGAACCAACATAAAATGATTCCAATTCCAGTCTGCTCAATACCGCAAAATCTTACATAAAAAATCACCTTTTTTAATAGTTTTTATAAAAATTTGTTTAAATTTGTCACTACAGACCCCCTAAACCTGAAATAAAAATTGATCCGTTTTTATGTTTGCATGACATATCCATGAACGAAACTTTCTTTATCTGATGGTCTGATTTAATAATAACTTTAAAAACTAAATTATGGTTAAAGTATTAATTGCAGACAATCATCCCATTGTTCGAAAAGGAATTAAATCTTTGTTCAAGAACTCTACTGAGATTGATGTATTAGGAAAAGCTGCTACAACTTCTGAATTGTTTGACTTTATTAGTCAAGAAACAGTAGATGTTGTTTTACTTGAGATGGACATCCCTGAGGTCAATGGAATTACTGCTTTAAGAAGACTTAAAAAAGACTTCGCCGACGTGAAAGTAATTATGTTTAGCTCACACTCAGAAGATGTTTACGCTGTAAGCACATTGAGAGCTGGAGCTTCTGGTTACTTATCAAAATCCGTAGCTACAAATGTGATTAAAGAAGCTATTATGAAAGTTGTAAATGGAGGCATTTACATTAGTAATGAGTTAGCGCAACGATTAGCATTTGATGAAAGCACAAACAAACCCCGCAGATTCTTCAGACGTTTGTCTACAAGAGAAGTAGAAGTGTTAAAACTTTTAGCTTCTGGTAAACGTAACAAACATGTTGCTGAAGAGCTAAATCTGAACGAAAAAACTGTGAGCACGTACAAAGCTCGCCTAATGCGTAAGCTGAATGTAGACAACTTAGTTGATTTACTACAACAAGCGAAAGCATTGGAATTACTGTAATTGCATTTTATGTAAAGATTTCCCTTTACTACAGTAAAAATTTTGATGATGATATGTATATTTTATGATGTGCATATCATCATTTTTTTTATCTCGACTACGCTCGATAGCCTTTTTATTCTTTTTGATAGTATTTAGTATTGAGTATTGAGATATTAGTATTGAGTTTTTTTGTACTTATACCAATTTACACATAAAATGGTATTATTTGAAACGTCTTTGCGATCTCCAACTTGATTGGAGAGTGGTAATCTGTGACTCCAAAGAACAATCATGTGATACAATAAACAGACTGCCACTTCGTAAACTTCTCTAGTGACGTTTTTTACCTCAAGAATAATTAGTAAGAGTTTTCAAATGTGCATTCACTAGAGTCGATACTATTAATGTATGCTATTTTTCACAAGCACATCTCGATACAATTTTTCTTCATTTTATTTCAAAAAATCACTCGATGGGACGTTTGGAAGTTAACGAGTTTGATATAAAAATCATATTCGTTAAGAGAAGTAGTTTTTTACAACACTCTTTTTAATTGTTCAGACAATGATTTTTTTAACATATTGTAATTTATGATATCTTCCAATACGTTTTGCGCTTCTTCTATTTTAGTATCTGGAGAAAGACTCAACTTAAGTTCTTCTATTTTAAGATTGATCAAGAAACAACGCAAGGTCAAGATGGTTTCGCTTGTTAATTGTGCAATGGTTTCTTCTTTGGGTTTTACGAAAATGTTTTGCGCTTCCCAATTGTGCAATTCGTAGCGTTCTTCGCGCATGAGAATATCTGTGACTTCACTCGCTACTTCCGGTTCTATTTCATTGACAAACGTATCCAATTCTAAAGTGCCTGTTTCATTGAGTTTTTCAATAGCTCTATAATATATTTTTTGAAATTTTTCATTTGCCAGATCAATTTCGTCTTGCTGTAAATCTAAGTAGAGCTTTTGAAACACTTTGGCATCAAACAATTCGCGCTCCATTTTGAGTTCGCCGTCTTCGTCTTCTTTTAAAATCAAGTCTTCAAATGTAGCATCCATGTTTCCGTAGAGTAGTAATATTTCAATGATTTTTCGCTCTAAAACATATTGTTGATCGACACTTTCTGCCTTTTTTTCGGTTTTGATGACATCAAACGCCTTTTTTTCTTGCTTGATTTTTTTGTTGGCTTCCTTGACGTTTTTGTTTTGCAATTGCGCCAAAGTGGCAAACAACACTTCTTCCGAAATGTCCATGATACGAGACGTTTCACGCAAGTATAATTCCTGTTTGATGCGATCGGATACTCTGGAAATACTCGACATCATGTCATTGATGACTTCTGCCTTTTTGATGGGATCATTTTTGGCAACTTCCATCAATAAAGAAGCTTTGTAACTGATAAAATCTTTTACATTGTTTTCAAAGTACGCCAACACATCTTCCAACGCATTGTTTTTGGTAAAACTATCTGGATCTTCTCCTTCTGGAAAGGTACACACGCGCACGTTCATTCCTTGTTCCAAAATTAAATCAACTCCACGAAGCGATGCCCGAATTCCTGCCGCATCTCCGTCATAGAGAATGGTAATATTTTTCGTTAAACGGTTGATCAAACGGATTTGTTCCGCCGTTAAGGCAGTTCCCGAAGAGGAAACCACATTGTGAATTCCCGCTTGATGCATTTGAATGACATCCGTGTAGCCTTCTACCAAATAACAGTTATCTTCTTTGGCAATTGCCTGTTTTGCATAGTATAAACCGTAGAGAACTTTACTTTTATGATAGATATCACTTTCGGGTGAATTGAGATATTTGGCTGCTTTTTTATCGTTTGTTAAAATTCGTCCACCAAAACCCAATACGCGTCCGCTCATGCTGTGAATGGGAAACATGACACGTCCTTTGAAACGATCAAAACGTTTTTCACCTTTAACAATTGTGACACCTGTTTTTTCTAAATACGTAAGATTGTAGCCTTCTTTTAATGCTGCATCTGTAAACGCGCTCCATTCGTCCAACGCATATCCCAAACCAAATTTTTTGATGGTTTCCATGGAAAAACCACGTTCTTTAAAATAGGTAAGTCCGATGGCTTTTCCTTGCGGTGAATCCCACAATATTTCTTGATGATATTTTTTGGCGTATTCTGACACCAAATACATACTTTCTTTTTCGTTGGCTAAGGCTTTTTCTTCGTCCGTACGTTCCGTTTCTTCTATTTCAATTCCGTATTTATTCGCCAAATACCGAATCGCTTCTGGATAGGTAAAATGCTCGTGTTCCATAAGAAATGCTACCACATTTCCGCCTTTTCCCGAACTAAAATCTTTCCAAATTTGTTTTACGGGCGACACCATAAACGACGGTGTTCGTTCGTCTGAGAATGGACTTAATCCTTTGAAGTTACTTCCCGATTTTTTGAGTTGTACAAAATCGCCAATTACTTCTTCTACGCGAGAAGTATCAAATACAGCATCTATGGTTGATTTTGAAATCAATGGTTTCGGGATTTTTAGGAATGAACTTCAAAAGTACTAAGTTTCCGCTAATATTGACTAAAAAAAGAGATACTTTGGTCAGTATCTCTTTTTTCGCTAATCCCCTGTACTAAACTTATTTTTTCTGTTCATAATTAAATAACGGTTTTGTGGCATTCGTTTTTTTGACAAAAACTACATAATCATACATCAGAGCAGGATTGACTTCGTAATAATCTTTTTCATCATTCATACCGTAGCCAAAGAGTTTTAGTTTTTGCTTTGGCAATTGTGCACAGCTTTTTTGTATGTTTTGATTGATGTGAAAATAATACGCTTCCGAAGTGTTTTGCCCTAATTTTTCTTCAAAGGTATTTGCGGGCGGCGTTGGATAGTTAGCCTCATAAAGCTGATCGCCATAATCGTGATCGTCATTGATGAGTCGCTTTTTTATATGTGAATAGCTTCCGCTAAAACTACTCATGGCAATTGCTACGTATTCATTAGGAAATTCTTGTTTTAGATTTCTGCCCATCAAGCCAATTTCGTTGTCAATGATTACTTCTTTGGAAATATGCGCATTGTGCGCCCAAACGATAATTTTAGCCTTCGGATCTTTTGCAAAAAATGCTACACGTTCTGCCATAACAATGTCGCGCGTTATTATTTTTCCCGTGTAAATCATTTCATAATTGATATAGGAATTCTTTGCATTGAGTAGTAATTCGTCCAAATACTTGGAGGAACTGTTTTCTTTTTTGATTTCCTTTTCAAGTTGAAGAATTAAACGGTAGACTTCTCTATAATATCCGTAATTGTCAATTTTTACAGGTTTTTTATCAGGATATTTTACATAAAAGTCACTTGCCTCTACTGTTACACGTTCATGAAATTCTTTTAAAATATTGGTCATTTCGGGTGTTATGTTCGATTTCAATTCAATAGAAATCATTTCGGGCAATAGTTCACGATACGAATCGTCACAACCTTTAAATACAATGGGCGTATGTGTTTGATTGTACGTTTGTAACCATTGTAAAAAGTTTTTCATACTTTCCGTTTGATAGATGGAAAAAAGATGTGTTTTTATGAGTGAATCTATCGGTTGTGTTTGCAAGTTTTGCGATAAAGCTTCCAAATCTTCATACGGATTTTCCAAGATAACCAAGTTGAATCCTTTTTCTTGAATAAGTTTTTTGGTGATTGCCGCACGGAGTTCATAAAATTCTTTGGTTCCGTGTGTATCTTCACCCAAAGCCACAATGCGCTTGTCTCCTATTTGCGCTACAAGTGCATCAAGTGAAGCGTCTAACGTTTCTGGAGTATCGAAATGTAGCAGTGTTTTAGTCTTGTTGATTTCTTGTGACAAACTTTGTCCATTCGCGCAAAGCGAGAAACAAATTGCAATGAGTATGGTTGCTATTTTCATGTGTGTGTTTTTTAGTAGTGAGTTGTGAGCTGTTAGTATTGAGACGAGTTTAAAGACTATTTTCGTTTTAGAGAATATGATCTAATTCCCGATAACCTTTTAATAGCAAAGTACTTCTCGATACAAAATCTTTTCAAGATTTTACTCGAAGTGACGTGTTGTCTTTTTTAGTAGTGAGTAGTGAGCTGTTAGTATTGAGACGAGTTTAAAGACTATTTTCGTTTTAGAGAATATGATCTAATTCCCGATAACCTTTTAATAGCAAAGTACTTCTCGATACAAAATCTTTTCAAGATTTTACTCGAAGTGACGTGTTGGTTTTTTTTAGTAGTGAGTAGTGAGATGTTAGTATTGAGAGCATATATCTCACTTCTCAATACTAACAGCTAATGTCTAACATCTAGTTTCCAATTTAAAACACATCCAAGCGCACACCAAGCGAAATGTTGCGTTGTTCCGCGTTTGGACTTTTGAAGATTGGTGACAAATCGTATTTACAATACAAGCTCATACTATCCCAACCAATATATGCACCTAATCCGTAAACAAAATTATTGGTATTGAAATTTCTTCGAATCTCTTGGTCTACTCTGTCGCCATTTTCAGAATATCGCAATTTTTGTTTTACCGCTAAGTTGACTCCAACATAACCGCCAATTCCAAATTTGAATTTTGAGTTGGTATAGTAACGTACAAAACGCTTGTTTTCTACTTTCCGTGAAGGTCCAAATTCAAAATACAACGGCACAGTTAAATTGGTCACTCGAATTTTGGAGCGATTCAAATCGTTTGGAAATTGTTCTAAAGTTGTTAATCCGTTATTATTGTCTACAAAGTAGCGATTTCCTGTAGGTTTTAAGCTGTTGTATTGCAGCGTTAATCCGTAGCAAAAACGCACAAAGTTGTGATTTTTGGCAACACGCGTACTCCACAAAATTCCAAATTCAAAGAAGCGTGAACCTGCCATTCTATACTCTGAGTCACTGAGCGATACACCTTCTTGAATTGCATTATTGAAACCAAAAGCAAATATAATATCTGATTTTGTACGGCGATCGTAACGAATAGAACGTTTTTTAATAATACGTGAATCAAAAATTTCGCCTAAACGAATAAACGTTCCGTCTTCCTGAACGTAATAATCTGTCAACAATTCTCGCTTTACTTTTGCCATACGATATTCAATATTGGCTGCGGATAACATGGCTGCTTTCTTTTTACGTTCTTCCGCTTCTTTAGTGGTAATGTTGCCTAATTCAAGATCTCTATTAATTTTTTGCACTTCTAGTTTTAGAGATTCTTTTTCGTCCAAAGTAATCACACGCAATTGTCTTTCGAGATACTTTTTTTCTGCTTCTTTTTTGAGTGCGATAGAATCTTTAGTTGTGCTTGGAATGCTATCTTTTTGTTGTGCATTTACCGTAAAATGTAGGCATAAGAATGCCAGGCATACATAGAGTGTACTTGTTTTCATGTTCGTTTTTTTACTATTAATTGATGATTTTTTTCTGTGTTCGCTAGGAACTTTATCGGTCGATATCGGCGGTTCGTGTTCGTTTTACATTTCGTTTCACAAGCTCAAATACACGTTGCTTGAATGATTTGTCGAGTTCATATTCTACTTCGTTCAACAATTCGTCTGCGGTAGCAAAATTTGTATTATTCACTTTTTCTTTAGTAACTTCTAAATATTTGAGTGATTCTCGCGCTTCTTTCAGCAACAAATCAATTTCTGCATTGGTTACCGTTCTTTTTTCTTCTTTTAATAAGGCTACAATAGAAGCTTTTAAATCGTCGTTTGTGGTGATAATGACTTCTTTTTCTTCAATAACGGTTTCTATTTTTTGTGGTATTATTTTTTCTTGAATCACCACCGCATTTTTAATTTCCTTTTGTAGTTCAGTAGTGAATTCTGCTGTAGCTTTTGGAACTATTTCTTTTTCGTCGGCATCTTTAGAAGTATTTGTTTCCACTACAACTTCTGTATCTTTAACAATGACTTCTTGTATTTTTTCTTTTGTTGGAATGACAATGTCTTGAGAATTCTCTTTGGTTTTCGTGATGATGGGTTTCGTAGTATTCTCTTGATTTGCAATCTCATCAGTATTGGTAGTTTCTTCAGATTGTACCATCATAAAAACCAACCAACTGACTAGCAATGCCAAACATGCAGCGTACGGAATGTAGATTTTTTTACTACGTTTCTTGCGATCATTCGCATCTAATTGTCCTGCGAGCTTTTCCCATGAATGTTCAGATACTTCAATCGTACGCTCTTCTAATATGTTTTTGATTTCATGCGATTTCATTAGCTCTGTTTTTTTTTGATCGTAATTGTGTTTGAAGCGTCTTTTTTGCTTTGAATAGTTGCGTTTTGGACGTGCTTACTGAAATATTGAGCATTTCGGCAATTTCTTGATGTTTGTAGCCTTCTATTTCATATAAATTGAATACAATTTTATATCCTTTTGGCAACGCGTCTATCGCTTTTTGAATTTCCTCCACACCTGCATTTACATTGACTTCACATTCGGTGATTTCGGTATAGTTTTCAATTTCGTCAACCGCAACTAGTAATTTTCTTTTCCGGAGAAACGAAATGGATTCTCGAATCATGATTCTCCGAATCCAACCTTCAAAACTTCCTTTGTTTTTATAGGTTTTTAGTTGTGTAAATACTTTGAAAAACCCGGAAAGCATTACTTCTTCTGCATCGTGAAGGTTAGCAATGTAATATCTACAAACACTCAACATTTTTGGCGCGTGTTGTGCATACAGTACTTGCTGCGCTTTTCGGTCGTTGCGCTTTGCTCGCTTAATGAGTTGTCCTTCTTGTAGATGTAATTGTATAACTTTCACTCGATAATCGAGATTTAAATGTTCCGACGCTTACGCCGAAATGTTTTAATTGATTCTTCTTAATGTCTCGTGAGCTTGCGCCAAGATCGTTGACTTTACAAGCTGCTTTCTATTGACATAGACGCAATTTTTATGCAAATGGTTGTCTGAGAATGAAAAAAAATTATTTTTTTCTATCAATTACGTAGTTGACCATCAATTCTAAAGAGTCTTTATAAATGGATTTTGGGTAGGTTTCAAGCAGCACGAGCGCTTTTTCTTGATAGCTTTTCATTTGTTTGACCGCATATTCCAATCCGCCAGTTTTTTTTACAAAAGCAATGACTTCTTTGACTCTTTTTTTGTCCTTATTGTGATTTTTTATCGAATTGATTGCCCACTTTTTCTCTTCTTTCGTGCAATGATTTAGTGCATAAATGAGTGGAAGTGTCATTTTTTGCTCTTTGATATCAATTCCTGTGGGTTTCCCAATTTGCGTTTGTCCGTAATCGAATAAATCGTCTTTAATCTGAAACGCCATTCCGATATATTCACCAAACAATCGCATGCGTTCTACTTCTTCTTCCGGAGCATTTACAGATTGTGCACCCATGGCACAACACGCTGCAATTAAGGTGGCTGTTTTTTGGCGAATGATCTCGTAGTAGATTTCTTCTGTGATATCTAATCGGCGTGCTTTTTCAATTTGAAGCAATTCTCCTTCACTCATTTCGCGAACTGCCACAGAGATGATTCTCAATAAATCAAAATCACCATTATCAATCGATAATAATAATCCTTTCGACAGTAAAAAATCGCCTACTAAGACCGCAATTTTATTTTTCCATAAAGCATTGATAGAGAAAAAACCTCTTCTACGGTTGGAATCATCGACTACATCATCGTGTACTAAGGTTGCCGTGTGAATCAATTCAATAACAGAAGCACCGCGATAAGTGCGTTCATTGACAATTCCGTCAGAAGTCATTTTAGAGACTAAAAAAACAAACATTGGACGCATTTGCTTTCCTTTTCTATTGACAATATAGTGTGTAATTCGGTTGAGTAGTGCGACTTTTGAAGACATTGAGGAGTAAAACTTCTTTTCAAAAAGCTCCATTTCCTTGACAATCGGTTGTTTTATCTGCGCGACTACTTTCATGTATTTGCAAAGATATTAACTAATTCTATGATTTATGTCCTTTTTAACAAGATTCAAACACTTCTGAGTGCAATTCGTCGTTTTATTTTCGTTGTCGGAAATAGCTAATATAGTAAGTTCCATGGATTTCCTTTGATACTGCTAGTTTTAACAATGACAAATTCATTTTAGAGAGTATCAAATTTTAGCCTTTCTTTTTTATCAAATCTTTAAAAATGTTAACGTTTATGAGAAAAAATCGTGTTACATGCTTCTATGTGATATTTTTTTATAACTTGAACATTATTAACATATAAAGCCTCGCTTATGAGAAAAATTACTTTTTTATTTTTTAGTTTCTTGATCTTTACCTATACAGGAATTGCTCAAGACACCTGTGCAACAGCACAAGCAATTACAGCTGGTACGTATAACGTTCTTGCTGTAAACGGAACTGAAGGCACTACAACCATTTGTTCAGGAGGAACCACTACCGCCGCCGCCGCCGAATGGTATACATACACTCCAACAGCCTCAGGATCTGCAACAGTATCTTCTAATATTTTACCGGCTAATTTGAACGGAGACACCCGATTACAAATTTATGAAGGAACTTGTGGAGCATTGGTTTGTCTTTCTGGAAGTGACGATGTAGATTACCCAGGCGGAAACTATTTATCAGAAGCTACATTTAATACTGTTGCAAACACAACGTATTATATTGTTTGGGATAACAGATGGAGTTCTTTTGGTTTTGAATTTACACTTACCGAAGCTGCTGCAGTATGTCTAGATCCTTCTGGATTTGTGGGCAATGCTGCTACTTCAACTACTTTTGATTTAGGTTGGACCGATACAAATACGGGGACACCAACTTGGGAAATAGAATGGGGAGCAGATGGCTTTACTCAAGGAACAGGAACATTGGTTTCTAATATTATGACACCAAACTATGTATTTATGGGCTTAACGCCGAATACGAATTATGACTTTTTTATTCGTGCCAATTGTGGAGGCTCTAACGGAGACAGCGCTTGGGTTGGTCCTATTGGATTCAGATCGCTAAGAGATTGTACAGGTTCAGCAACATATCCATTTTCGGAAAATTTTGCAGACGGAACTGTCCTAGATTGTTGGGCACTTGAAGATGCTGACATGATCAGTCCAGTATGGTCCTACAACACCGATATTAACGACTTAGATGGTGATGGAGCAAATGACAGCTTTATGGTTGTTTTTCCACAAGCAGCTACCGAAGTAGCAAAAGATGATTGGTTATTTTCTCAAAGAATGGACATGACTACCATCAATACGTACGGTATACAAGTGATTTATAATGCATTTGATCTTAATTCAGCTGCTGATGAAAGTTTTGAATTATACATTACAGATAGTCAGTCGTCTACTGCCACCTACCAATCCTTGTTAGGAACGTATACAAACATTACACAATCTGGAGCTTTTGGAGATACTATGGGTAATGATTTAATTACACAAGCATATAGTGTTACAGAAACTTTTAGTCCACCTTCAGATGGTACCTATTATGTAGCTGTTCGTGCAACCACAACAAATTCTCCTAATCTATTAATGCTTTTAGGTTTAGGCGTTACAGAAACATTGGGAGTAGAAGAGTTTGATGCAGATAACTTTAAACACTTCATTAATTATGAAACGGAAGTTATGACAATGCAAGCTACCGAACCTATGTCTAATTTTGTATTATACAATACAATTGGACAACAGATCTTAAATTCTGAATTGAATTCAAGAACGCATGAAGTATCTTTAAATACTGTAGATGCTGGCGTATATTTTGCTAAGGTTAGCATTAACAATAAAACAAAGACATTTAAAATACTTGTAAAGTAAAAATATCTTTTAGAAACAAAAGTGTAATTCTGATGTTCACATTAACTTTTATAATGTGTTTCGGAATTGCACTTTTTTAAAATAATTCCTTTATTATGAAAAGAATTATAACATCTTTATTTGTAGCATGTTGCTTCGTATGTATATTCAGCTGTAAGGATGATGATATGGTGACGCCAGTACTACCTGTAGAACTCAGTGAAAATATTGTTCAGTATGAAGATGGAATTTATGATGCCTACACGCTAGTTTCGCCTATGGGTTCAACAGATAGTTTTCTTATTAATAATGAAGGCTTTGTAGTGCATCAATGGGAAGCTAACACAAGTGCATTGATGGCGTATTTAACAGATGAAGGGAATTTAATTAGGGCATTGCGACAAGACACTTCTGAATTTTCTGGTGGCGGCGCAACAGGTGCTATCGAAATTTTAAACTTTGACGGAGATCAAATTTGGTTTTGGGAATATAATACCGCTACTTATGTATTGCATCATGATTTAACTTTGTTGCCAAACGGCAATATATTAGCATTGGTTTGGGAATATAAATCTGAAAATGAAGCACTTGCAGAAGGACGAAATCCGAATTTATTGTTTCAAAACAAAGTTTGGCCATGTAAGATTATAGAAATTCAACCGCTACCTAATAATCAAGCTAATATAGTTTGGGAATGGTCTGTTTGGGATCATTTGATTCAAGACCATGATGCCACCAAAGAAAATTTCGGTGTCGTTTCTGATCATCCCGAATTAATTAATATTAATTTTTCAGGCGGCGATGCAAATTTTAATCACTTAAATTCCATTGATTATATTGAAGAATTGGATCAAATTGTAGTGAGTTCTAGAGTTTTTAATGAGTTTTGGATCATTGATCACAGCACTTCTACCGCAGAAGCTGCATCACATTCAGGAGGAAATAGCAATAAAGGAGGTGATTTATTGTATCGTTGGGGAAATCCGCAAACCTATAATTCAGGCACTGCTGAAGATCAACGTTTGTTTGGTCAACATGACGTTACTTGGATTGGAAATACAGTAAATAATGGCGGAAACTTCATGGTTTTTAACAATAATTCTTTCGCTGAAAAATCGTCTGTTGAAGAAATTTTGATTCCTCAGCTTTCAGATGGAACGTATGATTTGGTTCCCAACACCACACAACTTCCAGAGGCTCCTATTTGGTCGTATGATAGTGAAGCTATTTACTCTTCCAGACTTTCTGGCGCAAAAAGATTGCCCAATGGAAATACACTCATTACCGCTGGAAGAACAGGAACACTTTTAGAAATAAATACCTCAGGCACCATTATTTGGCAATTTCAAAACCCGATCGAAACCAATGCTTCTATTTTTAAAGTAGATAAGTATGAAAAAAATCATCCTGCATTTGAAGGAAGAACATTGACACCTTTATCTATTGAAATTGAATGATTGAAAAATAGTTCCTCTAAAAAAACGCTACAAATTAAAGCTGAACCGAGCATTGAAACGCAAACTACATTGGCACATTTTGAAATTATCAAATTGATACATTGATACATTGATACATTGATACATTAAAAACTATTCCTTATTTGCCAATTGTCCACACGCAGCATCAATATCTTTTCCTCTAGAACGTCGTACCGTAACGGTAATACCATTTTGTTCTAATGAATCTACATAGCGATCAATTGCTTTGTTGCTTGCTTGTTGAAATTGTCCGTCATCAATAGGATTGTATTCTATAAGATTGACTTTACTTGGTACATCTTTGCAGAATTTTACCAACGCATTGATGTCTTTTTGTTGATCGTTGATACCATCCCAAACTACGTATTCGTAAGTGATTTTATTTTTAGTTTTGTCATACCAATACGCCAAGGCTTCTTTTAAATCTTTCAATGGAAAGTGTTCGTTGAACGGCATGATTTCAGTTCGAACTTCGTCTATTGCAGAATGTAATGAAACTGCTAGTTTGAATTTCACTTCATCATCTGCCATTTTTTTGATCATTTTTGGCACGCCCGAAGTAGACACGGTAATTCGCTTTGGTGACATTCCTAGACCTTCATCCGAAGTAATTTTATCAATTGCTTTTAATACATTGTTATAATTCATCAACGGTTCGCCCATTCCCATGAATACAATGTTTGATAACGGTCTGCCATGATACAATCTGCTCTCGCGGTCAATCGCTACAACTTGATCGTAAATTTCATCAGGATTCAGATTTCGCATGCGTTTTAATCGTGAAGTCGCACAAAATTTACAATCCAAACTACAACCAACTTGACTCGATACACATGCAGTAGTTCGTGAAGATGTCGGAATTAATACAGATTCCACCACCAATCCGTCATGCAAGCGCACTGCATTTTTGATGGTTCCATCATTGCTACGTTGCATTTTGTCCACACGAATATGATTGATAACAAAGTTTTCTTCCAGCATTTTGCGCGTTTCTTTCGAAACATTGGTCATGTCTTCAAAATTATGTGCTCCTTTTTGCCACAACCATTCATAGACTTGATTTCCACGAAACGCCTTGTCTCCTTGCGATACAAAGAATTCTCGAAGTTGTTCTTTGCTCAATGCGCGTATGTCCTTCTTCCCTACTTGTTTCATGCTGCAAAAATAGGGAGAATTTGTGAGTTTTTGGTTTTGTTGATACAGCAATGTAATTTTCCCGAAAGGAAAACTACAAAAAGGAAAGCTACACTTTATTTACTTTTTTATTTCAATTTCCAATTCAAAATCGCCTTCCGTCAAACCTTCTGCGCCCACAACGGCAATTACAATTTTATAAGGTCGATTGATAGCATTCACGCGAACGTTCCGCGTATGATCTTGTGTTTTTCCACGCCATTTACGATCCCATTTGGAATCTTCTTCGCACGTAATACAGCTGCTCAAATTTGGTGGCAATTGCGCATTATTCAGTCCAACTTGATACGCGTACAGACTAAAGTTTTGTTTTTTATTTTTTGGAATGACTTTGATAAACATTTCAGAACGCTTCGGAATTATCGTCTCATAAAAAACGTGCTTCCCTGTAAATTTTTGATTTTTAGTCGCCGGAAAACACGCTACACTACTGTTAGATGCAAATGATAAATCGTGAATAATTTCACCTGTTGAAAGGTTGCCGCTTGTTCTCGTAATTGCGCCTGTTGTCTCTATTTTAGTAACCTTGAGTGTTGGCGTTATTTTAGGCGTTTCTTCTACACCTCCATTTAGTTTTATTTCTAGCGTAAAATCTCCTTCGGTCAAACCTTCAGCGCCTACAACACCAATCACTACTTTATACGGCCGGTTGATAGCGTTTACGCGAACTTGTCTTGTATGATCTTGCGTTTTTCCTTTCCACTTACGATCCCATTTAGAACTTTCTTCGCACGTAATACAGCTACTCAAATTTGGTGGCAATTGCGCATTATTCAGTCCAACTTGATACGCATACAGACTAAAGTTTTGATTTTTATTTTTCGGAATGACTTTGATAAACATTTCAGAACGTTTCGGAATCGTGGTTGTATACAATACATGATTTCCAGAGAATTTTTGATTTTTTGTTGCTGGAAAACACGCCACACTGCTGTTGGAAGCCCATGATAGATCCGCTATTTTTTGTCCTTCTGACAGATTTCCAAGTTCAGAAACAGTCCAATTTGGTTTCACTTTTAACACTTTAATTTGTTGATTCCCGTTTTGTGCAAAAGCATAGTTAGTGATTACGAAACAAAAGAATACATATAGCATAGTTGTTTTCATGAAGTCGTGGATTTTTGTTAATTTATAACGAGTTGTATACTCAAAGTATTAAATGTAGCAAAAAAGCAACTTCATAAAGGTATACATGTATTTTTGGTTGGTAATTCTGTATGAATAGTTACTTTTAGATTTGGTATGATTTATTTAGTAGTATTGATGATATTATGAATCTGAATTGCGCTTACATTTTTCCCAAAAAACGTTCTTCTTTCAATCCAATTTCCATGTTGATCATAGCTGTATTTAGCGTATTTTTTACATCATACTTCTTCTGGTAAAGTCTGCCTTTATGTAAGTATACAGTTTTGGAATCATCTAGAACTTCCGCTCTTGTATGAATGACATCACGAGCTGCATTTGTTAATAATTGCAACCCTTTTCACAAGATCATGAAAGACAAAAAAATATACATACGCATCGTGTATCAATTTTTGCTAAAAATGCTATTATTTTTAGGATGGATAGTAAGATAATTTTATCTTGTAATACGACAACATAGATACATGAAACGCTCTCGACGCTCTGAATATGGTAAAAAAAGAAATTCTTCGAAAAAAAATTCGGAGCAGAAGTTTCAATTTTCCAAAACAGCTCCTAAAAAAAGTACACCTACTATTGATCGCTTGAAAAGTTTTGAAATTGACGAGAATCAAGAGAAAAAGTATCGGAATCGGAAAGTTAAACCGAAAAAGAAATCGGGTTGTTTTAACTATCAGCTCCCCTTAGGTGTAGTAATTGTCATTTTTATTGTAAAACTCATTTCGGGAGTTGTTCGCATTACAGACGAACCAAAAACTTGGAAAGATGATCCTATAATGCTAGAAGTTGAACGGAAAAGTAAAGCATCTTTGCAAAATATAATTGGTAAAAATACTACATTTCTCCTTGTAGGTCCTAGACCTATGAAAGAAGTTTTTCAATTGAAAAAAGATTCTTTGTTTCCAGTGATACCTTATGTGAATATACACTTGTACAAAGGTTTTCATTTATATGATGCATCGCTACTTCTTACTTCACAGCTTTTCGCTAAATTCTCTAAATATTATTTCTTTTATGATCGTGTAAAAAAATCATCGTATCAATCTATGACCAATCAATGGACAGAAATTCGAGGCAAACTTGCAGGGAGAATTGAAGGAACAAATTTTTCTCACGAAGAAACTAAAAACTATCATTTTAAAGAGCTACAAATAGCGGAAAAAGAATTTAAAATTACAGCCAGTGGATTGGAATTACATGGCTTAGCAACTTTAGTGGAAGATAAAACACATCGGTATTTCTTTCATTTTATTTCCAAAGAAAAAGAAGGCACATACTTCAATGCTCCATTTTTAAAAAAATATTTGAATTATTATTTGAAGATTCAGTAACGTCAGTTTGATATAATACCAAGTAAACTATTAGACTTAAAAAATCACATCCACAAATCGTCTCTTCGAGTGTTTTTATGAAGCAGCGCGAAATAAAAATGTATCGATAAGTACTTTGATTTCAAAACTATTCTCGATACAATTTCCTTCATTTCATTCCGAGAATCACTCGAATTGACGGCTAAGTAAAATATTTCTAACAGTGCTTAAAGATTTAAATTTTCTTAAGAATGTAATTTTCAAATTGACACATTAATACATCATCAAATTAAAAAATCAGACCATCTTCACTAAATCAAGCGTGGTTTGATACAAATCCGTTTTGTTCATTTTGGCTTTCAACCACGCGTAAAAACTCATCACAAAAATATCTTCTTCCACACGTGCTTTCCATGGAAAAGATTGCACTACAACCTCACGAAATGCTTCCGAAGTCACTGTTTCTGGCGCGTTGTAATATTGTTTTACAAATTTTAAAAAAGTGATCACGCGTGCTTCTCCCGACTTTTTTAAAAACGGATAATACTTTCGCTGAAAACTCACAAAACGCGAATCGACATAGGAAATATTGCCCAATTCGATATGTAAGAGCAATTCGATTAAGTTTTTCTTCATCACCCAATCAATGCCCGCTTTTTCCTCATACCATTTGTCAGTGTGGTAAAATTTTGAGTATATTTTTTGCGCTTTTTTAAATGCTCCTTGTTGAAAATAACAAACGATTAAACTCAAATGCACATCCAACATGGTTTCTACATCGTACTTTTTTAAATTGACGACTTCTTCTAACAAAACAATCGCTTTTTCTGAATCTCCAGAATAGTTATAATTCAACGCTAACAGACATTGATACGCCAGCAACGAATCTTTATAATACCGCTGTTTTTGTCGTTCCATTTCCTTTCGCATTGCTTCTAAATAGCCCAAACTTTGTCCGAATTCCTTCTTTCGAAAGAAAATATTGGCAATGAGATATAGGACTTTGATGTGATAAAATACATGCTTTTCAAGTTGTTTCAATCGGTTGGAAATGTCTTTGTAATTTTCAATGAGAAATGGTTCCACCGCGAAATATGTTTTGGTAACTGCCGCGACGGAATTGATCATTTGCGCCAATTGATACAACGATTTATACGACAAACCGATTTCATACGAAATTTGAAAACGCTCGTAGGTTTCTTGAATGAGTTGTTGAAGCGAGACAATTTCGCCTTTATGCATGACTTTTTGCAACTGTTCTTGAATGACCGCATACGCCATATTTAATTTTTCTTCTTGCAAAAAATCTTGCTGATTTGCCGTACATTTTTCGATCAACGTAGCCAACGGTGGCGCATCTGTCATTTTGTGTGCATATTGAATTTGCGTGTGGTAAATTTCATTCAGCAACGAAAAATGCAAAATATCGCGTGCTTTCTTTTCAGCTTTGTGCAACAATTTAAACGCGGTTTTATATTGTTTTTGGACTAATAAGTTTCGTGCGACTAAAATTTGCTTGGTAATTTCCAATTCGTCGGAAACTTCATGCGTCAAACTTTGGGTTGCCATAAAATCAACAATCGAACTCCACAAACGCTTCCGCAATCCGTGATAGGCTGTTTTATTATCTTTTCCATATAATTTTTGCGGAATTTCCTTTGCAGAATGTTTCGCACGGAGCAACTCGAACAACTGCACATTCTTTGTGTCGTGTCGTTTGTTTTTATACTTCAGGTATTTTATGAATTCCTGTTGCTCTTCTGTAGAAAATTGAGAAACAATAACATCAATTGCAATCATTATATCAGCCTTTTTATTTAATTTATAATACTAATAATCAGTATTTTATATTATGTATAATTCTATAAATATAGTCCTTTTTATTGAAAATTTTAGTTTTGTAGCTAAAATTCCAATCGCATATTTGTCCTGTAATCAAAACGAAAAAATTAATCAATTTACATTTAAAATCACACGATTATGGAACAACAAACATTTTTAAACAAAGAAGAAAAAACAAAAAAACCGAGTATTAATACACAGAAGGAAGATGAAAATCCTTTTAAACCAACACCTGCTTTTATTTCTGCAGCTTGGGCAGCGTTGGGCGTGGGAATGATTTCCTATTGTATCGGATTGTGGAATGCTACGATGGAATTGAACGAAAAAGGGTATTACTTTACCATTTTATTGTTCGGATTATTCTCGGTGGTTTCGGTTCAAAAAGCGGTACGAGACCGAATGGAAGGAATTCCTGTAACTGATATTTATTACGGAATTAGCTGGTTTACCACATTGGCGGCTATTTTACTTTTGGTTGTAGGATTGTGGAATGCCGAATTGGCGTTGAGCGAAAAAGGCTTTTACGGAATGTCGTTTACCCTGAGTTTATTTGCGTCCGTAGCGGTTCAGAAAAATACGAGAGATCTTCAATCAATAAAAAATCAACAAAAATAAATGTGGGTTGATTTCCAAAACCTCGTGGCGACAGTATTTATGGTTGCTGCGAGGTTTTTAAAAATTATTTCATGAAACACAGCATTAGAACGGCACTTCTTATTGGAAGTGGATTTATACAATTAGTACTTAGTAGTTTTATTCCTGTCGCAGGTGGTGGAGCCAGTATGATTTTATTGATATCGCTGCCTAGTTTAATAGGATTGGGATTCTTTTTAGGAATCATGTACTACGTATTTATTAGAAAGTTTGAAAATGAGCAATACCCTAGAAGCTACTTCCTAGGCATGATATTTATCATAGTCTTTTTAACTTTTATATCATATCCTTATAAATAATCATATCATTATGAGTTCAAAAATCACAAGAGCGTTGCCAGAATTGGTAGAAAATGGCATCATTACAGCCGAAACCGCTCAAAAAATAACCGCATATTACGAAAAACCAGCCTCCGAAAATTCTAATAAATTATTTATCATTTTTGGAATTTTAGGTGCTACATTAGTCGGATTGGGTATTATCCTCATCATGGCACACAACTGGGACGATTTGCCAAAATTCGTCAAATTAATCCTCGCCTTTCTCCCAATGCTCATTGGACAAGCTGGACTGGCATATAGCATTGTAAAAAATAAAGGCATGGTTTGGAAAGAAACCGCTACGGTATTTTTATTTTTCTCCGTTGGCGCGTGTATTGCGTTGGTCAGTCAGATATATCATATTTCTGGCAATTTGGAATCTTTTCTATTGGCTTGGATTATTTTGTGCGCGCCACTACTCTACCTAACCAAATCGAAAGCCGCCATCTTTTTGCATCTTATTTTCTGCACCTATTACGCCATTGTAACAGGATACGGATTTAATGTAAAAACTTCCCCATTATTCTATTTTGCTTTGTTATCTACCTGTATTCCAAGATATTTGGAACTTATGAAACAGAAAACACCTTCAGCAGCAACTTTTATATTGCATTGGTTGTTTCCGATAAGTTTACTGATTTCGTTACCCGTTTGTGTAGAACAAAGTCCGCAAATCACCTACATATTATACATGACTGTATTTGGATTGTTGTTCAATATAGGACAGTTGTCATATTTTAAAAACACCTCATTATTGCAGAATGGATATAAAGTTACTGGTACTATTGGAACGCTAATTTTACTCCTTATATTAAGCTTTCATGGTGTTTGGGATTTTGCATTTCAAAATAATTTTATAGGTATGATTGAAGTGATTAGTGTCGGTGTATTCTTTATAGCTGCTGGTATTACTTTCTTAATGAGTAGACAACAACAAAACACCAAGATGCCAAATGTATTACAGCTTATTTTCTTTGTGTTTGGAATTATCTTTTTGATTGGAGCATCTGATACGATTACGGCTACTGTTTTAGTGAATATTTTACTTTTCGTGATTGGAATTATGCAGATTAAATTGGGAACAGACAAGCTCCATTTTGGTTTTTTAAACTTGGGAATGCTTATCATTGCGGCATTAATTGTATGCCGATTCTACGACACTGATATCAACTTTGCCATTCGCGGAATCATCTTTGTGAGCATTGGTATTGGATTTTTCATTACAAATTACATCATGTACAAAAAACAACAAATAAAAAAATAATCGCATCATGAAAAAAACACATATATACCTTCTTTTTGGCTTGATGGTGATTGCACAAATTGCCGCTTCTGCACAAATTGTATACAAATACGAAATCACTATTTCAGCTGGAAACGTTTACAAATTCAAAACGGCTCCTATAGATCCAAGTGATCCATTTCGTGGAAAATACATCGTATTAAATTTTGAGATGGATTCCTTTAAAACGAATGATGACGATTGGACATACAATGATACTGCTTACCTCTATCTTTCAAAAGACGAACATGGTTTTGCGTATCCGGAAACTATCTCTAAAACTAAATTAGTCAATAATTCTAGTGACTATATTGAAGTGCAAATTGGAAGCTATTACAACGGAAAAGTTCATTTTGAACTGCCTTTTGACACGTATTACATGGAAGAATCAAAAGCTTTAGATGCGGAATTGTTATACCGAGAATACCAAAGACTTGGATTGCAACAAGAAATGTATGCGGTTGTGCATATCGAAAACGGCACACATGTATTGACCGATGTTATTGCGAATGGGGTTTCTATCAAAGATGCGGTAGCAAAATAGTTTTTATACCACATCATTATTAATAGTTGAACCATCATTTTTCACGAGTTGAAAAGTGATGGTATTTTTTGGAATCTTCTCTTTTGAAAATTTTTCTTTTGGGGAAGCATTGGATAAAGATGTTAAAAAAGAGCTCGTACAAAAATTGGTATATGCAAAAGTCATCTTGCCAAGCGAATTGTTCGACTTAGCTGATGATACCGTTGCTGACGACAAAGCAGACAAAAATACTACTTCTTTCAAAACAGTTCCATTATCACGAGAATTGATGGCGAGTATTGCTACACAAGAGCTACAAAACTTACAAAAAGTAACGGAAGAAATTTCAGCATTACACATACAATACCAAGAAGAATATGACGCTGCTTACAAAGTCGAAAAAGCAACTCACACAAAAGACGTAAAAGCATGAAAAACACGTGTTCCGACTTCTTTAACCATTTTACAAGCGGATAGTTTGGGTTTACAAGTCGAAAAAGCCTTGCCTTGTGAGTGTGATGATATGGAAGATTTCATTGAATCTGACCAAACGGAATGTAGTAGTAATATTGTCAATGATGCTACTGTTTTTGACAATTTGCAGGTTGGTGATAGTACAAATACTACTCAAGAAACCACTGAAAAATAAATATCACAAATTATCAAAAGTATTGGAACGTCATTTGGCGTTGCAGTGCTTATGCATAAATTTTAAAAACAGAAAATTATGAGTAATATATTTAATTTTCTTAACCAAGAAAACGAAGAAGAGCAACAAAACATAGGTTTTGATAACTTAGAAACATTGCAAGATTTGACGACCAAAACAGCTCGCAGCATTTCTAACGAAATAGCAATGAACTCGCCTTTTGGGAAGGGGAGTGTATTTTACAGACTAGAATACGTCTACAAAAATATTGATTTTAAAGGAATCAGAGGACTTTGGAATGCCGCAAGTGATAATACATTTAGATTTAACAAAGCCATATCAGAAGGATTAACTAATGAAAAAGCAGCATTTGAAACTTGGACAGGAGAAAGAGCAATAGAACAAGGGTTTAAAAAAGTAAAAATAGATGTATTGATACCAGATGTTAATCCGTACACTAAAATTAATGTAACTTTTTATAAATAATAAAGATGAGTATAATAAAAATAAAAATTGAAAATAATAATAAAACTTTTAATGAAAGAAGTTTAAAAGAAATAATCAATGGATTTGAAAAAGGGGAATTTGAATATGAAAATATTATGAAGTTATTTGAAAAAATAAATTCAGAAAAGGATTTAATTAAAGAGCTAAAAACAATTAAAAAGTATACAACACCTATCTCAATATTAATTATTATAAAAGCTTTAGGGAATTTATCAATATCAGAAGCAAATCCAATACTAGAAAAAGTTTTAGAAGATTAAACCAGATAGTGTAGATTCCTGTGAAAAACGATAAAATATAAAAATTTATCCAAAGGGGGTATCAAGGAAGGTTTGCATATTTACTATCAACCAATTAAAATTATGCTAACAGATAAAGAAATGCTTGAAATAGCAAAGAAGTATTTAAAAAAAATGGAGGAAGAAAAAGCACAAGAACTGGGGCAAGAAACATTTAATGAATTAATGATCCATAAAACCGTTGAAAAACCTCTTGGAAATGTTTATTATTTCTGTATTAAACTTTTTTACGAAACATTAGATCATAAATATAGAATAAATGCCACACCATTTTTAGTAGAAAAAGAACGTCGAAGAGTTTTACATTTTGGAACCCATTATGATTCTGATCAACAATATGAAGATTATAAAAATGGGGATTACGTAACATCATTACATTCTTTTTGGTATCTTGATGAAGATCGGTATAGCCATAAATAAATATGCATATTATGCTAACACACAAAGACATGCTAGAGATAAGAGATAAATATTTAAAAAAAACTCCCCACAGAAATATATTTATAATCTTCCAACTCGCTCAATTGCTGAATATGCTTAGAACTTCCGTTTTTAATTAGGTAAATCTCATCTGAAACGTCGGTAATATCTCTGTAAAAATGATCGGTGATGACAATGATTTTTTGTTGTTTTTCTGTGTGAATTAGCTTTTTGATAGCTTCTATCTGTATAGGAGAAATATGTGAAAATGGTTCGTCGAGCAGAATGACACGACTTGGTGTTTTGATGGTGAGAAAAACTTCCACAATGCGTCGCTGTCCGCCAGAAAGATGTCCAAATTTCTGTGACAAGTCAAAATCATCCTCTATAAAAAATGCTTGAAAAGCTGCTTCTGAAACCTTGTATAATTGCAATGCCTTGCGAATGGACATAAAATCAGGAATAAAATTGTGCTGTGGCAGATACTTTACCAATCCTGTGGTATAGAGCTTTTTCTGAATAATGCGACCATCAAGCTTGATCAACTTATATTTTGATTTCATTGTGCCAAAAATAATTTTCAGTAAGGTGCTTTTGCCACAACCATTACTACCTAAAATTCCTGTGACTTTTCCTGGTGCTGCTTTCAAATACACGCCATACAATAGCTGAACGTTTCCAAAATATTTTTCTATGTTGTCTACTTCAAGCATTTTAAAAAAATAAAAGTTTGACTAATATTACATCTATTACTGATAAAAATAGCAGCCAACATACAATCGTACGATCGTGCATTCCTAAGTTATAAAGAAAATACAAACTGCTTTGATCGCTCATTTTTCTAATCCCAAAAAATACCAAAGGCAAAACAATCTTTGCCATAAAAATTAAAGGTTCTAAGGGCAATTCAAAAAGTTGACAACACACATAACAAAGCGTCAAAAAGGAAGTCAAAAGCAACAGCTCTCTCGCGTAAAAGAAGACATTTATAATATATTTCATAAGAATGATGGTCTTTTTCAAAGAAAAGCATTTCATCCAAAGAGAAGCGTTAAGCTAACCATAAAGACTGTTAAACAATTGCAAAAATAATAACTTGTTTAAACCTTTTCCATCTACAAAAGTCCTAGAAGCAAACATTTAAAATAACAATTATGAAAAATATCCTGTATGCACTCGCTATACTACTCACGTTAAACGTAGCAGCACAAGAACGTCCTGATTACAAAGGGAAAGACGGAAAAATGAAAGCTCAAAAAGAGTTTTTACAAAGCTTAACGCCAGCACAAATGGCAACATTGCAAACAAAGAAAATGACCTTAGCCCTAGATTTAACTGAGCGTCAACAAACAAAAATATTAGCGCTGCAAACAAAAACAGCAACGGAGCGCAAAGCAGATATGGAAGCTCGCAAAGCAATGAAAGAAAAAGGAGAAAAACCTACCGATGAAGAACGCTTTCAAATGATGAACGAACGCCTAGATGCCAAGATTGCTTACAAGCAAAGCATCAAAGAAATTTTGACATCCGAACAATACGAACGTTGGGAAAAAATGCAAGCACAACGCGCAAAAGGCAAGAAAAAAATGAGAGGAAAGCGAATGGCTAAAAAGTAAGAATCCTGAAAAGAGAAGTTAAAAGGCTTCTCTTTTTTGTTATTTCTACACAATTTTAGTATTATTGATGTATTAATGTAGCTAATAACAACCAACAAATTATGAAAAAATATATTGCACTATTCACATTTGTATGTGTACTATTTTTAGGAATGCAAACAACCACTGCGCAAAATACTGCGGCAGTAAAGGCTAAAGCACAAACACAAGAATTGACAAAACGCTTACAATTGACCGATGCGCAAGTGGAAAGCGTATATGCTATTTACCTAGCCTATGAAAAAAGTGGAAGAGATGTAAAAGATCTGGAAAAGTTAGGAACAGAAGTAAATGCTGTCTTACGACCAGAACAGCAATTACGATTCAATAAAATGTTCACGCCAGAATTTGATAAGCAAAAGAAATTAGCACGAGCAAAACAGCTAAAGGCGAAAAGCAATAAATAACAACAGTTTACAAAAACAAAAAACTCGGTCATGTACCGAGTTTTTTTATGCTTTATATTTTCTAAATATTACAATTCTGGAGCAACTTCTTTAATTGCCTGAATGGTTTTGTCCAAATCTTCATACGATAAGGCGTCTGATAAAAACCAACTTTCAAACGCAGATGGCGCAATATAAATGCCTCTGTCTAACAACCCGTGGAAAAATTTCTTGAACGAATCGTTGTTTCCTTTCGCCGAAGAAGCAAAATCAATCACAGCTTCATCACAAAAATGTACAGAAATCATAGAACCAATTCTATTAATTTGATGTGTAACGCCAGCTTCCGTCAATACGTTCGCGATTCCTTCATGCAAGTACGCAGTTTTTTGCTGCAAACTTGTAAAAACATCTCCTTTATTCAACTCTTCTAACATTGCCAATCCTGCTGCCATTGCAAGTGGATTTCCACTCAAAGTTCCTGCTTGATACACAGGTCCCAATGGTGCGAGATGACTCATAATTTCTTTACGAGATGCAAAAGCGCCCACAGGCAATCCGCCACCAATTACTTTTCCAAAACACACAATATCCGCATGTACGCCTAGTAATTCTTGCACGCCACCTTTTGCCAATCGGAATCCTGTCATGACCTCATCAAAAACTAACAAAATATGATGTGCATCACATACTTCGCGTAAGCCTTCTAAAAAGCCTTCTACAGGAGGAATACATCCCATATTTCCCGCAACAGGCTCTACAATAATACAGGCAATTTCGCCTTCGTTTTCAGAAATAATTTGCTTCACATGTTCCAAATCGTTAAAGCGTGCCAACAAGGTATCTTTCGCAGTTCCTTGGGTAACACCAGGACTGTTGGGACTTCCAAAAGTTATAGCGCCACTTCCTGCTTGAATCAAAAAAGCATCGCTATGTCCGTGATAACACCCTGCAAACTTGATCATTTTATCTTTCCCTGTAAATCCTCTTGCCAAACGAACGGCACTCATACACGCTTCTGTTCCGCTATTTACAAAACGAATCATATCAATATTTGGCACCATGGAAACGGCCAATTCGGCAATCTTGGTTTCAATCTCGGTAGGCATTCCAAAGGAAGTTCCTTTTTTGGCTTTGTCTATAACGGCATCAATCACAGGTTTGTGCGCATGCCCTAAAATCATAGGTCCCCAAGAATTGATATATTCAATATATTTCTTGTCATCTTCATCAATAATATATGCGCCTTTGGCTTCTTTTACGAAAACTGGTGTACCACCAACGGCTTTAAACGCGCGAACTGGTGAGTTTACACCACCAGGAATCACTTTTTGAGCTTCGGCAAACAATGCACTGCTTCGTTTATATTCCATCTTTTTTATGCTGTTTTTTAAATTAAAAATCTTTCGGAAGTGGTTTTACAAACAACACCTGACCAACGAAAATATCATTATTCTCCAATCCATTTAAGGATTTCAATTTGGCAACGGTGATTTTGTGTTTTCTGGCAATACTATACAAAGTATCGCCTTTAGAAACCGTATAACGGTCATTATGTGTAGTTACTTTTTTGGCATCTTCTGGCTTTTTCCCCAATACTTCTGCGTCGTATTTGTACAACTCGTAGCGTTCAATAAGCGAGATTAATTTTTTCGGATATTTACGATCCGTTGCGTATCCTGCTTTTTTTAAACCTCTTGCCCAAGCTTTGTAATCGTCTTTTGGTAATTTGAATAAGGAAGCATACCGCGATCTTCCCGTTAAAAATAACGAATGATCTGTAAAGGAATATGCCGGATTTGCATACTTTCGAAAACATTCCTGATCTTCATCATCATCGTGGTATACACGCGCGCCATTCCAACCTTTGTGACATTTAATTCCGAAATGATTGTTAGAACGCATGGTCAATTCGCCTTTTCCAGATCCAGATTCTAAAATTCCTTGTGCTAAGGTAATACTTGCTGGAATTCCGTGTGATTCCATTTGACGTTTTGCCACATCGCGATACGTTTCTATATACACTTCTGTCAAACTCTTTGTCGGAGTTGCTTTCGGTGTTTTAATAACGATTTCTTCTTTAGGAGTTACAACATCAACAGGCTTTTCTTTGGGCGTTGTTTTCACAACCGTTGTCGTTTTTTTTGTCTTCTTCTTTGTTTTGGAAACCCGATTTTGCGTTCCACAACTTGATAATATCAATAAACCTAAAAGTGTATAAATAAGTTGTTTCTTCATGCGTTTATACGATCGTTTTTTGTCCTTTTTTCTGTAGTTTCTGGTTCATACCTTCAATTCCTTGCAATCCACCAGAATGAATCGCTAAAATACGATTTTGTTTGCCAAAATGCCCGTTTTTGATCAAATCTATGATGCCAAAAAGCATTTTTCCTGTGTAAATTGGATCGAGCGGAATGTTTGTTTGTTGTTTGAATTGATTGATAAACGCGATCAATTCATCAGAAACTTTCCCGTAACCACCAAAATGATATTTGCTGATCAACTTCCAATTGTTTTGGTCTGTTAGTTGTGAAACTTCTTTCTGTAAAAAATCACCTTTCAACGCAGGAAAACCCAGTATTTGTTGATGTGCAAACGCTCCTTCACAAATTCCTGCAATGGTTCCGCCAGTACCGACAGCACAACAAATGGTGTCAAAATCACGCTCGTTTTCTGTGATGATTTCGGCACAACCTTGTACCGCCAATTTGTTTGTTCCTCCTTCAGGAATACTATAAAAACGTCCAAATGTTTGTTTTAATTGTGTGATGAAGGTTTCAGAAGTCTTTTCGCGATACGCTTGACGCGAAACAAAGTGAAACTGCATGCCGTTTTTCTGTGCAAATTTCAACGTAGGATTGCTGTCAATTTCGGAGTTCAATTCTTCTCCTCTAATGATGCCAATCGTTTGAAATCCATGTAACTTTCCTGCTGCCGCCACTGCCGCAATATGATTGGAAAACGCGCCGCCGAAAGTCAATAACGTGTCATGTTTTTTGTTTTTGGCTTCCGCGAGATTGTACTTGAGTTTCCTAAATTTATTCCCAGAAACAAACGGATGTATCAAATCTTCTCGCTTGACGAATAATCGCACGTCTGTTGCAAAGTTGAGCGTAACTTCTTGAATTGGTATATTTTCTATTTCAAACTCCATTCAGACCACAAAAATACCGCAAAATTTGAAATTAATCGCTTTTATTCAAACACCAAATTCCCAACTTCTAGTTCGTCAACATCTTCAGACAATCGAATAATTGCTGTCTTTTTCTGTTCGTTTTCCTTTCCGTAGTTGGTGTACAATGCTACTTTTAAAATAGTAGGGCCAGATACTTTTTGTTCAGAACTTGAATAATGATCCACAACTACTTTGTATTCACCTTTTATGGCATTTTTCAGCATAAATTCTTCAGGTCCGTATCCTTGTGTTAAATCGTCAGACATTCTTCCGCCTATTTTAGTACGTTGATTTTGATACGAAGCCTTCTCCCCTTTCGGATCAAAAACCCACAAATCAATATCGGTATCATTATGATTCCAATCGATCACAATCCGAACATCTACAGGCATTTTATCAAATGTTTTGCGTATTTTCCTTTTGAGTTTTAGCTTTCTTTTATAGGTGTTTACCAAACGAGTCAATTCTACGTAGGCAATATGTTCTATTCCTGTAAACCGTCCATCTTCATCTTTTTGCAATAATTCTCCATCACACAATTTACTTAGTAAATCGTAACTTTTTTGAATGTCACCAACTTGCTCATACGCCAACGCTAAATCTCTGTACGATTGCGGTTCTTCTGGACGCAATTCCAATACTTTTTCGTAGGCTAATACGGCCATTTTATAGCGTTTGAAATACTCGAATTTATAAGCGGCAGCTTTGAGCAATTCGTAATTATGCAGTTCAATTTCCAACAAATTTGTAATGATTGTGATTGCTGTTTCTGTCGCTTGACGCGAATGGAAAAAGTCAGCCACATCTAAGTAAAACGATGGAACTTTTACATACGATTTGCGTATTTCCAAGTACTTTGTATACGCGTTTGCTATCGTGGTTTCTTTTTCCAATTCTTTGATGTAGGGCATATTTGCATTCCATGATTTCATTTCTATGTTCGACACCATTTTTTTATTAAACGCGTTAATAGCCTCACGGTTTTTTACCATTCCTTTTTTAGTCATTATGTAGATAGCACCACCACGCGCTTTGCTTCCAAAGATTGCTGTTGCTTCCTCATTTTTCAGTATCCCTAACTGAGCAATTTCTTTTTCTTGTATTTTTCTAAAATTACGCTGATTTGAAATTTTTCCGTTGATAAAAAATAATGGTTTGTTGTTTTCGCTAAGCGAACTACTTGCACTAATAAGCATTTCGATTGTTTCTCTAATTTTGCGTATTTCATCCGATGGATTCCCATATTGTTTTACATATTCAGAACTTACGGTTGCAACCGAATACGCTATTTTTGCACTGTTTACACTTCCACCATAGCCAACTACTGTAACTGCTTCTAGCCTTTCACCTAATTCCATTTTTGCATTAACTGTTTGTGAAGTTATCTCTTTTTGCATTGTACCATAACCCACATACGTAATTTCGAGTTGTTGTCCTTTTTTTGCTTGAATTGTATACTTCCCATCAAAATCTGTTATTGCACCTTTATTGCTATGTTTCACGACCACATTAGCGCCAGGCAATGGCATTCCTTCGTCATCTACAATAGTTCCTGTAATCGTCATCAATTCTCCAACGCCTTCGTTTATTTGAACTGCCGTTTGTGTGTTTGTATTTGTTTCTGTTTGTATTGCTGTTTCTGTTTGTATTGCTGTTTCCGTTTCTATTGTTTGTGTTTCGGCTACTGTAACTTGCTGGTCTTCTTGTTGTGACGTTGCAGTTGTTTGCGCTTCTGCATTTGACACAGGCTTTTCTTCTTCTACTACAATTTTTGCTTGATACCAATCCAATACAGTTTTATAGCCGTCAAACAATTGTTTTTTTCTATTCAATATGCGTTCTTTTTGCAGCATTTCTTCATTTTTTACAACTTCTAAATACTTTTTGTATTCTTCTTTGAGTTCTTTTGGAGGTTCAATTTTATAGCGTACATAATCTTGAATTCTGTCCAAAATAATCATGGATGTATAATCCGTAATCAGGCTGTATTTTAAAGCTAAAGAAGTAATTTCTTTTTTGTTTTCGATTTTATTGCGATTCAAACGCGCTAGTTTTTGCTTTGCCCACAAACGTTTGACTGCGTTGGTTCCGTTAGAAGCTTCTATCGTTACAGGAATTTTCTGCGTAACACGTCCGCCATAACCAAATAGTAATGTCAGCTCCGTGTCTTTTGAAAATTGTCCACTGATAGAAAAGTCTTGATAAACATTCACGCGTTGTTTTGGATACACTTCCCGAACATTTTCATCGTGAATGACACCTAAAAACTGATAGGTTTCCATTTTTAAAAGCTGTGTTGCTTTGGCATAATCTACACGTATTAAATTCAGATAGTTTCCGCCAGATTGTGTGGTAATAGCCGTTAACTGCTGATGATTGGCAGTAACCAACGAATTGATAGCGTATACAGGTATTTTTTGTTTCATGGTAAAATCGCCCAAGTTTGCCAAACCGTCAGAAAACAATAGTATTTCATCTGCTTTGATGCGAACGCTTTCAAGGACATTTAATTTAGTTCCACCATCATACTGTACATTGTTGATAGCGTCTAAAACAGCTGTTGTATTTCCATCTTTTACAATCAATTCTTTTTCTGTTTGAATGGTATTGTTGAATGCAATAAAGTTCACTTTTACATTTCGCACATACTCCAAATACGATAACAACACTTTAAGTTCCGTGTCCAAATCTTTGTAACTCATAGAATAGGAAGCGTCCCAAAGTATGGTAATTTTTGTAGGCTTCTTTTTTAAACGTACGTTTGGCTGTAATGCTTTGTAGTAGTTAAAATGTCCGTTATATGTTGCTAGCTTTTCTTGATTTGTTTTGTTCGGAATTTGAATGACAATCTGTTGTGTGGGCGCATGATTGTTTTTTGTAGTTTTCGCTGTAAATGCTTCTCCTTTTTTTTGGAAGAAAAAATCTTTGTAGTTTGCTTTGGAAACTGTGGGTGATTGTGCATTGAACACATTCATTTCTACAGAGAAAGCATCTAAATTTTGAGAAATTCCTAAAGGCAATTCATAACTTTGTTTGCCGTTTAAAGTGCTTAACTCTTGTTCAAACTTTACAATGATGTGTTTGTGACTTTTAGCAAATAAGGGATATACACGTGCCCTGTAATTGTTTCCTTCAGTCTTTTCTAACAATCCTGGATCAATTTTTCGTCGTATCGTAGTTTCATAGGCAACGCGTCCCAATTCTTTTTCTACAATGACGGCGTCACGCATTTTACCATTCACATCCATGGAAAATCCTGAAACCATTTGTCCTTCTGCCAACGGAAACACCAACTCGCCTTCCAGCGTTCTGTCCAATCCGTTATAAAATTTCATATCATACGTTGTGACCGCTAGGTTTCCAACAATTTCAACAGTTACTTTTACATCGGTCAATTGTAAATCGTTTTCACCTGCTACGGTAACTTTAGGTGTATGCTGAGCAAAAACATTCACACAAAAAAGACAAAGAAAAAAATAGAAAAATGGTTTCATAACGAGTTTGTTTTAGTTTTCATAACAAAACTCATCATTTAAATAAGTATACAAAAGGAGGAATGAGTCATCACGTCGTTTTAATGAGCTAATGGATATTTCTCATGCAAAAGATCCCTAGTATTGGGTATTGAAACTAAGAAGATCTGCCATTATTATTGTGATATCATTTTAATCTTTAACATCATGAAACAATCAAAAAAGAATCTAGGATGGATAAAAGACTATCCAGATATTCGAGACTACAATCCAAAAACTTCTACTATTTTAAGAAATCCTTTAAAGCCGAACCCTAATAAATCTATAAAAGAAATTCTGGAAGAGATACGGAAGAAGATGAACATAAAAGGCAAGTTAGAAAAAAAAGTAGATCTTAGGAAATGGTGTTCGCCTATCAAAAATCAAGGAAATATAGGTTCTTGCACTGCCTTTGCCGCAGTTGGAATGTATGAGTATTTTCAAAAAAGGGTGCACAATAAATACATAGATGGCTCAGAACTATTCGTTTACAAAACAACTCGTAATATTTTAAATTGGAAAGGAGATACAGGTGGATATTTAAGAACTGCCATGGGTTCACTAGCACTCTTTGGCGTACCACCAACAAGTAGCTATCCTTATGAAACCGATAAGTATGATGAAGAGCCGCCAGCATTTATATACTCATATGGTCAAAATTTCCAAGCACTTTCATATTTTAGATTAGATCCTTTAGGGGCAAGTGCGAGTCAAACACTCACGGAAATTAAAAACCTCTTGGCGATAGGAATTCCTTCAATGATGGGATTTACTTGCTATACCGCACTCGAACATCCTGATACTGAAAAAACTGGTAAAATTCCCTTCCCTGGAGAAAATGAATCTGTTTTAGGTGGACATGCAGTAATGGTAATTGGATATGATGATGATTTGGTCATAAAAAACCCAATTGACGGAAAAAGTAAAAAAGGAGGATTGATCATTCGGAATTCTTGGGGCAAATGGGGCGATGATGGCTATGGCTATATTCCGTATGAATATGTAAAACAAAAACTTGCAAGTGATTTTTGGTCTATCATTTCAGCAGAGTGGATTGATAGTGAAATGTTTAAACAATAAACGGCAAATAACACTGAGGAAAATAAAAAACTAAGTGTAAAAATTTAGTTTTTTATTTTTAGTAATGAACTCAATTTCTACAAATACCGCAAAAATTGAAACAACTTCCGTTTCTTCAAATACGCAAAATCGCCTTCGTTATCATACGCTTCCCGTTCAAAGCTCAAATTAACATACGCTTTATGATGGTTTCGGTAATAACACCATCGAATCAACCATTCCAATACATACAAAATATAAAAAGGAAGAATTAGCAATTCTAATTGTTGTCGCAAATGAATCCGTTCATGATGCACCAAAACAGCATCGCTTTTATCATTCGCATCACGCAAAAAAATAAAAGGATACAACGTTATTCCTCGAAAACCTCTCGGTACTAGATATTTTGATACGAAAACCATGATTATAGTCATTCAAAATTTAAGCCAATTTAAGTACCTTTGTAGAAATGAAGAAATTAATTCCCATTGAAGAAGGCGATTTTTATCTTTCGCCCGAAGGATACAAGGTGTTTACAGAGCAATTTCACCTAAAAAGAGGCTATTGCTGCGAAAGTGGTTGTAGACATTGCCCGTACGGATTTAACAAAAAAAGAAAGTAAAAGTTCATGGATTCTAACTGTATGAAATACAAACGAGCTACTGCACATTTTCATCGTGTAGACATCCGCTATCCATAGCACATTTTAACAAACACAACACTTTTTAAAATGATGCACAACACTACAATTGATATAAAAATGACTTTTAAAGACCATATATTACAAGGAATTCCAAACGAATTGCCAACACCAAAATCGTACGATCCAAACATCAATCACGCGCCTAAGCGTAAAAACATCTTATCTCCTGAAGAAAAGAAACTAGCGCTCCGAAATGCCCTGCGCTATTTTGATAAGAAACACCACGAGGTATTGTTGCCAGAGTTTAAAACCGAACTGGAAACCTACGGCAGAATCTACATGTATCGTTTTCGTCCCGATTATGCAATGTACGCACGTCCAATAGATGAATATCCTGGAAAAACGAATCAGGCGAAAGCCATTATGCTGATGATTCAGAACAATCTGGATTACGCCGTAGCACAACATCCACACGAATTAATTACCTACGGTGGAAACGGCGGCGTGTTTCAAAACTGGGCACAATATTTATTAGTGATGCACTATTTGGCAGAAATGAACGAAGAGCAAACTTTGGTGATGTATTCAGGGCATCCGCTAGGCTTATTTCCTTCACACAAAGATGCGCCAAGAGTTGTAGTTACGAACGGAATGATGATTCCGAACTATTCGCAACCTGACGATTGGGAAAAATTCAATGCATTGGGCGTAACGCAATACGGACAAATGACCGCAGGAAGTTATATGTACATTGGTCCGCAAGGAATTGTACACGGAACAACAATCACCGTATTGAATGGCGGACGAAAAATCTCCAAAAACGGGGAAGGTTTGGCTGGAAAATTATTCCTTACGGCTGGATTGGGCGGCATGAGTGGTGCACAACCCAAAGCAGGAAACATTGCAGGTTGTATTACGGTGTGTGCCGAAGTAAACCCGAAAGCAACGCAAACACGTCATTCACAAGGTTGGGTAGATGAAGTGATTCATGACTTAGATGAACTAGTCAGCAGAGTCAATTCCGCAAAAGCGAACAAAGAAATTGTTTCCATCGCCTATCAAGGTAATATTGTAGACGTTTGGGAAAAGTTTGATGCAGAAGATGTTTTTGTAGATTTGGGAAGCGATCAAACTTCCTTACACAATCCGTGGGCTGGCGGGTATTATCCTGTGGGACTTTCTTATGAGGAATCTAATGAAATGATGGCGAGCAATCCTGAACTATTCAAAGAAAAAATACAAGAAACATTACGCAGACATGCAACTGCCGTCAATAAACATACTGCAAAAGGCACCTACTTTTTCGATTACGGAAATGCTTTCTTGCTAGAAGCTTCTCGCGCTGGTGCAGATATTATGGCGGAAAACGGCATCGACTTTAAATATCCCAGTTACGTGCAAGACATTATGGGACCGATGTGTTTTGATTATGGTTTTGGACCGTTCCGTTGGGTATGTGCTTCGGGAAAACCAGAAGATTTAGCCAAAACAGATGCTATTGCTTGCAAAGTGTTGGAAGACATTATGAAAGTCTCGCCCGAAGAAATTCAACAGCAAATGGCAGACAACATTCGTTGGATAAAAGGTGCGCAGGAAAACAAACTCGTCGTTGGTTCACAAGCACGTATTTTATATGCAGATTCGGAAGGTCGTATGAAAATTGCTCAAGCGTTCAACGAAGCCATTGAACGTGGCGAGATTGGACCTGTCATTCTAGGACGCGATCATCACGATGTTTCAGGAACAGATTCGCCATACCGAGAAACTTCAAACATCTACGACGGCTCTAAATTTACGGCTGATATGGCAATTCATAATGTCATCGGAGACAGCTTTAGAGGTGCTACTTGGGTTTCCATTCACAACGGTGGTGGCGTTGGTTGGGGCGAAGTAATTAATGGCGGCTTCGGCATGGTTCTTGATGGTAGTAAGGAAGCATCAAGACGTTTACATTCGATGTTATTTTGGGATGTAAATAATGGTATTGCCAGAAGGAGTTGGGCGCGAAATGACGAAGCAATTTTTGCTATCAAACGTGCCATGGAAGTCGAGCCAAATTTAAAAGTAACGCTTCCAAATATAGTAGATGATGCTTTATTAGATGAGACTTAACTATTTTAAAAATAATACAGTAACCCACAAAAAAAGAGCAGTGATATGAAAACATTAAAACTATTTTTTCCTGTAGTTATACTACTTTTCGTTACTTCTTGTATTTCGGTAAGAGTTGTTGCCGACTACGATCAAGAAGCTGATTTTGACACCTATAAAACATTTGCGTTTTATAAAACTGGAATTGACAAAGTAGAGATTTCAGATTTAGATAAAAAAAGAATTCTACGTTCTATTGAAAAGGAGATGATTGCCAGAGGCTTTGTAAAATCTGACGATCCTGATATTTTAGTAAACATCATGACCAAAGCTAACAAACGTGTAGACTTGAACAACAACTTCGGTTGGGGTTGGGGACTCGGCGGTTGGGGCTGGGGCGGCTGGGGCTGGAACCCATGGCTCTGGGGCGGCGGCGGAATGCAGTCCGTATCAACACGCATTGAAGGTGTGTTGTACATTGACCTGATTGACACAGACAAAAAAGAATTGGTATGGCAAGGAAGAGGTGCTGGAAATTTACTAGGCCGCACAGGAAATATTGAAAAGAAAGAAGCACGTATCCAAGAGTTTGTGGAAGAAATTATGAAAGAATACCCACCAATTGCAGATACGCAATAAAAGATACATTTCACATAGAAATTGAAAACCTCGGAAGTTATTTTCGAGGTTTTTTTATGCAGTTTTCTCAAATTTTCATCTTTGTAAATACTAAAAAGCAACGGTGCTTTTGGTAAAAACCTCCTGTGGTTTTGTGTTTTTCCTGCTGTGCACAGTTTTTCTGCTGCTGTGCACAGCTTTTTCTACTCCTTTGCGCTAGAAATGCGCGCTTGCGCTCCTATAATTTCCCCTTTTTGATTTAAAAACGTATATTCTTGTAAAAATTAGGACACTTAGTATTATAAAATTTCTTTCATTTATTTTGATTTTGGATTGGTTTCTTATAGATTTAAGGATATTACTCAATAGCATGTAAAACCGATGGAAAAAAATTATAAGGGAGCATTACGACGTATTCGGAAAGTAAAAAAAAATAATTCAAAAGGATTAGATTTAAGCGGATTTAAACTCACAGAAATTCCTAAAGAAGTTTTTGAATTAACGCATTTAACTGAAATTGATTTAAGATACAATCAAATCACTGAAATACCAGAAGCTATTGGAAAACTAACGAATCTATATAGCCTTTTTCTACATGACAATCAAATCACTGAAATACCAGCAGCTATTGGAAATCTAACTAATTTAAAGGACCTTAATCTAGGCAGAAATCAAATCTCTGAAATACCAACAGCTATTGGAAAACTCACGAATTTAAAGGACCTTAATCTAGTCAGAAATCAAATCTCTGAAATACCAACAGCTATTGGAAAACTAACTAATTTAACTACCCTTGATCTAAGCGTAAATCAAATCACTGAAATACCAGTAACTATTGGGAAACTAAGTAAGTTAACTGGTCTTGGACTAAGTAGAAATCAAATCACTGAAATACCAGAAGCTATTGGAAAACTGACGAAGTTAACTATACTTTATTTAAGAAATAATAAATTAATCTCAATCCCAGAATCTCTTAAAAAACTAACTAACTTAAGAGACGTTGACTTAAAGGGCAATCAATTCAAAGTAGGCTCTGAAGTATATCAACTTCCTCCACAAGAACAAATCCAAGCAATTCTTACATGGCAACACGCACAACAATCAGGCACTTTAGAACCCATTCATGAAGCTAAAGTTATTTTTATTGGGGAAAGTAATTTTGGAAAAACACATTTGATAGAGTTTCTTAAAGAAGGAAAAATCAAAAGAGAGATAAAAACCACACATGGTATTGAGCGTAGAAAGCTTGCTATTCCTTATCCTGAAAAAGATATTCAATTGAATATTTGGGATTTAGGCGGACAAGAATTTATGCGCAGTACCCACCAATTTTTCTTTTCAGAACGCACCTTGTATGTATTGGTCACATTGGCGCGTAGAGAACGTAATGAATTGAATCATTGGCTAAAACTCGTAAATCAATTAGGAAAAAAAGCACCCGTTTTAGTAGTCATTAATAAAATAGATTTGAATCCTCACGATATTGACAGGCTGAGTTTAGAGCGCGATTATCCGAATATCAAAGGTTTTATAAGAACTTGTATTAAAGACTGCCCAGAGAGTAATGCGGAAGATACTCTCAAGACTTTAAAACAGCGAATTATATCAATTGTAAGTGATCCTGATATTATGCCAAGTGTTTTTGAACAACGTCCACCAGATTGGTTTGCCGTAAAAAATGAGTTGGAAAAACTAGAAGCTAATGGCAAGGACTTTATAACCTATGCAGAATATGAAAAGTTAGATTTTATTAAAAAACTTCCCGAAGACGAACGTAAAATAAACTTGAAATTATTAAGTATGATTGGTGCGGTGGTCAGTTTTGTAGACGATCCACGTTTGATTGACACCAACGTGATCAATCCGCAATGGATTATGGATGGTGTGTATGCGATTATCAACGATCCACAAGTCAAAGATGAAGCCAAAGGGCAATTACATATTAATGATTTGGGACGGATTCTTCCAAAGGATAAATTTCCAACAGAACGACATGCCTATCTGTTAGAATTGATGGAAAAGTTTAATTTATGTTATCCTGCCAAAGAACAGCGTGATCTGTATTTTATCCCCGATCTTTTTGACGATGTTGAACCTGAAGCAACATGGAACGAAGATGATGTTTCCATACAGTTCCGCTATAATTACGACGATTTTTCTCCCGATGCATTTATGACACGCTTTATTGTGGAAATGCATCAAGACATTCAAGAGGACAAACGTTGGCGCAGTGGCGTGTATATTTCCAATGGTACTTGTCAAGCAAAAGTGTATCAAGCCTACAGTAAAAACTACATTCGCATTGAGATTACAGGATATAAAGGCGAAGGACGCAGTTATTTATACACCATCAGAGACAGGTTCCGAAAATTACACAAAACCTTTTCTGAAATTCAGATTACAGAAGAAGTATACTACAAAACGTATTGGCATAATTATGAAGAATTAACTAAACTCGAAAAAGTAAACGAAACTAAATATCATACTCAATTAGAAGAACGATTGCCTATTACAGATATTTTAAACGGATATACATCTACAGCAGAACGCAAAGGAAACTTAAAAATTATCAAAATATTTTTAGCGTCTTCTTATGAGTTGAAAACGGAAAGAGAACAGTTTGCATTATTTATCAATCGTGAAAATAACAGATTGATTGAAGATGGAATCTTCCTAAAACTTGAACTTTGGGAGGATTTTATTGACGTAATGGATCGAACACGTTTGCAAAACGCATATAATATTGTAATTAAAAATGCTGACATTTTCGTGAGTTTATTTTCTACAAAAGTAGGTATGTTTACCTTGGAAGAATTTGAAACAGCTTTTGGGCAATTTCAAGCAACAGGAAAGCCGTTTATATATACATATTTTAAAAATACAGCTATAAATATGGAAGATCTGAACAAGAAAGATTTTGATAGTCTTCATGATTTCAAAGAGAAGTTAAAAGCCTTAGGACATTTTAGAACAGTCTATAAAAATACTGAAGACTTGCATCTACAATTTAAAAGACAACTTGATAAAGTATTACCGCGTTTATTACAAATATGATTAATTTTTTGAAATTTAATCATGCTGCTTGAAATTTTACTTAAATCAATCAAACTCAGTTTTATAATTTTCTTATACATTTCTTAAAACACATTTTTATATATTTACTTTATTAAATTTTCTATTAGAATGATTCAAAAAGTAGTCTGTATACTCGCTGTTTTCTTTGTTTTTTCAAGTGTTTCCATAGCACAAGACAGCCTTTTTATAAAGTTAGATCGTAAAAATCGTGTGAAAGAATTAGGAACGATTCAACATGGAAAAAAGAATGGATTGTTTTTCAAATTCAAATCCAATGGAAAGCACAAATCCTACTTTTATAAAAATGGTAAAAAACGAACCTTAGCACCATCTGAAGTTTCAGTAGAAACACAATACGATCCAAAATCAAGAGGTCAGATTTTAGGTGAGTGTTTTGGCGTTCGCAAGAATGAAAGACGCACAGGATTGTGGCTTTTTTTTGATAACGACAAACAGTTTATTGCCGCTTCTAGGTTTGAAAATGATTTTTTGGAAGGCAACACCTACTATTTCCATGCCGATGGTGAAGTCATGAGAATGGAACAGTACGCCAAAGGTAAGAAACACGGAATTTCAGAAGAGTTTCACGCTGGTGGCGCATTGCATTATCGAATTCCCTATAAAAATGATAAGATTGCAGATGGAGAACATGTGTATTACTATCCGAACGGAAACAAGAAAATTGTGAACACTTATAAAAACGGCAAAAAGTTTGGCAAAAGTACTACGTATTACGAATCTGGCGCGAAAGAAATTGAAGGAGAATATCGCGATAAAGGTTTGGCAGAAGGTCCATGGAAAGAGTATTATGAAAATGGTACACTAAAAGAAGAATACTATTACAAACACGGACTTTTTCATGGTGAATACATAATTTACGATGAAAATGGAAAGGTTGTAGAACAGTATATTTATAAGAATGACAAGCTGATTAAGACGATTTTGAATTAGAATTTAGTCCGCTGCGCTGTTAGAATTGAGATCGCTGTGCTTTTAGACAGGCTTCGCCTATTTTTATTCTTTTAAAAATCAGCGTTTCACAGCATATCTCGATACAAATTTGTTGCACAAATTTACTCGATATGATGTTTCGTTTTTCCAATTCAACTTTGATATCCAACATGTTCGTTCGAGTGTTTTTCGAAATGTTTTACATTGAGCTTAGTTGAAATGAAATGAAGAAAATTGTATTGAGAACTTCTTTGAAACTAAATTTATAGACGTAATTTACTACTCTAAAACTTCATTTACTTTTCCTCTTAAAAAATCAATCAATGCTGTCATATTCCCGTTGAGTTCATAATTTGTATTCCAGTTGAGTTTTTCAGCGTTCGTGCTATATTGACAATAATAGCCATCTAGCGTAATTCCTTTACATTCAACTAAACACAACTCTTTAGCTAATAATACATTCAACGTATTGACTTCGGCTTGACTCAAAACAATAGTATGTTCATGAATCGCCAAACGATCTAAGTTAAAAACGCCTGTCTTAAAACGATTCCAATCGTATTCGGCATCCCAAGATTTTACTAATAGTTCAGAAGCATTTTCTTCGAAACCACTTACCGAAAAGCCGTATCTCATGAAATAAGGAATCTCCAAATAGGTAAATCGCCCAGAAATACCTTTTGGAGATGTAATTGTTGAGAGTTCAATTTTTACTTGATTGAAAAATTCATCTCTATCATTTGTGAAACGTTCCATGAATTAATACTGCATCAATTCCGCAATCTTAGCTTTTACTTTTTCTGTAGATGGAATCATCGTTTGTTCCAACGTACTGTTGAGCGGAATGGCTGGCATGTTTTCCGAACCAATAATCATGACAGGTGCATCTAAATATTTGAAACATTTTTCTTGAATCATTCCGCATAACGCTCTGGCAAACGAATTGTTTACAGGTTCTTCCGTCACGACTAAACATTTTCCTGTTTTCTTTACAGAGTCAATAATGGTTTCTTCATCAAGTGGAAACAACGTTCGTAAATCTATGATTTCAATGTGCTCGCGTTGTCCTTCCGAAGCATTCATTGCCCAGTGCGTTCCCATTCCGTAGGTAATGACGGTCATGGTTTCTTTTTCCTCTTGCTTCCAGATTTCTTGTAATATGTTTGCTTTCCCGAAAGGCAACATATAATCTTCTGCTGGTTCGATAGAAGTCGCTCCTTTCGTTCCTGGCACTTTTGACCAATACAATCCTTTGTGTTCTAAAATTACGACAGGATTTGGATCGTGATAGGCAGCTTTTAGCAAACCTTTTAAATCGGCTCCATTACTTGGATAGGCGATTTTAATTCCACGAATGTTTGTGAGGACAGATTCTACCGACGATGAATGATACGGCCCGCCACTTCCGTATGCACCAATGGGCACACGTAGAATCATAGAAACTGGCCATTTTCCGTTAGATAAGTAACACGAACGACTTACTTCCGTAAACAATTGATTGAGTCCTGGCCAAATATAATCGGCAAACTGAACTTCCACAATAGGTTTCAATCCAACCGCGCTCATTCCTACGGTTGAACCTACAATAAATGCTTCTTGAATTGGCGTATTGAACACGCGATCGTCTCCAAATTTTTGTGCTAAGGTTGCTGCTTCACGAAATACGCCGCCTAAACGTCCACCAACATCTTGTCCATATAACAAACATTCTTTGTGTTCGCGCATGAGTTCTTCTACAGCAAATAAGGCACAATCGACCATCACGACTTTTTCTTCACGTGCTGGACTACGCTCGCCTACTTCCGCTGTGACAGGCGTTGGTGCAAAATCGTGTGTAAATAAATCGGCTGGCGTTGGATCTTCCGCTTTTAGTGCTTCCTCAAAATCTGCTTTTACTTGTGCAATGGCGTCTGTTTCTATTTTTGAAACCGCTTCCGCAGAAAAGCCATGGTCGCGTAATTGCTGTTTAATTACGGGATACGGATCGCGCGAACGTGCTTCTTCCAAATCGTCACGATACCATTCCATACGCACTCCTGAAGTATGATGATTGAGTAAAGGAACTTTGGCATGAACCAACATTGGACGACGTTCTTCACGAATAGTTTTAATGACTTTTTCAAGCGTTTCGTAACTTTCTATAAAGTTGGCACCGTCAATGGAAATGGCATCCAATCCGATGAAACCTTCTGCATATTCCGCAGCATTTTGTGCTCTGGTTTCTGCGGCATTTGCCGAAATATCCCAACCGTTGTCTTGTACTAAGTATAGTATTGGCAATTGTTTTAGTGCTGCCATTTGAAACGCTTCTGCAATTTCGCCTTCGGTTACCGATGCATCTCCTAAAGAACACACCGTAATTGGATTCAAATCACGCGTATCGTCAAAAGGAGAGTCTTTCGCTGCTTGATCTGCAATACCTTGAATTTCTTTGTATTTCATTCCCATCGCAACACCTGTTGCAGGAATGGTTTGCATTCCCGTTGCAGACGATTGATGTGGAATTTTTGGTTTGTCGGCATCTTTTAAACTTGGATGTGAATAGTACGTTCGTCCACCCGAAAAAGGATCTTCTTTTTTAGCGAGTAATTGCAACATTAAGTCATACGGACGCATTCCGATAGATAACAACATCGCATCATCGCGGTAGTATGGAAACGCGTAATCTTGCGGTACTAATTGCATTCCAATTGCACATTGAATGGCTTCATGTCCGCGTGAAGTGGCATGCACATATTTGGAAACTTGCTTGAAATTGTCTTCGTATAATGTTGCCATTGCTTTGGCAGTGCAGAGCAATGAGAATCCTTTTTGTAGTGTTTCTTTGTTCATGTTTTTTTTTAGTAATGAGTTATTAGTAGTGAGTATTGAGATTCCTTCACAGCTAATTTCTCATTTCTTTTTATATATTTTATTTCAAAGTACTTCTCGATACTAATTTGTTTCACAAATTCACTCGAAGTGACGTCATGTTTTTAGTAATGAGTTATTAGTAGTGAGTATTGAGATACCTTCATAACTAATTTCTCATTTCTTTTTTCCTTTTTGTTTCATAGTACTTCTCGATACAAATTTGTTCTACAAATTCGAAGTGACGTTTAGTTTTTCTTTACTTTATGTGATACTGAGTCAAGTTAAGTAATACAATTTTGCTTTGATATTTCTCAATACTAACATCTCAGTACGCAATACTATTCACTAACTGAAACCATCCAGTTGTGTTTGTCTTCTAGTTTTCCTGCGCGCAATCCGTTGATGGTATCCATAACTAGTTGTCCAACCGGACTTTCGTCAGATACGTGAATTTGCGTGTTTTTGTACCCAATAGCTTGAATCATGGCGATGCCAACCGCAGTTCCTGTTCCAAAGGCTTCTTCGAGCGTTCCGTTGTTGGAAGCTTCCATGATTTCCGAGAGTTTAATGGGGCGTTGTTCTACTTCAAAACCATTGTCTTCCAAAATAGTGATGACACTTTTTCGCGTGATTCCGTCGAGAATAGCACCATCTAAACTTGGCGTGATGAATTTGCCATTGATTTTAAAGAAGATATTCATCGTTCCCACTTCTTGAATGTATTCGAAATCGTGTGCATCGAGCCACAATACTTGATCGAATCCTTTGCTTTTGGCAATTTCCGTTGGACGAATGGCTGCTGCGTAATTTCCTGCTGCTTTTGCTTCTCCTGTGCCACCTTCGGCAGCACGAATGTATTTCGTTTCTGCGTATAATTTGATTCGTTTTGTAAAGAATGGTCCCGCAGGCGACGCAATGATGATAAAGTGATAACTCGTGGCGGCGCGCATTCCGATAAAGGGTTCGGTGGCATACATAAACGGGCGTAAATAGAGCGCACTTCCTTCTTGTGGCGGAATCCAACCGCGTTCCATATTGACCAACTTTTTTAAGCCTTCCACAAATAATTCTTCTGGAAATTCGGGCATTCCCATACGACGTGCACTAAAGTTTAAACGTTTGGCATTCTCTTTTGGGCGAAATAGCAGCGGTTCACCTGCTTCGTTTACTGTAGCTTTCATACCTTCAAAAATTGCTTGTCCGTAGTGCAATGCCATCGCTGCTGGATGCGTAGGAATCATTTCTAAAGGTTGAATTTTTGGTGTTTGCCACGCACCATCTTCATACGAACAGATAAACATGTGATCGGTAAAGGTTCTTCCGAGTGGAATGTTGTCAAAATCGAGCTTGGATACATTTGATTCCGCTGCTTTTGTGATGTGTATGTTTTGTGTTTGTATCATTTGTTTAGTTGTTTGTTTTTTGATGATTCGTCAATTTGATCGCTTCACTATTTGTTGATTTGTTTTTGCTGTTCGCTCTTCACTTTTTCATTTATATTTTATCAGTTTACATTTTGAGTTTCACAGTACTTCTCGATACTAAATTCTTGCAGAATTTCACTCGAAGTGACGTTTTGGTTCCAATTTAGAGTTCAACTTCAAATTTTATATTTTCCGATTCGGATCGAATTCTTCTAGGTAATCACCTACTTTTCTTAGGAATGATCCGCCAAGGTATCCATCCACAACTCGGTGATCGAATGATAAGGATAGATACATCATGCTACGAATAGCGATTTCATCTCCTTTTTGGGTTGTAATAACTTCAGGACGTTTTTTAATAATTCCTAATGCCAAGATTGCTACTTCTGGTTGATTGATGATTGGCGTTCCCATCAAACTTCCAAAGGTGCCTACATTCGAAATGGTGAATGTGCTTCCTTGAATTTCTTCAGGTTTTAGTTTGTTTTCGCGAGAAGCATTGGCCAAGTGATTCACCTCAGCAGCCAAGCCTTTTAAGTTTTTTTCATCAGCATTTTTCACTACAGGAACGATTAAGTTTCCATTTGGTAAGGCAGTTGCCATTCCGATGTTGATGTCTTTACGTTCTATAATTTTCTTTCCATCTTCTGATACCGAAGCATTGATGCCTGGAAAGTCGATCACTGCTTTTGCAACCGCTTCCACAAATAATGGTGTAAACGTAAGTCGCTGATTGTATTTTTCTTGGAATGGAATTTTGTTCGCGTTGCGCCAATTCACCATGTTTGTGACATCAATTTCAATGTATGCCGTAACGTGTGGCGATGTGTGTTTGGAATACACCATGTGATCGGCGATCATTTTGCGCATGCGATCCATTTCTACCACAGTGTCATGTCCTTCCACATATTTGATTGGTGGTGGATTGTAACTACTTTTCGTCGCTTTCGGCTGCGCTTGTGGACGACTTGCCAATGGATATTGTCTATTTTTCAAATAATTGAACACATCACTTTTGCGAATACGTCCGTCGGCTCCTGTTCCTGGAATACTTTGCACTTCTTCGATTGTCATGTTTTCTTTTTTCGCAATGCTTACGATGAGTGGCGATAAAAAGGCATCAGGATTTCGTACGTATGTTGTTTGCTGACTATTGGATGTAGTATTGTTTGAAGTTGGTTGACTCGCTATTTTTGGTGTTTCTGCTTTTATTTTCTCTTTTGAGGTTTCCGCTGCAATTTCTCCGTTTTCAGAAGCGTCAATCAAAGCAATGATTTCTCCGACTGGCACGACATCGTTGGGTTGAAAATGAATTTCTGTGATCGTTCCTGTGCAAGGTGAGGGCACTTCGGAATCTACTTTGTCCGTAGCAACTTCTAAAATAGTTTCTTCGATTTCGATGGTATCTCCCACATTTTTCATCCAACTGATAATAGTGGCTTCTGAGATACTTTCTCCCATTTTGGGCATTTTCAGCGGTACAATAGGCATGAGCGTTTGTTTTTCAATTGTTTTCTCGATAATCGAGATTTAAATACTCCAATACTTGCTTCGAAGCAATTGACTTTCTTCTTAAAAATCGAACAAAATTACTGATTTTCTAGCGTTTTAAAATAAATACACTATATATGATTATTATTAGCAGTGTTTTTTTCTTTATTTTTGATTTTTAATTGTATTTTTTTCTTTTAGAAGCTGTTTGATATGGCTTTTTTATATTTTTTATCTGAAACCTATGAAGTTAGATCAAGTTGATTTGAAAATTTTGAAGTTGTTGCAACAGAATAGCAATCGTACCACCAAAAGTTTGGCAGAGGAATTACAGATGTCAACCACGCCCGTTTTTGAACGTATTAAAAAGCTTGAAAAAGAAGGGTTTATCGATAGTTATGTAGCGTTGTTGAATGCAAAAAAGTTGGGCTTGAGGCAAACCGTTTTTATAGGAATTACGCTGCAAGGACACACACGTAGCTATTTGGAGCGCTTTGTAAAACAGATCAACATGTTTCCTGAAGTCGTAGAATGTCATCGTATTACGGGAAACTTTGATTATTTGTTGAAATTGGTGGTTGAAGATGTCGAAGCTTATGAAAAATTTATCATTACCAAATTGACTTTGCTTCCGTATTTGGGAAGTGTTCAGAGTTATGTGGCATTGTCGAAAGGAAAGCAAACACATGAGTTGAATTTGGAGGTTTTATAATACATTTTGTAACATGAAAATAGGGAAACGTTTTAATCAACTTCGTACAAGTGAATATATTCATTTTATAGATAATTATAAAAAATATACAGACTTCAATACTTTAGGTTTGTATCGTTCTATTTGTGAAAATGAAAAATTGACACTTTCTGAAAAAATTGAAATTCGAGATTACGCCAATACTATTTTTGGTAAAACATTTGACTTTTATCAACTGAAAGATCCAACAACATATTTTGACCTTATTACTTTGGGGAAAGAATTAACCGTTGCCGATGAACAAAAGATTTGGGATGATATTAAAGTTAATCAACAAAAAATATTAACTAAAAAAAGAATTAAACATCGAAATTTTGGAGAATATTCAAAACATAATTGCGGCTACGAAGATTGTCGCTATAATGGATTGATGATAAAGCAAGGTTCTTTTCTTGCCAATAGCAACCTATATTTTGATTCTGACAAGAATGATTGTGCTGCAAAAAATAGATCGGAACGAATAAAGAAACAGCGAAAAAATAGAAATCAAATCATTAATGATCAACTAGATGATTTATTTTAGTTTGATTTCTATATAGGTATGGTTTTGAACTAAAAGTATTTATTCTAGTTAAAGAGAAGAAAACGCTATTCTTAGTAGGTAATATTTGTCTTATATTTGATTTTTAATATCGAATATTATGTCCACCATCTCCAACAGCAAGCGAAATTTAGTCAGAATCGTATATGATATTGCGAATGATCACGGAATTGCTATTGAATCTTTTTCGTATGATTGGATTTTGAAATTGTCTAAAAACGGAATTCACAAACATATTTTTGGATATAATTTCGAACTGAATTCTGCTACCTCAAAGATGATTGCTGGCGATAAAAGTGCGGCTTCCGATTTGCTAGAAGCTGCAACTGTTGCCACAGTTCAACACAAATTATTTTTGAATCCAAGTATGGAAAAATATGTGGGAAGCATTGGAAATTGGCAACACATATTGAAATTCTTCCACGAGAATCATCAGCATATTGTCTGTAAACCTGTAGATGGAACTGGCGGAAATGGTGTGTTTATGGTCAAAACTGTTACACAACTAGAGCAAGCCATTCACACACTTTTTTCAAAACATAGAAGCATCTGTTTATCACCTTTTTATGAAATTCAGAAAGAATACAGAGCTGTCATTTTAGATGGTGAAGTGGAATTGTTGTATCAAAAAAATATTCCTTTTGTGATGGCTGATGGTGTTTCAACTATTTTAGAATTGCTTCAAGGTAAATTTTCAGGCGATACTTTAGATAGTGTGATCACTTCGTTTACTAACAAAAAAGAACAAAGTTTGAGCGACATCCCGCCGAAAGGCGAAACGATAGAAGTCAATTGGAAAAGTAATTTGGGTGAAGGCGCTCAGGCGGAAATTATTGCTAACGAAGCCATTTCAACGCTTGCTATAAAAGCTGCAAATGCCATTAACATTCGATTTTGTTCTGTAGATATTATTGAAACAACTTTGGGAGCATTTTATGTATTGGAAATCAACTCTGGCGTGATGATTGAGCATTTCTTAAATAGCAATCCGCAGGAATATGATCGTGTGAAAGCAATTTATGAAAAGGCTGTGTTGCGGATGTTAGAAATATAACACAACTATTTTATGAAAACCTATTTGCTTTCAATTATTGCAATCTTTTCAATTTACAACTCAAACGCGCAGGTTGAAAATACTAAAGAAGCTATTGTAAAGAATAAAGTGAAATCTTCTGAAGAAAGACATTGTTTCATAGGTTCTTCTGGAAGTTGCACTGTAATATATGAAGCGTATGATAACCGTGGAAATATTATCGAATGGAATATGGGACGTTTGGGTACTAGATATAAATATCAATACGATCAAAAAAACAGAAAAGTAGCTACTATATGGATTGATAAAAGTGATACTACTAAAGTGGACACTATTCTTTTTAAATATGATGAATTTGACAAATTAGTTTCAGAAAATAATAATCCATATCCTCATAATAGTGAAAATTTAAAAAATTGGTATGATCATAAAAATCGTTTGATCAAGCAGATTTCTAGGTCAAAAAATCACGAACAAGATTCTATTATAAGCACAACAATTCTTGAATGGACAGATTTTGACAAGATGAAATCTGAGTATCGTTTTAGTCATAAGTTAGATGCAGAAAATGACACTTTATATACTCATAAAAAAATATATGAATACGATTCATATGAGAATTTGACTAGAGAAGTCCATTCTAAAAACAATGAAGTTTTCAACACTATTTGTTATGAATATGATGCTTCTCTTCGATTGATTAAAAAAAGTACAGATAACAGTAATAGAATTAAAATGCTGAATGAGCATAAGTACGGAAATCGCAAAGATATTGATGTATTACTTACTACTTTTACATATGATTCTCAAGGTAGAATCAAAGAGAAATACACTTATTTTAGTGATCCATGTATGAGTCTTGACAATCATTTTACCTATAAACACTTTTATAAAAAAAATGGATTGCTTGATTATGTAAATGTTTTTGAAGAAGAGATGCTCAGATTCACTATAAGTTATAAATATACTTTTTATTAACTATCTCTTCCCCATAAAATCATACAAAGGATCATAAAAACACTTCCTGTTTTTATGATCCTTTTTTACAACCGTCACTTATTCCATTAAAATCCAGTAATCATTCGAATACTTCCCGAACCACCTTGCGCTACATATAAAGTGTTTCCGTCTGCGGAAGCCACAATACCATTAGGTGTGTTTAATCGTGCTTCGTCTCCATTTCCATCCAGACTTCCCGCAATACCTTTACTTCCCGCAATGATTTCGGCATTCCCTTGTGCATCTATTTTATACACAACATGATCTGCTATTGCCGTCGCATAAAAAACTCCGTTCACATAAATGATAAAACCTACACCTCCATTTATGGGTAAATTCACAAATGAAGAAACGGCATTGGTCTGCGCATCTATTTTAATAATTTGCCCAGAAACATAGTCAGACACATACATATTATTGTCAGCATCTAAGGTAACACTGCTATTGTTATAAATAGAATGGCTTATGGTAAGCTTTGCTCCGCTAGGATCAATTTTTGTGACCGCGTTGTTTACATTATTATTGGTGTATACATTTCCAACATCATCCAATGCCAGTGCAATTGTACCCAACACATTAGTTGCAATGGTTTGTGTGACAACTCCTTGATCTGAAAGTTCAACAATATCTGATACATTGTATCTTGCCAAGTACAATTTTCCTTGATCGTTAAAGATCATTCCTGCAGCGCCAGGTTGATTTTCAGCAAACAAAGAAACTGATTGATCTGTGTCTATTTTATATACTTTAGAAGTTCCATAGCTGGCCGCAAATAAAATTCCATTGCTATCAATGGTCAATCCGTCTGGAGCAAGAATGGAAGCATAGGTAGAAACTTGCACAGACGATGGTGTCGGATCGGCAGGATCAACAGGATCTGGGTCAACGGGATCGACTGGGTCGGCAGGGTCGACTGGGTCTGTCCCACTATCTTCCATTGGAATTGTCGGTGTAATATCGTCTGACGAACTATCTGAGCAGCCTAAAATGGAAATGACCATCAGTAGTAAAACGATTGTTTTTGTACATGTAATTGCTTTTTTAATAATCTTTTTTTACGGTTTATACTTCCGCAATTATAGAGACATTACGAGTACAAATCGTTCAAGATTATGATATGGAACTCATTCTATAGTGACTTTTTTCTCTTTGATGAATTGAAATGGTGTTTTGCCCATTTTCTTTTTGAATTTTGTATTGAATGTTGTTTTTGAATTGAAACCTGCTTCATACGCCAATCCTAAAATTGTTAGATGTTCATTGGTGCTTTTTTGAGAAAGTTCTATGAATTCTTGAATGCGATATTCATTGATAAAGTCATTAAAGTTTTGCTTAAATTCTACATTGATCACATTGGAAAGAATGCTTGTATTGATTTCCAACATTGTTGCCAATTCGTGAAGCGTCAATCGAGGTTTTAAATACGGTTTTTCTTCTTGCATTAATTGTAGCAATTGTGCTTTTAGTGAATTGAGTTCATTGTCTTTTAAAAGTGGTTCTTTTTCTTTTTTTATTGCTAAAGGCATTTTAAATAATGATGGCTGATTCATTGCAAAATACGCCAACGCATACGTTATAAAAACCAACGCTAGCCAAATCATTCCATACCCAAAAACATTAAACGGATTGTAAAATCCTATCACCCACGATAAATATGAAAAAAGCCAAGATATAAGACATATTCCAATTAAAATTAAGATGACTGTGAGATAACTTGGATATTGTTTGAAGGAAAGATTGTCTACTGTATTTTTCTTGTATCTCAATAACAATCTCACATTTAACAACAGATAGCATATATTCAAAAAGATGGCGCTTCCTTCAATAATAATAAAGCGCATTCTAATATATTTTAACCAGAATATGTACAACGGATTTGACGCATCTAGCAGCAACGGAATTTCAGAAATTACAAATAAAGTCGCAGGAATTAGATGAATGAATAATTCTTTTCTCCCGAGTTTAAACTTTGAGACTAATGTTTTTATGTAGAAATATAGAATTGGACCATATAGATAGATAACCGCATCTGGCAGTGCTAAAAAATTTGGCAATTGGGCTATTGCCTTTGTATCAATAAGTACTCTTCCCAACATCGTAAGAACAATCAAACATATAAACGCAGACAGAAATTTATTTGCACGTTTGTTTTTATCTTTAATTCGATACAATAAGATGATAAAAATAGAACCTTGTAGGATTCCTAGGAGTAATACAACGGTAAAAAAACTAAACTTCATGGTACTCAAATATACACTAAAGTATATGTGTATATTTTATAATAATTGTTAAACTTTAAAAGAACGAAGTCTAATCATTTTTCCATAAAATCCCGCAAGGTATCATAAAACGCTTCCTGCGTAGGACGGTTTTTGGGAACTTCACGCAATGGCTCAACTTCACGCAAGGTTTCATGACAGTCAGTTGGTAATTGTTGATATAGTTGTGTTCCTTTGGTTTTCCAAGCAATCATTTCATCACTAACTTGCTTGATAACTTTTGCAGGATTTCCAACCACCAAACTACGACGTGGAATCACTGTTTTTGCTTTCACGAACGCCATTGCGCCAATGATACTTTCATCGCCAATTTCTGCATCGTCCATAATTACAGTGTTCATTCCGACCAAAACATTTTTGCCAATATTCGCGCCGTGAATGATAGCGCCATGTCCAATATGCGCACTTTCTTTCAATACAATCGACTTGCCTGGAAACATGTGAACGGTGCAGTTTTCTTGCACATTGACACCATCTTCCAAGATGATTTCTCCCCAATCGCCACGAATCGCCGCGCCTGGACCGATGTAACAATCTTTACCAATAATCACATTTCCTGTCACCGCCGCTAATGGATGTACAAAACTGCTTTCGTGTATAACGGGAATATATCCTTTGAATGAATAAATCATATTTTCACTTCCTGCGCAGGCAGAAACTTTTTTCAAGTTTGTAATTATTTGTAAAAATACTATTTTTTTAATTGATATAGATTGGTCAATATTAGCGTATGAATTATGAAAGCAGTACAACTTACATATAAACTTATAATGCAATTTGAAGCGCTAGAACAAGATATTGTGAAGTTAAAATTCAGACCATTTGAAACAACAGCACATGAAAATATATTGTGATTTCAATGATACTCAAAGTCACGTTTTGAACATTTAGTGTTCAATTTAAAACTCAATATTTACCATTTATAATTTAGAGTTTCTCCGTCAATCGTAATATATCTCCAAAAACACCTCTTGCGGTCACTGCTGCACCAGCTCCTGCGCCTTGAATAACCAACGGTTGTTCTTTGTACGCTTCTGTGTAAATTTCAAAAATAGAATCCGAACCTTTTATTTGTCCCAAAGCACTATTGCTTGGCACAGAAATGAGTTTGACTTCCAAGATTCCTGTTTCCGTTGATAAATCGCCCACATAGCGCAATACGTGATTTTCCTTTTGATTGGCTTTGATTAGCTTATACGTTTCATCTAAATCGGTTACGCTCTTTTTGAATTCTTTCAAACTAATCGTTTGTAAGTGCGCTGGCAATAAGTTTTGAATGGTGATGTCTGAGAATTCGTGTTTTAAATCCAATTCTCTGGCAAGGATCAATAACTTTCGCGCCACATCGTTTCCTGATAAATCTTCGCGTGCATCAGGTTCGGTATATCCTTTTTCTTCTGCTTGTTGTAATACAGTGCTAAATTCAACATCTTCTATGGAAAAAGTATTAAAAAGATAACTTAAAGAACCTGAGAATACACCGCGAATTTTATTGATTTTTTCTCCTGATTTGTGCAATAGTTTAATGGTGTCAATTAATGGCAAACCAGCTCCGACATTGGTTTCGTACAAATAATTTTTTTGATGCTTTTTCAGTTCGCTTCGCAACGTTTCATAAAATGAATACGCGACTGTATTCGCTATTTTATTTGCCGAAACCAAATCGAAACCATTAGTAACTAAACTTATATAATTATGAATAAAATCTTTACTTGCTGTGGTATCGACTGCGATTAAGTTTTCTAAATGATGATTTGTTGCATAGTCGATGATTTGCTGCACAGTATAGGCAACTTTTTCTTTCAAAAATGCTTCTTTCCATTTGTCAGCGATACCGCTTTTTTCTAAATATACATGCTGTGAATCTGCCACAGCAAATACATTCAACTTGATATTATTTTTCGCTAAGATTGCTTTTTTGCTTTGAATGATTTGATCTAAAAGTGTTCCGCCAACCAATCCTTTTCCAAAAACAGCCAAGTTTATTTTTTTAGAAATCCCGAAAATTTGTCCGTGAATTACGTTAATAGCTTTGTGCAATGCTGATTCTTTCACTACCAAACTCACGTTTTTGCCAGAAACTGTATTGTTAAACAGAATTGGCACAATTTGATTTTTGATCAACGCATTGTACGGTTTGTGAAATTCGCTCAAATCTTGTCCAATGATCGAAATCACAGCAACATCATCTACCAACGATATTTTGTTCACATCATTGTTATAGAAGTCATTTTCAAATTCTTTTTGTAAGGCTGCAACTGCTTTCGGAGCTTTGTCCGCATCAATCACCAAACCAATGCCACGCTCCGAAGAACCTTGTGAAATGATACTGACATTGATATCATTTTCGCCCATTGTTTTAAAAATTCGCGCATCAACGCCCACACGACCAAGCAAACCTCTACCTTCTAAATTGACCAAGGCAACATTGTCTAACACGGAAATGGATTTGATTCCTTTGGTTGTTGTCTTTTGCTTGATGATGGTTCCTTCATCCGAACTATTGAAGGTGTTTAAGATTCGCAATGGAATGTTTTTTTCAATAAGTGGCAACATGGTTTTTGCATGTAAAATATTCGCGCCAAAGTTTGCCAATTCGTTTGCTTCGTTGAATGACAATTCCGAGATTTTTCGTGCATCTGCCACCAAATCAGGATTTGCTGTAAAAATTCCATCTACATGTGTATAGTTTTGCAATTCTTCTGCGTCTAAAAAATTCGCCAATAACGCCGCTGTGTAATTGCTTCCGTTTCGTCCCAACGTCGTAGTTTCATTGTTTTCATTAGACGCGATAAAACCCGTCACAATATTCACCGTAGTTCCGTTGTACGATTTAAAATGATTGATGATATTGTTGCGAGAAACAACATCAAACGGACGCGCATTTCCAAAAGAATTGTCGGTTTTTATCAAGTTTCGCGTATCGGTAAAATGAGCATTGACGCCTTCTTTTTTTAACAAATTCGTCACCAATTTTGCAGCGATAATTTCACCTTGTGATACGACTTGATCTTTTATTTTTTCACTATAATCGCCCAATAAAGAAACGCCTTGAAATAAATTTTCGAGCGTTGTAAATTCTTCTGAAAAATCTAACGAGCGATCTATTTGACTTTGATAGGCTTTAAACGCCGTAAATTGTTCGTGATAGGATTCTTTGCGAATTGCTTTTTCTAACATTTCTAGCAATTCATTGGTAGCGTTTCCGCGTGCGGATAACACGACGGCAATGTCTTCTTGTTGTGCTGCTTTTTCTTTTATGATTTGAATGGCGGCTTTGATTCCTTTGCCATTAGCAAGGGATTTACCACCAAATTTTAAAATCTTCATAGCATTGTAGTGTAAGTACTTGGTTTAAATTGATGATTTTTGAACTTGAAATATGTTTCTGAGCATTTGACTTAATTGTCCGTATTCTATTAAAAATGCATCGTGTCCGTGAATGGACTGAATTTCGTCGTGATATATATTTTCTTTGAAACGCTTTAATCTTCTATAGGTTTCAATATCTTCATCTGGTGAAAAAAAGATATCACTGTTGATACTGATGATGTGAATGTTTCCTGCAATTTTTGACGCTACCGTTTCTAATGGTCCTCTTCCGCGCGTTATATCAATCGTTTTTAAGAGCTGATTCATCAGTTTGTACGCTCCCAATTGATAGCGTTGTTGTAATTTTTTTCCGTGATGCGCCAACCAACTTTCCGTGTTGAACATGTCTTTTTCTTTGTGACGTGTTCGCTGAAATTTCACTTTGAGTGAAAACGGCGTACGATAACACAACATGGCATGAATACGTGCATCTTCTACCGGATTGCTAGAGTTTTCTAAGATCCGTTCTTGCAAAAAACAATTGCCCATCAACCAATCGGTCGATTTCCAATCAGCCGCAATCGGAATTAGATTTTGAATCAAATTTGGTTCTAAAACTGCCATTTCCCAAGCAATTCCGCCTCCTAACGATCCGCCAATAGCGGCGAAAAGCTGATTGATTTTTAATTGTTCCAATCCTCTTAGGAAAATCTTTGCCACATCACGTGCTACAAAATCTTTGTAATGCTCAATCAAACCGCCTTCCATAAAAAAACCATTTCCTGGAATGTCAAAACTCAAAATTTTAAAATGATTCGTATCAATGCATTTATCTTCTCCGATCAATTTGTTCCACCAACCGTTTTCCCCAGTTACTTCTGAGTTCCCCGTTAAGGCGTGATTTACTAAAACAATTGGCGCATTGACGTTATCCGAACCTACAAGCTGATAACTCAACTTGAGGTTTGGATAGTACGCGCCACTTTCGGTAAAGAAATTTGAAATGGTAATATGTGCTGCTTTTTGTGTCAAAATATTGTGTTTATGATGCTGGAATTCCTGCGGTAATTTTGTCAAATACAGTTTTTAAATCTGCTTTTAAATCTTCCACATCTTCCAATCCGACAGACAAGCGAATTAAGTCTTGTGTAACACCTGTAGAGGCTTGTTGTGCTTCATTTAATTGCTGGTGCGTCGTACTTGCTGGGTGAATGATGAGTGATTTTGTGTCTCCAATATTGGCTAAGAGTGAGAAAACTTCTGTTTCGTCTGCAATGCGTTTTGCAGCTTCATACCCTGCTTTGATACCAAAGGTTACAATTCCGCTTTGTCCTTTTGACAAGTATCTATCTGCCAACGCTTTGTAATTGCTAGTTTCCAATCCTGGATAATTTACCCAAGCTACGGCTTCTTGTGTTTGCAACCATGTTGCGAGTTCTAGTGCGTTTTGGCTGTGTTGTTTGATACGAATTGGCAACGTTTCCAATCCTTGTATAATTTGAAATGCGTTGAATGGACTGAGTGCCGAACCAAAATCGCGCAATCCTTCAATACGTACTTTGGCGATGAATGCTGCTGCTTCGAGTGCTTCACTGTATACCAAACCGTGATATCCTGCGGATGGTTCTGTAAATTCTGGGAATTTTCCGTTTGTCCAATCAAAAGTTCCTGCGTCAATGATTGCGCCACCTAAGGCAGTTCCGTTTCCGTTAATGTATTTTGTGAGTGAGTGAATAACGATGTTTGCGCCATGTTTGATAGGATTCAATAAGTAAGGTGTGGCAATCGTATTGTCTACAATGAGTGGGATTTTGTTGGCTTTTGCTTGTGCAGAAATTGCTTCGATATCTAAAACATCTAATTTTGGATTTCCTAAAGATTCAATGAAAATTGCTCTGGTATTTTCTTGTGCGGCATCATTGAAACTATTTTCTTGATCTGGATCTACAAATGTTGTGGTAATTCCGAGTCTTGGCAAGGTAACATTTAGCAAATTATACGTTCCGCCATACAAACTGTTAGAAGCTACAATGTGATCACCTGCTCTAAGTAGTGTTAGGAATGTTGTGGCAATCGCTGCAGTTCCTGAAGCGGTAACTACGGCTGCCAATCCACCTTCTAAAGCAGTTAATCGCTGCTCTAAAATGTCATTGGTTGGATTGTTGATTCTCGTGTAAATATTTCCTGGTTCTGCTAACGAAAATAAATTCGATGCGTGATCGGAATTGTTAAAGACATACGCTGTAGATTGATAAATTGGCACCGCTCTTGTACCTCCGTTTTGCGTTGTGTCGTGTCCTGAATGTAATGCTTTTGTTGCGAATTTTTGTGTACTCATTTTCTTTGTTTTTATGTTTGTTTTTGTTTTTTTTCTATTTGTTGATTCATTATCCAATCTATTACCCTACTAATTTAGTAGAGATATTTTGTCGACGAATATATTCGACTTTACAGTATTTTATTGATTTTCTCAGATATTTCACAAATTATATTGTAATCGTTATTTAATTTTTATTTTATGACTATTTCTATATACCTTTTCACTGACACTGACACTGAGCCTGTCGAAGTGTCGAAGTGTCGAAGTGTCACCAATGAAAAAAGGTTCTTTTGGAAGCATATTACCAAAAGAACCTTTTTAAATATATGATAAATGAATCACCATTTATCTGGTACTTTTCGATAATAGTAGCGTGGGCTACAGCACATCATGCACATAACCATCATCATACAGCAACACAGTGTTTCGGTTGGTTCGATTGCTATTATTTGAAAAATTTGACTCATTGGTTTTTGAAAAAAAAAATTAACTTAAAATATAATCATGAAAAAAGCCTCTGCAAATTGCAGAGGCTTCGTATTTTGAATGCTTTCATAAAGTTAGCGTAATACAATAGTGTCCTCTGCGGCATTTCTGCTACACATCATACAACACATATTACAAACTTTAATAAACATATTTTGTCTTTGTTTTGTACAAAGGTAAAGTTATAATTATTTAAAATCCAAATGTTTTTTCAAAAAATTTCTTTTTTAACAGTTTTTTGCACTTCCAATAAAATTCTATTTTTTGTTGTTTGTATCTGCTTAGTTTTTTATACATTTGCACCTGTTTTGAGGAAAAATTTGAACTGATTGCAACCTCAAGTTCTGAAGAAAATTCAGAATGATAAAAAATGCTAAAGCAGTAATTTCTACTTCTTTAGACGACTAAGCAATCGCTGTATTATTTTTTTACAACTTTAATTTTAAAAGAAGATTTATTATGTCATATTTTTTTACCTCTGAATCGGTTTCAGAAGGACATCCAGACAAAGTAGCAGATCAGATTTCTGATGCTTTAATTGATAATTTTTTAGCGTTCGATCCCGAGTCAAAAGTAGCTTGTGAAACTTTAGTGACTACAGGGCAAGTTATTTTAGCTGGAGAAGTAAAATCGAACACCTATTTAGACGTGCAAAAGATTGCTAGAGAAGTAGTTAACAAAATTGGCTACACAAAAAGCGAATATATGTTTGATGGCAATTCTTGTGGTGTTTTATCTGCAATTCACGAACAATCTGATGACATTAATAGAGGTGTTGACAGAGCTACGAAAGAAGAGCAAGGTGCAGGTGACCAAGGTATGATGTTTGGCTATGCAACGAAAGAAACTGAAAACTTGATGCCGTTAGCCTTGGATTTATCACATTTACTATTGATTGAATTGGCTGCTTTGCGCAGAGAAAACAACGAAATTACCTACTTACGTCCAGATGCGAAAAGTCAGGTAACGATTGAATATAATGACGATAATGTGCCTTCACGAGTAGAAGCGATTGTAATTTCTACACAACATGATGATTTTGACGAAAGTGACGAAGTGATGTTGACGAAAATTCGTGAAGACATCGTGAATATTTTAATTCCGCGTGTAAAGTCGAAATTAAAACCAGAAATTCAAGCATTATTTGGCAATGATATCAAATATCACATCAATCCTACTGGAAAATTCGTAATTGGTGGACCGCACGGAGATACAGGATTGACAGGAAGAAAAATCATTGTAGATACCTACGGTGGAAAAGGTGCACACGGTGGTGGTGCGTTCTCAGGAAAAGATCCAAGTAAAGTGGACAGAAGTGCTGCGTATGCCACACGTCACGTAGCGAAAAATTTGGTTGCGGCTGGAGTTGCGGATGAAATTTTAGTACAAGTTTCCTACGCTATCGGAGTGGTTGAACCTATGGGGATTTTTGTAGATACGTACGGAACTGCCAAAGTAGATTTGACCGATGGGGAAATTGCTGAGAAAGTAAAAGAAGTATTTGACATGCGTCCTGCGGCGATTGAAAGTCGTTTAAAATTACGCACACCAATGTACAGCGAAACGGCGGCTTACGGACACATGGGACGTAAAAACGAAGTGGTTTCAAAAACATTTACCACTCCAAATGGTGAAAGCAAAACCTTAGATGTTGAGTTATTTACTTGGGAAAAATTAGACTTTGTAGACAAGGTAAAAACAGCTTTCGGATTGTAAGATTCTGAGGGTAGTTATATATTAAAAAGTCGCTTCTAAAGAAAATAGGAGCGACTTTTTTCTTTATATAATCGTAAAGAAATTTGAATAAACAGTTGTATTTTTATTAAATCAAAACAGCAACCATGACATTCAATCTTAGCAAATCTATAGAAATACTCCGTCAAACACCTGAAACACTTATGACAATGCTTTCTAGTTTGTCGGACGATTGGCTTCACAACAATGAAGGTGAAGCTACTTGGAGTCCGCATGCTATTGTTGGACATTTGATTCATGGAGAGCAAACCGATTGGATTGTTCGAGCAAAAATTATATTGAGTGAAGGAAATGATAAAACTTTTGAACCGTTTGATCGCTTTGCACAAGAACGTGATAGCAAAGGAAAAACAATTCATGATTTATTAGAAAAATTTAAAGCACTTCGTTCTCAAAATCTCAACGAATTGGAAAAGCTTCAAATTATGGAAGGTGATTTTTCAAAAAAGGGCGTGCATCCTGATTTGGGCGAAGTAACTTTACAACAACTTTTAGCCACTTGGACGGTACACGATTTAGGACATATTGCACAAATAGCCAGAGTGATGGCAAAACAATATAGTGATGAAGTTGGACCGTGGAGTGCCTATTTGGGAATTTTGAAAAAATAATCAAAAACATGCATCCAATCACAAAAAAAGAAATCAAGTAATTAATTTTCATGGGAATTTTAGTGGTTGTTTTTGGTGAAATTTCGTAATATTTTTAGATATTTCACCATATTTGCTGGAAATTACTGAGGTTTTGGAGCAGCCACGTTTGTGTTGATGCTCGCAAAATATATCAAATCAAAAAAATAGCTAAATTGAATACAAAAATCATGTCAAAAAAAATACGTTGGGGAATTATTGGATTGGGCGGAATAGCACATACATTTGCTGCCGATTTACAACGCTCAGAAACCGCAATACTTTACGGAGTTGCTTCACGAAGTAGCGAAAAAGCTACTGCTTTCAAAGAAATGTACAATGCACAGAAAGCTTACGATTCGTATGAAGCACTTGCAAACGACACTGACATTGATGTAGTATATATTGCCACACCACATACGTTTCATTTTGAAAATACCATGCTGTGCCTGCAACATGAAAAAGCTGTTTTGTGTGAAAAACCACTCGGAATCAATCTCACGCAAGTGCAAACCCTCATCCAAGAAGCGCAATCGCGAAAGTTATTTTTAATGGAAGCCATTTGGACACGATTTATGCCTTCGTATCAAAAAATACAGCAATTGTTAAATGAGAACGCAATTGGAGATATTATAAGTATTCGTGCCGATTTCGGTTTCCGAACTGAATTCAATCCTGAAAGTCGTTTGTACAATAAAAATTTAGGTGGCGGCGCGTTGCTAGATATTGGCTTGTATCCTATTTTTTTAAGTTTATTTGTGTTGGGAATGCCTTCAGAAATTAACGCTATGGCGCGTATGACACACACTGAAGTAGACAGTTTTTGCGCAATGTTGTTCAATTATTCAACAGGCGCCAAAGCAGTCCTAGAATGCACATTTGAAACCGATACACCTACAGAAGCCTATATTTACGGTACCAAAGGCGTGATTAAATTGTACCGTAGTTTTCATCAACCAAATACGATTTCGGTATACCTAAATAATGAAGAAACCGTGTTTGAACTTCCGTATGCTGGAAATGGATACATTCACGAAATTGAAGCTGTACATGCTAATATTTTGAATGGTGACACCGAAAATTCCAAATTGCCATTAGCATTTAGCGAGCAACTGATGACGATTATTGATCTAGTAAAAGCGAAAATTGGGTTGTCGTATGAATGATGAACATCCAATCGTTTGAAACAAATTTGCTTTTGAGTCGTCTTACTGTATGAAACTACCAAAAATCAAAATTAATATTTGAATTTTAGCAAAACCGTGCGTAAAAACCTCATCTCATATAGTATTTTAATTGTATTGCTGATTGCGATTAGCGTGGCGGCTTCGTATACCTATCAACTCGAAACTAAGAAACGGGCACTTAAAGCGGATGTTATTGAACTTTCGGACATTAAATACGGAATGTTCAATGTGGATGCTTGGGAAGAACAATTTGCCAATATTATTACCACAAAACTTCAAGAATTAGAACTTTCGGGCACACAACGCGATGAAGCTCGTGTAAAAGTAACAGCTTTTCTGAATGAATCTATTGATAAGTTTGAACGCGCATATAAAGCCAAAAACGAGAAAAACAATGACTTTTTAGGACTTTCCTTAAAGAATATTGGAGCTGATTTTTTTGAAATTTTTAGTGAACTTAAAAATCAAGTCCCAACAATTACCGAAGATATCCTTGATTTTTTAGAGAGCGACGAAAATCGAGATGGTATTAAAAAATACATTTTAGAGCAGATCAATTCGTATACCGAAGGAACGTTTCAAAAGCTAGATTATACCGCATACAATACCATTCTTTCCAAATACAAAGCAACTACAGGAAACGAATGTATCAATCTGATTTCAAGCAAATTAGAAACTGTTAAAAATAAGCAAAGCACTTCTAATATTGTTTTAGTTATTGCATTTTTAAGCATGCTTTTATCTATGTTTCTACGGAAAGAAACTTCCAAATTAAAAATAACTATTTACATCATAGCGGCAATTCACTTACTGGCGTTGGGCGTTTTTTTACCGATGATTGATATTGATGCGCGTATAGCTTCCATGGAGTTACAATTGATGGGCGAAGCGATTTCATTCCAAGATCAGGTGTTGTATTATAAGAGCAAAAGTATCATGGAAGTCTCAAGTATTATGCTTTCACAAGGAAAAACAAAAGTGATGCTCGTTGGGATTTTGGTTTTGCTTTTTAGTGTGATTTTCCCCGTTTCTAAATTAATATCGAGTCTTTTATTAGTGTTTAAGCGTTCGCTTCAGCGGAATAAACTCATCAAATTTTTAGTATTTAAAAGTGGAAAATGGTCGATGGCAGATGTCATGGTAGTTGCCATTTTTATGTCGTATATTGGCTTTACAGGCATCATTTCAAGTCAGCTGGGACAATTGGAAAACAGCGTTGAAAGTTTGGAAATTTTATCGACAAATAAGTCTGAGCTACAAAACGGTTTCTTCTTCTTTATGGGATTTGTAATTTTTAGTATTTTTATTTCGCAAAAAATTCAAAAGTTGGTTAAAACGCCTTTACAAAGTGTTGAAAGTGACACAACAAAATAGCATCAATCTACTACAACTAAATTTTCTTTTACTGCTTTTACCACCAAACTTGCCGTATTTCGAACGCCCAATTTGCTTATCAAATTCTTTCGATGTCCTTCAATAGTTCGCTTGCTTAAAAAAAGTTTGTCGCCAATTTCCTGTGTCGTAAATCCTTCCGCTATTAATTGCAAAACTTCTGTTTCACGAGCTGTTAAGTGGTAATCTGCTCCAATTTTTGGTGCTTTTTTAGTTTTGTTTCGAAGTCCTTTTAACATGGCTTGCGACACGTGATCACTGAAATAATAATCTTGACTGTACACCGTTCTAATCGCCAATTCAAATTCGCTTGGCACAGCATCTTTCGTTATATATCCATTCGCACCAAGCTCCATCGCATACGCAATCATCCGTTCTTCGGTATGCATGGTTAAGATGATGACTTTCAACTCTTGATACGCAGGATTTGCTTTTAGTTCTTTGATAGTTTCTATACCGTCCATCACAGGCATTTCCAAATCTAACAAGACAACGTCAGGAATGCCATTTTTCAACTTGGTTAACAAATCTTTTCCGTTATCAGCTTCTAGTATGAACTCAATATTTTCAAAATTTTCTAGAATCAACTTTACGCCTTCGCGAAATAATAAATGATCGTCTGTAATCCCTACTTTAATAACTTTTTCATTCATGATATGATTGGTATGTGTATGGTTATTTTTATTCCTTTAGAAACTTCTTCAAATTGGAAACTTCCTGAAAGTACCGACAACCTACTTTCTATATTTTTTAAGCCAATTCCTTTTTTTTGTTGCAATTCATTTTGATGAAATCCGACACCATCATCTTTGTAAATGATGATGAAATTTGTGATATCACTCTTAAAAATAATAGAAATTTCAGTCGCTTTAGCGTGTTTCAGTGTGTTATTTATCAATTCTTGTAAGATGCGATACACATTCAATTCATTTTCTTTTGAGATTGTATTTCTTGAAAAATCCTCAAAATTCACCGCCACCATATTTATAGCATTGACCGTTGCGACCAAGCTTTTTACCGCTTCTACCAAACCCAATCGCTCTAAAATGACAGGTCGTAAATCTTGTGAAATGCTTCGTACTCCTTGAATCATGGTATCAAATAAAGAATACATTTTTTCGGTGGTCGCTTGTAATTTTTCGGGAGACGCTTCTGGCGAAATTTGACTCAAATACAATTTCGTAGTCGTTAGCAATGCCCCCACATCATCATGCAATTCCTTTCCAATTCGAGTACGTTCGCGTTCTTCACTTTGAATAGCAATTTGTAATAATTCTCGTTGGTATTCCGCTTCTATTTGTTGGTGTTTTTGTTGCTGTGCGAATAACCGTCTTTGATAGATAATGAAAAACACAATTACCCCAAGCGACAGTACAAAAAGTACCACCATTCCAATTATGATAATTTGTAAGGTTAGCGTTGATTCGGATGTATCCATACAGCAATGGTAAAAAAGAGCATTAATATAATATTGACAATGGCGTGCAATCCCCACACTAAATGACTCACTTCATCGGGTTTGGTAAACATACTATTGTTGATGAAAAACAGGATTAAGTTACTCGAAAAATAAATTAAAAACCCTGCATTGATCCAAAATAGTGGCTTTTTGTCTAGCGGACTGTAGATTTCTTCTTGCAAAAGCGCATAAAAATAACTGAGCGATAAAAAGATAACTATAAAACTTAATGTGGTTGTTACATTAGAATTGAACGTTTTGATGTTTTGTATAAAACACATATTTACAATAGCAAATAGCGTAAATGCGACTGCTAAAACGGCAAAAAAATGCTTTGAAAACAAACGTTTCAAAGCATCTTTGTATATATTGATAATGAGTAAAAATTCGAGAATACTGTACACATTGTATACTGGCAAATTATTTTCTTTTTGAAGCCACAACACATTTGCAATGGCTTCTATGATAAAAATAGTAACCAACAAATACAGTAATTTTTGTTGTACAGCTTGCAAACGACGGTATTTCCAAAGTGCTAAAAACAATGGAAGTATCACCGCAATTGATGAAATAAGACTTAGATTTCCGAAGAGTTCTTTACTCATGTGTTTGTGTTAACAAGTTGGTGGACATGGTCTGGAGTATTCTAAAAATACTTCTCCTTTGGTAAATTCCATAATACTTTTAAGTCCAAAACTATAATCGTCTGTATCCTCGGGTTCATCAAATTGAAATCCTAACACAGGCGTAAATGAAATTTGAGTTTTGTCTGAAAACTTATTCATATCAATTCCAGAATATAAGGTGATTCCTTTAATTTTTGGCAATTCTTGAATAACATTTGTAATCATTTCTTTTTTTACTTCATAATATTTGACACGTACAACTTCGTCAAAATTATGTTCATTTTTTTTAGTTGCTACAAATAAATCGTCGATCAAATTCAAGTCGATCACATCCCAATTTTTAGCAATAATGTCTTTAAATAATTTTGGTACAACTTCGAGTGGTTGAAAACTGGAGCGTACGCCTTCCACAGCATAAAGTTTAAAATAATGCGTTTTACCGTCATCGGTCTGCACTTCTAAAATTGGGAAAAAAGTAAATTTTTCTTTATCATTCGCATCAAGCGCCATATAGATGCGCAATCGTTTCATGGATGCTCTAATGCTATCAAATGTTGGCACATCGTTTTCTTTATTCATCACAAAATTACTTGTACGCTCATATTGTGCCTTTTTTTTGTTTAAGCGATGAAAATGATGTGCTAATTGCAACATATCTTCATACGCCCATCTTTCAATAGCTTCTGAAAAATCTGTAAATACTGCATTTTGTTGTTCCATGATGTGTGAGTTTATGTGATTATTAATTTCTTCTATTAAAAAGTGTTATAAAACTAGCTAAAAAACGATTCGAATTATACTTTCTATGGTATAAACACGTATAAACCACGGGAAATCACGGGAAATTACGGAGTGCTATTTTCAGTACTTACGGTCTGTTATTGTTACAGCTTTCTTTTCAACTTTGAATCATCAAAATAGTTAAAAAGGCGAGGCCGAAAACCTAACAGAGTAGGCATTATATAATCAAAAAAACTTTATATCATGGCAAAAAATGATGATTTAGCAAATGAGCAAACAGTAAGCAAATCTTTTGAATGGTCTTTAAAAACCTTTGAAAGACAAGGAAAATTATGGCTAGAATGGAACACAAACTCACCGTTTAGAGCACAAAAAGACAAAATTGAAGTCTATGAAAAAGGTTATCCGCACAATCCGGATTCCAATGCAAAAGCATGGACCTGGGCAGATGCTAAAAACAGTCCATGGAATTCTGGATTAATTTATGGAGAAGGTTGGTATTGCGCCCGTATTGCACAAAGTGCGCCTGACGGACCATATGTGTATGTAGAGCAAATTATTACGAAGTAATGATAGAAATTTTATTGTAGAAAGACTGTTTAAAAGTCGTTTTCCGTCAAACCGAATCAAGTTCGGTTTCCCATAACACAAACAATGATTGTGATGGATTCTGAGGCAAGCTCAGCATGACGCTTACAAATTTCTTAAACAGTCTTTTTATGAAATATAGCTACTTATAAATTATATTTTACACTTAAAATCACATAACGTGGCTGAATAAAATATTCGCTGGTACTGGTTAAAAAGTTATTCGAATTATCTTGATTCAACGATTTTGTGTTTAATAAGTTGGTTCCGCTTAGCGAATATTCCCAAGGATTGTCTTTTTTTCGGTATGATAGTTCTGCTTTTAGGAAACTGTAACTGTTGATGGTACGCTCTTCGTTGCTGTAATTGAAATACGAATAATCTGCTGTAAAGATGAAACTTTTTAAGAAATACGCATCTACATTGACAAACGGACTGTTGGTGATGAATCGGTTTGAATTTTGTCCTTGATCGTAGGTATTGATCGATAAGTTATACCCAACTTCCACATTTGGCGCATCTCTAAAATTGGTGCTGATGCGTGTTTGATAGGCTTGCGTAAACGATTCGTTTACCGCTCTTTGCCCATTTATTTCTTGATTAAATTTTGACAAAGACAACGTTCCACCAACCGATGCTTTTATTTTTCCAAACGTACGTTCAAAGCGACCATTGGCAGTAAAAGTTTCATCGGCAAAGTTTGAATTGAAAGGCGTGGAAACGGTATTCGTACTCAAAATGTCAGGATCGCCGGTGTTTTCTCCTGGAATGACCAAAAATTGTGAACGATTTCGGATCGGATCTATCCGTTTGTTATAGTTTACAAAGGCAAAAATGTTTGTATAATTAAACAGATTGAAGCTAAAGTAACTCAAATTCAAATTGTGTGACAAGGCATTTTCAAGTGTACGATTTCCTCGAAAAATAGCATTGAAATTGTTAAACACTAAACCTTCCGCTAAATTATTTACATCCGTAAAATCGGTTTGCATTTGATAGGTAAAATTCAAGGTTTCCGAATCTTTAAATTGCACTAAAATATTTGCATCAGGCAGAAAACGTGTGAAAGTATCCGTAAATTCTGAACCGAATTGCGTATTTTTCAAACTGTACGCATGTGCTGTGATTCCTGGCGTAAAGGTGAATTTTCCAGATTTTATCTTGTAATGCAATCCTAAAAATGTATCCGTAAAATTATAGGTTACATCATTCCGAATCGCTTCTTGCGGATTGTTTAATAACAACTTACTTCCACTGTCTAACAATTGAAATATTTCTGAATCAAATTGCTGTGTGCTCAGCGTTGTTCCTACCGTAATGTTGATATTACTTTTCTGGTTCAACACGTACCAATAGTCCAATCGCGCATCGAGTTTGTTGGTTTTTACACGTTTGTCTTGCGCAATGTCTAAAAATGTTTGCGACGTGTTTAAGCCTAATAGATCTGTGAAACGGAATTGTTCACTTTGTGCCAAACGTGCGTTGTAAAAAGGGTCTTCATCTTGGTACAAATGCTGCGCTTCCAACGCAAAAATATGATTGTTGTTTAGTGTGTAATAATAGTTTAAGTTCTGATTGAAACTATACGGATTTTGCGATTGACGTTCATCAATATCACCCAACAAGGACGAAAAATAATCTTCTGTTTCTGTTTGTTGCGATATTTTTGCAAAGAAATCATAATCTAGCTGATTGTTTGTATTTGGCTTATAGACTGAACTTAATTTTAACAATCCTAAGTCACTTTTTTGGCGTGTCGTCGTCGTCGTGGTTTCATCAGGTGTATTTTCATCAATATAATCGTTCAAGCTATTTTCTTCTAGTTCTGTTCGAGAACCTGAATAAATGGCAAAACCGCTAATATCCCATGTTTTTTTGGGTGAATAACTAAAGTTTGCTGCGCCGAATTTAGAATTGATATCTTTCGCACGATTATCCCGCAAGGTTAAAAATCCGATATCGCTAGAAGCTACATTAAAGTTGGTTCCTGTGTTTCTGCCAGCACTTCTGAATCCGCCCGTGAAATTAAAATAATCGCGTCGTGTAAACGGAATGGAGCCGATATTATTAAAATCTGTAATGATGTTGACGCTGTATTTTGGACTGTAATAAAATAAGCGCGGATTGGCAACATAGCGTTCTTCTGGACCGATTCCGCCTGTAATTTCGCCAAACCAAAAGTTTTTCTTTCCTTCTTTGAGCTTGATATTAATCATCACATTATCTTGATCGTTTCCAAGTCCTTTTAATTGTGAGACTTCGTTGCTATTTTTTAGTACTTCTACTTTATCAACTGCATCCGCAGGAATATTTTTCGTGGCAAGTTTGCTATCGCCATCAAAAAAATCTTTCCCTTCTACCATCACTTTCGTCACCGTTTTACCTTCCACTTCTATTTCGCCTTCATCGCTCACTTCCATGCCGGGCAGTTTTTTCAATACATCGCCAAGTTTTCGTTCGGAACCATTTTTAAACGAATCCGCATTGTAGATAATTGTGTCACCTTTGATGGTCACAGGCATTTCATAGGTGAGTTCTACCGCAGCTAGACTTTCGTCTTTTTTCATGACAAAATCTTTTTGAAGGTCAGCTTCTTTTGTTTGTAACGAATCGTTGATCGTTGCCAAACCGATAAAACTGACTTTAATGGTGTAGTTTGAATTTTGCTTCAATTTGAGTCGAAACTTACCTTCATTATTAGTGATTCCGTATGATTCTAGTGCATTTGTTGCTTTGTTCAGTGCAATGACATTTGCCAATTCTAAGGGCTTTCCGAGTGAATCTTTGACAGTTCCTTCTAGTTGAATTTGGGCACTAGTTGCCTGTGCTATGAAACATAGCATAATAAACAATATATTTTTCATTGGTGTATTTTCTTCTGATTAGTAGTGCCCGCTAGAGAATTTTATCCTCTACCGCCACGACGGTTGCCACGACCGCGACCGCGATACATGCCCCGCATTTCTTGCATTTTGTTTTTTACAATTTCGTTATACTCTTTACGAGTTACAACTTCCCCTTTGGTTGGCTCTTCAATCAGTTCTTTTTCGCCAGGATTCATAACGATTTTAGAACATAGAATTGTAGTTTTGTAAGCACTTATTTCTAAGATTAATCCGGGTAATCCCCAGTATTCTCCAGGCCCTTGATTGATAGGAATATCAAGCGTATACCAAGCTGTTACTAAGATTTCTTTCGGAATATCTACTTGACTGAATGGATCGTTGGCAGCTTTGATAGAATCTTGTTTCTTTTCTTCGGCAGTTTTATCTTTGTCGTCTTTTTGCTTCTTTGGACGCATGGAGTTGAAATCGAGTTCGTCTACTTTTTTCAATGCTGTCGCTTTAAAGCAAAGGTATTTTCCTATTTTTTTGGTTTCACCTTCCATTTGCCATTCTAACTTTGGCAAGCTGTCTTTGATGAGAAATCTTTTTCCAAAAAATTCTTTCGATTCTAGCATCACGCCTTTGCGCACATCTTTGTATTGTTTCCCTGGCATAAAGCTTCCCATCATCATTTTACCAAATCCGCCACCTCGTCCTTGCGTCTCAACTTTTTCTTCTTCTTTATACGTAGCTGTTGTTTGCGTAAAATCTAGAATGTATACTTTTTCTAGATAATCTTTCATCATCGTTTCAACACGCTTTTTTTGCTCTGCGGACATTTCTCTTCCGCCTCTGCCCCAACTGTCCATATCCATCGTTGTTTTGGATTGATAGTAAGCTTTTCCTTGAAAATTTTGAGCAAATATGTTCGTTGTGCATAAAACTAAGCTCCAAAGTATTAGTTGTTTCATCTGTTCAGTCTTTAATATTTTTATTGTAAATGCTATGTTAGTATATAATAGCTTAAAAAGTTACACTTTTTAACTTCATTATGACCTATTTTTTTAACCATAGTTTAATTGACTTTTGTTAAACTTTTCTTAAAAAATATTAAATAAGCCTTTTCAATAAAATTGTGACCGTTTTTATGGAACCTGTTTTATCTTTTATTTTGAGTTTTACATTGGTGTTTTTTTGTTTTAAAAGTGCTCTGCATTTACGAACATCGTCCGCAATAACATCATTAATTTCCAACAATTGATCACCTTCACGGATTCCTTTTTGATAGGCTTCAGCCGCTGTAATTACATTGGATATTTTGATGGCATCTGCTTCTTTGGTTAATGAAATTCCGCTTCGAGGAAACTCAAAAGCATTGTGGTACGTTTTGTTTGGCTTTAGGTACATTTTTTCATTGGCATAATCTAAAATAAGGTTGAATCTGCTGATGATTTTGACACCTAAAATTCCTGTGAAATTGCTTGAAGACATGACACCCGCTTTACTATTTGACAAATCTATAGGCATTTCTCCAAAGGCAAAATCGCCCAACTTCGCACTTGCAATTTTTCCAATTTTAAAATTTGTAGAAGTCGTTAACCCTTCTGCTTTATTTTCAATGGTTTTTTTGAGCAAACGTTCTATGTTTTTTTCTTTTACAAAAGGTGTGTTGAGTAAAAAAGTGATGTTCGCACCTGAATCAAACAGAAAATTCCCTTTAAATTTTTGATGATTTTCCAGTGTAAATTCAAGATTCAGTTGCGGAATTTGACTGTAATCAAAAGTCGTTTCTAAAGCAGTATATGCTTCTTTTCCTTCAATTTCATCTATATTTTTATATAACTGAATTATTTGCTGATCGTAATCAATATGCGTTACATATTCACGCATGATATTGTATCCAATGATACCATCTATTGGAAGATTTCCTCTTTTCGTTAAGCGTTCTAAATCGACCAAAACAGTGTGCGCATCTCCTAGTGTAATTGTTCCTACTTGAAATTTTTGAGCCAATGCAATATTGTACATTTCACTGCCTCCAGCACCTTCCGTTGGTTGTTGATAATCTGCTTTTACACCAATTTTCTTTGCTATTTTCTCATCCAAAACTACTGTGGAAGCGCCGGTATCAAATACAAAATTTAAAAGTTCTGGATGATTGTTGACTTTGACTTTGATATACATCAATTCGTCATTCACAAAAGGAATCGTTGTTACTTGCGCTTGTATCGCCAATACAAAACCTAGCACACAAACCACAAAAGAATATAAATTCGTTTTCATAATTGTAGAATTATCCACCTATTTGGATTCTAATTTCGTTACCATCACCTCGCCTGTTTCCGCGGGTACGCTCAATCATTTCTTTTGATTTTTTGTCCATAATTTCTTTGAACGTTTCAGCAGCTACTTTTTTCCCTTTTGTCGGCTCTTTAATGGTTATTTTATTTTTAGGGTTTAATACGATTTTGCTGCATACCATCGTACGCGTTCCATCGTTCACTTCTAAAATTAATCCTGGCAATCCCCAAAACATATCTGGCCCAGTATTTACAGGAACTTCTGGCGTATACCAAGCTGTGACCGTTACTTTTTCTGTTGTCATTTCTGGTTCGTCATCATCGGAATTGACAGACATAGACGTCATTTTTTCCATTTCCATGGTGCGTGTTGCCTTATAGCATGTATATTGCCCGATGAATTTGGTTTCGTTTTCCAGTTTCCAACCTTTATCTTCCAATACATCTTGTACTAAGAATTTTTTTCCTAAAACCTCTTGTTCATTCGCATACCGCTTTTCCTTGGTGTTTTTGTATAAAACTGCGGATGCGCCATCGCCCAAGACCATTACTTGAAAACCACTGCTTTGTGGCGTTGGTGCTGCTAGTTTTTCTTCTTGTTTGTACACAGATTCATACGGTGTAAACGTTAATGTGTATTCTTTTTGAAACTGCTTTTGCAGCATAGCGTTCAATTTTTCTTGCATTTCTTTATTGATGCCTTGTGCAGTGGTAATACTGTCCATTTTTAAATCCATTTTCATACTCGTTTTATACGTAGCAACTCCTTGAAATTCCTGCGCATACAACATCGCATTGAGTAACATGAAGACAAATGCAATGACTATTTTTGTATTGTTTCTCATAATTTGTTTGTGTTTTTTAGTTTTTTGATGCTACAAATATGAAAGACTTTCTTTTCGATTTTGGTTAATGAACGTTAACGAGTGTTAACCAATACTAGTTTACAACCAATAACTTCTTACTTTTGAAAGGAATTAAAAAATTATGAAGCCACAACGCTCTTCTTGGATTTTATACGGAATTATTGCCACAATCGCCATTACGATTGCTGTGCAAGTGTATTGGAATTACAAGAATTATCAAACCAATAAGCAACAATTTATCAACCAAGTGCAAATTAGTTTGGACAATGCGGTAGAAGCCTATTATGCAGATATCGCAAAGAAAGATAGAGTAATGTTTGTTTCTATGGACGCTTCTAATTTGGGCAATTTGCCATCATTTGACAAGCTTAGAAATATGGATACAGATTCCATTTTACGTATGTTTGGTCATGATAATTACAGAGAGTCTGATACCATTATTATTGAAACAAACCTAAAGGAACTGACTCCTAACGCTAAAGAAACGATGGATTCTTTACTTATTTCAGCAGAATCTTCGATTAGAACAAAGTTTTCAAAATTCGCGAACAACCTTCAGCAATATAAAGATAGTGTTCGCATGTTCAACGAAGTAGCCTCTTTATACATTTCTATTTCCGAAGATTCTTTAAATTTTGAGAAGCTAAAAGATTTTCTTGATATAGAATTAGACCGAAAGCAAATTGCCATTCCCTATCATTTGCAATTATCCGTGAATGATAAAGTGATCGATGAAATTGGCGATAAGACACTTCCCGCGAAAGCATTAAAAACCTATGCAAAATCTGTCTACCGAAAAGCGGACGAAAAATTAGCAATGCAGTATACAAATATTCAAATTCCTGTATTGAAAAAGAGCATGTTCGGCATATTTATATCTACCTTTCTCTCTTTGGCAATTATCAGTTCGTTGCTGTATTTATTGCGTGTAATTCGCCGCCAGAAGCAACTCGCAGAGATAAAAAACGATTTGATCAGCAATATTACACACGAGTTTAAAACACCCATTACTACGATTTCTACAGCATTAGAAGCGATTCAACATTTTGATGCCATTAAAGACCCTGAGAAAACACAAAAGTATTTGTCCATTTCCGACAAGCAATTGAAAAAGTTGCACTTGATGGTCGAGAAATTACTGGAAACTGCCACGCTCGACAGCGAAAAGTTGTTCTTGAAAAAAGAAAGTATACACATTGTTGATTTTATCCAAAATATCACCGATAAACAGCGCACACTCACAACGGAAAAGACACTTACATTTCAAAGTAATGTAGATGAATTGTATACAGAAATTGATCCGTTTCATTTTGAAAATGCTATCAATAATTTGATTGATAATGCACAGAAATATGGTGGCGATGCAATTGAGGTGAATGTGACGAAAGTGCTGGAAACAATAGAAATTACGGTTTCCGACAATGGAACTCCGATTGACAAACAGCAACGCGAAAAGATTTTTGACAAGTTTTACCGAATCCCGAAAGGAAATACACATGATGTAAAAGGTTTTGGAATTGGACTGTATTACACGAAAAAGATTGTTGAAAAACACCACGGAACTGTTCAACTTGTGCCAAATACGAAGCATACTATTTTTAAAATTACGCTGCTAAAATGAAGAAAGACACCATCAAATTATTATTAGCAGAAGACGAATCTGCCTTGGGACAAATTGTGAAAGAAAGTCTGGAATCGCGCAATTTTGAAGTGTTTTTATGTGAAAATGGCGAAATAGCCTTGAAAACCTATCACGAAGTGCAACCTGAAATTTTAGTGTTGGATGTGATGATGCCGAAAAAAGATGGCTTTACATTGGCACAAGAAATTCGACAAGAAAATGCAACGATTCCGATTATTTTTCTAACCGCAAAATCGCAAGTAAAAGATGTGGTAGAAGGTTTTCAACATGGCGGAAACGACTATTTGAAGAAACCGTTTAGCATGGAAGAATTGATTGTGCGGATTCATGCCTTGTTAGACCGAATTCACCTAAAACAAGATCATACACAAATTCCGATTGGAAGCTACATTTTCAATCATACCCAACAACAATTACGTTGGAAAAAAACTGCCACACAACTGACACACAGAGAATCTGAATTGCTTTTTCACTTATCCGAAAAGCGAAATGCAGTGTTGGATCGAACGTTTATTTTGAACAAACTTTGGGGCGATGACGACTTTTTCAACGCCAGAAGTATGGATGTTTTTATTACCAAACTTCGTAAGAAACTCAAAAACGATCCTGAAATTCAAATTGTGAATGTGCGCGGTTTTGGGTATAAGTTGATTTGCTAAATTATAGTAGTGAGTATTGAGATTTTAGTAGTGAGATTTTAGATTTGTCATTCCTACATGTCACATTGAGCGTAGTCGAAATGCAGACAGGAATCCACTTTATGATTTCAAAGTACTTCTCGATACAAATTTGCTGCATTTCGACTACGCTCAATGTAAACATTACGAAAAATCACTCGAAGTGACGACTTGAAATTGAAGTCGAAAATGAACTTGAAACACTAAACGTCAGATTGAGTGAAATTCTGAAAGAATTTTGTATCGAAGTCTGCTTGGTAACTCAATTTTTAATGAAAACATTTCCAAATCTTCAAATGAAAATCACAACAATATTGCTACATTAAAAAATTGATACACTGCTACATTAAAAACGGTTCATTTTTTGTACTTTGTCAACCATGAAATCGCTGCTTCTTTCTTTATTCCTTTGTTGTTCCATGTGTACGTTCGGACAGAAAACCATCACGGCAACCTTGCTACAACAAGATAGCTTGGCAGTTGACCGTTTTGTAGCGATGGATAATTTTGGCGCGTTGTACGTTATTCAGAATAATATTTTGATGAAACGCCTCGACGGAAAAGAATGGCAATACAACAATTTTCAAATGGGGAAAATTACCTCGGTGGACATTCTGAATCCGCTGAAAATTACACTCTTTTACGAAGATTTTAATACCGTAATTGTGTTAGATAATACACTAAACGAAATTAAACGAACCGATTTTAATATTATTGAAGATTTTAAAAATCTAGCCGCAGCAACCACTGCAAACGATCGGAATCTTTGGATTTTTGATACGAATACACAACAATTGGAAGTATACAACTACGTTCAGCAAAAAACGCCAGTTCAAAATTTACCAATTCCCGAAAAATTCGTCACCCTAAAAAGCAATTACAATTTTTGCCGCGTATTGACAGAGACAAAACTGTATCTGTATAATATCTACGGAAGTTTGCTTTCGGAAAAACCACTAGAAGGCGCGACCGATTTTGACATGACGAATGAGGAAATTATTTTCTTAAAAGACCAACAACTACATTACAGCAAAGATGACGAAGTTTATCTTATAAATATACCATCTGACGGAATTGCCATCAAACAGTTTTCGCTTCACGATGATATCTTGTATATTTACGACGGAATTGTATTGTACCGATTTCAACTCAAGAAACCAACAAAAGAATAAAGAAACGAATATTTTTTAGAATCGACTATAAAATCCGCTAGTCCGATTGTAAAGCGAACACCTAATCACAGAATCACATGCATGTTGCAATTGCAGGAAACATTGGCGCAGGAAAAACAACCTTAACAAAATTATTAGCAAAACATTACAACTGGGAAGCACATTTTGAAGATGTCGTTGACAATCCGTATTTGGATGATTTTTACACGCAGATGGAACGATGGAGTTTTAATCTCCAAATTTACTTTTTAAACAGTCGTTTTCGACAAGTTTTACAAATTCGTGAAAGTGGAAGAAAAGTCATTCAAGATCGTACAATTTATGAAGATGCACATATTTTTGCTCCGAATTTACATGCCATGGGATTGATGACAAATCGTGATTATGAAAATTACCAATCGTTGTTTGAATTGATGCAAAAATTGGTAGATGCGCCCGATTTACTAATTTATTTACGTGCCGATATTTCTACGTTGGTTGCGCAAATTCACAAGCGTGGACGCGATTATGAAAACTCAATCAGTATTGATTATTTAAGCCGATTGAACGAACGGTATGAAGCTTGGATCTCCAAATACAATAAAGGAAAATTACTCGTAATTGATGTCGATAATTTGGATTTTGTAGACAATCCTGAAGATTTAGGAAATGTCATTAATAGAATCGACGCAGAAATCCACGGATTGTTTTAGAAACAATTTTTTATAAAATACAAAGCGGCTGTCTTGAAAGTCGAAATTTCGTCAAACCAAACCTTTCGACTGTCGCTTAGGACAGGCTTGATTCGGTTTCTCATAACTGTTGAAAATCAGCTTTATGAGAGTATGGATCACACTTCAATAAGCTCAGTGTAAAAGTCCAGAATGACGGCTTTTAAAACTTTTAAGACAGCCTCCTTTTTTGCTTGATTTTAACACCAACCCGTTTCTACTGCACAACCTCTACAGTGAATTGGATCACTCAATGGATGATTGTTTGTCAAACAATTATAATCCGTTGGACAATTGTTTGTTGGACAATTCCACGTGCCGCAATCTCCTGTGCCACAATCTCCTGTCCCGCATAAAACAGGCGCAGTTACATAACCTCCGCTAATGCTTTCTAGATTAGAAACTCGATTTTTCCCTAAGGTCAATTTGGTGTTTAATTTCTTTTTTTTCATGTTGATATAATTTATGATTAATATTCTTCAACAATCTACAATTTTATCTTACAAACACATTTTAGTTTACCATACTATTTCTACGTAATTACACGAAAAAACACTTGTTTTCCCTAAAATTGCGTATTTTTCTCTAAAATCAGTCACTTTACCAATGCTTCACTTTTTTAAAGGATTCACTAACACACCAAAAAACGCCAGTGCGAAACTGTATGTAACTTCTCATTTTTCACTACTAAAGTTACAAAACGAGTTACGTTCTTTCTATAAAAAAAATGCACAAAACAAGCTGATTTTCAAAAAGATACGAAACGGATTTACCGTTGATATTGACATCAAAAATGATTCAAAAAAAGAGCTTATTACAGCAACGCGCTTGCAGTTTTTACAGAATAAAACAGTTGTACGCGTCGTTGCAGAATCTATAGAAATTGAGCTAACTTCGTATCAGGAAACTAAAAAAGCTGTTGATTTTAATTTGAAAAAACAAGCTTTTTTTACGCACTTGCAAAATTTTCTATTGACGTTACAAAACGATCATTTGTATGTGCTAAAAAATGAGGAGCAACTTCCTTTTGTCGCTTCCGCAGATTTGGAAACGCAGAATTTCATATTTCATCAACTGGAAACTAACGAATATGTTTTGAGTATTTTGGGCGTGAGCGAAGTCGTTTTTAAAACTGTTGAAACAGCTCCAAAACATACAATTTGGCATTTTGTGTTGACCTCAACGCGTACTTTTTTACTAGGAAAACATTCAGAAAGTGATTTTGTTATCGTGAAAATTTCCCCAGAAAATTTCACCATTCAAGAACGTACGGGTAAAGATTTGATTACAGTGGGAAATTTGTCGTTTTATACCGAATTTATGAACGATGCCGTGTATTTGGAAATGCTACCCGTGATAATCGCTCTCAAAAATCGTTTGACAACTTTTGGCGATCTTCTCGCAAGGAAATACACCAAAAAAGAAGCGCATTTGTTGTTAGCTTCCAAGGTATATAATTTAGATAACACTGCTGTAGATTCGTTATGCAACACACTAAAATCGGAGTTAATTTTACAGCTTAAGCGTGGCAAAATCTCCGCCGAACAAGAAGAAAATTGGTTGGAAATTTTCACAAATCACATTCCGAAACACGCAACTTTTGGACAAGATTTGGTTCAAATTGTCACAGATTGGCAATTGGCATTTGCAGAGCAACAGAAAATATTGCGCATCTTACAACCATTTCAAAAACCAGAAACCGCCAAACATACGATTGCTTTTCACGAACATATTTCACAACTTTTTTTAGAAAAAGAAAAGAAAGCAGAAAGTATTTTCGAATTCAATTTGAATTACGCACAACATTTACACAATGCAGCACAATTTTCAGAAGCGATTTCGGTGTATAGAACGATTTACGAGTCACTTCCAGATGATAGTATCACAGATTTATTACCCAAAAAAACGACCAATATTTTTAATGGTGAAGGCGGACGACAGTTAAAAGTTACAATTTTAGAAGCTATTTTGGAGATTCAAGAAAAACTGAATGCAGATGTTTCCAAAACGGTTCACCAACTTGCGGAATTACAACCGTTGGTTGCTTCCAGAATTGAAGCGTTGTACGATCATGAGAAGTATCAACCGAAAGCGGAAACCATCAAAGAAATTTTACACACAAAAACATTTAATATTGCGACAGAACTTCCAAAAAGTTCCTTTCAAAACCTCCAAAAAAAAGAAATTTTACCCAAAGTGGTTCCCAGTTGTTTTAAAGATGCGAAAGGCTTTTTTGATTCTTTAAACAATTTTATTGCCGATTTGAATCCGCCAGATTACAACGCTGTGATTACCTTTTCTGATCGTTTGAATGCAGCCAATTATCCTAAGATTTTTCTACGCTTGACCGAAATTTGTACGGCTTTACAAATGGACGTTCCTGAATGTTATATTGGTCGTGGCAATTATGCAAATGCTGTAATTGGTGTAGAAGGCAAACCTTCCTTTTTAATTGTTGGAATTGACTTTTTAGCACCAAACAACATTCGCTATTTAGAACTCAATGCGTTGACATTTTTGATCACTATCGAATTGGCACATATGTATTTTGAACATTCAAAAATTACCGCAACCGATGTTTGGCGTGGCGCCGCAGATAAAGGATTTTCATTGATCAATATGCTGCTGACTATCTTGCCTTTTGCCGGAAATATTGGAACGTTGTTTGGAAATGCGAAAGCAATTGAAAAGTACGGAACTATTTTACAGCGCGTAGAACAAGTGGCAAATGCTGCCGAAAAAGGAAAGGAAATTAAAGACGTGAGTGACACGTTTAATTTGAATCCTTTTAGTAAAAAAACTACGCAAACAAATACTTCTGAAAACTTGTTGATTACTTCAAGATTGATGGAAATCATCGCGGATAAAGTCGCGCTGCTGTTTTGTGATGATTTGAAAGCTGCCGTAAAAGGTTTGTTGGTTGGCACGAAATTTTATGAAGAGTATCATTCTATTATTACAGAACATGGCGTGCAACACTTTCTTTCGCAAACCAATGAACAGGATGAATTTGTGCATCAAGAATTGATTATACGCTTGAAAAGTTTGTGCGCATTTTATGTATCAGACACTTTTGAAAATTTACAAAAACAACTCTATTCCTCTTAAAAACTGTAGCTAATTTGAAAACATTCCCAACGCGACTCGACGAACCTTTTGAAAAAACGATTGACGAAGTTGTTCAAGAAAAATTAAAATTGTTAGCATTGCAAGATGGCGACGTGCTAGTAGATTTAGGTTGCGGCGATGCAAGAAATTTGATTGCTGCCACCAAACTTGCCGATATACAATGCATTGGTTACGAAATTCTGCCTAAAGCGTTGGAAGCTGCTACAAAAAATATTGAAGATGCAGGATTGGCAGATCGTATTGAAATTATAGAAAAAGATTTTTTACGGGCTGATCTTTCTAACGCAAACGCATTGATTTTATATTTAACGCGAAACTCTTTGGGAAAACTTTCGGGAAAGTTAGAAAACGAATTGCCCAAAGGCACTAGAATTGTTACACACGATTTTGACATTCCAGGTTGGACAGCAGAAAAAGTGATTGATTTTCAATCGAAAGAAGCATTTTTATTTACTTTTTATGTGTATTGTGTACAATGATCAAGCTACTTTTTTGTGAATTGTTTTTTATACAACAGCACTAAAATGGCTCCAATTACAAATCCACTAAAAAGTCCGCCAAAGTGTGCTGCATTGTCAATTCCGCCAGAAAAAATTCCGAACAAAAGACCAATTCCACCAAAAAGGCCTAATACGATCCACGCAGCCGAACGTTCGTATTTTGGATATACTTTGAATACTAAAAAGGCTAAAAGCAACCCGTTTAATCCATAAATAGCTCCGGAAGCGCCGACACCGACCGTATTTTCATACCAATAGATACTTGCCAAGCTCGCTAGAATTCCACAAGTTACATAGATTACAATTAATTTTACAGCTCCAACAAAGTGTTCTAATAGCATTCCTAGAAACGCAAGACCAACCATATTCATGCCTAAATGTAACAAGCCACCGTGAATGAATGTCGCCGAGAACAATCGCCAATACTCACCATTTAGGACTTCTGTTCTTCTATTTCCGCCAATTTCGAGTAATTCTTGCGGTGTTGGCGACATAAGATTGAGTCCGTAAAGAACCATCACTAAAAACACACCTATATTTAACAGTATTAAAATAGCACTTGCTTTATACACTCCAGTTGGATTTAAAAATTTCAAAATATCTTTTACGTCATCATCACGAAGTGGTTTTTTTTGCTGGAAACGCTTCCATTCTTCTTCATCAATTTTAGGAATAAGAATCATGATCAACAGGACAAAAACACCAATACCATACGCACCAAAAATCCATGGAAATGTATTGCCAAGTCGCTCGCTGAAAGCTTCTTTCTTAGGAATGAGTATGATTTGTTCTTTGAGATTTTTGTCTGGATATTGCTCTTTAATTGCATTTAAAAAACCGTCCTTATCGTCAGAATATCCTAGTTTTTCAAAGTAGCGAACATCTTGGAAGTTATACTTATTAAATTTCTCTTCGGAAGATCTTATGAAGATCCTGTATGCGCTATTTTTCTTTTGTTCAGTGCCGCTGTTTTTAATGCTTCTAGAATACTCAACTCCATACCAAACATTATCTACAAACTTGAAAGGACAAGAAAGGTATAAGTGAAAATTTAAGTTTTCATTATTGCGTCCAGAAACTCTAGAATTTACATGCGACAAACTTGCATACTTATTTACTTGAAATGCAGGTATTGTAAAGTATTTTTCATTTTGTAAGTTTTGAATTTCTGCAATAGAAGATACTTCTTGTAGCTTGTATGCGCTTTTTACGAGATATTGTTGACTCATCATTAATGGAATTCCTGTTGCAAATGCCATGACAAATACATACACAAAATGTCCATCATCTCTTTTTCCGCGAAGATTTAGAATTTTGACTTTTCTGCGAAGAAAAACATATACTAAAATCCCAGCAACCGTTATGGGAATCCAAAGGTTTAGTAAGTTTTCTTTTAGTGGTAAGATTCCTAATTTGATATCAAAGAACCAACGAAAAGCAGTATAACTCACAATTGTTCCAATAGAAACTAGCAAAAAAGGGAGAAATATGTATTGAAGTTTTATTTTGATGTTTTTCAAACTATTGGAATCGTTTTTAAATGATGCTTTGTAACGAAATGAGTTCAATTTTTCAAGAAAAACCGATCACTTTTGAGTTATACGTATCTTTTTATTCTTTTGAATGTGCAACTTTGAATGCATCTTTAACTTCTCAAAGTTGAGTTTCAAATATAAATCATATTATTAGAAAAACCTCTACGGAAAACAATTTGAGATCCCGCTATACAGCGGGATTAGTTCAACTTACAACTTTGAGTGCGTCTTTAACTTCTCAAAGTTGAGTTTCAAACTATGAAATATCACTATTAAAACCGCAGTGAAAAATTTGATGAGATCCCGCTATACAGCGGGATTAGTTCAACTTACAACTTTGAGTGCGTCTTCGACTTCTCAAAGTTGAGTTTCAAACTATAAAATCTAACTATTAAAAACCGCTGCGGAAAATTTGATGAGATCCCGCTATACAGCGGGATTAGTTCAACTTACAACTTTGAGTGCGTCTTCGACTTCTCAAAGTTGAGTTTCACTAAAAAAAGCCGTAATCTTTCGATGACGGCTTTGTAAAAATTATAAAAAGTCGGTTTTTTATAAATTTTCCTCTTTCATTGTGATGATATTCAATGCTACATCGGCTTCGGTAGCTTCTTGTGCATTGACTTGAATGATATTTGTATCTACTTCTTCCGCAGTGGCAGTTTCATCAGGATGTCCTCCTAATATTGGCGCAATTACCAATCCGATTAAACACGTTAATTTGATTAAAATGTTCATTGATGGTCCAGACGTATCTTTGAAAGGATCTCCAACAGTATCACCAGTTACCGCCGCTTTGTGCGCGTCAGAGCCTTTGTATGTCATTTCTCCGTTGATCTCTACTCCTGCTTCAAATGATTTTTTAGCGTTGTCCCAAGCGCCTCCAGCGTTGTTTTGGAAGATTGCCCAAAGTACACCACTTACAGTAACTCCTGCCATATATCCACCTAACATTTCTGCAATGGCTTTGTTTTCCATTCCAAATGCTAAAGGAACAAAAGCAATGGCTAATGGGAATCCGATGGTTAATAACCCTGGCAACATCATTTCTTTTAAAGATGCCTTAGTAGAAATTGCCACACATTTATCGTATTCTGGTTTTCCAGTTCCTTCCATAATTCCAGGAATTTCTTTGAACTGGCGACGTACTTCGTATACCATTTCCATCGCTGCTTTTCCTACGGCGTTCATTGCTAAGGCAGAGAATACCACGGGCACCATTCCACCCACAAATAGCATCGCTAGTACAGGAGCTTTAAAAATGTTAATTCCGTCAATTTCAGTAAAGGTTACATACGCTGCAAACAATGCTAACGACGTTAATGCCGCAGAAGCAATTGCAAATCCTTTTCCAGTTGCTGCTGTGGTGTTTCCTACTGAATCTAAAATATCGGTACGCTCACGTACGATTGGATCTTGTTCGCTCATCTCTGCAATTCCTCCTGCGTTATCTGCAATAGGTCCGAAAGCATCAATTGCTAACTGCATTGCTGTAGTTGCCATCATTGCTGAAGCTGCCATCGCTACTCCGTAGAATCCTGCAAATGCATAGGATGCCCATATAGCTGCAGCAAATAATAATACAGATGAGAAGGTAGAAATCATTCCTGTTGCCAAACCAGCGATGATATTTGTTCCTGCACCAGTACTTGATTTTTGTACGATGGCTAAGATTGGTTTTTTACCCAATCCTGTGTAGTATTCTGTGATGGATGAAATAACTCCACCCACAAATAAGCCTACTAACGTTGCGTAAAATACACGAATTGCGGTGATATCTACTTTTCCTTCTCCAAAGAACTCCATTTTCATGGTTTCTGGTAACATATAAGTACACAATCCAAAACAAGCAATAGCTACCAATACAATTGATGTCCAGTTACCAACATTTAATGCGCCCATTACTTGCTTTTCTTTGGCTTCGTTGCTCTTTATTTTTACTAACATGGTTCCAATTACAGAGATGATGATTCCTGCTCCTGCAATTGCCATTGGTAATAATATAGGCCCAATTCCTCCGAAACCATCCGTTATACTTCCGCCCATATCTTTAATGATATAGTTTCCTAATACCATTGCTGCGAGTACGGTTGCTACATACGAACCAAATAAATCGGCTCCCATTCCAGCAACATCACCTACATTGTCTCCTACATTATCTGCAATGGTTGCAGGATTTCGTGGATCATCTTCTGGAATTCCCGCTTCTACTTTTCCTACTAAATCGGCTCCTACATCGGCTGCTTTGGTGTAGATTCCTCCACCAACACGTGCAAATAATGCAATAGATTCTGCTCCAAGCGAGAATCCCGCTAGTGTTTCTAGTACGATTGTCATGTCTAAATTTGACTTGTTTAACAATTCTCCATTAACAGTTACCATTTCATCAGACCAAACTCCTCCCATAAAGTAGTGGAAGAAGATTAGGAAGAACGCTGTGAGTCCTAAAACTGCTAAACCAGCAACTCCAAGTCCCATAACCGTTCCGCCACCAAATGATATTTTTAAAGCGTTTGGCAAGCTGGTTCGTGCGGCTTGTGTAGTACGAACGTTTGTTTTGGTTGCAATTTTCATCCCAATATTTCCTGCAAATGCTGAAAATACGGCTCCAAAAATAAATGCAACGACGATCATCCAATGTGTTGTTGGCACAATGAACGAAACTCCTGCAAGCGCTACACTTACTACAATTACAAATATTGCTAAGAGGCGATATTCTGCATTTAAGAACGCCAATGCGCCTTCGTAGATGTGATCCGAGATTTCTTTCATTTTCCCGTCGCCTGCGTCTTGCTTCATTACCCAAGACTTTTTTATGAGCATGTAGATTAAGCCTATTGCTGCTGCAACTATCGGCATGTAAATCATCAGTGATTCCATATTGTTTTTTTGATTTGTTAATTAGCGGCGTAAAAGTAACAAAATCAAGCAGAAAAAAAAACCTTCTAAATCGATTTAGAAGGTTTTTTTAAGATTGTATGTTGTAATATTTTTTTTATATCGTAAAGTCGCCGTTTTTTTTGTGTTCGCTGGCTTCATAACGTTCAATGCATTTATCTACAATTTCGTAGGCTTCATCAGCATTTCCCCAGCCACCAACATCAACTTTTTTCTTTTCTAAATCTTTGTATACTTGAAAAAAGTGTGTTATTTCTTTGATTCGGTGTGGATTCAAATCTTGAATGTCTTCATAACTATTCCAAATTGGATCACTTACAGGCACACATACAATTTTTTCATCGGGTCCTTTTTCGTCTGCCATGTGGAATACGCCAATTGGTTTAATTTCCATAACACACATTGGAAATGTAGGCTCGGTTCCTAACACTAATACATCTAATGGGTCGCCATCTAAAGCTAGTGTTTCTGGAATAAAACCATAATCGCCAGGATACATCATGGAAGAAAATAACATTCTGTCAAAACGTATTTTTTTTAGATCAAAATCGTACTCATATTTATTTCTACTTCCTTTTGGAATTTCAATCAGTGCATCGAAGGTTACTTTTTCTTTCGCTGTCATAAAACCATTTTATTTGTCAAACATTTTTTAAAAAGGGCTGCAAATTTAGGTAAAACACTTTGACTGAGCAATGAAGAAGCGGTATTATTTGATGTACGCTTTTAAATTGCCCATATTTCTGTGAACGAAAAATCTATTTTTACAGCGAAATTACCCTTAGAAATGAAATCCAAACGCGCCTGTGACACCAAATTGGCGAGCGTCAATATTATTTTTGTAGTTTCCTCGGAAGTTGAAGTCGATTCGAAAGACTTTAAAGATGTTTCCAATTCCGAGTGAATATTCCCAGTATATTTGATTGTTGGGTGCAATTCGCTCTGGCGTGATGTTTCTAAATGGCAAACTTTCAAATGCAGGAACGTTCATGGCAACGTTTTCATCTGAAATGCTTCCCCAAACTCCGCGAATTCCTACTATTTCACGTAAATTCAACTTTCGTAAAAACGGAATTCTCGAAAAAATACGTCCGTTAAAATTGTGTTCTATGTGCAAAGAAGTGTACGTATCTGTCACAAATTCATAAAAATTTAATTGTGAAAACGTGTTGTGAATGGAGAAATATGCTTGATTTCCTGGCACGACATTTAATAAACTTAACGGAACCGTTCCAAATGTTTTTCCAGCTTCAAAGGTTGTGTATGTTCGTCCGAAACCTCCAATTTGGAAAGGCTGTCTGTAAAATAATTGTACACGAGAATAGTTGAAATCACTGTTGAATAATCCTTCTACACCGCGACTGAAATTAAGATAGATTCGTGGAAAATCATCGTTGACAATTTTGCGTTCCACACCATGACGAATGGTTTTTCTTCCGGGTGTCATATCTATTGAAAAATTAATTTCCGATTGCACCAAACGATCGTTGATTCCATTCGGAGCTTGCGGATCGAGATACGACAAACTAAACGTAGTCGGCGACGCAGATCGCATGGTTTTGTAGGAACTTCCTAAACGCAAGGTAATATTTTTCCAAGGTTCCATTTGCACCGCCAAAGTAGATAAATTGATGTCTGTTAAACGATCGCTGTTTCCAGAAGCAAATAATGCGGACGATGCAAAACTTCTTCCCAAGACATTGTCATTTACGGTTAGACTTACACCTGTTTGCTCCACATCGCGTCGATTTCCTGCGGAGACAATCAATCTGTTTTTAGGACTGAGTAACCATTTTCCAGAGATTCCATATTTGAATCGATTGTCACCAAATCCATACGCGCCATAACCTTCAATACGCCATTTGTCGTTTGGTCCGAAATACGTTCGTCCACCTGCGCGAAGTCTGATGCCTTCCACATCGTTGAATCCGAACGTGGAGAAAATAGGTCCGTAATCCAAATTATATTTGTCAAATTCTACATAACCAGACGCTAAAATAGACGCCAAATTGTACAAACGTTTGAACTTAGGCACCGTTTTGAGCGTGTCCAACATTTTATACACACCTTGTTCGTCTTTGTTCAGTTTTTCCATTCGGTTTTCTGCCCAAAACTCGTCATTGCGTTCGTAAATTTCTTGATTAAACGGATTGATCTCTTGGCTGTAAAAATCAGAAGATTTTTCTTCATCAAATACATAATTGTCATACAAAGTGGTTCGTTTTCCGTAGACACCTTTCGATTTTTCTTTTTTGTTCAACGCAAAATCAGACAACATATAATCGCGTTTTAGTAAGAAAACAGAATCGTTTAACACGTCAAATTCCTGTTCTATATATATTTCTTTTACCCAGTTGATATTGGCACTTTTACTAGCTTGCAAATTGATTTTTTTGATGGCAAATGTGGAATCATTCACCCAAAAATCACCTTTAAAAGTGAGTTCATTTTTTCGTCTCGGATAGTAAATAATATTGTAACACAATTTGTTGTCAATGTACGCCGTATCTGCCAAGACATAGTTATACGTGTTGATTCCTGTACGCGATAATGGACTGGTAAAACTCTTGTCAAAAAACTTTAGGTAATTATCGTAAATATCATAATCGTTGTATAAATCTTTAACAAAAGAAGTAATGGTTTCGTTACTACTAAAACCAGAGTTTTTATTCCCGATTAGGTCTTCTTTTTCTTTGTTTCTAACATTATCACCATACACTTTTGAAACCGCTTCGTTGATAAAAATTGGCAAATAGGTTTTCCCTGTAATGCTGGAAGTATCTATTTCTTTAAAGATGAATTCCATACCACGAAACAGCCTGCTTTTCATCATGGCGCTGTCAATTGTATTCAAGTCAAACTCAACTTTTTCATACTTATCGTATGCATATTGTTTGAATTGTCGAATACCGTTGAAACGTTTTCGCTTCCATATTTTACGGAGAATGTCAATTGCGGGATTGTTCTTTTTGGGTTGTTTTCCCGAAACAATGACGACAGCTTTGAGTTTTTCACCTTCTTCCAAGGTGATTTCCATTTTATAATTGACTTTTTTGGTCAATGTGACTTCTTTCGTGGCATATCCAACAAAAGAAAAGACGACTACTTTATATGTTTTATCTGATTCAAGGTAAAATCGACCATTTTCATTACTGATCGTTCCTTCAATAGAATTTTTAAATACCACATTGGCAAAAGGTACAGGTTCTCCTGATGAATCTTTAATTACTCCGCTTACTTTTGTCTGGGAAAAACCTGTATAACAGAGTAAAATGGCTAAAAAACAAAATAGTGTAGTCCTCAAATTTGTATCATTTTAAAAACAAAAACTTCATCAACAAATATGCCGATGAAGCTTTTATAACGTTAAAAGTTCATGTTTATTTATACATAACTTTTTTTACAGCTTTAATTACGTCATTTTTATTTGGCAACCATTCTTCCAATAATACGGGAGAATAAGGTGCTGGCGTATCGGCTGTATTTATTTTTTGAATTGGCGCATCTAAGTAATCAAATGCTTGTGCTTGTACTTGATATACAATTTCTGTAGCTACATTTCCAAATGGCCATGCTTCTTCTAAAATCACCAATCTATTCGTTTTCTTTACAGAAGTCAAAATAGCATCGTGATCCATTGGACGCACGGTACGTAAGTCAATAATTTCACAAGAAATTCCTTCTTCGGCTAACTCATCTGCAGCTTTGTATGCTTCTTTGATGATTTTTCCAAAAGAAACAATGGTTACATCTGTTCCTTCTCGCTTAATATCTGCAACTCCTAATGGAATTGTGTATTCCCCTTCTGGAACTTCTCCTTTATCACCATACATTTGTTCAGATTCCATAAAAATGACAGGATCATTATCTCGGATCGCCGTTTTTAACAATCCTTTTGCATCATATACATTAGAAGGAACGACTACTTTTAAACCTGGGCAATTGGCAAACCAGCTTTCAAAAGCTTGTGAATGTGTGGCGGCTAATTGTCCTGCTGAAGCTGTTGGGCCACGAAAAACGATTGGTATATTTAGCTGTCCACCTGACATTTGACGCATTTTCGCAGCATTATTTATGATTTGATCAATTCCTACTAAAGCAAAATTGAAGGTCATAAACTCAATAATTGGTCGGTTTCCGTTCATGGCAGAACCAACTCCGATCCCTGCAAAACCAAGTTCTGCAATAGGCGTATCAATTACACGGTCTGCTCCAAACTCGTCCAACATGCCTTTAGAAGCTTTGTAGGCTCCATTATATTCGGCAACTTCTTCTCCCATTAAATAAATGGTTTCGTCTGCGCGCATTTCTTCGCTCATGGCTTCAGCTACCGCTTCTCTAAACTGTATTGTTTTCATACAATTATTATTGTTTTAAAAAAGTGAAAAACAAAAATAACAATTAATTCCAAAATTGGTAGTTACTACATCAAACATTTCACAAAGACACGTGTTTTTATGATTTCTTTAGCAAAATAAAGAACTCTTTGAAAATCTTCTTTTGTTTCCACGCCCAAAATGTTACAATGTATCAATGTTTATTTCTACATAAGATGTTCATAAATGAAAAATAAAAACGAGAATGCTTTTAAGAAAAGTAGCTTTCATAGCGACAAAACCTAAGTTTGTTTGCACAAAAAATTAGTGAATTCCCCCAAAAAACGTTTAAAAATTATTGATAATTGAATAATTCGTTCAAAAAATAAAAAATTATTAAAAAATACTATGCATGCATAGTATTTTTAGAGAAATATTCAGTATATTCGTCAAAATTTTAAATTTCAATTAAAACATATAAATTCCATGAAAATATTAGTATGTATTAGTCATGTTCCTGACACTACTTCAAAGATCAATTTTACCGAAGGAGATACTAAATTTGATACCAATGGTGTACAGTTTGTAATTAACCCAAATGACGAATTTGGATTGACACGTGCCATGTGGTTTAAAGAAAAGCAAGGCGCATCTGTAGATGTTGTAAATGTTGGAGGTGCTGAAACCGAACCTACATTGCGTAAAGCATTGGCGATTGGAGCAGATAAAGCGATTCGTGTAAATGCAGCAGCAACTGACGGATTTTTTGTAGCTAAACAATTAGCTGCTGTGGTAAAAGATGGTGGATATGATTTAGTAATCGCCGGAAGAGAATCTATTGATTATAACGGTGGAATGGTTCCTGGCATGTTAGCTGAATTAACAGGTGCCAATTTTGTAAATACATGTATTGGTTTAGAAATAGATGGAACTTCTGCAACAGCAGTACGCGAAATTGATGGTGGAAAAGAAACTTCAAAAACATCTTTACCACTAGTTATTGGAGGACAAAAAGGATTGGTAGAAGAAACAGATCTTCGCATTCCAAATATGAGAGGAATTATGATGGCACGTAAAAAACCATTAAATGTAATTGATCCTGTAGATGCAGCCAAAGAAACAACCGCTGTAAAATTTGAAAAACCTGCACCAAGAGGAGCTGTAAAGTTGGTAGATGCAGGAAACATTGACGAATTGATCAACTTGTTACACAACGAAGCAAAGGTGATTTAATCTAGCGATTAAATCATTCCGAATTCATTTTCGGAATCTTTTCAATCAATAATCTTTTAATTATTAAATCAGGTCCTGAATCAAGTTCAGGATAATTTTAAAAAATAAAATCATGTCAGTTTTAGTATATACAGAATCAGATCAAGGAAAATTAAAAAAGGCAGCCTTTGAAGTAGCATCCTACGCAAAAGAAGTTGCCAACCAATTAGGAACTACCGTAACTGCAGTTACGATCAATGCAGACAATACTGCCGAATTAGGAAACTATGGTGTAGATAAAATATTAAATGTATCTGCGGATGCATTAAAAGATTTTAACGCAAAAGCCTATGCTTCAACCCTACATCAAGCAGCTGCTAAAGAAGATACCAACGTAGTCATCATCAGTTCAAGTGCCGATAGCAAAACGTTGGCGCCAATTTTAGCGGTAAATTTGAATGCAGGATATGCTTCAAACGTAGTGGCTGCTCCAAGTAGCACGAGTCCTTTTACCGTAAAAAGAACTGCTTTTACAAACAAAGCGTTCAATATGACAGAAATTAACTCGGATGTAAAAATCATAGGTGTTTCTAACAATGCCTTTGGGTTGGTTGAAAATGAAGGTGCCGCTGCGGCGGAAGCGTTCTCGCCAAACTTAGACGATTCGTTATTCGGCGTAAAAGTGGATTCCGTAGATAAAGTGACTGGAAAAGTAACGATTGCCGATGCAGATGTTGTTGTTTCTGCTGGTAGAGGATTAAAAGGTCCTGAAAATTGGGGAATGGTAGAAGAGTTAGCAGACGTTTTAGGTGCTGCAACCGCGTGTTCGAAGCCAGTTTCTGACTTAGGATGGAGACCTCACGGAGAGCATGTAGGACAAACAGGAAAGCCCGTAGCTTCTAACTTATACATTGCGATTGGAATCTCTGGAGCCATTCAGCATTTAGCTGGAATCAACGCTTCTAAAGTAAAAGTTGTCATCAATACAGACCCAGAAGCTCCTTTCTTCAAAGCGGCAGATTATGGTGTTGTAGGAGACGCATTTGAAGTAGTTCCACAACTAATCGAAAAATTGAAAGAATTTAAAGCGAATAACGCATAATTTTTGCTAAATTGTGCCCAACAAAGGGCTGTCTAAAATTGGGAAACCCTTTTTTTAGACAGCCTTTTTTTATGAGAATGCATTTCAGAGACAAATGAGTTTAGTAAAACTAAATATAAAGGGAATTTCATACAGTCAAACGCAAAACGGAGCCTACGCGTTAATTTTGAATGAAGTTGATGGAGACCGAAAACTCCCGATTGTAATCGGTGCTTTTGAAGCACAATCCATTGCTATTGCTTTGGAGAAAGAAATCAAACCACCGCGACCACTTACCCACGATCTTTTTAAAAACTTTGCCGATCGCTTTGATGTGGTTGTCAAACAAGTTATTATTCACAAATTGGTAGATGGTGTATTTTACTCAAGCATTATCTGCGAACGTGATAAAATAGAAGAAATTATTGATGCGCGTACTTCCGATGCGATTGCATTGGCACTGCGTTTTGACGCGCCAATTTTTACCTATAAAACTATTTTAGACAAAGCGGGAATCTTCTTAAAATTAACTTCTAAAGAAGAGGAAGAAGAAGCCGAAAAGGAAAGTATTGTCGTAGACGAATTGTTTACCGATGAAGAAGAAGAAATGGATACTGTGGAAAGTACGAAAGATAATACTTTAAAAAAATTATCACTTCAAGAATTATACAACATGTTAGATGGCGCTGTGGCGGATGAAGATTATGAAAAAGCAGCTAGACTTCGTGATGAAATCTCTAACAGAGAGCAAGACAAAAAATAAAACACCTATTCAAATGCAGAAATTTGTAGCAAGTATTCTAACAGTATTCTGTGTGCTTTTTCATGTAAGCGCGCAAGAAACTGAAATTGATGGAACGTGGAATTTTAGCAGCATTCAAAACGCACAAAGCGAAAGTATCATTCCCGTTACCAATGCAGACAAACTGAACTTAGAAGCAGGTGAATTTCAATATCAACTTGCCGCTAAAAACAATCTAAAAGCCAGCGGAGATTATATTTATCAGAATAATTTATTGGTTTTTTATTACAACCAACCAAACGATACCATTCGTAAATATAAAATCACTTCTCTGAATGATTCTACCTTAGTTTTTAAAGAAAAAGGTGTTTCGTATCAATTCAGTAGAGCAAAAGAGAAGGAAGTAAAAGCGGTTACAGCAATTACCAACACAGATCAAACTAGCGATATAAAACCAAGCGAAGGATTCAGTACGAATAGTTTACTACGTGGTGTTTTGGGAATGTTAGTCTTGCTAATCATTGCATTTTTATGCAGTAGCAATCGAAAAGCCATCAACTGGAAAACCGTTGGTTTAGGGTTGGCATTTCAATTAATTATAGCCATTGGTGTATTGAAAGTTGGCTTTGTACAAACTGGATTTGAATTTGTTGGACAATTGTTCATTGAAATATTAGAATATACCAAAGCTGGAAGTACATTTTTATTTGGTGGTATGATGAATGAAAAGTCGTATGGATTTATTTTTGCTTTTCAAGTATTGCCTACCATCATCTTCTTCTCGGCACTTACCTCTGTATTATTTTACTTAGGAATTATTCAAGTCGTTGTAAAAGGAATGGCATTGGTTTTAACGAAATTATTAGGTATTTCAGGTACAGAAAGTTTGTCTGTTGCCGGAAATATCTTTTTAGGGCAAACCGAAGCACCCTTATTGATTAAAGCCTATTTAGAAAGAATGACTAAATCTGAAATTTTATTGGTCATGGTCGGAGGAATGGCGACAGTAGCTGGTGCCGTTTTGGCAGCATATATTGGGTTTTTAGGAGGAAGCGATCCCGAATTACAACTTGTCTACGCAAAACACTTATTAGCTGCTTCTGTAATGGCTGCGCCAGGTGCGATTGTCATTTCTAAAATGCTGTTCCCGCAGACGGAAAAAATTAATAATGACGTAAAAGTTTCTCAAGAAAAAATAGGTTCTAACATTTTAGATGCTATTGCTAATGGTACGACAGAAGGCTTAAAATTAGCAGTAAATGTCGGAGCCATGCTATTAGTATTTGTGGCTTTTATTGCCATGATTAACGGAATTTTAGGCTGGGTTGGAGACATTACATCCTTAAATAGTTGGATGGCAGCAAATACAGTATACTCCGAATTCTCACTAGAAGCGATACTAGGAACTGTTTTTGCGCCCTTAATGTGGTTGATTGGTGTTGCCATGGAAGATATTATGCAGATGGGACAACTCTTAGGTGTAAAACTCGCCGCAAGTGAATTTGTAGGTTATATTCAATTAGCAGAATTAAAAGATGTTGCAAATGCATCACATTTAACATATGAGAAGTCTATTATTATGGCTACCTATATGTTGTGCGGTTTTGCCAACTTTGCTTCTATCGGAATTCAAATTGGAGGCATTGGTTCACTCGCACCTGGACAACGAAAAACATTGTCAGAGTTTGGAATCAAAGCTTTAATTGGAGGAACCATTGCTTCTTTAATTTCGGCTACCATCGCAGGAATGTTGATTGGCTAAATATAGTTAATAACCTATTGATAAAATACAAACGCTTTGGTTCAAAATCAAAGCGTTTTTTTTATTTTTATGAACTGCAAAAATTGTATCGCATCATAATAAAAAAGAAAACACCATGAGACAATATTTAGATCTTGTAAAACATGTATTAGCACACGGAAATGAAAAAGGAGATCGTACAGGAACTGGAACGAAAAGTGTATTTGGTTACCAAATGCGTTTTGATCTCAACGAAGGTTTTCCGATGGTTACGACTAAAAAACTGCATTTAAAATCCATTATTCATGAATTGTTATGGTTTATTAAAGGAGATACCAATGTAAAATATTTGCAAGAAAACGGTGTGCGTATTTGGAACGAATGGGCAGACGAAAATGGCGATTTAGGTCCTGTATACGGACATCAATGGCGCAATTGGAATAGTGAAAGTATTGATCAACTCTCAGAAGTGATTGAAACTTTAAAAAACAATCCAAATAGCAGACGCATGATGGTTTCTGCCTGGAATCCGAGTGTACTGCCCGATACTTCTGTGTCTTTTAGTGAAAATGTAGCCAATGGAAAAGCTGCGTTGCCGCCATGTCATGCATTTTTTCAATTTTACGTGGCTGATGGAAAATTATCGTGTCAGTTGTATCAACGAAGTGCGGATGTATTTTTAGGCGTTCCGTTCAATATTGCTTCATACGCGTTGTTAACGATGATGATGGCAAAAGTTTGCGGATATGAATATGGCGATTTTATTCACACGTTTGGTGATGCGCATATTTACAGCAATCATTTTGAGCAAGTGGAATTACAGCTTACACGTGAACCGTATCCGTTGCCAACGATGAAGATTAACCCAGATGTAAAAAGTATTTTCGACTTTACTTTTGAAGATTTTGAATTGGTCAATTACAAACATCATCCGCGAATTAAAGGTGCAGTTGCGATTTAATCAATTCATTACGACAAAAAAAATTACTTATGAAAAACTTTTTTTTACTAATGCTTTTTGTTGGATCAGCACATGTTGGTTTTGCACAAAAATCAACACCGCCACAACCGCCACCATCCACACCTTTTGCAGAAGGTTGCGAAGATGTTTCTGATCCGTATTATTGTACAGATAAAAAACTTCGAGATCTTGCTTTTGAAGCATTAGCGCAAAGTGATATTGATCAAATTCTGCTGAAGACCGAAAAAGACACTATCTTTATGAACACCAAACTCTATTTTTATAAAAACAGAGAGTTAGCAACTGACGTTTCTTCCGTAAGGTTTCATGAACGCGAATTAACATTTTTTGAAGTTGATTTGAGTTTTTCTTTGGAAGACATACCAATCAAACCTACTGCTGAAGAAAAACCGAGAAAGACTGGTTTTGCAAGTTATCTTTTTTTAAAGATTGATCGTGAAAACAAAAAATTGATTCCTTTACCCGATTACGAACCTGAAAGAATTCCGTTTAGCGGTCCCGATAGATACATTGTGTATCCAGGTTGTGAATCTAAAAAAAACAACAAAGACTTGCGAAAATGTATGTCGCAAAATATTTCAAAACATGTTGCTGAATATTTTGACACCGAATTGGCAACCAAGCTCAATTTAAAAGGAATTCAAAGAATTTATGTGATTTTCACGGTTGATAAAGATGGAGCAATCATCAAAGTTAACGCCAAAGCACCACATCCAAAACTTGCAAGAGAAGCTAGAAGAGTTGTAAAATTGCTTCCTGAAATGAAACCTGGAGAATTAGAGAATACACCTATTGCCTTACGCTATACACTTCCCATTATTTTTAAAGTTCAGTAATTTTCACAAATATTGTATTCAATTTAGTTTGAATCACAAGAATGATTTGTAATTTACAGTCTATGATTTTATTCAATTTCAAAAAGAATTATATATTACTAAGCTTTGTTTTGCTAATGTATACTGGGTTTTCTCAAAATACAACTCCTACAAATGTAACTGCTGTCGACTGCCAAAATGTTTCCGACACAGCGTGCACTAAAAAGAAAATCCATGAAGCTTTTTTCCATGTTTTGAATGCTTCCGATATAAAAAAGGTCATTCATAATACTGACAAAGACACCGTTTTTGCCACAATTCAACTTTTATTCAAAAAGCCATCAGGAAAGATAAAAATGGCAGCTTCTTATGTTCGTTTTTTCAAAGAAGAAGGAAATCCATTCAACTTTGATTTGTATCGTAAAGTCCAAAAACTTGATTTTACTATAGAAAAACCAGCAAGCAATAATACTTTTCCAAATCTTACAGAAACGGTTTATTTCCGAATAAACAGACAAAAAAACACATTGGAACCTTTGTATAATTACGCTCCTCCACCAAAACCAGATTCGTACGTGTTATTTCCAGGTTGTGAAACGATGACAACGCGTCAAGACCAAATGCGCTGTTTTGATGAAAAAATGACAGCTCATCTTGGCAAACATTTCAATCGTGATTTGGCAAGTGACTTAAACTTGGAAGGCGTTGTAAAAATTAGAATTCTGTTTAATGTAACAAAATATGGCACTATTAGAAATATACGAGTTATAACTCCACATTCAAAAATTGAAGATAATATCAAAGAAGTAATACATTTAATTGATGGTTTTAGACCAGCTATTAGAAATGGAATGCCCAAAAGCACTCGAATCATGATTCCTTTTAATTTTATCGTCGAATAAGATTCTTACATTATATCATTTTCAACAAAATAGCTACATAAACTATGAGAGATTTGTGTACATTTACATGAATAATACCATTTTAAATGTAAATTGGTATAAATGTTTCTCAAAGCAACAAGAATACAGCGAACATCAAATGATTTTACTCGATTTTAAAAAAAATTACATTCTAGATAATGGTTTTGTGCAGTTGCGACCGTTGCAAGCAGATGATTTTAAATATTTGCTTCCGTATTCCATGAACGAACCTGATTTATGGAAATATTCATTAATTCCAGCAAATGGTGAAGAAAATTTACGAAACTATCTTACCATTGCTACCGAAGGAAGAGCCGAAGAAAAAGCATATCCTTTTATTGTGTATGACAAACGCTTCAACATGTATGCAGGAGTTACCCGATTTTATGATTTTAATCAAACACATGATACCGTTTCCTTAGGATATACTTGGTATGGAAAAGATTTTCACGGTACAGGCTTGAATAAAAATTGCAAATTTTTACTGCTTCAATTTGCTTTTGAACACATGAAAGTGCAACGTGTAGAATTTAGAGCAGACAATAAAAATAAACGAAGCATTGCTGCTATGAAAAGTATTGGTTGCACAGAAGAAGGAATATTGCGTAGCAACTGCGCTACCGAAGATGGCAGACGCGATAGCATTGTACTCAGTATTCTTCGATACGAATGGTTTAGTCGCGTAAAGCGAAAGTTGCTACAGAAGTTGTAAAACAAAAAAGCTTCCTACCTCAGTAGAAAGCTTTTTCAAAAAATTCAAATTCTAAATTATAAACTCAACACTCCGTTTTCAGCAGCAGCAAAATCATTCCATTTGTATGCATCTGCTTCTGTATCGTTTGTGTATGTTCCATCTACTACATAACGAAACTCATATTCAGCATCTTTTTCTAAATCAATTGTTCCTTTAAAGGTTCCGTTTTTTAATTTCTTTAAGCTTGTCGCTTCTGTATTCCATTCATTAAAATTTCCAACTACAGAAACTGCTTCAGCTTCTTTTGCAGCAACACTAAAGGTTACTTTGCAAACTGGTTTGCTTTTTAAATATTGTTTTTTAATTGCCATAATTTCAAGTGTTTAATAAGGTCAAATGTATACAAGAATTTTTGGGAAACAAATGAAAGAATTCATAAAAATGTAAGAATTATCATTTTACTAATAAATAGCTTTTAAAATCGTAAAGAATGAAAAAAATTAGTGCTTTAATTATAAGATTGACAACTCCTTTTTAACATCTTTTTTACTTGGTTTTCAACGATATCGTTTGCGTAATTTTTTGATTACTTACGGATTAGCTACTTTTTCATTCGTCCAAAAAAATTGCATTTCATGGGGAAAGTTTATCTTTTCGGTCGAACAGAATGTAGTATTCAAAAAAGAAAAGTATCTTTATATCATTAAAATAATTTCAAACATGAAAAAATTTATTATTCCTATACTATTTTGCTTTACAGTCCATTGTGGTTTTGCTCAAAAGGCAACAAACATGTCTACACCTAAAGTTGCTCCAAATGGAACAATGAACTTTTCAGTAATGGACAATGCACCACAATTTAAAGGTTGTGAAAATACAGGTTCCAAACGTGAAAAAAACAAGTGCACTTCTCAAAAAATAGAAAATTTCATTCAAGAAGCTTTCAATAAAAATGTAGCAAGTACGATTCCTAGCAACAGTGAAAACATATCTGTATACATTCGTTTTATCGTAAACACGAATGGTGGTATAGAAAATGTAGGCGTTCGCACCAACAATCCTGTCTTGTTAAAAGAAGTGGAACGCATTGTTAAAACATTGCCTAATTTTTCTCGTGGAACACATCAGGGCATGAACATAAATGCTTCGTATGCCGTAACACTTGAATCCAACAAACTTCTCAATAGAACTCGTTAACCACTCGTAAACCTGCATACATGTTCGGTAAAAAAAAGAAACCTACCACACAAATCGATCAAGATCAGTTAGCACTTATAGAAACTGCACAAAAACGCATCAAGCAAAAAAAATACTTATATTATCATTTTGTTGTTTTTGTCATTGGCTCTGCGCTATTAGTGGTGCTCAATGTTGTGTTGGGTATGGGAGAAGATATCACCCTATTTGGTACAAAATGGTTTGTTTGGGCGGTCTTTTTGTGGCTTTTTGTCTTTCTATTTCATGCGTTTAATGTCTTTGTGACGAATAAATTCATGGGAAAAGAATGGGAAGCAAAACAATTAGAAACCTTAGTTGCACAGCAGGAAAATCGCATTGCTGAATTGAAACAAAAATTCATCGATCAAGAAACCAAAGTTGCCGAAGTAAAAGCCAAAGCTGAATTGGCAAACGAACCTGAGCCTGAACCAGAAATTATTGATCGTAGCTGCCTAACTATTATTGTTGCTGCCTCCGAAAATAATGTCATTGGAAAAGATAATCAGCTCATTTGGCATTTAAGTGACGACTTGAAACGTTTTAAAAAGTTAACATCGGGACACCATATTATCATGGGAAGAAAAACCTTTGAAAGCTTTCCAAAACCACTTCCCAACAGAACACATATTGTCATTACACGACAAAAAGATTACAAAGTGCCCAAAGGTGTTATTGTAGTACATACCATGAAAGAAGCAGTAAGTGTTGCCACCGTAGCTGATGCTGAACCGTTTGTAATTGGTGGAGGCGAAATTTATAAACAAGCCATTCCGTTTGCTACAAAAATTGAGTTGACGCGTGTGCATCACGAATTTGAAGGTGATACGCATTTCCCTGAAATCAACATGAAAGATTGGAAAGAAATCGCTAACAAATTTCATACACAAGACGACAAACACGAGTACGAATTCTCTTTTATTACGTATGAAAGAGCGTAAATCTTATTATAATCAATGAATTTTAATAATCCTATTTTTAAAAGAAATACATGTTTCGTATTTCTAGTCAGTTTCATTTTCTTAACTACTGCTATCCATGCACAAGATAACTGGACTGTATTTACTCAAAGCATAAAAATAAATACAAATACTAAACTAAAATTTAAGCTTTCTGCTGATATTAAAGTAGAAGATATTGGTCAAGTAACTTGGGGATCTATATGGGCGCGAGTTGATACTAAAAATGAAGAAGAAGGCTTTTTTGATAATATGGGCGATAGACCAGTTTTATCTAGCGAATGGAAAACGTATGAAATTAATGGTTATGTTGACAAAAATTCTGATTATTTAGTCTTTGGCGGTATATGTAACTCTAACGGAAAATTTTATTTTGATAATTTTCAACTATATATTGAGAACTTAGAAACAGGTGAATTAGAAAAAACAACGCTTAACAATAGTAATTTTGAAGAAAATACCCAAGCACCTAAATTGTCTGGATGGTATTTTAATTATCAAAGAAAACATAACAATTTCAAAAAAGGATATGCATTCAATCTTGTAAAAGATGACGTTGCAAAAGGACATTCACTACTTATTGAAGGAAAAAATATAAAAATTGATGATTCTAGCCTTATTGGGGAACGCGAGGGTTATACACCGCAAATAGGCACGCTTGTTTCTATGTTGAATAATTTGAGTGACCGTGTTGAATATACCGTTAAAAATTTAGACCAACGAGAATTAGATCATTTACACGATGAAAAAGCAAACTCAATTGGCGCACTGATTATGCATTTGGCTGCTGCCGAAAAGCTATACCAAGTGTATACTTTTGAAAACAGGGGACTCAACAAGGAAGAAGAAAAATTCTGGAGAGACGCACTTAATTTAGATGATGGTGGAAGAAATAATATCAAAGGACATGATGTAGAGTATTATTTAAAAATTTACAGAGAAGTAAGAGCCAAAACACTTGAGGAATTGAAAAAATTGGATGATGAATGGTTAAAAAAAACCAATGCTACTCGTGAATATAACAATCACTATTATTGGTTTCATGTCATGGAGCATCAATCCAGTCACTTAGGGCAAATATTATTCTTGAAAAAAAGAATTCCGCCACCACCTGCAATTACAATCAAAAAAGAAAAGAAAATAGATTAACTAGAGAACTCACTTAAAACATAGCCCCAAGTTCCGCAGCATTTTAAATCTCAATTATCGAGTAAAATTCTTTACTTTTGCCAAATATTTATAACTACTTTTTCTGAATAAGATTTAAAGACATAAAAATGAAAGCATATATATTTCCAGGGCAAGGTGCTCAATTTACAGGAATGGGTTTAGACCTTTATGAAAATTCTGATGTAGCACAACACCTTTTTGAAGATGCCAATGGTATTTTAGGTTTCCACATTACAGATGTCATGTTTGAAGGATCTGCGGACGATTTAAAACAAACGAAAGTTACACAACCCGCTATCTTTTTGCACTCTGTAATTTTAAGTAAAGTCCTTGGAGACAAATTTCAACCAGAAATGGTGGCAGGACATTCGTTAGGAGAACTTTCTGCATTAGTTGCCAATGGAACCTTAACTTTTGAAGATGGTTTAAAACTCGTTTCTCAACGTGCGTTGGCGATGCAAAAAGCATGCGAAATTCAACCAAGTACCATGGCTGCCGTTTTAGCATTAGAAGATGAAGTTGTTGAAAAAATATGTAAAGAAACACCTGGAATTGTTGTTCCTGCAAACTATAATTGTCCTGGGCAAATTGTGATTTCTGGAGAAGTAGACGCAATTAACGCTGCGTGTGAAACTTTAAAAGAAGCAGGCGCAAGACGTGCCATGGTATTACCTGTTGGTGGCGCTTTTCACTCGCCATTGATGGAACCTGCACGCGAAGAATTGGCTGCTGCTATTGAAAACACAATCTTCAACACACCGACATGTCCAATATACCAAAATGTAACGACGACGGCAGTTACCAATCCTACCGAGATTAAAAAGAACCTAATGTCACAATTGACAGCTCCTGTCAAATGGACACAATCTGTTCAGCAAATGATTGCTGATGGTGCTTCACACTTTACAGAAGTTGGTCCTGGAAAAGTATTGCAAGGATTATTACGTAAAATTGATCGTTCTGTAACTTCGGAAGGTGCTACTTTTGAAAACGAATAAAGCAATATGAAAATATCTCAATCGCTACGAATGTTGTTGATTTTGGGACTGATTTTAATAAACGTTGGTTGCGATCAAGTTTCTAAATCAGTGGCAAGACATCATATTGATGATACCGAACGTATTTCAGTGATTGGCGAATATGTAGTGTTGTTAAAAACTGAAAATAAAGGTGCGTTTTTAGGATTTTTATCTTCTATGGAGAATCCGATTTTAAGAAGCATCTTTTTAATTATTTTGCCTATTGCAGTGTTACTTTTTATTCTGCGCATGATCATTATCAACACCGATTTAGACAAGTATATGATTTTTGGTTTGTGCTGTATTATTGGTGGCGGCATCGGAAACTTATACGATCGTATTTTATACAATTCGGTAACGGATTTTATGCACATAGATTTGGGCGGAATTTTTAAAACGGGCATTTTCAATATGGCAGATGTTTCCGTCATGCTCGGAACAGGTTTGTTGGTCATTTCCTTTATCAAACGAAAAGAAATTTCTTTATCGTAATATAAAAAAAATGCTATATTTTTTTTAGAAGATAAGTATCAACCCATTCAGGAATTGATTCTGAGTGAATAGTGATTTTTTCACCATTGAAAACGTCTAAAACTAAGACAGAATTACTTCCACTATTATCAAATACAAAAGTCCTATAGGTATGTTGAATAGCTTCCTTTAAATAAGCTAAGCTCTTGAAATACCTTTCTTTTATTTTATTTTCTGGCACTGGATGACCTCCGTTTTTTACTCGTTCAATGACTCTCTGCTTATTTATTTCAAAATTTTCAGTAGGCGCATTCAGAAAATAGCTCACTTAAAGCTAGCTAAAACATAAAAATCCAAGATTTGATCTATTTCATTTCTTGGATTTTCATTTTAAATCGTTTTTAGGTTCTTTTTGGTTGATTTTGTTAACGACAAGACATACCTATTCCATAGTTTTGGTAAGCTATTTTAAAATTTTATGCTGCTATTTGTTGGTTTTTGCAGATTCTTCTACCGATTTCTAAAGCATTAGCGGTATGTATGCCAAAGAATATCCACAAGGTTTCCGTGGGCTTTGTTTTGGCTTTTATTTTTTTGAGAAGGTAATGCTCTTTTTCTTTTCCAAAACTACCTTCCAATCGTGTAGCTCTTTCTTTTGTGATTAGGCGCTTAAGTTTTTGCTCCTCTTTATAGTCTTTAGGCGGCTTCCCTTTTCTTTTAAAGTCAGTTTTGATCTGATGCTTTGTGATAAATTTTCTATTCTTATTAGTGGCATATATGGCATCTGCCCCAATAATCTTGGTTTTTCTATGGGTAAGTTGTTGTGCTTTGTAGATGGTGGCTTGCAGTCGTGTTCCCTCATTAAAAGCATTAAAACTTAGGTGTTCTATAAAACTAATTCCATCGATCTGTAGTTTATTGACTTTTGCTCCAAATTCTACAGGCTTGATTTCTTTTCCTCTAACAATAGGTCTCAGGTAATCTTTTGCAATACTTACAATACGGTCTTTAATCTTTTCACCTGTTCTAAAGTGCTGTTCTTGTTGGAGGTAGGCTTTTTTGATGGTGGCTACTCTGCGATAGTATTGTACACTTGCTTGCAAGTTGTACTTTTTACGTAAGTGAGCTTCAAAGTCGATAAACTTCTTTAATAACAATAAAAGTGCCCGTGTCAGTGATTTTCGTTTGGACTTGGACTTACGACGCATCTTGCTAAAGCCATGATAACGTAGTTTCCATTTCAAGTATTTACTGCGTATCATTTTTACCCCTACTACTTTAGCATTTTTGCGGAGTTGATTGTACATCCAATGAACAGCTTCCCATAGTAGCTTTTGATTGGTAGGATATCGCAGTTCACTCTCATAACAAGTAGCATCCACAGTGACTTGATCAGGATTCTCTATATAACCAGACCAGTTTACGTATAGACACTTTTCCAAGACTTCAATATCCAAACAGCCCGCTAACTCACATCGTATTTGACTCACGATTTTAGAATTTGTCAACCGATTAAAACCTAAAGAAATGTCACAAAAAAACTGATAGTCAACATTACTGTTAAGTTGTTCTAAAAGACGTTTATCGCTACAACAAGCATAATGTTTTAAAAACATTAAAGCTAGACGACCTTTAGGACTGAAAAGCATATTCCTACCTAGTTTGTGTTCCTTAATATTAAAAGTGGCTACCAAATCGTCCCAAGGAATGGCTGTATAAATCTTACCTAAATCACTTTGCAAAAAACGCTCATAAAACAGCGTGTAATTTTCAGATATCGAAAAAAGAGATAAACGGGTTTGTAAATCAGAAATTCTTTGTATTTTCATGGCTAGAGAAAAAAGAAAACCCCGTTTTTGAACCATATCGGTCATTTTCGGGGTTTTATGTTTCTTTAATTTACAAAGAAATATTAGTATTTAAAAGGCTTTACGTATTTTCTGAATGCGCCTCAGTAGAAATAAAATATAAGTAATTTTTAAATCCTTTTTCTTTAGATTTTTTTAGAGTTTCTATCTTTGAAGAATGTGACATAACGGCAGTCTGTCTCAAAACTACCTATTAAGATTCTAATTTACACTAAATTTTAAAATTACGCAGCTATTTTAAATACTTCTTGTCTTTTATAGAATAATGATTTTAACACGCCAATATTGCTCTTTTTGGGCTCATGTAAGCGGTTGAGCCTTCTAAAATGGCACAAACAGTGTTTTTTGCTACTCCTTGAAGCTTTACGGATATTGATAATTCTTTTCAGATTATAGGCTAAAGCAATCAATCCAAAATCAGCAGATGCCGATTCAATTGTTCGTTTCGTAATAATATAATCAAAACCCCATTGTCTTTTAATGGTTCCAAAGGGATGTTCTACGATAGCTTGTCGCTTTTTGTATGTTGTTTCATTGGTTTTTACTCGTTTTGCATTGGCTTCAATTGCATAGGCATACTGACTTCGCTGTACGATCTTTCCATTGACTTTAGCTGTTGTACATAAGTTCCTAACAGGGCAAGTTTTACATGCCTTGGTTTTATATTGTTTGAACTTATAGTTACGTGTCTTATACCAATTTTGGTTACTTGTTAGTTCTTGTTCTTTTGGGCATATATAACAATCTTTGTGCTTATCATATTTAAAATATTCTACATTATATTTAGGATCAGGAGCTTGACTGGCTCTTCCTATATTTGGTATAGCTACTAAAGTTTTTATTCCTAATGTATGTGCAGTATCAAATTCACTTCCTGTATGATATCCTTTATCGTAAAGAGCTGTAAACTGATGATGCCTTAAAATAGATTTAGCTCTTCTGAGCATCATTCCCATTGCTTTTTTATCGTTTTGATTGGTCACTTTATAATCAATAAGTATGTTATGTTTTTCGTCAACAGTAGTTTGTGCAGTATAGCAAACTTCTGTTATCATTCCTCTTACTATTTGATGTCTGCTGTCTGGATCACTCGTAGATAACTGAGGATTTTCAGTAGTTGTATCAGCTTCTAATTCTTGCTTTATCTGCGTATACTTAACTTGATGTCGTTTATGATTTTCAATATTTTTCTGAATTTGAGCTTTACTATCATTATCAGCAGTAGCCAATTCTGCATTGTATTGTGATAGTTTTTTATCAATATATGCTAAATGCCGTTCAATCTTTTTCTTATTGTAATTATTCTTCTTGCTATTCTGCGCTCTTAATTTGGTAGAATCACCCGCGATAAGAACTCCACCAATCAAGTTAAAGTTCTTTGCAATGGTTACACTTTGCCTGAAAACTCGTTTGATAGCTTTTGGATTTTCTTTTCTAAAACGCGCTATCGTATTATGATCTGGTTTAAGATTTTTCAAAAGCCACATCACTTCAATATTTCGGGAGCATTCTTTTTCCAAAACTCTGGAGGATCGAGTGCGATTCATATACCCATAGATATATAACTTTAGTAAATCAGCAGGGTTGTAAGGTGGTCTTCCTTGAGAAGCTATGGCATCAAAACCTAATTCTTGCAAATTAAGTGTGTTGACAAATTCGTCTATAAATCGTACTGAATTATCTTGAGGTATCATATCGTCAAGACAAGTAGTATATAATGTAAGTTGTGTCCTAGAATCTCCTTTTAAATATTCCATACTTAAATATCGGAATATTTAAGATAAATAGAAAATTATGTGTGGGTTTTGAGACAGTCTGACGGTCTCAAATGTTAACTTTTCACCTCCCTCTATAAGCTCATTGCGAATAAAATCAGCTAAGATAGACGCTTCATAAGAGTGTGTTTTTTTATTCGGGTTTAAGATTTCACCATTTTTAAATTCTAAATCAATTATGAAACCTCTAGAAGTTGCTTTCTTGTAAAGTGTATGATTTTCTATAAATGCTAAAAAATATTCCTTTGTAATTTTATTTTTAAAACCATAATCGCTCAAATTAAAATTATCTGCGCCATTTAATTTCTTTTCAATATCATCTGCATTTACATAAATACCAATATCAAATCTATCTTTTAATATATCATAAACAGTACTTTTTCCTGAACCATTAGGTCCTGCAAACATGCGTAGTCTTTTCTTAAACATCTACCCCACTTATTTCCTTATTGTGATTGTAGTTCCTTTGACAACTTTCCTAGTTATTAAATTTTGAATAACCTCAACCTCCTTTCCTTTAACTTTTCTCACTACTTTTCCATCATTGACGTATACTATTTCGTCATGTGTTTTTACTGCTCGATTATATGCAGAAAGTGTTCCACTAGCTGTAATTTTTGCTAAAGAATTTAAATTTTCAGAATCTTCTAGAGCTTCTAGCATAAAACGTTTAAAACTATACTTTCTCTTCCTTATTTGGTTTCTTATGCTATTTTTTCTTAAAGATCTCTTTCTTCTTTTAATACGATCTTCACTCATATTTAGAGTTTATTTTCTTGTTTAACGCTATTAAAAGTACAAAAATTGTTCCTAAGCACTTATAAAGTATTATAATAATTCTTAAACAGAAGATTATTTAGAGTGTTAACTACGGTTTTCCCCTACTAAAAATACATACGATTTTTATAATTTAAGTCACTGATAATTAAAAACTTGAAATCATGAAAAAAAGAAATGCAAAATCGTTAAAACTCAACAAAAAGTCAATTTCTGATTTAGGAAAGAATCAAACAAAAGGAGGAACTGTATATACAAAATATAATTGTCCGACGCTGCAAAATCAGCCATGTACTTCGTTTATTGATGCCTGTCCAACTGCTTGGTGTCCGTTCACACAAAACCCAAAAGATTGTGTGTATTGGTAAACTATTAATTAGCAACCCTTTAAAACAGGTTGTTGAATAAGGAATCATTATATGCTTTTTTAATACCAATTTACACATAAAAAGAAGCTGTCTAAAAAATTTAAGAACATCACGCTAAAACTAATTTGGTTTGAAAGGCTTTTTGGCTTTTTTGACAGCTTCCAATTTTGTTATTTAAAGCAGATTTTCTTAAAAATACCTAACGTACATATCAAATTACGAACTCTAGTTTTTTCATACCAAACTTGAGTCCATTTTTATATTTTAAAGTAGTAGTAACTTAACAATTAAACCATGAAAAAAAGAAATACAACATCATTAAGACTTCGTAAAAATTCAATTTCAAACTTAGAAAGTCGCCAATTAAAAGGAGGAACTATACTTACCGACACCTGTACATCCGTAATTGATGATTGCCCATCAGCTTGGTTTTGTCCTACAGACATTCCAACGCTTTGTAACATTGATTGGTAAACAGAAGAATCATATGAAAATGTAAACAGCGGCAAATTGAGCTTCGCTTTAATCTAACTGTTTACTATAGTTTTTCCCATACTAAATTCGCAACTGTTTTTGCCAACGTAAATAATTAGTAATCCAAAAAACTTAAAATCATGAAAAAAAGAAATTTAAAATCACTGCAGCTTCGTAAGAACTCTATTTCCAACTTAGGAAATGATGCTACGGGAGGATTGGCAGTTCAACTTACAAAAATTGATGTGTGTGGCTCACAAATTGATGCGTGTCCATCTGCACTCGCCTGTACATTTCAAGCCAATTGTCCACTAACAATTGATTTTACGTGTCAGACATTGAATAATAAATGCCAAACGCTTAATTATCCGTGTCAGTCACTCGTAGAATGTACTCCTATTAATTAATGCACACAAAAGGCTGTCAAGAAATTTGAATCTCTAGACAGCCTTTTAAAATTATATTTTATACCTATTTACACATAAAATGATGTTTATAAACTCGTTCATTTGGCAGTTTAGTTCTTTGCGAATACTTTCCGTAGCTAAGGCTATGCAAACCATTCATAGCATCCTATAGAGCCAAAGTAACTTCGTATCCAAAACACCAGTTTAAATGTAAATTGGTATTATTCTTTAGAGTTACTTAATTAGCAATTGCATTACTGCTTGTAAATTTTTCCATCTTTCATCACAAATATTACACTCTCCATCGTATTGATGTTTTGTATTGGATCTTCATCAACCGCCACAATATCAGCTAAAAATCCTGCTTTTATTTGTCCCAATTGATCTTCCATCCCTAAAATCTTGGCGTTGGTTACCGTTGCAGCTTGAATGGTTTCCATTGGAGTCATACCACCTTCTACCATAAAACCAAATTCTTTTCCATTGAGTCCATGTTCAAAAACACCTGCATCCGTTCCAAACGCAATGCCCACACCTTTTTTATACGCTCTCGCAAATGTTCCCTGTATTTTTGGTCCTACAGCCAAGGCTTTTGGCACAATAATATCTGGGTAATAACCTTCAATTTTTGCTTTTGCGGCTACTTCTTTTCCCGCTGTGATCGTAGGAACTAAATATGCATCGTGCTTTTTCATCAATTCCATAGTTTCGTCACTCATATACGTTCCGTGTTCAATGGTTTTGACTCCTCCAATAATGGCGCGTTGCATTCCTTCATCACCATGTGCGTGCGCTGCTACATGCATTCCATAATCTTTCGCGGTTTCGCAAATCACTTTGACTTCTTCTACAGTAAACTGCGGATTGCTTCCACTTTTTGCAACACTTAATACACCACCAGTTGCCGTAATTTTAATGACATCAGCGCCATTTTTATACCGTTGACGCACTGCTTTTTTCGCATCATTCACATTATTTACAACACCTTCTTTTGGTCCTGGGTCGCCAATAATTTCTTTACGATTTCCATTCGTCGGATCGGCATGTCCGCCAGTTGTCGCTAACGCTTTTCCTGCGGTGAAAATTCTAGGTCCGTCAATTTTTCCTTGTGAAATAGCGTTTCTCAAAGAAATATTCACACCAGTTCCGCCTAAATCACGCACCGTTGTAAATCCTGCTTGTAGCGTAACACCTGCAAAACCTACTGAACGAAACGCAACATCCGCATCATTTAAGGTATATTTTTCGATATATGCTTTCGGATTCGTTTCACTTTCAATATGTACGTGCAAATCAATCAATCCTGGCATTACGACTTTCGATTTGAGATCAACATAAATAACGTCTGTAGTATCTGACTGAATGTATCCGTTTTCAACACTTTTAATAGTGTTTCCAGAGACAATGATCGTTTTTTGCGTTAAAATCTTTCCACTTTTTGTGTCAATAATTTTTCCGCAATGCAAGTAGGTATCTTGTGCCATTAGTATCGTAGCACAAAACATACTCAAGCATAGAATGAGTAGTTTCTTCATTTAATTGGTTTATTTGGTTGTTCGTATTTTCTGTTCCCATTTCCAAGCAGAAAGCATCGCTTCATCGAGCGTAGATGTGGCTTTCCAACCTAAAATGGTATTGGCTTTCGTAGTATCGGCATACGCAGAAATGACATCGCCTTCACGCCTACCGACAATTGTATAGTTGAGTTTTTCTCCGCTGACACGCTCAAAACTTTCAATAACTTCTAGCACAGAACTTCCCGTTCCTGTTCCGATGTTAAATACTTCAAATGATGCTTTATTTTCTTTTTGAAGTATTCTTTGTAATGCAGTTACATGCGCTTTCGCGAGATCGACCACGTGAATATAATCACGAATGCAAGTGCCATCTACCGTAGGATAATCATTTCCAAAAACGGCTAATTCTTCTCGTAACCCAATGGCAGTTTGCGTAATAAAAGGCACTAAGTTTTGCGGAACACCATCGGGCAATTCTCCTATTTCACCACTTTCATGCGCCCCAATTGGATTGAAATATCGCAACGAAATGACTTGTAACCCTTTGGTAATCTTGGCAGTATCTTTCAGAATTTCTTCGCCGATTTGTTTGGTGTTTCCATACGGAGAGAACGCTTGTTGTACAGGTGCATCTTCCGAAATGGGCATTGTTTCGGCTTGACCGTACACCGTACACGAAGAACTAAAGATGAACGAAATATTTTCTTTGTGTTGAATTTCCTGTAAGATAGTAATCAGCGTGGAAAGATTGTTTTCGTAATATAACAACGGATTTTCCACACTTTCGCCAACTGCTTTGCTCGCGGCAAAGTGAATGATTCCGTCAATGTCGGTATGCTTTTGAAAGAATGAAATTGTTGCTTGCTTGTCGCGTAAATCAAGTTTTTTAAACGTTGGCAAAATTCCTGTAATTCGTTGAATTCCTTGCAATACTTCTTCTGATGAATTGGAAAGATTGTCAATTATCACAACTTCAAATCCTGCCAATTGCAAGGCTACCACCGTGTGAGAGCCGATATAACCTAATCCGCCAGTTACTAGTATTTTTTTCAATTTGAGGTTTTTTAGTTTTGCATCTCGACTTTGCTCGATGTGACAGGTGTTGAGTTTTAGCTTTTTGCTTTTAAAACTTATGATTTGTTTATGAACTCTAAAATTGTTTTCGTGATGAATTCGATTTGCTCGTCTTCTAATTCTGTGTGCATTGGCAAGGAAATGACTTCTTTTACCAACTGATTTGTTATAGGAAAATCTGCTTCGTTATACCGTTCGTCTTTGTATGCTTTTTGCAAGTGCAACGGAATTGGATAGTAGACTCCGCAAGGAATCCCGTTTTCATTTAAGTGTTTTACCAACGCATCTCTGTCTACATTTACAACACGCAAAGTGTATTGATGAAATACATGACAGTTACATCCTGTACAGATTGGACTTTCGCATGCTTTTGTGATTTGCGGCGTGATGATGTTATCATTTCCAGCGAGAGCAGCATTGTATTTTCTTGCAGCGTTTTGGCGTGCAGCGTTGTACCTATCTAAATGTGGCAATTTGGCACGTAAAATGGTTGCTTGTATTGAATCTAAGCGTGAATTTACACCCACAACATCGTGATGATAGCGTTTGTACATTCCGTGGTTTACAATTCCTCTGATGGTATGTGCTAAATCATCATCGTTCGTAAAAATTGCACCGCCATCACCATAACAACCTAAGTTTTTTGAAGGAAAGAACGAAGTAGAAGCCACATGACCAATACCTCCTGCTTTTTTCACGCTTCCATCGGCAAAGGTATAACTTGCGCCAATAGCTTGCGCGTTGTCTTCAATGACGTATAAATCGTGTTCTTTGGCAATTTCTAAAATCGCGTCCATATTGGCACATTGTCCAAATAAATGTACCGGAACAATGGCTTTTGTTTTAGGCGTTATCGCTTTCCGAACCGCTTCAGGATCAATATTGAATGAGTCTTTTTCCACATCGACCAATACGGGCGTTAGTTGCAATAGTGCAATGACCTCAACCGTTGCTGCAAACGTAAAATCTGCTGTAATGACCTCATCACCGGGCTTTAGTCCAAGTCCCATCATCGCAATTTGCAATGCATCCGTTCCGTTGGCACACGGAATGACGTGTTTTACGTCTAAATATTCTTCTAATTCTTTTTGAAATGCATGTACTTCGGGTCCGTTTATGAATGCAGAAGAGGCAATAACATCTAATACGGATTGGTCTACTTGGTCTTTTATTTGAGCATATTGCCCTTTAAGATCGACCATTTGGATTTTCTTCATTCGTATCTCTTTTAAACAAACAAATTTATGAAATTGTACAACGATACCCAATGAATTTAAGGGAAAGAATGTATTTTAGCGGCAAACTCAATCACTTTTGTATTTTATTTACAACATATTGGTCTACGTTGCGAGTTTCTTTCTAGGAATCATTGCGAAATTTAATACGAAACTTGGACTGTTTGTAGCGGGCAGAAAACTCGTTTTTAAGACCTTAGCCAATCAAATTTCAGCAACAGACAAAGTCATTTGGTTTCACACGGCTTCTTTGGGCGAATTTGAACAAGGATTGCCCGTATTGGAAGCGTTGAAAGAAAAATATCCTGACCATAAATTTGTGTTGACGTTTTTTTCGCCTTCCGGATACGAAGTAAAAAAAGATAGTGGCGTCGCAGATGTGATTACCTATTTGCCTTTAGACACAAAAGCTAATGCTAGGAATTTTGTAAAACTGGTTCATCCTGAATTGGTAATTTTTGTGAAGTATGAGTTTTGGCCGAATTATTTAGCAGCATTGAAAAAGCAGCACATTCACACGATTTCTATTTCGACTATTTTTAGAAGTTCGCAAGTGTTTTTCAAGTTTTATGGCAGTTGGATGCGAAAATCGCTTCGTGCATTTGATCATATTTTTGTGCAGGATGAAACGTCTCAGCAGCTTTTGAAACGTATTAATTTTACAGATGTTACGATTAGTGGCGACACACGTTTTGATCGTGTGTTGGAAATTTTAGACCGTGACAATTCGCTTTCTTTCATCGAAAATTTTAAAAATAATACGACTACTATTGTCATTGGAAGTAGTTGGCAAGAAGATGAAGCTATTTTTGTGCCTTTTATCAACGCTTCTGCCGAGGATTGCAAGTTTATCATAGCACCACACAATATCAAATCTCAAGAAATTGAAAAATTAAAGAATTCTATTAAAAAATCGACGGTTTTATTTTCTGAAATGGAACAACATACCGATTTGAGTCAATTTGAAGTTTTTATCGTAGATACCATCGGAATTCTCACGAAAGTATATAGTTACGCTGATATTGCCTATGTTGGCGGCGGTATGGGAACTACAGGTTTGCACAATACGCTAGAACCTGCTGTTTTTGGAATTCCCGTGGTTGTTGGAAAGAATTTTACTGGCTTTAAAGAAGCGGAAGATTTGGTGCAACTTGGCGGCGTACTTTCTGTGAATTCAAAAGCGACATTTGAACAATTGATGCATCGTTTACTTACAGATGCGGTTTTTAAAATTTCCGTTGGAGATATTAATCGCAACTATGTGCAAGCTAATGGAAATGCATGTACAAAAATCATGGCATACCTTTCTGAACGCGTAAATTCTTAAAAAAAACTCCTTTTATCTGCCAAAATGATAATTTCATGGAATGTTAAAAATATGTTAACTCATTCTTTGTGAATGAGTAAAAGAAGTCTTAACATTGTTGTTCAATAACAATAAATAGGTAAAAAAATGAAAAAATTAGTATTCAAAGCTTCTTTAGTAGTGGCTTTAATGATCGGAATGACTTCATGTGAAGAAGTAAAAAAAGAAGGTGATAAAGCAAAGGAAACTGCTAAAGAAATGGTAAAAGACACCAAAGAAGCAGTGAAAAAAGTAGCAGATGACGTAAAAGAAAAAGCTACAGATGTTGCTAACGATGTAAAAGAAAGTGCAACAAAAACGATGGAAGATGCTAAGGAAGGCGCAACAAACATGGTAAATGACATGAAAGAAGGCGCTAAGAAAACTGTTGAGGATGCAAAAGATGCAGCTAAAAGTAAAATGGACGAAGCAACGGATGCTGCTACTAAGAAAGTTGAAGACGCTAAAAAAGCGGCGGCAGATAAATTAAAAACGCTGGTGGAAACTAAGATTTTATAGTTTTTCTAATAAAATTTAAAAAGCTTCTCGAATTTCGAGAAGCTTTTTTTAGTGTTCTTTATTGACAATTTGTTTGGTATCCTGTTAAGCACCAAGAACCTGTTTGTGTTGGAGGCGGACATTCGCCTGCAAATTCACTTTGTCCTGTGGGTCTGTCGTACGTCCAGTTCAATCCGCCTGTAAGGTTTTCTTTTACTAAGTTGGACACTAAACTTTTGTTGAGTTTCAAGTTTTTTACATCTTGTTTTTTCATGATATTAAGTTTTCAAGTTAAAAACCTAAGTTAAGGAATTGCAATGATTCAAAATACGGGAAAACCGTAAAACTCACTGTGATTTCGGACGAAAATCTTTACTTTTTAACGTAATACCAATTTTACGATCAGTTTGACATCTTTTAAATTTTAACAGATTGGATACGTGTTTCCATCTACTTCAATTGTAAGTACACAACCTGCAGCATTTGTTTGTGGACAGGTAGCAGCGAATCTTGTGATACATATATTATTTCCATTTTGATCAATAATAGATAATATACAACGGAATGTTCCTTGTCCTCCCATGCTTTTTTCTGGTTGTAACTTAGAAATTGATTTCTTGTTTAACGATAGATTTTTGATACTCTTTTTTTTCATGATTTTAAGTTATTTTGGTTATTTTTCTTATGCCAATTATTAACAGATTGGAATTGTAAACGGATCTACTTCAATTGTAAGCGCACACCCTACAGGCTCTGTTTGACCACACGTAGCAGCTCTTTTTGTTGGTAAACAGATATTGTTACCATTTTGGTCTACTATGGTACGAATACAAAATCGGATAGAGTTTTGCCCACTTGCGTTTCCTCCGTAGTTTGTTTCTAGGTTAGAAATTGATTTCTTGTTTAACGATAAATTTTTGATACTCTTTTTTTTCATGATTTTAAGTTTTTTGATTAAAAAATGAAAGTATGAAATACCCTAAAAAAAAGAAAACATTTTAACGTTCAAGGTTGTTTGTTTTATAAAACAAACAAGCAATCAGCACCATTACAGTACTGATTGCTTTTTATATAGAGTAGATACGATTGTGGGGCTTATTTTACAATCATCTTCTTAGTAACCATAATGTCTCCATTAGACACTAAGCTATAGATAAACATTCCTTTTCCAATTTCGCTAGAGTTAATTGTTACTTGTCCTTTTTGACTTGATAAGTTATAATCTCTTACAAATTTACCTGACATGTCAAATACAGAAATCGTAGCTTTTGCGTTGTTAGGCAATGTATAGTTGATGACCGTTTGGTCGGTGAAAGGATTTGGTCTATTTTGCTCCATCGTGAAACCAACTTCCAGTTCGTCCTGTCCTTCTAATTCATTTTTAGCAGTTGCCAATTCGTTTCTCAATTCAGCCAATTCTGTTTCTAACACTGTCATTTTATTGTTCATTTCATTTAAACTTGACGTCAATACTGAAATTAATCCTGTGTAGTTTACCGCTTTGTACTCATACGAACCTGTGTCAATTCCTTGTTTGTCTTGAATTGGTTTGTTGATTGTCGTTACTAATTCTGGGAAAACTTCTTCTAAATTTTGCGCTAAGAATCCGTGTTGCACTTTTGATGACAAGTTTAAGTGCTCATTTTGCTTGAAAGTGTAGGTTACTGTCTCTAATTGAGATAATTTATCCAATACATTTTCTTCTGGCTGAATATTTTCTTTTAGGTTTCTATCAGAAACTGTAAACATTCCTGTCACAAAAACGTCGCCATTAAAGTATCCTGCAAATCTATTTGGAAGTGATGCAGAAGTACCTTCAATAGCCGCTCCAAAAGGCGGAATTATTGATGGTGACGCACTTGAAATTCTAGCTTGTACTCCAAACGTACTTCCAGAAGTACTAGAAGCAAAAACACGTACTCCTGTAGATTGATCACTGTCTACTACTTCCACATTAACTCCTGTACTTGATACTGAACTGCCAGCTTCCAATACGCTAATTCCAGTTTTAACCCTTCCTTTTTCTTTGTTAATGGTTTTGATTCCTGTAAAGAAATCTCCATTATTTGTATTGTTACGTACAATTAACCCTGTTTTCGTGTTTCCAGGTACCGTACTGTAGTCAATTCCTACTAATGGCTCATTGGAAGCTAATGGCTTTCCAAAGAACGTTCTTCCATCAAAAGTCATCGTAGCATTCAAATTAGAAACTGTAGAGAAAAAACTAGTTGCTGATCTAAATTCTAGATTACTCTTTATCGAGTCTCCAATCCACTGAATTCTAGGATTATCGTCACCTACATCTTGATATCCCATTGTGATTCCTCTATTTGGCAATTGAAAACGAATTCCGTATACAGTTTGGGAACCTGTTTTTAAGCTTCCTAAAGAAAACCATCTACTGTTATTGAAATCAAAGGCATTTCCTTTGTCTAATTGTGTTACAAGGCCTTGATCAAATCTGAAAATTTCTCCACCACCAAATTGCTGTGGTATAGGATTAAAAATAAAGTTTGAAACGGCTCCGTCTGATTGGTTTTGCGCAAACGTCATTCCCGCAAAAAATAAAGCTAATAATAAAGTAACTTTTTTCATGTCTAAATTTTTTAATTGGTTTTGTTTAAAGATAAGTACTAAATAGTTAAACACATTACGGGATAACCATAAAATTAAAACGTTTAAAACTAGATAATTAAGTTATTTTTACTGAAATTATGTTAAGTTTTCTTAAAAAACGTTAAACAAAATATAAAATCTTTAATTGATTAGAAACCAAAAAAAGCCAAGACGTTAAAATCTCAGCTTTTTTGTAATAATTCGAATTTGTATGTTGATACAAATTTGACTTATCTAATGATCATCTTTCTTGTCATCATAACTTCGTTATTTGAAATTAACGCATATACAAATATTCCTCTTCCAATTTCACTGGAATTGATGATTAATTGTCCTTTTTCAGTTGATAGATTGTAGTCTTTGATAAATTTACCCGATAAATCAACCACAGAAATTGTTGCTTTGGTATTGCTTGGCAACGTATAATTAATTACGGTTTGATTTGTAAACGGATTTGGTTTGTTTTGCTCCATAGAAAATCCTGAGCCGCTAATTTCTTCTAAATTCCCTAATTGAGTTTCTTCCTCAGATGCTTGAATGTTCATTGCTTCAATCTGATTTTCTAAAGCGGCTACTTTTTCATTTAATTCTTTGATATTTGCAGCTGACTCTTCGTTTAATTGCTTCAAACTAGCAGTCAATACAGAAATCAATCCTACATAATTTACCGCTTTATATTCGTAGGTTCCTATTTGGAAATTTTTCTCATCCTCAATAGGCTTGCTGATGGTTGTTATTAATTCAGGAAAAACTTCTTCCAAATTTTGAGCCAAGAATCCGTGTTGTGTTTCTGAAGGTAGATTTAAGTGTTCGTTTTCTTTAAACGTATACGTTACAGCATCTAGTTGAGCTAATTTCTGTAATGTATTTTCTTCCGTTTTCACGTTCTCTTTTAATTTTTCATCCGAAGGTAAGTATGAACCTGTGGTAAAAACATTCCCATTAAAATATCCTGCATAACGATTGGTAAGTATTGCTGAACTACCATAAATACCTGCACCGAAACCAGTTCCTGTGCTAGGAATATCTCCTCGAACAGCATACGAACTCCCGTTACTTGTACCAGAAATTCTTGAAGATACTCCCGTATTTTGATAGGATGCACTCGTTCTTATACTAACACCAGTAGACAAATAAGAAGAGCCATCACTTTGCACCTCTATTCCTGTTTTAATGTATCCTGATTGATTATTGATTGCTTTAATTCCTGTAAAATACAATCCTGAAGTATTGTTGTTTTGTACAATAAGTCCTGTTTTCGTACTGCTTGAACTATTACTGTAATCAATTCCTACCAACGGCTCGTTTGACGTTAGTGGCGCTCCAAAATACGTTTTTCCATCATTGGTCATGGTTGCTACTAATGTAGAGCTTGTAGAGGTAAAACTATCTGCAACTCTAAATTCAAAATCTGTTGCTGCGGAAGAACCTGATCCAATCCATTGCAATCTTGGGTTCAGATCGTTAATATCTTGATATCCCATCGTTAATGCTTTATTAGGCAACTGAAAGCGCAATCCATATACAGTTTGAGATCCTGTAAATAATCGTCCCATGGAAAACCAGCGGTCACTCGTAAACCCGAAGCCACTTCCTGCATCTAATTGTGTAACTAGACCTGAATCAAATCTAAATGTTTCTCCTGTGGTAGAAGTAGGAGACGTGATAGAAGTCGCTACTGCACCATTTGATTTGTTTTGCGCGAATAGTATTCCCACAAAAAATAAAGCTAATAATAAGGTAAATTTTTTCATATAAAGTAGTTTTTAATTATTTTGTTTAAATGTATGGACAAAATATTAAACAAAATTACGGGGTAACCATAAAAAATAAAAAGCTAAATACCAGTTATTTATAAAAAAAATGACTATTTTATAATGATTTAATGACGAAATAAATCGTAAAAACAAACATTAAAGCATAACATACTGAATTGCAAAAAAGCCAAGATGTTGAAATCTCGGCTTTTTTTTTTATGATTTGTAGATTTTAAAAATATTGTTGTTTTCTAACGTATAATCATTTTTCTAGTGATGATTACCTCGTTATCCGAAATTAACGCATATACAAATATTCCTTTTCCAATTTCACTCGAATTAATGGTCAATTGTCCTTTTTCATTGGATATGTTATAATCTTTAATGAATTTCCCAGACAAATCAACCACTGAAATTGTTGCTTTCGTATTGCTTGGCAACGTATAGTTAATAACGGTTTGGTTTGTAAATGGATTCGGTTTGTTTTGTTCCATAGAAAATTCAACATTACCAACCTCATCTTGAGTATTTAATTGAGCTTCCTCTTTATCAGAGGCTGCTTGTACGTTCATTGCTTCTATTTGGTTTTTTAACGTTTTCACTTCTTCCTGCAATTCTTGTAAGCTTGACGTTAAAATTGAAATCATTCCCACATAATTAACAGCTTTGTATTCGTACATTCCAAGCTCCTTGTTATTTTCACCTAAAATAGGTTTTGTAATCGTCGTTACTAATTCTGGAAAAACTTCTTCTAGGTTTTGTGCTAAGAATCCGTGTTGTAATTCACTAGGCAAGTTTAGTTGGTCATTTGGTTTAAACGTATAACTTACCGCATCTAGCTGCGTTAACTTATCTAATATATTTTCTTCAATTTTAATATTGTCTTTTAATTTTTTGTCTGATACTGTAAATGTTCCAGTTACAAAAACATTTCCGTTAAAATATCCTGCATATCTATTGGTGCTTGCTGCAGAACTACCATAAATACCAGCTCCAAAACCTGTTGGAGTTACACCACTAGGTCCCCCAATCGATCCGCTGACACCATAGGAGGAACCACCAGATGCTTCACTTCTTGCAAATGCGCTTACTCCAGAATTGTATCGTCCGTCTAGCAAGCTGACACTCACTCCTGTATTTCCAAAAGCTCCTCCATCGCTTTCAACACGTACGCCATTCTTTATCTGACAAAAAACATTGTTAATAGATTTGAAGCCTGTAACTGTACTGTAACTGCTTGTACTAGTACTATTTTGCGCTGTAACACCTGTTCTACCACTTGGAAGATTACTGTAATCTACACCCACTCTTGTGTTAGTAGTTGTTGATTGTGGACCAAAAAAGGTTTTTCCATCGTTTGTCATCGTTGCTACCAACGTAGAACTTGTAGAGGTAAAACTATTTGCTACTCTAAATTCAAAGTCCGTTGCTGAGGAAGAACCTGATCCAATCCACTGCAATCTTGGATTCAGATCATTAATATCTTGGTATCCTAACGTTAACGCTTTGTTAGGCAATTGAAAGCGCAATCCGTATACATTTTGACTGCCTGTAAACAATCTTCCCAAAGAAAACCAACGATCACTCGTAAATCCGAAGCCGCTTCCTGCATCTAGTTGTGTGACGAGTCCAGAATCAAATCTAAATGTTTCTCCCAAGCTAGACGGAAGAGTTGTTGTTACGGGACCATCTGATCTGTTTTGCGCAAATGTAATTCCCGCAATAAATAAGACTAATAATAAAATATTTTTTTTCATATGTAAATGTTTAAATTAATATTCCCTTAAAGATAAACACCAACATACAAACATTTTTACGGGATAACCATAAAAAACAAAACGCTAAATACCAGTCACTTATAAAATAAAATGATTATTTTATACTAAATTAATGACGCTAAAAATAGTGATATACGCATCGATAATTAGGAAAAACTAGATCGCATAAAAAAGCCAAGATGTTGAAATCTCAGCTTTTTTTTATGGTTTGCAGATTTTTAAAATACTAGTATCGTTTATCGTATGATCATCTTTTTAGTAATCATAACTTCATTATCCGAAATTAACGCATATACAAATATTCCTTTTCCAATTTCACTCGAATTAATGGTTAATTGTCCTTTTTCATTGGATACGTTATAATCTTTGATGAATTTCCCAGACAAATCAACCACAGAAATTGTTGCTTTCGTATTACTTGGCAAGGTGTAGTTAATCACGGTTTGGTTTGTAAAAGGATTCGGTTTATTTTGTTCCATCGAAAATCCTGAACCACTGATTTCTTTTTGAGTGTCTGCGCTTTCTCCAATAGCTTCATTTCCTGTTAAAGCTTGTATTTGACTTTCTAGTAATGTAATTCTTTCATTGTTTGCTGCTGATTCTTCCTCTAATTCTTTGATCTTTGCTGCAGCTTCTTCGTTTAATTGATTCAAACTAGCAGTCAATACAGAAATTAAACCTACATAGTTTACGGCTTTGTATTCATACGAATCAACTACTTTTTTATTCTCTTTATCATAAATAGGCTTGTTGATCGTAGTTACCAATTCTGGAAACACTTCTTCCAGGTTTTGTGCTAAAAATCCGTGTTGTAATTGCGAAGATAAGTTTAAGTGTTTGTTTTCTTTAAACGTATATGTCACTGCATTTAATTGAGATAACTTGTCTAATACATTGTTCTCATCTTCTATATTCTCTTTTAATTTCTTGTCAGAAACTGTAAATGTTCCAGTTACAAACACATTTCCATTAAAATAACCTGCATATCGGTTTGAATCTGTTGATGAAGTACCATAAATAGCTGCTCCAAATGCAGGAGATTTTACATCAGCACTACTAGCTATTGATCCAAAAATACCATACGTTGGACCATCAAGACCATTATCTGTTACAAATGCTCTTACTCCCGTATTTAGAGTTCCTCCATTTAAACGAACATTAATACCTGTATTTTCAAAGGTAGAACCCGTAATACTTTCAATATCTAAGCCCGTTTTAATAAAAGCTCCAGCATTGTTTACTGATCTTATGGCTGTAGTAAAAACACCATTTTGCCTAGCATCAGTTTCTAAAGTTAAGCCCACACGTGAAGAAGCGCCACTAACTTCAGTATAATCAATACTAACTTTTGTGTCAAATGCGGCTAATGGATTTCCAAAATAGGTTCTTCCATCATTTGTCATTGTTGCGACTAGCGTAGAATTGGTAGAGGTAAAACTATTGGCGGCTCTAAACTCCAAACTACTTCCAAAAGCAGATGAATTTCCAATCCATTGAATTCTTGGGTTTATATCACTTAAATCTTGATATCCCATAGTTAATGCTTTGTCTGGCAACTGAAAACGTAAACCATATACATTTTGACTTCCCGTGTTTAGTCTTCCAATAGAAAACCACTGACTATTATTAAAGTCAAAAGCAATTCCCGAATCTAATTGCGTGACTAATCCAGGTTGGAACCTAAAAATCTCCTGCCCGCTAAATTGTTGCGGTATCGGATTAAAGATAGCACCAGAAACGGTTCCCGAAGATTGGTTTTGCCCGAAAGCAATCGTGGCAAAAAATAGCGCTACTAATAAAGTAATTTTTTTCATGTCTAATAATTTTTAATTGGTTTACTTTAAAGATAACCAGCAATTCAACAATATTTTTACGGGATCACCATAAAAATTAAACCGCTAAATATCAGTAAATTATAAAATTAAATGATTATTTTATACTAAATCAATGACGAAGAAAATAGTATTGAAATAGGAAACACTACATCGCACAAAAAAAGCCAAGATGTTGAAATCTCAGCTTTTCCTATTTATAATGATTTGTAGATTTTTTAAACTATTGAAACTATTTATCGTATAATCATCTTTCTAGTGATCATTACTTCGTTATCCGAAATTAACGCATATACAAAGATGCCTTTTCCAATTTCGCTCGAATTAATAGTCAATTGTCCTTTTTCACTGGATAAATTATAATCTTTGATAAATTTACCAGACAAATCAACCACAGAAATTGTTGCTTTCGTATTGCTAGGCAACGTATAATTAATCACGGTTTGGTTTGTAAACGGATTCGGTTTGTTTTGTTCCATCGAAAATCCTGAACCACTAATTTCTTTTTGAGTGTCTAATTTTGTTTCTCCAACAGCTTCGTTTCCTGTTAAGGCTTGTATTTGACTTTCTAACAATGCTACTTTTTCATTCAAATCTTGCATGTTTGCCGCTGATTCTTCTTGTAATTCTTTGATCTTTACTGCTGATTCTTCTTGTAACTCTTTGATTTTTTCAGCTGATTCCTGTTTTAATTCTTGTAAGCTTGAAGTCAAAATTGAAATCATTCCGATATAATTGACAGCTTTATATTCATAAGAACCAATTTCTTTATCTTCCTTGTCGAAAATAGGTTTATTGATCGTCGTTAATAACTCAGGAAACACTTCTTCTAAATTTTGCGCTAAAAATCCGTGTTGTATTTCTGAAGGTAAATTTAAATGTTCATTTTCCTTAAATGTATAGGTTACCGCGTCTAATTGAGTTAATTTATCTAAAACACTCACTTCATCTTTTACATTAGTTTTTAATTTTTCATCGGAAGGCAAGTACATTCCCGTTGTAAATACATTTCCATTAAAATAACCTGCATATCGGTTTGACGTTGTTGCGGAACTCCCATAAATAGCTGCTCCCAAACCAGTTGGCGTGGTTCCACTTGCCCCAGAAACTGATCCAAAAACACCGTACGTAGTTCCCGTACTACTTCCTGTTACATTTGCAATTACGCCTCTGTTAATAGCTGCTCCATTTAAACGAATATTCACACCTATATTATCATAGGCAGCGCCACTAGTACTCGTTCCAGAGACATCCAAACCAAATTTTCTATACCCGCCAGCATTATTAATGGATTTGAATCCTGTAGCGATATACGCATTAGCAGAAGAAACGTTTTCTACAAACACTCCGGTACGCGTACTCCCTACATCTCCATAATCTACTCCAACTTTAGCCGTGTTTGTCGTTAGTGGATTTCCGAAAAAGGTATTTCCGTCGTTGGTCATCGTGGCAACTAGCGTAGAACTTGTAGCAAAAAAATCATCTGCCACTCTGAATTCAAGGTCAGTTACAGCCGAAGAACCTGATCCAATCCACTGAATTCGTGGATTGACATCACTTAAATCTTGATATCCCATCGTAATTGCTCTGTTTGGCAATTGAAAACGCAGACCATATACGGTTTGAGTTCCTGTATTTAATCGTCCCATAGAGAACCAACGATCACCCGTAAATCCAAAGTTACTTCCTGCATCTAACTGTGTAACTAGACCTGAATTAAATCTGAATGTTTCACCTAATGCGGTGCTAGGAGATGTAATGGAAGTTGCAACGGAACCATTTGACTTATTTTGCGAAAAGCAAATCGCTGTAAAGAGTACTGCAAAAAATAATGTAATTTTTTTCATTTGTGTTAAATTTTAATTGGTTTTGTTTAAATATAATTCAAAATAGTTAAACAAAACTACGGGATAACCGTAAAAATAAACCATTAAAGATCAGTATTTTATAAAGAGAATATGTTGCATTAATGACAAAATAATCGCGAAAACATTGAAGAAATCGCAAAGAAAATTTGGAGAGTTTGTTGCACAAAAAAAGCCAAGATGTTAAAATCTTAGCTTTTCTATTTATAATGATTTGTAGATTTTTTAAACTATTGAAACTATTTATCGTATAATCATCTTTTTAGTAATCATAACTTCGTTATCCGAAATTAACGCATATACAAAGATGCCTTTTCCAATTTCGCTCGAATTAATAGTCAATTGTCCTTTTTCACTGGATAAATTATAATCTTTGATAAATTTACCAGACAAATCAACCACAGAAATTGTTGCTTTCGTATTGCTAGGCAACGTGTAGTTAATCACGGTTTGGTTTGTAAATGGATTCGGTTTGTTTTGCTCCATCGAAAATCCTGAACCACTAATTTCTTCTTGAGTGTCTAATTTTGTTTCTCCAACAGCATCGTTTCCTGTTAAGGCTTGTATTTGACTTTCGAGCAATGCTACTTTTTCATTCAAATCTTGCATGTTTGCCGCTGATTCTTCCTCCAACTGCTTTATTTTTATTGCAGATTCTTCTTTCAACTCTTTCAAACTTGATGTTAAAATAGAAATCATTCCCACATAATTCACAGCTTTGTATTCGTAAGAACCTGTTTGTTTATTTTCCTCATCAAAAATAGGCTTATTGATGGTTGAGATCAATTCAGGAAAAACTTTTTCTATGTCTTGCGCTAAAAATCCGTGTTGCAATCCTTCTGGCAAATTCAATTGATCGTTTGGCTTAAATGTATACGTTACCGCATCTAATTGTTCTAATTTATCCAATACATTTACTTCTTCTTTTATATTATCTTTTAACTTTTTGTCTGAAGCTGTAAACGTTCCCGTCACAAAGACATTCCCATTAAAGTATCCTGCAAATCTATTACTAGTTGTTGCTGAACTTCCATAAATAGCCGCTCCAAATCCAGTAGGAGTCACACCACTAGGACCATAAATAAACCCACGAACACCATACGTGCTTCCATTGTTGCTACCTGTTACAGATGTAGATATTCCCGTATTGTAAAATGCTTCGCTAAGTCTTACATTGATTCCTGTATTACCGTATGAGTTTCCGCTACTTTGAATATCCATACCTGTTTTTACATACACAGCTTTGTTATTGACTGATTTGATTGCTGTATGATAACTCCCTGAACCAGATGTGTTTTGCAAAAATAAACCTGTACGCGTAGAACCTGAAATATCACTATAATCAATACCCACTTTAGCTTCTGTAGTACTTAATGGAGTTCCAAAAAAGGTACTACCATCATTCGTCATGGTTGCTACCAACTTAGAAGTTGTAGAAGTAAAACTACTGGCTACTCTAAATTCAAAGTCGGTTCCAGCAGAAGAACCAGCTCCTATCCATTGAAGTCTTGGATTGGTATCATTAATATCTTGATATCCCATGGTTAAAGCTCTGTTTGGCAATTGAAAACGCAAACCGTATACATTTTGACTACCTGTGTTTAATCTTCCAATAGAAAACCATCGACTGCTGGTAAAACCAAAACTATTTCCTGAATCTAACTGAGTTACCAAACCAGGTCTAAATCTAAAGATTTCTCCTCCACTAAATTGTTGAGGTATTGGACTATCAATTACGCTTTTTACACTTTTAAAAGATTGATTCTGAGGAATAGAAATCGGTATAGGATCAATTGGATCAACCAAATCGTCAGGTAATTCAATAGGTGTTTGAGCAAAAGAAATTGCAGTACAAAGTAATACAAAAAGTAATGTAAATTTTCTCATAATTTTCATTTTTTAAATTTTTGTTTAAAGATAATCGCAAAAGATTAAACAAAATTATGGTAAAACCGTAAAAAAAAGCTGTTTTAAGTAATTGAAAAAACGTTAAATAATTATAGTCGCACGCGAAGGTCATTTAGAAATTACTTTCAAAAATGATGCTGAGTGATGTTTATAACATCGAAAGAAGTTGGTATAATTTACCTATGATGCTTTATTTCAAAAAAATTAGGTACCGTTATATGAATGTTGTACCCAACAAAAAAGCCAAAGTCTTTCAACTTCGGCTTTCGTTTGTTGTGCGGGTGAAAGGACTCGAACCTTCACACCGTGAGGCACTAGATCCTAAGTCTAGCGTGTCTACCAATTTCACCACACCCGCAAATGTGGCTGCAAATATAAAGAAGATTTTTAATATTCAAAGCAACTGAAACGTATTTTTTCCTGCTTTTTTAGTACTTTTGAGTATCTACAAAAATTCAATAAATTTCATGGATACAATAAAAACGTATGTTGAAACGCACAAGAATCGTTTCATAGATGAACTCATCGAACTTTTAAAAATTCCCTCAATTAGCGCAGATCCAGCTTATACACAAGATGTGATTGATACGGCAACTGCTATTAAAGCAAGTTTGGAGAAAGCTGGCTGCGATCACGTAGAAATCTGCGAAACTCCAGGATATCCTATTGTCTACGGACACAAACATATTTCAGACGACTTGCCAACGGTGTTGGTCTATGGACACTATGACGTACAACCACCAGATCCATTAGACCTTTGGGAAAGCGGTCCGTTTGAGCCCATTATCAAGAAAACAGAGTTGCACTCACAAGGTGCCATTTATGCGCGTGGCGCCTGTGATGACAAAGGACAAATGTACATGCATGTAAAAGCAATGGAATTGATGACCGAAACCGATCAATTGCCTTGCAACGTCAAATTTATGATTGAAGGTGAAGAAGAAGTTGGCTCCGAAAGCCTATCTTGGTTTGTAGAGCGTAATCAAGAAAAACTTGCCAATGATGTCATTCTAATTTCCGATACCGGAATGATCAGTAATACGCAACCTTCTATCACCACAGGTTTGCGCGGATTGAGCTATGTGGAAGTAGAAGTTACAGGACCAAATCGCGATTTACATTCAGGGTTGTATGGTGGCGCTGTGGCAAATCCGATCAATATTTTAGCAAAAATGATTGCTTCATTGCATGATGAAAACAATCATATTACCATTCCAGGTTTTTACGACAAAGTGGAAGATTTGTCAGCAGCAGAACGCGCAGAAATGGCAAAAGCACCATTTTCTTTAGAAGCGTATAAAAATGCATTAGATATTGACGCCGTATATGGTGAAAAAGGATATACCACCAACGAACGCAATTCCATTCGTCCAACACTTGACGTGAACGGAATTTGGGGCGGATATACAGGAGAAGGCGCAAAAACCGTAATTGCGAGTAAAGCGTACGCTAAAATTTCGATGCGCTTGGTACCAAATCAAGAGTGGAAAGAAATCACGGAATTGTTCAAAACACATTTTGAAAGTATCGCACCAAAAGGTGTCACCGTAAAAGTAACGCCACATCATGGTGGACAAGGGTATGTAACACCAATTGATAATATTGGTTACAAAGCTGCCAGCAAAGCCTACGAAGATACGTTTGGCAAAACACCAATTCCGCAACGTTCTGGAGGAAGTATTCCAATTGTAGCACTGTTTGAAAAAGAATTGAAAAGCAAAACCATTCTCATGGGATTCGGATTGGATAGTGACGCCATTCACTCGCCTAATGAGCATTTTGGAATCTTCAATTACCTCAAAGGAATTGAAACCATTCCGCTGTTTTACAAATACTTTACAGAACTTTCTAAATAAAATAGATCAACTTCAAAATCCGCTTCGTGCGGATTTTTTTATGGGCGTTTCCCCAACCGCACATTTCGAGTTCCTCAATGTGCGGTTGCGGTCAGGCTTTCGGCTATATCTTTTTTTAGAGAATCATCATTAAAAGATCAGTTTTGAAATTTGTTGTCATACTCTGTTTCTAAAGTAGCAGATTACTTCCTCATGAACTCCTTGCAATGGCGTAACAAATAAAAAAAGGATACCGCCTCAATCCTTAACGCGGAACTTCCAACGAAAGTAGAACTATCATTTTGAGGTTTAGTCTTCAAATATAAATTAGAGCATTACCCAACAACAAAACAAATTATTTCACCTCTACGTTTGTAGAATTAAAATTTATATTCTACATTTGTAGAGTAATATTACACTGATTGGTGTAAAGTGTCTGTTTTTATATTGTTGTCGACCGAAATAAAAACGTTCATTTTACAAACCATCAAACAATACTTAAAATTCTGAACTGTGAAACTATCAAAAACAGAAGAACAATTGATGCAGCATTTATGGAAGCTTGAAAAAGCCTTCATGAAAGATATTTTGGAACAATATCACGATCCAAAACCTGCAACAACGACCATTGCAACGCTATTGAAACGCATGACTGATAAAGGCTATGTTGCTTATAAAACGTTTGGGAAATCAAGAGAATATTATCCATTAATCAAAAAAGCAGATTATTTTTCCAAACATCTCAATGGCTTGATTAAGAACTTTTTTAACGATTCTGCCTCGCAATTTGCTTCTTTCTTTACCCAAGAAACAAATCTATCAGAAGATGAATTAAAAGAGCTACGTAAGATTATCGATCAACAAATTAAAGACAGCAAAAAATGATTGCGTATATCATCAAATCAGGATTATGTTTAGTGCTCGTATTTATAGTATATAAAATATTATTAGAGCGCGAACGTATGTATGTATTCAATAGGTTTTACCTGCTTTTTGGGTTGTTATTTGCTTTTGTAGTTCCGTTCATTACGATAGAAACCACTGTAGAAATTCCATTTACAGAAAGTGCAACAGCCATAGATTTTGAAAATATGGATGCCGCTGCACTTGATACTGCTTCTGAAAACATTCAAGCAACTACGGGAATTTCAACTTGGATATTCGTGATATTTGGAGTATATGCTATCGGTTATCTATTGTTCTTCTTTCGCTTCATTCAAAATATATATAGAATTTTTCACAAGATTATTACCAGTGTAAAAGTTCGCTACAAGTTAGCATCACTGGTTTTACTCAAAGAAGATGTGTTACCACACACATTTTTACATTATATATTTCTCAAAAAAGAAGCGTACGATACCAAAAGTATCGCAGACGAATTGTACACACACGAACTGGCGCATGTGAAACAAAAACATACGCTAGATATTATTTTAATTGAATTGATTCAAGTTGTTTTCTGGTTCAATCCAGTACTAATGTATTATAAAAAAGCAATACAGCTCAATCACGAATTTTTAGCAGATGAAGCTGTATTACAATCCAATATTCAGGTTCCTACGTATCAGCAACTTTTGTTAGCAAATGCGCACGGAAACCACAATTTGCATTTGGCAAGCAATTTGAATTTTTCTGTAACTAAAAAGAGATTACAAATGATGACAAAACATACAACTCATGGACGCGCTTGGCTGATGGCTTCGCTCACGATTCCGATTTTAACCGCCGCATTATTTTTGTTCAGCACAAAAGTAATTGCGCAAAAAACAACGGTCAAAAATGTAGCCACAACAGCTAAAAAGATGACCAATGAACAAGATTCTAAATCCGATTATTATAAAAATGCAACCTTTGTTTTTGAAGATGCAAAAGGCACAAAAACAACAAAAAATTACGCAGAATTAACCCTCGAAGAGAAAGCTCGATTAATTCCACCACCATCCAAACCTGTTGCGAATACACCAACTTCACAACAATTAAACGCATGGAAAGACCACACTAAATTTGCCGTTTGGCTCGATGGAAAAGTGATTGATAATGGTCAAATTTCCAATCACAAAATTGTACATTACACACAAAGTTTTGTATACAGAAATGCGCGTAGTAAGCGCTTTCCGCAAACGCATCAAACGCAATTGTACACCGCAGAAGGTTTTAAAGCCATGAAAAGTAATTATGGAGCGCCATTGAGTAAAAATGCCGTTTTACATTTTAAGGAAGATAAAAATATAGTGCGTGCAGGAAAAAAAGTAGGTACTACGCAAAAACCGTCGGCTCGCCACGAACTTGCAAAGACCAACCAAATGCCTGTACATTTTGTAAATGAAAAAAATGGTCCGAACGAAGTTGAATTACCATTACAAAATTCACCTCAAAAACAACAACAAAAAGACATCAAAATATTGATCAATAAAAATAAAAAGTTTTTGGTAAACGATAATTATGTTGTGCCCACTTTGCCAAAACTAGATAAAATATTGAAATCTGAACTTGCAAAGATCAAACACAAAAAGTTCAGAACGGCTTCTATTGTCTATGATCCAACGGTTTCCAAAGCATTTGTTTTAAAGACGATTGCCCTTCTAAAAGACCACAATATTTACGATATTACCACGCGAAATTCCACTACAACAGAAGAAATCCGTTTGCCGCCACCGCCACCAGTTCCACCGGCTCCACCCGCTCCACCGGCTCCAAAAAAAACACAAATTAAGGAAGTTAAAGTACCAAAAGCTCCTAAACCGTCAACACCAGATACCAATGCCGTTAGCTTTATGCATAAAATTATAAAAGGGCAAAAAGTAGAAACCAAAATGATGAAGGGAAAAAAGTACTATTCCGTAGTGAAAAATGGACAAACTTATATTTTTGATGAAGAAAGTAGATTGGTAGATGAAAATGGAAAGCCAATTCCGCCTCCACCTCCACCGCCAACGAAGAAAAAAGCTGAAATAAAAGAGATTAAAGTGCCTAAACAACAAAAACCAAAACAGGTAGTTAAGGTTGAAAATATACCTAAAAAAGTAGTTGCTAAATTCCCAGAGAAATCACCAAAAAAAGAACAGTAACAAAAAAGGTTCTTATGTGCATCTTACGTAAAAGATATTCATGAGAACTTTTTTATTTTACATATCTTTAAAAAACCAACAATTAAAACCGATTCCACTATTATGAAAAAACTCTTGTGCGTCTGTTTGATATGTATGATCATTTCTTGCGAGAAAGAAATACAACCTGCAAAAATCAACGTTTCCGCTATGGATACAGAATTTATGATTGTAAGAAGTCCGATTGATGACATTATCTTGTGGAATAACAGAGCTGATACGATTTATGCAAATGAAGCGAACGAATTTGTGTTTGAGAAACACATTGAGCAGCCAGAGTTTGTGACGGTGATTATTGGTAAGGAACGGTTGAAATCAATTTTGGTACCTGAAAAAACTATCAAAATTAATGCTACAGGAAAAACGCCAATATTTACAGGAGAAACAAAAGCAGGACAACAGTTTTTAAACGATTTGAAACGAACGTATTTTACAGTCACTGAAGCTAATAAATATCGAAATGATAGTACTTCCGTTCAAATTACAACAAAAATAAATGTACTTAAAAAGACAGAATTAGATTCGCTTCAAGCATTGCAAGAAGCTAAAAAAATTGATGCAGATTTTGCTAAAATTCTTCAAAAAGAAATTGAGTATTTCTATGCACAACGAACTGCTGAAGTCATCTCCTCAAAACAATATAGCCAAGAATTTATTCCCAAAGAGTTAATGACACTTTTTGAGGAAACTACTGCAAAATATCCACTAAAAACAGAATACAAACCTGCTAGTTGGAACATGTATGCGGAAATTATATTGCAAGAAAAAGCGATGTATGATGAAATGGCGAGCGGAACTATTTCCAAAGATTCCATCCAACAATATTATCTACAAGATAAATTACATCCGTTATATTACAAGCTTATTAGCGATTATGAAGATGCTGAAATCGCAGAAAAAGCAGCGGCCAATTTTATCATCAATAAAACCAAACAAAATAAATTTGAGAAAAGTTTGATTGGTATTTATGAGCAATTTCAAAAAGATTTTCCCAAAAGTGTCTACACAAAATATTTAACCGCAGATATTGAAAAGATCAAAGCATATCATGTGAAAATTTCTGGTACAATGCCCGCAAACGTTCACTTTTATGAAAATGAAACGATTGCAAGTCTTTCTGAAATGCTTCCCGACTTGAAAGGCGAAAAATATTATGTAGATGTTTGGGCAACTTGGTGCGGACCCTGTAAAGCAGAATTTAAATACAATGAACCTTTGAATGCTTTCTTGAAAGAAAAAGGATATAAAAAATTATACATTTCGCTCGATAGAGAAGCACAGCGCAAAAAGTGGAAACAGGACATTAAGTATTTTGACTTAAATGGTTTGCATTTATTGGCGAGTCAGGAGTTTTTTGCCGATTTTGAAAAGAAGCATTCGTTGCAAGATGGTTATGTAAGCATTCCGCAGTATTTGATCATAGATGACGGAACTATTGTTACGAATAATGCGCCACGACCAAGTGAACTTGAAAAATTAAAAGCACTGCTGAACAAATAACGCTGATTTTTTGTAACATTTCAAGGAACTTTGCGTTCTTATAGACATCATCAATCAAAAATCATCATATGTTACAACAATTTTTTCTCGTCTGTTCGGGCGTAGATCGCGACCTAATACACGAATGTAGTCGCGGCGAACAAACCAAATACGCAGGTATTGGCGCTACCGTTTTTTTCACTGCTTTGATGGCTTTTATTGCTAGTGGATATGCATTGTATACCGTTTTTGACAATGTGTATGCGGCTATTGGTTTTGGACTTATTTGGGGATTGCTTATTTTTAATTTGGATCGCTTTATTGTTTCGACACTTCGGAAGAAAGATTCTAAATTTTCTGAAGTTTTACAAGCAACGCCACGAATTATTTTGGCGATTATTATTGCGATTGTGATTTCGAAACCGTTGGAGTTGAAGATTTTTGAAAAAGAAATTGATCAAGTACTGTTGGAGCAAAAGAACGAATTGACACTTGAGAATAAGTCACAAATTGCAGCACAGTTTACTCCTGAAATTACACAAATTACCCAAGAAATTGCTGATTTAAAAGCGGAAGTTGTCACAAAAGAAAACGAAGTCAACGAGTTATACGAAACCTATATTGCCGAAGCTGAAGGCAGGAAAGGAACAGAATTGATTGGAAAAGGGCCTGTGTACAAAGAGAAACGCGAAAAACACGACGCTTCCCTACAAGAATTACAAGCCTTACGCGCTACGAACACTGAAAAGATAGCCGTTAAAGAAGCTACTATTAAAGATTTGATTACACAACAAAAAACGGCAGAAGCCAACACACAACCTATTATTGATGGTTTTGATGGTTTGATGGCACGTGTGAATGCTTTGAATAAATTGCCTTGGCTACCTTCCTTATTTATTTTTCTGTTATTCTTAGCGATAGAAACAGCGCCTATTTTTGCAAAATTATTTACCTCAAAAGGTGAGTATGACTTAAAGCTTCAAGACGTGGAAGATGCTGTAAAAACGTGGGTACAGCAAAAAGTAGATCAACGAAACGTGTTGTTACAAACTGACATTTCATTAAATAAGAAAGTCTATGCTGATTTGGCGGAAGAAGATGAAATGTACCATCACAAACGCAAAAAAGCACGTGAGTTGATGCAGTTACAGGCAGATGCATTTTTTAATTTACAAAAAAAGCAATTTTAACTCGTACTACTTTTCAGGTGTCTAATCATGCGTTGTTGGGCTTTTGCTTGTGCAGTTTGCAAGCTACTTGCATATTCAGTATCGCTAGTGGCACGATACAGCACTTTGCCGTTTTTGTAAACAATCCACCAATATTTACTTTCTTGAAAGTATTCGGCCTTTAAATGATAGCCATCTTCAGTGATGAACTCTTTAAATTTTTTGTTTCCTTTCCATTTCATAGTCGAAGTAGGTTACTTTAGCGACTAAAAAGTAAGAAATTTATATGAAATAACACAATTTAGCGTGTAAAAATGTTGCAAACGTCTTGAAAATGTTCTAAATGATTCAACAAATGTTCTGAAATTAAAGTAGGTTTAAACGCTGCATGAGTTCTTTGCGATTGGCTCTACTTACCGGAATGACATCTTGTTTTATTAACACACTATTGTCTTCAATATCGACAATTTTGGTTGTGTTGATAATATAGGAACGATGCACTTTTAGAAATAAGTGCGCGGGCAGTTTTTCTTCTATCTTTTTTAGCGTAGAATGCACTACGTAATTTTTGTCTTCTGCTTTTATTTTAATGTAATCACCTTTTGCTTCAATCAAACAAATATCTGGCACATTAATTTTCACCAAACGGCGATCAATATTTACATATAAATCATTTCCAATAGTGGTGTTTTCCTCAGGAGTTGCTACGGGTTCTTCTGACTTCTGTGTTACTACAACACGTTCTTTGATGCGTGCTACGGCTTTGGCAAAACGTTCATGTGTAATTGGTTTCACTAAATAATCAACCACACAATCGTATTCAAAAGCATTTAAAGCAAAATTTCCATCAGATGTTGTTAGAATGACTAATGGTGGATTTTTCAAGGTTTGAATAAAATCAAATCCAGAAAATGTAGGCATGTGAATATCTAAAAAGATCAAGTCAACCGTATTGTTATTTAGATACTTAATGGCGTCAATAGCATTGTCAAACTCTTCTGCAATGGTGAGTTCTTCTATCTTTTTACAGAGCTGCTTGGTGATGGCTCTTGCAGCTGCTTCATCATCTACAATTATACATTTCATAAGTAGGTAGGCTTATATTGTCGTTAAAAATTCTTCCATGTTTTGCAAAATCTTGAGAAATGTGTCATATTGCTCGGGATTGTCATTTTTCAAGTCTTCTTCAAAAGCAATTGCAAAATCATAGCTCTTTTCGAGTCCCAAAATACTAATTTTATGTTTAATTTTATGCACATGTGCCGCGGAATTTTGATAGTTCTGCTTACGAATACTTTCAAGAAAGGCTTCTTTTTCTTTGGGAAGCTCTTTTTTTAAGATCGCAATTAGGCTTGCTTCAAATTCAGCATCACCATCGGCAAGTTCTTTTATGTAGGATAAATTGGGACTGTCTAACTGCATGTTATTTTTTTAGTTTGAAGTAAAAAGTAGTTCCTTTTCCTTCTTCCGATTCTAATGTAATGGTTCCTTTATAAATTTCTATAATTTTTTTCACGATGGATAAACCAATTCCCGTAGACTTCCCCTTTTTGTCTAACGTTTGAAAGATTTTAAAGACTTTATCGTGATACGCTTCTGAAATTCCAACACCATTGTCGGCAATTGAAAATTTCCAGAATGTTTTTAACTCTGTAAATTTCACTTCAATTTTACCGTTTGGTTTGTCGATATAATTTACAGCATTGCTTATTAGATTTTGAAATAATTGTTTGATGCGGGTTTTATCAGCATTAATGGTTGGCAAATTGTGTGGAAATATGAATTGAATGTGTTCAGGAATGTACAGAATGGTTTGAATTTCTTCTAATACTTCTTTGATGTTTACTTCTTGAACCGCCAATACATTTCGATCGCTTACACTTGAATAGCGCAAAATTCCATCAATTAGCGCGTCCATTTGTTCTAATTTGTTGTTGAGCTTGTCAAAAGTTCCGTTGGCTTCTTCATCCAATACATGTTCATAATCTTCTTGAAACCATGAAATTAACGCATTGATGCTTCGCAAAGGCGATTTTAAATCGTGTGATACAATGTGTGCAAAATCGCGCAATTCTTTGTTGCTTCGTTGTAGGTTTTCAAGCAATTCTTTGTTTTCACTTTCCGCTGCAATTCTTCGTTCCAAATTCACCGCGTTGGTCAGTTGAATGGACACCAAATTGGCAACGTTTTTGAGCAATCGCAAATGTTCTCTTGTAAAAAAGTTTTTGCTCGAATGTTCGGAATCAATCACACCAACAACTTCTCCATTTACCACAATGGGCACCGATATTTCTGAGTAACGACGTTTGTCATCTACCACATAACGATCATCTTTAGATGTGTCTTGAATGAGTGCTGCTTTTCCTGTTTGCGCTACGTGACCTACAATTCCTTTTCCAAACGGAATGTAAATTTTATTTATAATTTCTTTATTTTCGTCTACTTTGGCGCCATATCCTGCAATTTGCTCCAACACATTTTCTTTCTTGTTCACAAAATATACTACACAATCTTCAAACTCTAAATCGCTCGCCGTTACATTGGCAATTTCCCAAGCAATATCATGAATTGTCAATTTTCCAATAAACGAACGTGTTAGATTATTGAGTGTATCTAACATTAAGCGTCTTTTGTGTTTTGCCGTGATATCTTCCACAAAAGCCAGTTGGTATTTTATATTGCCCGCACTGTCACGAACACCTGTTACGCTTGTTTTGGATAGAAATGACGAACCATCTTTGCGTTTGTAACGTTCTTTTAAGCTGTAATGATTAATTTCTTTATTCACCATTTGCTCGTAAAAACTTTTGGATTCTTCGTGTGCATCTTCAAACGAAAGTGCATCTAAGGGCACTCCTAAGAGTTCTTTTTCTGTTTGTTTTATTAGTTTTTGAAATGCCTTGTTTGTTTTGATTATTTTTCGGTCTTGCGCCAATACAATTCCTAAGGTTGAGTTGTCTACAATAGCTGCTAATTGCTCACGTTGTTCTTCAAAAATAACTGCATTTTCTTTGGCTTCTGTAATATCTCTCACAATTCCTTGTGCGCCTACAATTTGTCCTTCTTCATTGTATAAAAGACTTGAATTTACCTGTACCCATTTTACCTGTTTGTCTTTTGTGTAGACTCTAGCTTCGTAGTTTGGAAACGTTCCATCTTGAATGAGTTGTGCAAAAGAATTCATTGCGTATGCAAAATCATCTTTGTAAATTATATTGATGAGGTTGAAGGTTTCTTTTTTAATGTCGTACCCAAATAATTTTACCGCAGCATCATTCATTTTGGTAACATTTCCTGTAGATGGATTGATGACAATAAAGGCATCGAGGATGTTGTCGAAAAACATATCATACTCGTGAGTTTTCGACTTTAAGGCTTCGCGCGTTTCCAGCAACTCGCTTGTACGATATAAGAGCAATTCTTCTGCTTTTTCGCGTGCTCTTTTTTCGTTCTGAAGGGCGAGTTCCAGATCTTGAATCTTATCTTTCATTGAACGCAATTCTAGTTTCAAGGGATTTTGCGCTTGAAGATAGTAAATTCAAAATAATTTTCGGTCAATAAACACAATTAACCGATGAAATGCACTTTTGAAACTTTCGTTGGTATAAAATTTAAGAAAGGAAGTATTTAAAACTCAATGACTTCGTTCACCATCCAATAGTCAACAACACGTTGAATTTTTTTGATATAATCTTCGTAGCGCAATGGTTTGATGATGTATCCTGCAATACCAAGATTATAGCTTTCAAGCATGTCTTGGTGATTGTTTGAAGTGGTAACGATGATGGCTGGAATGTAACGTAAATGCGGATCTTGTTTCAATTCTTTTAGAAATTCGAGACCGTTCATTTTAGGCATATTTAAATCCAAAAGAATGACATTAGGCAACTCTTGTTTCTTTTTTAAGACATCAAGGGCTTCCTCTCCATTTTTCGCTTCGAGTATTTTGTGCGTGAATCCTAGTTTTTTTAAGGACTTTTTGAACTTTAATACTTCGATCTCGTCATCTTCGATAAATAAAAATGAAAGATTTTCCATCATTTAGTTAACTTATAGTTTTTCAGCAATTAAAACGTAAATTCCCACTTTATATGCGAGAACGCACAGTTCTTTCGATTAAAGGTTTTTTTAAGCAGGTTAATGGTCTCTTTGAACAGATTAATGGTTTTGCTTTTTTGGCTATTTTTCGCCTATTTTCTATCTAGTCTCTCCTATTTTCTTATAATGTTCGTTAATATCGGTTGGATTGTAGACTCTTTTAGTGCTTACTGGATACTTTGTTAACAGATGTTTTGGGCGAATTGGACGTTTGGTAAAGTTTCCACCACAATTGGGACATACATTTTTTAAGTCGCCCATAGCACATGCTTCACAGTACGTACATTCAAACGTACATATAACAGCATCTTGCGCATCAAATGATAAGTCTTTATTGCATTGCTCACAGTTTGGACGAATTTCTAACATCGTTTTTATTTTTATTGATATTTTGTGAGTTCGGCTTGTTGTTTTTTGGTCATTCCTTTGATGACTAAATGGTATGAATCGTCAATTAATTCTTGTATAAATGTATTAGGCAATTCCCCTTGAAATAATTCTATCGTATTCCAATGTTTTTTGCTCATGTGAAATCCTGGCTTGATACTTTCGTATTCACCGCGAAGTTCTTCCGCTTTTTCAGGATCACATTTTAGATTGACTGCTGCCAACCCTTCTTCCCATTTCTTTAAAGATGTTAAGGCAAACATTTTTCCCAAAACTTTAAACACAAGCGTATCTTGATCAAAAGGAAATTCTTCTGTTACTGCGGGTTTGTTGATACAATATTCGCGAAGTAGTTCAATATTCATACACGCTATTTGCAAACAAGATATAAAAATCTATGCAACAAATGGTATTTAAGGAATGATAAAAAAGCTATGCACTGATATCAGTACGATCAGTCATTTCTTTTGTTTTGCTTTTTTGCTTCGTTGTCGTCTTTTGGATTGGTGTAATATCCAAACTCACCAATACATCATTTAGGTAATAAACGACTCTATCAATTAGTGACATCTTATTGTTATTTTAGGTTATTGCAAATATACAGTAAGATTGTATGAATGTAGGTTAGCTTTTCTTTAAATCAGTATAAAATTTCGATAAACTACCAATTTCAGTATTTTTTATCCTATAAAACTACTAGAGAAATCACTTTTTCGATTCAAAAACATGAATTCCAAACACTTATGCCTTGGTGTTTTTAGTGTGTTCCTGTAAAGAACGAATGTCATCTTCTGGCAACGTTATGTCTCCATAATCCAATTCCCATCCAATGGTTTCTACAATGTTTTCTATCACTAAAATTGCATTTAATGCTTCTTTTTTAGCAGCTTCTAACAGACCACTTTCTGGAACTTTGTCAATAATATGTTGCTTGGATTCTCTATTTAGTTTGGTCAAATCGTCTGCCTTAAACTTATTGAGCAATCCATCTTTAATATCATAGTAGGTAACATCAGTTTCAACCGTTAAAATTTCAGGTTGTGGAAAATGAACAATGCGTATTTTTTTGTTGTTTTCATCTGCTTGTAAACGCAACTTTGCCAAGTCATATCCTACGCTCGCTTTTGCTTTGATCACAATGATGGCACTTTTTTTACTGGAAATCATTCGCAAAAAGTGTGCTGACTTATCTTCATAATGAAAAATTTCACTAAAATCACCTTCTACAGTAGTGAGCTTGCAAACACTCTTAATTTTATCTAGCAACAGATGCGATTGATGAGTAATGCGTTTTTCTGATTGTCTTTTCCCAAGATAATCATACAAAAAATATGCTACAATTCCTCCAATTAATACTGACAAAACGATATCCATATACAAGTAATTTTACAAAAATCATCTCTGATTTTTCATCCTTGTAAATGTACTCTTTTTTGTTGATTTGATGTTTAAACACATTATCAGTTGTAAAATATGACATAAAGAACTTACGATATACCTAATATTCGATTCCGAGCTTCTTCTCTTGCTCTAAGTTCTTCTTGCGTTCGAACAAATAGTTCAATGATGGCATTTTCTATATCTTCATTTTCATTCAAACCATTGAACACGTTTCGAATCATAGAAGAACCGTAGGGTTTGCCGTTTCTGCTAGTAATGCTTTTTTCCTTTAAAATTTTTAGGACGCCACGTGTGTAATGATATCCTAACACTTCTTTGAGCTTAGTACGTTGTTGTTTTCGTATCATTTATATGCTATAAGTTTAATAAAATTAGTAAATTGCTATACTTGTGTCGAATTTATGACACACGTTATAGAATTAACAGTATAATATTACAAACTATTTTCTATATAAGAAAATTTTATATAGACTAATTTCATAAAATGATGAAAATAATCGACAGAATACTCGTCTTTATCAAGCACAAAAATTTAAGCATGCGCGCGTTTGATCAGTCAATAAACGTAGGAAATGGCTATACGAGCAAGCAATCAAAATCAAAAGCTTCCGTAGGTAGTGATGTTCTTGAGAGAATAATCGGCACGTATCCTGATTTAAATCCACTTTGGTTACTTACGGGCGATGGAAAGATGACTATTGAACTCACAAAGGATGAAAAAAACACAAATGGTACGGATGAGTCACCTTTGCAGTACAATTCTATTGATGAAATTATTGATCATAAAATAGAACGTGCTATGCAACGTCAAATTCAACTGCTATTAGACAAACTAGACACGTTTCCAACCATGGAAGAAATTCGAGAAGAAATTCGCAAAACACAAGATAATTCTTAAACAACTCCCCTTTTTTCTCGCTACTATTCAAATCTCCCAAAGCTAATTTCTGACAAAATTGAGAATTCAGGATATAAAATTCCTGTCTTTTCAGAAAAAACGCGATATCTCACACAAAAATTTGTATATTTATAACTTCACTTATTTGTGCTGATTTACTGTCAGTATAAGTGACGTTTTCTAATTTTAAAAACTATTTTCTATGAAATATTAAATTTTCATAGAATTTTATCTATATGAAATGAAAATAATCGACAGAATCATTGAGTTTATTCAATATAAAAATATGAGTATGCGCGCCTTTGATATCTCCATAAAAGTAGGCAATGGCTATACAAGTAAGCAATCAAAATCTGGGGCTTCTATCGGAAGTGATGTTTTGGAGCGTATAATCGATACGTATCCAGAGTTAAATCCGCTATGGTTGATCACTGGAAAAGGTGATATGACCATTCCTATTAAAAAATCTGGTGAACCCATTCCCGATTACGGAGAAACTATTGATGAAATTTTAGAAAATAAAATTAAGCGTATTGTACAAGATCAACTGAAAGAATTTAGTGAAAAACTAGAATCATTTCCAACATTGGATCAAATTAGCAAAGAGATTCAAAAAAATCTTCGCGGAGAATAGGTATCTCAATTTAATTATAAAATCTTATACAATATAGGTTTGCTTGGCGTCGCATCATTTTCAAACGGTGCAATTTGAAGATTTACGTAATACGCGCCATCTTCAATAGCATTTGCCACAAAAATAAATTCTGTAATGGTTGCGTTCATGCGCAGTGTTCCCGCAGTATTCCAAAACGCATTGTGCGCTAACAATCTTCCTTCATCTTTTTCCTTATCTACACTCGGTAAATCGATTAACAAGTGTTCAATACCTTTCTCGCGAAGATATATGGCAGCTTGTTCATCTAAATAAGGTGGATTGGTATGTGAATATTGCTTGTGCAACTTTTCGTTAAAATTGGGCAACGTACGAATGACAATCGCTTCTCGCTTTTTATTTCCGATGATGGACTGCAATTGTTTTTTAGAAATGACAAAATCATCTCCCTTTTTTTCCAATACTACCGTGATGAGTTCTGCGTAAAAGAAAAACTGTGTTAAGTGTTTATTTATGGAGTAAACTTCTTCTGTAATATGTCCCACACATTCTGTATGCGTTCCGTGTGAATGCGGATTGAAATAAATATTATTAAAATTGACATCGCCACCTTCTTTCACGCTTCCAACCCAATCATCTGAACGCACTGGCTCAATTGTTGGCTCTCCAATATACCAAGCATTTACATTGTCTTTGGACGCTCGAAGTGGAATGGAAATGTCTAAAGGTTTTGATAAATCTATTTGATGTTTGGCGCTTTTACGTTGAATGGTACAAATCATAGTGCAAAAATACGAATTGATTTTCAACCTAAGAATGAATTTTAAAAATCTGTTTTTGAAATTTTAATTCGATCTAAATTTAATGCACGCAAAATCATTCAACATTCAACATTCAACATTCAACATTCAACATTCAACATTCAACATTCAACATTCAACATTCAACATTCAACATTTAACATTTAACAAAAATAGATTTACACCTTAAAGAAATCTGCCGCAATGCCATCACATAAAAATTTTCCTTTTTGAGTAGATTTTAACGTGTTTTTTTCTTGTAGCAGTGTTTTTTCTTGCAAATGTAATCTCGCTATTTTATGTGTGTGATTCAAGTAGCTTTCGCCAAAATTTTCTTTGATATACGGCAACGAAATTCCCCAAATCGTCCGCAAACCTGTCATAATGTATTCGTTGTATTGATCGTCTTTGGAAAGTTGTTCTGTGGTGATAGGAAGTATATTTTGTTCAATACTTTTTAAATATTTTGCATTGTTAGAAACATTCCAGCTTCTACTTCCTTTTTGATACGAATGTGCACTTGGACCAATTCCCAAGTAACTCGCGCCTTTCCAATACGAAGTGTTGTGTTTGGAAAAGTACGTGGGTTTGCCAAAACTTGAAATTTCATATTGAATGAAGCCTTGTTTTTGAGTTTCTGCCACCAACATATTAAAATGTGCCAACGATGCTTCGTCAGAAACGTCTTTGTACGTTCCTTGTCGGATAAATTTTTCCAATGCAGTTTTCGGTTCTACCGTAAGGACATAACTGGAAATATGATGAATGTCAAAGTTAAAAACCGTTTCCAAATTGGTTTTCCATTGTTCCATGGTCATGCCTTGAATGCCGTACATCAAGTCGATGGTAATATTGTCAAAATACTGTGTGGCAATTTCAAGGCATTGCTTCGCTTCTACACCATTGTGTGCACGATTCATCAACGCTAGATGTTCTTCAAAAAAGGACTGAATACCAATACTTAAACGATTTATTTTAGACTTAGAAAGTTCTTTAATTTTTGTTTCCGTCAAGTCATCTGGATTGGCTTCTAAGGTAATTTCTGGAGCTTCAGAAACTGTATAGTATTTGTACACTGTTTCCAGCATCTGATTGATTTCTGCTAACGAAAGTACACTTGGCGTGCCGCCACCAAAATAAATAGTTTCTACGGTTGTGTTTTCCAATTCCGCTTGACGCAATTGCAATTCTTTCTGCAACGCATTCATCATTTTATCTTTTTTCGCCAACGAAGTAGAAAAATGAAAATCGCAATAATGACAGGCTTGCTTACAAAACGGGATATGTATATAAATTCCAGCGATATTTTTCTTTTTTTATTTTGATAAACGCATAATCAATCGTACGACTACTATTATAAATATGACAATACTTAATATAGTTTTCCAAGTTGGAACAGATTTCCCATTATCGTCGTACACTTCTTCCGCTTCTAACATTGCTTTCCTATCTGCAATGCGCTTTTCTTCTTTGATATCTTTTTCAAAATCGGGACAATTTAGTACAAAGTTCGGTTTTTCATTTGTTAAACCACATACAATACCATTTGCGGAAGAAAATGATCGGTTGACGCAGGTTTTACAAAATTCTAGTTTGGTATTCATACATATTAGTTAGAGTTTATGGGAATAATTACTTTTTAACACGCTTTTCATTTTGTTTTACAAAACTTCCCCAACCCGAATAACTTTTGCCAATTTCCACTCTACCTGAATTGTAAAAATGACAAACTGCCGCCGCCAAACCATCGGTAGAATCTAGGTTTTTGGGAAGCGTTTTGAGTTGCAACAAACTTTGTAACATTTTGGCAACTTGCTCTTTGCTCGCATTTCCATTTCCAGTAATTGCCATTTTAATTTTTTTGGGAGAATATTCTGTGATCGGAATTTCGCGTGATAAACCTGCTGCCATCGCCACTCCTTGCGCGCGCCCAAGTTTTAACATGGACTGTACATTTTTTCCGAAAAATGGCGCTTCAATCGCGATTTCGTCAGGATTGTAGGTGTCTATCAATTCAATCGTGCGTTCAAAAATCAGTTTTAACTTTAAATAATGGTCTTTGTACTTTTGAAGTTGAAGTTCATTCAGTTGCAAAAAGTGCATCTTTTTCCCCACAACTTTTATCAATCCAAAACCCATAATCGTAGTTCCAGGATCAATTCCTAGAATGATTTTTTCTGTTTTGATTGTTTTTTTCTCTGAATTCATTGATTTTACCCGTATCAGCATCACGAAACGCAGCTTCATGATTCATTTGTTTTCCGAAATGTGTTACTTTGCAACATGCAGATTTCGGGATCACACAAAACTAAGCAATTCTTAGCGTTGGCAATAAAAGTAGCAATACTTATTGGTGCTGCCTATTTTATTTATGATAAATTAGCGAACAATGCGCAATTAGATTTTGATACCTTTTTAACACAACTTGAAACTTCTCAACTGTTACATCCTGAAATTATTTTTGGACTTTTGATCGCTACATTTTTTAATTGGTTTTTAGAGATTGTAAAGTGGAAAACACTCGTAAACGCTATAAAACCGATTTCACTTTGGGAAAGTACCGCACATACGTTGGGTGGATTGACAGCTTCGTTGTTTACACCAAATCGCGTAGGCGAATACGGCGCAAAAGCCTTGTATTTTGAGAAGTCTGAGCGAAAACGCGTCGTCGGTTTGAACGTTCTCGGAAACTTAGCACAATTGCTCACAACCGTATTTTTTGGTGTGATTGGATTGACATTTTTTGTACTTCAATTTGGAATTGAATTGCCATGGAATAAATTAGTAAGTGCTGTGATGATTTTGATGGTTTTGAGTGGAATTTTTCTGTTGGTAATAAAACAAAAACGATTTCAAATTGGTCGTTTTTCATGGGAACGAATTCGTAGTTTTTTGCGAAATGTTTCTGGGGAAATTCATGTGAAGAACCTCAGCTTCTCCGTGATGCGTTATGTAATTTTTTCACATCAGTTGTATGTCTTGTTGCTATTTTTTGGATTGAACACTTCGTATGTTATTGCGATGAGTGTCATTACCGCGATGTATTTGATAACCTCACTAATTCCGATGTTGTTTATTTTTGATGTAGTTGTGAAAGGAAGTGTTGCCGTGTGGCTTTTTGGCTATCTCAATGTTTCCGAATTGCACATCCTTTCTGTGATTTCTTTAATGTGGTTGCTCAATTTTGTACTGCCGAGTATTGTGGGAAGTTATTTTGTGCTGAAATTTACACCTGTGCAAACTTCTCAAAAACCCGTTGTTTCATGATGTTGGGTTTGCTTCTTTTTGTAGGTGTAAGTTATGCTTTGTTGATTCTGAGTTTGAATTATGGTTTTACCAAATTGCCAATTCAAAAGAAACAAGTTACAGAAACAAAAACTGTATTTTCTGTGATTATTCCTTTTCGAAATGAAGCGCAAAAGCTTCCCAAATTATTGCAATCTATCAAAGAATTGCACTATCCAAAAGACAAGGTTTCTTTTTGGCTTGTAAATGATGAATCCGAAGATGATTCTGTTAAAATCATAGAAAAATTCTGCCGTGAAAACCCAACTTGGAAGCTCCAAATTTTACAAAATAAACGTGTTTCCCATTCGCCAAAAAAAGATGCAATTTCTACTGCAATTTCAAAAATTAAAAGCGATTGGATTGTGACCACAGATGCAGATTGTATGTTACCAACATTTTGGCTTGCTGCTTTCCATCAAAAAATTGCAGCGGAAAACCCAAAAATGATTGCAGCTCCAGTCACATACACAACAACGATATCTTTTTTCAGCTATTTTCAATTGCTTGATTTTTTAAGTCTTCAAGGAACCACAATCGGAAGTTTTGGCGCAGGATTTCCTTTTATGTGCAATGGCGCAAATTTGGCCTATCAAAAAGCTGCTTTTTTAGAAGTACAAGGATTTTCAGGAAATGACAACATTGCCAGTGGCGACGACGTATTTCTTCTTGAAAAATTCATTCAAAAATGGCCTAAAAAAGTAGTCTATCTTAAATCAAAAAATGCAATAGTCAACACGTTTCCTGTAGCTTCTTGGAAAGCATTTGTTTCGCAACGTGTACGTTGGGCTTCCAAAAGTGCTAATTACAACTTGCGAACTGGAAAATTTGTTGGAATCATCGTTTTACTGATGAATTTACTGTGTTGTTTGCTTCCTTTTCTAGTATTTACCGCTATTTCATGGAGATTTCTTTTTGCTGTATTTATGTTTAAAATTGTACTTGACAGTGTGTTTTTACTCCAAACATTACAATTTACACAGCAAAAAATAAAGCCCGTTTACATGTTAATGAGCGCATGCATCTATCCGTATATGACTATTTTTATCTTTTGCAAATCGCTGTTTTCAACCTATACTTGGAAGAATAGAACCTTTAAAAAGTAAGAAAGTTTTCTTAATGTTTCTTAAAAAAGCGTGTGGCACTCTATTTTTTTCTAACTTTAAATGTATAACCAACAGATTACCACATGCACACCACACCCACTTGGAATATTTTCCAAAAAATAGGATTTCGCTTTTTCTTTCTTCACGTATTATTATATGCGTTTCCGTTTCCATTAGATGCTTTTACGTATTTAGAAGAGAATGTCACTAAATTTTTAACAGATACCTTGTGGGGAAATTTAGTTCCCTTTATGGGAGATTTGTTTTTTAGTGTTGAATTGCCAAGTGAAAGTCCTATTACTGGAAGTGGCGATATGACCTATAATTATGTCCAATTATTTTCATGTGTGTTTTTGGCGGTTATCGGAGCCATCATTTGGACGTTTATTGATCGTAAACGAAAAAACTATACAAAACTATTGCGAATATTAGTCATCTATATGGCGTATTATGTGCTGTTTTCAATGCTTAGTTATGGATTTTATAAAATAATTCCACTTCAATTCCCTGCGCCTCATTTAGGAAGATTGATTCAACCTTATGGACATTCGTCACCTATGGGAATTGCTTGGACGTTTATGGGCGCATCCAAAGCATATACCATATTTTCTGGCGTAGCAGAAGTTACAGCGGGACTGTTATTGATTTTTAGACGTACGCGTACCTTGGGCGGATTGGTGGCGTTTGGCGTAATGCTAAATGTATTCATGATGAACATGTGTTATGATATTCCCGTAAAAACCTACTCTTTTCATTTGCTGTTTTTTGGACTTTTCATCTTTTTACAAGATTGGAAACGCATTTTTGCAGTATTTTTTACAAAAGCTGCTACGACTCCAAGAAGCTTTCCAAAGTATTTTACAAAGCCTGAATATAACGGTGCAAGTATTGTATTGAAATTAATTATTCTTGGGCATTTCTTTTATGGAATTATAGGCCAAGTTGTGGAAGCCAATGCTGCATACGGACCGAATACACCTAAACCGCCGCTGTATGGAATTTATGAAATTGAACATTTTCAAAAGAATAAAGATACCATTCCAATGTTGGTGACTAATGATACGTTATGGAGACGAATTGTGTTTCAACGCCAAAATACTTTCAATGCTTACAGAATGGATCATAATGCACTTTGGCTGTCGATGGAGCTAGATACCGTTGCTAAAACAATGCGTGTAAAAAACTATAGAGATTCTACTGATATTTACAATTTTAAATATACCTTAAAAGACAATATACTTACATTGAGCGGCACACGTAAAAAAGACACTTTATTCATCAAAGCAACACAATATGATTTGAAGAAATTTAAGCTGATTAACAGAGGGTTCAATTGGATTAATGAATATCCTAACAATAGATAATTATGTTACTTTTCATGGTATAAACGGGAGTCAAAACTAAATTTTTGAACTTTTACAACGCGGATTTTATGAAAATCAATATGTAGTGGGTTTAAAATATAATTGAATTCGTCTTTTACAATGGCAGAAGGCACTTGGAGTACTGCAAATTTATTTTCTGTGACAAATTTGGTAAAGATTTCTTGCGTTTTACTGTTGTATGGAAAGGTATTCCAATCTTTAGGAAGTTTTTGAAGTTGATATACTGAAACTTCCGCTGGAATTTCAACATGTACTAATATACGATCGTCTGGCAAATCTTCCGTAATGTCTAAATGCATGACAACTTCCAAATACGATAAAGATATGTGTTGTGAAGTGTATATGGCACGCGTTCCAATTTCATTCCAACGGCCACCGATTTTTTCTGCACCAATTCCCGAAAGTAAGTTGTTTTTTCGTTTGGCTCTGTCAATTCTAAATACAATCATCAAGCAAAAATTCCGTAATCAATACGTCGTATTTCATCAATAACTAGTTTTACGCCGTAACTGGTATCTAAAAGGGAAAAAGGAGTTTGCCCGCCTAACACTTTGCTTTTTTTGTTGAGCCATCTGGTAAATTTTTTTTCATCGCCAAACACTTCAAAACCTTTTGAGTACACTTCGGCAATTTCGAACAAACGCTCACTGACTTCTTTGTCGTAACTCGTCTTTTTGGATAACGTTGAGTATGACGCAGGAACGATTTCTGATATTTTTGTGAGTGGCAAGGCTACACGCAAACTGAACTTTTTTAATTGTGAACGTGTAACACCGTTTCTAGTGGCGTGAATAATTTTTAGTTTGTTTTGCGGCGAGTCGTTTCGGTTGTCGATATAGCTCGTAAGGGTTAAAGCTTCCATGTTTTAGTAATTTTACCTAGTGTGTTGTGTAAATTTACAATTTTTTTATGGGTTTCTTACCAAAAGATCATTTTTTTATTCTTTTTTAACAGAAGATACAATTTACTCATGTAGTTTTCAATCTTTGAATCTTTGAATCAAAACTATTGTTCTTCTACATTTAAGATGATAGGCAAGATGAATTTTGTTTGTACAGGAATACCTCTTTTATATGCTGGAGAAGCTTTTGGTAAGTTTTGCGTACTAGCTTTCAGTAAGCTGTCTAACGTTGGAATATGTTTGGTCGTTTTTGCGTTTTTATTGATGGAAAAAACGTTGATGATTCCCAAGGTATCAATGTGTAATTCAACTTTTATAGTATCGCGAATGGTTTTGGTAACACGAAAATTATTTTGGGTAAGTTGTGTGTGAATTTGATCGGTTAGTGTTTGAAAAAAACATGTTTTTTGCGCTTCTTTTTCCAATCTGTCACAGTTTGAAAATGAAGGAAACACATCTACTGTATTCAAATTGATACTTTCTTTTTCTTGTGCGACAATGGTTTCTTGGGAAACGACAGGTTTCTGGAAAAAATCACAAGACGTGCACAGGAACAGAAATACGCAATATGTCCAAAGTTGTTTCATCAATACAAATATCATGAAAAATACAACTTTTCAATAGTTTGCCGCAACTTTTGGTTTGTTTATTCTGATTTTAGGTGAATTTCTTCTTTTAACTCACGAATTCGCGTATTGACAATGGTTTTGATTTCGGTTGTAGCTTTTGGAAATTTTTCTAGGAAACGCGTATACATTTTTAGTTTTGCCTTTACATCAGAATAATAATTGTCTGCCACTTGCGCTAAGCGTAATTGTGCCAATTCGTAGTCTGGATTTTCCTCCAATGCCATATTGAAGAGTTTCATAGCTTTTTGAAATTCTTTTCGATCAAAATGCACCATTCCCAAAATATAATAATCGCCTGAAGGATCGGTCATTTTTCCCACAATTGCTTGTGATGCGTGATGTTCGGCTTTATCAATCATTCCATCTTGATAATACAATTTTGCCAATTGCGAATGGTAGTAATAATTTCCTTTATCGCGTTTTAGCGCTTCTTCATAATATTGAATCGCTTTTAAAATACGTCCCAAACGATAGGCTGAAAATGCTGCTTTTTCATACACATATTGCGTTGCTTTTTTTCGATTCATGAGTTTTTCAAACCAAAACAATGCGTTTCTGTGTTCCTTTTTTGCATAGAATAATTGCGCTTTAAACCCCATAATTTTAACGTCTTCTTCGTTATTTGCCAAACCCGTTTTTATAAAACGTGCTGCTTTTTCAAACTGTTGCGTTTCCATGTAGTTTTTGATCAATTTGTAGATGCTTTTTTGATGTTGTGCATCCAACTGAAACGCTTTTTGGTAGGATTGCAGGAACGTTTCTTCCCGCAAGGCTTCTTTCGCCAAGCCAATTTGGTAGTGAAAATTTGGGTTCAGTGTATCTTTTGATTGTAGCTTTTCAAAGATTGTGAGTGATTTTTCTAATTTTCCTGTCGTAAATAATAATCTTCCATAATCATACAAAACCAGTGTATTGAGTGAATCTATTTTGAGCACTTTTTCATAGCTTTCAATCGCTTTTTTAGAGTTTCCTAATGCTTTGTAGGCTTTTGCGATTTGTGCATTTGCGTAACTACTCGTTTCAACCGATTGATACAGTTTGATGGCTTTCGAATAATTTCCGAGTTGATACAAACTATCTGCCACAAACAAAGTCGAAGATTGCGCTCCGACTTTGTAAATGCTCATGCAAAGTATACATGTGATAAGTATTTTATTCATACATAAAGTAATTATTCTTCTATTTGAAACACAATTGGGATTGCAAATTTCACACTCTTAGGTTTTCCATCTTTCATGCCTGGTTTAAATTTTGGAAGCGTGTTTATTACCTTTTCTGCTTCATCTTTCAAAGCTGGATGTGGCGCTCTAGCTAACACATTAGAGACGTCACCATTTTTATCAATCATAAATTTTATAATGATTCGTTGTCTGCCAACCAAACCAACACTCTCAGCACGTTTTACATCAAAATTTTGCATAATATGCTTTTGAATTGAAATGTTTAAGCATTCTTTTAGCTCATTTTGCGATACTTTACCCTCGCAGTTAGGATGTACAGGCACTTTGTCTAAGTCTTTAGATGAAACGGCTTCTTTTTCAAACTCATCATACGTTACATTTTCTTGTATGCTTTTCTTGCGAGCCACTACATAGTCATCATAATTCCATCCGTTTGCATGTAACACTTCAGGTTCTTCACCTTTTGCAATTGCCAATTCACGTCGCGATTCAAAAAGTTGCTTTGATAAATCGCCTAGTTTGGTGTATTGTTCTTTTGTCATCATTTCGACACCTTTTACACTTTCGCTATAGGCATTAAAATCTTCTACCGCTTGGGCCACTTTGGCACTCATCTTTTCTACATTGGCCTCGGTATTTTCTACTTCAGACACGGTAGTATCTTCACAAGAAGTGTATACTAAGGACAGAATGAGCATTGGCACTAATACTAAGTATTTTAGTTTTAAAATTTGACGGGATTTTTGTTTTGTTAACATAATGATTCGTTTTTTAATTAGTGAATGTTTAAAAAATTGATTGGTAAACGAAAATTGTTGTGTTTGGAAGACTTCCGCCAACAATTTTTCATAATAATCGGATTTGTCCTTGTTTCGGACGACCGCTGCATCAGCGATGTATTCATGTACTTCTGAAATTCGTTTTTGATAGATGTATACTAATGGATTGAACCAGCACAGAATGCGCAAAAGTTCAAAATATAGCAAGTCTAGTGAGTGTTTTTCGCGAATGTGTACCAATTCGTGTGAGAGAATATCTTCTAACTTCGCTTCTTCAATTTCTTCTCCGACAAACACATAGTTGAATATTGAAAATGCCAAGGTACTTTTTGGTATGATAATCACCGTGTACTGTTCCCGTTTTACAAAGCGTCCTTTGAAACGGAGTGTTGCCAATTGTACAATTTTATAGATAAATAATAGACTGCTAACTGCAATTCCCACAATTAAAAACCAGTTCCACGTAGGTTCAATTGTGGCGACTGCTTTTTCAGGAGTGAGCACAATTTCTGGTAATAATATTATGTACTCTTGTGGCACTACATTTTGAAAGCTTTCAAGTTTGATAAATGGCAGTACAAAGGCAATCAATGATGAAAATATAAGGTAAACTCGGTTCCAATTGAAGAAGGTTTCTTTTTTGAGAAATAAATCATAACTCAGCAAGAATAGTAATTGGAATGCAACAACTTTTATAAAATATGTAATCATGATTTCTGATTATTTTTTTCAATTTCTTTGCGTATTTCTTCTAATTCTTCCATACTGATATCATTTTTCTGCATAAAAAACGACACCATACTTTTAAAAGATCCTTGAAAATAACCGTTCACCAATTTTGAAATTGACTGATTGCTGTATTCAGATTGTGGCAACAATGGAAAATAAACATGTCCTTTCCCTACCTTTTCATAACCTACAAATCCTTTGCTTTCCAGAATTCGCACAATCGTGGAAACCGTATTGTAGGCAGGTTTTGTGCCTTTAAAATTTTCAATAATGGCTTTTACATTTGCTTTTTCTAGTTTCCACAGAATTTGCATGATTTCCTCTTCTGCTTTCGTCAATTGTTTCATAAACTGTATGGGTATTTTCAACTAAATTTTTAGTTCAACAATACAAATATAACTAATTTTTTAGTTTGAACTAATTTTTTAGTTGAAAAATGTAAAACAAATTATAGTTCAATAGAAATTCACTACTTCTTATAACATTACAAATTTTAACTATTGATTTTTTTATGAATTAGAATATAAGTAGCTTTATAGAGTAGGCAATAAAAACTAAATGACAGAACAGCTCTCTATATATTTACATAAATTTAAAACTTTAAATAGAGGTTTTAATAAAAACCTTGGTAGGGCACCTCACAAACCTATATTATTACTATCAATATTAGAACTTATCAGTAAAGGAGAAATTCATTCAAATAGAATCTTCATTACGCCAGAACTTTTACTTTCTTTCAAACATAATTGGGATAAATTAGTCTACAGTCAACATATAGCTAATTTTGCTTTGCCATTTTTTCATCTAAGAAGCGAATCATTTTGGTCATTACATACCAAATCTGATATGGAACTGATCGTAAATACATCAAAAAGTATTAAGAGTTTCAAGAGTCTTAATGATGCTATTGACTTTGCTGAAATTGACGAAAACTTATTTTTATTTCTTTTAAATCCTCCAAGTAGAATACTATTTGAAGCAGCATTACTTGATGAATACTTCCCTGATTCTAAAGTAAATTATGCTTCTAACCAGCTGAACAGTGAAGAAGTTAAGATTGAACACCAAATTTTGAATGAAAATAAAATTGAATACCAAAGTAACCTAAAAAAGTTAAAAGCTACATTGAACGGCGATGATTATGTAGAAGAATTATTCATTAGAGGCGGTTTATTCAAAAGAACAATTCCTAAAATATATAATTACAGTTGCTGTATTTCAGGAATGAAAATAGCATCCAAACAAAACGCACAAATGGTGGACGCATGCCATATTGTTCCCTTTAGTATTTCAAATGATGATACTATAACAAATGGTTTGTCATTATCACCAAATCTACACAGAGCCCTTGACAGAGGTCTAATCACGATACATCAAGACTATACAGTTCGAGTTTCACCAACTATAAGAGAGAATGATTCTGTATTTTCTTTATCACAGTTTAATGGAAAAAAAATTATACTCCCACAGAAAACTACATGGCATCCTTCGGCAGAATCATTAGATTGGCACAATAGAGAGGTTTTTGCTGTTTAAAATGATTATTGTGTAATTCTTAGGTCAAATCCGAAAGCTTGATTAAATTATATAGAATTTATAAAGATTGTAGAAAAATCGGTTTCTCATAACAGTTGAAAATCACTTCAATGAGATTCTGGATCAAGTCCAGAATGACGACTTTTAGAACTTTTAAGACAGCCAATAGCTCAACTTACGGTTTTCAATGCATCCTTCGGACTTCTTTGTTTGGGAATTCAAAAGAAACAGTGTGTTTCTTATTAGAAAGCAGAGGTTCTTTGTAAAAGATCCCAACCTGCGTTGGGATTAGCTCAACTTACAACTTTGCGTGCGTCCTTTGAGCTTCTTTGTTTAGAGATTCAAAAAAATAATGTGTTTCCTGTTGGGAAGTAGAAGTTCTTTGTAAAAGATCCCAACCTGCGTTGGGATTAGCTCAACTTACGGTTTTCAATGCGTCCTTCGGACTTTTGAAAACCGAGTTTCGCTAAAATAAAAAAGCATCCCTATTTTCATGAAGAAAAAAGGAAAGCTTTTCATTGGTTTAACTACTAAACCAAGGTAAATCAAGGATTTACCTTAAACAACACAACTAAATCATTTTGCCAAAAAAAGCTTCTCCACTAGAGAGAAGCTTTTTGCAATTTTAGCGGTCTGGACGGGATTCGAACCCGCGACCCCATGCGTGACAGGCATGTATTCTAACCAGCTGAACTACCAAACCGTTGCTTTATTGCGGTTGCAAATATACACCACAATTCTTTGTATGCAAATATATTTTAGAAAAAAATTAAAGTTTTTTTAGCATTATTATGCAAATTTTTGTCTTTCAACTAAATACGTTAGCAATATTTTTTCAAAGTTTTCATTTATATCCGCAGCTATATACTTAATCTTATACTGCGCACATTTCATTTTTAATTGTAAAAAATAGTCTGATACTGCTTTTTGATAGTTTTCTTGAACCGTATCCGCATAAATGTCAATATGGGCACCCGATTCTACGTCTATGAAACGCTTGGGTTTGTTGTCGAAATCGAAATTCAATTCTTTTTCGGCATCAAATACATGAAATAAAATGACTTCGTGTTTGTTGTATTTTAAATGTTGCAACGCTTCAAAGAGCTTTTCATCTGCTACTCCATCTTGAAACATGTCCGTGAAGAGAAAAATAAGGCTTCTGCGGTGTATTTTCTCCGCAATCTGATGCAAATAGGTGTAGGTATCTGTTTTTTTATTAATTCGCTTTGTAGTGACAGCAGTATCAAGCGCATTCAATAACAATTGATGGTGACGTTCGCTTCCCTTTTCTGGCGCATAAAAGTCATAATTGTCTGAATAAATACTCAATCCGATAGCATCGCGCTGCTTTTTCAAAATATTCATCAAAGAAGCAGTTGCCAGTACGGAAAACCCAATTTTATTCAAGCTTTCTAAAGATAAATCCGCAACTTCTGGATAATGCATGGAAGAAGAATTATCAATAATAATATGACAGCGCAAATTGGTTTCTTCCTCGTATTTCTTAGTGTATAATTTGTCGGTTTTCGCGAAAAGTTTCCAATCAATATGTTTGGTACTTTCGCCTGAATTGTAAATTTTATGCTCTGCAAATTCCGCCGAAAAACCGTGAAATGGACTTTTATGCATTCCCGAAATAAATCCTTCTACGACTTGTTGTGCGAGCAATTCTAAATTCTTAAATCCAGCAGTTTTATTGAGTTCTTGTTGTAAATTCACAAGTTATGTTTCTTTAATTGATGATATAAATGTACAACTTATTATTCGTTTTTGAGAAACTGCGTAAAAGTTCGCGCAAAGCTTTTAAAAAATAAGAAAACAAAAAAAGGTTTGACACGTAATCAAACCTTTTATATGCTATTTCAGCGTGTATTTTAAGCTAATAACTTATCAATAACTTCTGTATATGCAGTTTTTGGAGCAACACCTACTTGACGTCCTACCAATTCTCCGTTTTGAAAAACTAATACCGTTGGAATGTTACGAACTCCAAACTGAGCTGCAAACTTCTGATTTGCATCAACATCTAATTTTCCAACAACTGCTTTCCCCTGATATTCCTCAGAAATTTGCTCTACTACGGGTCCTAACATTCTACATGGTCCGCACCAAGCTGCCCAAAAATCAACCAATACTGGTTTGTCGCTACCTAATACTACTTCTTCAAAATTTGCATCTGTAATTTCTAATGCCATAACTATATATTTTTATGATTTTACTTTATTTTTTTGATCATTATGCAATATTAGTCAAATATTTTTCCAAAACTTACACCACCAGTATTTGTTTTGACTATGTTTGAATTGATTTTTCTTATTTCTATCTAAATATCAATACGATAGTCACTTAACTACTTATCGAGTCACCTCAATAGTATACGTTGAAATTAAATCATCTTTAATATATAAGTGTACATCGTAAAAACCCGTAAATTCAAATTTATAATCAATACTCAGCGATTTGTCTTGGATAGAAACTTGCTTAGGATAAATTTTTCGTTCTCTAAAACTACTTTCAATGACCAAATTGACATCTTCTTTTTCTATCTCTTTTTGAAGCTGTAGTTTGAAGTTGATGTTTTTATTTCGTTCAACAGCATTGTATAATGTTTGCGGATAACTATGATCGCTAAAATAGGTATACGCTTTGTTGTAAATGATAGGCGCATCCATAAAGTCTTGAAGCGAGGGCGTTTTACCTTCCATTAAAAACCATTTTTTATCAATAGGATGATGATTTACCGCAAAAATCTTCGGGTCTGACAAGAAGAATCCACCATTAAAATCAAATTGAAATTGATAGGTTTCCGGATTCGGAATGCCACTTGCCCACGTAGGATCACATAAATACCATTTCCCATTGAGTTTTACAGCATTCCAACTATGATTGGGTGAATCGAGCGTTTTCAAATTGATCGTACTTGTTCTGCCGTATCCGTGCACCATTTCACATTCAATATCGGCTAAATTTGCCAATTCTTTCACTAAATACGCGTACCCTGTGCAAATTGTAGAACGGTTTTTTAATAACTTTTTAAAGACAATTTTCTGAAATTTTGAATTCCACGCATTCAATTCTGCAGGATCATCTTTGTAGCGATAACGCTGACGTTTGTTGCGTTTGTATAATTTGTAATTGTTGGAAACACTGCTGCAAACCCATTTAAAAATAGCTCTGAAACGTTCTGCATCTGTGTCTAATTCTGAAGTTAATTTATAGACTAAATCTGGTAAATTATGTAATGTTTCGTCTTTGTATTTCAAGGCAATTTCATCGGCTTTCTCAAAGGAAATTTGATCAAAATCCGAAATTTGAGCCGTTGCTTGAAATACAAAGACGAATAAAAATATATGTGTTATAAATACACGCATTCAACAAAAGTATTTATGAACTACATTTAATTTTTTCGTTTCGATTTGTAACGCTTATTCGTGTTGACAGCGCCCATAAACTCAATCACCTCATCGGATAAAACTGCTTTTACAAATGTGGTGTCTGCCTTTATTTTATATTCGATAGATTCGTATCCTAAATAGGTAATCACCAACACATCGCCTGTTTCAAGCGCCACAGGAAAGGTGAACTCTCCTTTTTTATTCGTCACTGCACCTTGATTTTCTCCTTTTAAAATCACGTTAGCGCCTTCCAACGGTCCTTGCGGACTACTTACGGTTCCTTTAATGATTCTTCCCTTTTGAGAAGTGGAATTTCCAGACTGTCCATACATCGGATTGAACGCGAATACAGCCAATACTAAAATGGTAACATACCATATTTTTTGTGTAAATGTTACTTGTTTTTTCATCTGTTTCTTTTTTTAGATTAATTTCTTCTTGATCAAATGCGCAGTTATTAAATTAACGTGAGTTCGACTTAAAAAACCTTTATTTTACTTGTAATTTACTGAAAAATAAACACTTGTCAGTTCGAGCGCAGTCGAGAACAGCTAAGAATTGATATTTTCAAAGGAATCTCGACTGCGCTCGATTTGACATTAAGTGTAATGTATTAACAATAAAGTACATAGCATAATATTTATATCGAACTCACGTTAAATTATGAACAAACGCATTCTCTAAGTTTCTTTATATTTATAAAAGTATCTACAGTTTTGCTTACTTCAAAGTACGATTGAGTAAACCGCACTTTTGAGTGAGTGAACGTTTAATTTGTTCTAAATTAGTATTTTATTGAGCGAATTACAATAAATTCCTGTCAAACACTAAAAAATTAACAAAATGATTTGTTGCGCCGTGTGCTTCTAACTTTTCTTGATTTTCCGCACCAATTCCAATAAATTCGATGCCCAAATTGTTGGCGGTTTTCACATCCCAAATTCCATCGCCTAACGAAATAATGCGTTGAAAATTGGTTGTGTTGAAATAATTTTTTGCTTTCGCGATGGCGGAATTGACAATTTCCTCGCGTGTAAAAAAACGATTGGAAGCTTCTAGTAAAGGGCGATCGTACACAATTCCAGCACGATTCAGTTTAAATTCTGCTGGCAACAACATAGAACCTGTGGCAAAACAAACGGCGTAATTCGTTTGAGTAATAATTTCTTGTAAAAAAGTATTTGCACCTGCAATTTGCGTAATACGACACTCTTTGATTTCCTTTAAAAATTCAGCTTCAAACTGTTGCAATAGTTGTTTTGAAAACCCACGATTCACGTCTCTTTCATAATTTTCTTTCGCGATGAAACTATCAGTTAAATGTGTATAACTTTCCCAATCGGTATTCACGAATTCTACGCCAATCGTACGCAATGCATTTACAAAACCTGTTTGATGCACATTTTCGCTGTCGAGCAACGTTCCGTCAATATCAAAAACGAGCAGGTTTTCTTTTTTCATAACTCTTTACAGTTAATTTACCAAACGTTTGATCGAGTGTTTTTTCGGAGTGAAACGAAGAAAAATTGCATCGAAATCTTCTTTGAATACTCTCAATATTAATAAAAATTTGCGCGAATTCAATCGTTTTACAGATAATTCAACATTTAGCATTTAGCAAATAAACGTCATCAGTTAATTTTATACAAAATATCTTCTTCTGCCAACGCATCCAATAATTCCTGCGTAATATTTACTTTTTTCTTTTTGCTGGGTGCTTGTAATTTTATTTTTTCATTACGCTCGTATAAGGTAAAATGTAATGATTTATCGCCTTTGTGTGTGTCTAAAATTTCGTTGATAAAATCGAGTGTGTTTTCTTTTAGTTTATTTACATCTAGTTGAATCGTAAGCTTTCTTGCCGCAGTTTCCATCACATCTTGCAACAATTGCATCGAATTGAATTGCAATCTTGGATCGCCACGTTTTCCTGTATCACGATTGATCCAACCTTCTCGAATGAACGCTTTGATATAGACGAATGAATTCGGCACAAAGAAATGACGAAACTTTAAATATTCTTCTCCAAAGATTCTAAATTCATGCGAATTTGTATAATCTTCCACCGTAAATAATGCCCAACCTTTTCCGTTTTTGGAAACTCGGTGTTGCACTTCTGTCACAACGCCACCAAAAGAAATTTCACGATTCACAAATTCTTCCATTTTAGAAAAACAGGTTAAATCGCCATTACAGAAATAGTCCATTTCCGCTTTAAAATCGTCCAACGGATGTCCCGAAATATAAATTCCTACCACTTCTTTTTCACGCGCTAGTTTCTCCATCGTTCCCCATTCTTCACATGGCGGCACTTGTGGCTCAGCAATTTGCACTTCGCTGGCTTCACCAAACAAACTTACTTGTGCAGAGTTTTTATTTTCTTGATATTTTGCACCGTATTTCACGGCTTTTTCTAAAAAAGTAACCGCATCATTTTCTGTATGGAAATATTGCGCTCTGTGTGTATCGCCAAACGAGTCAAATCCGCCCGCTAAGGCTAAGTTTTCAAAAGCTTTTTTATTGGCTGCGCGCAAATCTATTCGTTTTGCCAGATCAAATACCGATTTGTATTTTCCTTCCGAACGTTCTTTCACGATGGTTTTTACAGCACCATGTCCCACACCTTTGATTGCGCCCATTCCAAAACGCACCGCACCTTGGTCGTTTACCGTAAATTTATAGAACGATTCATTCACATCAGGACCTAAAACTTCCAATTTCATACGTTTACATTCTTCCATAAAGAAGGTAATCGTTTTAATATCATTCATGTTGTTGGAAAGTACCGCCGCCATGTATTCCGCAGGATAATGTGCTTTTAAATACGCCGTTTGATAGGCAATCCAAGCGTAACAAGTAGAATGCGATTTGTTGAAGGCATACGCTGCAAATGCTTCCCAATCTTTCCAAATTTTCTCTAGTTTGTCTTCGGCATGTCCTTTTTCAGAAGCTTGCGAGATAAACTTAGGCTTCATTTTATCCAGTACGGCTTTTTGCTTTTTCCCCATCGCTTTACGCAAGACATCGGCTTCACCTTTGGTAAAATCGGCCAATTTCTGCGACAGCAACATCACTTGCTCTTGATAGACTGTAATTCCGTAGGTTTCTTCTAAGTATTCTTGACACGCATCTAAATCGTACTCAATATCTTCTTCTCCGTGTTTTCTGCGAATAAAACTCGGAATGTATTCCATCGGTCCCGGACGATACAAGGCATTCATTGCAATGAGATCGGCAAACGTTGTCGGTTTGAGCGATTTCATGTGCTTTTGCATTCCGGGCGATTCGTACTGAAACACGCCTACCGTTTCTCCTCGTTGGAATAACTCGTATGTTTTTTCGTCGTCAAGCGGAATGTTCTCAATGTCAATCTCAACATCGTGTTTGTACTTAACAAGCTTGACCGTATCTTTGATCAGCGTCAGCGTTTTCAGTCCTAAAAAGTCCATTTTTAGCAGACCTGCATCTTCCACCACCGAGTTATCAAATTGTGTACAGTACATGTCTGAATCTTTCGCCAACGCGACCGGAACGAACTTCGTAATATCATCGGGTGTAATGATGACGCCACACGCGTGAATTCCCGTATTACGGACTGAACCTTCTAACACGCGTGCCATGTTCACAGTTTCCGCAGCCAAATCATCTTCTTCCGAAATATTCACCAATTCATTGATGAGTAGAACTTCTTCAGCTCTAAATTTTTGTTTGAGTTCTGCTTCCGATTTTCCAAAAATCTTTGCCAGTTTCGTATTTGGAATCAATTTGGCGATTCGGTCTGCTTCGTTCAGTGGCAAATCTAACACACGTGCGGTATCACGAATGGACGATTTTGCTGCCATGGTTCCGTACGTAATGATTTGTGCTACTTGATTTTCTCCATATTTATCAATTACGTATTGCATTACGCGACCGCGACCTTCATCATCAAAGTCAATATCAATATCGGGCATGGACACACGATCCGGATTTAAGAAACGCTCAAAAAGCAGATCGTACAACATCGGATCAATATTTGTAATCCACAAACAGTAGGCAACTACCGAACCTGCTGCCGATCCACGACCTGGACCAACCGAAACGTCCATGTTTCGCGCTTCGCGGATAAAATCTTCTACAATTAAGAAATACCCTGGATATCCTGTATTTTCAATGGTTGCAAGTTCAAAATCGAGTCGTTCTTCAATTTCTGGTGTAATTTCGCCATATCTTTTTTTCGCACCTTCGTACGTTAAGTGTCGTAAGTATTTGTTTTCTCCGCGTTTTCCACCGTCGTGTTTGTCTTCTTCAAACTGGAATTCTTCTGGAATGTCGAATGCAGGTAATAATACATCACGAGCTAACTCAAATGGTTCTACCTTGTCGACAACTTCTTGTATGGAAAGTATGGTTTCTGGCAAATCTTTAAACAAGGTTTTCATCTCGTCTGGCGACTTGAAATAGTATTCTTGATTTGGCAATCCATAGCGATAACCACGTCCGCGACCTATGGGTGTGGCTTGTTTTTCGCCATCTTTCACACATAGTAAAACATCATGCGCAGTGGCATCTTCTTGAGCAATGTAATACGTATTATTGGTAGCCACCAGTTTGATTTCATGCTTTTTAGCCAATTTGACCAATACTTCATTCACACGATTTTCATCTTCTTGATTGTGACGCATGATTTCGACATACAAGTCGTCTTGAAAGGTTTCTTTCCACCAAAGCAATGCTTCTTCCGCTTGTGTTTCTCCTATGTTTAATACTTTGTTTGGCACTTCACCATACAAATTTCCCGTCAATACAATAATATCTTCTTTGTACTGTTCAATGACTTTTTTGTCAATTCGCGGTACGTAGTAAAATCCTTTTGTGTATCCGATGGAAGACATTTTTGCCAAATTGTGATAGCCGTTTTTGTTTTTGGCGATGAGTACAATTTGATATCCGTTGTCTTTTCGGGTTTTATCTAAATGATCTTCACACACAAAGAATTCACAACCTACAATTGGTTTTAGAAGTTGCGCATCGGTGGTTTCTCCTTTTTCGGCTGCTTCCGCAATTTTTGCTTTGATGCCTTTGTTGTAATTACTCACTTCCTTTACAAAGTGAAACGCGCCCATCATGTTGGCATGATCGGTCATGGCGACACCTTGCATGTTGTATTTTCCAGCGGCTTTTACTAAATCGCTAATACTAGATGTGGATTGTAATACTGAGAATTGCGAATGATTGTGCAAGTGTGAAAACGGTGCATTTTTTAAGGCTTCAAGGTTTTCGTTTATTTCTTGTTGTGAAATTCCGCTTCCGCCTTGCTCTTTTTCGAGTCGCTTTCGTATTTTTTCAGAAGCCTTTTTGAGATTGATGTGCTTCAATCCGATCATTTCAATTGGCTGCGGATTGTTTTCCGAAAAGCGTTCAAAATAATCTGGTGAAACATCTAATTGCTCAATCGTATATTGTTTTCTTCGGATGAGTTCTAAGAAACAACGCGTGGTTGCTTCCACATCGGCGGTTGCGTTGTGTGCTTCTCCAAAACCAACTCCGAACAAATAATTGTGTAATTCGGTTAGTGTGGGTAGTTTGAATTTACCAAATCGTCCTCCTGGCAATTGACATAAACTCGCTGTATCTTCCGTACAGGTATCTAATACAGGTAACTCTTGCAGATTGTTTGCAACGTTTTCGCGATAGAATTCTGCACCCATAATGTTGACATCAAAACCTACATTTTGTCCTACAATAAATTTTGCTTTGGACAGTGCAATGTTGAATTTTGCCAAGACTTCTTGCAATGAAAATCCTTGTTCGGCTGCCAATTCGGTAGAAATTCCGTGAATTTTCTCAGCATCGTACGGAATGTTAAAACCTTCGGGCTTGACTAAGTAGTCTTGATGTTCGATGAGGTTTCCCAATTCGTCATGCAATTGCCAAGCGATTTGGATACATCTTGGCCAGTTGTCTGTATCAGAAATTGGCGCGTCCCAACGTTTTGGCAACCCTGTGGTTTCGGTATCAAATATTAAGTACATATAGTTTGGTGTATGGAAGAATTTGCAGTGCTAAAATTACAATTTTTTTTCCTGTTTTCTGGATGAAGTTATGAACACCGTATTAGTGGTTGAGTACGTTCGACTGCGCTCAGTATAAACTAAATTAATAGGTATAAATTAGCATTTCTAAAATAGAAACCATGAAGTTATTAACTATTTTTGCGGCTAAAAAAGCGTCTATCGAATACACGACCGCATTTTTTCGTGCGGAAATACCAAAAAAAGTGGATTTAAGTAGTTGTGTTTCAGAAATAATAGTATTTTTGCAGCCTTATTAATAATCGAGGTCGTGAACCTCACAAATTAATTTTTTTATGCCTGTTAAAATTAGATTACAGAGACATGGTAAAAAAGGGAAACCTTTTTACTGGATTGTTGCCGCAGATTCGCGTGCAAAAAGAGATGGTAGATATTTAGAGAAATTAGGTATTTACAATCCAAACACAAACCCTGCAACTATTGAACTAAACCTTGACGGTGCGGTACAATGGTTACAAAATGGAGCGCAACCAACTAATACAGCTCGTGCTATCCTTTCTTATAAAGGAGCAATGTACAAGAATCACTTGCTTGGTGGAGTTCAAAAAGGTGCTTTAACGGAAGAACAAGTAGAAGAGAAATTTACTGCTTGGATAGAAGCTAAAGAAGGTAAAGTACAAGGTAAAGTTGATACTTTGGCGCAAGCAGAAGCAGATGCGAAAGCAAAAGCTTTTGAAGCGGAAAAAGCTAAAAACGAAGCTCGTATTGCCGCAAATGCTCCTGTTGTAGAAGATGCAGCTGAGGATGCTGGAGAAACACCTGCAGGTGAAGAAGAATAAATTATAGATATTACATATAATTTTTAGCCTAGTAAATACTAAATTTGCTAGGCTTTTTTTATGCTATTGATATGAAAGTTGAAGATTGTTTTTATTTAGGAAAAATTGTTAAGAAGTATAGTTTTAAAGGTGAATTACTGGCAAAGCTCGATACAGACCAACCCGATTTGTATGATGATTTGGATGCTGTTTTTGTGCAGCTTGGACGTAATTTTTTGCCGTTTTTTATTGAGAAATCATCGTTGCACAAATCTGATTTATTGCGATTGAAGTTTGAAGATATAGATACGGAGGAAGATGCCGATCAGTTGTTGAAGTGTGAATTGTATTTGCCACTAGAATTTTTACCAAAACTAGAAGGCAACAAGTTTTACTACCACGAAATTATTGGTTTTACGGTAGAAGATGCTTCTTTTGGAACCGTTGGAAAAATTGTAAGCGTGAATGATACGACGGCACAACCGTTATTTGAGATTGAACGCGAAGGTATTGAAATTTTGATTCCGATCAATGATGATATTATTAAGAAAGTAGATCGTAACGGAAAAAGCATTCATATTGAAGCTCCGGAAGGATTGATTGATTTGTATTTGGAATAAATTATGAGCAAACCGTTTCGATTTAAAGAATTTACAATTCAGCAAGATAAAACTGCTATGAAAGTGGGCACAGATGGCGTGTTGTTAGGCGCTTGGACTTCTGTGGAAAGCAATCCATTTTCGATTTTAGATATTGGCGCTGGCACAGGATTGATTGCCTTGCAACTGGCGCAACGTTGTGCTGCGGAATTGATTGATGCTATTGAGATTGATGACGACGCCTACGAACAAGCGGTGGATAATTTTGAAAATTCTCCGTGGAGCGATCGTTTATTTTGTTATCATGCAGGTTTGGACGAATTTGTGGCTGAGATTGAAGACAAGTATGATCTCATTGTGTCAAATCCGCCATTTTATCGAGAGAATTTTAAAACTGAGAGTCTTCAACGCGATACCGCACGTTTTACCGATGCCTTACCTTTTGAGGAATTACTGGCTGGTGTTGCACATTTGTTGGAACCGAAAGGAACGTTTCATACAATTATTCCACATAAAGAATACGCGCATTTTATCCGTCTGGCGGAAGCCCACCACTTATTTCCATATAAAACGTGCCATGTAAGAGGAAATCCTTCAGCAGATTTTAAACGCAGTTTGATTTCGTTTTCTTTTGAAAAGAACGTGAATCAAGTAGATGAATTGATTATTGAAACGGCAAGACATCAATTTACAGACGCATATATTTCACTAACGAAAAACTTTTATTTAAAATTATAACAATTTGTCTTTGTTTTGTGACATTTCATTAATTACTTTTGTGATCGCGATTTACAAACATTCCGTAAATTTGAGTATTAAAAAAATGCTATAAACAGACGATTGATGAAACCAGATTTATTCCAAGCTCCTGATTACTACAACTTAGATGAGCTATTATCCGAAGAACATAAATTAGTGAGAGATGCTGCCCGCGAATGGGTAAAAAGAGACGTATCTCCAATTATAGAAGACTATGCGCAGCGTGCTGAATTTCCAGAACAAATCATTGATGGATTGGCTAATATTGGTGCATTTGGACCGTATATTCCAGCGGAATATGGTGGTGCAGGTTTGGACCAAATTAGTTACGGATTAATCATGCAAGAGATTGAGCGTGGAGATTCTGGAGTACGTTCTACAGCTTCTGTACAATCTTCGTTGGTAATGTATCCGATTTGGAAATATGGAAATGAAGCGCAACGTCAAAAATATTTACCAAAGTTAGCTTCTGGTGAATGGATGGGATCTTTTGGTTTGACAGAGCCAGATCATGGAAGTAATCCTGGAGGCATGACTACGAATTTTAAAGATATGGGCGATCATTATTTGTTGAATGGTGCCAAAATGTGGATTTCAAATTCTCCTTTTTGTCAAATCGCAGTGGTTTGGGCAAAAAATGAAGAAGGACGTATTCACGGATTGATCGTGGAGCGTGGTATGGAAGGATTTTCTACACCAGAAACGCATAACAAATGGTCATTACGTGCTTCTGCTACGGGCGAATTGATTTTTGACAATGTAAAAGTTCCGAAAGAAAACTTATTACCCAATAAATCAGGATTGGGAGCGCCATTAGGTTGCTTAGATTCTGCGCGTTTTGGAATTGCTTGGGGCGCTATTGGAGCTGCAATGGATTGCTACGATACTGCTTTACGTTACAGTAAAGAACGTATTCAGTTTGGAAAACCGATTGGACAATTTCAATTGCAGCAAAAGAAATTAGCAGAAATGATTACGGAAATTACCAAAGCACAATTGTTAGCTTGGCGATTGGGTGTCATGCGTGAAAATGGCACGGCTACTTCTGCTCAAATTTCGATGGCAAAGCGTAACAATGTAGAGATGGCTTTAAAAATTGCACGGGAAGCACGACAAATGTTAGGTGGTATGGGAATTAGTGGAGAATACTCAATTATGCGTCACATGATGAACTTGGAAAGTGTAGTTACGTACGAAGGAACGCACGATATTCATTTATTAATCACAGGATTAGACATCACTGGATTGAACGCTTTTAAATAGCATACAAAAGCTTTTAAGAAGCTTTTTGTAATAAATCAAAACATGGGCAACGTTTACAACGTTTGCCCTTTCCTTTTTTATACTTCTTGCAACATTTACTTTTAACGTTCTTCGCAATCTTAATTTTCTGTTTCTTCGATGTTCTAGGAACTTCCTCTAAAGCAATTAAAAAAGACATAAAATTTTATTTACACATTCAGGCACAAATATATATTATTTTTATTTATTCTAAATAAAAAAGATAAATTTTAACGTAAAAATTTACCCTCAAGAAAATACCCTATAAAAAATGTGAAAAGACTACGGCAGCATAAGAAAGTTTGGGAAATCTCTTTTTAGGTTCATGGAAGTTATTTTAACTACTAAACGGAGACCCCCTAATTTCTCAATTTAATATATAACTAACTTTTATATTTCTCTAAGTTTCCTCAGCAACACTAAAAAAAAGGGAGAATCACAAGTCATGATCTCCCTTTTATCTAATAGAATAATACTATTATAATGAGATTCCCCTAAACCTCAATATGTTTTCAACAAAAATAAACTATATCTCGTGGCACAACTAAGATAAAACATTACTTGTGTTACGGTTTTACCGTAATTATAGTACGCTTCAATTGCTTTATTTAACTAATAATCTCATTTTCAATTATTTATAAAAATATAAAAAATTAGCAAAAAATTAAAAAACCTTCAAAACCGTAATTCATAAAGATTTTTTACGCTTGTAATTTAAGTATTTTAGACCTAAAACTCTTTAGATAGATTTCGTATTTCTGGATAATTAGCAATCATCGTTTCTAAAACACATGTTAAAAAAAAGAATTATATTACAACTACAAAAAGATAAAGAAATTTATGCAAAATTATTTAGCTGTATCTGAACTTTCTGATATTGAACTTGATATAATTAACAACTTGATTAATGGACGAAACGAAAATGATTCTATAAGGGCAAAAAGTTATTTTAGGAATTCTTTTACAAAGTCGGAAGGCATTCTAAAAACTTCAAAAATAAGTCAATCTTTATATTTAGAAAGTTTATCAGAATTAGCCAAGGTTGAATACAATGCTAAAGAAAGAACACTTACATGGAATCTTCTTTTAAAAAAGCTTCGTGATTTCTCAAATTCATCTCCAAAAAGTGAAAATACTATTATGATCTGTTGTGATAGTATCATCTCTTATATACAAGAGCCTTTTATAGATAAGGACAATCAGCTTATTAGAAAGACGCTAACAATGTTGAAAGGGAAAATAGATTCCATTATTAAAGATAAAGGTGTTTTACAAAGTGCAGAATTATTAATTAAAAAAGCTGCTATACTAAGGCATTTTGCTTATTTTCAAGTTACCAATGACTCCAAAAAAATTGCTATAGAACAAGCATTAAGATGTGTAGAAAAATCTATTTCAATATCAGATGAAACTTGGTACGCTTACAACGAACTTGGGAATTGCTACAGACAGTTTTCAAATTTTGCGAAAAAAATATTTATCTATAATGAAAGAATTGGTCTCGCGGAAGAATCCTTAAAACATAGTCAGCACATTGAAATTACAGTTCATAATACAATTGCATTATGCATTTTATACAAAGAAACCTACCAAACAGCTCCTTTTATTGAGGCTTTTAAAACGTATGAAAAAATTGAAAAAAATCGAAGAAGGTTTTTAAAAAACTCTTTTCTACTCGCTGAGGTAGTAACAAATATGTACTTCTCAAAATATCCAAAAGAAATGCTAGATGAGTATTTGGATAAAGCTGATTCAATTTTAAATGAAGCGATCAATGCAGGATATAGCGATGCTAGAATAATCTCAAATTTAGCCTATATTAAAGCTGCAAAAGGAGAAATTAGTGTTGGCAAGTATGTACTTAAAACACTAAACCATTCCAATACATCAACATTTGATTGGAACAATATTATAGAAACCCTAGATCTAATTAAACACTCCGAAGATTTATTTGCACAAGGTTTTGTATTGGGCATTGATGATTCTAATATCTGGAATAAGCTAGGATCTTTTGCAATTAATTTTTTAGATGATATAGACTTGGGGATAAAAATGTATAATGTAGCTCTTAGCTTTAACAAATCGAACCCAATAGTCTTAACGAACCTTGCTAGAGCATTGTTAAAAACTCCATTAAATGAAGCTGTTATAGAAGAAGCAGAATACTACATATCTAAAGCGGCGGCTTTGTCAAATTTCAGATTTCAGTGGTGGAGAGAAGTTAGAGAAGAAATTCATGCCATACAATCTGAATCTTTTGAAGTTGAAACAATACAACCGCTCAAAAAAAAGTTCAACTTTTCAAAAATAGCTGATTTATATAAATACTTTCTTTTTTTGAAAGAGATGAAAGATCCACAAAAAAGAGGGTACGAATTTGAGAAACTCATCAAATCATATTTTAAAATCTCACTTGGAAACTCTATTGGATCACATAGAATAACCGCTTCAAGTTCTATGCAGATAGATGGAGCCTTTTATTTTCAAAAAGAATTTTATAGAGTGGAAATAAAGTGGACAAAAAGTAAAAGTGACCATACAGATATTAATGATTTCTATTTTAAATTGAATACTATTGGCGTAACAGGTTTATTCATTTCCATGAACGGATTCACTGATTCTGCGATAAATAGAGTGAAATCTTTAAAAAAAGAAGTGAAAATTTTGTTGATGGACGGAGATGAAATTGAGAAAACCTTAAAAGGCAGTCCTACTTTTGATGAAGCCATAAGAGTAAAACAGTTGTATTTTTACCTAGAAGATAACCCTTACCATATAATTGATGCTGTTTAAAAAATCGTCAAATCCTATAATAAACTACACATAATAACTATAGGGCTGCCTAATTTTAAAAGCATAAGCTAACTTTTGATAAGAAAGTAGCATTAAATAACTTTAAACAAAAACTCTAAAGTTTGTGAAAATGTATCCTGTTTTCAGAATATTGATAAAAAAACACCATGAAAGCTAAACTACTAATCATAGGATCTGTAAATCAAGATATTGTTGTAACAACTTCTAAAATACCTAAAGCTGGAGAAACCGTCCTTGGAAAGGAACTATTTTATTTTCCAGGTGGAAAAGGACTAAACCAAGCAGTAGCAGCACATAAATTGGAAGCGAATGTCACTTTTGCAGGAAAAGTTGGAGAGGATGTTTTTGGTGAAAACATGAAATTTTTCATGTCTACTATGAAATTAAACACACGTATTGACACGCTTCAAAACACAAATACTGGCACTGCTTTTATAACTATTGATGATACTGGAGAAAATTGTATTACAATCATTAAAGGCGCCAACAATCATTTTACAAAAGACGACACCAATATTCTTGAAAATTATGGTGTTGGTGATTTTTTATTGCTTCAAAATGAAATCAATGAAGACATAAATCATGAATTCATCAGAAGTGCTTTTGATAAAGGAATGAAGGTTATTTTAAATCCAGCTCCAGCCTATACAATTCCTGTAGAACTTTTAGAAAAATGCTATTGTCTTATTGTAAACGAACATGAGTTGATGATAGTTTTTGGTATTTCTCAACTAAATTTAAATTCAGAAGAAGAACTTCAGAAAATCTTAACGTCTTTATATCTTGATAAAAACATCAATATCATTGTCACTTTTGGAGCAAAAGGAGTACGAGCAATATTTGAAGGCGTTTATATTTCAGAACAAGGACATAGTGTTGAAGTGACAGATACTACTGGTGCAGGTGATTGTTTTTGTGGAGCTGTTGTTACTTTTTTAGCTGAGGAAAAAAACATCAAAGAAGCTATTGCACTTGCAAATAAAGCAGCAGCTATTTCAATTACTGGACTTGGGGCAAATTCTTCGTATCCGAGCAGAGAAGACTTGTAAATTCGTATAAATCAAAAGTATGATCATCACATAAAAAAACCCTTCAAAATCAACAGATTAAGAAGGGCTTTCGTACTCGAGGCGGGACTTGAACCCGCACGACCCAAGGGTCATTGGATTTTAAGTCCAACGTGTTTTGATTCAATATGATACTAAATGCACTGAAAACCTAACAATCACCTATCCATTGCAGCCAAACTAAAACAGAAAAAACCATGAAAAACCATCATTTGTTGTACCTATGTTGTACCTGTATTTCGTATCTTTGTATCAAAGCGTAATAAAATGGCATCAAGCATAAAGATAACTCTTCGGAATAAACAAAACAAAGATGGACTTTTTCCCATTGCAATCCGCATTACTAAAAACAGAAAATCCACTTTTATTTATACAGGTCATTATATAGATAAAAAACACTGGGACTCAAAAAAAGCGAATGTAAAAAAATCACATCCTAATTCTGTACGCCTAAATAATTTGATTGCCAGTAAGCTTGCCGAAGCTCACAAAACATTAATCGACTTACAGGCTAACGATAATGTCATTTCTTCTAAACAGATTAAAAATCAGATTGCATCTCCTATAAACAATAAAAGTTTCAATGAGGTTGCGAAAGAGTATATTGAGGAGTTAAAAACAAATAATAAATTGACGCGCATGACGTCTGATCAAGTTAGAATTAATCATGTTATAGAGTTTTCCAAATCAAATGATTTACAATTTCGCGAAATTGACGAAGATTTTTTAAGACGCTTCATGTCTTTTTTAAAAGCAAAAAAAAGTAACTCTCAACGCTCAGTGGTAAACGCTTTGGTAGTTATTCGTACACTATACAATCGGGCGATAAAAATGGGCGTGATAGAGCGTAAATTTTATCCCTTCGGGCGAGATAAAATCAAAATCAAATATCCGGAAACAGAGAAAATCGGTCTATCTGTGAGTGAGGTGGAAGCTCTTGAAACGCTAGATAATCTTACTCCGCAAGAACAACACACTCTAAATATCTGGTTATTCAGCTTTTATCTTGCAGGCATGAGAGTTGCAGATGTTCTAAAAATAAGATGGAGTGATATATATGATGACAGGCTACATTATCGCATGAATAAAAATGAAAAAGTTCTTTCATTAAAATTGCCAAAAAAGCTTTTTCCTATTCTTAAATCTTATGAACACGATAAACAAAACTCGCACGATTTTATTTTTCCAGAAATGAAAAAAGCCAATCTTAAGAATCCGCAAGATGTATTGGCAAAAACAAAAACCGCAACGAAAAAGTTTAATAAATATCTTGAACGCCTTGCCAAAAAAGCCAAGATTAGCAAAAAACTTACTATGCATATAGCGCGTCATACGTTCGGTAATATTTCAGGTGACACCATCCCTATTCAAACTCTACAAAGGCTATATCGTCATTCATCTATAACAACAACAATAAATTATCAAGCAAACTTCATTCATAAAGATTTTGATGAAGCATTAGATAAAGTTGTAAACTTTGGAAAATAAAATATAATTTTTAAGAAAAGCTTCCTTCTGATCAATATTAAAAACTACTATTGACTATCAAGTTAGCTTTATTCTCAAAAGAAGTTAACTACATGTGAATTATAGTTTTTGGTTAATTATTTTGAAGTAAGAAATTCCTTCCCTTTAGCTATTAGGTTTACGTTCCATAAAGATTTTATAAAAGCTCCTCGCATTTTGAAAAGTTCTTGTCTTCTCTGAAAATCAAAATAAAATAAACCTCCTTGCCTATCTAATAATACGTCTGAATCAGTTTCTTTATTTAAATCGCGACTTATTTTCCCTTCCTTTCTAGGTAAAAACATTTCTTTTTGTGTGTCTGTCCAAACATTTATCTGATAATATTTTAAAAAAGAATAAATTAATTTGGTTACAAAGTAATAGTCTGAGTCAGACGTCTCCTTTTCAATCATTTTACCCTCAGTCAAATCACCAAGTATCAAATTGTAAAATGAATCTTCAGACTTTTTTTCTTTTATCTCTGTAAAATTTTCTTCATATCTCTTTTTATACTCTTTTTTGACATTATCAAAATTCGCTTTATCTAACCCATAGACAGCAAGTTGTTTTGACCAATTAGTAAATGTATTTTTAAAATCGTAAGGTTCTTCTTTTTCAAGAATTAAAATTCTTTGAACTAACCATCTAGCCTTTGGATAAAATCGTAACCACAAGGTCTGTAATATTTTGTGAGGTCCTTTTAAAGGGTTTTTAAATTTGTGTTCATCATAATAACTTATAAAGTTACCATCTTTAACTTCGGATAAGACAAATAATATTCTAATTAAAAAAATACAGAATTTTTTTTCGTTAATTTCTTTTTCATTATCATAATTCATAGGCATTTGAATAAAATAGTTCCAATGCCAAAATTCAAATAAATCCTTGTCACCAAAATAACCTGTGTGAAGAGTTATTATATCCTTTGAAAAATATTTAAATAAATTAAAAGGTATGTTTTTCAAATACTCCATACAAAAGCTATCATATAGATAATACTCTGCATCTTCTTTTAATTTTGATAATATGTACTTATTTATTTTTGTTTCTTGGTCATTACGATAGCTATATGGATTAGAAAATTGCTCATCTTTAAAACCATACTCATCTTTTAACTTCTTTTTTGAGATTACTGGTTCAAATTTCCTCCAGTCTTTTTCATTCATTTTGTCATAGAAAAAGTTGGTTGCCTCATGACAACATATAGCTGCGAAAATTTCTGGCTGAAAAACATGAAAATAATTTACACGAACAAAATATTTACTACTTTCAATTCTAGGATGACTTTCGACGGTTACTATATCTGTAACAATGCCATCCCCAAAAAGTCTCCCATAAACATTATAAGCTAAGCTAAATGCTGAAATGGTCTGATGTATAGCTCCAAAATACTCGCTATTAAAATCCGTAATTTCTCTTGTTACTGAGCTTTGAAAAAAACGATTATAATAGGCGGTCTCTAGAGTTTTCATTTTTTCTTTTAGAAAAAAATTGAGCTCATTTAGTTTTATATTTGGATTACTAATGGTATGAAAAATTGTATTTTTAACATAATCAGTTAAGTCTAGAAAATACAGAAACATAAGAGTATTATGTGCAAGATTATTGTAGTTAGAAAGAATTTTAGCTACTTTATTTCTGATAATTTTAGCTACACCAAGTTCTCTAAGTTTTAAGTGTATTTTTTCATTAACTCCTTTATCTAATTCCCAATTTTTCCGATTATCTAAAAACTCCTTTAATGTACTGCTTATTTTTTTATCTCCATCATTTTTCACCATAAATATGGGATGCGAACGTGATTCTACAATACAGCCACTTAGGTACTTATTTTCTTCATTTTCAAATTTCTTAAGAATTGCCCTATATTCGTTAATCAAATTTTTTAATGCCGTGCTAATTGGCATATAATCTCTTGTATGTGGTATAATATCTCCTAAACCTGAAGCTACACGATAATATTTATTTTCATTATAATTTTTATTATAATGCTGGATACTATTTGAATAACTAGGCTTCACAAACCATCTAGTATTTAAAGAAATAAACTCTTCAAATTCCCATGGCTTATCTATATACTCATCCTTATCGATATCAGAACTAGATGTACCATACTTGAACGGCACTAAAAAATCACTAGTTGGAATTTTAAAATCTTTAGTAGTGTCTATTATCTCTCCTGTATTCTCATCTATCAAATTATTAACAAATAAGTCGTAATCAAAACCAAAAAAGCTATTGGTATATTCAAAGAAACTATAACCAGAGTCACTTACACCCTTTGATAAATAAGGATTCTCCTTATTAAAATTAAAAGTAAGGTTTCTTATTTCAAGTATCTTATCTGTGATATGCCTATAACTATCCGAAAAGAATAATAATAAGTACTCAGAAGCCCCAAAAGTTTCAACTAACAAAACTTTTAAGTGCTCTTTAGTATCATGAAGTTCTTCAAAGAAATATTTATAAAATGCTCTATTTAAAGGTATGTAACCGTGCTTTAAAAGTAAAATATTATTGACCTTTACGGTGCATATTGCGATAAAAGGATATTTCTTTGCCCTCTCATTTGTATTTTCATTTAGAAAAGTTTCTCTCGCTCTCTCTAATATTATTTCCTTTCCCTCTTTCTTAATTTCTTTTCGTTCAGGAAAATTACCTGCGATAATTTTATAATCATAGTTTTTATATTCATCATTATCTAAACCTGCATTAAATGGAGTAAAAACTCTACCACATATCTCATAATCATCTATTATTGATATATATGCTAAATCAAACTTACCAAATAAGTAATATGCTTTAGGCTTATAACAATTTTTAAAGAGTTCAGAATATTCTTTTAGGTTTTCATTTAAATTATCAGAATACCATTTAAAAAGCTTTTCTATCTCATTTTTAAAAAACTTGGGAGTATCCTTATCAATGGGAAAAGTTGTTAAGCCTATCATAAGGCCAAGACCTGAATAATCTATATTCTGAGAATTTAACTTATCTTCGGTATCTTCTGATTTTTTTAGATTATTATTCTTACTTTTTTGATTTTGATTGTGTTTATTATCCTCTGCTGACAATTTTAGAGTTGGTGTTATTGGTTAGTTATTATTTTTAAGAAGGGAAATTTGGTTTAGTTATATATTTATATTATCCCAAGATATCTATTTGTAGTATCTGCTCTGCTATAATCAAATTCTTCTTTTTCTAAAAGTTTACCTTCTAAAAGAATTTCATCAAGAAGATTATTTTTAATAATAAAATTATTGACTTCCTTAATCTCATCTATATCAGCACTTATATCTCTAGCAAGATAAGCATCAAAGATAAAGCCTCTAAAGATTCTTGATTTTTTAGGACTATTCTTAATAAAACTATAAAAATCCTCTATACTTCCATCATCATATTTACTAAGTGTTTTATAGGCAGACGAATTGTAGTAGGCTGTTAGAAATTTTAAATAAATAAGCATTGATTCATTATCAATATCTTGAAATGTTTCTTTGTCATTAAAAATAGATAATATCCTTTTCCATTCAACGCTTTCGTCAACAGCATATATATTAACCTCTTTCCCTTTTGCAAGAAAAACAGATTTAATCTCATTTTTATTGTTTGATATATCCATATTTGTCTATCCTAAAATTATTATTTTGTTAACTTCACTAAACTAGAAAGTTTTCTCTCTAACATTTGATTAATTTTTTTTTGTTTTTTCTCAGTTATCACCTCATAGCAAGTCATGAAATTTATATCTGTAAAGGAAATACTTTGATTTTCAAACGTATCTTTTATTATATTAGTATTATAATGCTTTATTAAATAGTTCAAGTGCCCGTCGGAATTTTCTAACTTATCCTTATCTTCAATTAAATAATATGGGGAACAAATTAGGCTGTATTTTTTATTTTTCGCCAAACTGAAACATTTTTCAATTTTTTCACTCAAAAAAAGATCTTGTATTTGTGGAAAGATTAGAAAAAAATCAGAAAAACAATAAATATCAATATCTGCTAAACTTACATCAATATGTTTTTTTATATCTACAGCAAAGTTTTTATCAAATTGACTAACTAGATAGTTTTCTATTGATTCTCTATTTAATTGCTTATTCGCCTCTAAATTATTCTCCCAGAATTCTTCTTCGCTTAAGTCTATTTCTGATTCTAAATCCAAGTTAAAAGGAAATTTCCTGCTTTCATAAGAAGGGTTGACTTCATGAATTTTTATTCCTTTTTTTAAATAGTTTTTTATAGGTGTAACTCTATTAAAAGAATAATTTCTACCGTCATTGTGACCAACATAATGATCTACAATAATATCTTTTGATTCTAAATTGATTGTTAGAACTTTATATGAATTTGGAAAGTTTAAATTATCATAAGCAGAACCTGTTGCTATTACTAAATTATTACTTTCTAAATAATCTGGGGATTGAATAGGAACATGCTGATCAGAAGTAAGAATAATATCAGAAACCTCACATATCGATCTCAAATTAGAATCAATATTATATTTTTCTTCCCAGTGTAGGTGGCTTATTTCATGATGAAGACAACTAATTACTATTTTTCCTCTGTCTTTTTTTATTTTATCTATTTCTTTTACATTTTTCTTAACAATTTCTGTGCCTAGTACTAATTTACCTCGGCTATCCTTGTGACAATACCAGCAAGAATTGTTAGCAAAAATAATTATATTATCTCCTAACTCTCTATGACCAGATAAATATTTTAACCAATGTTCATCTTCTGAAACATATGCGTTTTTGTATTTTTCTACTTTAAGCTTATCTTTCAAAAAAGCTATATACTCATTAAATATTGGCTTGAAATTTTCCAAATTCTTTTTTTTCAAAAAACCATTCCTGATTTTAGAATCTGAATAATATTTTTCAGAAAAAATCTTAAATTCTTTACTTTCTATTAATCTAGAAATTTCATCCCAATCACAATCATGATTTCCAACTACGAAATAAATATTATCAATTGTCAGCCCATCATCTTCTTTCTCTTCTAATAATCGTGTAAAAAAAGTAACTGCTCTATTAAAGCCATTTTCACACCCTTCTCTTGAAACATCTCCATTTACAATGAGTGACTCAAATTCACAGCTAACTAAACTCTTTAAAAGAGCCTCCTCAACTGGATTCAGTTCAACATCACTATTATCAAAGTGTATATCAGATATAACTGCTATTTTAACTTTATTGCTCAATAAACGGTAGATTTGTAAAAAATTTCTTCAATATACAAAAAAATCAATATAACGCTATATCCCAAACACTTAAGATTTCTGTAATTTCAGTAGTTGGACTCTTAAAAACTGTTAAAACAAGGCAAAATCAGACATAAAATTTTATTTAACTATGGTTGGTAATAGACTTAAAATCTCGTATTTTCTTATTATTATAAATATTATTTCTTACTTTTTTGAATAATTATAATTAAATTTAGAGTCTAAAACTTGTAAGGTATGCGCCGAAACATAATTGTTTTTTTAATAGCTATATTTCTACCAGCTATTTTCTTTGCTCAGGTTGAAATTCACATCACACCCGATGGAATTGCTGTAATGTCAGATGGTGATGCAGGAGCTCAAAACAATCCTTATAGCTTGGACTATATTCTTTCCAATGCGTCAGTATTCTTTGGAATTGCTACCAATTCCAGTACCACTACTGTTACTTCATTAATTTTACATCATGGAGCTAATGGAGAAAATTTTGAGACAAATAAAGCAATTTTTCTTCAAAACAGGTATAATCTTATTGTTCGTTCTGCAGATCCTAATAATCCTGTAAAAATAAAGGCTGAGCAAAACTTAATTCAAGCCTTAGACGGTTCATCTACCGATCTATTATTTACCATTAGAGACTCAAACAATATTGTTGTAAAAGACATTATATTCGAGGGAATAGATATAACTGACACAAATATCACAGGATACTCATTAGTAAATTTTGGATATAATGATGATATACTTATCGAAAACCTAACGATACAAAATAATTGGGGAGCTGGTGGCCGTGGTCTTTGGTTATTCGGCTGGGGAAATAATACAGTAATAAGAAACTGTCTATTAGATAATATGGGATGGACTAGTCAAAATGGAGATATAAACCCATTTTATGATACTGGAATAGATGATGTGGATGGTAATCCGATAATGAGTTGCTATGGATATGCAGGTGCTTTAATTCAAGGCAATGAAAATGAAGACTCATATGAAGATATTACGGTTGAAAACTGTAATTTTATGAATCTTACAACTGGATGCAATGAAGTTTTGACATTCACAGGTAATGTTAAAAAGTTTCAAGCATTAGATAACATCTTTCAAACCAATACTAATATTGGCATTGCAATTGCTGGACACTATCCTACAAATCGAGATCCTGATACTAATACACCGATTAATGCTAATCTAAACCAAGCAAGATATGGTATTGTTAGAGGTAATGAGGTTTACAATTCAAATTTTGCTCGAGGTCTATATCCTGCTGGTGGTATTTATTGTGATGGCTGTAAAGATGTTGTCATTGAGGGTAATTTAACTCAAGGAAACGACGTCGGAATATCAGTAGGATGTGAAAATGCAGGAGGACTTAGCGCGTCTAATGTTACTGTTATAAATAATACAATAATAGAAAATCCAAAAGGAGGTATTTATATAGGCTCTTTTTTGAACGACGATAACGTAGGTGGCACTCCCAGCACAGTTCAAAACTGTATCATCAGAAATAATACACTATATAAAAATGGTATGATTGCCCAACCAAATGGTGAAGTTTTTGTTAACAGATCAGAAAACAATGAATTTTATAACAACATATTACATATGAGAAATAATGCTTTTGGAGTAATTGCCTTTTGTGATCAACCATTTTCTAACTTCAACATGGATTATAATTTATTCTACAGAGATGACGAAATTCAAAATAGCAGGATAAATGATGCATGTATTGAACCTAACAGCAATTTAAGTGGTAATCAAAATTCACTATTCGGAGCCCCTACATTTGTTGATGTGAATTCTAACAATTTTGACATCCAGCAAGCTTCAGCCGCTATTAATACTGGTGATCCCAATACTCAAATATTGACGACAAACTTCCTGAATGGATTTTATCATAGTGATGATATTACTGATAATGAATTAGATTACGGCGGAAATATTCGTATTTTTAATTCAGTGAGAATAGATATTGGTGCGTACGAATCTATATTTGAACCTTTATCGGTAGGTGCTTTTGATAACTCAAATAGCAATATAACTATATATCCAAATTCATTTCAGACTGATATCAATATAAAAATGGTAAGTAGTTATTCAGGTACAGTTTCCATTAGACTGTACAATTTACAGGGTAAATTATTAGAAAATATCACCTTTGAGAAAATACAAGAAAGTCAAACTGAAAAAATAAACTTTGGATATATATCTAATGGATTATATTTCATTGATATTAAAATGGGTAATTCCGTTGAGAAGATTAAAATATTAAAGCAATAATAACTTAGGACAAATTCATGGAAGTAATATGCCTAGAAGATAAAGCATTTCATGCGCTTTTGGATGAAGTGGTTGCGAGGGCGTGGGAGCAGTCGCCTAGTGTTCGCCTTGATAAATGGATATCGGGTAGTGAAGCGATGCAGATGCTCCGGATCAGCTCAAAAACTACGCTTTCCAATTTGCGCAACGAAGGAAAGATACGCTACAGCCAGCCACAAAAGAAAATCATTTTATATGATCGTGCTTCGATTGAAGCGTATTTAGAAAAAAACGCTAAAGACACCTTTTAAATTTCAAATCTATGGAAGAACTAAATGCCCCTTCACAAGAGTTTTTAGAAGGATTTAACAAAGGCTATGTACTACGTGAGCATAAACCAGAACTCGCCCTTAGTTTAAGACAAACCAAATTTCCCGATAATCAAAAAGATTTTCAGACTGGTTTTCTAGGTGGCATTGAACAGAAAGAAGCGGAGTTAAGAAAAGTAAAGTCCAAAGGTTTCTCTTTTGGTAAACTTAGGGAGCAATACAAAGATGAGTTAAATCTTGGCGATACGGCCAAAGGCAAGGATATAGACAGGGAATAAATTCTAAACACATAAAGTATGGGGATTTTCGATAAACTCATCTCTTCAGACAATTCAAACGACCCAAACAAAAAACTAGACAAAGTACTCTACGAAGTACCAGGCACCGACACCGATATTACTTGGGCAGATGCCGTTGAAGGCACATTAATTCTTGGTGCAACCGGCAGCGGAAAATCATCTGGTCCAGCAAAGCATATCGCCATGGCGATGCTCAAACAGGGATTTGGGTTTTGCGTGTTGTGCGCTAAAAAGGATGAAAAACAAAGATGGATCAAGTATGCTGAAAAAGCCGGGCGATCTGAAGATATCATTTTATTCGACAAAGACAATGGTTTACAATTTAATTTTTTAAGTTATGAAATGAACCGCAGCGGTGATGGCTCTGGTGATGTTTTCAACGCTTCAAATATGCTTGTAAATCTAAATGAGCAAATTCGTATTCTACAATCTGGCAGTGCGCAAAGTGATGAAAAATTCTGGGACAATTCTCTACGCAGATTAATAAGCAGAACCATTTCACTTTTAAAATTCTCCAATCAAGACATTAACATTTATAATATTCGAAAGGTTATTGCAGATAGTTTAACCAATGAAGATATAAAGCTTTATAGCCATATAAAATCACAGGCGTCATCGCAGAAAAACATCCCTGAACAACAAAAAAAGGAAGCTCAAGAAAATCTTGCAGCGATGGTAGATGGAAATTATTTTGTTGAGCTATTAGAAATTTGCGACACATTACCATTAACAGAAAACCTTTCGACCACACTTCAATATTGGAGGAATGAGTTTGCTACTTTATCAGAAAAAACACGCTCAATTATTATAGAGTCCGCACTCGGGATTATTGAGCCGTTCTTGGTGGATGGCATATTAAAAAATCAGTTCTCTAAAGGGTTAAGCACTGACTTGATGCCAGAAAACATTATCAAAAATAAAAAAATTATCATCGTTGATTTTTCCGTTAAAGAGTTTGGATTCTCAGGTATTATCGCCACAGCCATCTATAAAATTGCTTTTCAATCTGCGATGGAACGCAGGGATATCTCAACAGAAGAAGATCCTAAGCCAGTGGCATTTTTTGTTGATGAATATCAAAACTTTTGTTATCCGGCTATGGACTCACTATTCCAAGCGACCGCTCGAAGCTCATGGATAGCAACAGTATATATTTCTCAGAATTTAAACGGCATAATTCAAGTCATGGGTAGCAGCAATGCCATGGCGCGAACAAAAAGCCTATTGTCAAATATGAACCTCAAATATTTTGCAAGTAATTCGGACTATGACACCAATAGATGGGCGAGTGATATGATCGGAGAACATTGGGTAAGCACCGACAATTTTAGCTATGATGAAAATGCTGAGATTAAGAATAAATCCCAACGTTCAGAGCGCAGACGTAAAGTCGAAATTGATGATTTTACAACATTAAAAACCGGACGTACGGCTAACAAATTTATTGTCGAAACCGTAGTGTTTAAAGCCGGTAAACTCTGGGGTGAACATAAAGAAAATTATGCCCTAGCCTCTTTCAAACAAAAATAAATTCAGATTAAAAATTCAACATGCTGACCATTACACGCTCACATAATTCTGTGACTGCGACTGACTATTTTACCAATGGTTTGTCCAGCGAGGGCTATTATCTAGATGGCGATGTGAAAGCTGTTTGGTCTGGTAAGACCGCAGAGCTTTTGAATTTGAGTGGTAAAACCGTCGATAAAAATGTGTTCTCTAACTTGGTTTCAAATTTAAATCCCAACACTCAAAAACGCCTCACTGTTCGTAATGCACAAAACAGGCGGGCAGGGTTTGACCTTACCTTCTCGGCTGTAAAGTCTGTTTCTATTTTATATGCTTTAACAGGCGATAAAGATATCTTAGATGCGCACCAAAATGCTATCCAAAAAGCAATGCAAGTCGTAGAATTCGATGCACAAACACAAGCCAATATGGGCGATAAAAGAGTATATCAAAACACAGGTAACATCATATATGCCGCCTTTGTCCACTTCACATCTAGACCTAATGAAATTTCTGTGAATGGCAGAATAAAATTTATTTCTGATCCGCAACTACATACACATTGCTTCATTCCAAATTTTACATGGAATGCAGAAAAAAAACGCTTTCAGGCTTTTGAAATCGGAAATATCCATAGGCTAGCAACCTATTACGAAGCAATTTATCACTCGCATCTTTCAAAAGAATTGCAAAGACTAGGCTTCACTGTTGAACGGAATGAAACGCGCTATGAAATAGCTGGCGTATCACGGAAACTCATTGAAAGATTCTCAAACCGCACGGCGACAATTGAACAAATTGCACAAGAGAAAAATATCACAGATGCGAAATCCAAAGCAAAGCTTGGTGCACTTACTCGTAACTCCAAAGCCAAAACAATCAGTGAAAATGAATTATTAAAACATTGGAAAAGTCGCTTATCCAATAAAGAATTAAGCGACGTTCAATCTCTCAAAGATACACCGCAGCCGCAGGAAAAACCAATCACAGTCAAAGAGGTGATTGATAGAGCGATTTCACACTTTGAAGAACGTCAATCAGCCTATCAAGAAAAACGTGTGCTAGCCTACGCCCTAACCTTGGGTTATGGCCACTTGCTCCCTCAAGATGCCCAAAAAGAATTGAATAAACGAGAAAATATTCTACGTGCCGATATTGATAGTGTTACCTATATCACAACACATGAGATGGTGCGCGCAGAGGAACGCATGATTCGCCTTGCCTCACAAGGAAAATCATCGGTCTCTCCCATTCATCAAACCTATAAAATCAAGCAGGATTTTTTAAATGACCAACAGCAAAATGCTGTTCAAAAACTACTAAAATCATTCGATCAGGTAAATATTTTGAAAGGTCACGCCGGTGTTGGAAAAACATCACTTCTCATCGAAATTGATATGGCGGTAAAAGAAACAGGAAATAAACTCACCGCACTTGCGCCGTCTTCACAAGCGGTCAAACAACTCTCAAAAAAAGGGTTTGAAGCAGACACTATTGCGGGCTTTCTCATCAATGAAAAAAAACAACAAGAACTAAAAAACAACACGCTTCTCATCGATGAAGCTGGAATGTCTGGCGTAAAAACGATGTCTAAACTTTTGGAACTGGCGCATAAATATCAAGCCAGAGTTATTCTTTCCGGAGATACAGCACAACATAATTCCGTTGAATTTGGGGATGCGCTGCGCATCCTTGAAGAAAAGGCAAAGCTAAAAACCGCGCGTGTTGACAAAATCATGCGACAAAAACCTGATGATTATAAAAAGGCGGTTGAACTACTAGCAAAAGGTAAAACCACTAAAGGCTATCAAGCGTTAGAAAAAATGGGATCAATAAAAGAAATCCCCGAACATGATAAACGTATCGAAGCCATCGCAGAGGACTACATAAAATCCATCAGGCAAAAAAAATCCGCACTCATCATATCACCGACACATAAAGAAGGAGATGTGATCAATGCGGTTGTACGACATAAATTAAAACAGCAAGGTATCATCAAAGGCAAAGAGCGAGAATTGACCACGCTTAAAAATTTATCCTTCACCGATAGTCAAAAACGCGATACCAAACTCTACAATGACAATCAAGTTATTCGCTTTATTAATCATCAAAAAGGTGGCTACAAGGCTGCAAAACATTATGAAGTTCTAGAGCCAAAAGCCAAACAACCTATTCAAATTAAAGATATTGAAACAGGTGAAATCCTGCCGCTTCCTCATCAAAAACCAGATAATTATCATGTCTACAGAAAGACCAAAACCAAATTAGCAATAGGAGACTCTATCCGTCTAACACAAAACTCCAAATCCATTGAAGGCACAAAAATGAATAATGGAACGATCTACAGAATTGAAGGCTTCACCCGATCCGGCGACTTAAATCTTAGCAACGGCAAGACGATTTCTAAAGAAAATGCCCATTATAAACACGCCTACTGTGAAACATCCTACTCCTCACAAGGCAAAGATTGCCAGCATGTCTACATTTCCATGTCTGACCTATCTTTCGCCGGCGCATCAAAAGAATCCTTTTACGTCTCAGTTTCTCGTGGCAAAGAAAAGGCAACTACATTCACCAGTGACCGCGATACCCTTAAATCTGTAATCCACAAATCCAACCAACGCCAAACCGCACAGGAAATTGCACGAAAGCAAGAACAGCAGCGAAGGGCGTTAGAACGGAAGCAAAAGTTAAATGAGCAGAATTTCAGTAAAATCAAACAGAATAACAAAAATCAAAATAAAGAACTTAAATCCTTTGAAAATAAATAACCTTCTTTTAATCAAAGATTAAACCTTTCACATCTTTAGGAGATTTTTTATTATGTATTTTCCAATATAAGTAAGCGTCAACAGCACTCTTAAAGTTCAATTCATAGAATGGAATTTCTTTATCATCAAACTCAACATATCTATCTTTGAAATGGCTTAAATACCTTAGAAAGTGAATAATCTTTTTTTCATCGCTCACTCGCTTTCTTTTTTTAATCCCATTCTTTATATAACCTATTAATTCATCATCTTCATGTACAAGCAAGTCAGTAAATTCATTTCTATTTATTGCCCTAGCTACAATTCCAGCAGATCTAATATGCCATTCAAGTCTTTCCAGAAGATTAAAAGAATATTGTAAATATTTAAATTGCTTTTCAAGATCATAATTATCACACAAATTTTGTCTATTATCGCGTTCTAAAAAAAAGGTTATCCAATTAAAATATGACGATAAATTCTGATCTGCATCTGATTTGTTTGACATCTATTAATCCCTTCAAGCGTCTTAAATTAAAAACAATCTTTTAGCATTCATCTATTGATATGTCAATCATATTCTGGTAAATCTGGCACTTCACCACCTAGGTGTTTTGGCAGACTCTGTTTTATTACTTTGACGAGTTTTTCTGAGATTTGCCGAATTTCATTTTCAATCTTATATAATACATATATTTTTTTTAGAATTTCAGGCGGCATTTCTTTAAGAGAATCTGAAATACTGCCAGGACTCCCAATAACAACAACAACTTTACACACAGTTAGAGCAACGCCTAATTGAAGAAAGCTATAGCTCAAAGTATTGATTTTTTCAGGCAATATTAACACAAAAAATCTAGTTGTTTTTAGTTTTTCAATATCCATATATGGCTGAATATTACCTCTTAAGTCAGCAGTTTTTCGAATTTTCCCGATTTTATATGATATGTGTAGTTTATCATCAAACTCATCTAACAGAAGAATCTCCATTTGCTTGATTATATTTTTACTTTTCAAAGTATTTGGAGCAGACAAAAACAATCGTGGTTTAGGTCTTTCTAAAAACCTTGAGAATCTCCTTTTCTCGCTATCACGAAGAGAAACAATATAATCATAAAGCTTACTTTGGGTATTAATATTTGAATTTGCGGTATTAAAGTTTATTTTCCTTATCGATAAAAATTGCCTGTAAGCAGAAGGAATATTACTTTTATAGTCACGCCAATTATGCAGGAATGAATAGGATTTAGGCTCATAGTTTTCATCAAAATTATCAATATCTATTTTTTTTAAAACTATGTTTCCACTTTGTATTTCTCCACGCTCATATGAAACATTTTGCCCAATCATAATATCTTGATCTTTATCCCTACAGTATAACTTCATATGAATATGTCTACCGTGTTCTTTTTTTTGATCCGGTATTATATCGATAATAATGTAGCCCCTGTGTATATCTGTATGGTCCTGATAATAACCAGAATAATGTCTAGTTATATCTGACTTAATATTTGTGAATTTAACTAGATTTTTGGAATCTGAATTTTCTGTAAACTCTAATAAAGCTTTACCAACAGAAGCTTCATTAACTAATCCTGTTTTGTCACTTTCATTTAAGTAATATAAAAAGTAGACATACCATTTAGAACCAGATAATGAACTGGGTTTAAAGTCTATTGAATTGTTTATTTGTTGAGTTCTATAATCACTGCTATTATTTTTCCTTTTATTTTCAATAAACTCATTAGCAATAATGTAAACCTTTTTACATTTACTTAAAAAATCCGAGAAGTTTTCGGGTTTAAAACTTGATTTATCTTGGAAAGTATTAAAATCATCACCCTCTACAATAGAATTCAAACCTTTTATTCTATTGTGAATAGAAGTCTTGCTGAAGCCAACTTTTCCTGATTTGAGTTCTTCTTTAGTTAATACAATCTTACTGCCATATTCTTCTTCTTTTTCTAGAATCTTTGTATAAAGATTATCATTTCCTTTTGTAGAGTCGCCAAATTTCTCTAATAATTCTTTGGCCTTTTCTATTTCATTTTCTGTGGGGAATTTCAGCTTTAAAGACATTCTTAATTTTTATTTAACAAATAAATATTTCTATAAATATACGAATTAACTCTATTTTTAGATGAATTCACATTTATTCATCTGAAAAATTAATCACAAAACTGAATTTCTATTAATAAAGTTTCTTTTCATATTTATAAATATGTATTCATTTCTATCTGCTAAAAAAGTTTTTAACTATGCAATCACAAAACAAGCTCTTTGACATTCTGAAATTTTAATCAACGACACAAAGAAGTTACATTTTAGTTGGTCAAAACACTCAATTATTAATTAATTCAAAATCAAACTAATTATGGATTACAATCAAAATTTTGGAGGTAGTTCGGAACTGAACTCTCCAAGTGGTGGAACCCCATTAAGTGATATTGAAAGCTTTTGGATTCAGAAAGCGATCAATGACTCAAGTGATGGGGGAAAGTTCGAAACTTACAAGGTAGAACTAGAAAATGAATTCAGTGATTTGAAAATGAATTCAAACATGCTTTTCGACAGTAGAATTGCAAATCTTTCTATTCGCATTGTTAATGACGAAAAACGTTTAGAGGAATTAAAAGCAAATCGTGGTGAGGTCGTTAAAGCTTCTCGGCGTGCCAAAAAAACGCATAACATGGAGAAGCTTGCTCCTCTAAAGCGCAAGAAAAAAGCTATTGAGCGCGAGATTAGACAGCTTCGCGGAAAGATTTTAACGCAAGACAAGTACTTACAAGAGGCAAAAAAGCAAAATTCAGCACCTACGGTACGCTTATCTAAGTATTTCTTTTGGGGCGTTTGTAGTGCTTATGTTTTAGCGGCATCATTTTTTAACATTCCAATCTTTGCTGAAATTTTTGGTGATCAGCCGATCTTTATTTTTGCAGCTCCAATTTTCGGAATCGTAGAAGGCTCGCTCATTCACTTGATCGGGTTAATGTATGGCATCGGCAATAAAAAGATTGCAAAAATCCTTGCTGCTGTCTCTGGTCTAACCCTTCTCTGTTTAATCATCGGACAACTAACGTTAACAAGTCACGGTATTTTTAGCTCGGTATTCTTAATCATACTTTTTGTAATTGGTGTGATTACATCATACATACATGCCACAAGCTATTTTGAAAGAAGACTTGAGCGATTGAGAAAAAAAGAAGGAAAGCTTTTATCAAAGCTACACAAAATAGAAGACGACATTAAAATTCTCGAAACAAAACAAGATTTAGAAGCCGACAATAATTTGGATAAAACAATTTCCGACTTAGAAAGATCAATAACTGATAATCAGGTTAGAAAAAGTGATGCGGAGAGAGAGAAACAAGATCGCTCTGAAATCCTTAAACAAACGGAATCGAATATTCTTAAAAAAGCAAAATCCATATTCGATCTCATCAACAATTTTGAAAACTAACATTTAAAACAAAAAGTCATGAAACAAAATTATTCTATTAAAGTATTATTGGTTATCGCAGTAGCATTTTTTGCTACTGCTGATAATGCAACAGCGCAAAGCAACAATGACCAGATAAGCGTACAAAATGTTCAAATCAGCATCGCTGCTGCACAAATTGTAAGTGCCACACACGATGCTGTATCGGACACTTATGAAGAGTTTGCTTGCATTAGAGATTTATCGGTTTCACAGCAAGCTGAGGGTGATAAATTTAATACTAACGACATTGTATCACGAACGATCAACAAAAGTGATTTAACACAAAATGGCAATGGCTACAGTTTTTATTCTGCAATTATTGGCTATGATGCTTATCCTATTGTCAGCAAAGTATTGCTTCAAGAAGTATCTTACTGGCTCACATCCAGAAAAAAGCGTAAAGCGGCGATCGACCAAGCCAAATCAAACGTAGTAAAAAACTTAAGTCAAATAGAAAGTAGTGAGCCTACATTTAAGTACTCAAGTTTGTATAGAGGCATGTTACATGTCATTGGACAAATGAATAAAGACTGTAAAAAGACCGTTTATATTTATACAAATGGTGTGGAAAATTACATCCACAACTTCTATGACGTGAAAGACTGGAATGCAGAATACGAAACCATCAAGAAGACATTACTTACAGACATGAAAGTGCCGAATGTTAAAAACTTAGAGATCGTTTTCTTAAGTTCAGGGCGCGATGAAATTACTGTTCAATCTCTTCGCTTTTGGGCTCGTTTTTTTAGTGAACATGGAATCAATACGACTGTGAGAGCATCCATTTAAAGGACGCTCCGTTAAAACCAACCATGTCATGAGAAAGCACGAAAAAAAGGGGCGAGAGCCCCTTATCAAAAAAGAAAAATCATGGAACGATCACCTGCTCTGGCAGGCAGCACTGACCTCCCCAGTATGGAAGATGTTTAGAAAAGATAGAAACAGTGCTTATTTGCTTATTGCTAAATACTGGTTTCGATTTTACCTAGCAATCGTCAATAAATGCTATTGCAGCGTCATGCGCACGAAAGCCGGCATAAATCAGAGTGGTATCATTATCTCACTATGTGCCTGTCTATATTTATCAGCATTTAATGCGAATGAAATTTGGATATTTTTTACAGGCATCGGGATGGTTTATATTCCCGTTAGTATGGCTTGGAAGGATAGTGACGAGATGTTCGAGATGCTAATTTTTGATACAAATTCGAATATTTTATTATGCTATAACGCCATATTGATTATCACATCACTGCTAGACATTATTCGCATCTACACAAGACGCACTGATTGGAAGGATATTTCTTCAAGAGGTACATCGCGTTTATATTTAGCAATAAAATGGCTTTGTAAGAAATTAAAAGGCAAATCGTTTGAGCCTGACAGACCATTCATCGAAGGTATCCTAGAGCCGGTGGCACTTTTTTCGATTGCAGTGATTATGCTGCAAATAGACTTTTGGGCAGCTACGTTCATTTTTATGATGGCACTATCCGAGACGGCTATTCAAATGAATAACAAGGCTGCCACGCTCAAGCGTTTAAAGCTTGTTTACGCTCAAAACCCTGGCTCAAAGCCTAGAAAATAATTCAACGATATCATTAACTTTAAATAACAGGCACGTGTAACAGCGTGTCTGATTTAATCGCTATGCAATTTAAAAAACCAACATCATTATCCGATACATTTAAAGGCTATTATGACGCTTCCGGGAATGGCTGGTCGCCCGAGTTTTTAAGCAGCGATCAAACCTACGCCATTTCAAACGGCGATGTGCATGTCAGTCGCTTTCGCATCATTTTAAAAGACGCAAGCTTTTACTCCCTACCTTACAGTTTATTGCCGATTTTAATCTTCACTGGCGAAAAACTCATCATTAAATCATACGGTGTTCACATCAGTATTTTTGGCAAAGGATTGAGTGTTATTGAAAATCATATCAGTAACCAAACTTTGCTTTATGTTCGTGAAAGTATCAGCGGTGTCGATCTTGAAGAAAAAGATGTTTTTGTTAGCCAAATAATCGTCGAGGGCAAAAGTATCGCAACAGAAATTTCAGAAGAGGAGCTTTAAATATGAATATCTAAACACACATATCTATGGATTCAAAAGATAATAAAGGGAATTTAGAACCGCACGAAGCCGATAAAAGAATGGAAAATATGGCAAAGCTTGCAAAGGAAGCTGAGCATGGAATTGAGATAGAAAGACTGCGCGCAGAAAACAAAAAAGAAGTTCAGAAAAACGAAAACGACCGCAACAAATCAAAACTCCATCATTCTATGGGAGAACGCGCCAGACTACATCAACATTCAGTTCAGGAAGTTGACCAAATCTATGATGAAAAAAATCAAAAAGTCACACAAAAGACCTTCATATTTGCGAAAGGGATATACAAAGAACACGGTGATAACGCATCCAAGAATTTTTCAAATTCTAAGCTTAGAGGATTACTAAAACATGATTTCAAAGAAGAAAAAGGAACTCCTACAAAGCAGGATAAAATTCTATCGCGAAAATTCAATAAAAATAAAGACATTGATATGGATAAGTGAACACCATTGCATTCATGGATTCAAAATAAATTGACATTCGAATATAAAATGAATACTCATCTTTTTGACAAAACGTCCCAGCCATCATCAAAGCTACTTTTAAAATCACTCAATCGTTTTTCCAGCTCATTTGCGACGCAAACATGGGCGTTACCGTCAGGTATAATTTCTTGTAGGGCTTGCATTAACCCATAAATTTGAATGAGCTGGCTTTCCAAATCATGTAACACTTCATTGACAGATAACATTTGCATACTCTCCTAGTTCTACTTCCCAAACTCTTTTCGCTATTTCACGTTCTTCACTACCAACCACATTGAGATAAATAGCAGTAGTCTCTAACCGGCTATGACCAAGCCATTTACTCACTGTGGTAATAGGAGCCTTATCAGCAGCTCTGACAGCGAAGCCGTGACGAAGACCACGGGCGCATGCACGCGCTCCCAAAATTCCCGCTTCACACATAACAGTTTTGACGTACCTAGATGCGCTACGTAATGAAAACAACCAAAGATTTTGCGGGTTTTTATTATTGAATTTTATATAATGTTGCAGATCATTAAGTAAAAAATCAGGTAGTGGAATTTCTCGATAAATACCGCGCTTACGTCTTTTTAGTGTTTCTAAAACGACAGTCTTGTTGGAAAAATCAAGGTTACTTTCACGTAAATTATGAATTTCAGCGATACGTGCGCCCGTATAAAAAAGCAACTGACAAAACAAACGCACATGAACTGGGCGTGTTTTAGTGCATTCCAAAAAGCGTAAACGCTCACTTTGATTTAGATATTTTCGCTGACCGTTATGGTCGTGCAGAGACATAGTAGATTTGTACATAAGTATGGGGGTTTTAAAATTATAACTGTCTTATTATTAGGTATATTACGCCACATATTCAAACAAAAAGTGTGATTTTTCTGTATTTTAACAAAAATATCATCTCAAAGTTGCTCAAACACCTTTCTTCATGCGGGAAACCTAGCCTTTTTTGACCGCGATGACCGAGTATACCTAATTTTCGGTCAATCTAACGTGTCAGCCATGAAATACTTGCGAAAAACAGGGCTTTTAAGCATTTTTTTGCGCGCTGCATACAGAGATAATCACTAAATCAAAACTATGGCGAAGTATAAAAAGGTCGGAAAAATAGATGTCTATGAAAGACAAAAAGATAATAGCGGATGCTTTGGTATCATCGCAGTCATTATTGTCATTTTAATCATTGCTAGTCAGTGTAAATCGTAAAAAATAAAACATTAACAAATTAACAATTATGAAGACATTTTCTTGCGCATGGCGCTTTATCGGTGATATAAATAACAGAGCATATAAAGGTATAGCCAGAATGAAACTCAATTTTACATCTGCGGCGAAAAAGGCACGGGCGGCGATAATTGCGCTTCCGGCGGTTTTCGCATTCAATTTGTCGGCGCAAAATGCGTCCGGATCTGAGTTGGCTATGGCCACTCCCGGCGATAAGGTCAAGACCGAGCTGAAGACCAATGCCGAAAGCGTGCTTTCCAAGAAAAAAGATATTGAAGTAGTGAAGGAACTGGGCAGTGTTGATGCACAATATGAATCTGTAGGCAAGGATGAGCTATATATTAGTATCGTCGTAGCAGAAGATGTTAAAAGTTCACCTGAGAAGATCGCTGCTTTTACCAGACTGCTTATGCTCCAAGCTATGGGTGAAGGCAAAGACTCTAAAAAAGTCGTCGTGTGTCACTCCAAAACAAAAGCTGGCATGGGTGTCGTGTTTAGAGCCTCTAGCAATGGCAAGGTTTACGATACCAATGGCGGCGTCCGCTATGATGGGGATGAGGCCATGTCTGGCGCTGACATTAAAGACATGGGCATCAGAAAGGCTATTGTATTCTTCCATGAAAGAACGCAAGCTGCGCGCACAAATCTTGACTATAAAGTCACAGGACTGGATAAAGATTAATTTTCTATTAAGGTTTCATCGTTTGTGGCGGCGGCGCATTTTGCGGTGGCCTGGCTGTAAGTTCATGCTCACGCTCAACGGTGCTGCCGGATGCGGCCTTGTCAAACTCGGCGGTTAGATCAGGCGCACCGGCAAAAAACTCGTCATCCGTGAAACCTTGATTCTCAATTTGATGTTTTTGAGAGTAGGTGTTCTTGGATGTCTCGTTATTTTTTCCAAGTGCGTACCCTATTTCATCTCTTATATCAGCAAAACTCCGATCCAACGCCTCCACTTCGGTTTGGATTTGCTGTTCACGTTCGGCAAATTCCTCGGTCAGCTTGTCTTTTAAAGCGGGATTATCTTTGATTTTCTGATCATATTTTTCCGCCAGAGCTTTATATTCGTTTTTAAACATTTGATATTGTTCTTCGGCGGTCAGAACCTCCTCTTTTACGGCACGCTCGACCTCCTTAAACGTCATTTTTTGCAGCGTTTCACGATCATATTCGTCGGGATATTCTTCAATCAAGAACGCCATCATAAGAGCTGCATCATCGCGCTCAAGCGCTTTAAGACCACGGCGTATTTTACGCATCTGGTCACGCATTTCATGCATGATCGCATCCATACGCTCCAAAATATTGTCCAGTTCCTCCCGCAAGCGCTCCAGCAATAAAATATGCTCAAAGTGCTCTTTGTCTTTTTTCTGCCTTTTAAGGCGCTCATCACCGGAATGTTGATTTTGCGTATTTGTGGTGTCGATGCGGCCAATCTTTTCGATTTGCCCGCGGGCACCGTAATGAAACTCGCTCTCGCGCTGATGCTCCAGCTTTTCTTTCGCAATTTCGTATAAAGATTTTTGTGTATCTACCATTTTATTAAAGACCTGCGTTAGCACGCCTTCCTCCCTCACTGTCTTTATAGTATGAAGGAATAAGATTACGCTTACGTAAATTATGTGCACAATTTGTCTTTAATTTTAGCTATTTACCTTTTGTTAAGTGAGTGTGTTACGAGCGGTGATCTGTCAAAGAGAAAATTATATTGATAAAAAGCATCAAATGTAATAACATAGTACATACATAATTAAACTTTTGACGGACATCGGAGGCACGCAATGCTTACGCAAATAAAGAGAATTGGTAATTCAAAAGGTATTATCATACCTGCTAAGTTGCTAAAGCAGTTTGGTATTAAAGACCAAGTGTATCTGGATGTTGAAGGTGAAAGCATCATTATTTCTAAAGCAGGTATTCCACGCAATAACTGGGTCAAAGCCTTTGAAACAGTAGGAATTAATAATCAGGATACAGTTTTAGCCGATTTCATCAATGAATTTGATACGGACGACTGGACATGGTAAATCAATTTGAAGTGCATTTGGTAAGCCTTGATCCAACAACCGGTCGCGAAATTAAAAAGACACGGCCATGTGTGATTATCTCTCCGGACGAGATGAATCACGTTTTAAGCACTGTGATTATTGCCCCCATGACCAGTACAGTTCGAAAATATCCGACAAGAGTGTTGTCTGAATTTCAAGATAAAAAAGGCAGTATCGTTCTTGATCAAATCAGAACAGTTGACAAAAAACGGCTTGTGAAAAAATTAGGCATTATTGATTACAATTCAGCCAATAAAACACTAGCCATTCTTCAGGAAATGTTTTCTTAAAAAAATTATTGTTAAATGAGGGCGTGTGAAGAAATATAAAAACCATATTGTCATTACACCCCAAATGCACAAAGCGCTGTTAGATCAGAAAAACAGAACTGGAATGGGTGCAATAGCCATCTATAAATATATGAATGAGCAAGACTTATTACGCCGGTGCGAACATCTTACCGTGCAACGTATAGACAGTTGGTTTACAAAGAGTGCTCAAAAAGCCGTTGAAGGCGACTTTATTGCTGTGATGGATGCCTATAAAAGCATTACCAAAGCGGAGATCAAGCTTGCTATTCCAAGGTGCGGCGCTTTGCGTGAGGATGTTACACTTGAATTTATCAATAAACTAAACCAAGTCTTTGAAAAAAGGCCAAATTTTAGTAGTAAACTATTGTTAAGACACAAAGATGCACCCGCTGATTTAACCGTGACAAAACTATCAAATATTCGCTCAGGAAGAACAAAAACACTACCAAAACGGCACATGAATTTTTTAGAAAAAGTAATTTCAGCTAATCTTCAAAAATGATTATCCTGCGCATGAATATCTGTGATTGTTACCCTGCTCATATCACTATAAATATGACGCAGAATGTTTAAAATTTGGTTATTGAGCCTTTTATACTAGATCTACTCTGTAATATTTATTGCTACTAAATAGCATTAAATACTACTATATATCATAAGCAAAGGAGATTTTAGATGACTTCAATGAGCATTTCTTTATCTGATCGTTTAAGAAACTTTATAAAAAGCCGTGTCACTTCAGGTGAATACCACAATGAAAGTGAGTATATCAGAGATTTAGTCAGGAAAGACCGTGAAAAGCTCTCAGAAGAACAGCAGCTTTTAAACATTTTAAGATGCTCAAGCCTAAGCGGCACAAGTGAGCACAACATTCCTGAATTGATGGAGAATGTTAAAAAGAGACTAGCAAAAGATGGTAACCTATAAATTATCTAATGATGCGTCACAAAAGCTAGAAGAAATTTATGAATACTCACTTTTAAACTTTGGAGCAGATAAAGCAGATGAATATTACTTATCCCTTCACAAAGTGTTTGAACTGCTTTCAGATCAGCCAAGTTTGGGCAAAAATTTCACGAGTTTTATCGTCATGAACACGGCTATCACGTATTTTTCTACCAAATCACTAACTATGGGGTTTTAATACTTCACATTTTCCATCAGAAACAAAATTTAGATAATATGTTTCAATAAGCACAAATTAAAACTTTTTCTTAGCCAAGTTTAATTTGACGATTTTACAATCCTTTTTCGAACAACCGTACAATCAAAAAACTCTTTATTTTCAAATTTGCATACTCCCGCATTTATTTGAGTATTTTTTCTTGACGCATTTAAAAATCTGCTTTATGCAACTCGACCTTATTGCAAGCATCTTGCATTTTCAAAAAAATCAATAAAACTGAGTTAGGGGGAATTCATTTATGAATTATCACATTTTTTATGCGCATATCAGAAACCAAATCACAACAGAGCTTTTAAAAGAGCCTAATCGCGTTTATGAAATTGAGCAAAAAATATCTTTTCAAAACAGTGAGACTATCTACACCTTTTGCAGCGAAGCTGCGCATATATTTTATTCCATACAAAATTTATTGAGTTTAAAATCTACCGGTGATATCTCCAACTCCGTGCAGAGCTATACAAATGTAATTTTCACGCATTTGTCCAAAGGGGAAAAATTGCCAACCCTTGATCTTATTTTGGCAGCAGCAGAAGCTCTATCGCCTCTTCTCTAAGAACACGTCTTCCGACAGTAAATTTTTCATTTTTAACTAAAAACTCAAAATTTTGAGCGCGCATCCATATGTCCGCATTTGGATGGGTGCGTGCTCAAATACCCAACCCATGAACGAAAGGATCTTCATGAACACTAGACATGCAAAGCTAAAATTACATTACATCATTCACAATGAGCCAAACTCAATCAAAGCATTTGTAGCACAAGAGTTGCTTTCTAAGAAAAATTATCAAGCATTCTTTGAGGCTCTATTTATAAAGGGATGTGCCTGCGGCGTAGTTTCATCACTCAAACACTATGATCAAACACATTACTTTTTTGATAAATATTACGATCAAATCGAAACACTCCGCCTAGAGCGCGAACCACCTGAATTTGATTTATTAGATTTAAACTATGATCTCAAATCTGCCTATGCATGGTTTGCTTTTGAACAAGTTGCCTCAGATTTAGCCTTTGAGTTAGGCATTTACGCCGCGCAATAATGAGTCAAAGACGCTTATTTATGCGATTACATCGCAGGCTTTAGGGAGTTCCCCCTCGCGCGCAGCAATTTGGAAGCCAAAACAATTTAAAAAATGCGGTACATGGTTCCTATTTTTGAAATTCTTTTGCCCAAGGCTTAGCTAAAGCACGCTTCCGGCATTGCCACTTTCTCACCCCCTGTTCGCCACATGGCAGAAGTTATGTCAGACGCACAATGCTTCGCATCAGCGTTTAACAAACTCCTTTTCCAAAGGATTTTTAAAACCAAAGACATGAAAGGAAAAATCAAATGTCAAATAACACACAAACTAAAACTACAAATACTGTCAATCAGGAAGAACAAACTCTTTTTGCAGACACCAATATATCCATGAAATCCGGACGTTTAACCCGCGATGCAAAAGTGATTGCAGATGGTAAATTCGTTAAGTTTTCTATTGCGGCAAACAAGCAATATTTAGGCAGTGATGGCGAGGTTAAGTCTAACGTCAATTACTTCAATGCGCTTGTATCTAGCAATCTATCGGAGGCTTTCGAGATAGCTAAAGACCTTAAAAAAGGCGATTGGGTTTATTTCAAAGGCGAAGATGCTACGCAAGCCTTTGACACACCAGAAGGCTACCGCAAAACACAAACCACAACCTTCGCCTATCAAGTTACCTTAAAAAAAGAAAAAAATAGCGATGAGCAAGCGCCCCAGGTTGTTTGATCTTTTAACTGTAAGAGAGCAGGCACATGCCTGTTCTCTTTTTTTCTTTTCTATACAGGAGTCAAAAATGACATCACAAAAAACAGATATTCATCAAGATATTACCGATCAAATTATAACACTTTTAGAGCGTGTAGATATTGATGATTACCAACCACCCTTTGCCAGTCTGGCGACACAAGGATTGCCCGAAAACCCAACTACGGGAAATCAATATCAAGGCGTCAACATCTTATCGCTTTGGTTCAATCAGGAGGTTAAAAATTTCACATCCAATGAATGGGCGACCTTTAATCAATGGAAAACCGCAGGCGCAAATGTTCGTAAAGGAGAAAAAGGCTCGCGCATTATTTTTTACAAAACGCTCATACATTCAGACAAAAATGAGCACGGAAAAATCGAAGAGCGTAAAGTTCCAATGCTTAGAACATATACCGTTTTTAATGCCAATCAGGTTGATAATTACAACTACACACACGGCTCTTTACCATCACAAATTGATAAGGTTCGGCGCATAGATTTGGTGGATGCCTTTTGTAAAGGCACGGGCGCAGATATTCGTGGCAATAAAAATGGCGCATATTACAGTACAAAAAAAGACTGTATCAACATGCCGCCCACCGCATCTTTTCTTGATACAAAATACGCCAGTGCCACTGAAAATTATTATGCAACGCTACTTCACGAACTCACCCATTGGACGGGCGCACAAGATCGGCTTAATAGAGACTGGGATGATATTGCAACCAACCAAACCACCTATGCTTTTGAGGAATTGATTGCAGAACTCGGAGCAGCCTTTTTATGTGCGCAATATGGCATTGCACAAACCTTAGCACCAGATCACGCTATCTATATAAAATCTTGGCTAAAAGCCCTTAGAAACGACAAAACGCATGTTTTTAAGGCCGCTGCGCAAGCCATGAAGGCTACACAATATCTCAATGATTTAAATGTGGAGGCGCAAAGCTATGAAACAATCCTATGATGAGTTTTCTAAAATAATGAATGGCATGGCACGAAAATTTGAGCTTTCCAAAGTCTTCAATGATCTACTCACCATGTCCATTTGCAGCTTTCACCACACCAATATTCAAAGCCGGTTCCAAAAAAAAGATGAAGCAAACGAAGTATTGTATATGAATACAATCAAACCTTATGAACGTGAAACATTAAATGAGTTCGCAAAAGCAATAGGCATTCTACAGCTCAATGCAGTACAAAATCCTTACAGTGACACTCTAGGTGAATTCTTTATGCAAGACATCACCAAAGGACGAAACGGACAATATTTTACGCCAGAACCCATATGCGACATGATGGCGCATATGCAAATCAACAATCGTAAGGATGAATTCAATAAGCGCGTTCTTGATCCTGCATGTGGTTCCGGGCGTATGCTTTTAAGCGCTGCGAAGATCAATCCAAAAAATTACTTTTTTGGAGCAGACAACTCAAATACATGTGCAAAAATGGCAACGCTGAATTTCTTTATGAATGGTCTACGCGGCGAAGTCGCATGGATGAATAGCCTCTCCATGGAATTTTACGGCGGCTGGCATATCAATACCAATGGTATCGAAATTGTACCAATTGATGCCGAGCAGTCTCATATTTGGTCTGCTCCTCCTATGCGGGAAGAAATTGATCTTGAATCGAAAGAGCTAGGTGATACAGAATTTTCTGGTGAGCAGCTCACATTTTTTTGAATAATGCCTTTGCTTCTTCATCCAATGTCGGCTCCAGTTTTCTCAACCGTACCATTAAATCCATTGAAGAATGTCTTACAGTAAGAATGCAAACAGCATCGTCTATAATGTCACAAATTAGAACATGCCTTTGGATGGGATAAGCAATAAACCTAGAAGAAATTTTTCTATTGATCTTTAAAAGACCTTCATTACTTTTCAGTAATGAAAAACACTCTTCAAAACCACGAATATAGCGTGATGCTACTACTTCACCCCACTGCTCAACAGAATACTCATAAATATCTTGAACATCATCCAAGGCTCTTTCAGTTAGTAACAGCCTTTTCATTGTGATTTACGGCTCTTATGTGCTTTTAAGTCATTCATCAAATCCCCTGAAAACTCATGGGTGCGTCCATAAATCACATCTTGATACCCTTCAATAACTGCATTCCTGATAGCAGCAGCTTCGAGGCGATCTTTTTCATGACGAATAAGATCGCGAACATATTCGCTCGGCGTAGCGTAAAGCGTACCGTTACCCGACTGATTAGCGATGAACTTTTTCATTTCATCGGTAAGAGCTACATTTATACTTTCAGTTTTTGCCATAGCATTATATCCGTTTGTTATAATACAAAGATATCAAATTCTTTATATATTGTCAATATTTGAAGGCATCTTAGAACTCAAAAAACTATCTTCGATATGTTTTACTAGCATAAAGCAAAATAATTACCCTAAATAAAATGAAACTGACAGACATCACGTCTAAGAGGGTACCTCCTTAGAAATCATTACGGTTCATGAACCGTAAATGCGCCTCATATAACTTTCCAAAATATATACATGCAAGAACCAACACTTGATCAAATCATTGATGCGCGTGCGCGTTGTGCTAAAGCAATTGCACGATATGGCGAACAATATTTACCAATTTTTGAACGGTTGGATAATGAGATTGCGAAGCGTGTAAAACAACAATCTTTATTAAATAAAGCGATTGAAATTGGTACACAGAATGGTACACAAAACGGTACACATTTGACTGATATCTTTATGAAAACTATTTGATTTATTCATTGAAATCATAGGCTTAATGTTTTTAATTCGAATCTCGGAAGCCCTCCGGAGGCACCATTTAGATATACGTTAGATCAAATCTCATCCCTAAAAATTAATTTATTTCAGTGGCTTCATAGGTTTAAGTGTCGTTTTGGTGTCATTGTTATATTGACAAGCGGTACACATTTTGGTACACAAAATGGTACACATTGAAGATTCATTAAAGCTAAAAAGGGCGGTAAATGTCTACTGATTACATTTATAAACGCGGTGAAAAATTTATCTATCGTAGAAGGGTTCCTAAATACGTTTCTAATTTAGATCATAGAAAAGAAATCAAGCTTGCTTTAAAAACGGACAACTATCAGGAGGCTGTTGTAAGAGCGAATATTTACAATGAGCAAATAGAAACGTTCTGGCGCGCTCTTTTACAATCTGGAAAATCTAAAGGCTCGAATGAAAAATATAAAACCGCGGTTCAATTAGCACGGGCTTATGGCTTCACATACAAAACCGCAGATCAAATAGCTTCATCTACGCTTAATGAGATCGTTGATAGATTGTCGATTGATATAAATTCACAGCAAAAAGCAGATGCTTTGTTAGGAGGCGTTCAAGAGAGCCATTTAAAGCTTTCTGACTGTACTGAACTGTATTGGGAATTGGTTCATGACCGCTTGTCCGATAAAACCGCCTTTAAAGTCACGAAATGGAAAAATCCTAGAAAAGCAGCAATAGAGAATTTTATTGCTGTTGTTGGAAATAAACATCTTCATGAAATTGATAGAAAAGATATTTTAGATTTTCGTGGATGGTGGAATAAGCGGATTAAAAATGGTTTAAGTGCGGATAGTGCAAACAAACAATTAAGATATGTTAAAGATATTTTGCAAACCGTTTCTAATGATAATGAAATTGATATCGACTTTGAGCCATTATTTCTAAGGACTAGATTTCAATATAAAGTTAAATCAAGACCTCCATTTGAGGTTTCCTTTGTACAAAATACGCTGTTACGAAAACTAGACGGATTAAATGATCGAGATAGAATGGTCATTATGGCTCTTGCCGACACGGGCGCGAGAATAAGTGAAATTTTCGGACTAAAGTCAGAGGACATAAAACTCAATGATGAAGTTCCATTTATATGGATCAGACCAAGAGAAGGATATGCACTAAAAACCAGTTCATCGGAGCGTAAAATTCCATTAGTTGGTAGTTCGCTTTATGCTTTTACACAATGTCCTGATGGATTTAATCATGTTGGTAATCCAGATACATTTTCTAATATGGCTAATAATTATTTAAAGAACAACAATCTCCGGCCTACACCACAGCATAAAGTCTACTCGCTGCGCCATACTTTTAAAGACAGATTGCGCGATATAGAAGCTCCAGAAGAAATCATTGATGACCTTATGGGACACAAGAAAAATGGGCCCAAATATGGGCGAGGTCACCGTTTAGACACTAAGTTAAAGTGGCTTGAAAAAATAGCTTTCACTGTGTGATTTTGGACTTTAATGATATTGTTATAACCTTCCTTCGCCAGCTTTCAGTATGTCTAGTGACTGCGTAGCCATAATCAAAATTCAATCCATTTAAAATTCAAGCCTTGCCTATTGTGGTCAAATCGGCAAACCGGTTGGCAAATTTAGCGTTCGCATTTGCGCGCTTGCAAGGCTAAACCCTATCGGGATTGGTACATTTTTTTCTTCTAAAAAAATAACCGCAATGCCTTGCCTTATCCAGCCGTCGCCGCAATCAATGCCATGTTTTGGCGATTGCCACAATATCCGCCAAAGCCTGAAAACAATTTAATAATTTAAACTTTAAAGAAATGGCAACAGCAACAACAGTAAAACAAAATGGAAGCGCGAAAAAAGAAACAACAACAGCAAAGCGTACGGTTACAAAAAAACTAGCACAGGAGGCTACAAAACCAATTGTAGAAAACCCTAAAAATCCGACGCCCGCTAAACAACCTGTCAATCTTTTGGAACGCATCCAGCAATTAGAAAAGCTCAAAGGCATCAGCGCCAAAAGAGAGCGATTGGTTGAAACACTATCGAGCTTAACACGCTTTAATTACAACAGCTCGGAAAGTTGCTCATTCCACCTTAAGGATTCTAGCGGTATGGAATTTAAGACCACGAATACAAATTTAATTACCCTCATTGCAACGCTTTTGCAGGAGACATTAGAGAACAAGAAAACTGAACTGGAAAAGCAGCTCATGGACTTTGAGTTCTAGAATTTTAAAAGATTTCAAACGAAAAGCCACTCATCGCGAGTGGCTTTCTTATATTTATAAACGTTTTTAGGATACTAGATACGAAACAGCATTAATTAAGGAATTATGTGTGTTATTGATAATCCTGTAGTATTGGTTTCATCTACTGCGAATGTTTGTGATTTTACAACAACATTATCAACTGAAATTTTAAGTTCTAAATCATAAGAAAAAGTAGCGCCATTGGGAGCATTTGTAGTATCTGTAAAACTAAGTTGTAATGTCGTTCCAGTTGCAATAGATGCATCTGAATATATTTTAGTAAACGGAAAAGCAGGATTTGTTGTTGTTTCTGAATTACTATCAATAAGAGTTATGATATCTGCATCCCTATTTTGAGATACAATCACTTCAAATTTCACAGTTCCTGTTTGACTTGTAGTACCTGAATCGTCATCTGATGAACAAGCAAGAATAGCACATAAAAATAATGATAAAATGATAAGTTTTGTTTTCATAGTTTAATCGGTTTTAATTTTATTTGTTCTTACAGCAATTGGAAAAAGGGTTGTAATACAGAGGAAAAAAAGAAAATCTAGGTACTCGAAATTCTCAGAGCTATTCATAACGAATACTGCAATTAGTAATGTAAAAGCACCTATAAGAACCGCTGATGAGATATTTTGTATTTTGTAGATAACAGCCATCATCAAAACATATAGAGAGTAAGATACAATAGGAGTCAAAAAACCTAAGTACACTAATACTTTAGATAAATGATAGTATGTTAAATACATCAATATATAAAATCCAACAGAGGATAGAAAGAATCGCTTTATTGATATGTAAATTTTATTTTTTGTTATTAAATATAAATTTATTGCGGCTCCAAGATTCAAAAAAAATGAAAATGTCAAGTATGAAAAATAATCATTGCTTTTCATGTTGAGAAATTTTTCAATAATTGTCCTATGAGAGGTGTTATCTTCAAAGATAAAATCCTCAAGAAAGCGGAAATAGATATATGCCAGTATTGAAAAAAAGAAACCAATAATGAGTGATACAACTATTTTTCGGGATTTCGTTTCCATGCTGTTTCATTTGGTTTATCTGGGTTAATATAGTAAGAATATTGACTTCCAACTAGAGTGCCAGAACTTTTTTCATCTTGATGGGCAAAAAATATACCATGTAAAAAAACATTTCCTTCTAGAGGAACCTTAATTACTCCTTCACTACCCAAACCTCTAGCAGAAACTCGTCCGTAAGGCTGTTTTTCCGCAAAAACTTCTGTCGAATAATAAAGCACCAAATTAGCACCTTCATCTGGTTTAGTCCCAATTAAAATAGGCTCTGGAACTCCATGTAAATTTTCGAAAAAATCTCCAAAATTTTCTGTACTATGTTCGGAATGATCCCATTTTGGAAGACTATCATTTTTTACAATCGCAAAACGAATACTTTGATTTTGTATTCTTGGATCAGTCAATACACCACCCTTACTTTGTCCAACAAACTGTTCTTCTCCTTCATGGGTAATACCTGTTATATCATATATTGAATCTTTCCGCTGAAGGATTTCTGCCCATCTCCAATGTATATGTAAGGCGTGAAAAGCTCCAGGCGCTGAGGCATGAATATTACCTCCTGCTCCCCACCAATGAATATTATCCCATGTGTTTTGTATGGTTTGTTCTTCTTTCTTTTTGCCCCAAAAGTTTGTGTAGTTCCTATTCTCAATAAGCCTTTTATTAGATCCCCGTATAATTCCATCACTAAATATTTCTGCAATTATCGGTTTTTCAGAAGATTCAAAAACAGCTCTATTAGCAGGTAGTCCAAATTCTAATCCGTCTACGTCTTTGAAAAGTCCAGCATGATTATTTAAGACATTTTCTTTTTGAACTCTAGAGAATGTATCGCTTGATCCATAACCATAACCTACATAAACTCCTGTTTCCTGTTTTTCAGGATAAGTATCTAAGTTCAGGTGTAAGCGATAATCAACCCTAATAGAGTATAAATACCCATCATTTCTATTTTCGTAATATATCTTCGTTATTGGATGCATTCGTGCAGCAAAAATACCTCCTGTAGGCTCATGAGCTGGCACATCATTATAATCTGTTAATATATATTTTTGCGTAATATATAAATGACTACTTTTTTCCCCAAATAACTTTTTTCTACTCTTCCATGAAGCTGTAATTACATGTTCTATACTTTTTTTATACGTATTGAAATTTGCTAATGAACCTACGCTATTTGAGTTTACAGTATTATCCTTTGCTTTTTTCTCAGCTTTGAAATCACTTCTTAATTCTGAATAATCATCATTTACTTGTTCAAAATCCTTATGACCTAATACTAATTTATAAGGTTTATAAGTCTGTCCATTTTCATCAACTAAATTCTTTTTGGGATACACCCAAATAGCTATAACTCCTATATCATAAGCCATTCTATATCCATTATGGGATACGTCTTTTAAAGTTAATCCATTACCATGTATTTGCCCTTTTTTTATCGTTACCGTGTTAGAAGGATCTTCTTCTGTAGGAAGTTCTAATTCAATATCGTTTCCATGTAAATTCCAATGAGCACGCCACGCTTTTTCTTGTTTTACAGTGTCATTTTCATATTTTTTCTCGTTCATACTTTAAGCAATTACGTTTATTTCTTCTTCTACTCGTTCTCCTCTAGCATAGATCATTTTCTGAATCTGAATGCCAATCTTAGTTCTTCTATCTGTAACAGTAAGTACCGCATTGTGTACTCCTATTCCTAATTGGCATGAAGATGCATTGCCTAGATCTTGATAACTATTATCCCAATCATAAATATCCCAACTAGCCCATGCAAAATCATAATTATCACCTCCACTTCCTCCTAGAATACCAGCAAATAATTCTACACCATTCGAATGGTGCTTTTGGAATATATCAATGATTAGAGATTCTTTAGAAGCTGGATAGTACGTGAAATGGTGCCCATCGGGAATCATCCAATAAGGGCATAAATGTGTTTGGTAGGTACTTTCTCCTTCCAATTTGTAACATAGTATCGGTTTAACTTCTTCTGCATTAGTATTTGAACTATGTCCATGCGTATGATTATGTTCGTTATTTATTTGTTCTTTTTCTAAAGGAATAATCTCTACCGTTGAGTTTCTCTTCAATGGTCGCCAATGTGAAGTCAGAGCAATAACTCTACCATCATTCCCAATTCTAACATCTATTCCTGCTCCAATAACAGGGATTGAACCTTCAAGGTACACTTGAAATTTACACAACCAATGATCAGGCTCTAAGGTTTCAGAATTTATAACAATGGTTATTGTTCCGGTTCTAAGACTGCTTACATTTGGAAACAATGCTTTAGGGATATCATTTTTATTTGGTTGCTCACTTCTAAAACGGTAAAATTCTTTGTTTGCGTCATTTAGAAATTCTTTTGCTTTTTTTTCTACTTCTCCTTCTGTTTTTAAAAGTCTCCTATAGTTAGTATTCTTGAATAATTCCACTTTATTTGAATATTGTATCCATCCACTAATAGAAGATATATTAAATATAAATTTATCAGGACTTCTCCCATTATCTGGAAGTTCAAACAAAAGTTGAGAAAGTTGTTGTTCTTTATTTTTGAGCAAAGAGATATCTAATAGCTTTTCATGTATATACGTTTGTGCCATATATTAGTTTTGAAAATATAAGTGATGAACGAGCACATAGCACTCGTTCATCTTATTTTTAATTAGTTTCAAGAATCGTTCGTACTCTATCTATTTCAGCTTGACAAAGCACTTGCGTTTCAAAATATTCAATGCGTCTAGCAACTATATTGTGTTGCCCATCAACCACATTAAAATACCATTTGCCATTTGACGATTCTTTAATATCAATACCATTAGTAGTATGTAGATAGTGGTGTACTGCATTTTGAAGTGCTGCAAAAGCTAGTGCTTCTGAAACATAATGTTTACTACTACTCAAAATAACAGTTCCACTTGTATCTAATAATCTGAAACGGAATTCATCCATTCCGTCATTATCTAATTCATTATAAATGACCGAAGTTGTATTAGCGCCTAAGTCAAAGCTACCCAGGCTCTTCTCCGTGATCGTGCCCTCCTTCAGAGTCACTACCACCACTCAAGCCAGAGTCTCCAGTTGCTTCTCCTGTATAATCATCACAAAAACAAGGTAGCCCTTCAACATCTAGAGCATTAGAACGTGCTTGTAATATTGTCAAAGTAGTAGGTAATCGTGTCTCCCACGGTTCACCTTCCACGACGCCAACACCTTGTTCTAATTCATCAACAACAGATAAATGCAAAGGATCATTGACTGTTGGAATTTCTCCACCATTCCAAATTTGATCTGTTTCCATATAGTGAAGTACTGCTTCCTCATAATTTGGTCGTACTGGCACAACTACACGCGCCATACCCGATTTCAAGAATGATAAGAAAACAGGATCTACATCATCTTTTCTGTATAATTCTTTCCATTCACATTCTTTTCCCCAATAATACGGATAAAAAAGATATGACATAATATCCCATTCGAATGCTTGCTCAAAGAACTTGACTTGACTTGCATAACTTTCTAGACCACCTCGTTGAAGTATTGGCATATCTTCTGATTCTAAACAGCCGTTTTCCTTTTTTATATAAAAATCAGCTCCCATACCTACTTCCAACCATTGCAAACAACTTTTCTTGAGTTCTTCTTGCTCAATCAAACGATTATAAGCAGGATTTGTTCTCAGTACTGATTGTTGTAGTCCAGCCAAAGCATTATCATATGCAGCTTTTTGGTCTCTGTAGGCACTCAATATTTTATTAAAGGTATCTATCTTCCATTGCTCTAGAACTTCTGGCTTTCTTTTTACCCTTGCGGTTACATTAAAATAAAATTTTGAAATGTACCCACAGATTAAAGACACAGGAAGTTTTTCTTCTTTGTAACCATATACATTTTTATACCCATAAGGATTTGAGAATGTCTCATCTCCAATTGCCATAGTGAACCAAACTCTACTAGCATTACTACTCAATCGAGAAAAATTCCCGTCTACTTCGATTGTATCTAATAGATATCCTGTTGGTAATGTAAAAGAGTTTTCTTTGAATTTAAAACTTGAAGCATTATTTGGATCTTCTGCATAAGCATTTGAAACCTCTTTGTATAATGCTGGTGGCGCATCTACTTTTGCTCCGTAAGCAGCTGCCCATTGCGCATAGTTTGTTTCGGTAATTGAAGTGTGTTTTGACAATCCTGACTCTCTAGGATCAAGCGGTTTTTCAATACTTGTATCAGCTCCGTCATCTTGAGTCATTGCCCATAAATGAAATTTCGCAGGTTGTGGAATCATAAATTCATACATCAATCGTTTTCCGTAGTTAACAACTCTATTTTTATATATTTTGTCTACCCAACGATAAATGCCTGTAACATGTGCACTATTTTCTCCACGATTATCTAAACCATGCTCATTATTTTCTTCAAATTCTTCAATAATTCTTGTTGTGCGCTCTTCTCTAACACGTTCTACAATACGTTCCATTGCTCTATCTGTAACGCTCTGTGAATAAAAAACTGCTTGCGCATCAGATTCTGTAGTAGATGTTGCTGTTGCAAAACTAGAATCGACAACTAATTTGGTAGGTCCAAATTTTGTACTCAAACTCACACCTAAATCGAACGCTGTATCCTCTTGGATAATTTGAGATGTTTCCTGTTCCATCTCATAACGATCAGTCGTAATAGTGTCTCTTAATTTTTCAGTTTCTTTCTCGGTTTCTACTGTATATGTAGATTCTGAACGACGTAATCTCCTAGTAGAACGTTTTTTATATTCTCCTTTTAATACATTTTCTATGTGAGATACTTCACCAGCTACATAACAGCAAACTTCTTGTTCTACTTTACGATAATCTGCAATTCCTAATGGCGCCATTTTTGGTTCAGGTATAGTTCCTGTTCCACCATCTCCAGTATTTGAGTCTTCACCTGAGAATTTTAAACAATGTATCGTCGTGTAACGCATAAGCGTAATATCCACACACAAAGGCTCGCCTGGGCTAGTTTCGATAGCTTGTGATAGAAGAATATTATTTTTAAAATACTTAATCGAATTTCCATCTCTTTCAATTCTGAATGCATCTCCCCCAGTAGCGCTTCCTTCTTGTCCTTTATCAACACCTCTTTCCATTACTCCTGTGTACAATGCTTTGGTTACAGGGTTCATTTTCACATATAATGCATAGTCAATAGTGTTGAAGTTAGCATTCTCATTTACATAGGACAAACCAACATAAGAATCATATCCATAAATAAAAGATAGTCTTGGTATTCTCCACTCCACATATCCGTTTCCTGTGATTACTTCTTGCGAAGCTCCACCAGCGATACTATATGTTGTTGTATTGGCATTACTAATGTAATTGGAAGCGTCGTTAATCGTTAAATTTACTTGATCTATGATAGTTGGTTTATCAGAATCATCGCAAACTAGAGGTGATATACCTTTATTACTATCTTTGAGTTCAATAATTGATCCTCCAGTAGCCACTACTTTTTTAGTAAGTCTTACATCTTTGAATGCATCAGTACTGATTTTATGCATTTCTAACTCAAGCTTTTTTATTGCTTCAACAGGAGTTTTGGCTTCCGAAAGTTTCAAATCCTTAATGACAGAAATAGAAACATCAGAAATTTTATTTCTCATATACTCTTCGCTTAAAGGAGTACCAACAACCTTCTGAATATCTACTTGTGATGGTGGCTTTACAACTCCCTCGACTTCTTCATCCAATTCAGTCTTTTCTTCTACAGGAGGCTGAGATGATAATTCATGCCCATAATCTTCAACATAACGAGCATTGAGCGTCTGCAGTTCCTCAATTGTATTTTGATACTGATTTAATTTTTCTGATGCTTCATTAACATCTTGATCTTCTTCATAAAACGAAAACTGTCTAGCTTTTTTTGAAGGTGCTGCTTTTCGTTTTGGAACGACTTCTGTAGGAATTACAACTCGTGCGCAAGCAAGTCGACGTAAGTCTTCATTGTTTTTAATTAACGCTTCATTTTTATGTTTTTTAATGAAGTTATCTCCAACAATTAATTGAATTAGTACTTCTCTAGTGTATGAAGATTGATTATTTACAGTTTGATAAATCAAATTCTCCCATAATTTTTTTAGTGTATTATCATCTAAAACCTCCACTCCATGATGTTGAGAATGTATAGTCGCAAAGTCTACTTTTTTACGATTTCTCATCAGCCAAGATGAAAATTTATGCAAAGGAGTATTCAGATTTTTAACTTCTGACAATTCCATCCTTGTAAAACCAGAAGAAACTTCTCTAAGCGTTTTTGATCTTTCATATTCATTAACTTTCGTTAATGAAGCTACTGCTTTTGAAAAAGGATCATCAAGTCCAGCTGGAGCATAAATAAATCCTCGTTCTAATTCTTCTTCAGTTGGCATTTGTGGATGCCTTACAGTTACAAATCTGAATAGATTTGATTTAGGGTTTGCATTACCAGTTACTACCGGTGCTGTGCTTTCCTCCATGTGTTTTGTATATTTTTAGTTAAACAATAATTTGGCATTAAAAATCAAAAACAATTCTCAGGGAACTTGAGAATTATACTTTTGAACAATTGTAAAAACTAGGTTGGGAGAGGTTTTTAGATTTTTTAAAGATTGTTAATCTTCTTTCAAAATATAAGTAAAAAACTTACAAATTTTGAAAATATTATATAAGCGTAACAAATAATTAACTGACGTACATTTGAAATCTAAAATAATGCTATTCAAATATGTTTTCTTACAACAAAAACAACGCCAAACTAAATTACTCGTTTTCTATTCTTCTCCATAAGACAAAAGAAATGAATTATTGTTACATATATCCTGTATTTTTTGAGTTACTCTCCGTAGTTTTAGTTAGTAATTTTTGCTACCAAACACACCTCACCAATTCTTTGTCAAAGCTAATCTTGGCGTAAAACCACAAGGGTTTCTTAGCGAAACTTTTCCTTGTGTTATGTACGCTGTTCAAGATTGCTATGAATGCCAAATAATTGTTTCACTTAAATTTGGCGCAAATGATCATCACAAATTCAAAAAACTTAATCGGAGAAATCCAACTTAATTACATTAAACAAAAAGATATTGAACTCGAAAAAATTACAAGCTCACGACATGTCAATGAATGTGTTCGTAAATTTTTCCCACTCGAACAAATTAATCACAGGGAGTATATGTACGCGCTCTATCTTAATAATTCTAATAGAATAACAGGCTATTATCTTATAAGTATTGGCGGAATCACAGGTACACTCGTTGATGTTCGTGTCGTGTTACAAGCTGCATTATTATCAAATTCAGTTGCAATGATCTTAGTACACAACCATCCATCAGGCACATTAAAAGCATCCGCAGCTGATAAAGCCATTACAAAGAAAATGGCACATGCTTGCAGTGTTCTTGATATCAAACTCCTCGATCATCTCATTATCACAGAAGACAGCTATATGAGCTTTGCTGATGAAAATTTGATTTGAAACTTGTGATCTACAGAAGATAAAAGCAGGCTTTAATTAGTCTGTTTTTTTATTAAAAATTTCTTAAATGAGGAAAACCGTAAAAAACTGATTAGCAATAGTTTTAACTTTAAAAAACTCATTTAAAGGAGTTCTATATCTAGAACAATCAGTATTAACCTAAAAATTAAAATATGAAGGATAAAATTGAAAAAATTTTACTGGTCTTAGGTGTTGATTCTCAACAAGACGAAATAAAATGGTCTTCTATTGGTCAGAAAGAGAATACTAAATTTAAAATAGCTTCGAGAGCAAAAAAAGCGATTGGAAATCTAGAAATAGAAGAAAATACAATCATGATGCGAATTTCTGCAACTGATTATAATAGAAATTATCTTAAAGCAAAAATGAGACGAGCTTTTCGTGAAGAAGGTCTTGAAAATGTTGCATTTTCTTATTCTGCAGGCGAGCCCCTGAGTAGTAGAATCATATACAGTAATGAGAATATAGATGCGGAGATAGGAGAACAAGTTACTTTGCCAAGATCATTTTGGATTAACGGGTATGATAATGAAGTTCTTGATTGTAACGGATTTCCAATAGGTGAAAAGCATGAAGCTATTTATCTAGGTGTTGAGCAAAGAAGCTGTCTAAGAGGAGGAGGTTTTATAGATGCCTATAATAAATTACAATTAATCTAAACTGACCAAATTATGAAAATACAAAATACGTTTCTAGTATTAATTACATTTCTCTTAATCCTATCATCTTGTGCATCTACTAGATTTTCAAATCTCTATCATACAATTGAACATAAAGGCGAAATTAAAGATGTGGTAAGTGTTAATGTTAATGCTTTACCGGTTCCTAATTCTACTAAACAAAAAGAAGAAAAACCAAAAACTTTTTTTGATCTACGTGACTCAATACCGCATGTTTTCTTGAAGGTCATCGGAGAAAAATCTTCCGATGAGACAAAGATTATCAAAGCTATTCAATCACCTCTTTCTATAGTTAAGAAAAAAACAAATGTAAGTACTAAGCTTAAAAATTTAACAGAAATAAAAGTTAGATTACTTTTTTCAAACATTAAAAAATATTACAAAAATAAACAACTTTTACATCCAGGTACTCGGATGGAATTCTTAAATACTGAAGTTAAAGTTACGCAACCTAGTGATCTTTATATTTTTAATATTGATAGATTAGAAAATGAGTTTGAATCTATCGACATGGGAACATTGGAGAGAACAAACTCTGTTGATTTTAGCAGTGGTATTAGCGGTGAGGCAACTGGCTCTGTTAGCTCAGATTCAGGATCAAATATATCTAACAATGTTTCTAACGAATTAATTAATAGTAACACCCAAAATGTTTATGATATTAACGGAAATCTTTTAGGAACGATTAGTAATGGTAACAACACTACAGATTCAACTAAAAATGATAAATCTTCAAATAATAAAATAGAGGCAACTAAAGGAGCTAAAGCAGATATAAAATTTGCCTCAAATGAAGTCATAAAAGAAGCTTTAAATTTAAACTACAAAAGATTAAAAACTGGTTTTTCATTTAATGAAAAAGAAATAACAATATCCCAAAGAGGTAGACCTTTATCAGATATCTCAGATATTGTTCTTGTTACGGCAACTTTAAAATTTAATCAAACACGAGTTAGAACTACTACCAATATACTAACTAATTTTAAAAACTTATTTAGTAATCAAAAATCAAAAATTGCTGATAATATAAGCTTAAATCAATATATATTTCGGGCAATTTATTGTAGCAACGCCAATGATGTTATGCTTGATGTAAATTATGAAGGTATCATTCGCGCGCCTAAAACAAGTCGCCGTGGAAGAAATATACTTGAGTATGATGATAAGGTGAAATACTTTGATATCAATAATAAAACAAATCCAAAAACCATTGCCATTCCGAAGGAATATTATTGTGAAGATGTTTACTATATTTTAGCTGATCTGCCCATGGTAAATGATTTATTACTTAAAATAAGTCTCCCAGGAGCAAGAAAATCAACTCTGTTAATGCATTTAAATGATAGTCCAAAAGAATTTGTTGAATGGATTCAAGATCAAATTAGAAATCCTTTAGCTACAAATCTCCAAACAAATAAATTTGAACTAATATTTGAAAAGCGAGGAGTTACTCCAGTGCCTGTTGTAAAAAGTACATTGAGCTCAGGAGAGATATCGAATATTCAGAATTTGAGTAATATTAGATTAATTAAAAGATGAACCAAGTCAATAATTTGAATATCTATGTCATTGAAATACTTACAAGAAGCCGAAGACACATTGAATTTGGATGATCACACTCTGTATATACAACTTGGTAAACAATTAAAACAGGATAGCTTTTTCCCAACTCCTGAAAACAAACTTAAAAGGTTAGCAATTGAATGGATGAATACTCGAATCCAAGATTTCCAAAACTTAATATGTAATAAGGAATCAATTAAAAAAATTGCAAAAGAGGAAACAGTATTACTGATAGCTGTAATTACTGACATCATTGCTGCAAAGTGGAACCTAACTAATCCTGCAACAGTAGCTGCTTTAATTGTGAGATTAGGCATCTCTAAGCTATGCTCTGAAAATCTAAAATTTAATGAATAGGTCAAAAAAAAGAAAAAGATTAAGTTTTAGAGATGCTTATGGTCTTCTTTGGGAAGATATAAAAGTTGTTTTTAATGCTTGGAAAGAAACTAAAAAGCAAAAAAAACTTTACAAAGCAATGTTTAATAATGGATTAATATCTGAAAAGACTTTTAATGGCTTTTATCAAAATTCAGATACTAATCAAGAAGAATCCTATAAACAAGAATTAGATTTTTATAATGACCTAGCAAGTCACTTTGGACTATACATACATGAACTAACTGGAAAAAATATCAGTTCAAGCTTTGGAGGGTTTACATTTTTAAGGGCTGGAAATTTTATGAGAGAGAATTTTCAATTTGAAGGTTCTATTTCATTTTCAGAAGAACACAAAAAATATTTTATCCATCTCAGTGTAGGCACTTTGATTCACTTTGAATATCTGAGCATGCTATATGGTTCTGTGGCTTGTGTCGTTCCTGACATAAAATCTTTACAAGCATATTACAATGAAATTAATCGAATATTTCATGTAAATTTTAAAGAAGATGATAGAACTTACATTAAGAAATTAGCTAGACCTAGTAATGCTGAAATTATGAGCGCAGCAATGTGTTCTTGGCAAAAAGAGCTTAATGTAATTCAAGGGTTATTAGGTTTAGATATTCTAAAAGGTTTGAAAATATTCATGATTGGGCACGAATTTGGCCACTTGGTTAATAGGTTGAGTACACATGAAATTAGCTATTTTAAAAGGGCTGAAGATTTTTTTAAAGAACGGAATATACCTAGAAATCAGGATTGGTTAGAGGAGTTGTCTTGTGACGCAATAGCATTAGATTTTTCTATCAAATACATAACCGAAAAAAATTATTTAAAAAATACAATAGGAGTACATAAACCAAACTCATCAAAAAAATTCACTTTTTTAAATCCTATATGTTTTCTGACCAGTCGCTATGAAAGTCTAGATTTCGTTCAGATGACAGAAGCGATGTTTAGTGAGTCTAAAAAAGGAGATGAGTTTGACGTTCCCTCGCTAATGATAAGTGTTTGTAAAATCATCTTTTGGAATTTATCTGACTTAACTAATGATTATTCTTGTGATACTCACCCTTCCCCGTCATTAAGGTTAGATTTTATTATTAGTGAATTTAAAAGATACAGCATTCCTAATTTTGTTCTCAATTTTTCTAATGCTTTTGATATTTTAAAAAACTGTTTGGATACTGGGAATGAAATAGAAGCATTACATCACCCTCATTTTGAAAAACTATCTGAATTGACATAAATTAATTATTTGTTTTATAATAAGGAAACCCGTAAGGATTTCAAATCTATTCTTATTAACTTCATTAGTTGAATTTCAGCAAAAAAGTTATGAAGCAAATACTAATAATTATTGTTCTCATTTTTCCATTATTAGGCTTTTCACAATTTTCACAAATTGGTCAGGACATAGATGGAGAGGCTTTTGGTGATCAATCTGGTTATTCTGTGAGTTTAAGTGCAGACGGTAACCGTGTAGCAGTTGGAGCACAATTAAATGATGGGAATGGTAGCGAAGCAGGTCATGTAAAAATTTATGAAGTAGTTAATGGAAGTTGGGTACAACTAGGATCAAATATAAACGGTGAGGCTACTTTAGATTTTTCAGGATGGTCAGTAAGCCTTAATTCAGACGGAAACTGTGTAGCAATTGGTGCACGCTATAATGATGGTGGTGTATTTAATTCAGGTCATGTAAGGGTATATCAATATGATAATAATGATTGGGTTCAATTAGGACAAGATATAGATGGTGAAGCTGTTGAAGATCAGTCTGGATATTCAGTTAGCCTAAGTGCTAATGGAAATCGTGTAGCGATTGGCGCACCATTTAATGACAATGGTGGAGTAAATGCAGGAAACGTTAGAATTTTTGAGTTAGTAAACAATGCATGGCAACAATTAGGTTCTAGCATTAATGGTGAAGTAGCAACAGATCGGTCAGGATGGTCAATAAGCCTAAGTGATAATGGGAACAGAGTAGCCATTGGTGCAAGATATAATGCTGGCGGCTCTTCTTTTGCTGGTCATGTTAGAGTTTTTGAATTTAATAACTCAGGCTGGGTACAAATTGGGCAGGATATTGACGGCGAAGCCATTGATGATTTTTCAGGACATTCGGTTAGTCTCAATGCAGATGGAAGCCGAGTAATCATTGGCGCATATGTTAATGATGGAAATGGTTTTGGTTCTGGTCATGCTCGGGTTTTTGAATTTGATAACAACAACTGGAGTCAATTAGGACAAGATATCGACGGTGAGGCTATTAATGATTGGTCTGGTTGGTCAGTAAGCATTAATGACATTGGAAATCGTATTGCGATCGGTGCACGGTATAATGATGGTAGTATTGCGAATTCTGGTCATGTACGCATATATGAATTTGAGCAAGGTCAATGGGATCAATTAGGTCAAGATATTGACGGAGAAGCTTTCTTTGATAGCCAATCAGGATATTCCGTTAGTCTTGATGGAGCTGGCAATCGAGTTGCTATTGGCTCACATCTAAATGATGGAGTAGCTGCAAATGCAGGGCATGTCAGAGTCTATGAATTTAACAGTTCTCCTCTATCAAATGATGATTTTGATTTAGAAACTGTCGCCCTTTATCCAAACCCAACACAAGATTATTTTATACTCAAAGGCTTGAGCGAAAATATAGAGTTTGTAAAAATATATGATATTCACGGTAGACTAATTGAAGATTACAAATCTAGCTCAAGATATAAAGTCTCTGATTTTTCAAAGGGACTTTACTTTGTCCAAATCTTTACAGACAAACGCAAAAGATATTCAAAACTAATTATCCATTAATCGATAAAAACATTCGTGAAGTTAGTGATGATTAAAAACCGGATTAAATTTTAATGTCTAAAATGGTACAATAAACAATTATGATTTATATTTTCTCATCTTAAAATAAAATTCACCTAAATTCTTATCAAACTTTTCTCGTAAAGACTCTTGAATAGCTAATTCAATATATTCTATATCAGCATATCTTTTGCTATATGAATCCCAATTATAGAATTTCAACCAATTCACATCAAATTTTTTTGGATCATATCCCTCTGGATTCAATAAGAACTTAAATCTTTCTTCGCTAATATTATCTATATCAATATTTTCGATGTCTAAAAAACCTATATTTACCAAATCAAAAAACTGCTTTATTTTAAATTGAAATAGTTCATTATTAGTACCCTGTTCAGCTAACTCAACTTCCAAATTCTTAACTATAAAACCTTTATATTTATTCTTAACCTTTTTACTTGAGAGTATTTTTTGTTTAATTGCAATATAATACATCTGCAAGTCAGGTGCTTCCTCTAATTTTTCTTCAATGCGTTTTTTTAGAATTTTCTTTTTGTCTCTATTAACTACTTTGTAAACAATTGAAATATCAAAATGAAGCTTATCTAAATCAAGAGTTTCAACGGAAATACTCCTATGTTCATAGTTCTTATCTTTTTTCTTTAGAGCATCTAAAAGAGCTACATACGAATTATTGATAATATTTTTTTTATCAAATATTTGGACTGTTTTATTTAAGTATTCTGTATCTATTATTTTACTTTTTTTCTCTATTATTTTTGCAAAAAAGTCAAAATCTCTTTCATTAAAATTCATAAATTCAATGAAGTAATTAAGATTACTATATAAAATTTTAAACTGCTCTTTTGTGAATTCAAAATATGCCATAATTACGCATATAGTATTAAATTTACTTTTTAACTTTTTCTGAAAGCTTTCATTTTGAGTTACAGTAGAAATAAATATTTCATTCTTTCTAGGTTTGTTATCAAAGTGCCTAGATATTGTATAACTAGATTTAAAAAAGTTATTAATTCGAAAACATATTTTGCCTAAACTTTTGCTCTCTACCTCTATATTTTTTATCTCGTACTTTTCTAATACACGGATTATTTCTTTTGGATTAGAGTCTTCCACCAGTAGATTAAACATAAATAAATCAAAGGTTTGTATATGAGACACCCTAAAATTATGTTTCCTAATCTCTGCAAAATCCTTCAAGTAATAGCCTAAAATAAAAGTTTCAATAGATTTTCTTAATGTAGACTCTATTGGAGAAAAGCCATTACCAAGAATAAAATTTAGTTCTAAAAAGTCTTTAAGTTTTTTTACGCTTCTATGTAAGTTATTAAATACATTGCTACTATGCGAACCTCCATTTTCTATACTTTCTACTGTTTTGGGAACCTTTATAAAAATTTCATCAATTTCATTACATAGTCTCTGTATGTAAGCCCCATCCTTTATTTCTATTAATAGATCAAATACATCTTTATCTACAAAATATTTAGCTTTATCAAGTTCCTCATTTAAATCAATTTTTTCTATCTCTGATTCAATAGCTCTAATGTCATTATAATTCATTCTCCCATAAATATACTCTTCAGGAATAGCCCATTTTAATCTTTTGATATTATACTTAGCTATAAAACTAACATCTAATCTATTTAATCTATTAGCCTTTAGGATTATATCCTTTAGTGCTAAATATGATTTGTAATAATCTCTAACTCTATACAGACCATGATAATAAATAAGATCATCCCATAGAGTAGTCTTATCAGTAATAACATACTTAAATATTTTTTCTAAAGCCCTAGAATAATCAAAGCTGTTTAAAGTACAGTCAATACATTTACAATTATGGTCAACTTTAATCTTAGAAAGAATATCTGTTTCTTCCTCAGCGGCATAAGAACCCCAAGAGTCTGGCATATCGACCCTGCCTAAAGAATATAACCCAGACATACCTATCCTTGAGAGAGAGTAATTTAATTTTTCCTTATCTTCACTAGAAAAATTATCATCATCATACCCACTGTAATCAGATATTAACTGATATAATTCTTTGTTAAAAGTATTTAGAGTAGCTCCTCTAATAAGATATGCCGCTTTTGATCTTGCATCTTTATAAATGGGGTATAAATTTGCTAAAGTTTTTTGAGGTAAGACTCTCAAGTAATGGAATCGTAAAATAGAATTATAGAGGTCATTAATAATTCTTGATTTTTTTACTTTGTTATCTTCTAAGCTATAGTCATCACATAAATTCCTATAGTTATATACATTAAAGTCTCTTATATACTCCAATTGAGAATAGACTTTTAAACCTATATTAGACAATTGTGGTTTATTAGATAGTTTTATATTAATACTACTATCCTGCACAATTATATTAATTCCAAGATTTTCAAAATATTTTATTTCAGTGATACTTACATCTGTTTTAGTAGTAAGTAGATAAGCTCTTTGATAATGTTTTTTGAGAATATGCTGAATATCTTTGATAAGAATTTTTAGGTTAGGATCAGAAACACTGTAACCAACAAATAAAACAACCTTATTACTAAACAAAGCCTTTACGAACACTTCTTTTAAAGTGTGATTTTTTGAAAACTGCAGATAGTCATTTTCTTTAAGTACGATATTATGGTTTTCAAAATCTCCATGATATTTTAATAGAAGCTTTTTATGTCTAGCATAGGGAACATCCTGATCTTTAGAAACTGTTGAAAAAGGTAGTCCATTATCATAGATTACTGTCTCAAAATAGTCATCGTAATTAGTTGTAATAATGTGTTGAGGATTTAATTCAAAAAGTATCTCATGAAGAGGATTATAAGATGATTTATTTTTGAACAGTATTTTTTTTATGATATCATTGTACTCTTTCTCACCTTTTTCATTGTAGAGCATTTGAGCTATTTTTAAAGCATCACTTTCATAAAGTGTTTCATTTAAATGACTTTCAATGCCTTTTTCCAATTCCCTCCACAATGGTATTCCTGAATCTTTTGAGACTCCAGCACCAGCAAATACCACCAACCTATCTGTATCAACAGCTTCTTTAATAGAGGCAACTTGATTATTAAACCTATTTTTTTTCATTAATAACTAAAATGACAAAAAATAAGCCATAAAAAACTTATGTGACTTATTGTCACGTAATTACTTACAAAACACAATTTTTGATTTGTATAATTTCTTCTATTTGAAGAAAACAAAAGCTTTATTGAAAAGAATAATATAAATCCAAAATGTTGTACCTATGTTGTACCCAAACAAAAAAAGCCGAAGTTTAAAACTTCGGCTTTCTTACAGTACTCGAGGCGGGACTTGAACCCGCACGACCCAAGGGTCATTGGATTTTAAGTCCAACGTGTCTACCAATTCCACCACTCGAGCTTGGTATATGTATATGAGCGAAAAACGGGGCTCGAACCCGCGACCTCAACCTTGGCAAGGTTGCGCTCTACCAGCTGAGCTATTTTCGCAGTTTGTTTTAAATGAACGTACAATACTATTGCTGTATTGCGGATGCAAATTTAACACATTTCTTTTAATACCAAAACGTTTTCAAAAAAAAGAATGAATTATTTTATAATACGCTCGTTATCAATTACTTTTTTTTTCGCTGCAACATACGTTTAATTTCATTGAGCTTCATCAAGGCTTCCACAGGCGTTAAGGTATCAATGTCGGTCATCAAAATTTCTTCTTTGATTTCTTCCAATAACGGATCGTCCATATTGAAAAAACTGAGTTGCATGTCGTTTTCTACACTTTTTAAATCGTCCGCCAATTCTTCACTCGAATGCGATTTTTCTAAGCGTTTCAGTATCTTATTGGCTTTGTGAATGACTTGCTGTGGCATTCCTGCCATTTTTGCCACATGAATTCCGAAACTGTGTTCGCTTCCACCTTTAACCAATTTACGCAAGAATATCACGTTATCTTTCAATTCTTTTACAGAAACGTTGTAATTCTTGATGCGATCAAAAATTTCCGTCATTTCATTCAATTCATGATAATGTGTGGCAAATAAAGTTTTCGCTCGCGAAGGATGTTCATGCAAATATTCTGAAATTGCCCACGCAATCGAAATTCCGTCATACGTACTCGTTCCGCGACCAATTTCATCCAACAACACCAAACTTCGCTCTGAAATATTATTCAAAATAGAAGCCGTTTCGTTCATTTCTACCATAAAAGTCGATTCGCCCATCGAAATATTATCACTCGCTCCTACTCTCGTAAAAATTTTATCGACCAAACCGATTCTCGCGGAATCTGCGGGCACAAAACTTCCCATTTGTGCTAAGAGAACAATTAAGGCAGTTTGACGTAATATCGCCGATTTACCACTCATATTCGGTCCAGTAATCATAATGATTTGTTGCGCATCACGATCGAGATAGACATCGTTTGCAATGTATTTTTCCCCGATTGGTAATTGTTTTTCAATCACAGGATGACGTCCGTTTTTAATCTCTAAATCAAACGAATCGTCCATTTGCGGATATACATAACTATTTGCTTTTGCCAACGTTGCAAATCCGCAGAGACAATCTAACTTCGCTATGATATTTGCATTTTGCTGCACGGCTTTAATGTACTGATTGATCCAAACGACCAAATACGCAAACAACTCTTGTTCAATCTGCGCAATTTTTTCTTCAGCATCCAAAATCTTCGTTTCGTATTCTTTCAGTTCTTCCGTAATATAACGCTCGGCATTCACCAAGGTTTGCTTACGCGTCCACGCTTCTGGAACTTTGGCTTTGTGCGTATTTCGGACTTCAATATAATAACCAAACACATTGTTTGACGCGATTTTTAACGATGGAATTCCCGTTGCGGCACATTCGCGTTCCAGCATTTTATCCAAATAATCTTTCCCTGAAAAGGCAATCCCGCGCAATTCGTCTAACTTGTCCGAATAACCGCTCGCAATGGCATTTCCTTTCAAAATATTGACGGGCGCGTCCTCGTTTAAAGTTTCTTTTATTTTGGAGCGAAGCAACTCACATTCATGAATCGTGTCGCCAATGACCTTGATCGCTTCGTTTTTACTGTGACTTGTAATTTGTTTGATCGGAACAATGGCTTCCAAGGAGTTTTTCAGTTGAATGACTTCTCTTGGCGAGATTTTACCTGTAGCAACTTTAGAAATTAAACGTTCAATATCACTAATTTGTTTGATATGATGCTGAATTTTCTCCAGTTCCCCTTTTTCTTGCAACAGATGATTTACAACTTCATGTCGCTGTTTTATTTGCTGACTATTTTTTAATGGCAAGGCTAACCAACGTTTCAACAAACGTCCGCCCATTGGAGAAATCGTTTTGTCAATTACATCCAACAACGTAATTGCGTTGAACGCGGTAGAAGCATACAATTCCAAATTTCGCACGGTAAAACGATCCATCCACACATACGCATCTTCGGCAATACGCGCAATGGACGTAATGTGTTGTAGTTTGTTATGGCGCGTTTCCGATAAGTAATACAACACGGCACCAGAAGCAATAATTCCTTCTTGTAAATCTTCTATGCCAAACCCTTTTAGCGAACTTGTATCAAAGTGTGTGATGAGTTTTTCTTCGGCAAAATCGGACTTAAATACCCAATCTTCCAAAAAAAACACGTGATGATTGCTTCCAAACGTATCTGCAAATTCCCGCTTTTTCTGTTTCGGAATTAAAATTTCGCTCGGTTTAAAGTTTTGCAACAGCTTATCAATGTATTCTGCGGAACCTTGCGTCGTCATAAATTCTCCTGTAGACACATCTAAAAAAGAAATTCCCAACCACTTTTTTCCATAGTGAATGGCACACAAAAAGTTATTGGTTTTAGCTTGTAAAACTTCGTCATTAAAAGCTACGCCTGGCGTGACCAATTCGGTGACACCGCGTTTTACAATCTTTTTAGTCTGTTTCGGATCTTCCAATTGATCGCAAATGGCAACTCTTTCGCCCGCTTTGACTAGCTTTGGCAAATAGGTGTTTAAGGAGTGATGTGGAAATCCTGCAAGTTCTACATTTTCGCCACCATTGTTTCGATAGGTTTGTACAATTCCTAAAATATTCGCAGCTTTCACAGCATCTTCTCCAAACGTTTCATAAAAATCGCCCACTCGAAATAACAACATTGCATCAGGATATTTGGTTTTGATGCCGTTGTATTGCTTCATTAACGGAGTTACTTTTTTCGCGCTACTTTTTGCCAATGTTTGCTATTTTTAATGTTATTTTTGCAGAAATTATAAATTGAACTCACTTGCACTTTTCGTATTTGCTAAAAAATTGTTCTTTTAAAACCTGTTTTTGTCTTTTTTGAGTTCCGTAGCGCTACTATGAAATTAAAAAAATACTTCAACAGAACTTAAAATTCCTAATTTTCACTTAAATCCTAAAAGTCCAAATGAGTTCATTGCGAATTTAAGTAAATTCAAGTAAAACTTAGGAAGTATCTATGAGAAAACTCAAAAATAGTGAATTGAACAGATTGAGTGTGGACGAATTCAAATCGTCACAAAAAACACGACTTATTGTTATCTTGGATAATATTCGCAGTTTAAACAATATTGGCTCCGTTTTTAGAACGAGTGATGCTTTTTTGATTGAAAAGATCTATTTGTGTGGAATTACTGCAAAACCGCCACATAAAGACATTCACCGAACAGCATTAGGTTCTACAGATTCCGTTGCATGGGAATACCGAGAAGATACGTTACAACTTGTAAAAGAACTGCAAGAAAATAATGTAAACGTCGCTTCCATAGAACAAGCCGAAAACGCTGTAATGCTGAACAAATTCAATCCTCAAAAAGGAACAACCTACGCATTGGTTTTTGGAAATGAAGTAAAAGGCGTGCAACAAGAAGTGGTTTCTGCCAGTGATTACGTGATTGAAATTCCGCAATTTGGCACGAAACATTCGTTGAATATTTCGGTAAGTGCGGGTGTGGTGATTTGGGATGTGTTTTCGAAGCTGGCGCTTTAGACGCGCTTCGCTGTTACCTCTTGCAACTTTTTCATTTCGTTTGTATTTGCGCTACTTTTAATATTGTTATAACTAATTGATAATGTATTTATTAAGCTTAATACTGGATTCAGTTCCAAACTTAGATAACTATCATTTTCGCGGTTATAGTGAATACCGTTAGGAAACAATAGGTTTTGTAGTTTTTGTTTCATCACAAAATTCGATAACTCCCACGTATTCCGTAAGTTAGTTAATAGTTTTAATGAGTTTTCAACGTGTAAATTGAACTTAGACTTTTTAATACTACTATTTTCAATTTCTTTCAATATTTCCGCTTCTTCTAATTTTAATTTATTGATGTACTTGTTGTAAAGTTCCATGTTTATTTCGCCATATACAAAACGTTCCTCTACATTTTCTATTCTTTCTTTGATAACTTTGTGATTGTATTTTAACTGCTCTAAAACATCCTTATTTGATTCATTGTAGTATTCAAAGGTATACTTCATTTGTAGCTTTAAGGGGGCTATGAATTTTTCATTTATTTGAAATGTACTCAAAAAGTTTTTGAACTTTTCATTTAGTTTGTCAGCACGGCTATATCCACAACACCCTTTTGTATGACATCTATAATAATCAAGCTTGTATTTTTTTTCTGTATATCCTGTAATCGGTTTTCCGCATGCATCACACTTTACAAATCCCCTCATTGGTAAGTTTGGATTGTTCTTTCTTTGTTTACTTCTTACACCGTTTTTTTCTGTGTTGATATTATTTACTTTTAAGAATAATTCTTTTGATACGATAGGGGTATGATTTCCTTTGACAACCTTACCATCAAGTAAACGATTTGCCAGTAATCCGCAGTAGATGGGATTTCTAAATATACGCGTCATATTTTGTTTTTGTATCGTTAACCCGTATTTCTTTAAGCGTTTTATAATCTCAACATTCGATATATTTTCGTTTGCTTTCCTTTCAAATGCTTTGCGTATAAGTTTAGCTTTCTCACTATGAATTAAAATAGGACGGTTTTGTTTATCTCTAGCATTTGTATAACCCAAGGGCGCAACTCCAATGTAATATCCTTGTAAAAGGCGTTGTTTCATTCCCGCAGTTGTTTTTTCTTTGCGTTGGTCATTATCATATTTACTGAATAGTAAGTTGAGATTTTGAAAGAATGTACCCGTAGATGTTTCGGTGTCCATGGGTTGTGTTACCGATATCACGTTGATTCCTTTTTCCTTTAATTTTTCAACGGTAGTGATTGCAGAAGAACCCGCACGCGAAAAACGATCAATACTGTATACAATGATATTTGATACTTTTTTTTGAAGTACAAAAGTGAGCATCTTTTGATACTCTTTTCTATCATCATTTTTCGCGCTCTCGTTTGTGCCACCAAAGTATCCACTTATTTCAAACTTTGCCCGCTCTGCATAAAGTGTACAATATTCTCGTTGCGTTTCTAGGCTTGTATTTTCTTTTTGCTTTCCACTTGAAACTCTTGTATAAATAACTGCCTTATTGTTATTAATAACTGATTTGTTACTTCGTTTTCCGAAGCTTTGAAATTGTTGAAGATTGCTCATGTTTGGTAACGATATTATGTGTTAATAATGATAGTTCTTTAAGTGTTTGTATGATCTGCTGGGCTTTTTGTATAGACATATCAGCAAGTCCATCAAAGCTTTTTAATTCTTCAATGGTAATTGTTTTTAGTGCCTGTATGTCTTTTACATTTTTCATTTAAAGGAACTACCATGTGAGTGCCAACCAGTACTATTTGAAAGTTGGTTTTCATTCCTTTGTCAAAAATTGTAAAATTGCTTAAAATCATAGTTCAATAGTACAAAGAATGAAAAGGAATTCAAAGGCTTTCTTTATTAATTAATAGTTAAAATCCTACAATTTATATCTAAGGAATGGCATTTATATTATTTTGAATTGAACATTTATTTTTGTCTAATTGGTTTTTATTAAATTTTTCATCAGTACAAATGGCTCGTTTGAATTCTATCTTACTAAAATGAAAAGAATAATAACAAGCTTTCTGACATTCGACGCGATTCGACGACATTGGAAGCGATTCGATGCGATTTTTTAAACTATTTTCTTTTGATTTAGTATGTGTTTGATTTTCTTTTCGATGATACCTTATTAAATTTCTTTAAAGGTTGTTATTATTTAAGTCTCTACGGTCTTGTAACGACCTATTGCGAACGATCATGACCGATACGGTCAAATAAATTCTTTGTTACGATTTCTGAAAACAAAGATTTAAAAGAAAACTGAAGTATCATTTGTTCACTTTTGTAACTTGAACCCTAAAGCCTTTAAGAGTAAATATGAGTGTTTTGAAATATCGTGAAAACACCCAAAACAATGTTGCCCGAAAAATGACTTATTAATTACTCTTTATTTACTCTTATTTTACTGTTTAATTACTTGTAGCTACTCTGCTAATTAGTTATTGTCTGATTTTCAATCAGATAACATCCATTTTTTTTAGTCATTATAAATTTAATTTTCTTCACTTCCTTTTTTTAAGGTTACACATTCGTTTTAGATGTGTCAACACATTCTTTTATGATTATTACAAAGATTTAAAACAAAACCGAGATATCATTTGTAAAATTTTGTGTACTACACAAAAGTCTTTGAATACCCGTAAACACTATAAAGTGAGCTTGAAAATGCAATACTATTTGAAACTAAATTTTAAAAACAACTTGAAGGTGAGACTGAAAACATCCTCTATGTAAGATGGATTTTGAAAAATAGGGCTTAAATGGAATTCGAACTTCACCTTTCTTTTAAAGGTAAATTTGGCTTGACTTTCATGGAAAATCAAATTCAATCATTCTGCAACTCATTGCTTAGTGATGAGTTAATATTTTCAGCTTATCACATTCTATGATAAAAAGAACTAAAAATCCATCCATTTTCAACTCATTGCTTAATGACTAGCAAACATTTTCAGCTAACTGCTAAGCAATGAGTTGAGCAAAAGAACATATTATTCCAAACTGATCGTTTAATGATAAGAACGTTAAGTAAAACAATTTTAAACCTTTAGAGCCAAATATGATTCTTGTTGCGAATTGTTGCATTCTGTTGCAAGTTGTTGCGTTCTGTTGCAAACTGCTGAAGGTATCGTCCAAAGCTATTTTTAAGATGATAGAATATAGAGTAGCGTTATGCTAGATGAAGTCTAATTACCCTTAAAGTTACCTAGAAGTGATTCGGAAGTGTCTCAGAAGTACCTTGAAAGTAGCCAAAGAGTATCCAAATAGTACCTTTAAAAAGCCTCTGAATATTTAACTTGTTCATTATCAGTGTTTTGTAATGCAAACGCGGTTTGGCTAGTACTTTCCGTTGAAAAAATGGTGTACCATCATTGAGTTTGAAATAACTTTCTAAACTCATGTCCTCTTTGTGAATACATATTTTCTAACTTCTTTCAAATTGTTCGAGTTACAAAAGTGAACAAATGATTTTTCAAAATTCTTATGCATCTTTATTAAAAACAGGATTTAGAGATGCTGAAAAAAATACAAGATTCAAAGTATAGCACTTTGATCTTCTCAAATCATTTTTAATTATAAAACGCCAATTCTATGAGAAAAACAGAAAAATCAATAAAAGATGCACTTGATGTAGCTTCGATCAAATCAGAGGTAAAACCAATTATAAATACAAAAGAAATTTTTAAGCATCCTGCGACAAAAATCATCATTACGGGGATTGTCGTTTATGGATTTTTAAGAGTTTCAAAATACTATATAAGTGCTTTTAGTGGATTAGTGAAAGCTGTAAAGGATGCAAAAAGTAGTCTGAACGGGTAATTTGTTTGTCCTTTAAATGTAGTTGTTGCGTTTTGTTGCAAACTGTTGCATTTTGTTGCGGTATCTTCATTAAAACAATTTTAGTATTCAGTGATTTAGGTGACAACCTTTGATTCTTGTTGCGTTTTGTTGCAAGAACAGTTAGAATTAAAAAACCAAACTACATTTCATTAATAAATATTTCTACAAAGTCAACGATTTTTGTGGTAATGCGTTCGGATGCTTTTGCACGTTCTCGTAAACTTGGGCGTACTTCCATCAATCCAATAATATCAACACTTAACGGTGTTTTTCGGGAGGATTGATAGTTGCTTATTAGTTTCTTTTTCAACAGAACATTAAAAAACTCAAATCAGCATCAAAGTATTCTTAAAAAGTCTGTTTTTTGAAGTGTTTTTTAATAGAATCTCCGTTCCTATCAAAACTTTAATTGATACCCCCAAAGATAGAGTTTCAAGGTTGCTTCTAGCATCTCAAAGGTTTTACTAAAACAAATTGTTCTTCTTGAGAGACGTTTTAGGTGTGTACGTAAGGTTAAATTGTGTCTTTCAATGACTGTTGTATTTTTCTTTCTAGTGTCATGTTGAGTTTTGGGAATAAGGCTTTTATATGTTTTTAGTTGATCGGTAAATATCATCTTTGGGTAAAGTTGAAGTACTGATTTTGTAATTACAGAAATATTTCGTTTGGTTCTTCTCCCGACAATAAAGTTGATTATTTTTTTGGTATATCTATTGATTGCATACGTGATCCAAGCTTCATTTAATTTGTAACCAACTACGACTCGCATTTCATTAAGTTCGTAATATTGATGTCGTTCATCAAATAATGGCTTTGTTATCAAGCAAGCCATCTCTTTTATGCGTTTAATAATCGTAGTCTTTGATATAGAAAGTAATCGTGCAATAGCCGTTATGCCAACACTTTCTCTTAGTAATTGATAGATACTTTTATTGGTATCAATTTTATAAGCTCTATAATTATAGCTTCTTTGAAAACTCAGTTTACAGATTTTACAGTAATACCGTTGCTTACCGTTTGATTGTTTACCATTTTTAACCGCTAGACCTTTACAGTTCTTACATTTCATATTTTTCTATCAACTAATGTGAACCACTAAGATGAAAAAAAATCATTTTAAAGCCTTTAAACACGCTAAAAAAGAAAAGGATGAACATTATGTCCATCCTTTTGTAATATAAATTTGTTTTTAATTTATTGTTTTATAAATGTTTATGATTCAAAAATAGTTCGTCAACTAATCTGTACCATTACCAAAATAGCGTTACTTTTTACTTACATTATATATACGATACTCTATTTATGAGATAAAATCATTTAAATCTATAGAAATAATTGAATCATTTTTTATTGAAAACTTTTTTGTAATCAATTCTAATTCTTTTGATATCTCAATTACTCGATTTATTTTCTTGGGAGGTACTAGTCTGCCAAGAAAAACTTCTTGCTCCGCATTAATTTGTAAAGAATCAACATTAGATACTTTTATAATACCTTCAGAAGGAATCTCAATATAATTTGGTGGATGAAATATAAAATAATCATTCCAAGAAGATGATACGATTTTATTATTATCTAGCTTAAAGTTTAAACTTACTTTACATTTGTACTTATTTGTTATTTCTTTTATTTCAGGTATCATAATGTACTAATTATTATTCTATTACTGGAGGTATGATTGAGTAGTGTTGTCCTTGTGGTCCGTGATAGTGTGGATATTCAAAAGTACCATTATCTAAAAAACGATGACCATTACTATGATAATTTATTCTTACCGTTGTCCCATTCAGTCCTTTAGTCGTTATAAGTTGTGTTGGTTCTCCATTGTTACCTAGTAAATTTTGGTTTCTACCATAGACATCTTCCACAGTGAAATTATTTGCCTGAGATGTAGGTACGTTATTCTTTCTAAAAGCTTCTCTTCTTGCTGCTCTTTCTGTAGAAAATGTTTTATCCCCAGGATTTTGCACTCTTCTATCTAAGCCACCACTTATATTATTTAAAATAGTATCATCTATTTTTGAATCAGCAACATCATCAAACATTCTGGGCCCTACGACAGTAGCATCTGCAACATTATTTGCACCTTTGGCTATCTTAGAACCTTTACTTACCGCACTTACCACACCAGCCACACCTGTACCTACTTCTGCAACTGTTGCTATTGTATTTGCTGTCTCAGGACTAGCTCCTAAAGCTTCTGCTGTAGCTTCAACACCCATGTGCAAAAAAGTGTCTTTTGACTCTCCTGTCCATGCGGATCTTATTCCAGCTTGAGCATTATCCCATCCATTAGTTAATAATAAACCACCTCCAACTGATGTAGCTGGCTCTGGCGCTACAATACCTACAGCGCCTACTGCCATTTCAAGGACTCCACCAACTGCCTGAACTACTCCCCAAAAACGTGTCCAACATGTTTCACAATTTCCATCAGGGTCAGTATAAAATATAGGGTTGTTCATTCCATACTTATATGGCGTCCAGTTATAGAAATTTTCTGCCATATTATCTGCAGAAAACCATCTTCCTACAGAAGCATCATAATTTCTAGCTCCATAATCAATCCAATTAAGTCCAAGTTCGTTCTGCTCTTCTTTTCCGCCTTCAAAACCATATCCATACTGATGGTCTCTTCCAATTATTGCGTTATTATACCCTTTATGTTTTAATCCAAAGGGATAATAATGATTTTCTTCCTTGATCTCATCATCAGCTTTGATAATGCCGTTTCCATTGATGTCTTCATACGAAAGTCGAATATTCCCAAGATGATCTTTGTATTGATAGGTATAGTTAAATCCTATGATCTTTTCTGGTTTACTTGGATCAAATTGTGGCTCTATATAGCCTTCTTCACTGTTAAAGAACGTAAGTGCAACAGCGGTTTGTGCATCTGACTTTTTGTAAATGTAATTCCCTGCATACTTTGTTTCTTGTGTTGTTTCAGTACTTTGGTCATACACAACTTTTTGTTGCTTTGCGCCTGTTGCATCGTAAATGTACGTAATACTACTGCTATTATCAAATGAAATTTGCGTCGGTAAGTTTAAATGATTGTAACTGATGCCTGTAATGCCTTTGTTTTTATCCACAATCATGTTTCCATTGGCATCATACACAAAGTCATTGTTTGCATTGGTTGGATCTGTACTTGAGTTTGTATTTCCATCGTTAAACCCAGATGTTATATTGCTGATATCCGTTACATTTAACAACTGATTTCCATGGTATTGATACCTAAGGTTGTCCATGATATCAAAGTCGGTAGCCATTGCATTGAGATGTCCTTTTCGAGTCAGATCGGTAATGTTTCCATTGAGATCATACTTTACATCATCCAAGTTGTAATTTGCTGTATTGTCTACCGCGCTTTTTATTCTATTAAGCGGATCATACGTGTATATATAATCTTTTAAGGAACTATCCTGTCCTTTGGTCTTCCAAAATGTGCTGCTAATGTTTCCATTGAATAATTGCTTGCTTGGATCAGCAATATCATTGTATGTGAGCGCAAAACTAAAGAGGTCATCTCCTTGATTGTTGACATCATTAATCCCTTTGAGCCATCCATGAATGTTATAAGTGTAGTCTACCTCTTGCAATTCTTTTTCTAAATCAACAAGAACTAAGTCTCTAATGGTAGCATCTTGATGAAACATGGCTACATCGCCTAATAATGGCATTCCGTTATCTATAACATTGGAGATAAAGATAATTTGATTGTTTTTTAGATAATACACTGTTGTTCCTCTACGCTCAATCTTTAACTCATCTCCGCCTACATAACTATCTACATTCCAAGTGGTACTTCCATTTTCACGAATATGAATATCACCAATGGAAGAAGTATAGATACCATATTTTATGCTTTGATAGCTGTTATCGCCCACAACGTCTGAAAGCCCAACAATCATAGTTTTGTTGGTCTGTGGAACTATATAACTTAGATATCCATCGCCGTTAATTGTAGTTGTTGTGGATACACCTCCATCCCAATTATTAGCCGTTGTTTTACTTAGTACTTCTTTGTCTTGGGTGATATTGCTAAAATCGCCAAATAGACTTAAAGCCGGTAAACTACCTCCGACTTGCTTTTGAATGAGTTGTCCGAGTTCATCATAATGATTTTTTGACATCAGTTCTTTCCCCTGATTGTTGATCTGTTTGGTTTGATAGAGCAATCTATTCCCTGTATCATACACATACTCATCAGCGGTTACCACAGGATCATTACTTAGCTGCTTATGTGTTGTATTTGTTTTTAGCACTTTTCCTGAAAAGTCTAACAAACTACTCACCGCATCGGTGGTTTCCAAGTAATCGTTTTTAGAACTTGTATGAATTCCACGTCCTTTTTCATCATAATAAGAAACCGTCGTAATCCAATCATTGGTATCTAATACACGTACTTTGCTTCCTGTAGCCAATCCTTTTACATTTTGGGTAAAGGCTTGTCCCATTACAGAATATCCGATATACACATTTTCAATAGCTGTATCAGGATCGTAAAAAGAGGCATCTCCTACCAGCGTTCCTGTAAAGCTAGTCGTAACTCCATGAAAAACCACTCCGTTCTTTTTAAATAGAATTTGATTGCCCGCGCGTTCTACTCTAAAAGTATCTCCAATCTCGCAATACGTAGCAGCAAAAGATTCTTGAACACCTTCTTTGTAGACTAAAACACGTCTATCTGTTCCATATCCTGTATAAATAGCATAATCAATTGTATTGTAATGTAAATTACCCGAAGTCGTTTCATCGGTAAGTCCCACCATGACACGCTGATTATCTGTCTGAGTAATGGTGTATTGAATATATCCATCGCCACTAATACTTCCTTCTGATGTAAATCCTGAGTTTGTCCATGAAGGAGAGAGCAACGCAGGTTTTTTATGTTCAATTCCCGTAGTAAGTACTCCTGTACTTTCATTAAGATTATAATTGGCTTCATAGGAAGTTCCTGTATCCCATAGATAATCGTCATAGTAATTTACAGTATACAACTCAACAGTTCCATCATTTGGATAGGCATTATTGGTGTAATACACACTTGTACCATTGACCATAGATGGTGTAGTAGTCTTTGATTCGTATAGTGGATAGTTTTCTGCAATACTTTGCAATTGACCTCTAGTTTGTTTATCTCCAAACTTTCCTGTGTACACCACGCGTCCAAGCGCATCATATTTGGTAAATAACCACTTATCCTTGGTTCTTAAATTCACATCTTGGGTAAGTATGGGGCGATCTAATGTATCGTAGACAATATATTCCCATCCTTTGGCAGGAATCTTCTTTTCAATGAGTCTATTTCGATGATCGTATTTGTATTGATAACAAAGTGTGTTGAGTACATCGGTATCAATCGTTGCTGCTATCGATGCCATTGGCGGCAATACATAGGTGAGATTGCCAAAATCGTCATAGATATAATAGGTATCTAAAGTATTTGATCCATCATAGGTACGCTTCAATACGACTTGTCCCGATTTGTTTTTAAATTCTTCTGTGGTGTGATCTGTAGGATACGTTTGTCCGGGTTGCCAGTTTTCATCTTTGGTAATTGTTTTGTAAAGCGTTTCTGAGGGATACAAACCATTGGCTGTAAACTGAATATCTTCTGGAGCTCCTACTGGATGAGTTACATCAAAACGTTTTACAGCATCCACCGTTTGATCATTCAAATCATATTGCATTTTAATGGTATGATTAAATTCTAAAGACCAATCTTTTCCTGGAGCTGCCGCTTGGGTGACTCTGTCAATCTCATCATATACATTGGTACTGTACGATGGATATAAAAATCCTGTCTCTGGTGTATCATTTGGAATATCGTCAAGTAATTCCTGTGGAATATTCCCTAAATTATTTAGCATGGTAAGTCCACCATTATTCGGAACAAAACTAGATACATCTTCACTATACTTATTATGATAAAACTGTTGTTGATATTTTATTTCTTTATCAACTGCCGTAAAAGAGAGTGTACCTCCGGAGGCTGGACTAAAAAACCCTCCACCTTTTTGCGTACTTACATACGGTAAAAACTGTGTATTGGCGCGTCCATAACTATCGTAAGAAACAATGGTTTTTATATCTCTATTATCCTTAGGAGACTGCCCAATGGCTATTTTCATTTGCGCACGCCCCAAACCATCAAAATAGGTAATTTGTTCTAACTTATCGCGCTCTTGAATGCTCGTGAGTGCTGTTAGGTATACAGGTTGTTGATAGGCAATGGTATGTACATAATTTCTGTTTTGATCAATTCCTACTACTGTAGTCACATCAGGACATCCATTGTATAAGCCAAATGTATTTGGACAAGTATCGCCAGCATTGATTACATAGCCACTTGGAGGCGTTCCAGCACATGACAATAGTAACGCTCCTATATCTCCAAATCCATCACCATCTACATCTTCATAATATGGAATTGCTTGTGTGATACTTCCATCGGCATCATTACAATCCAATTGTAATCCAGAGAAGTTTTCTAATATTACATTCTCTCCAATCAAAACAGCATTTTGATTTGTAGGAACACATGCATTTTCGACACTGTCAACGATGTAAGATCCGTCGCCATCACCATCAACAAATACCACCCAATAGCTATCAGGATTGATTTCTGGATCGGTATCATCGCAATCATCATTATTACATACCAGTCTGTTGTGTTCTGCAAATTGTGACGTCACAGTTTCTGTACCTGTGAATAATATACTTCCATAACCATCTCGATCTAGATCATAGTAGTGGGTTAAGCAATTCCTCTGTGCGTTTGCGGTTAGCCCTAAACCACAAATAAGTAAAAGGGCGAATATGTATTTTTTCATAATATATGTGGTTTTAGTTAGTTCTGTAATTATAATTGTTCTCACTAAGAACATGTTGATCGTGATCTAATACGTGTTTTAAACGCCCCATAGTATCGTAAGTATAATACGTGTTTCTTCCTCTTGGATCCGTGGTTTGGACGACTCCAACTAGCGGTTGATACCTATAGGTACTCACCATTGCCTGTGGAAGATTGTCTCGAAGTGAATTCAAAGCGTTTTCTAATGCTGCCCCTGTAAGATTCTGAATATTTGCTTCATCTAAAAGAATCGAAACTTGTGAATACGTAGCATTTTCAATTTTTGCCACAGGATAGTTGTAATTATATCCCCAGAGATAGGTGATGTGAGTTCCATCTGTTTTTGACACTTCTCGAACCTGTCCATATTTGTTATAGCCATGATAAGTAACTCGCTCTTCTAGTGCATTATTTTTCTTTGCTCCAGACATGGATTGTAACAAATTATTGGTAGGATTATCATTTGGATCACTTCCTGTAAACCCTCCATATTGTGTGATGGCTGTTTGCATCAGTGTTGTTCCCTTAAATTGCTGGGTTTTTAATGGAACATTCAATCTGTTTTCTGAAAGAAGTACGGTATTGTTTTCTTCAAATGGATAACGAATTACTGTTTCATACACATCGCCTTTACTATCGGTAAAACTAGTTCTAGTAGGATTGTAATGATTAGGTGCACTTTCATAAAATGTTTGAGTTACCTGGGTAAGTTCACGAGTGCCTTCTTTGGTGACTACGGTCTGTTGTTTCGGTAGTTTCTGTCCAGGCCAGATATTGTATATATTTCTTGAAATATTACAGACGTCATTGGTCATACAAGCAAGAATATCGTCGTAATCTTGAAATTGAAATGGCCATACATGGTATTCTCTTTGCAATACAAACCCTTCTATGTTATCTATACTGTGACTTGCAAAAATCTCATAGTGAGTCGTAGCACTACTTTTTCCTGTCACTTCTTCTAACACAGGATGTCCACCAACCCATTCCTGCGTATAGGGTGCTCCTGGAAAAGTAATATCTGTAGAGGCTATGGAAAAGGTGCGTCTTACTTGTCGCATTCTAGAACTTCCAGCATCTAAACTACTGTATCCTGTCTCGGTAGCTACCTCATGTATGTTTTCTAAAACCGCTTTGTAACCTGCATAGCCCGATTGGGTAGTCTGCAATGGTACCCAACTTTGAGATACATACTTACGAGTGTTATTTGCTCCTATTGAATAATAAAAAGGTTGACTAACCACATAGCCTCCTTCATATTCAAAACTTTTGTAAGAAGAAAGTCTATTTTCATCATAGGTTTTGATCGCTTTTACGCGGATTCCACCAAAATAATCAAATGCTTCAGAAGTTAGATTCGGATTCTCTTCAAACCACGAAAAGGTCACATCACTGTAATGATCTACAAGGTTATAATTATCACCGTCAGTCGTTATTTCAATTTTAATTTTATAAGTAGCGTTTTTATCTACAAGTAATGATCCCGATTCCCAAATAGAATAGCGTTGTACAAGAGTTTCATTACCTCCATCTACTTTATATAAATCAAAAAACATAGAGTTACAAATCAAGTCTGCTCCCGAGTAAACCGCATCTGCGGTATCACATCGGTTGGAAAACCCGAAATATTCCATACGAGTCATATTAGAATCACTTGATGAAGGCTTAGCATCATCAGTTATAGTAAAAGTATTGGAACTAAATATATAGGTTGTTTCATTGCCGTTTTCTGTAATGCTATGCTGATTATTCGCTAATGCTGCTAACTTTACTTTTTCTTCCAAATAGGGCGATCCATTAATATGACGTACATCACCACGGTTATTTTCATAATAAAGTTTGGTAATTCCTCCTTCTGGATATTGAATACTATTTAAAATACAAGCACTGCTGTAATCAGGATCAACCTCTCGATTCGCCATTTGTGCATTTCCAGCTCCATGATAAGGAATTAAATTACTATTATTTTTCCCATTATAATAACCCCAATGATCTTGTGCATACGAACGCTTATCAGGAAGTACAGTTCTTGCATCGCTTGTATCGTAATTGTATCCAAAACTGTAGCTATAATCATCTGCTGGATTATGACCGCCATAGTGCCCTTCAAAGGTTACTTTTTCTAAATACAATCGTTTGTTTAAATAGCTATCTGTTCCCGCATTTATTTCTGCCTGTCCTGTACCAATGAATTCACTTTTTGTTACGGGTGGACTATTAAAGTATCCATGAGTAAATTCAATACGTTGTGTAAGTGTATTAGCTGTGTCATATACCTCGATGTACTGTAAACGCTGTTTTTTTGATTGTGTGTCCAAACGATCCGCGGTGTCGCGCACAAAATGTACCGAACCTTTACTACTTGTAATTTTTGAAAGTAGTGTGTAGTGACGTCTAGTCACTGAATAGGTCTCTATACGTTTACGATCTTGACCATTTAATACCTGACTTCCTTGTTGAACCACCAATGATTGTGATCCTTGTGCGGTGGTAATATCATTATGAGGATAAGCCGTTGTATACCCATCTAAAATAGGACGGTCATATTCCAGAGTAATTACATCGCCATTTGGGCTGGTTACTTTGACCAAATCCCAAGTCTCCACATAACTATAGTTGCTTACATCATTGGTAGAGAGTTCAATCTGTCCATTAATTTTCTGAATGGTCTCGGAATTGTCAAAGGAATTACCTTTTTCAAACTCATACACAATTCCGTTGGTATCTGTAATTTTCCAACTCTCTATATTATAACCATTAAACGTTGGCTCAATGAGTACATTTTTATTGGGAAACTGTACAATTTCTCCTTTAGGGTTATTGATAGGATCTCTTTCTTGATTGAACATAAAACGTCCTGATTGTCCAAACATACTGTAATTGAAATCATCTGGCTCATAATCAAAACGCTGTAAAATGGCATTGTCACCTGTATAATATCCACAACCATTAGGATCATTGATGAACCCTTCACATACCTGTTTAATATAATCTACTGTATATTGATTGTGAATAAACCCATATTGTCCTTCATCATCGAGTTGCCCTTTTACCGTTCTAGTAATTCGACCGCCTGCCGAGAGACTCCACCCAAGTCCTACCCAACTTGATTCTTCGGTGACACGGAGTCCGCCTGCGTGATAGGAAAGGTTCACTGGAGCAGAAAGCTCTCTTCCTTGAAGCGTATAAATAGGTACGCCAATATTAGGAATACCATTGTAATAGGAAACAGGAACTTCGCTGTAACGCAGCAATGAAGCTACTTCGGGACTTTGCGGAATCACCGCGGGTGTGTTGTATTCTGTTGCACTAATTTGAGAATAACCCCAAAAACAACAGAATGACATGCACAAACATGCAATAAAATTTTTCATGAATTTGATTTTTATTAATTATTAAATTTTTAATGTGAGAATGTGTTTATACTGCCATCTTAAATGGCATGTTGGTTTCTTGAGTGCGCGTCATCTTAGCAATCACACGATTCTTGCGGTGACTTACTGGAAGTACATGTTCACCATGTAGATACATCAAGCGATAGCGTGGCTCATACTGCTTTACATGTGAAAGATTGATTAAGTACGAACGATGAATTCGAGAGAAATTGTCATCACAAAATAACTGCTCATAAAATCCAATAGTTTTACTACTGAGTATTTTTGAACCATCTTTTAAGTAGAGCCATGCGTAACTTTCACAAGCTTTTATGTAGATAATCTGTGATTTGTCAATGTATGTACCTTGGTGTTTACTTCCAACTCGCAGATACGTATATGTATCTTCAATAGGAACCCTGTGTTTTTTTGTTTTTTCTACAATCATGCAATGTGTTTTTTTAGTTACTATTTCGATTAAAAAAAAGTGGGTAAAATAGGGTTGGAGTTTGTCTTCGTGTATTAAAGGAAGGTATTATTCCAATTACATCCAATATTATTTTGTAAGCGTTGAATTTTGAAAATAAGCGTTGAATTTTTGTAAGAAAAGCTGTTTTTATCTTACAAATAAAATGTTAACGAAATTTTTAAGATTCAAATCTCTCGGGTGCAAAAATCGAAAATCAAGACAAATTATCTTCTGATTTTGAGGTTGTGATTCTGTAGTTGCAGTACAATATACGTGTGTGATAATTTGAGTAAGTGGATGGCTTATTTTAGTAGTTATCTATAAAATAATACCACCAATACAAAAATGAGAAGCTCCAAAACCAGTGCCGCAAAGAAACCAATGATAAACCACCGAAACCGTTCTAATTTTTGTAAACTCATACTTACTGTTAAGAAATACGTTGCTTTTTATTACCTCTATTTTAGTAGCAAGGCGATACGTTTTTACCTTGACTTGTATCGCCTTGCCCTAAACAGCAGTATTGATTAAAATTCTGCTTAAACACGTCTCCAACATTAAAAGCACTAAAAAAAAGGGAAGTGCTTTCTAGTAAGAACTTAGTAAAAAATGATTGCATTGGTGACGTGTTTTTCTTTACCGTTGTAATGTATCATCCAAATCAAAGCGATGTACATAGTTATAAACTATAATAGATAAGAACACTAAAATTCCAAAGCATCCAATTCCGATAAGAATCATTATAAGTTCCCATGTAGTAAACAAATCTGAATGCGTATGTACAGTTTCAAAGTTACTTGTTGTCATTTTTCAGGAATTAGAAGTTGATGATTTATTGTTTCAACTATATTAATATTGTCTATATGTAAAAACTTGAGGTGTCAAATACATGGGGTTGATTCGCAACAGTTTAAAAGTGTGTATTCTTTTCAGATTGCCTACTCATTTTAAAGTATGTATGCTTGCAAAAAAAGAAATAATAAACTAACCGTACTCATATAAAATACATATTGAGGGTTTCATAAAATAGAAATTATTGTGCCTACTCTTAGAGGGTTTTCGGCTACGCCCATTCTTAAACTATGTTGCAATACAGTTTTAAGGAAATAGGAGAATTTCTATACTTCTTTTAACTAATTAAATTAATTATTATGAAAAAAGCTTATAAGCCATTAGAGCTTTACACAAACGTTTTTTAGTACATTTGTTTAATACCAAAACAAATAAAAGACATTTTTCACTTTTATCAAAATAAAAAGTGACATATTTCACTAATTTATGAATGATCGTTTTAAAATAGCAATTAAGAATAGTGACTTATCAACACAAAAAGTTGCAGAATCAATCGGTTTGAAAGCGAATACCTTGCGAAAAGCGTTACTTCGAAATAGCCTTAATGATGGTTATTTAATTCTTATTGAGCAAAACTGTGGAATTTCAAGAAAATGGCTAAAGGATGGTGTAAAACCAATTTTTGTTGATTCTAAAGAAAATATAATAAAGAGATTAATTGAGCAGAATACACTTGAAGCTCTCGATAAGTTTGAAAAAGAAAAGATCATTGCTTATATACTACTAAAAGAAGCTGAGTTTCTTAAAATTCCAGCTTTTCAATCATTAATTGATAAGATAAAAGTCTCCGCCAAAATTAGTGATATCATCAATAGAAAGTAATTATTTTAAATCAGTTTTCTTAGTTAAATAAGCATGAAACTTTTCCTCAATAGCAGATAACTCTTCCCCCTTTTCCTTTTTTTGGTGAATTCTGTATAATTCTTCTAAAAGTATAACTTCATCTTCAATTAATTGATTTACAAAAGAGCGAAAATCTATATAGAAATCTTGTTCTGTTTTTGAATCTAGCAGGTAGCCTTTTGATCTGAACTTTTTTAATACTTCTTCTTTTTTACTAGCTTTCATCTGCTACTTTTTCAATCGTGGAAAATATTTTATCTTCAACTATTTCTACATCCTTTTCAATTTCTTCTTTTCCATGCATAGATTGCGCTTTAGCAGCCATTTGGAAATAATGGTTTATTCTTATATCTGATATCAGAGTAACAAGTCTGGTTATGGATTTTTTTAATTTTTCTATCTTATTTAATTTATGCTCTACAAAGTATTTTATTAAATAAAAAATTGAGAAGCTTATAAACATGCATATAGAAAATAATGTAGTACCATAAATCGGTTTCGGAAGATCTGCATTATTCACAAAAACAGAATGTATAACCCAAAATAAAGCAATTGAAATCCATGCAACAGATTCCATAATTTGAGCATTTCTTAGTAATTTGTTATTGTTCTTTGTGCTTATGAGTTGCTTGTATGAATAACGCAATGACAAAATGAAAAACGAAAATGATAAACCGAAAACAAAAAGCCAAAAATGAAAGCTTTTTCGACCGTTGAAAGAAAAATTCTGAGATATTTCTCTTTTTTCCTTATTGCATTTTTATATCTTTTCCTTGTATAATTTCTTATTAGAATAAAACCTTTCAGTAAATTCTGCATTTGAAATTTCTTTAGTATTGAGTTGAGTAATTAATTGTTTTTCAACACTATCACGCTGTTTGAGTATTTTTTTGTATTGATTGTAATTTGCTTTTAATTCTGGGGCTTTATTATCAAAAAATATATGAAATAAAGACACCACTATGCAGAAGCATAAAATGATGCCTTTAAAAATTTCATATAACTTATTATTCTCCTTCTCGGTAATCTTCATTATCTATTGTTCCGTCATCAGATGGATCAACAACAAAAGTATCAGTGTAATCTTCATTTGTTAATTCTACATCTGTACAACTCATAAAAACTGTTAACGACAATATTGTCATTATAGCTAGGAAAACTTTTTTCATAATAAATAAGATTAAATTAGTTATTTTATTTACAGTAAAATACTAATAATACATTATGAATTAAATTCTTCTAGTTATAAGTTTTACACTATTATTAAATGTGTGAAATTTGTCACACAAAGATAAAGTAGAAATCAATTTTGTATTACGGTTAAACAGTAAAACATATATGGTTTTATTATTTCTCGCTGTAATATCTAAGATATATCGTTACCTTACGGTTTTCCGTAACCACTTCAAGTTTTTATTATATGTAAAGATCGTAGAGAAGGAAATTAAATTTTCACTAGAAATATAAAAGAAAGCAATCAACTTGTTGTCCCCTTTTCAGATAATCATGTAGCAATGAGCAAATCACAAACAGCCATCAAAGTGTAACTAATTTTAAGAATATTGATCATGTATTGATCAAAGTCAAAATATTACTTTCATTCTTATCAAAAAAATGCCTTTTTTGAATACTTCTTACAATTCTTGGTAGTTTACCGAAACTATACAAATGATTTTCCAATTTCCCTTTATAGCTTCGTGTTTCAAATAATAAGAAATTAAAAACATAAATGGAATGTACACGTAACAAACACACAATACATTTAAAAACGTAATTGAAATTGTATTCTCCAATCCTATTGAAAAAGAATTGATTGCATCCTTGCTAAAATTAGGATTTAGAAACTTTTTTTAAAATGAAACGAAATGTTATGCGGACTATCGTCTAGCGTATGTAGGGTTTGCTTACGATCTAAAAAAAGCAATAGAATATGACAAGAATTGGAAATCCATAAAAATATATCCTACTTACAAATCAAGCTTTGAGAAGATTGACGATGTAAAGTTCTGCATCGTAGATATCAATACTAAAAAGGATAACGAGCTGATTGAGGATGAATATGTCATTTTTGAGAATTATAAAAGAGTGGCTTCGGTAATCGCTGAACGCTTCATCAAGCATACTTTTGGCAATCATTTTGACTCACTTAAAGTTTTTCCTCGCAACTAAAAGGAAAGAGCAAGAACATTATTGCGAATACAGAAAGTCATTGATATAGATGAACAAGGAAATTTTACTCCTATCAAATCCATGGATTCTTTAGTGGAACTTGTTAATAATGTACAAAAAAAATAAAAACTTTAATAATTCCGTTGAAAACAAGTAAATCATAGAAATAGGTATTTTAGATGATCAAACTTATTTTGATAAACTTCTCATTTTGGAAGTCATCGACAAATTAGTTTCTATTGAACATACTACCAAAGTTACTGACACGCGATTAATTCAAACAATAATCACAGAAATTAATGTTGATTTTAATTGATGGACAAAAATAAAACCATTAGACAATCTACCCACAAAATAAAACCAACCACAACCTAGCTGATGTGATTGGTTCATTATATTATCTTTAGGAGCGTTTTAAAAAAAATCGAATCCAAAGTATTGACGTTATTCAAATTGCTGTAAAACAATATGAAGTATAAGGTTTACTGATTACGCGCGTCTCGCAAGTTTTTAGTGGCTTTAATAAATTCCGCATAACTGTTTACAAAGTATTTAGAAACTTTGAGCATTCCATAGATGGCTATACCACAAATAACTAATTTTCTGACAGGATGCTTCAATACCTTTTTAGTGTCAACTAATGATTTGGAAGACTTTGGAATGGAGTCCAAATCCTATCCATCTAAAATGGATTTTATTTTTGTTCGTTTATCTTTAAACATTTTTCGTTTAATTTTATTAGAAATATATTTAAAAACAGATAGCTGCTTGACGATATTTGAACACTCAAAAATCCAATTATTGAATGTTGAAAAATCAAATAAAATAAGTTGATACTAAGATGCTGTAAGAGTATCGTTTCAGAGTGCCAAAAAGCATCGAATTGAACCTTTTTCAGACTCCCTAATTTTTAAGTTACTAGAGTATCTATGTGTAAATAAATTAACCAACTATTTGTATTCCTAGCTTGCTTCTAGTAATTCAGAATTGTTTTCTAAATATTCCCCAAAAGATATAATATCTTTGATAGAAAACTTAGATTTCGGAATCGTGTGGGTTAGAAACATTTGGTACTTTCACGTCTCTTCGAGTGGTTTTCGGAGTGAAATGAAGAAAATTGTATCGAGAAGCGCTTGGTTTCACAGCACTTCTCGATACAAAATTTTATACTAAAATTTCACTCCTTTAGATTTGTTATTAAATAAAATTATAACTTAAAGATGGAAAAGATACTTGTAATTACGTTTCACACACAAAAGCTGCTTTTTAGACTTTTGAAGTTCTTTTGTCATTCCTGCGAAGGTAGGAATCTAGTATGTAGTAAAGTGGATTCCGCATCAAGTGCGGAGAATGACAGTCGTGTTTTTGAAGTAGCACTAAAAATCATTAATTTCACTTACAATCTTCTGATAATCATTAGCATTGGCAACGAAATCCAAATCGGAAACGTCAATGATTTTTACGTTTAAATCTTTATGCGTACGGATAAATTCTAAATATCCGTGGTTGATTTTATCTAAGTATTCGGAAGGTATTTTTTGTTCGTAATCGCGTCCACGTTTTTTGATGTTTCGCAGCAAACGTTCGGTATTTTGATACAAATACACATACAAATCGGGCTTTGGAATTTCTTTGTACATGATATCAAACAACTTTCGGTACAGTTTGTATTCTTCTGCCTGCAACGTCACTTTTGCAAAGATGAGCGATTTTACCACATCATAATCCGACACAATGAAATCTTTAAATAAATCTAGTTGCGCTAAATCGTCTGAAATTTGCTGATACCGATCTGCCAAAAACGACATTTCTAATGGAAATGCATAGCGTGTGTTGTCTTCGTAAAATTTTGGCAAAAACGGATTGTCGGCAAAACGTTCTAAAATCAACTTTCCATTGAAATCTTCTGCAATTTTAGTGGCTAACGAAGTTTTTCCCGCGCCAATGTTCCCTTCTATGGCAATGTAATTAAAACGAGAAAAATCTTTTTTACTATTCGGATTCTGCAAAGTTTCCTCACTTTTTTCAATGCCTTGCGCTGGAAGTTCATCATTTAATTGCGATACCGTTTTTGTAAATGTAGGATGAATTTTACTCGGCGCAATATCGCACAACGGTTGCATCACAAATTTACGTTCATGCGCCAACGGATGCGGCAACACTAACAAATCGGTTTGTAAGATATGATCTTCATAAAAAATAATATCAATGTCAATCATACGATCTTGGTAGCCTTTTCGCTGACTTCGAATTCGTCCGAGCAAAACTTCGATTTCCAGAATTTCTGCCATCATTTCCGCAGGAGACAATTCGGTAGTTATACATAGACACGCATTGTAAAAATCGTTCCCATCATAACCCCAAGAAGGCGTTTTGTAAATTGGCGAAATTTTGACAACATGTCCAATTTTGGCAGAAAGCTGCTGCACTGCGTTTTGTAAATGTGCGCGTTTGTCGCCAACATTACTTCCAATAGCGATATATGTAGTCTGTAACAAGCTTGGATGCAATTAAATAGATTTGTACGCTGAAAATAGCTGCGCCAAATATAGTCAAAATATAGTGATTGAAAGGTGGAAAGTACTTTTTAGGAACACAAAAAATATTTCTACAATTAATTTCACAAAAGCGTAACTTTTAGAGAGAAAACGACACTTACTTTCTAATTCGATTATTAATAGATATTTTTGTACAAAATAGACATGCTATGAAATTTTTTAAACGCGTTCTTTCCACTATTGTGGGAATGACCATTTTTGTTGCCTTATGCTTTTTAATCTTGTTTTTATTTTTGTTTGCGAGCGCAGGTTCGGGAGACAATTTAATTACCGTGAAGAAAAACACCGTATTAGAGTTAGATTTGAACAAACCAATTGACGATTACGGCGGACGTTTTGACTACAGCAAGGTTCCTTTTTTTCCAAATGAACCTGAATACGACGGATTGTTCAATATTATTGATGCGATCCATCAGGCAACAGACGACAAAAAAATCAAAGGAATTTCTATCAAAAACAATTCAATTCGCGCTGGAATGGCACAAACCAAAGCCTTGCGTGATGCCTTACTTTCCTTTAAAGAATCGGGAAAATTTATTGTTTCCTATGGCGATTTTTATTCTCAAAAAGATTATTACTTAAATTCCGTAGCAGATACAATTTACTTAAATCCTGTTGGCGCACTAGATTTTAAAGGCTTGTCAATGGAGCGCATGTATTACAAAGATTTTCAAGAGAAATATGGCGTAAAAATGGAAGTCATTCGTCATGGAAAGTACAAAAGTGCGGTAGAAGGCTATATCAGTCAGGAAATGAGTGACGCCAATCGCGAGCAAATTTCTGTGTTTTTGCAGTCCATTTGGGATGAAATGCGCAAAGAAATCAGCAACAGTAGAAATATTTCTTCGGATGAATTAAACATGTTGGCAGACGAATTGGCTGGAAGAACCGCCACACGTGCTTTAAACGCAAAACTTGTGGACAAAGTAGGTTACGAAGACGAATATGAAGCAGGAATTCAAAACGCAATGGGTAAAAATACCTTGGTCAATCGAATGGACATGTACGAATATGCCCGTTATACCGGCAAACGAAAAGCCACAGATGCTTCCAGTGATAAAATTGCCGTGATTTATGCACAAGGGCAAATTATGTATGCGGAAGGTGACGAAACAACCATTGGGCAAGGCGTGATGAATGAAGCATTGAAAGAAGCCCGAGAAAACGACAAAATAAAAGCCATTGTATTGCGTGTCAATTCTCCAGGTGGAAGTGCCCTGGCAAGCGAACTGATTTGGAGAGAAATTGAGCTGACCAAACAAGTAAAACCTGTTATTGTATCTATGGGCGATTTGGCAGCTTCTGGTGGCTATTATATTGCGTGTAATGCAGATCAAATTTTTGCAGAACCCAATACCATTACAGGAAGTATAGGTGTTTTTGGTACGATTCCGAACATGCACAAATTGGCAGAAAATTTAGGCATCAATGCAGAACAAGTTGGCACGAATAAAAACTCCATAGAATACAGTGTTTTTGAACCAATGAGCGATGAACAACGCGCGTTGATTAAAGAAGGCATTGAAGATATTTATGATTTGTTTACACAACGTGTGGCAGACGGTCGTGGCATGACACAAGCTGCTGTAGACAGTATTGCACAAGGACGCGTTTGGACAGGAAATGATGCCATAAAAATTGGCTTAGTCGATGAAATTGGCGGATTGGACATGGCGTTGCAAGCTGCTGCAGACGCCGCAGAAGTTTCAAACTATCAAATTTTGGAATTGCCTGTGTATGAAAAAGATTTGCAAAGTATCATCAATCAGTATACGGGTGGATATGTGCAAACGAAAGAAGAAATTTTACGAGAAGAATTGGGTGATCAAAATTATCAACTCTTGCAAAAAATGAAGAAACTCACACAAATGCAAGGACCACAATTGTTGCTACCTTACGAAATCGAAATTAAATAACTATTTATTTATTCCACATACAAAAAGCCTTTCTGCTCCACACAGAAAGGCTTACTTTTTTGTGTCAACTACAAATTATTTACACTTACAAGCAGATGCATTGTCTTGTGTTGGTGCAGGTTCTGTAGTTCCGCTTCCACAATATTCGCTTACTTCATGTGGACATGTCCATCCTCTGTATGAAAGCTCTCCGAAGGTAGAAGAAGTGTCTCCACCTTTTAATTGCATGTCAATTAAACTTGACACTTTGTTTTTGTTAAGCGCTAAACTTTTTAAACTCTTTCTTTTCATAATAGTATGTTTGAGATTAATAATGAAACAAAGCTACATGCATCAAAACACAAAACAAAATACTTATAATCAGACATTTATAAATTTCGAGTCGTAATTTATAAATTCCGATTCATACTAAAAAGTTAAGCAAACGCATGAACATTTGGACATCAAAAGAAAAAAGCCTTTCCGTTTTTTAACGGAAAGGCTTTTCAATGTCTAAAAATAAAGACTATTTGTCTTTGCAACCTCCTGGATAATTTGAAGGTGCTTCAGAAATAGGTCCTGTACATGCCACTGAACATGCAATATCTGTAAGTTCAGTACTTGTTGGAGTTCCTGTATTACCTGCAGTAGCTAAACTAGAAGTAGGGACAGTAGTATCATCTCCTGCAATTAGTGATTGTGATGTTAAACTAGAAATTCTGCTCTTGTTTAATCCTAATGATTTTAAACTTTTTCTTTTCATAATAATTTATTTTTGAATTAATAATGAAACAAATTTACAGCTTAGAACACTGTAAATAAAACACTTACACTCTACCATTTATAAATTTCGAGTCGCCATTTATATATAACGAGTCTAAATAAAAAGTTAAAATCCATGCAGAAAAAATTGCAAACACCTCATTTTCAACTTAATAATCATCAAATCGACAATATGGAAAATTAGTACCGCCACCGCAGTCACCTGTGCAGTTTGCATTGGTACAAAACAATGCTGTTTGTAATGGTGTACAACCATCTGAGCAACCTTCGGAAAATAATCCACCTTGAATGACGGCTTTGTTTAAGTCTGAAACTGATTTTTTGTTTAATGATAATTTAATTGCTGTTCGTTTTTTCATAATGATCTGTTTTTTAATGAATAATGACCAAAGTAGCACACAACTTGCCACAAAAAAAGAAAAGGATATTCAGATTTATAAATTTGAAACAATTAGAATCTTTACGCTAAACATTTCGTACTTCATTCCGTACTCGCAGAAACTTTAGTATCTTTACATCATGACCGTAGCTGACAAAAAACTTGCTGCTAAAATATACCTATATCTCGCAGCATTATTTATTACTTCCTTAGTAGTTTCCAATCTAATTTTTCAAAAATTCTTCTATTGGTATCCTGTAGATATTGAAGTTTTTGGCGAAAATCTTTTTGAACTTTCTGTAGGATTGTTACCGTATCCACTCACGTTTTTAATTACAGATGCCATCTCTGAAATTTATGGGCAAAAGAAAGCCAATCAAGTAGTGGTAGCAGGAATTTTTGCTTCTGTATTTTCGTTGGGAATCATCTTTATTTCAAAAAGTGTTCCGGCAACTTCTTGGTCGCCCGTAAATGACGGAACGTTTATCAAAGTTTTTGGAAATGCACCTTTAGCAGTTTTAGCGTCTATGATGGCGTATTTATTTGCGCAGTTTATTGATATTCAAATTTATCATTATTGGAAACGACTCACCAAAGGAAAACACTTATGGTTACGTAACAACTTCTCTACCTTCGCTTCTCAATTTGTAGACACCTTTTCAGTAATTACGCTGCTTTGTTCTTTTGGATTGATTGCCTGGGAACGCTATTTTGGCTTAATTGCCGCTGGTGTCATCTTTAAAATTATCATCGCTTTTATTGACACACCTTTTTTATATTTAATTGTATATGCGTTCAGAAAGCGTTTTGGCTTGAAAATTGGTGAAGAGATTGACTTAGACGATTACGCGACTGCAACTCCCGAAAAATAAACTACTTTTTTTAGGTCTGGTCGAATTTTGGTCTCAAATGCGTTTTTCTTTAACGCATTCGATTCAATCGAGAAAATTTATCAACTTCTTAACAGTGATTTTTTCAGATTTCACGTTATTAGAAGTATTAAAAAAAGCCAGACTATGAACGTGAAAAAAATACTAAAAAGAACAGGAATTACACTTCTAATTCTCATCATCGCCTTAATTGCCACGCCGTATCTTTTTAAAGATAAAATCATTGCCATGGTGAAAGATAGCATCAACGAAAGCATCAATGCACGTGTTGATTTTGCAGATGCAGATCTTAGTTTCTTTCGTAATTTTCCGAAAGCTTCTATTGTATTGGAAGATGTTTCAGTGATCAATAACGCACCTTTTGAAAACGATACACTTTTTTACGGAAAAGAAGTTGCCGTAACCACTGGTATTGGAGAACTTTTTAAAGGAGAAAACGAAGCCATTCAGATTTATAGTTTTACAATTGAGAATGCGAAACTCAATATTGAAGTAGACAAAGCAGGAAACGCCAATTATGATATTGCAAAACCAAGTGAAACGCCTGAAACGGCAGAAACGACTTCGGAAAGTTCTGATTTTAAATTTCAAATAGACAATTATCACATTCTCAACACAGACATCAACTATCACGATGCTATCAGTAAAACGTATCTAACCGTTGAAAATTTACAACATGAAGGTTTTGGCGACTTTTCATTGGCGACTTCCGAATTGGAAACAACTACAAATGCGTTGGTTTCGTTTGCGTTGGATGATATAAAATATATTAACAAACAGCAAATTGCCTTAGAAGCGTTGATCGGAATGGATTTGACCAACGGAAAATACACATTTTTAGAAAATGAAGCATTGATTAATAAATTGCCCTTAACGTTTGACGGTTTTGTGCAAATCAATCCAGATTCACAGGAAATTGACTTACAACTGCAAACACCTTCCTCCGACTTTAAAAACTTTTTAGCGGTAATTCCTGAAGCGTATGCTAAAAATATTACTGACATACAAACGACTGGAGATTTTAAAGTTTCTGGAGAAATCAAAGGAATTGTAGACGAAACGCATATTCCAAAAATTGACATTCAAGTCGTGTCGAACAATGCATCTTTCAAATATCCCGATCTGCCGAAGAGCGTACAAAACATCAACATCAATGCGCAATTAAAAAATACCACAGGAAAAACAGAAGATACTTATATTAAAATCAACGATCTCGCTTTTAAAATTGATGAAGATACTTTTCGCGGAAACGGAACATTTTCACAACTCATGACCAATCCGAAAGTGAACGCAACGATCAAAGGAAGGTTGAATTTGGAAAATATTTCTAAAGCGTATCCGATAGAATTGAATAAAGAATTAAGCGGAATTTTAGATGCAAACTTAACCACAAATTTTGATCTAAATGCACTTAAAAAAGAACACTACAATCGCATCAAAAATACTGGAAACCTAAAGCTATCCAACTTTTTATTTTCTTCGAAAGATGTGGTAAATCCGTTGGCAATATCAGAAGCTGCAATTGATTTTGTACCAGGCAGAATTTCGTTGAAAAAATTCGACGCCCAAAGTGGAAAAAGTGATTTTAACGCAACGGGAACCATTGAAAATTTACTAGGTTTTTTATTTAATGAAGATAAACTCAAAGGGAATTTTAATGTGAACTCAAATGCTTTTTACGTAAGTGATTTTATGGTGGCTAGTGAGAAAGGAAGCGAAAATAAAAACACCGAAGTAACCAAAGGCGAAGCTTTAAAAATTCCGAAGTTTTTAGATTGTAATATTAATGTGAATTCTAAAAAGGTATTTTACGATACTATTCAGCTTACAAATGTAAAAGGAAGTTTAGCGTTGGAAGATGGAGATGCGATTTTAGAGAATGTAACTTCCGATGTTTTTGATGGAAAAATTACCATGAGCGGATTGGTTTCTACCAAAAACGACACGCCAACTTTTGCCATGGATGTAGGCATGGATTCCTTTGATCTATCAAAATCGTTCAACGGATTAGAGTTGCTTCAAACTATTGCGCCAATTGCGAAAGCGTTGGACGGAAAGTTAAACACAAATATTTCACTAAAAGGTGATTTGAGTCAAAGTTACACTCCAAATTTAACGACGATTTCAGGAAACGCGTTTGCAGAATTGATCACAACGACATTAAAATCAAATAATATAGACTTTTTCAATACGATTAATGACAAACTCCCTTTTATTGATTTGAATAAAGTGAACATTGACGACATCAAAGCAAAGTTGTCTTTTGACGATGGCAAAGTAAGTGTAAAACCATTTTCGTTCAATTACAAAGACATCGAAATTACTGTAGACGGAACTCATGGATTCGATCAATCGTTGAACTACAATGCTACTTTTCAGATTCCTGCGAAATACTTAGGTTCGGAAGTCACAAACTTACTTTCGCAGATCAAATCGGAAGAAGCCAAAAACATTACAATTCCAGTTTCCACGACGATTTCTGGAAGCTTTACACGTCCAAACTTTACAACCGATTTAGCAAGTGCTACCAAAGATTTAGTGACTAAATTAGCGAAAATAAAAGCGCAAGAAGCTTTAGGAAATATCAGCACAGGAAACGACGCTGTTGATAGTGTATTGGATGAAATTTTAGGAAATACTAAAGTAAAAGATTCTACCGTAATCACGCCAAATTCTACGACTGACAAAGTAAAAAGTGTACTTGGTGGATTTTTGAAAAATCGTAAAAAGAAGAAAGAAGACGAAAAGAAAAAGGATTCTGTGAATTGATTTTTTAGTACTGAGGAATTAGTATTGAGAATTGAGATGCCTTCAAAGTCCATTTTTGCAAAAATTGTAACTCGTTCTTCAAAACGTCTCTTCGAGTGGCGAATCTATGATTCGTTGTATCGAGAAGTGCTTGGAACATCAAAGTAGATCTCGATACTATTTTTCTATAAAAATTACTCGATCTGACGGTTTTAATAAGTAGTGAGATATTAGTATTGAGAATTGAGATGCCTTCAAAGTCCATTTTTGCAAAAATTGTTACTCGTTCTTCAAAACGTCTCTTCGAGTGGCGAATCTATGATTCGTTGTATCGAGAAGTGCTTGGAACATCAAAGTAGATCTCGATACAATTTTTTATCAAAAATCACTCGATCTGACGATTTTAATAAGTAGTGAGATATTAGTATTGAGCATTGAGATGCCTTCAAAGTTCATTTTTGCAAAAATTGTTACTCGTTCTTCAAAACGTCTCTTCGAGTGGCGAATCTATGATTCGTTGTATCGAGAAGTGCTTGGAACATCAAAGTAGATCTCGATACAATTTTTTATCAAAAATCGATCTGACGATTTTAATAAGTAGTGAGATATTAGTATTGAGCATTGAGATGCCTTCGAATTCAATCTAGGAAAAAAAAGAATCTTCTTTGATAACAAAACAATTCGTGCAAACTATAAAAAATTTTAAATGCTAAATTTTGAATTTTGAATTGCCGTGAAACGAAGAAATTCGTGCAAATCATTCACGCAAAGAAACACAAAAACAATTTGTGAATTCGTGGTAAAACTTTTAAAAAAGTATTGAGATATTAGTATTGAGCATTGAGATACCTTCAAAGTTAATCTAGCAAAAAAAATTAGCTTGTTTTCAAATTAAAACATTGCTACACTATTACATTGCTTCATTGTTACACTAAGAAATATTCAAATTCACCACCAAACCTTCATTTCCACGGACATTGAAAACCGTATTATCTTCAAAAATTAAGTATTGTCCTTTGATCCCTTTTAACACACCTTCATAATTGGGTGTTTTGGAAAGATTCAAGCTTTTTACCTTTTCGGGATACCAAAGCACTGGAAAATCCAATTCCACAATTTCTCTATTAGGTAAATAAAACGGTTTAGCTTCTTCCGGAATGTATAGTTGCAATTCTTCTCTTTTGGCTGACAAATCCGCATCTTCGTTGAGGTTTTGCAGCATTTTTCGCCAATTTGTTTTATCAGCCACAAAAGATTTTAGGGCAACTTCCGTAATTCCAGCAATATATCTGTTAGGTGCTTCCAAAATTTCTACCGCTTTCACCGCACCTTGATCAATCCAACGTGTAGGCACTTGACGCTTTCTAGTCACACCAACTTTCACTTCACTTGACAATGCCAAATACACAATATGCGGTTGCAGTTGCACTTTCTTTTCATACTCCAAATCGCGATCTTCAATACCTAAATGTGCGGTACTCAATTCAGGGCGCATAATCCAATCGCCTGCCGTTGGAATTTCAAAAAAACAGCTTTTACAAAACCCTTGACGGTAAATTTGCTTATCTAAATGACAATTTAAGCATTCAAATTTCTCAAAATCCAAGCGCAGTGTTTTATCGAGTAATTGGTTCATATTCAAGAAATCATCTTCAAAATTGAGGTAATATTGAATAGGTTTTCCGAACTCAGTTTGCATTTTTGTTAAAACACCTTTGTACATCATTAAAGATTTTTGCTATTTTTATTCAATTAAAGTAAGTTTACATGCTCAAGAAAAGCAGTAACGAAAGTAACAAACTTTTCGCGAGTAGCCATATTTTAATAGCTAAAATCACAACCGAATATAACCATAACGCACCATGCCGATACCATTAGTAAATTCTATCGCTTCTTGGTTTTTAAAAAAGCGCATCTCACAGATTGAGCATTTTTTAGAAAATCCAAACGAAGTTCAGTTAGAACTGCTAATGAACTTATTGATTACTGCGAAAAAAACGGAACTCGGTCTGCAATATGATTTCGCGACAATTACAAATTACAAAACGTTTACCGAACGTATTCCCGTAACCACCTACGAGGACATTCAACCGATGATTGAACGTGCACGTAGAGGTGAATCGAATATTTTTTGGCCAAAACCGATTAAATGGTTTGCCAAATCGAGCGGAACCACGAATGCCAAAAGTAAATTTATTCCTGTCACAGATGTTTCGTTAGAATATTGTCATTATGCAGCCAGTAAAGATTTGTTGTGTATGTATTTGAATAACAATCCGGGCGCACAATTATTTAATGGAAAAAGTTTACGCTTGGGCGGAAGTAAAGAATTATACGAACAAAACGGAACGTACTATGGAGATTTATCCGCAATTTTAATTGATAATTTACCGCTTTGGGCAGAATTTAGCAGTACGCCAAGCAGCAAAGTATCGCTCATGGGCGATTGGGAAACCAAGATTGATGCCATTATTAAAGAAACTTTACGCGAAAACGTGACGAGTTTGGCAGGCGTTCCGTCGTGGATGTTGGTATTAATGAACGAAGTATTAGAACACACTCAAAAAGGCAATTTGTTTGAAGTATGGCCCAATTTAGAAGCCTATTTTCACGGCGGCGTCAGTTTTGCTCCGTATGAAGAACAATATCGAAATATACTACCAAGTAGCGATTTTAAATATTACGAAATTTACAATGCTTCTGAAGGTTTTTTTGCCATTCAAGATCGAAATGACTCTGATGAACTGTTGCTCATGTTGGATTACGGTATTTTCTATGAATTCATACCGATGCAAACCTTTCATACGCCAAACCAAAAAGTAATTCCGTTATCAGAAGTTGAGGTTGATCAAAATTATGCGGTTGTCATTACGACCAATGGCGGTTTGTGGCGTTATATGATTGGCGATACAATTCGATTTACGTCTACCGATCCATATCGTGTAAAAGTTACAGGAAGAACCAAACATCACATCAATGTTTTTGGAGAAGAATTAATCATTGAAAACGCCGAAGATGCACTGAGAAGAGTGTGTACCGCTACAAAATCAAAAATTGCAGAATATACGGCTGGACCTATTTTTATGCACAATGGAGAAAAAGGTGCACATGAATGGATTATTGAATTTAACAAAGCTCCTGAAAATATAGACGAATTTGCTTTTCTGCTAGATGAAGCGCTTCAAAATATCAACTCCGATTACGAAGCGAAACGTTTCAACAACATGACCTTAAACAGTTTGAAACTAAACGTAGCCCGCTCTGGATTATTCTATGAATGGCTCAAGAAAAATGACAAACTCGGTGGACAACATAAAATTCCACGTTTATCCAATCAACGTATGTATTTGGATGATTTACTTCAAATGAATCAATAACTTACCCTATTACAAATCAGGGTAATATCCCTTTTCGTAGGGGAAAATACCTGGTTTAATTCCTATTGTTTCAGCATTTTATACTCCTCATCGGAAATTCTTGTCATTGGTCTAATAAATACTTTTTTAACTAAAAAGACGCTTTATATTTACGTTATCAGATTATTAACAATAGTACAATACCAACTCTAAAATGAGAAAGTTTACAAAGACGGTGCTCGCACTTGCAGCACTGTTCACAGTAACTTTCGCTACTGCACAAGGGCCAGAGGCAGAAGCGATTGAGACTAGTGAAACCTACAGCAATGTAGCCGACAAAGACGCGGAAAATCGCGCAATCAAAGCATTGGATCCAAACGGATTCATGTACGAATTCACAAACCTTAATATCAACACAAAATACTCGGAGCATGCAACTGCATTCTTTAGAGACAAAGTGATTGTATCTTCCGCGAAAAAAATTGGGGCATTTTTTTCAAAGAAAGATAAGAACACAAATGAAGGGTTTTACAATTTATATTGTGGAGATTTAAATCAAAAAGGAGACATCAAAAACTTAGTAAATTTTTCTAGAGCAATTAATACTAGAGAAAGTCACGAAGGTTCTGTTGCTTTAAATGATGCACAAAATGTGGTGTTTTTCACTAGAAGCGTTGAAGAAAATGGACAACACAATTTAAAAATATTCAGAGCAGAAATGCCAGAATACGAATGGACAAATTTTGAAATGTTACCATTCAACGTAGAAGGCTATGCAATTGAGAACCCTGTGTTATCTCCAGACAACAAAACTATTTACTTTTCATCTAACATACCAGGTTCTAAAGGTGGATACGATTTATTTTCTGTTACGATTAACGAAGATGGAACCTATACTGCACCGAAGAACTTAGGAAGTGAAATCAATACGCACAAAGACGAAAGATATCCGTATGTAATGGGAGACAATAGTGCTTTGTACTTTTCTTCTAACGGACATTACAATTTAGGTGGATTGGACGTTTTTGAAAGTAAGATTATTGATGGAAGATTTAATTTCCCTGTAAATATGGGAAGTTCTTTAAATAGTACAGAAGATGATTTCGGATTTTTAATGGATCAGTCAAATTCTGGTTTCTTTACTTCCAATCGTGCTGGTGGAAAAGGCGGAAATGACATCTACTATTTTAAAAGAGAAAAAACAACACAAGCATTACAAGGTTTGGTTGTGGATTATAAAACGAATATGGTTTTACCAAATGCTACAGTAACTGTAGTTGATTCGTATGGTCGTGTAGTTGATAAAATTACATCTGATGAAAAAGGAATTTTTACGACAACAATAATTCCTTATAACTCGTATACTTTAAATGCTTCAAAAGATGGTTTCATTGAAACAGAAGAAGAATTCGAATCTTTTAGAGGTGATGATTATAAGCACAAACTCACGATTAAGTTGCCACAGGCAAAAGCTGAAATCGTAGTAGAGGACGAAAAAACAGTAATTAAAATTGAGAATATCTATTTTGATTATAACAAATGGATTCTGAAAGATGAGTCTACATTATCTTTAAATAAGATTGTAGAAGTATTCAATGAGAACCCAAATATGAAAATTGAAATCAACGCGCATACCGACAACAGAGGTAGAGCGAGCTACAACAACAAGTTGTCTAACAAAAGAGCCGCAGCAGCAAGAGCTTATTTGTTGGCAAAAGGTATAGACGCCAGCCGTGTGATTTCTAATGGATATGGTGAATCGCAACTGTTAGAGGATTGCGGATCAACATGTACAGAGGCGCAACACGAGACGAACCGTAGAATCGAGTTCATTATCGTGGAGTAATTGTAAATAATACTGATATTGCCCAAAAAAAGGAACGCGCCCTGCGTTCCTTTTTTTATTTGTTTTATAATTTTTCAAATTTTCCCTTAGCTTTACATCTAAAAGCAAAAGGTCTGTCAAGCTTTACTTTATTTTTTATATCTGGCCACCTTTTTATGAGCTGCTCAACCATATCCCAAAAAGAATATCCTCTAGAAGGCGGTTTAAAAAATATTACACCTAATCCATATTCTTTATATAGAGCATGTTGATGTCTAGTTGTTTGTATTCTAATATCTTGAGTAATTACTATTCCTTTTTCTTTACCAACTAAAGGAATCCAATACTCATCTAAAGCACCTTTTCCAAACTCTTCTTTAATTGAGAAAACTTCTATTTTATATTTTTCTTTTAAATTCAAATGTTGCTGAAAGACATTTAAACCATTAGCTAGTTGAGGAGCAAAATTTTCATCAATATAAATTTTTGTCATTAAGCAGCATTTTTACTTTTACAATAATTAATAGCATCATTAACCTGCTTTACACTTATGTCATATGAAGAAGCGATAAATTTTTTACTTTCTTCATTATTATAAAGATTAAATATGGTTTCTGGAAAAAGATTAGTTCCCTTTAAAGTTGGTTGCCCAAATTGATGCTTAGGGTCTACAACAACTGAATTTTTCTTTCCTAATGGATAAAGTCTTTTCGCAAGATTATTACTGTCAAAATCTAATTTATGCATAAAGTTTTTAATAAATTTTAGATTCAACTGTTTAGTTGAATCTAAATTAATTATTAAATCTTCACTAATTTCAAGAACTATTTTCTTTCCAAAGCAACTGATTCTTTCTAGTATTTCCGATTTTGCAAAAGGAAAAGGAGTTAAGTATGTTTCTGACAACTCTCTATGAGCTTTTAAAATACTTTGAGTTGTAACTCCTGATTCTTTTAATTGATAAAACATATAAAACTCCACAAGCGTATGAAAACTTACAGCTTTGTTCTTTCCAATCGACCAAGAATACTTCGAGCCGAAATTATCAGCAAGTCTTTTATTCCAATATTCATTTAACAACTTACTAACCTTATAATAATCTAAATCCAATATACTAGCTAAATCTGGCAGCGTATAAATCCCATTTCCTATTTCAGCTTTATTTTCGAATTTCATTAGTTTATTTTTCACAAATCTAGCATAAATATAAGACAACCTTTACAAATTCACAATACGAATTCCCGTAAGGTGAGTAAAAGTTTAAGTAAACAGATAGAAATTTTTATTAAAATTTTGATAAAAATAATCATTTTTGCAGATCATAAACTCATTAGATAGATTGAATATAATTTAGTGTAAATTTCTCGCCTTTGGATAGTATCATATGATACTATCATGATAAGTCACAAAACAAAAAAAGTCCTTTTTACAGGACTTTTACTAAATGATTTTGATGGCTGATTAATTTTGTACTACAGCTTTTTGTGCTGATTTTGCTACTGTTTCCTTTTTTGGTAACATTTTTTTGTAACGCCCATTTCCAATGTATGTATAGATTAATTCAGAAAGATAGAAGCGTTTGTTGCGCCATGAATCACCCAAACGCACCACAATGATGTTTTCTGTTGGATTTACATATACATATTGCCCCAAGATGCCTAACGCATTGTAATCGTCTCCTTGAAAATGCACTACATATTTACCGCTTTTGAGTTTTTTTGTCTTTAGAAAGTCTTTATTGTTTGCCATTCCGTAGGCTTTTCCTTCTGCTTCGGTTTCAAAAACATCGTAGTGCGAGTTTGTCCACCATTTGTTTTTGTAATCTGAGTGTGCGTATATTTTTTTTCCACTATCTGTTTTGGCAACCCAAGCCGCTGGAACAATTTGTTTTCCGTTGTATTTTCCACCGTTAAGGTATAATCTTCCCAATTTTGCAAAGTCTTCCGTAGTCGCATTTAAACAGCAGAATGCTTTGACCATTTTGTTACGCTCGCTATCAACCGTCCAAGTTGCATCTGACTGCATTCCGAGTGGTTTCCAAAGTTTTTTTGACAAGTATTCTTCCAAAGGCATTTGCGTCACACGTTCTAATATTACTCCTAAAACTTGTGTATCAATACTTCGGTAGTTAAAACGTCCTGGCGCTTCTTCAATGGTCATTCCGTTGGTAACTTTTGTACGAATGTTGGTACCATAATATAAACGTGCCATTCCTGTAAACGGATTGATGCGTGGATATTCGTCAAATTTGATGCCGCTTTGCATGTTTAGCAAGTGTTTTACCGTGATTTTCGCAAAGTCCTTGTCTTGCTTCAATAATTCTGGTAAGTACGTTGTAATTGGCTCGTTTTCATTTAAAAGTCCTTCTTCTTGCGCGATTCCTACCAGCGCAGATACAAACGACTTTGCTACCGAGAAAGAAGTTAAGAGCGAGTTTTCATTATAGTTATTGAAATATTTCTCATAAATGATCGTATCATTCTTAATTACCATAAACGCATTGGTATTACTTCCTTCCAAACTTTCATCTAAAAAAGAAGCCAATTCCGGATCTGTTTTAGCAGCAAACATAAAAGTATCTGTTCCTTTTTCAACCGCAACATTGGGTTGCCATTCATTATCGGTAACATCTGCTTGACCGTGCACCACAGATCTGTATACCATGGTACAACTTTCGCAATAGAATGCGGTAATTACTATAAATGTGAGGACGAATACTTTGAATATTTTGTGTTTCATAACGAACTATTTTTAGTGTTTGACAGTTCAATATTCTGACATTTTCCCAGTGTTTACAAGTATTTGTGGCGAATGAAACGATTTGAGTGGTGAAAATTTTTCACTTTGGCGAACCGTTTATTCTGCGGGATTAATGAATTTTTCCATCAACGCTTTTTTATAGGTTTTGGAAACAGGGATTTCTCTAATTCCTGGCTTTAAGATTAGAATTGTTTGTGAAGATTCGCGTTTCCATTCTAAGAAATGTGTCGGATTGATTAAGAACGAGCGATGTGTTTTTAGCAAGAAAGGAAATTCTTGTTGCAAGACTGAAATTTTGTTGCGAAAGAGATCGTTTTTGAGTTCACCTTCTAGCAGATAAAAAACATTGACATAGTTATTTGCCGATTCCACATACACAAGCTCTGATTCTTTGAGATGTAAAACTTCTGCTTTGTTTTCTCCTTTGATCACGATAGCGCGTTCTTTTATGGTTGATTCTGGGAGGGTTTTATCACTAAAAAACCATCGTAAAAAGATCATTACAGGAAGTATTAGGAAAACGGTTGGAATGACGTTTTGAAAGAAGAAATATGAAAAAGTATGTGCATACGGATCATTTTCCAGCAGAATAAATTTGAAGAACAGATAGCCAATTCCGCCCGAAATTAGCAGCATGGATAAAATGAATAGTCCTTCTTGCAAAAAAGACCATGTTCCTGCTTGCTTGTAGAGCAAACGTTGAATTGGAATGGTGATGATATACGTTATGATTCCCACGAAAGTGTATCCAAAAACTGCCAAAATGCGTTCTTCTGGCGGCAATTCATACATATCAAAAGGTTCTACGTAATAGAAGAATAGGAATAGCCAAAACCCAATAAAAAATCCAATCAATAATTGTTTTTTTATTGATTGGATATAAAAATTTTGTATTTGCATTATCGTTGTTTTAGGATACTGCTTTCAATTTTTTGATCGCTACTTTCGATAGCTTTTTCTCAGCGTAATTTTTGCTGATTTTTAATTCTTTTTCTTCCGAGCCTGGCAATTCGAACATCGCATCTGTCAAAATAGTTTCACAAAGCGAACGCAATCCACGCGCACCAAGTTTGTATTCTATGGCTTTTTCTACGATGAATTCCAACGCGCCTTCCGTAATGTCAAACTCAATATTATCCATAGAGAATAATTTTTTGTATTGTTTGATGATGGCGTTTTTAGGTTCTGTGAGAATTGCGCGTAATGTATTTGCATCTAGCGGATCCATGTGTGTTAGCACTGGCAAACGACCAATAATTTCAGGAATTAAGCCAAAATCTTTTAAATCTTTTGGAATGATATACTGTAAAATATTGTCTTTGTCGATGATTTCTTCCCCTTTGGAAGCACTATATCCAACCGCTTGCATGTTTAAACGCTTGGTAATGACTCTGCTAATTCCATCAAAAGCGCCACCTGCAATGAATAAGATATTTTCTGTATTCACTTCGATGAATTTTTGATCGGGATGTTTTCTTCCACCTTTTGGCGGAACATTTACAACCGTTCCTTCTAAGAGTTTTAACAACGCTTGCTGTACACCTTCTCCAGAAACATCACGTGTAATGGATGGATTGTCACTTTTGCGGGCAATTTTATCTATTTCATCAATAAATACAATACCGCGCTCTGCTTTTTCCAAGTTGTAATCTGCCGCTTGTAATAAACGTGTTAGGATACTTTCTACATCTTCTCCCACATATCCAGCTTCTGTTAAAACCGTGGCATCTACAATTGCTAATGGCACATTTAACATGCGCGCAATTGTTTTTGCCATTAAGGTTTTTCCAGTTCCAGTTTGCCCAACCATGATGATGTTACTTTTTTGTATTTCGATATCATCATTGGATGCGGGTTGTAATAATCGTTTGTAGTGATTGTACACGGCAACCGACATTACTTTTTTGGTGGCTTCTTGTCCGATGATAAATTCGTCCAAAAAGGCTTTGATTTGTTTTGGTTTGCGAAGTACCAATTCAGACGACAATTCGTCGTTGCTTGACTGTTTTGATTCTTCGAGTACAATTCCGTGGGCTTGCTCAATACATCTATCACAGATATGAGCATCTAAACCAGCAATTAATAAATTGGTTTCTGGTTTTTTTCTACCACAGAATGAACATTCTAATTCTTCTTTCGCCATTATGTTTGTTGTTGACTTGTGTAGCGATTATTCTCTCACAAGTATTTCATCAATCATTCCGTATTCTTTTGCTTTATCAGCTTTCATCCAGTAATCTCTATCGGAATCATCGTATACTTTTTCGTATGATTGTCCTGAATGTTTGGAAATGATTTTGTATAATTCTTCTTTTAGTATTAATATTTCTCTTGCTGTAATTTCAATATCACTGGCTTGACCTTGTGCGCCACCTAATGGTTGGTGAATCATGACACGTGAGTGCGTTAATCCAGAACGTTTCCCAGCTTGTCCTGCACATAGTAAAACCGCGCCCATAGAAGCTGCCATTCCCGTACAGATTGTTGCAACATCTGGTTTGATAAATTGCATCGTATCATAAATTCCTAAACCTGCATATACGCCACCTCCTGGAGAGTTGATGTAGATTTGAATGTCTTTCGTAGAATCGACACTTTCCATGAATAATAATTGCGCTTGTACAATGTTAGCCACTTGATCGTCAATTCCTGTTCCTAAAAAGATGATTCTATCCATCATTAAACGAGAGAAAACGTCCATTTGTGCTACATTTAGCTGGCGTTCTTCAATAATGTACGGTGTCATTCCTACAGGATTTGAAAATGTAGATGGAGACATGCGACTTACAATTTTGTCATAGTACATATTATTGATACCGTGATGTTTAGTCGCGTATTTATGAAATTCTTTTTTATAGTTCATTTCTTGTTTTGGTATTTTTTTGATTAAAAAAGGCGTTAAAATCATTTTTTTAACGCCTTAAATATAAGTATTTTATTTCTTACTCGCTATCTCCGTATACTTCTTTAACGAAGTTTTCGTAAGTAACTTCTTTAGTTTCAAGCTTTGCTTTTTCTTTGAAAAGATCTAATAGTTTCTGACTCAACAATTGATCTGTAAGTCTACGAACTTCTTCTTGGTTTGATAAAATTCTCGCAGCAATGCCTTCTAGCTCTTCATCACTTGGATTCATTTGCCCAAATTGTGCCATTTGCACTCTGATCATTTGCTTTGCGAATTCTTTTAAATCTTCAAATTCCACTTGTACTTCATTGTCTTTTACCAATCGATCTTGGATAAGTTGGTAACGCAATCCTTTTTCAGATTTTGAGTATTCTTCCTCAGCTTGCTCTGGCGTTAATTCTTGCTCACCTGCAGATTGAATCCACTTTTTTAAGAAGTCTGCCGGTAAATCGAATTTTGTATTTTCAATCAAACCTTCTGTAACGTCATTTAATAAACGTTGGTCAGATTGCTGTACAAATTGTCTTTCTGCGTCTTCTTTGATTTTTTGTTTTGCTTCTTCTAGGGAAGAAACATTTCCTTCTCCAAACAACTTGTCAAACAATTCTTGGTTCAATTCTGCCAATTCTCTTGTGTTTGCTTCGTTTATTTTGAAAGAAACTTCGATATCTAAATCGTGTACATCATCATGAGAAACTTTTAAGAAGTTCATTAAATCATGATCATCGTTGAATAATCCTTTTGTTTTTAACGTTACAGTATCACCTACTTTAGTGCCAACAAATTTATTTAGATTTCTTTTTCCTTTAATTTTATCAAGACCAAACGTAACGTTGTTTTCAATTTCTTTTTCTTCATTGGAAAAGATTCCTGTTACTTCAGATTCCTCAGTTACCTCATCTTGGCTGATCAATTTTCCATATTGCTTACGGATGTTTTCAATTTGACCATCGATCATTTTGTCATCTGCTACAATCGTATATTGTGTAATGGCATTTTCTTGAAGATCTACGTTAAATTCTGGTGCTAAACCTAATTCAAATTCAAAAGAAAAAGATTCTGCATCCCAGTCCAACTCTTCTTGCATTCTAGGTAATGGATTTCCAAGAATATCCAATTTTTCTTCTACCAAATACTTGTTTAAGCTTTCTTGTAAAAGTTTGTTTACTTCATCCACTAATACTGCTTTTCCGTACTGCTTTTTCACCAAACCTAAAGGCACATGTCCTTTTCTAAATCCTGGAATGTTTGCAGTTTTCTTATAATCCATTAAGATTTTAGTCACTTTGTCGCTGTAATCTTCTTTTTCAATATTTACAGTCACAACAGCGTTTAGCGTATCTATATTTTCTCTTGTTATATTCATCTTCTTATTTATGATATGAAAATTGGCTTGCAAAAGTACATTATTTTTAAAAGCGAATCAAGTTTTTAAACGATTGTATATCAGTTTATTTTTACTGTAAAGACAGAAATTTTAAAGTATGTAAGTCGCTGTGTAAATTCTATCTTAAAAAAGTTCAAAAAAAAAGCACCGATTCCTCAGTGCTTTTTTGCTATAGTATGTATGATGTGTCTTTTAATTGACCATCAATAATTTTAGTTTGTTGGAACTACCGTTACTCCGGGATAGTATCCTGCAGTGACTCTTGGCACATTTGCTCCGTATTTTTCATTAATTACTTGAATGAATTGATCTGCTACGATAGCATATCCTCTTGAGTTTGGATGCACACCATCTAACGAGAATACTGCGGTAGATAACGCATCACTAGAACCGTCAAAGTAGTTGTTTGTGTAAATTTGTCCATCAGACGTACGCAAACCAGATACTAATTCTTCTAGAATAACTGCCATATCTGCTATTGCTAAATCATTTGCTTGTGCAATTCCTATAATTGTATTGTTGTATGCTGTTCTTGCATTTCTTACCAATTCAATTTCCGTTGCTGTTAACACCCAATTATCTGCTAAAGGCACAGAAACTCCATTTATTAAAAATGGATCGTCGTTTACTTCTGTTCCAATAATTCCAGAAGAAGGTAAAACCATTAAATCATTTACTGTTGCTTGTCTGTAGTTTGGAATTCCGAATCCTGTTAAGTTTGTTAAATCTTCGTCTTCAATAACAACTGCATTTTGTCCTGCTACAAAGTTAATAGTACGTTGCGCAGCTTCATCAGCAGTGATTAAACCGTTTCCAACTGCAAATTGCAATCCGCCATTATACGTTGCATACCCATTATTAGCAAAAGCTGCTGTTGCAGCATCCATAGGAATTGGGTTGTAAGGTACTGTTGTAAAGTAAGGAATAGATGTTACATCTGGTAACGTTGCTACAATTCCTTTAGCGCCATTCACTGTTAAAGCGTCTACTAAACCTTGAAACGTAAATGCAAACACACCTGGATCTGTAATATCATTAAAACCATACGATAATACATTTGGATTTCCTGTTCGATCTACTCCTGTTCCTCCAGAAGTAGCAAAAGCTAAGATGTCGTTGTTTCCAATCCACAATGCAAAGAATGTAGGATCTAAAGAAACGGCATCTCCAATTACTGTTGCATTTGGCGCTGTTGAATGACGTACATAGTATGGATTTGCTGCGCCAATTGCTAAATTATTAATGTCTCCATATCCAGGAGCGCCTAAATGAAATGATTTTGCTCCAGGAACTCCCATATTGTTATATGCCGTAGCTTGTAAGTTAGATACTTCCATCGTTGGCATTACATTCAAATTTTCTGGACCACCTTCACTAGCATCAATGACCAAACGTGTATCAAAACCTGGTAATGGATTTCCTCCGAGTAAAAATCCTCCCGAATCATTTACGTCATCGTCATAAGAAGGTTGTGTAAACGCTCCACCACCTGCAAAAGCAAATTTTTCTGCCATGATGTTTGGAAACGAATTTTGTTGTCCACTTCTAAACACCGTTCCATCCATGAAACCAGCCGTTAATGAGTTTCCAACAGCTACAAACCTTGTAAAGTCTGCTGCACCACTTGAATACGTTCCACTTTCGTCAATTGGATTGTCAAATTCTGGTTCACAGGCAAATAATCCTAACGCTAATACTGCTATATATTTTATATTGTTTTTCATCTTTTTCTGCTCTTTGATATTATAATTTGTACGATACTCCAATTCCTGCTACTAATGCATTCGATTTGTAATCTCCTCCGAATGATATTGGTTGCCCAGCTTCTATGAAACTATTGTATGAATTATTTACTTCATTAGAATGTACATATAATACAGAAGCATCAATTGCCCATTTACTGTTTAGGTTGTATGAAAAACCTGTGGTAAAGTTTACAGAATCTGGTCTTGGCGTTTCTGGCGCAAAGAATCCATCTCTCACTGGCGATTCGTCAATGTAGAAACCTGCTCTTACCGTTACTTTTTGAGTAGCTTCATATTGTGCACCAATTTTATAGATAGATGAGTTTTTGTAGTTTCTTGGGTTACGAGACAATCCTGCTGCGTTGAAAAATTGTACATCTAAAGATTGGTATGCATCCCAGTACGTTCGTGTATAATCAAAAGCAATTAACCATTTTTCTGAGGGTTTAAAAGCTGCTCCAAATGTTAATTCTGCTGGTAATGGTAAGGATGATGTAAAATCTCCATCAGCAAATCCTGCTGCCAAAGCGGTTGGCAAGTTTTCAAAGTCCGCAGTTCCGTCACCTCTTTCCACATCCATATTAATTTTTGAACGGTAATTGAATCCTAAAGTAATGTCTTCCGTTGGGCGAAACATTGCTCCGATAGAATATCCCCAAGCGTTGATTCCTGAAGCATCAATGGTAACATTAGAACGATTTCCAGCTTCATCTGTTAAACTTCTTGATAAGTTTCTGTTGAAGTTTACGGCACCTGTTACATAAATTGGTCCACCACCAATACTTAATTTGTCATTTATTTTGATCGCGACGGTTGGCTGCACAAAAATAGCAGATAACTCAATATTGTTTACCAAATGAGAACCTTCCCAATCAGTTGGCCAATTTACTCTACTTCCATACGGTGTATATATTGCGATTCCGGCAGATAACCAATCGTTAATTTTATACGTTCCATAAGCGTAAAACGGAGTTCCTACAGGATTGTCAGCTTCTGCTGAATATCCAAACTCTCTGTTTTGATAAGTCGTATTTGAAATGACTGCTGCTGCTCCTAGTGATACATTAAGCTTTCCATCCAAGTATACCATTCCTGCTGGGTTGAAAAATGCAGATTCTGCACTTGTTACAACAGCAACTCCTGTATGTCCCATTGCCAATTGCTTATGACCTTGCACTCCGACTCTATATCCTCCAGCATACATTACCGACGCCGAAAACGCGATGGTCAGTACCAATAATAGTTTCTTCATAATAAATAAAAATGTTGATTTAAGGTTAATTTTTTATAAAATCAAAGCACCAAAATTAGTATAAATTATGATAAATACAAGGATTAACCGAATTTATTATGCATTCATAGTAAATTTAAAGTGATTCCTAAGAATTCAAAAAAAGCAAGGATTTTTCTAAAAATTCTTTTGGATTTTCAGCATGCAACCAATGTCCCGCATTTGATATTTCTTGAATGATCGCTTTTGGAAAGTGTTGTTTTATTAACTTTTCATCGCCTGTAAGAATATACTCCGACTTATCACCTTTTAAGAATAACGTTTCTTTATCATAGATGGAAAAACTAGAAAGTGACTCGCCAACTTCTTCTACATTTTCAATTAATGATATCAAATTAATGCGCAAGCCTAATGTTTTGTTTTCTTGCCAGTATAAATTTTTAAGTAAAAATTGACGCGTTCCAAATTCGGGTACATACTTCGTCATGATGGTTTCTGCATCACTTCTACTTGTGAGTGTTTCTTGTTGCAGCGCTGATAAACCTGCTAAAATTTGCTCGTGATGTGTAGGATAGAATTTTGGGCTGATATCTACAATGACAAGCTTTTCCAGCATTTCAGGATAGTTCACCGCAAATAACATGGCTGTTTTTCCACCCATAGAATGTCCAATTAAAGACACCTGTTTCAAATTGTGATGATCGCAATATTTTTTTACATCTTCCGCAAGAAGATCATAATTGAATTCGTCTGAATGAAAACTACGTCCATGATTCCGTTGATCGATTAGATGCGCTTGAAATCCTTCTTTTGCAAACTTTTTGCCAAGCGTTTTCCAATTATCGGACATTCCCAAGAAACCATGCAAAATCAACAAAGGTTTCCCTGCGTCTCCAATGATATTTGAGTGTAAAATCATTACTTTAATTTGTTAAGATACATATTCACCACGTTTTCAATTCCCAAATACAAGGATTCAGCAATCAGCGCGTGTCCAATAGAAACTTCGAGCAATTCGGGAATTTCTTTTGCAAAGAAGGCAATGTTATCTAAACTTAAATCGTGTCCCGCATTGACGCCAATTCCCAATTCGTTGGAACGTACCGCACAATCAATATAAGGCTGAATGGCTTTGGTATTTCCCAAACCGTATTGATGCGTAAATGCTTCCGTGTACAATTCAATACGATCGGTTCCAACTGCTTTGGCTCCCTCAATCATTTTCAATTCAGGATCGACAAAAATAGAAGTGCGAATTCCGTTATTTTTAAATTCTGTAATCACTTCCGTGAGAAAATCCTTGTGTGTAATGGTATCCCAACCAGCATTTGACGTAATAGCATCAACCGCATCTGGCACCAAGGTTACTTGCGTAGGTTTTACTTCCAACACCAAGTCCACAAACTTTTGAATCGGATTTCCTTCAATATTATATTCTGTATATACAATCGGTTTTAAGTCTCGCGCATCTTGGTACCGAATATGACGCTCGTCTGGTCGCGGATGAATGGTGATTCCTTCTGCTCCATATTCTTGTACATCTTTTGCAAATTTCACCAAATTTGGCACATCGCCACCACGAGAGTTTCGCAACGTAGCAATTTTGTTAATGTTTACACTTAATTTTGTGGTCATTCTGTTATATTTTTTCACTGAGTACAAAAATACAAAGTTCGCATGCCAAGAAGTAGTTATTTTTAATTAATTTGCACCCACAAATCTTTTGTTCTATGAATATTGCACAATTTATTTTAAATGACGTTGCACCATTAGCTATTAATGATGCTGTAAAGGAAGCGCAATTGGTTTTTAATCAACTTACATTTTCACACATTCCTATTACTGAAAATGGTGTGTATTTGGGTTGCTTGTCTGAAACAGATGCGCATTGTTTTGAAGCTGACAAGTCCATTAATGAATTTCGCTATGCATTGGAACAGTTTTTTGTGCGCAAGCAAACCAATTGGATTGATGTATTGGAAGCCTTTGCACAGAATTCATCGAACATCATGCCTATTTTAAACGAAAAGAACGATTATATAGGATATTATGAGTTGAATGATATTATTCATGTGTTTAATGATACGCCATTTTTACACGAACTGGGAAGTGTGTTGATTGTTGAAAAAGGTGTGAAAGATTATTCGTTTAGCGAAATATGTCAGATAGTAGAATCGAATAATGGTCGCTTGCTCGGTGCATTTATCTCCAAAGCGGAACAAGACGTTGTGCAAGTAACGATGAAGTTGAACAATGCCAGCCTAAATGATATTGTACAATCTTTTAGAAGATACAGCTACAACATTGTCTCTGAATTTGCAGAAGACACCTATATAAAAAGCTTAAAAGAACGCTCAGAATACTTGAATAAATACTTGAACATTTAGGTCATGAAGATTGGTATTTACGGTCAATTTTACCACAAAGATTCTGGCGAATATGTTTCGCTGTTGTTGGATAATTTACAGCAACATGGTATTGATATATATATTGAAAAACGCTATTATGCCATTGTTTCAGAAAAAATTCAGGTAACAGAAACCTACAAAACGTTTGAAACGTATGAAGATTTAGACGAATCGTTTGATTTATTTTTTAGTATTGGTGGCGATGGAACCATTTTAAGAACCATCACATTGGTGCGCGATTTAAACATTCCTATTATCGGAATCAACACGGGAAGACTCGGTTTTTTAGCGACCATTCAAAAGGAAGACATTAAAAAAGCGGTTGCTAAAATCGTCAAAAAAGAATATACCGTTATAGATCGTAGCGTGTTATCTGTAGAAACTTCCCCAGAAAACGAAGATATTCTACACATGAATTTTGCCTTGAACGAAGTCACGGTTGCACGTAAAGACACAACTTCCATGATTACCGTCAAAACACATTTAAATGACGAATACTTAACATCGTATTGGGCAGACGGATTGATTGTAGCCACGCCAACAGGTTCTACGGGATATTCGTTAAGCTGCGGCGGACCTGTCATTACACCCAATAATAATAACTTTATATTAACACCTATTGCGCCACACAACTTAAACGCACGTCCGTTGGTCATTCCTGATCATACAACGATCCGATTGGAAGTTTCTGGGAGAGAAGACAAGCACCTTATCTCTTTAGATTCACGAATTGCCACCGTAGACATTAATAGTACCATTACCATCAAAAAAGCACCATTTACGGTAAAGCTAATTGAGCTTGAAGGACAAAGTTTTCTTCAAACACTTCGCAAAAAGCTACTTTGGGGCGAAGATAAACGAAATTAAGAGCAATAAAATCCAGCAAATTATGTTTAAAAGCCATAGGCTTATTTTTCAATTGCCTATAACAAAAGAGAATACTATATTTGCAAACTTTTGATACTCATGAGAAGACTCGTTATACTATTGGTAGCTTTTACTTTAAGCCAATCCACAAATGCACAACTCCACGAAATTGGAGGGTATATTGGCTACAGCAATTTTATTGGTGATGTAGGATCTACACAATATATTAACCCAAACCATTTGGCATACGGAGCTATTTATAAGTGGAACCGAAGTGAGCGACATTCGTTTAGAGCGTCTATTACACGCACATTGTTGGAAGGGAAAGATATCAACTCAGACGATCCTTCTAGACAACTAAGAGGATTAGCGTTTACCAATACCATTACAGAATTGTCTGTGGGTATCGAATTTACATTTTGGGAATTTAATTTGCATGAAACCGATCCGCAAAGCGCGCCGTATTTATATACAGGGATTTCATACTTTAGCTATGATTCGCTGTTTTTAGACAATGGTGAGCTCGTTTCTTTTGGTGACGATAATACCTTTGCCATTCCGATGGTATTGGGATACAAAATGACGGTTTCTGACAAATGGGTATTAGGTTTTGAGTTGGGCGCACGCTATACTTTTACCGATGGCATTGACGGAAGCAATCCTGTAAATGACAAAAAAGATTTTGAAAACTTGAAGTTTGGAAATATAAATAGTAACGATTGGTATATGTTTACGGGAATTACCCTCACCTATACTTTTGGAAAAAAACCCTGTTATTGTTACTAGCGTAGCAAGCAAAAATACGAATGAGTTTAGCCGAGAAAATACAGAAAGCGTTTTTGCCACGACATTTAGCCATTATTATGGACGGAAATGGCCGTTGGGCAAAGCAAAAAGGAAAACTCCGTGTATTTGGGCATGAAAACGGAACAAAATCGGTACGAGAAATTGTAGAAGCCAGTGCCGAACTCGGAATTAAAAACTTAACGTTGTATGCGTTTTCTACTGAAAATTGGAATCGCCCAAAATTGGAAGTAGATGCACTCATGCGTTTATTAGTTTCTTCCTTAAAGAAAGAATTAAAAGTTCTACAAAAAAACAACATCAAACTACAAGCTATTGGCTGTTTGGATACACTTCCCAAAAAGGCGAATAGAGAACTCTTTGAAGTCATTGAAAAGACAAAAAACAATACACACATGACATTAACTTTAGCATTAAGTTACGGTTCAAGAGAAGAACTTAAAAATGCTGTTAAAGAAATATGTCAGAAAGTTAAAAATAATATAATTTCTTTGGAATCTATTGACGAATCCATTATTAATCAGCATCTTTACACGCACGATTTACCCGATGTAGATTTACTTATACGTACTAGCGGAGAACACCGTATCAGTAACTTTCTGCTTTGGCAAATTGCCTATGCTGAACTGTACTTTACCAACATATTGTGGCCAGATTTTAGCAAGGAAGATTTATATGAAGCGTTGATTAATTATCAAAATAGAGAACGAAGATTTGGAAAAACAAGCGAACAAATTAATTAGAATTTTAATGCAAAAAAAATACCTAAAATCATTATTGCTATTATTAGTACTGTTTTGCAGTATTGCCTCTTATGCACAAGAAACGTCTTTTGATAAAGGAAAGAAATATAAGATAGGCGGCATTAAAGTTACTGGATTAAAAAGTTATAATGAACAGACTGTAATTACCTATACACAATTACGCGAAGGACAAGAAATTTTAGTCCCAGGAGAAGAAATTAGTGCCGTTATTAAAAAATTGTGGGGATTAGAGCTTTTTAGCGACATCAATTTCTACATAGACCGTATTGAAGGTGATCAAATTTTCCTCGAATTGAACATTCAAGAATTACCTACATTATCCGATATAGAAGTTCGTGGATTAAAGGAAAACAAAGCGGCAACGGTCATTAAAGAAACAGAACTTAAAAAAGGGAAGAAAATCACAGAAAGTTTCTTGGCAAATACCAAAAACTATATCCAAAACAAATACAAGAAGCAAGGATATTACAGTACAAAGGTAGACATTACGACCAAGCAAGATACCACAGACAAAGCTAAAAACAACATGAAAGTGATTGTCAATGTTGATCGTGGTAAAAAAGTGAAAATCAAAAACATCCGCTTCACAGGAAACGAGCAATTCAAAGACAAGAAACTTCGAAAAGCAATGAAAAATACAAAGCAAAAATTTGCCCTACGTATTTTCAAAGCATCCAAGTTTATTCCTGAAGATTATAAAGAAGATTTAAATTCCATCATTGAAAAGTATAAGGAAAATGGCTTCCGTGATGCACGAATTGTCAAAGATTCCATCAGTTGGAATGATGACAACACCTTAAATGTTGATATAGCATTAGAAGAAGGAAACAAATATTATTTTGGTGATATTACTTTCTTAGGAAACACAGTATATACCGACAGACAACTACAAACCTTATTGGGAATTGACAAAGGAGATACGTATAATGGAGTCTTGCTCGAAAAACGTATTGCTGACGAAACCGATCCTGATGCACAAGATTTGACGAATCAGTATCAAAACAACGGATATTTATTTTCGAATATCAACCCAGTTGAGGTTTCTGCGAAAAACGATACGATCAACTTCGAAATTCGTATCATTGAAGGAAAACCTGCATATTTCAACAACATCTCAGTAGTTGGAAACGAAAAAACAAACGATCATGTTATCTATCGTGAAATCAGAACAAAACCAGGAGAATTATACAGTAAAGACAAAATCATTCGTACCATTCGTGAATTAGGTCAGTTAGGGTTCTTTGATGCAGAGCAAATTAAGCCAGAAATTAAAAATCCAGATCCAAACAGCGGTACGGTAGATGTAGAATACAGCTTAGCAGAACGTGGAGGAAGTCAAATAGAACTCCAAGGTGGTTACGGTGGTGGAGGTTTCATTGGAACCTTAGGACTCTCGTTCAACAATTTCTCCATTAGAAACTTATTCAACAAAGAAGCCTACAAACCATTGCCAACAGGTGACGGACAAAAACTAGCCTTACGAGCGCAAGCCAGTCGATTTTTCCAAACCTTTAGTTTCTCTTTTACAGAACCTTGGTTAGGCGGAAAAAAGCCAGTTCAGTTTACCACTTCGTTATCACACACGGTTCAGTTCTTATTCAATCCGCAAACAAACAATGCAGATAGAGATCGACGTTTCTTAATTACGGGACTCTCTGTAGGATTGGCAAAACGTTTGGCAGAACCAGATGATTACTTTGTATTATCACAAGCATTGAGCTTTCAGCATTACGACTTAAAAAATTACAACACTGGATTATTTACCTTTGGAAACGGATTCTCAAACAACCTTTCATATACGGTTGCGTTAACGAGAAATTCATCGGGTCCAAACCCAATTTATCCAATGCAAGGTTCAGAATTTTCCGTGAGTGCAAAACTTTCCTTACCTTACTCGCTGTTTAATGACGTAGACTATGGAAATTTACAAAATCAAGATGAATTTCAGTTAAAGGATGCAAATGGTAATTTCCTAAATGCAAATGCCGGATTACCTGGAGAACCTGTAAATTTAGGTCCAACCTTAGAACCTGGTGAGGTTTCTGTGGTAGACCAAGGAAAAGTTGACCAAGAAAGATTTCAATGGTTAGAATTTTATAAAATTAAATTTAGAGGTGCTTGGTTCCAAAATATTGTTGACAAATTGGTGCTAAGAACACAAGCTGATTTTGGGTTCTTAGGGGCATATAACAACGATCGAGGGATCATTCCTTTTGAAAGATTCTTTGTGGGTGGAGATGGATTAGGAAACTTTGCGTTGGATGGTAGAGAGGTAATTGCATTGCGTGGATATCCAAATCAATCACTTTCTGATCTAGACGGAGGTACTATTTACAATAAATTTTCGTTAGAGTTACGTTATCCGATAACATTAAAGCAAACGGCTTCTATTTATACGCTCGCGTTTTTGGAAGCAGGAGGCTCATTTAATTCGTTTAAAGAGTACAGTCCATTTGAGCTAAACCGCTCGGCTGGTGCAGGATTACGTATATTTATGCCTGCATTCGGATTGTTAGGTATTGACTTTGGATATGGATTTGATCCAATCCCAGGAACAACGCAGCGAAACGGATGGGAAACGCACTTTATTATCGGACAACAATTTTAAGTAATTTTAATTTTGGCACGATATTTTCTATTAACAACACCGACAGACATGAAAACTAAAGTTCTTTTTTTATTAACAATGCTTCTTACACTATCTACCGTAAACGCACAACGCGTAAATGGTGCAAGAGTTGGCTACATTGACATGGAATACATTCTAGAAAACGTAACAGCATATCAAGAAGCAAACACACAACTAGAAGCAAAAGCGCAACGCTGGAAAAACGAAATTCAGAAGAAGCAAAACACCATAGATCAAATGAAAAAAAATCTAAGTGCGGAACGTGTTTTACTCACCAAAGAATTAGTGGACGAGCGTGAAGAAGAAATAGAAATCTTAGAACAAGAATTGCAAACGTATCAACAAGATCGTTTTGGTCCTTTTGGAAGTTTGATGGTACAACGTCAAAACATGGTAAAACCAATTCAAGACCAAGTACTCAATGCCGTTCAAGATATCGCAAAAAAGAAACGTTACGATTTCGTGTTTGACAAATCAGCAGATGTGGTGATGTTGTTCTCGGCAAAAAAGTTTGACATCAGTGATCAGGTGTTACGTGTGATCAACAGAGATGAAAAACGCAAAGGCAGATCAGAAAAGATCAGAAAAAAACAAAGTGAAAGAGAAAAGTTTGAAGATCCAGATACTGCGAAAGAGCCAAATCCTGAAGCAGAAGCTAGAAAAAAAGCAAGAGAAGAAGCGAGAGAAGAAGCTATTGCTGAAAAAGAAGCTGCTGCTGCCAGTAAAAAAGAAGAACGTCAAAAATTATTAGACGAGCGTAAACTGAAACGTGAGCAAGAGCGCGAAGCTAAGAAAAAAGAATACGAAGAAAGACGTAAAAAGTTGATTGAAGCGCGCGAAGCTAAAAAGAAAGCTGCGGAAGAAAAACGTAAAAAACGAGAAGAAGAACGCAAGAAAAAGCAAGAAGAGCGGAAAAAGCAACAAGAAGAAAAAAATAAAGAAAACGAAAACGAAGAAAACGGCAGCGGAGCCGGTGGAGGTAAATAAAAACAATTAATATAAATAACACTTAAAGTAAATAATTGAAAATCATGAAACAAATGAAAAAACTAATTGCGGTTGCAGTACTATTTTTCGGGATGGTAAGTTTTACAAACGCACAAACGAAAGTTGCGCACATTAATACGCAAGAGTTGATTAGTTCTATGCCGGAAATGAAAGAAGCTAAAGACGAGTTTGACAAATTGCAAAAATCATTAGGTGCAGATATTCAAGCGTCAGTGACTGAATATAGAAATAAATTAACGCAGTATACAAATGAAGCACCTAACAAAACGGATGCTGAAAATGACAGCAGAAAGAAAGAATTAGCTGAGTTAGAAACACGTATTCAAGAAGCACAAGCTGCTGCTCAGAAAACTGCTGAACAAAAGTATATTGACTTAACAAAGCCGATTCAAGAAAAAGCATTAGCTGCAATTCAAAAAGTAGCAAAAGAACAAGGTTTTGCGTATGTCTTGGATGCAACTCCAGGTTCAGGCGTATTACTTGCCGATGGAACTGATTTAATGCCAGCCGTTAAAAAAGAATTGAGCATTCAATAAAAAAATACTTTCTAAAAATATTTGAAGAAACCGTCTATTATAGGCGGTTTTTTTTATCCCTAATCATATTCCATTTGCTCCCAAATTCCGTTTGATTTATACAAACGATAGCCAACTCCTGACATCATCAAATTCGGAATCTTATACATAATATCTGTACTTGGCACTACTAATTTGGGACAATGACGAACCTTTAAAGACTTCAAATTATCTAAATAAAATAAACTCTCAATAGAAGTCAAACTATCCGCTTTATCAATAGCTATTTCAGAAACTACATCTGAATTCCTATCAACTGAAATGGTTGTATATGCATAACAATCATACAATTGCACTTTATCAATGTGTTGAAACGTAAAAATCCAAGAAACATCCTTTAAATTATACACTGTGTTTAGAAGTAAATACGCTAAAGAAACTTCTGGAAACGTATCTTCTATAGGCGCAAGTTCAATTTTATATAGTTTTAGAAATTTTAAATTGGTATATTTTTTAAGATGCTTCAAACTTTTAATTTTTGTGGTATGATCGTGCAATGCCCAACTGTTGATTTCTAAATACTGAATCGATTTCGGAAGATACGAAGGTACTTCTGTCAAACTGTATATATTCGCCAAAGTCAAATTCTCTAGTTTAGAAAGTCGCTTCAAATTCTTCAGATAGTTCGCGGTTTCTTTTTTTCGGAATGTGACACCGTGATCAATGATGACTTCCTTTATATTATTCTTCCTGTGAAACTTAGGAAAGTGAATCAAATTTGGCGTTCCGCGAAGCATCAACTTTTCAATCGTACGACAATTTGAAAAAGCATCCATATTTTCTAAATTTTTTGCGCGCATGATATATAAAGAGCGTAAAGAATCAAATTGAAACTTCTTATTTGCAATGGATTTTCTGTTGCTTCTCACAATATTCAAATGTTTCAAGTTCGGAAAATAAAGATCCAGTTTTGATAGATCGGCAGACGTCTCAATATGAAGTGATTCTGTATGGGTAAAATCTTTAAATTCAATCGGAATTTCTGGCAACGCAATAGCAATACGAATACTTTTTTGATTTTTCAGCGTTGCGATACGCGATACATCTGTCGTATTATCAATAACTTTAATGTATCCAATACCAGAATTCAAATTTGTATAACGAGGTATTCCTGGCTGTGCATGTAGTACAAACACAAGAAAAAAACATCCAAACAACAAAAAGTAACGCTGACTCATAGTGTATATTTTGCTTGCAAAATATGTTTTTTACGACCTTAAAAAAACAACCAATGAGTAAACACTACGTTTCGTTGAGGTTATCATCATAGCAAGTCGTATCTTTTATAGGATTTTTTTATTTTTTTCCAAAAATTACGATTCGCCTTGCAAATCGTATAGAACAACGCTATTTTTTTACTTATTTTTACATTTATGAATACTTCCCCAATAGGTATATTTGATTCTGGAGTTGGCGGCACTTCCATTTGGCGCGAAATTCACAAACTTCTTCCACACGAAAACACCATCTATTTAGCGGATAGTAAAAATGCGCCATACGGCCCAAAAGGAAAAGAAAAAATTATAGAACTTAGCCGTAAGAATACGGAATTGCTACTACAAAAAGGCTGTAAATTGATCGTCGTAGCTTGCAATACCGCAACTACAAATGCCATTCGCCATTTACGCAAAAACTATACTGTTCCTTTTATTGGGATTGAACCCGCCATTAAACCCGCTGCTTTACAGACGAAATCCAAGACGATTGGCATCTTGGCAACCAAAGGAACCTTATCTAGCGAATTATTCCATAGAACGTCCGATTTATATACTAACGGCGTCAACATTATTGAACAAGTCGGTGAAGGTTTGGTACCATTAATTGAAAATGGAAAGATAGATTCGCCAGCAATGGACAAACTCTTAGAATTATATGTAAAACCCATGATTGCTGCCAATGTTGATTATTTAGTGTTGGGTTGTAGTCACTATCCTTATTTAATTCCGAAGTTACAAAAACTACTTCCTACACACGTAAAAATCATTGATTCTGGAGCGGCTGTAGCGCGACAAACACAAGCCATTTTAACACAAAATAACTTATCTGCCCAAGAAACAAATCGCGGAAATTGTATTTTTTACAGCAATAGAAACCCCAAAGTTTTAAGTGATATCATACAAGAAGAATTTACCGTAGAAGCCTTGGATTTTTAGTTTGAAAATATGTAGTACTAAAAAAGAATCTTCACTCCTTAAACCAACTCGAATACTTCACATAATTATCTGCAATCCGATTGATTTCTCCTGAAATAAGTTCGTTGCTGATATCTTTTACTTTTTTCGCGGGAACTCCTGCATAAATACTTCCCGATTCCACATGCGTATTTTTTGTCACAACGGCACCAGCAGCAATAATGCTGTTACTTTCTATTACACAATCGTCCATGACAATACTTCCCATACCGATTAAAACGTTGTCGTGAATGGTACAACCGTGCACGATGGCGTTGTGTCCGATAGACACATTATTTCCAATCGTTGTCGGTGATTTTTGATACGTTGCATGAATGACAGCGCCATCTTGCACATTTACTTTATTACCTATTTTGATAAAATGTACATCGCCACGAATGACTGCATTGAACCAAACGCTGCATTGATTTCCCATCGTAACTTCGCCAACAATGGTAGCGTTTTCAGCAATAAAACAATCGTTTCCAATTTGCGGATGTTTTCCGTTTACAGGTTTGATGATCATGAGTTTTGGGTTTAAGTCGCTTTGCTCCTTTGTTGTTGTTTGTTGTTTGAAAATATTATTTCATTTAAAATTTAGCATTCAATATTTATAATTTAATATTCGTTATTTGGAAATGCTTTTAACCTATGAATTCGTCTTTGCGAAAGTTTTGAAAAAACTTGTAACAATCTGTTTCTCGTTTAACAGATTACTTCACTTTCGTTCGTAATGACAGAAATCAAAGAATCACTTAAAATACGACAATAAATTCGCTTTTTTTGTAGAAGAAACTAAGACTTCTTTTCCGTTGCTTAATACGACGCTTCCGCCCTTTCCTTTTCGGTATTTTACAACTTCATTGACGTTGACTAAATACGATTTATGCACTCTGGCAAACGGATATTCACGTAACGCTTCTTCGAAATATTTTAGCGTTTTACTCACCACAATTCTGGAATCGTTGATGTAAATTTCCGTGTAATTATCATCTGCTTTGCAATACACAATTTCCGAAACATTCAATACTTCAAAACCGTCTTGTTGCGGAATCGTTATTTTTCCGTTGATCGTTTCAATCGTAGTTGCCAACACGTTTTCTTCCAAGCGTTCTTCCTTGCTTTTGATGGAAATGACATGATCTACCGCTTTGATAAGTTCATCAATCGAAATGGGTTTGAGCAAATAATACGACGCGTGACTGTTCAACGCTTCAATGGCATAATGATCGTACGCCGTAACAAAAATGGTTTCAAACGAACGATCGCCTACTTTTTCTAGCAAATCAAACGCATTTCCAAATGGCATTTCTACATCTAAAAACACCAAATCCAAGTCGTTATTTCGAATTAAAATCAACGCATCTTCAATGTTAGAAGCTTCTCCGATAACATTGACATTGGGACAATATTTAGCAACATATTTTTTTAGAATTTCTCTGCTAATTTCTTCGTCTTCAACAATAATGGTTTGTAATTGCATTTAGTCTTTTTTAAGCGTTAGTATTACTTTGGTTCCTTGTCCATCTTCAAAAACATCAGTGAGAGAAACGTCTACTTTGTCTTTATACATATCGTTCAAAATGGCAATTCGTTTTTTAATATTCCCCATGCCTTTTGATTTTTGACGCAATTGATTTTTCGTCTTTAATTCCATAGAGCGCTTGCGACCGATTCCGTCATCTTCTATCACAATTTCCAGCATTTCATTCGCTTTTGGCGTAATGGAAATTTTCAACAACCCTTTTTCTTCTTTGTAACGTAATCCGTGCCAAATAGCATTTTCAATATAGGGTTGCAACAACATTGGTGGAATTTGAAATTCAGAAACTTTCACCTGTTCATCTACGTTGATTTCATACTCAAATTTATCTTGAAAACGCAAATGTTCGAGTCGCACATACAATTCTAACAATTCTAATTCTTTGGATAATGGAATAAAATCTTCATCCGAATTTTCCAAAACGGCGCGCATTAAGGTTGAAAACTCCGAAAGATAACGATTCGCATTACGTTCGTCGTTTAAGGCGATATAATTATTTACCGAATTCAACGCATTGAAGATAAAGTGCGGATTCATCTGTGTTCTGAGCGATTTTAACGCCAATAAGTTATTTGCGAGTTTCTGCTGTTTGCTATTTCGGTATAATAGGTAAATGGTGATGATCAACAAGGTCATTCCAAAAATCAGAGAGTAAATCGTGTATTTTTGAGTGGTATTGCTTTGTTCTACCAATTCTTGCTCTCGTAAGTAACTTTCTATACGCGTGCGTTCTAACTTCCGATCGGCTTCCAAACTCATAATGCGCGTTTGCTTTTCTTGAATGTTTTTTCGCAAACGACTCGCTTGTGAAATTTCCTGTTCATTGCGCAATGTCAGTTCGTTGACCAACTCCACATATTCTTGAAATGTTTTTCGAGCTTCGTCAAATTCACCCAATGACTCTAGCGTTTCCGACAATTTTCGAGTCGCATCTTTGGCAACAATTAAATCTTCTTTCTTATTCGCTTCCGAAATACTTTTCTCCAAATATGGCAATGCTTCATCATACTTTTGTTGTTGCACAAACGCATTTCCGATTTTATAATTAATTCGTTGTGAAGTAATGACTATGGAATCTTTTACAGGATCTTTGGCAACTTGCGTGTCTTCTCCAGATTTTTCTAAGTCTTCTAAATTCTTTTTCCGAAGCTTAATTTCCTTATCATATAAATTATTTGAATTGTAAAAATTAGCCACACGATCTTGCTCTACAATGGCACGTTTTAGGTTTTGTTCTTGCGCCAGATTTAGCGAATTGGTAAAATAGCCTTCGGCAACATTCGTATTGCCACTTGCAGCATAATTATCCGCTATTTTGGAATTTAAATCTGTAATTTTTGGGGTAATGAGATCTGTTTTGGCAATCTCCAAACCTTTGTTGTAATTTTCGAGAGCTAGTGTATATTGTTCCAAGGCTTTATACGCATCTCCCAAACCTTCATACGCTGTTATTTGTTGATATCTTGATACATTATTGCGCAAAATTCTATTAAACGACTTAATAGCTTCCGCATACTCTTTGTTCAATAATTGGGTTTTTCCAAGTGAGATCCACAAACGTGTTGTACTAAATGTATTGAGCGCAATTTGATAATTGCTAATCGCTAAATCATATTGTTTCCAATACACATACACGTCGCCCAACACTTCATACGAGTCTGACAATTGCTTTTCATCATTGGCATCGTATAAATTTTCAAGGGCTCTTTCTATATATTGAATACTTTTTTCAATGTCTTTCTTTTTGTAGATCAATGCAGAATCGAGCATAATTTTATGTTCTGCAAGATTCGATTCACGTTTTTTAGCGCGCCCAGAAGAAACGTCTTGTTCTTCTTCGCCATAACCATCTACTAAAACTACAATAGCTTCATCGCTCGTAACGGAATGAAATTCTTTTCCAAAACTTGGGTGTTCAATCACTAATTGATCGCCAATACGCGTCTTAATCGTAAAACGCCCAAAGGCATTTGTTTGCACTATTGGTCCACCAACAACACGTACCGTAGCATCTGCCACAGGTTCTCGATTGTCTTTTCCTCTAATTTCGCCTCGAACCATAAAAAAAGCAAATGCTTCTTTTTGCTTAGCAGGAGTGTTCTGAGCAACAATATGCTGCATCGAAATCAAGCAAAAAAACAATACTAATATTCGAAGTTTACTTTTCATCTTTTTCATTAAGAATGATAAACTTACGCACTTTCATTGATATACTAAAATGTACACTTCTCTAAAACCCTATTTTCCACCTTTTTTAAGTGGTTTTTTAATGATTTCTCTCATAGAAAGAATTCGTTTACTCACTCAACCTTCCCGTTGACTCATTCCTTGTTTTTTTCAAATTTCTTTGCGGGTACTTTTAGGGAAAATTAAAAAAACTCATGAAAAAAATACATCTCTTAGTGTGTCTGTGTATTTCCCAGTTTATTTTTGCACAACACAAAGGAAACTATGATGGCAATCTTCAAATTTCCAGACAGAATATTGCTACAGGAAATGCACAAGTATATGGTCCGCAATCTCCAAGAAATAGAAGAACTATAAATCCGAATTCGTCCATTACAATTGACGTTCATGCGTTGTACAATGCAAAAGCAACGTCGTACACGGCAATTTTTAATATTTCTCAAATTGGTCCTACTGCCGAAGAAACACACAAACTTGTCAATGAACGTATTGATGATGTTCGTAGCAAATTGCTTCCCGCAGGAATTAAAACAGAAGATATTGCCATTGATGTGATTTCGTTTGTGCCTGTATACGAAATTGAAGTTCAGAAAAAATTATTCAGCAAAAAATACAATGAAGTCCCAAAAGGATTTGAGCTACAGCAAAACATTCACATTCAGTTTAAAAAAACAGGACAATTTGAAAAGATTTTAGCCGCTTGCGCCGCGAATGAAATTTACAACTTAGTGAAAGTTGATTATTTTATTGAGAACATTCGCGAAGTGTATAAAAAACTACAAACTTCTTTATTGTCGCTCGTAAAAGAAGAAAAAGAGTATTACAAATTATTAGGCTTCGATTTGTCGGAATACAACGCAATCATGGCAGATGACAAATATTGTTATTTCCCAAAAGATTTTTACCAAAGCTATCAAGCGTACAATAGTATTTCTTTTGATGCTTTAAAGAAGCCAAAAAATGTGACCAAAGTCAAAAAACAGACTTCCTATTATTATCAACCGATTTCCACCGAAAATTATGATGTTGTCATCAATTCTGCTATTCTAGAACCTGTAGTGCAAGTGGGAATGCAAATCAAATTAGTGTATTCACCAAAACCAAAAGAGCAGAAACAAGCACCGAAAACGGAAGTAAAAACAGAGCATAAATACTATGTGATTTCTCCAGATGGCAATATTGACGTAAAAGAATTAAAAACTAACAATAACTAACTTATGAAACATTTTATTTCCATTATTATTTTCACCGTTTTTCTTCCTTTGTTATCCATCGCACAAAGCGAAAAAAACTTTATTGATCAAAATTATATTGAAATTATTGGCACTGCGGAAACTTTAGTCGTTCCAAATGAAATTTATGTTTCAGTGACATTGACCGAGAAAAATCATAAAAAAACCATTGAAGAGCAGGAACAATTGCTGCTTGCCAATTTGAAAAGTATAGGAATTGATACGGATAAAGATGTTTCTGTATCAAGTTTTCAGGGAACGTATGAGCGTTATTTTTTGAAACGTAACGAAGTTGAAAAGCTGAAAGTATATCAAATTATACTACATGATGGTGCTACGCTTTCAAAAACTTTTATGGCGTTGGATCGATTGAATATTACAAATGCCTACATCACGAAAGTAAGTCACTCTGAAATTGATAAACTCCGCAGAGACACCAAAATGAAATCGTTAAAAGTTGCAAAAGAAAAAGCCAAACAATATGCTGAAGCGATTGATCAAGAAATTGGAAAGGCGCTTTTTATACAAGAAACAAACCCTAACACAAATTTTACAAGTAATAATATTCATGTCAGAGGACTAGGTTCAATGAACAATTACAGTCAAAGAACAAAACTGCCAGAATTTAAGAACCTGACATTTCAAAAAATTAGCCTAACCGCCACTGTTTTAACCAGATTTGAATTAAAAACAAAAAACGAGTAAAAAAATGAAAACACTACATGTATTTTTAGCAAGCACATTGTTGTTAACGATGTCTTGCAAAGGAAACTCAAAAGCAGATATGGCTTTGTTGAGTGAAACAGAAGCGAGCACCATTATTGAAACAAAAACACTTCCGGTAAAACCCAAAAACACGATTAAAGTAGCATTATTATTGGACACGAGCAATAGTATGGACGGATTGATTCATCAAGCGAAAGCACAATTGTGGGAAATTATCAATGAATTGTCTTATGCAAAATGTGGCAACGAAAAACCAAACTTACAAATTGCTTTGTACGAATACGGAAACGATAATTTACCATCGGAAGAAGGCTATATAAGACAAGTGTTAGGGTTTAGCAATGATTTGGATGAAATCTCTGAAAAGTTATTTTCGTTGACGACACGCGGCGGAAGTGAGTTTTGTGGACATGTGATTCAGACGTCTTTAGATCAACTGAATTGGGGCGCGAATCCGAAAGATTTGAAACTTTTGTTTATCGCAGGAAACGAACCATTTACGCAAGGAAACGTGAATTATAAAGATGCTATTACCAATGCAGGCGAAAAAGATGTGGTCATCAACACGATTTTCTGTGGAAATTACCAACAAGGAATTTCGGGCATGTGGAAAGACGGTGCTACATTGGGAAAAGGAGATTATATGACGATTGCGCACAATAAGAATATCGTGTATGTACAAACTCCGTACGATAAAAAGATTATGGAATACAATACACAATTGAACAATACCTATATCGCGTACGGTTCGCGTGGATCGTATAAAATAACACAACAAGCTACGCAAGATGCCAATGCCAATTCTATTAATGAAGAAATTGCCGTGGATAGAGCCGTTTCAAAGAGTTCAGGCTTCTACACAAATTCTTCTTGGGATTTGGTAGATGGAATCGCAAACGATTCTGTAAAACTAGAAGAACTTTCCGAGAAAGAGTTGCCAACTGAATTACGCGGAAAATCAAAAGAACAGATTTTAGCGTATGTAAAAGAACAGCAACAGAAACGTAAAAAAATTCAAAAAAACATTCGTGACTTGAATGCAAAACGCAAACAATTCATTTCGAAAAAGAATCAAGAAAAAGGAAAAAACGATTTGGAAAGCGCTATGATTGAAGCGATTAAAAAGCAAGCGGCACGTAAAAATTATACTTGGTAGTTGAGACTCGCTGCACTGGAAGAAAATCCTTGAAAATGCTTTGACATTAGTTTTCAGTCAGAATTTCTAGTGGTTTTTAGAACTTGACTACTACCTAATACCCAACACCAAATACCTAAAATATTAGACGGACTTTGCTACTAGCGATGAATTACAAAACAAGCATCTAAAACATCACTTTAGATGAAGGACCGTTGAAGATTAGTGACTGATTTTCAATATATGTGCAAAAGAAAAAGGCTTGCGTTTGATAGCAAGCCTTTTTTATGTGGTGTTGTGTATGTTTCTAGTTAATTGCAGGACAGTTACAATCGTAAGGATCTCTTCGTTCTCCGAAGTTATAACCTAAAGTAATTTGGTGAAAACCTCCGTTGGTAAGCACTAATGAATTTGCTTGGTACGAATACGTGTATGCAAACATAAAGCGATTGTAATTGACACCTACAAACGGTGTGATGTACTGTAACTTCTGATTGTCAACCTGTGTTCCATTCACAAATTCTGCGCCGTCTAAACTTCTTCTGTACGACAATCCGCCCCAAACAGAACCGAATTCCAAGCTTCTGTATACTTTAATATTAGCATCAACGGAAGATTCTTGTGTTTCTTCTGTGTATTGAAACATGATGGATGGTTCATACGTCCAATCACTATCATATCCTCCGAAAGTATATCCTGTAGATGCTAAATAACGGCGTTGGTTTTTGGATTCAAATTCTTGAGAAAACAAGTCTCTTTGTGTTGGCAATGCATTTTTAATCGTTAAATGCGCAAAAAAGTCTAAGAAATAATACGAAGCTCCAAAGTCTACATTAAAATAGGTAGTATTCAATCGTCCACCAGAAATGATAGGATCTGGGTTGTTAATAATATCAAAACCCGTTTCATCCAATGTTCCTTGGGTAAATCCGGTACTAATTCCGAAAGATAATTGGTTTAAGTCTACTGTATTTCTTGAGAGTAATAAGTGATATGCAAATGTTAAATACGCTCCTTGTTGAGAAAAGTTACCATTTTCGTCATTATACACAATTGCTCCGATACCTACTTTGTCACCTACACGTGTATTAAAACTCAAGGTTTGTAAGGATGGTGCATTGTCTACATCAAACCATTGTTGCCTAGCTGTCAGTCTAAGCTTCGAAGTGTTTGAAGCTCCAGCCATCGAAGGGTGAATTAAGTACAAATTATCAGAAAGATAGTCAACATAAACAGGAAGTCCATCTTGTGCGAAAGAGCATTGTACTCCGAATGCGATGGCAACAATAGCTAAGTATTTTTTAAATTTCATTAGTGTTTATCTTTTTGTGAAAAAAATATCGACACGAATTTTTGGTCGTATCGAAATTCAATGCAACTTATTTATTTGATAACGAGGCTTAATTAATTGTGTTTCAGTTAGTTTTATGCAATACTTTTTTTAAATATGTATTTTCATAGCTTAAATTACCACACATTTGGTCAAATATATAAATTATTTGATAAGTAACTCATGCTTATCTAAATTTATTATTGTTGTTTCTCGTAATAAAACCCGTTTCAACAAAACCTACATTGTGTATGATTTCGTTTCGGCTGTTAATTTATTAAAAACGTAAATAATTACTAATTATTTTAACACAAAAAATAAATTTCTATCAAAGTCACCTCGATAACAACATAATTTACCCAACTCATTCACAGAATACAACGATAATGGTTACTTTTGTAAAAAAATTGAAACCATGAGTGGTATTACGATACAAATAGAAAAAACAAGTAATCCTGCGATTATAAAATTTGAGGCAAGTACGTTTTTAACACGACACAATAGTTATGAATTTAAAAATATTGACGACGCCAAAGATTCTCCTTTAGCCCAGCAATTATTTTATTTACCATTTGTAAAAACCATTTTTATTTCTGGAAATTTTATCGCTATTGAGCGTTACAATATTGTTACTTGGTCAGCTGTACAGGAAGAAGTTGCCGATCAGATTCAAGAATATATCAACAGTGGAAAGGAAATCATCAGCGAATCTGCGACGCCTAAAAAAGCAGTTCCTGTAAGCGTGTATGCGGAAAGTACACCAAACCCAACGGTGATGAAGTTTGTAGCCAATAAAAAGATTGTCGATCGTATTTTTGAATTTAAAAATATTGACGAAACAAAATATGCGCCCATAGCACAAGCGCTCTTTCACTTTCCATTTGTCAAAGAAATCTTTATTGATAAAAATTACATTTCTATCACCAAGTACGATATGGTGGAATGGAATGATATTACGATGGAAATTCGCGAATTCATCCGCAATTATATTCACGAAGGAAAAGAAATTATTTCAGCAGACATTCCAGCGGAACAAAAGGAAAAAGTAGAAATCTCAGACGAAAGTTATGAAGCTTTAGACGATATTTCAAAAGAAATCATCAATATTTTAGAAGAATACATTAAACCAGCCGTTGCCAGCGATGGCGGAAATATTATGTTCGATTCGTACGATCCATCTTCTAAAGTCGTAAAAGTAGTATTGCAAGGAGCTTGTAGTGGTTGTCCATCATCTACCATGACATTGAAAAGTGGTATCGAAAATACGTTAAAGAACCTATTAAAAGGGCAAATCAACGAAGTTGTTGCCATAAATGGATAAAAAACACTTTTTTAATTGTTGGAATTGCCGTAATTTGATAAGTAAATTTTTTTAACCTTAAAAAACATAAATTATGGCAGTATTAAAAGTAATAGAAGTGCTTTCAAACTCAAAGAAAAGTTGGGAAGATGCTACAGCAAAAGCGGTAAAACAAGCTTCTAAATCAGTAAAAAACATTAAATCTGTATATGTACAAGATCAGAGTGCAATTGTTCAAGATGGAGCTGTTGTTGAATACCGTGTCAACTTAAAACTTACGTTTGAAGTAAAATAACAAATACACCTATTTGAGAAAAGCGTTTTCATCATTTGAGAACGCTTTTTTTATACTCGCAGATTTTTCCTATCTTTTCTTAACCTTATCTAGTTAACAACACCTACAAAGTGCACGTATATGAAAACTTTAGAAACTATTTTAATTGCGCTTGTCGCGATAGAACACGTATACATTTTATACATAGAAATGTTCTTATGGACAACACCAAAAGGCATGAAAACTTTTGGATTGAAATCAAAAACCTTTGCTGAAGAAACGAAAACACTTGCTGCCAATCAAGGATTGTACAACGGTTTTTTAGCTGCTGGATTGTTTTGGTCTTTGTACACAAAAGATATTTCTGTAAGTTTATTTTTTATCATTTGTGTATGTGTTGCCGCTTTATATGGCGCTTATTCTACCAAAAGTAAGCGTATTTTAATTGTACAAGGAACACCTGCATTTTTGGCACTAATCGTTATTTTATTGCGAATGTTTTTAAAAATGTAATCCCTTATTCAGATAGAAAAGAACATGCTGCCGTTTAACAGTTTTTTTTACTGTTGATGGATGGATGGAAAATTGTGTGATAAATTTATAGTCAAAACGTTCAAATTTATAATTTTGCACTATCATAAAAAACTAACAATATGCAAACAGAAAATACTACACAAACTCCAACAGATGATGCTGCAACAGGCTGGTTGGGAGATTTTGACTTACAAGGGATCATTGTAGAATATGGATTGAAAGTGCTCGTTGCACTTGCCATTTTAATCATTGGATTGTTTATCATCAAGATGATTGTACGTGTGTCTAAGAAAGTCATGAAAAAACGTGGAATTGACGCAACATTGCAGAAATTTTTAGGCAATTTAATTAGTTGGACACTAAAAATCTTATTATTTGTCATTGTTGCATCGCAATTAGGTGTGGAAACAACTTCGTTTGCTGCCATTATTGGTGCCGCAGGTTTGGCAATTGGTTTGGCATTGCAAGGTTCGTTATCCAATTTTGCAGGTGGCGTGTTAATCATGATTTTCAAACCGTATAAAATTGGTGATTTTATTGAAGCACAAGGCGTTTTAGGAACTGTAAAGGAGATTCAAATTTTCACCACTCACTTAAATACCGTAGAAAACAAATTGGCTATTTTACCAAATGGCGCGGTTTCTAATGGGAACATCATTAACTATTCTGCTGAAGAAACGCGAAGAATTGACTTGGTTTTTGGTGTGTCATACGATGCTGATATTAAGGAAACAAAAGATGTTTTGATGAAAATCATGACTGATAATGAAACCATTTTAAAAGATCCTGCACCAGCAGTGACCGTTTTAGAATTGGCAGACAGCTCAGTAAATTTTGCAGTTCGTCCTTGGGTAAAAACAGATGATTATTGGGATGTGTATTTTTATATGCAAGAACATGCTAAAATTGAATTAGATGCTGCTGGCATTGAAATTCCATATCCACACAGTGTTGAGATACAGAAAGAAGGCTAGACTGTTAGACGAAATTAAAAATAATATAGTTTGGAAAAGCGACATCGTTGATGTCGCTTTTTTGTGATTTATTTTTTAATTCGGTTTTTTACCATTCAATAACGCAGCGTAAATTTTCAGCAGCAGGTTACTTTACAGGTTTATAAATTCCGTAATCTGTGAATTCTGATAGTTTTATCTCATGTTTAGGTTCAAAATACTTTTTGTCAATACATATTTTTATGTCAGCAGTAACGGAATCTGTTATAAACTTCACGTGATCACAATTAATTCTTTTTACAATTGTATTCGTGCTGTCGGTCATTATATAAATATTTCCTTTCGGAACAGTAATTTCATCGTAATCTGTTCCATCTACAAATTTAGATTCGTTTGTATAGAAGGTAATGTGATCTCGATCTTCTTTAAAGGATTGAAACGTGTACGCTTTGTATAAACATTCGCTATTCCGTCCACTAAAATCTTCATAGCTTTTTATAGTATTGATAGCACCAGCTATTTTTGGAATCGGTGTTTCTCGAGCTCTAATTCTATCTCTAAATATTCCGTCAATTTGATGTTTACTAGGAATTGAAGTCAGATATGAAATTTGATGTCCGCTCATCACATCACTTTGTTGAAAACCTTCGGCAGCGTTTAGTAATTTCATTCCAGACACATGTGAATCGCGTCCGCCCCAAGCATCAAACTTATAGATTGAATAGTTAGAGTTTTCAATTTTTTGTTCCCATAATTCAACATCCCAAGAAGTTGAAAAAAAACAACTTACACAGAGCAATGCTGATATGATTATAAGTAGCTTCCTCACTTTTTCTTAGATTTTGTTACGACAAAATCTTTTAGATAATACGGTTCAAAATAAGCGACATCTTCAAAGTCATTGTTTTGATGCTTTTCCATTGCTATGGGAATCATTTTTTCTGTAGATGGAAAGTATATTTCATCATAAAAAACAGCATTTTCATGCGTAATGATGCCTTTGCACTTTTCTGCGCCGTTTCCGATGAAATGTACTTTTCCTTTGGCTAATTCATCTCCAAAAGAAGCTTCTGTAATGATTTCTGCCTGCGTTTCTCTGATTTGACGATAGTTTGTGTCAAATACTGCCGAATACACTTCCATGCGTCGCGCATCCAATAACGGAACTATGAAACCATCCGCCACAGCGATAGCACGTGCTAAAATTTCTAAACTTTCAATTGCTTGCAATTGTATATCGGAAGCAAAACACAATCCTTTGGCTGCCGACACGCCAATGCGCAATCCTGTGTACGATCCTGGACCTTTTCCAACAACCACGGCGTCTAAATCAGTTGCTTGAATGTTTGCCGTTTCCAACGCTTCTTTAATGAATACGTGCAACTTTTCAGAATGCGAATAGTTTTTGTCGTTTTCTTCCTTGAAGTATAAAACGTCATTGTCATTCGCCAAACACACCGAACAATTCGTCGTGGAGGTTTCTAAGTATAATCGTATCGCCATTGGATTGCTAATTTTTCACAAAAATAAAAAAAGCATCAACCTTTTTGAAAGTATGGATGCTTTTTGTGTGTTGTAGTTGTTATTTTCGAAGTTCTTTTTCAATCATTTCCGCATCATAAATTTTACCGTCTTTATCAAAAGCCCAAACATTTGAAATTTCACGTAATTTTGGCAATACTGTTTCTTCTAGAATATTTTTTTGCTTTATAATTCTTCGAAGCTTTCTATTTGCCGCGCGTTTATCTTTCTTTTCGGATGTTGCTGTGGTAATTCCTCGTATTTTTATCTTTTTGTAAGACCTGCTCATTTTTATTTGAAATCCGTCAACGGCAATCCAAAATAGAATTCTAGTATTTTTAAACGGAAAATATAGTCGAATTTGGTACGAACCACGTCTGATTCTGCGCTTTCCAATCGCTGTTTTGATTGACTGAAATCGAACGAGTTCATCATGCCTTCATTGAAACGTTCGGTAGAATATTTGTGTGCTTCTCTTCGTGCTATTAGGGTTTTTTCGGCGGCTTCATACGATTTTAACGCGCCTCTTGTATCATTATATGCTTGATTTACTGTGGCTTCTAAGTTAATTTTAGTTTGCTCTAAATTGAACTTGGCGCGATCAATATTAACTTTTTGACGACGCACATTGTTTCTGTTACGAAAACCATTTAAAACTGGAATGTTTAATCGCACACCAAATGAATGGTTTTTGTTGTCTGACACCTGATCAAAGAATGGTGCTGTGTTAAATAATTCACTATTAAAATATGTAGTACTGAATCCGTAGAAAGCAGAAAGACTTGGCAATAAAGCTCCTTTTGCAATTTTTAAATCGTATTCAGCCAATTCAATATTGGTTTCTGATATTTTTACATCATTACGCACTTCCAATGACTTTTCAAAGATTTGTCGTGGCGTGTTGTTCATAATGGTTGTTGCTGGAATCATATAATCGCCTTCCGCAATGTCGAACGTTTCGTAATCGGTCAACAATAATAATTGCGCTAAGGATATTTTAGAAATTCTCAAATTATTTTCAGCGTTAACAATTTGCTGTTCTTGTGTTGCTGCATTGGCTTCAATTTCTAAGGCATCACCACGCGGCACTACACCTTCTTTTACCAATTCGTTCGTACGGTTCAATTCTGCTGTAGTAACATCATATTGCGTTTGTAATACTTTTAACGATTCTTTGTTGAATAGAATTTGCAAAAAGGCTTGTACAACTTGTAACGAAGTATTGTCTTTGATATCATCTAACTGATATTGATTGGCTAGTAATGCCAAGTTTGCTCTGTGTAGTCTATTTACATTTTGTAATCCGTTATAGATATCTACACCAATATTAAGAGATCCACTAGAGTTTTGCTGTGTTGACGTTACAATTTGTCCCGTTAACGGGTTCTGACTCAAACCAATATTCCAGGAATGTGAAGCGGAAAGATTCAACGTTGGCAAAAAGTTTCCGACCGCATCATTTTTATCTATTTCTGAACTTTGTCGATCCAACAATGATTGTTTGATCGAGATGTTATTTTCCAATGCATGATCGACACATTCTTTTAATGTCCATTTTTTTTGTGCAGTCGCAGTTGCCAAACAGCCTACGGTGAGCACTATAATGATAAATACTTTTTTCATCTGTTAATTTACATTTTTTTTGTTGTCAGATGGAACATCCTAAAATCGTTCTGTTAGGTAACTACATTTTAGCAATGGATGTTTCATGTGAATGGTTATAAATTTTCGGTTTTAATCGTTTGTTTCATCTTCACTTTCGCCGTCTCCTTCTTTTATTTCGTCTTTTTTGATGGCAAATTTGTTCCAGATTTTGATTTTATCTTCTTCTGTCAATCCAGATTTTATTTCAATATTTTTCCCGTCAGAAATACCTACTTCGATAAATTTTTTCTCAAATTTTTGATCTTCTTTTTCAATTTCCACATACGGCTTGTCGTCATTTTTAGGATCAAATCGAAGCAATCCTTCATCCACGACTAAGATATCTTCCTTTTTACCGAGTTCAATGGTGGCATTGGCACTGTATCCTGCTCTGATAAAATATTCTTCATCTAAGGCAACATCTGCTTTTATTTTAAATTGAACCGTACCACTTTCTTCCACGCCTTTTGGTGCTACAAACGTAAGTTTTGCATCAAAATCTTTGTCTTCAATTGCTCCTAAGTTTACGGTAAGTTCAGAATTTGGCTTTAATTTTCCAACTTCTGCTTCGTCAACTTTTCCTTCAAAGATCATTTTGCTTAAATCGGCAATGGTAGCAATGCTCGTTCCTGCGTTGAAATTGTTACTTTCAATCACCTGATCTCCTTCTTTTACAGGAATGATTAAAATAGTTCCTGATACCGTTGCTCTAATGTTTGTATTTGCCGCAGAACCACCTACAGAACCTTTTTTGATAATTTGCAAATCACTTTGTGCATTTCGCAGTTGCTGCTTTGCTTGATCATAAGAAAGTTCCGAACGCTCAAATTCTTGACTCGAAATGATGCCTTTGTCAAAAAGTGTTTTGTTTCTGTCGTAGGTAATTTTTGAGTTATTTAAGACAATTTGGGCATTTTTGATGCCATTTCTCGCACTGTTCAATGATTGTTCGTTTGGCACAACTTTTACTCTCGCGATTAAGTCACCTGATTGAATTTTGTCACCTTCTTCCACAAATATTTTTTCAATAATTCCAGAAATTTGTGGTTTTATTTCTACTTCATCTTCTGGAATTACAGTTCCGGCAGCTACCGTTTTTTCAACAATAGTTGCTTTGAAAGCTGTGGCCGTTTCAAAAGTTTCCACATTCTTTTCATTTGAATTTACAAAATAAGATCCTGCAAAAAATGCACCTGCTAACAGTATAATTAGTAATAGGATTTTTAAAAATTTCTTCATTTGTATGCTAAATTAGTCTATGATTGATGTTATTATTCTTCTCGTAATGCTTCAATGGGTCGTATACTTACCGCGCGTTGCGCAGGAATCAGTCCAATGAGTGTTCCTAAAATCACCATGATGGCAATGGCAAATCCGATGTATTGTAAACTTACCGTTGGATTCATGAATGGAATATCGTCCCAAGTTTTAGCAACATTGTTTAAAACTGATAGGGATAATCCGCCTACGGTCATTCCTAACAATCCTGCTACTAAGGTTAAAAATACAGACTCTAAGATAATTTGTCCGCGAATTTCGCTTGGTTTTGCGCCTAATGCACGTCGTATTCCAATTTCTTTGGTACGTTCTTTTACTGTAATTAATAGGATGTTTCCAATGGCAATTACGCCTGCTAGAATCGTGGCAATTCCAACAATTAATGCTGTAAATTTTAGTCCTTTGACAAACCCTGTGACTTTACCAAACATTTCGCCAAAGTTTGCTGCACCAAAAGCTCTTTCGTCGTTTGGATGTACCGTGTATCTTCTTTTGAGCAATTCTTTTGTTTTTTCTTCAATAGCAACAATGTCTTCTGCGGGATATCCTGCAATGACCATCCAACCGATTCTATTTCCGGTGTTGAATACTTTTTTGAACGTGGTAAATGGAATGAAGATGGAATTATCACCTTCAAAGAAGTCCGTATTGTTTCGTTTGTACACGCCCACTACTTGAAAATAAATGTTGCTTATTTTTATGTATTTCCCGACAGGATTTTCATCTTTTTTAAATAATTCTTTTTCAATACGTTCACCAATCACACATATTTTTCGATTGTCTTGAATGTCTTTTTGGTTTAAGAAACGTCCTTTTCTCAGTTTTTTTCTCGATACATTGTCGATGATTGGATAATCTCCAAATACTTTGTAGTTTCCTGATTTCATATCATTGACTACTAATGGCGCAGCGCCACCAAATATTCCTTTGGCATTTCGTGGCACTACAAATTGTACACCTTCTACTTGATTGGCAATTCGGTAGGTATCACTTAATTCTAGCTGAATTCCGCGATTTCGGTTGTAACCTCCGTACGGCATTCCTGTTTGTTGTCCCCAAAGAAAAATACTATTTGTAGCTAAGTCTTTAAACGTATAATCAAATCCGTTTTCCATTCCTTTTGCAGCACCTTGCAATCCCACAAAGAGTAAAATTCCCCAAAAAACACCAATGATTGTGATGGCGGTTCGCAATTTGTTTTTGCGAATCGTTCCGAAGATTTCTTGCCAAGTATCTCTTGTAAATATAAATTTCATGTTCCTTCTTGGTTCTTAGTTATTCGTCTCTTAGTGCTACAATTGGTTTTACTCTGGCGGCGCGCCTTGCAGGAATGTATCCTGCGATAAGTCCGGAAAGGACTAAAATAATCGTAGCGCCGATAATAGTTCCTTGACTGACACTTGGATTGGTGATAAACCAATCTTCTAGTTTGTTGCCCATAGAGTTCAGTATAGAGTTTCCTATGAGCAAACCAATGTATCCAAAGATTAAGGTGATGACGACTGTTTCTTGCAAAATCATACCGATTACCGAACTTGGTTTGGCTCCTAATGCTTTCCTGATTCCTAATTCTTTGGTACGTTCTTTTACAATGTATACCATGATATTGCTAATTCCGATGACGCCTGCAAACAAGGTTCCAATACCAATCCACAGGACTATGATTTGTAATACACTTGCAAATTGCAAGGTGTCAGAAAGTTCTTCAATATTGTTGTTTACATAGATTCCATTTCGATCGCTTGGTGCAACATTGTGTCTCTTTTTGAGTGCTGTTTCAATTTCTTTGGAAAGTCTACTCGCACCACCAGCACCAATACTCATGTCATACATCAAATTGATTTGATCTATTTTTTCTGTGTTTTTGTAGATTAATTGTGTCGTACTTACGGGTGTATATATTCTGCGTTCTTCGCGGTCGCCACTACCTTTATCGCTAAATACACCTACAACTCTATAAATGAGTTTGTTCATGCTGATATATTCTCCAATGGCATCTTCTCCTCCAAATAAGTCTTTTTCTACCAAACGGCCAATGACTGCAATTCTCGCATCTGTTTGGATATCATTTTGATTGACAAAACGCCCTTTTATGATGTCTGTTTGTTCTATGAGTTGATGTGATGGATGTACAGCACGCACATCGTAACTTCCATATTCGTTTTTGTATTTTGCAGTAACTCCTTTACGGATTCGCGCTGTAATGTGTTGCACGCGTCCTGCGAATTTTTCTTTGAGGAATTCTAAATCTTCGTTTTCAAACTCAATGCGTCTGTTTTCCTTGAATCCTTTGAAGGGTTTTGTAGCAAAGCCAGGATAGATGAAGATGGTATTTTGTGCATCGTCTTGAAACGCTTCGTAAAACGTGTTTTTAAGACCGTTCCCCATTCCGAAAAGGATCGTGAAAATTAAGATTCCGAGCGTCACAGTGAAACCGGCTAAGAGTGTTCTTAGCTTGTTTTTATTGATAGTTTGGAATATTTCTAGCCAACGATCTAAATCAAACATGTGCTGAGGCTCTTACTTGTTCTACAAATTTATCTTCTTCTATAACACCATCTTTTAGCTGTACAATTCGCTTGGTCATATTGGCGATGTCAGTTTCGTGTGTTACTACTAGAATGGTTTTTCCTTCATCATTAATTCCTTGAAGAAAGTCCATGACTTCATACGAAGTTTTCGTGTCTAATGCTCCTGTTGGCTCATCTGCTAGTAAAACTTTAGGTTCGGAAGCTAATGCACGTGCAATAGCGACACGTTGTTTTTGTCCACCCGAAAGTTCACTTGGTAAGTGGTGTGCCCAATCTGCCAAGCCCACTTTTTCAAGATAGTATAATGCTTTTTCTTTTCTGATTTTTCGTGAAACACCTTGGTAGTATAAGGGCAATGCTACATTGTCAGCTGCGTCTTTATAATTGATCAAGTTGAACGATTGAAAAATGAATCCTAAGAATTTATTGCGGTATACTGCTGCTTTTTTTTCACTTAGGTTTTTGATAGGAACATTGTCTAATACGTACGAACCTTCATCGGCTTCGTCTAACATTCCAATGATATTTAGCAGTGTAGATTTTCCTGAACCTGAAGAACCCATAATAGAGACAAATTCTCCTTCTTTTATATCAAGATTGATTCCTTTGAGTACGTGAAGTGAGTTGCTTCCCATACGATAGGATTTGTGTAATTCCTTAATCTGGATCATAGATGGTTAGGTGTTTTGTTAACACAATATTACATATTTGCGGTTACAAGTGTTATTAATATTCTGTTAATCTTGTTTTTGATTGATGCTAATATGTATAAGACTCTCTAAAGACAAATTCGTTACAAAAGATTCTATTTTTTTATTTAATGATAGAGCTTTGAGTGTCGCTATGCTTTTTCAGAAGTTTTTTTATTGAAGACTTTGTAGATGTAAAACCCTGTAATTGCTACTAATATGTATGGAATTGCCATGAGGTATACAATTCCGTTGTTGACACCTTTGGCTTGCGATAAGTCTGCCTCCGATTCTAACACCGCTCTACACATGGCGCATTGTGCATCTAACGGAAGTACACATAAAAGTACAAGAGTGAATAGTATGTAGTGTTTCTTTTTCATTATGGAATTGCGTTTACGGCATCTATGGTGTGTTTGTAATATGGAGAAATCATAAGGTAGACTACAACGCCTGTAATAGCCACATATAACCAAATCGGAAAGGTAATTTTTGCTATTTTTTTATGCTTGTCAAAGCGTTTTGCCAACGCTTTTACATACGTGATCAATACTAAAGGAATGATGGCAATACTTAATATAATGTGAGAAATTAAGATAAAGAAATACACGCCGCGCATTAATGCATCAGGATTTCCGTATTTGGTAGATTCAGACGTCATGTGATACGCTACATACATGGCTAAGAATGCTACCGAAAGTCCAATACAGATTTTCATGAACGTTTCATGCAGCTTTACTTTTTTGTTTTTGATGGCGATAACCGCAGCAATTAAGAAAACTGCTGTGATTCCATTTATAGTTGCATAAATTGGCGGTAAAAAGCTTAAAGGTTCTACATCTTCCAGTTTTACACGAAATAAAATCGCTACGACTACAGGAATTGCAATTGATAATGCAATGATGAGCTTTTTGTATTTTTTTTCGATGTCGGTGGTCGCTTCCATAGTATGTTTATTCTTCTTCTAACAAATTTTTAATGTCTTGTTTCAACATTTCTACTTCTTCTATATCTGTTCCTTGATAGTAGATTTTTGGATTTCCATGGTTGTCTCTTCGCGAACGTATGAAACCGTATTTGTCAATTAATGCAAAGTATCCTTGATGTTCAAATCCGCCAGCAACTTCTGGGTTGATTCCTGTAAAGATATTGAAACCTTTGTTGGAGAGTTCGTGAATTTTTTCCAAATCGCCCGTTAAGAAATGCCAATTGAGTGATTTTACGCCATAGCGTTCTGCATATTCTTTGAGTACTTTTGGCGTATCAGTTTTAGGGTCAATGGTGAAAGATGCAATGGCAAAATCGTCTCTTTCGTGAAATTCTTCATCCAACGTTCGCATGTTGCTGTTCATTACAGGACAAATTGTGGGACAGGTTGTAAAGAAAAATTCCATCACCGTGACTTTCCCACTAAAATCTTGATTGGAAATTTCTAAACTGTCTTGATTTGTGAATAGGAAATCTGGCACTCGACGCGCTTTTCCATCAATTTTAAGATAGAGGAGTTTTGTATTTCGCTCTGCTCCTACAATATTCATACGGTCTTTTTCGATCGTTTCCCCTTTTTGTACTTTATCGACAATTTTGGGAATGAAAATGATTCCAAAGACCAACATGATAAATGCGATTCCGATGTATGAATAGTTCTTTTTTTGCATGTGTTATTTTTTCAAGTCTTCCGTTCTTCTTGTATCCGAATTCTCATTTTTCCCTTTTCCTCTGTATTCTTTGAAAAGAATTCGGATGTCGTCAGTCATTTTTCCAGACAATTCTGAGATCAATATGGTATTGTATCCATACAACATGTATGGCGCAGCTTTTTCGTCGATTTCAGCGTCGGTACGATCGTCGATGCGACCGCGTAAGTTTTTGTCTTTGTCAATGATATACATATACTCAGAACTTCCGTATTCATCTAAAGGCAATGGAGATTCCAATCCGTCGTGAATACGTTCCAATTCTTCTTTGTCTACAATGACAAAATTCCAGTATTTGAGTTCGTCTGCAAAACGGCTGATTTCATTTTTTAGATCCTGAATCATTGCTTCTTGTCCTGGCGTCAGCAACATGACAAGTTGAAAATGTTTGAATCCGCTGAAGCGTTTGTATATTTTTTGATTGAGATTTAGTACGTTGATTTTTCTATTTTCTAAGTTGCTTCCCAAAAAGCCTAGAATGGTAATTTTTCCATCAAACTGAATGGAGTCTTTATTTTCAAACGAATCGTAGTTTACCAATTCGGCTACATTTTCTTTGATTACTGGAAGTGGTCTGTAATTGTGATTTGTAAAAAGAAGAATTAATACAATGGATACTGGCAATAAGAATAAAACTCCTAAAATGATCTTCTTTTTCATGGGTGCGTTCTTAGCGTGTTTTACTTATGATACAAATACCTTTCAAAACTTTATGGTGTTTCGTTGAGATATTTCTACGTACGTATTTTATTTGTAATTAGTTGTGCAACCGTTTCCAGTTGAGATATTCAAGCTTTTTCCTGCCAAAACTTTCATAGTACAAAAATAAAAATCGGTTGGCGATTTACCGCGAGAATCTGTCGTTTTTTTTATTTTTTGATTCGTTTTTAGAAAGAATTAACATGTCCTTTTTATTCAAGACTAAAACCATCATTCTTTACTTTATTTGAAACGAATCGTTCCCTTATAGGTATAAAAAAAGACAGTAAAATTTACTGCCTTTTCTTTATGTGTTTTTTAGTGTCATTTTAGAAATCCCACTTGATGAATCCGTTTGTTTTTACATCTTCAATATACGTTCCTTCTTGCAAAAGGATGAATATTAAATAGCTGATTAGGAATACTGCCGTCCAAACAACTGCTCTACGCAACGAACTTTTTTCATCACGTAAGTGCATGAAATCCCATGCAATGTAATATGCTTTTACAATCGTTAAAATGATAAATACCCAGTTGAGTAATTTCATTCCGAGAAAATAGTTGTCTACTAAGATTCCAGGTTTAACAATACCAAATCCTACTTCTATAATTGTTACGATAGATAAGAAGATTAAAACGCCCCAAATTTTTTGAACGTTCGACTTAAATTTAAGTCTTCCTCTAAATATGGCTAATTTGTGCTCCGTATGTCCGTGATCGTGTGCCATGATGCTTTATATAATTTCTTTGATATATTTTTATTAAACTAGGTAGAAGAAGGTAAATACGAATACCCAAACTAGATCGACAAAGTGCCAATAGAGTCCAACTTTTTCTACCATTTCATAGTTATTTTTTCTTCTTTCATACGTTCCTAATAACACGTTGAAGAAAATAATAACATTGATAACTACTCCTGAGAATACGTGGAATCCATGGAATCCTGTGATGAAGAAGAAGAAATCTCCAAACAATCTATTTCCATATTCGTTGTGGACAAGATTTGCTCCTTTTACATACACCACCGCATCTTTTAATGCTTTTTCGGATGCTGCACGATTTAAAATTCCTTTGTGTCCTTTATGATCTGCATTGATGTACATACTTTCAAAACGTGCTGCTTTGGCTACATCTGCTGGATTATCAGAAGCTTTTAACGCCGCTACATTTGGAATAATTTCCTGTGTACGAACTGCTAAGTTTGGATTTTCATTGAATCCTGTAACTACGTCTTGTACTGAATATGTTGGCAATGAAGATTCTGAAGCATACCACAATCCATTTTTACTTTGGTGCTGTGATCGCTCTTTGAAAGAAGCTGTTGCAAATTTTTCTACCGAAATACGATACATTTTATCATCTTCGGGGGTTGTATTTGTATCAACAAACTGTAAAATTTGACCTCCTTTTGTTTCCAATGCTCCGTACGAACCTTTGATAAAGTTTGTCCACTCATATGCTTGCGATCCTAAGAAAATAGCTCCTCCAATGATCGTGAGGAACATGTAGAACGTAGTTTTCTTTTTGTCATTGTGATGACCTGCATCTACTGCCAACACCATCGTTACTGATGACGCAATTAATATAAAAGTCATTAAGGCAACGAAATACATTGGATTGTCTCCGTGTATTCCTGGGAAGTGATTGTACACTTCATCTGCAATTGGCCATGAATCAATAAATTTGAATCTTGAGAATCCATACGCTGCCAAGAATCCTGAGAACGTAAGTGCATCCGATAGGATGAAAAACCACATCATCATTTTTCCATAGCTTGCTCTCAACGGCTGATTTCCGCCTCCCCAAACTTTACCTTCTGTGCCTGTATTTGAAACAGTAGCTTCCATAAAAAGTTAACATTTTTAAAAAATTGTTCAAATTTACATTTTTTTCTTATGATAAGAAATATAAAAATAAAAACAAAAATACCCACAATACATCTAGGAAATGCCAAAACATTGCACCTAGTTCTAAACCAAGTGTTTGCCCTTGTTTATACTTTTGTTTAAAATGATTATAAATTACAACCAATAATACGATTATACCTGCCGCGACGTGCAATAAATGCACTCCCGTAATGATATAAATGAAAGAGGACGTAACAGAACTCGATTTTCCTGTGAAAAAGAACTTATTTGCAATGATTTCATTGAACCCTACAAATTGTAAAATTACAAACGCAGCAGCAAGTGTCAACGTAAGCAATAAATACATCGTTGTTGCTTGTCTGAGTCCTTTTTGAATGGACACTTTTGCCAAATGAAATGTAATGCTACTTACAATAATTACCAGCGTGCTGTAAAAGAATGCAGTTGGCAACACCAAACTGTCTAGCCAATCTGGTCGTTCTTGACTTACTATGTATGCACTCGTCAATCCCGCAAAGGTCATAAACATGCTAATCATAGCAAACCACAACATCATCTTTCTCGATCTGTCTTTCTTCTCCTGAAATGTTCCCTGCGTTAAATCCATAGTTTATTGTAAAAATTTATCTACCACAAATATTATTTGCATTAAGGTGATGTATCCCACACTAGCCAACATCAATGCTTTTGCCGATTTTTTGTCCATTTTTCGATACAATTGGATTCCGTAATACAACAATCCAATTCCCGCAATGAATACTAAAATTGCTGCGATGATGGATAGTTTTAATTCGCCTGTTAATCCAGAAACTGGAAATATCGAAATTAAAATCAGCCAAACGGTATACATAATGATCTGCAATGCGGTGGCTTTGTTTCTTTTTCCTGTGGGCAACATAAAAAATCCGCCTTTTTTATAATCGTCAAATAAAAACCAGCCAATTGCCCAAAAGTGTGGAAATTGCCAAAAGAATTGAATCATGAATAAAATCCCTGGTTCAATTCCAAATTGATTTGTAGCCGCTACCCAACCCAACATAAACGGAATGGCTCCAGGAAGCGCACCTACAAATACAGCTAATGGCGTTTTTGTTTTTAATGGCGTATATACACAAGTGTACAAGAAAATAGAAATGGCACCAAACATTGCTGTTCTTGGATTGATCACATATAAAATGCCAATTCCTAGTATGGTAAATATTGCTGCAATGATGAAAGCTGTCGTTACTGACATGCGTCCTGACGGAATCGGTCTGTTTTTAGTACGATCCATCAATGCATCTAAGTCGCGCTCTATAATTTGATTGAATGCATTAGAAGCGCCCACCATAAAATAACCGCCTAAAGCAAGTAAACTAAGTATTTTGAAACTGAAACCATCTGCACCAACTGCAAGTAAGTATCCTGCCAACGAAGAGAAGACTACGCTAATGGCCAATCCAACCTTTGTAAGCTGCTTAAAATCTTCAAATATTGAAGCAAATGAGTATGTTTTTTTGAGTGTATTCAATGCCGTTTTCATCAACCTTCGTAAATTCCTGCAAAGATAAAGTACAAATCATTCGTATGCAATGATTTTCAAAGGTTTTACTACTTTTCTAAATTGTTATTGCTTTTCTATTTTTATCTTTGGAAAGGAACTGCATTTTGCAACGACTATGTATTCGATTAGAATCTTTATGGAATGTTTCTATTTTATTTTTTAGGATGCGCCAATGATAGATTCCATCACACAAAACAACCAAAAAAAAACTATACATGAAATTTCTCAACATTCTCACTTCGTTTATTCTTTTATTAACTGTAACTGTTGGATTTGCACAAAAGAAAGAAGTTCAAATTAAAGTTACCAAAGTTACAGATCATGTGTATATGCTCGTGGGACAAGGTGGAAATATTGCTATTTCTGTTGGGAATGATGGTGTTTTTATGATTGATGATCAATTTGCACATTTGACACCAAAAATTTTAAACGCTATTCAGAGCATTACTGATCAACCAGTGGAATTTTTAATTAATACGCATTGGCATGGCGATCATACGGGCGGAAATGAAAATATGCAGAAAGAAGGTGCTGTGATTGTAGCGCATGAAAATGTTCGCAAACGCATGAGCATGGATCAGTTTAATAAAAAACGTAAAACGACCAAGAAAGCTTCTCCTAAAGAAGCATTGCCTGTCATTACGTTTTCAAAAGATGTTTCTTTTTTCTTTAATGATGAATCTATCTTTATTTTTCATGTACATGAAGCGCATACCGATGGTGACGCCATGGTGTATTTTACGGAAAGTAATGTGCTACATACGGGTGACGCTTATTTTCAAGGAAAATATCCATATATCGACTTGGATTCTGGCGGAAGCGCACAAGGATATATTGCCGCTATTAAAAAGGCGCTGCTTGTAATTAATGATGACACTAAGATCATTCCTGGACACAGAAATATGTCTACCAAAGCCGAATTGAAAGCTTATTTACAAATGTTAGAAAGTATTGAAGAAAAAGTGATGACTGAAATTAAAGCTGGTAAAACTGAAGCACAAGTAACAAAAGATACTTCCATCACTAAAAAATATGATGATTTAGGATATGGCGATTGGTTTATTTCTGGTGAAGTTTTACGTAAAACATTCTATCAAAGTTTACAAAAACTCTAGTAGCATTTTAAAGTTTGCAATGATAATACCTGCCACTACAAACAATGCACAACCAATAATGAATACTGGATATTCTTTTACCGTATAACTGGAACTTCGTCGTCGTTTGTATACTGCTAAGTCTAGAGACTTAAATCCTAAATAAATAAATGGCAAAATAAGAAGTAAAATAAAAAACGGCTTAATCATTTTAAATATAGGTTTGGGCGTACAAGACTGCTAAAAATCTTGGGTATTAATTTTTTTCGAGGCTTTAACAAATTTAATAAAAAAATAGAAAATAGAAAAGTTAAAAATCAAAATACCAATTAAAAATATCTGTTCGAATTCCAAAGTTTAGCCATGTAGTATTTTCTTTGAAATCGATCAAGGTATTTGCATCTGGATTGAAGCTTCTGTACGTGATGTTTGCAAAGATTTTTAAGTTGGTTTTCGGATTGACGATATAGCCAACATTCAAATCGCCAATAAGTACATTTGTTTTATTTCCTTGCAATAATTCAATGCCTGTATCGCCTACTCTGTTGTCGTTATTAATAAAAATATTGCTTCCATAGCTTGCATTGTCAATCGCAGGATCAAAGTCCAAACCACGTTGCCCAAAGATCAATTTTGCACTTCCAAACCAACGCTTGTTGTTATAACGTGCAATTCCGATGACTTCACGGAAGTTGGCTCCCCATAAATGTGCCATTGACTGATTGTTGTGTCCGTAGTTTGTAGCAACTTCATCATGTGAATATGTGTACGGTCGCACTTGATTGTACTCAAATTGCAACAATAAGTTATCTACTTTGAATGCATTGAAATATTTCGCGCCAAGCTGAAAACCAAATTTATTTTTCCAACTTTGATTGCCATCTCGGATATCATTCAGCGAAAATTCATCCAGAATAAATTGCCCATAAAAATTGACATTGTCATTCCATTTGTATTTTGAACTCAGTCCAACAATGGCATTTCCAGCACGTGAACCTGTAGAAAATTCTATTGCACGGTAAAATATGATCGGATTTACGTAATTGACATCAAATCCGCGGTTGTTGTCGTTTTTCCAAATAACAGATTCAAAAAAGCCAATGTTTAGTTTTTTAGAAACATTCCAACTCAGGTAATGATTCGCAATGTATTTTGTTAGAAATGCGCCATCTTCGGTAACTTCTGGACGCACATCGCGCAGCCACATCCATGTATTGGTGTATTTTATTTTCCAGAAAGATGTGTTTAATTTTAAGAAAGGATACGGACTTGCCACATCACTGACAAATAGTGAACGATATCCGTCGCCAATAAAGTTTCTGCTGTGTCCAAATTGCACATTGAAAGTTTTATTGGGCGAATAGGAAATATATCCTTCTGCCACAGGATAATCATACGCGTCTGTCTTAAATTCTTTGGCAATGCCACGTCCAGGAATGATGGCAGGATTTCCTCCTGCAGGACGAATGCTCTCTGCGTATCTGTTGAAGTAATCTGCAAATCGTCCTTGACTTTCAAAAATAGTCGCTGAAAAGTTGAATCCTTTCCCCAAACCACCTTGCACTTGCACGCCTCTGGTGTTGTTGTAGGTGTAATCGACTTCACTGTCTGTATGCGCTCCGAGTTGCAAATCGACAATAGGATCGAGCACAAACCAATAGTTTTTCCCTTTGACTGTGACCATGTGTTCGTTCCATAATTTACGGCCTAACCAAGAAGAAGCATCTTTTTTGAGCTTTGCTTGTTGCGCATCAAAATCGTAATAGTTGGACACGGTATTGTATAAAAACGGTTTGGAAGCTGTGTGACTATTGGTGCCAACCAAATTCACTTGACGATCAAAATACGAATACATATCATGCGAAAGTGGAATATTTAGGTTGCTCGCGTACAATTCGTCTTCGTAGGTTTCTAATGCTTCATTGACGGCGTCAAATTCTGTTTTTGCTGCGGCTTCTAGTTCGTTTTCTTTTTCTTGGAGTGTTTTGGGTTTTTCAATGGCTTCTATGCTTCCTAAAGGAATTTCCAACTTCATCGTAAATTGTGTATATGCTGGTTTTCCGCTGTAGGTAGCTGGTTGTACCGTTGGTAATAGTTCAAATACACGTTTTATTTCGGTTTTTAAATCCTCATAAACGGCATCGACATAGAGAACTTTAAATGTTCCTTCTTTTGTGACTTCGAATACTACAATTAATTCACCTTGATAGTTTTCTTTTTCGACAATTTCTGGTTGTTTAAAATTATCATTGACAAACGTTCTTAACGTGGTATTGAAGCAATTTTCAAGATCGGCAATAGCTACAGTTTCACATGCAGCAAATACAGGATACTTTTCGTAATTGTTTGTAGAAGTTTGTCCAAATACTGTTTGAAATGTTAAAAGTACAAGTAGGTATATAGCCGCTTTGAGTTGCTTCATATTTGAGGATTTATGAGTGCGAAAGATACTATATTTTCCCAAAAATCAATTCATTCCTTGCCGTTATGATGTTATATTTTCAAAAAGTACCATCATTTTTAACAGCATTTGAAATTTTTGTGGTGTTTTTTTCAGTATTTTCATATGGAAAACGCTGGCATTTACCCATAAAAGGGGATAATTACACGATAAAACGCAATAATTGAGCGTAATAAAGGCGCGATCAATTAGTTTTTCGTACTTTTGTGGTATGCTTTCTGATTAAAATACCTTTGTAAGTCTTGGTAACATTTACAAAAGGCTTTAAGTTGACATTTTTCATAATAATCGGTTTTAATGTTAATGTAATGATATGTCACAGAAAGTATACCTAAAAAACCGAGTGAATAACTCGGTTTTCCTTTTTTATATCTTTTCCCTTTTTTGTTTTATTGAACTTTAAACATGATCGGCAGCGTGTATTTTACTTTCACGTTTTGATCTCTTTGTTTTCCAGGCTCCATTTTTGGGAGTAATTTTACCACGCGTTCTGCTTCTTTTTCTAATTTTGGATGCGTTCCTCGTGATTGAATTCCCACTACATTACCATTTTCATCAATGATGAATAATACATTGATTCGTTGTACGCCACTATCTAAATTTAAATCTTCCGCAATTCCTGTATTGAATTTTCTATTGATCAACTTTTGAATTTTTTCAGACATACACTTTTTACGTTCTTTTTTACTTTTGAATTTTTCGCAACCTGGATAGATAGGTGCATCTTCAATAAAAGCAAACGGAACTTCTTCAATAGGATCAACTTCATCAATTACCTCAACGTTGCTTGTATCTACAAACTTAGAAACTTCTTTTGGTTTGGTTTCTGTTTGTAATATCTGATCTTTGATTTTAGTATCATTGTCTACAACCTCTACTTTATCAATAATTGTTGTTGGTTTGATTACTGGTTCTGGCTCTGGCTCATCTACTTTAATAACTTCTTCTTCAAAGTATGGAACATATTCCATGTTGTCATCTAGAAGGTCATCTTCAATGGTTACGACATCTGGCGCGGCTTCTACAGTTTGAATTTGAAATAGTGTGTAGACAATGAATAAACTCAGCATGAGGCTCACTGAGAAACGTAGTAAAGGACTTCTTTCGATTTTTAAATCGTTCTTTTTAGCAAGGTGACTTTCATGTACACCAGTTGCGTTCACATCTTTGTTGTGACTTGCATTTTTCATATTAATCGGTTTTAATGTTAATGTTGTGTTAACCTCAATAAACGTACCAAAAAGAAAAAGCCCGAGCAAAATGCTCGGGCTTTGTGTATATTTTATGTTTTCTTAACTTACTGTACCTTGAAAACGATTGGTAACGTGTAGTTTACACCTACTGGTTTTCCTCTTTGTTTCCCTGGTTTCATTTTTGGAAGACTCTTAATTACTTTTTCAGCTTCTTTTGCTAATCTTGGATGTGGCGCTCTTGAACGTACATCAGTAATATTTCCTTGTCTGTCAATTTTGAATACCACAAAGATTTTTTGCACACCTTCTAAATCTAAGTCAGAAGCCAATTCTGTATTGAATTTTTTATTTACGTGCTTTTGTACTTTTTCAGACATACATTTTTTACGTTCTGCCTTACTTTTGTATTTTTCACAACCTGGAAAGATTGGTGCATCTTCAATTACTGAGAATGGTACATCTTCAATAACTTCTTCTTCTTCTACAACCTCAACATCTTCCACTTCCTCGATTACTTCGTCTTCTGTAGTTTCAGTAGATTCGATAACCGTTTCTTCTACTTCTTCTTCATCTTCTACAACTTCAATGATTTCCGGAGCTGGCGGTGGTGGCGGTGGTGGCGGTTGCGTTAATTGCTCTGTGATAATCATTTCTTCTTCATTATCTTCGATCAAATCAACGGTTTCTTCTTTTACAACTTCATCATAAGCTGTCCACTCCATACCTTGCCAAATAAGGAATGTAACTAATGCTAACCCTAAGGATAGGTAAAACCAACTGTTTTTTCGTAAGTCAGCATCTGGATTCTTCTTTGCTTCCATAATAATATAGTTTTAATGGTTGCTAATTTAATTATTTATTAGCAGAAATAACAATTAATTATGCGTTTTTAACTTTATATATTTTGCAATAAACCATTTTATAATGAATATTGCAAGGATTATACCAATTGTATTTGCAAGCGCATCTTGCCAATCTCCCTGTCTTGTAGTTACTAGTGTTTCCTGCATCACTTCTACCGCAATTCCGTAAATAAAACAGACAACAGCACTTGCCATTAACGCATTTTTTTGCAAGAATTCATTGGTGATTCCTCTTGAAAAGGCAAAAAACCAAGTGAGCGTTAGTGAACAATAGATAATGATATGCATTACTTTGTCTGCGTAGGAGAAATGAAATGCTTGCGGTCCTTTTATTTGAATTAAACTCAGTACCGTAATTGCAATCGTCCAAACAATCGCTACGACAGAAAAGATATATTTACGCACCTACCACTTCTTTGTATCCTTCAACATCCAACAATTCGTCAATTTCCGAAGAATCTTTGATGCTAATTTTAATCATCCAACCTTCTCCATACGGATCTGTGTTTACCAATTCTGGATCGTCTTCTAATTTTTCATTAAACTCTACAACTTCTCCAGTTAATGGCATGAATAAGTCAGAAACCGTTTTTACAGCTTCCACCGTTCCAAAAACTTCATCTTTGTCAACTTCTTCGTCTAAAGTATCTACATCTACATATACGATATCACCCAATTCGCCTTGAGCAAAATCTGTAATTCCAACAATTGCAGTGTCACCATCAATTTTTATCCATTCATGGTCTTTTGTATACTTTAATTCTGCTGGTACATTCATTTTTTGAGTTATTTAGTGTTATGTGAGCAAAAATACTTTTTTCTCTTTAAGTTTTCAACCTCTAGTATTGTTAATTTCCAAAATTGTAACGAAGCGTGATTCCCGATCTAATAGTTGTTTGTGGAAATGCAGTTGATACGGCAAATTCCGAGAATGTATGATCGTAATAGAATAAGGCCGTTAGGTTTCTGCTCAACGCATAATCTGCCGTAAATTTCAACGACCACAATGTTTGTCCCGCAGTTACTTGATTGTTGAATAAATCTAAGCTTCGTATGATGGTGATATTATCTCTTAAAGATAAATCGGCTTTTAGGTTTAAATCTCCTTTTAACGTCGTTTTCTTTCCTGCGATTCTGGTGTCGATACGCACATCTTTGAAACGATATCCCAAACCTACAATATATTCGTTTCCAGAAACTTCAGTAAGTAAGTTATTGTCAAAACTTAATGACAAGGCTCTATCGCGTTTTACTTCTGCTAAGATTTTGATAGAATTTTTCATTTCCATGTCAATTCGAATTAACGGATTAAACTGCTCTACCAAGTTGATATTAGAGAATATGTTTTGATTGTGAAAGTTTCCACCTTGATCTAAATTGGTAGCGCCAAACGGATCAGACGCATCGTAATCCAAGTTGTTACGAAACGAATTGATCGTATAGCTTGAACGATATCCATGTGTCAATGAGAAACGCTTGAAACGTTTTTTGAACCATTTTAATCGCATCAACCCTGTATATTTTAAGGTCCAGTTTGGAATTGGCACATCTCTAAAAGCGCCTAATTTTACATCATTGGCATCTTGTCCGGTGTATGCCGCAATGAACGCCGGTAATAATACAGCTTGGTTTGTTTTTCCAAATCCATCTGGAAAACCGTCAGCATCTGTATCAGTTAATGGTTGTCCGTTGGCAATTGCCAAACGACGTGCAATGATTTGTCTGTTATTTTCAAAATCTGCAAACGTAGCCGATTGGTTTTCGTCGCTCTTTTTGAAAGCCGTTTTGATCAACAACGTAGAGATTCCAAAGTTTCCAAAGGTATTTCCAGCTCCATTTGGAGATAACGAAATGTACTCGCCATTTTGTACCGTAAACTGTTCAGAGAAGTTTTCAGAATAATTACGATTGGCAACGACATCAATTTTCAAATCACGCATTGGCTCTACCATTGCTGTAATGTCTAAATTTCTGTTTTGTATTTGTGTGAATTGCTGGTTGAATCCTGCAAATTCTGTCAAATACCCTTGTCGCGCTGCTTCAAATCGAACGTCAGCTTGACTACCAAATACGAATCCTGGAGATGGTTTTAAGGTTCCAATAAATCCGATAGATGGCGTATATCCTGGCAATACTTTACCGTTATTTTCAGAGTAACTGATATTTACGCGCTTTACGCTTCCCACCACATCCACTAACGTATTGAATATTTTGGTACCAATACTCGATTTTTTAGGCTTGTTATTAGGATTTTGTTGCGCATTTGCATCTGGAACTCCAGGTTGACGCGCATTTCTGACTTTCTGATTGGTTTTACGGTTTTTACCCTTTTTCACAAAACCTAAATATTTGTAGAACTTCGTCATGTCTAACGTAGCATTTAAGTTATGTGTATTGGCATTTTGAATCGTATTCAAACGTTCGCCCGCAACTTCCTGTAAAACATCCGATCCACGTTGCCAGTTAAAGTCTCCCGTATAACTGTAAGCGGCTGTTAAGAAGCTCAAGGTCGGAATTTTGTTCAGTGGTAAATCGTAGGTTAATTGTAAAGATTGTGTATGCGTATTCGGTTCACCAATATCCCAGAATCCGTCCCAAATTCCTAAATTCTGATCAATGTCCCCATCTTCATCAAAGAAATTATTGACAATATTATTGTTGGCTGCGGTAAAGTTAAAACGCAGTGAGTTTGTCAAATTATAATTAATCGCATAGGACCAATCAAACAAGAAATTACGCTGTTGCAATCGCGGTAAGTTATCAATACTTGCATCTGGCAATAATGGATCTCGATAGATTTGATCATTGAAACTTCTCGTAATGTTTGAGTTTACCGAAATACTTGTTGGCAATGGATTAAAGTTGAAGTCTTTCAGCCATTTCCAATACCTTCCTGTAAATAGTGAATCATTTTTCTTGAAAGGTTCAATAGATTTTGGTTGAAAGTTAAAGTTATAATCCAATCCTGCACGTACATTTTGATCGCGCAAGGATTTAATTTCATAATCATGATGTTCAGTTTCGTTATACGAATAGGATAATGTTAGGTTTTCCACATCGTAGAAACGTGCTTTTTGTTCAGCGCCGCGCTCTTTACGAACCCCAATAAAGTTGATACTTTTTCGTTTGGTATAACTGATAGCTTCTTCTTCGATTCTATTTCGTTCCGCTTCGGTTTCAGCCAAATCCAATCGATCTTCTAAACGAATATCCTGATAGAACGGATCAAATTCGGGCGTAATAATTTCTTCTCCAATACTATAATTGAATGGAATTTTAATTCCCCATTTTTTGGGTAATAGTTGTCCCAAACTTACATTGGTCACAATATCATATTGCTTGACATCTTCTCGACTTCGATCGTTTGGTGATTGTTCAATATTTCCAAATCCAACAGTGCTAATTCTTCCCGTTGCAGAAATGGTAGCAAAATCGGCTAAATTGGCATCTAACGAACCAACTGCTGCCCAACCGCCGCGGTTTTCCAATTCTGCCAAACGCAATTCGTTGAACCAGAATTCACCACAAATAGGCATTCCATTTTCAGGAGCACCTGTTGCATCTAAACTTGTTGCAGTTGAGTTTTTTATCCCTACCATTAATGAACGTACACGTCCAATAGTCGGATTCCCAATAATGGCAATACGCATGCGTTCATCTGTTCCGTACGGAGCAAATTGATTGACAATTTCTTCTGCATTTTCGTTATAATACGCAACTTCGGAAGTCCCTGTTGTATTGTTAAAGTTTGCCGCTTTTATTCGTGTTAAAAGTGCTAAAGGAATGTCAAAATCATTTCTCCATACATCTTCTGGCAAGGATTCATTTGGCAAGGTTACGTTTAACGGAATTTCTACTTGGTAATAGTTTTGCGTAAAGTCATTCCCAAATCGTAAGAACGCCACTGCTTGTTGATCGGCTAATTGTTGTGTTTGCCCAAATAAAGATTCTGCATGGACAAACATTTTTAAGTTTTTGTATTGTCGTAAATCAATGTCAATATTTTTAAATACACCACGAGAATCTCCTGCTTCCAAATCGCACAAGACCATTCCAAGTGATTGTTCATTTTGACGAATAACCGTGTTGTTATTGTTTAATTGTTCACGCACAACGCCTGGAGGAATTACATATCCGATAGGCAATTTGTTAGCATTTTCTTCAATATTTACAATATTTACATCAAATTGTGTTCCGTCATCTAGCGGATCGTCATTATTTTCTTGTAATGATAAATTATAACGACGCCAATCACCACGAATCAAATCAAGTGTCCCAAAACGCAATACTGTAGGTTCTGTAAATCCTGTCATGTACATACGGATAAAACGAATAGCTCTTAAATTATCTAAAGAAATACGATCGTCTACATCTTGTTTGTAAAAATCTGTAATCGGAATTTTAAACTGAATCCAACGTGAACTGATTTGCTGTTGATTTGGCAAATCGGTCGTTACCAAACGTTCGTCTGTAATATAAGTTGTTGCGGTTCCAATATTTGGATTGATAGGAATTCTAAACTGGAAATAATTATCAATCGTATTCATCGTTTGATCTCGATTGATATCTTCCACATCTGGCACTGTTGTAGAACCTCTATTGGTGTCTGTTACTTCAATTGGCGAATTTCCTTGTGTTCCATTGAAGTTTTTATAACGCTGTAAAATATCTCCACTCGCGTTTAAAAAATATTGATAGTTATCTGCTGCAGGATCTTGTTCTGCTGCGTAGTTTGAGTATTTTAAAGCTTCTTCCGCATCATTCAAACCATCCAATCCGATATCCTGTACTTGTCGGTTGGCATCATCTGAATCAAAAGCATATACTAATGATTGTGTTTGTGGTACTTTAGCCCAGGCTGTTTCCGTCACCAATTCTGAAAGCGCATCAGCTTCTGGCAATCCATTTTCGTATTGCTTACGTCCGTCTTTTAAGATATCTTCCGAAATATTACCAATATTCAAAACCAATTCTCCACCAGCACTCGTTGTATTCTGATCAGAAAAATAAGGATCTAAGAGCCAAAACTGAATATATTCAACATTAGCTTGCTCGAAGTTTGTCGTGGTGACTGGGCGCATAATTCCTGCCCAATTATTTTGCTCCCCTTGTCCTGCAAATCCAGGATTGTTGTTGTAAGGTCCACGCTCACTTGGATAATACGCTAAATCTAAAGTATTTTGAACCGTTGTTTGCCCACGTGCAATGTCCGTTTGTGGAAATATTTCTTCTACAAATATTCTACGCGTTTCACTTCTGGAAACATCGTTGTCATTAATTTCGCCTGGTGCTTGGTTTCCATAAAATATTGGATCAATACTGTACCAAGCTAATTTTGCTCTGTTATATCCGTATTCTAATTGGTCATTTCCAAATTCTCCACCCAAGTTGTCTCCCAACGTATTTCCTGGTGTTCCTGGCGTACTTGCTAAAAACCAACCTAAAGGTGATTTGATATCAATTAATGCTTGTGCGCCTTCAAAATCGTCTACATACGCGGTTGCCTCGCCTTCAAAGTCTGCATTTTTTGGACTTCCAGGCAATAAGTATGCAAATTCTCCTCGAACCGATACATTGGAAGGAACATCCGTATCTATATTTGGCAACTTGTTTACTAAGCGTGTTAAAAATGGCACTTCCGTAGAATAATTACCATTGAATCCAAAAATAGAGTTGTTTACTGGTTCCTGACCGTAGTTTGCTTTTTGCGTGATTGGTCGCTCATTCAAGTTTAAATAAGTGGCTCCAATTAAGAAATTTTCATTGAATTGATGCTCTACGTTAATTCCTGTAAATCGCTTGTTTTGCTGACCGAATAAGGCGTTGTTTTCTACGGAAACATTAATAGGTGTGTTTGATGCTTTTAATGCTTCGTCCAAAATTTGAACACGTCCAGCTTGATAGTTTACTGTATAGTCAATTCCTTCTTGTAATACACGTCCACCAGCCGTCACAACTACAGAACCTCTTGGCACATTGAATGCTCCCAGTGGAATTCCATCGCCACCTTGCGATTTGTAACGTCCTTTTAATTGGAATTTATTCAACTCTGCATCGTCTAACGCACCTGCTTTGGTTTCTTCATACATCGCTCTATATACATATAACGACTGGTTGCCGTTATATCCAGTAGGCATATCATAATCTTCCGTAGGTGAATTTCGCAATTGCTCAAACAAGTATTCCCCAAAAGGTTCTACGGTTGTAAAGATGATACGACCAAATTCTTGATCGACTGTAATTCCAGGAATATAATCAAAGAAACCATCTCCACCAGCTTGCGGATTTTCATAAATATCCAATCGGTCTAAATTGAAGATTTTCAGTAAAATTTCATCTGCTACATCTGCTGGCAAGGCTGGTCCGCCATCTGCCGCTGTAATATAGTTTACTGGCGAAGGATCTGTATATAAAATGTTTAAGCGAAAATCGTCTGGACTTAATTGATACGCATCCGTAGAATAGATATTTTTCATCATCAAATCCCAAATAGGATCATCTACTTCGGTAATGGCACTTTTTAAGAGTTTTAAAACTAAGTTCTGATTTTGAATGTCTGTAGCCACACCATTGGCATCGGTATTTGTTACTTGAGTTGCATCGATTCCACCATTGGCAAATTCTCCAACTTGAAACACTTGACCATTTGCAGTATATTGAAAAGCAACGGCTAATACTTCGTCATTACTTAAACGTTGATTTAAGGAAACGTATCCTAATTTCGTATGAATTTTGTATTCGTTCTCATTTAACTTTCGTGCATTTTCTAAAAACACATAGTCAAATCCTTGTTGTGCACTTGTTGAAAGTACTCCAAAACCTTGTTGAATAGTGGCTATATCTCTAATTTGATCGTTCAATACAGAACCTGAACCAATGGCTAATGGGTTGTAATCGTTGTTGGTATTATCAGGAAGTGCATTTGGGTTGGCTGAATTGAAGAATCCTGCTGGTACCGTTCCGTCATTGATTTTTGTTTTTGTGGGATCCGCTTCTCCTAAATCTTGTAGCCCTACAATGTTACGTACATTCTGAGTTTGTGCAGATCGGTTGGTTACCCAAACTTCCACACGTGTAATTTCTACAGGCGTATTTACAAATGGATAGGCTTGCAAAGCAGCGTCGTAGTTATCTCTAAAATATTGTGATAAGAAGAAGTGACGATCTTCATCATAGTCTAACGCAAAAAGTTCAAATTCTTCGATCGTTCCGCCACCTTGAGCTGTAATGGAGCTTGTTTGTGAACGTTGTTCAGAGAAAACTCCTGTGATACGCGTTTTTCCAAATTGCAATTCCGTTTTTACCCCAAACAAACTTTGTGCTCCAGTAATTAACGAACTGTTGAGCGGCATGCTCACATTACCAACTTCAATTTTTTGTAAGATATCATCTTCTGTTGGCGTGTATTCTAATTTGATCTGATTTTGGAAGTCAAACGTTGATTCGGTATCGTAATTGGCATTGATTTGCAATCGTTCTCCAACTTTACCTAATAAACTCAAACTGATTCGTTGATCAAAATCGAAACTTAAATTGCTTCGGTTTCTAGGTGATAACGCAGGATTGTCATTTTTTTGAAAACGCACACCCAAGTCGATTGCCACCGAACCTTGTGGAATTACTTCAATTGTGGTGCCTCCAAAAATAGTTTCAAAGAAATTGGAGTTGATTTCCCATATGGGCAATAAGTTTTTTTGCGCATCTTCCGAACCGTCTTTTTTTCCAGAAATGGCATCAATTTTTTCTTTAAAATAGCCTTTCATGCTTTCTTTTAAAAGCAATTCGCGGTATTGTTTTGGTGTTAAAATTAATGGATAGCGTATGTCATAGTTACTTACCGTTTCTGTATAGATGTAGCGATCTATTTTTGGATCATAGGTGTATTTTGAGACAATGCTCGAAGGTTGTTTTAATTGAATTTTCCCAATCGCAAAACCCGTCTGTGTCGAATCTTGTGGCTGTGTCGGTGTTTGAGCCGTGAGTAAGGTGCTAAATAACAAAATGAATACGACAAGCGTACCTTTGGTGTAATTTGTTATTAGGTTGGTAATGTTTTTCAAAGTAATTATAAGTTTTTTAATGCCATCTTGATCATCTCTTCTACGCTTCCGTTGGGCATTTCTTTAATTATTTTATCGAGTACTTTTTCAGACTGTTTTCGGGTGTAACCTAATACTTCCAAAGCAGATAACGTTTCTTCTTTGTTTGTATTGCTTTGAGACATCGAAACTTCTTCAAGATCGTATAATTTTAAGATTTTATCCTTTAATTCGATGATTACACGTTGTGCAGTTTTAGCTCCAATTCCTTTTACACTTTGAATGGTTGCCACATCGCCACCTCCAATTGCTTGACATATTTGTTCAGAGGTTAAGGAAGAAAGCATAGTGCGCGCCGTACTCGTTCCTATGCCAGAAACAGAAATCAACAAACGAAAAACAGCGCGTTCTGATTTTTGAAAAAAACCATAAAGCGTTTGTGCATCTTCTCGTACGTGAAGATGCGTAAATAGTTTTACATGTTCTTGATTAGGGATTTGTGCATACGTAGTAAGAGAAATATTGATAAAGTATCCGACTCCACTGCATTCTATCACTACATCTGTTGGATTTTTCTCTACGAGCTTCCCCTGTATGTGAGTAATCATTTATAAGTTGCTGCTAGTTAAAGTCCCAAATGTAATAAATTTATTCACATTTATTTAACGTTTTGCACCTTTAATATACTAACAAGCTATACTATTGTAATTTACAGCGATTTATTCTTCTTCTTTTCGCTGTTGCCACTTTTCTTTTTCTTGTGCATCAACTGCTGCTACTGCTGCCATATTTATGATTTCATCAACACTAGCACCCAACTGTAAAATGTGAACAGGCTTTTTCATTCCCAACATAATAGGACCAATGGAATCCGCTTTGTTCAATTCTTTCATCAATTTATACGTGATGTTTGCCGAATCTAAATTTGGAAAAACCAGTGTATTGACTTCTTTTCCAGCTAATTTAGAGAACGGAAATTTCTCTGAAAGCATTTCGCGATTTAAAGCAAAATCTGATTGTACAGCGCCATCCACGTTAATATTTGGATAATATCTATGTAAATAATCTACAGCTTCCCCTACTTTTTTGGCATCTTCATGTTCTGAAGAACCAAAGTTTGAATATGATAACATGGCAATGTTTGGTTCTAGACCGAACATTTTCACAGTCATTGCCGTCATTTGTACAATTTTTGCCAAATCGCGCGCAGATGGATCAATATTGATGGAAGTGTCTGATAAAAATATCGGTCCACGTTCGGTAATCATTAAGTTCGTCGTCGCGGCTTTACGTACTCCTTTTGCCGTTCCAATCAACTCTAACATTGGTTTTACGACTGTTGGATAACTTCTAGAATATCCTGAGATCAATCCGTCAGCATAACCATCGTTGACCAACATCGCCGCAAAATAGTTACGCTCGCGCATCATCTTTTTTGCATCAATCTTAGTGACACCTTTGCGCTTTCTAGTTTCCCAATAGATTTCCGCAAATTTGTGTCGTCGCGCTCTTTGTTCATCACTTTTTGGATCAATGATTTCGACATCACCATCAAATTCCAATTCGTCTCTGAGTTCGTGAATGCGCTTTTCATTTCCTAGAAGTATCGGAATCGCAATACGTTCGTCATATACATATTGTGCTGCTTTGAGGACGTCTAAATGATCCGCTTCTGCAAATACAATGCGTTTTTTGTTACTACGCGCTCTTTTGTGCAATAATCGGATGATTTTATTGTCTGCATCCAATCGGTGTAATAGCTCATCTTCATAACGCGCCCAATCTTCAATTGGTTCTGTGGCAACTCCTGAATCCATGGCTGCTTTGGCTATCGCTGGTGGAATTTTTGCAATGAGTCGTGGATCAAACGGTTTTGGGATGATGTATTCTTTTCCGAACGTTAATTTTGTTTCCGCATACGCGATATTTACTTGTTCAGGAACGGGTTCTTTTGCCAATTCCGCCAATGCTTTTACCGCTGCCATTTTCATAGCTTCGTTAATTTTTGTAGCGCGAACGTCTAACGCTCCACGAAATATAAATGGAAACCCAAGTACATTGTTTACTTGATTTGGATGATCCGATCGACCTGTTGCCATGATAATATCTTTACGAGAAACTATAGCTTCTTCATAGGAAATTTCAGGTGTCGGATTTGCCATGGCAAATACAATTGGATCGTGCGCCATAGAACGCAACATGTCTTGCGACACAATATTTCCCACAGAAAGCCCTAAAAATACATCTGCACCTTTTAGCGCATCTGCGAGTGAATCGTAATGTTTGTCCGTTCTAAAATGCGCTTGCATCGGTGATAAATCGGTTCGCCCTTTATGCAATAAACCGTCTACATCAAACATGGCGATGTTTTCCAATTTCGCGCCAAGCGCCACATATAAATTCATACACGATATCGCTGCCGAACCTGCGCCCGAAACTACAATACGCACTTCTTCTATGTTTTTTTCTGCCAATTCTAACGCATTGATCAATGCAGCAGATGAGATGATTGCCGTTCCGTGTTGATCGTCATGCATTACGGGAATGTCCAATTCTTCAATCAATCTACGTTCAATTTCAAAAGCTTCTGGCGCTTTGATATCTTCTAAATTGATACCGCCAAATGTGGGTGCAATGTTTTTGACCGTTTCAATGAATTGATCTACGTCTTTGGTATCAACCTCTATATCAAACACATCAATATCTGCAAAGATTTTAAAGAGCAAGCCTTTTCCTTCCATCACAGGTTTGGAAGCTTCCGGACCAATATCACCCAAACCTAACACAGCCGTTCCATTAGAAATAACAGCTACCAAATTTCCTTTGGTCGTGTATTTGTAGACATTTTTTTTGTCTTTTTTAATTTCCAAACAAGGTTCTGCAACTCCTGGCGAATACGCTAAAGACAAATCGCGTTGGGTAGAATATCTTTTGGTAGGAACTACTTTAATTTTTCCTGGTCGCGGTTTGGCATGATAGATTAATGCTTCTCTCCTTTTGCGTTCTTTGTTGCTTTTGCTCATTGTAATTTTTTTTATCGCCAATAATACTGCTGCTGGCAATATGAATTTGCAAATTTAAAAGTCTGAACCTAAAGGAAAAAATTTAATCCTGCTTCTTTTCCATTCTATTTTATGTATCACTTTTTAAAAATCTGTGTGTTTGTAGGACAACTTGTTGTGTTTTCATAAACCATCAATAGCTTTTGTTTGTTATCACCCTATTTATCAACAACTTTGAGCTATTACAAATTTAAAAATACAATGACATTATGACCGAAACGTACCGACAAAAGCCTCTGTGGTTTTTACAAAAATTACCAAAAATACTCTTCAAAACGATTTTTTCAGATCGTATACCTATTAATTTAAACTTTAATTTATGAAAAAAACATCCTTATTCGCAATTGGCTGTGGCTTGTATTTACTTTCTGCCGCCTTTTTAATTGCACAAAACGACACCACTTTTTACGGACAAGGCGCCGGACAAAACGGAGATCGAAATTCTAATTTTGGGTATTTCGCAGGAAGCTTTCAAGGAACGCCAGGAAACGACAATACTTACATTGGTTCTAGAGTAGCACGCTCGGCTTTTGGAGATTTTAATGTTTCCGCCGGTGCGTATTCTGCGTATTATTTACAAAGTGGCTCTAGAAATAGCTTTTTGGGTGCTACCGCAGGATTTCGAAATATTTCTGGAAGTGATAATCTTTTTGCAGGATTTGCTGCTGGATATGCTAACAAACAATCGCAAAATGTCATGATTGGTGATGGTGCAGGCGCTAACAATGACGGCGCTAGAAATGTTTTTATTGGGTATTCCGCTGGCGCGAATGAAACAGGCAGCGATAAATTGTACATTGACAATAGCAGCACAAGCAAGCCTTTGATTTATGGAAATTTTGCTACTAAAAAGATCGGAATTAACACCAATAATTTAATTGATCAAATAGGAACCATAGATCTCTCTGCGTACAGTTTGTATGTAAAAGGTGGAATTTTGACTGAAGAAATTCACGTTCAGCCTTCTTGGGCAGATTATGTTTTTGAGAAAGACTACGAGTTGATGCCACTTACGCAAGTAGCAAGCTTTATTGAAAAAAACGGACACTTGCCAAATATCCCATCTACGGAAGTGGTAGCAATAGAGGGAATTGAATTGGGTGATATGACCAAGAGACAACAGGAAAAGATTGAAGAATTGATGTTGTATGTTATCGAAATTCAAAAAGAGATTGACACCATTAATAAGGAACTAGAAACTAACAAGTAAAACCATGAAAAACATTCTATATTTTTTAGCCACAGCAAGTGTGTATTTTTTGAGCACAAACCTTTGTCAAGCACAGTTTAATCCTGTAGAATACGATTTGTACATTCATAATGATGTGTATGCCGATCAAGTAGATACCGCAGCAACTGTAGCAAGTTTGATTGCCGTGAATACTATTTTTTCTGGCGGAACAGGAAATTATTTTTCCTCAGCAACTACTTTGAAAGATGGTTTTACCGTTGAAAATGGAGGAACTTTATTTTTATCCGTTCCTATCACTGGAAAGAAAGAAGCTGTAGCCGCACCACAACTGTTTACACAAGAAGATACACAGTTTGAATTGTATCCGAATCCGACAAAAGGTTTTGTAAATATTTCATTGAAAGCGCAAACTTGGAACTCCAACGTTCGTGTGGAAGTGTATGCGTTGAACACTTCGGCAATGTTATTTTCGAGAGAGATTGCCCAGAAAGATGCAGCCAGCATTTCATTGGATGTTTCTTCGTTAGCGAAGGGAATTTATGTGGTGAAGCTGTATGAAGCCAAAGGTGGAAAATCATTCACACGCAAATTGATTAAAAACTAGTGACAAAACTTAAATTTTAAAACATTATGAAATATTTATATAGAAAAAATAGCGCGTATTTGCTGTGTTGCTTTTTGATGATTTTAAGCACTTCAATTACAACGGCACAAACTACTACCACTTTTGGAACGCTAACGTATACTGCTGGAGGAAATAACTCTTATTTTGGATACGCTATTGACACAAGCAGCAGTAACAATAATGTCGCTATGGGTTACAGAGTTGGAAACAATAGTTCATCAAACGCAACTACCAATACTTCCATTGGTGCTGAAAGCGGATTGATTGGTAGCAGAAATGTGTTTTTTGGTGCCGAAAATGGAAATTGGCTGACACAAGGAAGTAATAATGTGTTTATTGGAAATTGTAGCTCGTGCAATACTCTTGGATACGCTGATCAAAATGTATTTGTAGGTGACAGAACGGGAAGTTGGTCGCAAGGAAATACCAAAGGAAATGTATTTATTGGCTATGCTGTAGGAAGTCAAGTAGGAACAGGAAGCACCAATAATGACAAATTGATCATTGACAATAATTATTTGACCACACCTTTATTATACGGTGATTTTAGTGCTGATAAGTTGGGAATAAACACGACAAATTTACCAAACACCTTGAGTGGTGTAAATTTAAGCAATTACAGTTTGTACATAAAAGGCGGATTGCTTACAGAGGAATTTCGTATTTCAACTGGTTGGGCAGATTATGTGTTTGACGAAGGTTATCAATTGCTCTCGCTTTCAGAAGTGGAAGCATTTATTGACGAAAACGGTCACTTGCCCAATGTCCCATCTGCGGAAGTAGTAGAAAAAACGGGAATTGAAATGGGCGACATTAAACGAATTCAACAAGAAAAGATTGAAGAGTTGACACTTTATGTTATTGATCTAAATGAGCAATTACAAGCTATTAAAGCGGAATTAGCCGCAAAGAAAGCTGCTAAAAAAATGTCTCACAAAAATTAAAAAACACACAGATGAAAATTTTAAATATACTTACACGAAGTCTTATAGTTGCATCCTTTTTGATGATGATTCCCGCGACAGCACAGAATACAAATTTGGGTGTAAACTCAGGAACTGGCGGAACAGACAATTCAAATTTTGGAGTTTCTGCTGGACAGAATCTTGCTACTGGAGGAAATGAAAATACATTTATTGGTTACTTTGCAGGACAGAGCAACACCACAGGCGATCGAAATACGTTTATGGGAAGCAATGCGGGCGCCAACGCTACAAGCACTCGAAACACCTTTTTAGGCTCGTATGCTGGCGAATTGAACACGAGCGGTGGAAGCAATGTATATATGGGTTTTTACGCAGGTCGCAATAATACAAGCGGAAGCCGAAATGTATGTATTGGAAAAGATGCGGGCGTTTGGAATACTACAGGTTCGGACAACGTGTTTATTGGGTTTGGTTCAGGGAAAGATGAAACAGGAAGCCATAAGTTGTATGTTGATAATAACTACAACGCAACACCTTTGATTTACGGTGATTTTTCTTCGGACAAGCTCGGAATCAATACGAAAAATTTGATAAACTCGCTCGGCAACATGAATTTAAGTGCGTACAGCATGTATGTAAAAGGCGGTACTATTGCCGAAGAAGTTCGCATCCGTACAGGTTGGGCAGATTATGTTTTTGATAACAATTATAAATTGATGCCCATTCATGAAGTAGCTGATTTTATTGATAAAAATGGTCATTTGCCAAATATTCCTTCTGCGAAAACGGTAGAAAGTGAAGGTTTGGAACTTGGAGTTATCACCACAAAACAACAAGAAAAGATTGAAGAGTTGACTTTGTATATGATTCAACTTCAAAAGCAGTTAGACGCTTTGAAAGAAAAGTTAAAGGAAGAATAGGATCGCATTTATTCTACTAGCATTAAAGACTTTTTTTTGATATGAATGTCAAATCGAGCATTATTGAGATTAAATATATTCAATTGAAAATACCTAGCGAAGCTATCGAGATTCGATGGAAACATATAGTTTTCAGTATTCTCATAAGCTACGCCCAGTAGTTGCAATAATGCTCGAAAAGACAAATAGCTGATTTTTAATAGCTTGCTTAGGCTTAATAATTACGTAATACCAATTTAATTGTGATGGATTTATTGTTCTTCTGTTTTCAAAAATTGAATATTTCGCACTAAACCTGTATATTTTGTGCGCTTTACTGCCGATTTTTTAAAGAGTTCACTAAAGACTTCTTGCGTGATTTCTTCCCATTCTTTTTTAGACATTGACAGCAATTCTGGATACGGATTGAACAACGGTTCGTTGTGTGGCTTTGAGAACCGATTCCACGGACATACATCTTGGCAAATATCGCAGCCAAACATCCAATTGTCAAATTGACCTTGTACGTGTGTTGGAATTTCGTTTTTCAGTTCGATCGTAAAGTATGAGATACATTTGCTTCCATCAACCACATACGGATCAACAATGGCTTGCGTTGGGCATGCGTCGATACATGCCGTACAACTGCCACAGTGATCTGTGACAGGTGAATCATAGTCTAGTTCCAAATCAATAATAAGTTCTGCAATAAAATAGAAAGAACCGACTTGCTGTGTGAGGAGATTGCTGTGTTTTCCAATCCAACCCAAACCACTTTTTGCCGCCCAAGCTTTGTCCAACACAGGCGCGGAATCTACAAATGCACGTCCGTGAACGTCTCCAATTTCCTCTTGAATGAAATGTAGTAAGCTTTTTAGCTTGTCTTTGATGACAAAGTGATAATCTCTTCCGTATGCGTATTTGGAAATTTTGGGCGCTTCGGCATCTTTTTGCGTTTCAGATGGATAGTAATTCAACAATAGAGAAACCACCGATTTGGAATCGTCCACCAATTTCGTTGGATCCAATCGCTTGTCAAAATGATTTTCCATGTACTGCATTTCGCCATGCATATTTTTATTCAACCAAGCTTCCAATCGCGGTGCTTCTTCTTCTAAAAATTCCGCTTTTGAGATGCCACACGACAAAAACCCTAAGCGTTTTGCTTCAGCTTTGATCAGTTCTGTATGTTTTTGTTTGGAATTCAAACTGTTCTTTTCGTGAAGGTTAACGGAAGATCAATAGGCTTTAGTGTAATTAATGGCGCAATAGCTACTTTTTTTGGATCAGTTGCAATCGTATATTTTTTCATCATTTGATAGACAGACAACATCATTTCATACAATGCAAAACTGTTTCCAATACACATACGCGGACCTGCGCCGAACGGAAAGTAATATCCTGTTGTTGCTTTTCGGTTTTCGTCTGAGAAACGTTCGGGTATGAAATCGTTTGGATTTTCCCAGTATTTTTTGTTCCTGTGCAATTCATAAAACGAAATTCCAATCATCGTTCCTTTTTGCACGTTAAAACCTCCAAAAGAATCGTCTTCCAAAGCAACTCTGTCCGTAATCCACGCTGGTGGATACAAACGCATGGATTCTTCCACACAGTTTTTCACGTAGTTGAGTTTCGCTATTTTTTCCATCGGAGAAATCGCATCATCAATCGCATCAATTTCAGTCAATACTTTTGCATACACTTCTGGATTTTTGGCAATAAGATGAAAGGTAAATGTAAGTGCATTTGCAGTAGTTTCATGTCCTGCCACAAAGAAGATTAGGATTTCATCTATCAATTGTTCGTTGGTCATGGAAGTTCCGTCATCTTCGTATTTTGCTTTGAGCAGCATGTCTAATAAATCGTCGTGTTCTTTGTCGGAATTACGACGTTCGTCAATGACTGTATTAATGATATCGCGACTTTCCTTGACGAGTGTCATGTGTTTTTTGACCAATCCGCTTGCTTTATACCACCATTGTTTGTGTGGTTGTCGTATTTCTCGAATGATGAAATCTTGCAAGGTTTCTATAATTTCTTGCAGTCGGTGCATGGTATGTTCATCCGAAGAATAGTTAAACAGTGATTTTGCTACAACGTGAAACGCCAATTCGTTCATAATCGGATACGAATCTACTTTGGTATTTTTAGGAAGATTTTGCAGTTGCGTTTCAATGGTACTTTCCATAATAGTGACCAATTTTTGCAACTTTTCTTTGTGAAATGCAGGTTGAATGAGTCGTCGTTGTTTCAACCAATACTCACCACTTGAAGTCAACAATCCTTTCCCAACATATTTTGATAGGAACTTGGTTTGAATTTTAGATTTTTTATAGTTCCGATGATTTTTTCGCAACAAATACAGTATGATTTCTGCATCGCACGTCAGCATGATTCGTTTTGAAAACGGCGGCGAAATCGCAAACGTATCTCCATGCTTTTCAAAATTTTCTTTGTGAAACGGAATTGGATTTCGCGTAATCGAAGACGATTTGAAGAGAATTTTGTAGAATGGAATTGTGTTTGGATAGTGGTATGGCATTGGTTGCTAGTTGCTGGTTGTTTGCATCTCGACTACGCTCGAAGTGACAGGTTTATAATTTCTAAAAAAGTCCTCCTTGAACGCCACCTTTCACTCTTCCAAGATGTTTGTATGCGAGTTCGGTGACTTCTCTTCCTCTTGGGGTTCGGATGATGAAACCTTGTTGTATGAGGAAAGGTTCGTATACTTCTTCGATGGTTTCGCCACTTTCAGAAACTGCCGTTGCCAAGGTTGTAATTCCGACTGGTCCACCTTTGAATTTGTCTATGATCGCAGATAAGATTCGGTTGTCCATTTCGTCCAAACCATAGGCATCTACATTTAATGCTTTGAGACTGAACTGCGCAATTGCTATGTCGATCGTACCATTTCCTTTGATTTGCGCAAAATCACGCACTCTGCGTAATAGCGCATTGGCAATACGCGGTGTTCCACGACTTCTTCCTGCAATTTCAATCGCAGCTTCCATACTGATGGGAACTTTGAGTATTTGCGCACTTCGCTGCACGATGGTTGATAGTAATTCGGTTGAATAGTATTGTAAGCGGCTTGCAATTCCAAAACGGGCTCGCATTGGTGCTGTAAGCAATCCTGAACGCGTTGTGGCACCTACTAAGGTAAAAGGATTCAAATTGATTTGAACAGTTCTGGCATTTGGGCCCGATTCAATCATGATATCAATTTTATAATCTTCCATCGCCGAATAGAGATATTCTTCCACAATAGGACTTAAACGATGTATTTCATCAATAAATAAAACATCACGTTCATCTAAATTCGTCAACAAGCCTGCTAAATCACCAGGTTTGTCCAATACAGGTCCGGAAGTTACTTTTATACTTGCTCCTAGTTCATTGGCAAGAATATGTGCTAACGTCGTTTTTCCCAATCCTGGAGGTCCATGAAATAGCGTATGATCTAATGCTTCATCACGTAGGTTTGCGGCTTGCACAAATACTTGCAGATTTTCTAATACTTGATCTTGTCCCGTAAAATCCTCAAAGGATAGTGGACGCAACACCTTTTCTATGTCTAATTCTTCAGAGGAAAAGTTCTGATTTGTAGGGTCTAAGTTATCATTCATTAAAACAAAGATAAAAAAGAAAAGCCTTTCTATGCAGAAAGGCTTTTTATTATTTGTGATCTCTTATGTGAGATTCGGTATTTATGATATGAATTCTCTTATGAGATTTCCACTTTCATAGAGATTTTAGTGATGTAGTTCTTCTTCGCCTTCTTTCATTGGCACCGTTTGCGGAACAAAATCATCATCGTGTCCTGGCTTACTGTAATCATAAGCCCAACGGTGTACATGAGGAATTTCTCCTGGCCAGTTTCCGTGCATGTGCTCAACTGGAGTTGTCCACTCTAATGTGTTAGATCTCCAAGGGTTTTGCGTTGCTTTTTTACCATAGAATATACTGCTAAAGAAGTTGTATAAGAATACCAACTGAAATGCTCCTCCAATGATTGCAAACATTGTGATTACTACGTTTACATCTGCTAAGTCATCAAATAATGGGAATTCCGAGTTTGTGTAGTAACGTCTTGGTAATCCAGCCATTCCGATAAAGTGCATTGGGAAAAATACTCCGTATGCACAGACGGCTGTTACCCAGAAGTGCACGTATCCTAAGTTTTTGTTCATCATGCGCCCAAACATTTTTGGGAACCAGTGATATACACCTGCGAATAATCCGTATAGTGCGGAAATACCCATTACTAAGTGGAAATGCGCTACTACAAAATACGTATCGTGTACGTTGATGTCTAATGTACTATCTCCCAAGATAATTCCTGTTAATCCACCTGTAATGAATGTTGAGACTAATCCGATTGAAAATAACATCGCTGGGTTCATCTGTAAGTTTCCTTTCCAGAGTGTTGTGATATAGTTGAACGCTTTGACGGCGGATGGAATCGCGATTAATAAGGTTGTGAATGTAAATACAGAACCTAAGAATGGATTCATTCCTGAGATAAACATGTGGTGTCCCCAAACAATTGTTGATAGGAATGCAATTGCCAAAATGGAGGCGACCATGGCTCGATATCCGAAAATCGGTTTTCGAGAGTTGGTTGCGATGACTTCTGAAGTGATTCCTAGTGCTGGAAGTAATACAATATATACTTCTGGGTGTCCTAAGAACCAGAATAAATGTTCAAAAAGTACAGGCGATCCACCTTGATAATGCAAGGCTTCACCTTGTATGAATATGTCTGATAGATAGAACGATGTTCCAAAGCTTCTATCAAATATTAGTAATAATGCTGCTGATAATAATACTGGGAACGAAACTACACCAATGATAGCAGTTACAAAAAATGCCCAGATTGTTAGTGGCAATCTTGTCATTGACATTCCTTTTGTACGAAGGTTGATTACCGTTACAATATAGTTTAATGATCCTAGTAATGAGGATGCAATGAATATTGCCATGGACACTAACCACAATGTCATTCCTAATCCTGAACCTGGAATTGCTTCTGGCAAGGCACTTAATGGAGGATAGATTGTCCAACCTGCTGATGCTGCTCCACCTTCTACAAATAAAGAAGAAATCATGATGACACTTGAGATGAAAAATAACCAATAGGAAACCATGTTTAGGAATCCAGATGCCATATCTCGTGCTCCAATTTGCAATGGAATAAGTAAGTTACTAAACGTACCACTTAACCCAGCAGTTAATACAAAGAATACCATGATGGTACCGTGAATGGTTACTAAGGCTAGGTATTTATCGGCACTCATGACTCCGTCTGGCGCCCAACTTCCTAAGAATATTTCAAAAATTGTAAACGATTCCTTTGGCCATGCTAACTGCATGCGGAAAAGTATAGACATCATAATACCGATAACTCCCATGATAACACCTGTAATCAAGTATTGCTTGGCAATCATTTTATGATCCTGACTAAATATATATTTAGTAATGAATGTCTCTTTATGATGATGTCCGTGATCGTGTCCGTGATCTCCTGCTGCGTGTACTGCTGTTGCTGACATATCTATTTGCTATTCTTTTTTAGTTTATTTTTTATTTTTCTTTTCCAAAAGTTTCTTGCTCAGCAATCCACTTATCAAATTCTTCTTGAGTCTCTACAATTACATTGATTTGCATGTTGTAGTGAGATTCACCACAAATTTTGTTGCATAATAAAAGGTAATTGAATTCATAAGGTTCTAAGGCTTCTTCACCTTTTGCCACTAGTTTTTCACTTTTAGCAGCTCTAATACCATTGATACGAGTTACTTTTTTGATGATTTTTGGTGTTTCACGCATTTCTGCGGTCGTTTTATTTGGGGTCATCGCAAATTCTGTGATCATTCCTGGCACACAGTTCATTTGCATTCTAAAGTGTGGCATGTATGCAGAGTGCAATACATCTTGTGAACGCATTTTGAATACCACCTTTTTGTTCACTGGTAAGTGAAGTTCTTGCACGATGATATCATCTTGTGCATATTTATCTTCTCTATCTAAACCAAGTATATTTGGATTGTCTCCTAAATCAATCAAACGCACATTTGCTTTTCCAAGAACGTTATCTTCTCCTGCATATCGTGCTTTCCAGTTGAACTGTTGTGCATACAATTCAACAACAATTGGATCATCATCCATATTTACATCCATAATTTCATTCCAAGTGAACAATCCGTAAAGAATTAAACCTGCCAATGTAATTACTGGAATAATTGTCCAAATAAATTCTAATTTATCATTATCAGCATAATACAGTGCTTTTCTCCCTTTTTTACCTCTGTATTTGTAGGCGAAATAGTGAAGTAGAGCTTGCGTTACGGTTTGTACAAAGAAGATTAATACCATTGATATAATCATCAATGTATCTACACTTGTTCCATGTTCAGCAGCTGAATTACCAATCAAAGGCAAATCTCCCCATTTCCAGAAAGAAATGATTGTTATGATGTATATGAACATCAAGAATCCCATCATGAGGTATCCATTGACGTTGTTATCCTTGTCATTCGCTACTTGAGTATTATCTGCTCTCGCTTGTGATAAATCAAATATCTTTGTCAACTGCCAAATTGCGATTGCAATGAGGATAAGTACTATAAACGTTAAACCAGTAGTCATCGTATTTTATACTGTTTTGAAATTAATTAATAATGAAAGTGTTTACTTTCTTCAATAAACGGATTCCTTTTTGCTAATAATGGTGCTTTTGTCAATGCGGTAAATACCACAAAGATGAATAATCCTAAGAATAATAAGACGGCTCCAATTTCACCTAATCCTAGTGACCAATTTGCTCCTACTGTTGCTGGCATTACCATATTGAACACATCTATATAATGTCCAAAAAGAATGATGATTCCTGCAATTACAATTACCCAGTTTAATCGTTTGTAGTCACTATTCATTAAGATTAATAATGGGAATATTAAGTTTAATGCTAACATTCCAAAGAATGGTAAATTATAGTCGTCAATTCTTGTAATGAAATATGTTACTTCTTCAGGAATATTTGAGTACCAGATTAACATGAATTGAGAGAACCATAAATATGTCCAGAAAATACTAATACCGAACATAAATTTTGCTAAATCATGCAAATGACTATCATTTACTTGCTCTAGGTATCCTTTTGATTTTAGATAGATTGTGATTAAGGCAATTACCGTAATTCCAGACACAAACATACTTGCAAATACATACCATCCGAATAGTGTGCTGAACCAGTGGTGATCAAGTGACATAATCCAATCCCAAGACATCATTGATTCTGAGATTAAGAACAATACTAAGAATATTGCAGACAATCTGAAATTTTTCTTAAAGTTGCTATTGTCGCTTGCGTTATCTTGTTTTACGGAGAAGCGTCTAGAAAGTACACTGTACGCTATCCATATAGAACTAAAAATTACTGCTCTTATGATAAATCCAGTTTCGTTTAACCAAGCGCTTTTACCTACCGTAAGCTTGTCATAGTTGTCACTTAAAGGATCTTGTAGACTTGGCTCCATCCAGTGAAATAAATGATTCCAATGTAATGAAGACATTACCAACAAGATGATCATGATGATTGTTCCAGGGATAATGTAACTCCCAATACCTTCCATCACTCTAAATAATAATGGTGACCAACCTGCTTGTGCCGCACGTTGTATTGCATAGAATGCTAATACACCTAATGCAATCATCATAAAAAAGAATGCTGCTACATATACGGCTGCCCAAGGCTTGTTTTTTAATTGACCTAAGTGATGCTCATCCTTTTCTGCTTGACTCATGTGATGACCTCCATCTTTTCCATGCGTATCAGCTGAACCATGCGCATTGTCATGAGATTTCTCTCCATGATCGGCGGTTTCTGCATGATCACTATGATGTGCTGTTTTATCATCAGCATGAGAAGCATCTCCATGAGACGAACCGTGTCCATCTCCGTGAGCGGCGTGCATTGCTTTCATTTCTTCTACTGTACCAGGCGTATTCATGAAGCTAAATGCTACCATAATAGCTCCAAGTACAAAAGAGATAATTGCAAAAAGTCTTAATCTATTTGAAAACGTATACATTGTATATAATTCTATATCGTTATTGGTCTTATTTTTTCTCTAATTCTGCTTTCAACTTTAATACATGCTGCACAACTTGCCAGCGTTCTTTTGTATCTATTTGACTTGCGTGTGATCCCATATTGTTTCTACCATACATTAATACATGGTAAATACTACCTTCCGTAATGGCTCTGACAGCATCATCATAACTTGGGATTCCTAAGAATTTTTCAGTTTTCGCTAAATGCCCTTGTCCGTCACCTTTATTTCCATGACAGATTGCACAGTAAAGTCCGTATAGTTCTTTACCCTTTGCTGCGTTATCTTCAGTTTCTGCTAGCGGATTTGTTAATTCTGCTTTGGCAGCATCATATCCTTCGTTAGTATCATCATATTCATAAGGCATCCAACCTCTTTTTACACTTCCGTCTGCAGGAATTTGCGCTTCCATATTATACTTGGCATATTCTCCGTAAGGAACACCTTTAACTTCTTGGTATGCTTCATACCCAACAGATTCGTACATATTAGGAAAGTACTGATAGTTTGGCTGTGATTTATCAAAGCAAGATGTCAATAGCAATGCTATTCCGAAAACAACTCCTATTTTTATAAGGCTCTTCATAATTCTTATTCAGGCTTTTCTGTAACTTTAATTTCTGTAGCACCTGTTTCTAGTAATAGTGCTTTTAATTCTTCTTCATTTCCTTGAACAGCTACTTCCATCAAAAAGTGATCGTCGGTAGTTCTTGGATCAGGGTTTTCAGCTTCTTTAAATGGCCATAATTTACTACGCAAGTAAAATGTAATTACCATTAAATGCGCTGCAAAAAATACGGTCATTTCAAACATAATCGGCACGAATGCGGGCATGTTTTCTAAGAAACTAAAACTTGGTTTACCACCAATGTTTTGCGGCCAATCTTTAATCATGATATAGTACATCATGGTGATGGCAACTCCCAATCCAACACATCCATACATGAATGCTGTGATGGCAAGTCGCGTAGGCGCTAATCCCATAGCTTTGTCTAGTCCGTGTACAGGAAATGGTGTGTACACTTCTTCGATATGATGATTTTCTTGACGTACTTTTTTCACTGCGGACATTAGCACATCATCATCAATATACATTGCTTGTATTACTTTACTACTCATGATTACCGTCTCTTAGTTTTTTATATTTTTCTCCTGATGATTTTAAGATCGATTTTACTTCCGCCTGTGCAATTACAGGGAATGTTCTTGAATATAGTAAGAACAATACAAAGAAGAAACCAATCGTACCAATAAATATTCCTATGTCGACAAACGTTGGTGAGAACATCGTCCATGATGATGGAAGGTAATCTCTGTGCAATGACGTTACAATAATTACAAAACGCTCAAACCACATTCCAATGTTTACAACAATAGAGATGATGAAAGAGAACATAATACTTGTTCTTAATTTCTTAGACCACATAAATTGCGGCGAGAATACATTACACGTCATCATTGCCCAATATGCCCACCAGTAAGGTCCAGTTGCTCTGTTTAAGAACGCATATTGCTCATATTCTACTCCTGAATACCATGCAATAAATAACTCTGTGATATATGCACATCCTACGATAGAACCTGTAATCATAATTACAATGTTCATCAATTCGATGTGTTGCAATGTAATATAGTCTTCCATATTACACACTTTACGCATAATGATTAATAAGGTGTTTACCATGGCAAATCCTGAGAAAATCGCTCCTGCTACGAAATAAGGAGGGAAAATCGTGGTGTGCCATCCTGGTATAACTGACGTTGCGAAGTCAAACGATACAATGGTGTGTACCGAAAGTACTAAAGGAGTTGCTAAACCTGCCAATACTAAAGATACTTCTTCAAAACGTTGCCAGTCTTTTGCGCGTCCACTCCATCCGAAACTTACTAGGCTGTAAATTTTCTTTTGGAAAGGCTTTACAGCTCTATCACGAATCATAGCGAAATCTGGTAATAAACCTGTCCACCAGAATACTAATGATACAGATAGATACGTAGAGATCGCAAATACATCCCAAAGTAATGGTGAGTTAAAGTTGACCCAAAGTGATCCAAATTGGTTTGGAATTGGCAATACCCAATATGCTAACCAAGGACGTCCCATGTGAATGATTGGGAACAATCCTGCTTGTACTACTGAGAAAATGGTCATGGCTTCCGCAGAACGGTTAATTGCCATTCTCCACTTTTGACGGAATAGTAATAGTACGGCAGAAATCAGTGTTCCTGCGTGACCAATACCAACCCACCATACAAAGTTTGTAATATCCCAAGCCCAACCAACGGTTTTGTTAAGACCCCAAACTCCAATTCCAGTAGATATTGTATAAATGATACATCCAATTCCCCAAAGGAATGCTACCAAAGCAATTGAGAATACTATCCACCATTGCTTATTTGCTTTTCCTTCTACTGGAGCGACAATATCAAGAGTTACATCATGATATGATTTGTTTCCAGTTACTAAGGGTTTTCTTATAGGTGCTTCGTAATGCGACGCCATAATCAGTTTATAATTATTTCTTATTAATTATTTTTTATGCTTCTTTCGTGTTTCTCACTTTTACGTGATACTGTACATTTGGTTTTGTTCCTACATGCTCCAGCAAGTGATACATACGTTCATCTTCATGCAATTCAGCAACTTTACTTGATGTATCGTTTAAATCACCGAATACCATTGCTCCAGAACTACACGCAGCAGAACAGGCTGTTTGGAATTCACCATCTTTAATTTGGCGACCTTCACGTTTTGCATCCAAGATTGTTTTTTGTGTTTTTTGAATACACATAGAACATTTTTCCATAACACCTCTTGAACGTACAACTACATCTGGGTTTAATACCATACGACCTAAATCGTCATTCATGTGATAATCAAACTCATCATTCTTATTGTATAAGAACCAGTTGAAACGACGTACTTTGTATGGACAGTTGTTTGCACAGTAACGTGTTCCTACACAACGGTTGTAAGCCATGTGGTTTTGTCCTTGACGTCCGTGTGATGTTGCCGCTACTGGACAAACTGTTTCACATGGTGCATGGTTACAGTGCTGACACATTACAGGTTGAAAAGCTACTTGAGGATTTGTTGCTGGACTTTCCATTTCAAGGAAACCACCTAATGATCCTTTTTCACCAAACAATCCGCTCATATCATCTTTCTTATCAACATCACCTTTAAAAGTGTCTGCTGATGAGTAATATCTATCAATACGCAACCAGTGCATATCTCTACTTCTTCTTACTTCTGTTTTACCAACTACAGGTACGTTGTTTTCTGCGTGACATGCAATTACACATGCACCACATCCTGTACATGCATTTAAGTCAATTGATAAGTTGAAATGGTGTCCAATTGAACGATCGAACTCATCCCACATATCTGCACGCGCATCTGTGGCATCAATCATTTCATGATCACGCGATACGTGTGGCATCGGATTCCACTCACGGTAATGTTCTGTATTGAATACTTCTAAGGTAGTTTCTTTGACGATGTCACCTCTACCCATTAAGGTATTGTGCAACTGAACACATGCAAATTCATGCTCGCCACCAACTGCTTCTACAGAAACATTTTGAACACTACTAAAGTTATTGTATACTTTATAAGCGTTCACACCTGTTTGCATTTCTTTTTTGATTCCTGTTGTTTTACCATATCCTAATGCTAAACCAACCGTTCCAGGTGCTTGCCCTGGCTGAATGATTACAGGAACATTTTCAATCGTTTTTCCGTTTACAGTGATGTTTACGTACGAACCATTTAAACCTCCATTGGCAACATTCCAGTTTTTCAATCCTTTTGCTTCTGCGTCTGCTTGAGAAACTGTTAAGTAGTTGTCCCAAGAAGCTCTGGTAATTGGATCAGGGAATTCTTGCAACCAAGGATTATTTGCTTGCTGTCCGTCTCCCATTCCTGTTTTTGTATACAATGCTAACTCCATTCCTGAAGCTGCTGCAGTGCTTGCTAATTTTCTAGCTTGTGCAGAAACATCCATTGCTACTGGAGCTTCAGTTTCTTCTGACGCGTCTGCTTCTTCAATAGCAGCAGTTGCTTCATCAGCTAAAGTTACAGTTGCTGTTGCTTTGAATACGCCGTCATGCACTGCTTGATTCCAAGAAGTTCCTCCTAAAATGTCGGCAGCCCAAGTTGCACGCAAGTATTCGTAATATGTTTTGTCATTTCCAGTCCACTGTAATAAAGCGTCTTGAAATTGTTTTGTATCAAATAATGGACGAATTGTTGGCTGTATGATGCTGTAATGACCTTTTTTAATCTCTACATCTCCCCAAGATTCTAGGTAATGCGGAGCTGCAGCAATATATTTCGTATTGATAGCAGTTTCATCTTCTTTTTGCGTGAAGGTTACTGCTAAATCTAACCCTTTTAAGCTTTCTGCAAATTCGTCTCCGTTTGCTAATGTATATACAGGATTTACTCCTGCCATGATGATTCCGCCAACAGCACCAGCTTTCATATCGCTGATTAATTTTGCTACGGCTTTGTCATTTCCTTGTCTTGTTTTTCTTGGCGCAGTTTTATCAAACACTTCACTCCCAAGTGCTTCATTGATTGCCAGCACTAAGCTTTGTGCAGCTACATCATTGATTCCTGTAACTACAACTCCTTTTGAACCTGCTTGTTTTAGTTGACCAACTGCATTTTTGATGGCACTTTCAACATTGTCTGCTAATTTTCTACCAGAAACCGAATTTCCAGTAACACCAGCATAAATTTTTGCGAGTGCCACTTTTTGATCTGCAGCAGTTAACGGAACACGTTTGTCAGCATTTGCTCCAGACAACGTCATGTTTGACTCAAACTGAACGTGTCTTGACATTTTTTTATGTCCTTTTTTCCCGTGTGGAATTCTTCCTTTCGCATAACCATCATCATATCCACCACCTTGCCAATCTCCTAAGATATCAGCTCCGACAGATACAATTACTGCTGCTTTAGAAAAATCGTAATCCGCTAAGGCTCTTTCTCCGTATGTAGCTTCAAACGCATCCAACGCAGTAGATTCAGAAACCGCATCATATACTATATGTTGTACGTTTCCAAATTTCGCAGAAAATTCCCCTACCAATTTAGCGACAGAAGGACTTGCAAAAGTTTGCGTAAGTAAAACAAGTTGTTTTCCAGAAGCACTGATTTGAGTTAGTTTTTGACCAACTTCAGCATCAAATGTTTCCCAAGAAGTATCTTTACCATCAATTTTTGGCGCTTTTACACGCATGCTATCATATAAAGATAGCACAGACGCATGCACTCTTGCATTTGCACTTCCTTTCGTAGTCGCTTCTTTGTTATTTTCAACTTTGATTGGACGACCTTCTCTCGTTTTGATTAAGATACTTGCAAAATCATATCCATCTGCAATTGTTGTTGCATAGAAATCTGCCACACCCGGAATGATTGTTTCTGGCTGTATTACATAAGGAATAGATTTGATCACTGGTCCTTCACAGGCAGCTAATGTTGCTGCGGCTGTACTAAAACCAACGTATTTAAGAAAGTCTCTACGAGAAGTTGAAGAAGACTCTAAGGTTTCTTTGTCTCCCAAGAACTCATCTACAGGAACTTCTTCTACAAACTCATTCTGTCTAAGTGCCTCAACAATAGAACTATTTTCATTTAGCTCCTCAACACTTTTCCAGTATTTCTTGTTTGATGCCATATTATATATATAAAATTAGCTTCTTGATTAATATTAATAGTGACATTTACCACATTCTAACGCACCCATTTCAGCTGCTTTGAACGCTTCAACACCATATTTATCTTTTAACTGCTCGTGAATTTTTTCATAGTACGCATTGCCTTTGAAATTCACATTGGTTTCTCTGTGACAATTGATACACCATCCCATGGTTAATGGAGAATGTTGCGCTACAATTTCCATTTCTTGAATTTCACCATGACATGTTTGACATTCAACTCCTGCCACCGACACGTGCTGCGAGTGATTGAAGTATACAAAGTCTGGCAAGTTATGAATACGAATCCATTTTACTGGCTTTGGCTCATTCACGTATTCTTGCTGTGCTGGATCCCAACCGACAGCTTCGTATAATTTTTCAATTTCTTTGTTGTAGTCAACACCGTATTGTGTAATTCCTTCTTGCTTCACATCATCCGATACATTCGCGATGTTTTTGTGACAGTTCATACAAACGTTAAGCGAAGGAATTCCTGAATGCTTACTTACTCTTGCAGAAGAGTGACAGTATTTACATTCTATTTTATTGACACCTGCGTGAATTCTGTGCGAGTAATGTATTGGCTGAATTGGCTCGTATCCTTGATCAATTCCGATTTGCATGAGATATCCATACGCGAAATATGCAGAACCTAACAAGAAGAAAACTGTAGTTACAAACACCAAGAATTGGTTTTGAACAAATGCTTTCCATATTGAAGGTCTTTTTATTTCTTCTTCAAGATTGATTGTTCCATTAGCTATAGCAAATCTTCTTAATGTTTTTCTCACTAAGATTAATCCCAATGCTAACAATCCGAATAACACGATTAAAGCAACTAATACAACTTGTGTTGATACTCCTGCTTCTGCTGGAACACCACCACCTTCAATTGGTGGCGGAGGCGGAGGCGTTGTTTTCTCCTGCGCTGTGTATGCTAGAATATTATCAATATCTTCATTTGACAACGTTGGAAATGCTGTCATTTGACGCTTGTTGTATTGCTCGTACACCTTTACAGCATACGGATCTCCTGACTTGATTAAACCAGAACTATTTTTAATCCACTTGTACAACCACTCTCTTCCTAATCCTTCATCTTCATCCAAACGAGCCTCCACACCACGAAGTGCTGGACCAGTTGACATAGCATCCATTTTATGACAAGCTGCACAGTTGGCTTTGAATAACTTTTCACCTGCTTGTATTGCTGCTTCATCTTGCGCAAATGCAACAGTTGAAAATACTAACATGAGCGCTAGTGCGGTTCCTAAAATTCTTGAAATTGAATTGCGGCGATTCACCTTTTTCATATCTTAAAGTCTTCTTAATTTGGCACGATTTTTTCTATGTAGTTTACGCCATAGAGTTTCGTGCTTATTCCAAATTTGAGCAAAAATACAAATCGCGGTGAATTTGCGAAATTATACTGAACTCTTAATTTGTAATTTATAGTAATTCTAAATAATATTTTTACGCCTAAGTTCGTTAGGTTATTTTACATTTGCACAAAACTACATCATTATGAGATTTTTAGCGAAAAAAACATGTTTTTGTTTACTTTTTTTGACATTTTTTTATACAAAAAATACCTTTGGACAGGAAGGTAAGATTTCTATTTCAAAAGACCCTAAAATTGACAAATTACTTACATTTCAGAAGGAAATTAATAAAGAGACCGATAATGACAACCGCTTGAAGATTCAAATTTTTAATGGAAATCTTCGCAATGCAGAAAAGGTGAAGCTGAAGTTTGAAGCAAAATATAAAGATATCCCGACAAATATTAAATTTGAAACGCCAAATTATAAAGTTTGGATTGGAAATTTTAGAACTAGTTTGGAAGCCGAACGCTATTTGATTGAAGTGAAAGAAACGTTTCCAAATGCGTTTATTTTTACACCTCCAAAAAAGAAAAAGAAGAAGTAATTTTTTGATGTAATTATATAAAAAAAGGATCGCAATTGCGATCCTTTTTTTTGTTGTATATGTTATGTAGCTTTTATTTTAGCTTTTTCTTGACAGCTACTTCTTGGAATGCTTCTACAATGTCACCTTCTTTGATGTCGTTGTAATTTTTAACTTGCAATCCACAATCGTATCCTTTGCTCACTTCTTTTACATCGTCTTTGAAACGTTTTAACGAAGCCAACTCTCCTGTATAGATAACTACTCCATCACGAATTAATCGGATGTTAGAGTTTCTGAAAATCTTACCATCTGTCACCATACATCCAGCAATGGTACCAATTTTAGAGATTTTGAATGTTTCTCTAATTTCAGCGTTACCTGTGATTTCTTCTTTCATTTCTGGCGACAATAAGCCTTCCATCGCGTCTTTTACATCGTTGATAGCATCATAGATGATTGAGTATGTTCTGATATCAATTTCTTCTTTATCAGCCACCATTCGCGCATTTCCAGCTGGTCGTACGTTAAATCCGATGATAATCGCGTCTGAAGCGGTTGCTAATAATACATCACTTTCTGTAATAGCACCAACTGCTTTGTGAATGATTTTTACTTCAATTTCTTCCGTAGATAGTTTTTGGAATGAATCTGTCAAGGCTTCCACAGAACCATCCACATCACCTTTTAGAATGATGTTTAATTCTTTAAAGTCTCCAATTTTGATTCTTCTACCAATATCACCTAACGTAGTTCTACGTTGCGTTCTTACAGATTGCTCACGTAGTAATTGCGTACGTTTTGCAGCAATTTGCTTGGCATCTTTTTCGTCTTCAAATACATTGAACTTATCACCTGCTTGCGGCGCTCCATCTAAACCAAGTACCGAAACTGGTGTTGACGGATTGGCTGCTTTGACTTTCTTTCCACGCTCGTCAAACATTGCTTTTACTTTACCGCTATGCTTTCCTGCTAAGAGATAGTCGCCAATTTTTAGCGTTCCGCTTTGGACTAAAATGGTTGATACATATCCACGACCTTTGTCAAGGAATGCTTCTACCACTGTACCAACTGCATTTTTATCAGGATTTGCTTGAAGCTCTAATAATTCTGCTTCTAGCAATACTTTTTCTAGTAATTCCGTAACACCCAATCCAGTTTTTGCCGAGATGTCATGCGATTGGATTTTTCCTCCCCAATCTTCTACCAATAGATTCATTGCAGCAAGTTTTTCCTTGATTTTCTCTGGATTTGCTGTTGGTCTATCAATTTTGTTAATGGCAAATACAATAGGAACTCCAGCCGCTTGTGCGTGACTGATTGCTTCTTTTGTTTGTGGCATTACATCATCATCGGCAGCAATTACAATAATTGCAATATCCGTTACTTGCGCACCACGTGCACGCATCGCCGTAAAGGCTTCGTGACCAGGCGTATCTAAGAATGTGATTCGTTGACCACTGTCGAGTTGTACTCCATACGCTCCAATATGCTGTGTAATTCCTCCAGATTCTCCAGCAATTACATTTTCTTTACGAATGTAGTCAAGCAAAGAAGTTTTACCATGATCTACGTGTCCCATTACCGTTACTATCGGTGCTCTAGGCGATAAATCTTCTGGTGCATCTTCTTCTTCTTGAATGGCTTCTTCAATATCAGCAGCTACAAAGTCTACCGTAAATCCGAATTCTTCTGCAACAATCGTTAGCGTATCTGCATCTAGACGTTGGTTCATGGTTACCATGATTCCAAGCATCATACATTTAGAAATGATATCGTTGATTCCTACATCCATCATGGTTGCAAGTTCTCCAACAGTTACAAATTCTGTTGCTTTCAGTATTTTACTATCTGCTGCTTGTTGCTCAATTTCTTCCTCCGTTTTTTGTCTACGGATATCACGCTTGTCTCTACGGTATTTGGCTCCTTTGGATTTGCTACTTTTCCCTTGAAGTTTTTCAAGCGTTTCACGCACTTGTTTTTGTACTTCTTCTTCTGTAGGCTCCACTTTTACTACTGGCGGTTTACGGTTTCCACCTCTTCGGTTTCCACCACGATTTCCTCCACCTTTGTTGCCTCCAAATCTATTATTTCCTCCTTGCCCTTGACGGTTGTTGTTGTTTCCGCCAGGTCCAGATTTAGAAATACGTTTGCGTTTTTTTCTTTTATCAGCGTCCGATTCTTTTTTAGAATCTTCTTTCTTCTTTTTTGCTTTATTGAACTGCGTCAAGTCAATTTTTTGACCTGTCATTTTCGGTCCTGAAAGTTTTTGATATTTCGTTTCAATTACTTTCTTTTCAGGTGTTGGTGCAGTTTCTTCCTTTTGCTCCTTTTGCTCCTTTTGCTCCTTAGCTACAGGCTTTTCTATAGCTTTTGGTTTTTGTTCCGTTTTTTGAACCTGCTTTGGTTTTGAGAATTTTGGTCTGTTTGAAATGGTTTCTGACCTTTGTGGCTTTTCTTCTTTTTGAGGAGCGGCTTCTTTCTCAGTAGTTTTTTGCACTGGTTGCTTTGGCGTTTCTGGAGCTTTTTGTTCAGCGGTATTTGATACTGGTGCTGCTTCTTTCTTTTCTGAAGACGATGGATCTTTTTGAGGGTTTAGATCTATTTTTCCAACCGTTTTCGGTCCAGATAAGTTTGCTTTAGCACGCACTACTTTTTCACGCTCTTCACGTAAACGCTGCGCTTCTTCTTGTTCTTTTACAAGTTGTTCTCGCAATGCTTCTTTCTCCTTCCTTTTTTCTTCGCCAAGCTCTTTGGAAGCTACTTTTTTACTCTTGTCGGTCTGAAAACCATCTAAGAGCACATTGTATACTTCTTGCGATATTTTGGTCGTCGGTCTTTTTTCCACAGAGAAACCCTTCTGCATTAAGAAGTCGACAGCTCTATCGATCGAAATATTTAATTCGCGTAGTACTTTACTAAGCCTTATTTGTTTTTGTTCAGCCATAAGCTATTTTAAATTTTACCCTCTTTTTAAATAAAAAACTGCTTTTTATTAATCTTCAAATTCTTCTTTTAGAATTCTAATTACTTCCCCCACAGTTTCTTCCTCTAAATCTGTTTGTTTTACGAGGAAGTCTAATTCTTGATCTAAGACACTTTTGGCAGTATCTAAACCAATTTTCTTAAATTCTTCTATTACCCAACCTTCAATTTCATCAGAGAATTCGGTTAATTCTACATCTTCTTCAACACCTTCACGATATACATCAATTTCATATCCTGTAAGTTGTCCTGCGAGTCGAATGTTGAAACCACCTTTTCCAATGGCTTTTGAAACTTCTTCAGGTTTTAAGAACACTTCTACACGCTTAGTTTCTTCGTTAATTTTTAACGAACTCACTCTTGCGGGACTTAGGGCACGTGTTATGTATAGTTGTAAGTTTGTTGTGTAATTGATTACATCTATATTTTCGTTCCCTAATTCTCTTACGATTCCATGGATACGAGAACCTTTCATTCCCACACATGCACCCACAGGATCTATTCTATCGTCATAAGAATCAACAGCTACTTTTGCTTTTTCACCAGGGATTCTTACTACTTTTTTCACGGTAATTAATCCGTCAAAAACTTCAGGAATTTCTTGTTCAAATAGTTTTTCCAAGAATTCTGGTGCCGTTCTCGACATGATAATCATAGGCTTATTTCCTTTTAAGTCTACTCTATCAATGATTCCTCGTACATTTTCTCCTTTGCGGAAAAAGTCAGATGGAATTTGATTTTCTTTTGGCAACACGATTTCATTTCCTTCATCATCTAACAAAATTACGGCTCTGTGTCTGATATGATGTACTTCTGCCGTATAAATGTCTCCTACTAAATCTTTAAATTGTTTATAGATCGTTGTATTATCGTGTTCATGTATTTTTGAGATTAGGTTTTGACGCAATGCTAAGATTGCTCTTCTTCCTAAGTCTACTAATTTTACTTCTTCAGATACATCTTCCCCAACTTCAAAGTCAGGCTCAATTTTTCGTGCTTCTATTAATTCGATTTCTTGATTTGGATCTTCTACTTCTCCATCTGCTACTACAATTCGGTTTCTCCAAATTTCTAAATCGCCTTTGTCAGGGTTGATAATGATATCAAAATTATCATCGGACCCAAATTTCTTTTTTAATGCATTTCTAAAAACATCTTCTAATATCGCCATTAGCGTTACACGATCTATTAACTTGTCGTCCTTAAACTCTGAAAGCGACTCAATCAATGCTATATTCTCCATGACATGTCTTTAATTAAAATGTTACCATAACTTTAGCTTTTATAATATTTTTATAAGGTATTTCTTGTTCTTTTTGAACCGTGATTTTACCTTTTCCAATGGGTTTTGGCTCACGCGCTTTCCATTGAAGTTTAATTTTTTCGTCATCCACAGCTACTAAAGTACCATGTACTTCTTTTTGATCGTCTGTGATGACTTCTAATTTTCTACCCACATTTTTTTTGTATTGACGAATGTGTGTAATTCCTTCTGATATCCCAGCAGAATATACTTCTAAGGAGAAGTCTTCTTCCTCTCTATCAAGGTTATGCTCAATATGACGACTTACTTTCATGCAATCACTCAAAGTTACACCATTATCACCGTCAATCACAATTACAATCTTGTTTCCTTGCTTTATTTCTTTCGAAATTAGGAATAATGAAGACTCTTCTTCTAACACTTCTTGTAATAAATTTGTAACTTTTTGTTTAAACATTTTTAGTATGAAAAGAGGGGACTTATGTCCCCTCATTTTTAGTCTTTTCTTCGTATAACGGTGCAAATATACACATTTTTTCTAATCTTAAAAACTATTCAACCAAAGGTTTTTATTTGTAACTTTCCCCATATCTTAAAATTATAACCATAATGAAGAAAATTCTCCTTCCAACCGATTTTTCAGAACAAGCTGAATACGCGCTTAGAGTAGCGGCTTCCTTAGCAAGACAAAATGATGCTACGATTTACTTGATGCACATGTTAGAAATGCCGTCACACCTTTTGTCTGGCGACAGTAATTTGAATGTTCCTGAGCAGTTGTTATTTATGAAAATAGCACACGAGCGTTTTGAAAAAACCATGGAACAAGATTTTATGGAAGGAATTAATGTGGAGATTACCGTGGAAAGAGATAAAGCGTTTGATGGAATTACACAAGCCATCCGCCAACATGAAATTGATTTGGTAGTGATGGGTTCAAGTGGTGCTTCTGGTTTGAAAGAGATGTTTATTGGATCGAACACCGAAAAAGTAGTCCGTACGGCAGACGCACCTGTATTGGTGATTAAAAATGATATTCCCGATTTTAAGGTGGATCATTTTGTGTTTGCTTCTGATTTTGGAGATGATCAAAAGTTAGTGTTTGAACAAGCGGTTGATTTTGCCAATAGTTTTAACGCAAAATTGCATTTGTTGTTTGTAAATACTCCGAATCGTTTTGTGACGACAGATGTTGCTCAGAAAAAGATGGATGCTTTTATTGAAGGTTTTGAAGATTTAGCTGATCACGAATTACATATTTATAATGACACAAAGATTGAAACTGGAATTTTGAATTTTTCGCGGGCTATTGATGCCGATTTGATTGGAATGAGCACACATGGAAGACAAGGTTTGGCTCATTTTTTTAATGGAAGTATTAGTGAAGATTTAGTGAATCATTCGTTGCGACCTGTGATTACGTTTAAGATTTGATTTTTTTGTGGATTTGTTAGATTGTTAGATTGTTAGATTATACAAAAAAACTGCTCGAATTGTCGCAAGACGCATCGAACAGTTTTACCCTAAAAAACCCAAAGAAACTTCTGTTTATCTTTCGTTATGTTGTACATCAACGGCAGCAGCTGGATGATACATAAATCCGTTTGAACCGATATCGTGACAGTATTCTACGAGGTATTCTCCAATAAGATCGTCTCCGTTGTCAATTTTAAATTTGATTGGCAACTCCACAGAAACTGTTTCAAATACTTTGAAGCTTAATTTTGTTTCAAAATTCTTCTCGCTTCCTCCATCAGATTCAAAACACACCACTTTCATACGGTTTCCATCTGGCTGTGGATTGGAAGGTCCTGCTGTTGGATTCCAAATGATGGAGCTAAAATTCGGATAAAACCAAGTGTTGTCATCAGTTACTTTTTTGATTTGACCTGTGCGTATGTAACTCAATGACGAACCACTTGTTACCACCGCGCCATTTTGCATGGTATAATTAGCTCCATCTGCCCATATAATTACAAAGAACCATTCTCCTTTTCCTGCTAAGAAACCGTCGTAATCGTCTGTTGTTCTGAAACGCCACAGGTTTTCCGTTCCATTTTCACAATCACGTTCGCAGGTTGCTGTACATGGTGGATTGGTTCCGCCACCGGTAGTTCCACCACCAGTAGTTCCTCCGCCAGTATAACCTCCATTATTGCCTCCGTCATCACCAGGCTCTACTCCTCCTATGCTTGGTCCTCCATCTGCATATAATTTTGCATTTGGTGTTTCTATAGATCCTGCGTTTACGACTACCGATCGTCCGTCGTCATAGGTAAATAATATTGAACTTGCTTTGTCTGATTTGTCCAATCCGCTCGTTGTTACACCTTGGTATACTTCACTATTTCGCACTACAAATGATTTTTCATAACGCTCCACCGATAATAATTCGGTATGCATCACGCCATTCTCATAGTAGTGAACAACTTCCATTGGATTTTGGTCATCAAAATTATTGTCTACATATACACGATTGGAAAATACAGGCGTGTTTCTATCACCTGCAAGCAATACAGACATTCCAGGATTGACATTTAAAAACTCTTTAATGTTGACGTTAGATTTTGCATCATCAATATTGGCTAAGACATCATTTAATGATTTCCCAGAAAAGTCTTTCATTTCTGATTTCCCTTGCATTCCCACAAAAAATTCTTGCTCGTAGTAGCCTCGCTTTTCTAATTTTAATGCTTCTTCTTGCAACAATGTGTTCATGTTATCGTGTTTTTGAATGGCAATTGACATTAATCGCGCATATTCAAATAAAGCTTGATGTGATGTAGATTGTTTACTTACATCAATAGTATCTGTGGCTAACGGATCGCTCTCGTTGTCAAAGGCTTCGTCTTTAGAACAGGAATGCAAGCCCACAATGAGCAATGATAGAAATAGTATTTTTATGTGTTTTATTTTCATAATAATTCGTTTTGTGTTTTTCATACTCTTTTGTGTCATGTAGAACACTGGATTTTCTGATTGACTCCATTTTTTTTATACGCACAGTATGTTTTAGTTTGTGTTCGTATAGTGTTGCAACGGTTCAAAAGTATGAGGGTATTTGCGTTTAAAAAAGTGTTCTATTTTGCTATTTATGAATTGCCACTATCAATTTATAAATTGGTAGTAGTTGGTTTTTTGCGAATCTTAACATGAATTTACCGTAACATTTTTATAAAAAAAGCTACTATTGTATATATTAGAGCCGATTATACTAACATTACCAGAAATGATTATTATTACAATACACGAACACCTTTCTTTTTTATGGAGAAATGTGTTACTTTCCTCCATTTTTATTTTTTCATGTGCTATTTCTTTTGCGCAGGAGATTTCTGAGTTTACAATTCCTGATTCTTTACAATCTAAAACCTATGAAGCGTTAATTACTGCTTTTGCCTCTGATAAAAAAGATTCTATTGGGCGCTTGATATATGCCAACACCTATTTCGCGAAGGCTAACAAAGCCAAAGATACTTTAGAAATGACTAGAGGGTATGAGTTATTGGCATTTGCTTACGCGAAAGATTATCCCAGAAGCTTTGTGTATTATGACAAAGCTATTGCGCTGAGTAAAGATTTGAAACACAAACGCTACCCTGCCATGTTGTACACCTTTAAAGGTGCTGTTTTGTCAACTGATGGAAAGTATGCAAAAGCCATGGAAAACCACTTAAAAGCGTTGGAATATGCAGATAAGAATGACAATATAGAGTTGGTGTATGTTAATAAACATAATATTGGACTTCTCAAGAAATACTTAGAATTGTATGATGAAGCCTTAGAAATTTTCAAAGAATGTTATAGGTATGAATTGAATAATGAAAACCGAAAAGAACTTGATTTTGCACTTTCTCATTTTTCAATTGCTGAAATTTACATTGAAACAAAAGTGTTAGATTCTGCCATTAAATACAATACAAAAGGATATCAAATTGCGTTACAACAAAATTTTACTGACCTAAAAAATCTTTTTTTGTTGAATAAAGGAATTATTTTTTATCACCAAGGAAAATATGCACAAGCGATTCAACAGATCAATACCGCGATGGATTCATTACAGCATTCTCGCGAAAAATTAATCATAATGAATAGCTTTTTTCACGTTGCAAAATCTTATGATTCATTACAAAAACCCGCTAAAGCCATTGTGTATTATAAAAAAGTAGATTCTGTATTTACCGAACATCCGCATCATATTTCATCTACCATAATGAATACTTATAAATCACTTTATAATTATTATAGATCTGTTAATGATAAGAAAAACGAAATGCTTTATATAGAGAAAGCATTAGTCACTTCCAATCTTAATAAAAAAGATTATAGAACCTTAAGTAATAAAATTATAAAAACTTTTGACCGTCGAAAGTTACTACAAAAACAAAAAGAACTTAACAAAGCTTTGAATCAAAAGGATAAAAGCTACAGTGTTTTGAAACGTGTTTCCTTGTTAGTGCTGTGCATTTTTATGATTGTATTGCTTGCTTTTTATGCCAAACAAAGACAAATTAAAAAACGCTTTAAAGAGTTTGTGCAACAACACGAACAAACGGTCAGGACTCCTAAAAAGGCTGCAAATATTGATACGGAAGATGTCAAAAAAATTGGATTAGCGAAAGAAGTGATTGATCAGATTTTAGCCGCTTTGGATGATTTTGAGTCAAAGAAATTATTTATAGAATCAGACAATACTTTACCGAATTTATCCAAACGTTTCAAAACGAATTCTGCATACCTTTCAAAAGTGGTGAATACCTATAAGAATAAAAAGTTTGCTGAATATTTGAACGATTTACGGATTGAGCATGCTATTGAAAAGATTCAAACGGATAAACAATTTCGTTTGTACACGATTAAAGCGATTGCGTTAGAAGTTGGCTTTAATAATTCACAATCTTTTGCAAGAGCTTTTAAGCGCAAGACTGGAATTAAACCATCTGATTTTATTACACAACTAGAAAGTATGAAATCATAAGGTATCAACTATCCCTTCGCACCAAATAAATGCATGCAATTTATAAATTGCATCTATGACACTAGAAAACACAAGGATTTTACGTAAAACATATAATACATTTACAACAAATTATAAATCATTTGACTATGCGTAAAACAAAGAAAAAAGAATTGAAATTAAAAAAACTAAGCATTGCTACTGTGTCAAACTTAGCGGAAATTAAAGGAATGTCAGGAGCCCGAACTTTAAATAATTGTGGACTTCCAACAAAAACCAATCCGCCAGATATGTGTATGTACACTTTAGAAGGTTGTTAAACTTCATACATTTTTTACCGATTATTATGAACTAAAAAATCCCAGTTTCGCGACTGGGATTTTTGCTGTAGCAATTTTTACAATGAGTTCAATATTAAAAGCCTTACTACGTATTTGCCATAATGTTGACTTATATTGTACTTTATAATTCCTCTATTTACTTTCTATTTATCGCTCATTGTGTTGTATATCAACTACTGCCGCTGGGTGATATATAAATCCGTTATAACTAATATCTTGACAATAGTCAACAATGTATTCTCCAATGAAATCATCTCCATTATTAATCGTAAAGTTGATTGGTATTGACAAATTCGCCCCAAATACTTTAAAACTCAATGTTGATTGAAAGTTTCTAGCACTTCCGCCATCTGACTCAAAACAAATTACCTTCATTCGATCTCCATCTGGGTTTGGATTGGTAGGACTTTCGTTTGGATTCCAAATGATGGAACTAAAATTCGGAGTATGCCAAGAATTATCATCTTTTACTTTTATTTCTCCTGTACGCAAATAACTTAATGGTGACCCAGTGGTTACCACAGTACCGTTTTGTATTGTATAATTAGCGTCATTTGCCCATATAATTATAAAGAACCATTCTCCTTTTCCTCCAAGAAATTGGTGGTCATAATCATTTGTTGTTCTTAAACGCCAAAGGTTTTCTGTTCCATTTACACAGTCGCGTTCACATGTTGCAGTACAAGGATTTCCGCCGCCGCCAGGGTTTCCAGGGTTTGTATTCCCATCATCAATTAATGGATCATCTGGTCCTTCATAAGGTCCTGATCCTGGATCATATATATCGTCATCGTCATACAGTTTGGAATTTGGCGTTTCAATAAATCCGGCATTGACAATCACCGATCTTCCATCGTCATACGTAAATAGTACCGAAGCACTCTTTTCTTCAACCTTACTTAGCGGACTTGTCTTTACGCCCATGTATACTTCACTTGTACGTACCACAAATGATTTTTTATAACGTTCTACAAATAATGGTTCCGTATACATGATTCCGTTTTCATAGTAATGCACCACTTCCATTGAATCTTGATCGTCAAAGTTATTATCTACATAGACGCGATTAGAAAACACATCTGTACTTATATCTCCTGCAAGTAGTACCGACATCCCAGGATTGATATTTAAAAACTCCTTAATATTCACCTCTGATTTTGCATCGTCAACAGTTGCTAAGATTTGATTGAGTGATTTTCCTGAAAACCCTTTCATTTCTGATTCTCCTTGCATTCCCACAAAGAATTCCTGCTCGTAATACCCACGTCTTTCTAAGCGCAATGTTTCTGTTTGCAGTAATTCGTTCATATTATCGTGTTTTTGAATTGCGAGAGACATGAGTCGCGCATACTCAAACAGTCCTTGATGTACTTCAGATTGTTTACTTACATCTAGTTGACCTGATACGATTGGGTCGTTTTCACTATCTAAAGTTTCTTCATTAGAACACGAATGTAAGCCAATGAGCAATAGTGAGATTAGTAGTAATTTTATTTGCCTTATTTTCATAATAACTGAATTTTTGTGATTCATACTCTTTTGTTCTGTGTAGAACCTAGGATTTTCTGAATATCTCCTCAATTTCAGCCTACAGCTTTTTGGTTTATGCAGCGTAAGTGAAGTGTTGCAACAGGATAAAAGTAGTTTCGTATTGACGATAAAAAAAGTATTGCATTTTTCTTTTTATGAATTGCACTAATCAATTTATGAATTGTCATATATGCTACGATTTATGAATTGCGCAGGTTTATGGCGATTTTTAAGTAAAAAAAATACTATATTTAAACTCAAGCGATACATTTAATGTACTACCAAAATGATATATAATTTTATATGTAACTATTTCACAAGTCTGTTGAAAAATAGAGTACCCTTCTCGCTGTTTATTTTATACTGTGCTGTTCCTTTTGCGCAGGAAAATTTTGAGTTTACCATTCCTGATTCATTAGCATCCAAATCCTACAAAGAGTTGCGAGCTGCTTTTAATACTGATCGAAAAGATTCTACACGTAGATTAATATATGCCAAAACTTATATTGCAAAAGCTACTAAAACCAATGAACGTTTGGAAATGGTAAAAGGTTATGAATTACTAGGCTTTGCTAACGATCATAATTTTAGGAAAAGTTTTATCTATTATGATAAAGGTGCTGAGATTAGTAAAGATTTGAAAAATGTACAATATCCTGCTATTTTTTATACATATAAAGGAGCTATTTTATCTGAAAAAGGCAGTTACAAGGAAGCCTTAGAAAATCATTTAAAAGCTATTGAATATGCCGAAGTAAATAATAATGAGGAATTGATATATGTAAATAAACATAATATTGGAATTTTAAAAAGACATCTAGAATTGTATGAAGAGGCCTTGTTACTTTTTAAAGAATGTTATGTGTATGAATTGAAAAGTTCGGAGAGAGATGAACATGATTTTTTACGTACACATTTAGCGCTAGCCGATATTTATACAGAAACCCGTGTTTTAGATTCCGCTAAAAAATATAATACCGCAGGGTATAATTTAGCTCGGAGACTTAATAAAGGATATGTGAAATCTTTTAAAGTGTATGCAGGAATTATTTCTTTTCATGAAGAAAAGTATCAAAAAGCAATTGTATCCATAAAAAATGCTATTGATTCTTTGGATCAAGATATTCAAAAATACACGGTTATGAATGGTTTTTTTTACTCCGCAAAAGCATACGAGGTATTACAACAAGAGAAAAAAGCAATTTCATATTATAAAAAAGTAGATTCAGTTTTTACAAAATATCCCTATAATTTTTCCTCGAATTTAATGGAATCATACGACGCTTTGTATAAGTATTATAAAAAAGTCAATGACAAAACGAATGCCGTAAAATATATTGAAAAAGCATTATACGCTTATAATATTCACAAGGAAGATTATTTGACATTGAGCGATAAGATTAAAAAAACATTTGATCGCAGGGAACTTCTGGAGAAACAGAAAGCATTAAATAAAGCATTGAATCAAAAAGATAAAAAGCATGCAACATTTAAAATTATAGCTTTGATCGTTGGCATTATTTTTATCTTCGTGCTGACTGCGTTTTACATCAAACAACGACAAATTAAAAAACGTTTTCAGGAGTTTGTGAAAAATCATGAAAAAGCACAAAAATCTCCAAAGAAACCTGTTAAAATTGATGAAGCAGAAGTTCAAAAAATTGGCTTGGCCGATGATATTATTGAGCAAATACTTTCCTCGCTGTATACTTTTGAAACAAAGCATGCGTACATCAAATCAGACATTACATTGACGAGCTTATCGAAGCAATTTAAAACAAATTCCGCTTACCTTTCCAAGGTTATCAATACTTACAAAAACAAAAAGTTTGCCGCGTATTTAAACGATTTACGAATTGATTATGCCATCCATAAAATTCAATCTGACACACATTTTCGTTTGTATACTTTTCAAGCCATTGCCCTTGAGGTAGGTTTTAACAATTCACAATCATTTACCAGAGCATTTAAAAGAAAAACAGGAATCAAACCTTCCGATTTTATGCGACAACTTGAAAGATCATAAAATCGCCGTGCAATTTATAAATTGCACGAAATCCAATCAAAATCACATCGTTTTTCCTTAAAACTTATAATACTTTTATACTGAATCATAAAAATATTTGACCATGCGAAAAACAAATCACACAAAACAATTAACATTAAAAAAATTGAGCATTTCTGCTTTAACAGGATTAGAATCAATTACTGGAGGCACCGACGTTACTTTTGCTACTATTTGCGAATTGTGTTGCGGACCAAAATCAAAACCGAAAACTATATGCGCGGATTCTCCAACAGAGTTATGTCCTGATTGATTACTTGAGCATTTTCTTAATTATCAGTAAAAAGCTATATCGTATCATTACGACACTAGTGAAATTAAAAAATCCCAGTGGTGCGACTGGGATTTTTGTTTGCAATTTTTACAATATGAAGCCTTACAACGTATTCGCCATAATGTTAAATAAACTCGCTTTGGTTTTAAAGTATTTATTTTCCAACTCAATGGCTTTAAGTAAATTTTCTATCAATTTTGCCTCTCGCGAATTGACTAAGAACAACGAACTTTCTCCCAAGAAAAATTTTCGCTCTTCTGCTCTCAACATTACTTCATAATCTTCTACCAATTCTTCTGTGAGCTGATTTTGTATTTGATACGACTCAATTTCTTGTGTAACGGCATCTATTTTGTTTTTCAGATTTACCCGCGTGGTCGTACGTTCAAAATCTACATCTTGTAGTTTTAATTTTGCCAAACGCAAATCTCCGCGTTCTTTCCTCAAAAATAATGGAAAACTGATGTTTAATCCAGCTTTGTAATTTTGCGTATTGAAGGTTCCTGCTTCATCAGGTGTTTGACTTAAAAAGTTGTACTGTAAATCAATTTGTGGCAATAGGTTGTTCTGTTTCAAACGCCGATTGAGCACTAAGCTTTCATATTTTAGGTTTAACGACTGAATTTTTGGATGCGCTTCTACATCAAAATCTTCATTATCAAATCCGGTAACATTCAATACTTCGTCAATTCGGTTTACCGTTTCTGTATCGGGTTGAATCGACGGACGCAATTCTACAGGCGTGTCATTATTTAACCATAAAAAGTTAGAAAGTTCTAACGACGTTTTGATGTATTTGATGCGCGCTTTTTCCAGATCGAGTTTTCGTGTATTGAGTGTTAAACGCGCTTCCAAGGTATCAATTGCCGCTTTTTCGCCAGCTTGGTAACTTCTTTTAATTCCATCAAAACGCAATTGTGCATTGGATAGAAACGACTCAAATACTTGACGATTTCGAAATGTTTTTAACCATTTGAAATACGTAATTGAGGCTTCATACAAAATTTCGTTGACCAATAATTGTTGATCTGCTTGTGCTTGTTGTGTAAATAGTTTTGCTTGTTTGAGCATCGCCATGCGTTCATTCATCAAAAAACCTCTTGCTAACGACACCGAAACGCCCGCACTATACAGTCCGTCTGTCGGTACAGAAAATTCTGGGTTTAAAAACTCTCCTGTGTTTTCTTCAAAATTTGCTTTGAATTCCACACCATACCAAGTCGGAATTTTGAATGTGGCATTGAGTTTATCGTAATATTCTGTGTTTTTGAATTTTTTCCGATCGTAATCCACTTCCAATTTCGGATCAAAAGCACCACGCGATTTTAAGAGCTTTGCTTCGCTTTCACTGATGATTAAATTTGCCTGCTTTACAATAGGATGGTAGGTTTTTACATATCCTAAATATTCATCCAAAGACATGATAGAATCTAACGGATTGTCTATTTGAGCAGCAACCTTTCCACTGAAAAGAAGTACAAGAAAAAGAAAAATGTATCTCATAGCTATTACTTCTTATCTTTAGAATCTTTACCTGCAGTTTTATCGTCTGGCTGATAAAAGTTAGGCGGAAAACTATTTAACTGTCGCCACAACTCAAACCAAATTGGCACATCTTCCAGTAATGCAATGGTTCTTGCACCTGAACCTACACGAATTGCTTCTGGCCATTCATGATCGGTTTCATCTGGCGCTAATAATATTCTGTATTTTCCATTATCGCTGATAAAGTTTTCAATAGCGACTACTTTAGCACCGTACGTTCCGTAGGAAATATTGGGCCATCCGCTAAAAACAATTGCAGGCCAACCATCAAATTGCACACGTACTTTTTCCCCAATATGAAGCAATGGCAAATCAATAGGTCGCACAAAGGTTTCTACTGCCAAATCGTAATTAGACGGCATAATGCTTACCAGTTTTTCACCTTCTTTAAAGGTTTCTCCAATTCCGCCTATGATGGCTTTGTTGATAAATCCATCTTGCGGCGCCAGAATGTATAACAAATCGCTTCGTTCTTTATAATTTGTATAATCCGTTTGCAATTTTGTAACCTGAGCTTCTGTATCAAACTGACTTGATTGTGCGGTATAGCGATCACTTTGCGCTTTGGAAATTTTATCTGCATACGAAGCTTGCGTTCTCGATAATTCTATTTGCGCATTGATGATATCGTTTTTATTGGCTAAGTATTTATTTTCAAGTGAAATTAATTTCGCTTCAGTTTCTTGAAGTTTTAAACGCTTTTCTTCTACATCTTTGGTCGCTGCCAAACCTTCAGCTTCTAAGGTAACTACACGGTCAAATTGTGTTTGTGCAATCCTTTTGTTGATGCGTGCTGCTTCCACATCAATACTATCGCCTTTAATTTTGAGACGCGCTTGCAATAGTTTGTTTTGGGTTTGCTCTAGTTTGAGGTCTCTTTCTCTCAATAAAGCTGTTACTTGACGCGCTAGTGCATCAATTTTACCTTTGTAGGCGACAACAGAAGAAGATTTCGCTTTGATTTGATCACCAGTTCTTTCCACCAAACGATCGTCAAAATATTCACTTTTTACTTCCGATATTTTAAGAATAGTATCTCCTTTATGAACAGAGTCACCTTCTCGCACATACCATTGTTCAATTCGTCCTGGAATTTGCGATTGAATCGTTTGCGGACGATGATCGGGTTGTAAAGTTGTTACTTGCCCTTGTCCTGTAATATTCTGCGTCCATGGCAAAAACAGCACGATGATGACAATGACCGCAAACACAAATAAAAACCGATTTAATTGCTTGTAATATTTTTTATTAAAGACAAGCTTCCCGGATGAATACTGCGTCAGCTTCACCTTTTTGTTTAACTTATTGTTTGTGATATTTAGCATGTCTTATGTATTTTTAATTTCTCCTTTAACCAATGTTATTCGTTCTCCGCAATGTGTTTTCCAACGTTCGTTGCTGCTCACTACAATTAATGCCCACGGATTTGACGGATCCGTTAAAAAGTCGATAATTTCATTGCTTTCTTGCGTATTAAATTGATCTAGTGGATCTTCAAGGATGAGCACTTTTGGATTTTTAATAATGGCTCTTGCCAATACTATTTTCTTAGAAATATTATATGAAATTTGTTTTCCTTCCGGATGTAAAATTGTCTGTAATCCTTGTGATTGTTCTTTGATAAATTGTGTCAAACCTACTTTTTCTAATGCCCAAAAAATACGCTCATCAGATACGTCTTCATTTCCAAACGCAAGATTTTCCCGTACGGTTCCTTCAAAAGGTGTTTCTTCTGAAAGTGACAATCCTAAGTGTGTACGGTAATGATTTAAAAACAAACTGGAAATCGAGAAAGAGTTGATATAAATACTTCCCGAAGTTGGCGCAATTACACCAGCAATCATTCGTAATAAACTTGATTTTCCAGAACCGCTTTCACCCTGAATTAAGATTCTACTTTTTGGCAGAATTTTAAAAGAGACATTATGTAAAATTGGCTTTTCTCTCCCAAAAACCTTATAAGAAGTTTTGTCAAGCTCAATCACCATTTCTTCTGTAAAATCAGGCGTTTCTCCTTCTTGTGCTTCTAATCCTTTATCAACAACTTGCCCTAATTTTTCTATAGAAGTTAACACATCATAAAAAGATTCCAATCCAACAATCAATTTTTCAACAGAACCAATTACTAATAAAATGATGATTTCTGCCGCGACAAACTGACCAATATTCATTTCTTGATTCAGCACCAAAGCGCCACCAATTAATAATAAGGAAGCTGTTACTAACACTTTAAAGGAAATCATTTGTATGAATTGCAATACCAACACGCGGAAATGACTTTCGCGCGCTTTCAAATATTTTTCCACCAACACATCATTTTTTTTGAGTGCTAAACTGGTATTTCCTGAAAGTTTGAAACTTACCATCGTTCGAGCAACTTCTTGAATCCAATGTGCGACTTTATATTTATTTTTCGATTCTTCCAAACTGGTTTGTAATCCTCTTTTTGCCGTGTATTTAAAGACAATATATATGAGTGCTACCAGCAAGACTCCAAAAATGATAAAAAACGGATGGTAAAATGAAAGTAGAATCAGCGCAAATAAAATTTGCAACAATGCAGACGGAACATCTATTAATATTTTTGACAATCCTTTTTGAATGGTCAATGTATCAAAAAATCGGTTGGCGAGTTCTGGCGGATAATAATTGCGCAGCTCGTCCATTCTAATTTTAGGAAAGCGATAACTCAACTCAAATGAAGCACGCATAAAAATACGTTGCTGAATCGTTTCTATAATTCGCAATTGCATGAGTTGTAATGCGCCAGTAAACACTACACCTAAAGTCACTAAAATTACCAACACTACCCAAGAAGTAGATACTTGCGCTCCTTGAATTAAGTTGATAATTGACTGAATTCCTAGCGGCAATGATAACGCCACAATTCCTGCGAAAATGGCATAATAGAGAATCTGAAAAATATCTCTTTTCTCCAGTTGAATCAAGCCAACAAATCGTTGCCAAGGTGTTAATTGAGTGTTTGCCATAGTTTATATCTTAAAAGCGTTCACTTACTACGTTTTTGAATACATAATAAATGCAACGAATTTTCATTTTTTAATATTCACGAACGCAAATATAATAGTAATACTATTAAAATTGCATATTCATATATTAATATTAACATTAAATTAATTTATAATACTGATATACAATTGTTTATGAATTAGGTAATTCATAAAATTTTAACAAATTGAAGCTCTTTAATTGACTGAAACACACTATTTTGCTTTGAGTTTGTTTTACAAAGATAACCAAAAATTAAACAGAAAAGGTCGTGAAAAGGTTTTGAAAAAGCACTATTAACACATAAAAAAATGAGCTTTAACAGGATTTTAAGAATGCTGTAAGTGAACTTTTAAAAGAGTATGTGTTCTGAAACTACGAAAAAGTTATTTTTATTCATAGTTCACTTCAACTTCAATAGGTAATTAGAAAAACTTTGTAAATCAAAAAAACCTTAAAAAGAAAAAGCTCCTTTCCATTTGAAAGAAGCTTTTCGTTGGCCCACTAGGGCTTATCTCAGCAGGCTCGATATAAACTTCTCGCCCTAACTTTGTAAATCAAAAAACCCTAAAAAGAAAAAAGCTCCTTTCCATTTGAAAGAAGCTTTTCGTTGGCCCACTAGGGCTCGAACCTAGACTCTTCTGGACCAAAACCAGACGTGTTGCCAGTTACACCATGGGCCAATGCTGTAATGCGGTTGCAAATTTAAAACAAACTTTGACAAGTGCAAATATTTTTTTCATTTATTTTCATGAAATGAGCCATAATAATAATGTCAATACCTACCGATTTGATTATTGGCGAATTTCATCTAGTAGAATTCATAGTACAGTATATAAACAGAAGAAAATGATTCTTAACGTTTTCCAAAAAAATACCAGTCTTATGTGATAAATTCTTAAATTCGCCGTTAGTCTTATTAAAAGAAATTACATGACTTCTCTGAACTTTAATAAATGGAACACGATCTTAGGATGGGTGGTTTTTCTTATAGCACTTATTACATTTAGCTTAACGGTTGAACCTACCGCAAGTTATTGGGATTGTGCCGAGTACATTGCAACTTCCGCTAAGCTTCAAATTGGACATCCGCCAGGAGCCCCTTTTTACCAAATGATGGGTGCCATTTTTGCCACATTTGCTTCTGCTCCAGAACAGGTTGCCAAAATGGTGAATTATCTTTCGGTATTCTCTAGCGCATTTACCATATTATTTATGTTTTGGTCCATTACAAATTTAGTCCGCAAAATGGCGTTGCTAAAGAAAAGTAATGATGAAACGGCTACCGAATTTACAATGGGAAAGAAAATCGCAGTATTGGGAAGTGGATTGGTAGGTTCGTTAGCATTTACATTTTCAGATAGTTTTTGGTTCAGTGCGGTTGAAGCAGAAGTATACGCAATGGCAATTTGCATTATGTCGCTTATGTTTTGGTTGGCTTTGCGTTGGGCAGACGAAATGCACACACCACGCGGAAATAAATGGCTCATTTTAATTTCATTAATCGTAGGACTATCTTTTGGAGTTCACTTTATGGGATTATTGACCATTCCTGCGATTGGAATGATTTACTTTTTCAAAAATTACAAAGTAGTTACGATTAAAAACTTCATTATTGCAAATGTAATTTCGGTAGGAGTTTTACTATTTATCTTCAAATTATTATTACCAAATGCGTTGCGCTTATTTGGATACTTGGAAGTTTTCTTTGTAAATACGTTTGGAATGCCATTCAATTCGGGCTCAATCATTGCTGCCATCTTAGTAATCGGTGCTTTTTATTACGGATTGAATTATACACGAAAGAAAAATTTACCTATCATAAATACGATCATTTTATGTACGGTATTTGTGTTGATTGGATTTTCAACATGGTTGATGATTCCGATTCGTGCAAACGCAAATACAGTGATCAATGAAAATAACCCGTCGGATGCGCGTTCATTATTAGCATATTACAACTTAGAACAATATCCAGAAACGCGTTTGTTGTACGGACCAATGTATACAGATATTTATGGCGGATTGGATGCAGAACAACCATATATAGACGACAAACCAAAATACGAACGCGATTATACGCTTGGAAAATATGTAATTGTCAATCAGTGGAAAGGTGCCAAACAAAATTCTGATAGCAATCATAGAGGATTTTTACCACGAATGTGGAGTTCCGAACATGCAGAAAACTACATGGAATTTACGGGAATACTCGATTTTGACATCAATCCAAGATACAGCTTTGACAAACGCGCGGTACAATTGGTGGATACACTCAAAGCAAATGTTGACCAAGGGTTGGTTTCTCCTGAAAGATTTATAAAAATTGTCAGAGAATACGGAGACTTAATCAATGTGAAGCCGCCTTCATTACTAGACAACCTTGACTATATGATTTATTACCAAATGGGATACATGTACTGGCGTTATTTCATGTGGAACTTTGTTGGAAGACAAGATGATATTCAAGGAAAACTAGACAATCACGGAAATTGGATTAGCGGAATTAAGCTTATTGACGAAATACATCTTGGGAAATCACAAGACAATCTTCCATCGGATGTACTAAATAACAAAGCCCGAAACACCTATTATTTCTTACCATTACTTTTTGGAATTTTCGGATTTGTATTTTTACTAACACGCGGACAAAAACAATTTTGGGTACTGTTTGTTTTCTTCATGTTTACAGGATTAGCCTTAAAAATATACTTAAACGAACGCCCTTTTGAACCACGAGAACGAGATTATGCACTCGTCGGTTCCTTTTACGTATTTGCCATGTGGATTGGATATGGAGTCTATGCACTCTATGACAGCGTACGATCGTATGTAGCCAACCGAACTGCCGTTGCAGGATTCATTACGGTAGTTGCATTGTTGGCAGTTCCTGTATTAATGGCTAGTCAAAACTGGGACGATCACGACAGATCCAACCGTTATACAGCACAATCTACGGCAAAAGCGTACTTAAATTCTATTCAAGAAGATGTAGGTGCCATGATTTTTACCATTGGTGACAATGACACCTTTGCACTTTGGTATGCACAAGATATTGAAGGTTACCGAACTGATGTGCGAACCATTAATACAAGTCTCCTTGGAACAGATTGGTATATTGATCAAATGAAACGCAAAGCGTATGAAAGCGAAGCGGTTCCTTCCGAGATGACACACGACAAATACAAACACGGAACTCGAAATTACCTGAAATATGAAGAACATCCTGCGGTTGCTGACAGTACCGTTTGGGAATTGGACCGTTTTATGGATTGGGTATTGAGTGACAGAAAGGAATCAAAATATGGCTATTTAATTGACAATGTATATCAAAGACCTGATTATGAAATTCCAGACAGCCAACGTAATGTTGTCTATTATCCTGTGAATAAAATACGCGTTCCTGTCAATAAAGAAAATGCAAAAATGTATGTCGATCCCAAAGATCATGATAAAATTGTAGACTATATTGAGATTGAATTGCCAAAATCTGCCATCTACAAAAACAACTTGATGATGCTCGATATTTTGAATCAAAACGACTGGAAACGCCCTATTTATTTTACAGGTGGAAGTTTTGACAAAGCCGAGTACATTTGGATGAAAGATTATTTACAACTTGACGGCTTGGTGTACAAATTAATTCCTGTGAAAACAGAAACACCAGACGAATTGGACATGGGACAAGTAAATTCGAAGCTCATGTATAAAAACGTCATGAAATGGGATTGGGGAAATTCTGGAAGCGATGATATATATCACGATCCGCAAACACGCCGTCAAAGTATTTCGTACCGATTGAATCTTGCAAAATTAGTAGAACAACTAATTATAGAGGGAGAAAATGAAAAAGCAGAAAACGTAATTGATTTGATATTTGAAAAAATGCCCGTGAAATATTTTGATTTTTACGGATTAAACGAACCTTTTATTGACGGTTATTTTAAAATTGGAAAAATTGAAAAAGCAACAGAACAGTATAACTTAGTTCGCACAAAATATCTTGAATATTTAGACTATCACAAGCAAACACCTATTTCTCAACAATATGCTGATCTTGAAGACATTTTCTATAACCTAGAAAAGTATAAAAGCTTAATTCAGCTCTTAGAAATCAACGATCAAACCAAACTTCTAGAACAAGAAATGGAAGTTTTCAATACGTATGCTGAAAAATTTGGACCGCTCTTTAGTGAATATGAGTAGTCAACAAAATCTACTCGTATGAAACTGTACACAGCCAAAACTCCCAAATTTGTAACATGGTTATTTCCAGCGCTCATTTGGGAGTTTTCGGTTGAAAAAAAACAACTCTTCCTTACCTTTGATGATGGACCAATTCCTGAAGTGACGCCTTGGGTTTTGGAGCAGCTTTCACAATACAATGCAAAAGCTACCTTTTTTTGTATTGGCGATAATATTCAGAAACATCCCAAAATATTTGAACAACTCGTCAATGAAGGTCATACGATTGGCAATCATACACAACAGCATGTCAATGGCTGGAAAGTTTCAAAAGTGCAGTACATTTCAAACACAATTCAAGCAGAAGAAACCATCCAGAAACACTTGAAAAAATCTACGGAAGTGAACCCAAAACTATTCCGTCCACCGTATGGAAAACTAACTCCTCAACTTTGTAAAAGACTTCAAAAGTTAGATTATAAAATTATCATGTGGGATGTGTTGAGTGGTGATTTTGATACCGATTTATCACCTGAAAAATGTCTCTCTAATGTATTAGAAAATACAGAAACGGGAAGTATCGTGGTATTTCACGATAGTTTAAAAGCCTTTGAAAAATTGAAATACACACTTCCGAAAGTGCTGCAACACTTCCATGAACAAGGCTATACGTTTGAACGAATAACGATTTAAACGTGTTCGGAAATCAATCCGATTAAAGTATTGGCATCTTGCTCTCCGCTTTGTCTCCACACCATTTCTCCACCTTTGTAGATCATCAAAGTTGGAAGTCCTTTAACGCGCAGTGCCTCTGCTAATTCTTTATTTTTATCCACGTCTATTTTAATCACTTTGGCTTTGTCGCCAAGGGCTGCCGCTACATCACGTAACACAGCGTGCATTGCTTTGGATTGCTCATTCCATTCTGTATAAAAATCGAGCAGAATTGGAATATTTGCACTAATTAAGTCACCAAACTTAGACATAAGCAAATGTTTTTATTTTTATGGAATTACTATGTTTTTAACTGAAAAATTAATAATTCGCTGTTACAAATGTACTATTTTCTTGCGATTATGCCACTTTCTCGCGTTTTTTCAATTCGATTACGGTAATTTCTGGCCAAATTCCGACGCGTCCAGGAAACGCCAATACGCCAAATCCGCGGTTGACATGCAAGTATTTTCCGGCTTCTTCATACAAACCTGCCCAACGTGGATATCTATATTTTACAGGACTCCATTTAAAATTTAAAAACGGAATTTCTATCCCAAATTGCATTCCGTGTGTGTGACCTGCTAGTGTCAATTGAATTTTCTTTTCAAAATTTATGATATTCGGTTCGTCGGTAATGACATTCGGATCTTCTTTTTCGCGTTTGCGAATTTCCATTTCCTTATAATCAAAGTGAGAAGGATCATGCGACAGCAACACATTAAATTCTCCATCTTCAACATTTTGTGCCGCTTTTCGTAAGCTTCCTTTTTTTGGAAAATGACCAGAAGCACCCCAATTTTCAACACCTAAAATATTTAGTTTTTCTCCGTTGCGTTCAATGGTTTTTTTATCGTTCAACAATAAATTAAAACCAATAGCCTCATGTACTTTTTCTATTTTTTTGTGATTTTCTTCAATTTCTGCTTTCGTATCGTACGCATAAAACCCATAATCGTGATTTCCCAACACAGAATACAAACCGTCTTTCGCTTTCATGCGTTTAAAGGTATCTATCCAAGGATGCATTTCTTCCGCCACAGCATTGACAATATCGCCAGTAAATAAAATGACATCACTTTGTTGTTTGTTGATGAGATCAACCGCGTATTCTACTTTTTCTTTATTGTCAAAACTTCCAGCGTGGATGTCTGAAATTTGCGTAAGTGTATAACCGTCAAACGCCGCTGGTAAGTCGTCAAAAAACATCGTATGCTTGATCACTCTGAAATCATACCTTCCTTTAAAAACACCGTATAAAAATCCTGCAAAAGGAAGCGCGGCAATTCCGAGTGCGATTTGACTGATAAATTTTCTTCTGCCTGGCAACGCTTCCGAAACCGTCATTCCACTATGCTGAAAATAATTGAACAACCCTGTGAAGAATCGTAAAATATCTTCTATAAATAAAATAGCGAGTATGAATAATTTAGGAACTGTGAGCGTAAGCAACAAAGCAATGGCATATCCTGTACTCAAACTAAAGCGTCCAGCGCGTTGTGTAATGCTCATTTGGTAAAAAAAAACAGCATACACAGCAACCATAAATACCCAGAAACCAATCAAAATAAATTTGTTACTGGTTAAAGTTCGAATGGAAAAGAAAGTATAGAGTTCTAGAATGAATAATAAAAAGATGGGAATAATGAATCGCAACATTAAAGTATTTTTAACAAATTTAATTCTTATACCGCGAAGACGTTTTGCCTTTAGAGGAATTTTAACATTCTACAGCGTTCATAAAAAACTGTCTAGAAAGTTTTTACAAACGCCATGCTGAATCAAGTTCAGCATGGCGTTTGTAAAAACTTTTTAGAATTCAGCTTCTATAGTTTTACCCCAAATTCGGAATGTCGTCAGGCGTAAAATCGTATAATTCGTTTGATTCTTCTTCTTTTAGTTTTTTGACTAAGTCTAACGCATCAGGAACCACATCGCTGCAAAGCACAATCAATGCGCCTTTTTGGGCATTTCTTACGGCGTGCATAATGGCTTCACTTTCAGATGGAATGATGGTTGTTTTTTTGTTAGGATCGTGCATTTTAATTCCATCATCCAACATCTTGATCAATTCCTCTTCCGTTTTCCCGCGTAAGCGTTTGTCTTGACGAATAATGACTTCATCAAACATTTCTGCTGCCAAAGCACCCATTTCGTTGTTATCTTCTACGCGTCGATCGCCAATTCCTGCGATGATTCCGACTTTTACAGAAGCATTCAAATTGTCAACAAACTGTTTCAACGCGCGCATTCCTGCTGGATTGTGTGCATAATCGACCAAAATTTGGAAGTTTTTGAATTTGAAAAGATTCAATCGTCCTGGCGTTTGTGATGCGGATGGAATAAACGTTTCCAACGCCACTTTCATGTCTTCGAGGGTAAAGCCTTTTAAATACGCTGTAATGACCGCTGGCAATACATTTTGAATCATAAACGTTGCTTTGCCACCAAACGTTAACGGTACATTGACTGCTTTGATAACGCGCATTTTCCATTCGCCTCTACATAAGGTAATGTATCCGTTTTCATAAATTGCCGAAATTCCACCACGTTTTTGCATGGCTTTGATATGCGGATTGTTTTCATCGAGCGAAAATAACGCCACATTGCAATCTACATTTTTGCGCATAGCATAGACTAATTCGTCGTCTGCATTTAAAATGGCTGTTCCGTCTGGCAATACTGTTTCTGGAATCACGCCTTTTACTTTGGCTAATTGTTCTATGGTATGAATTCCTTTCAAACCTAAATGATCGGCAGCAACATTCGTGACAATTCCAATATCACAATTTTTAAATCCTAACCCTGCGCGCAACAATCCGCCACGAGCGCATTCCAATACGGCAAAATTTACGGTAGGATCTCTCAATACAAATTCTGTACTTGACGGACCTGTGCAATCACCTGTCATCAACAATCTATTTTGAATGTACACACCATCACTCGTTGTATATCCCACTTTGTAGCCTTTCATTTTTGCCATGTGTGCAATGAGACGTGTCGTGGTGGTTTTTCCATTGGTTCCTGTAATCGCCACAATTGGAATTCGCGAGGTTGATCCTGGCGGAAATAATTTATCAATTACCGGAGCGGCAACATTTCTTGGCAATCCTTCGGTGGGTGCTAAGTGCATACGGAATCCTGGACCTGCATTTACTTCTAAGACAGCGCCACCTGTTTCTGAAAGTGGTTTGCTAATGTCGGAAGTCATCACGTCAATTCCACAAATATCTAAGTCGATAATTTTTGAAATACGTTCTGCCATAAATACATTGGCTGGATGTACCATATCGGTTACATCTTCGGCTGTTCCTCCTGTACTGAGATTGGCAGTATCTTTTAATAACATTACTTCGTCTTTTTCTAAGACCGTCTCCAACGTATAGCCTTTGGCAGCAATCAAGGTTTCTGTGAGATTGTTTACTTTGATCATCGTCAATACTTTTTCATGACCATATCCTCTGCGTTCATCTTTATTCACCTCATCAATCAGTTCTTGAATCGTGGATTTTCCATCGCCAACCACATGTGCAGGTGTACGTTTTGCCGCAGCCACCAATTTGTTATTGATCACAAGTAAACGATAATCGTCTCCTGTAATGTATTTTTCTACAATGACTGATCGTGAGATTTCTTGCGCCGCTTTAAAAGCTACCAACGCTTCTTCATACGTATTGATATCCACCGTAATTCCACGCCCGTGATTTCCGTTGATCGGTTTTATTACTAATGGATAGCCTACATAACGACAGGCGCCTTCTAAACTACGTTCGCGACGAATGATATCACCACGCGGCACTTCTACTTCGGCTTGTTCTAGTAAGTATTTAGTATCTTCTTTATCGCAAGCAATTTCTACACCGATATTACTCGTTTCGCTAGTTACCGTTGCCTGAATACGTTTTTGGTTGGCACCATATCCTAATTGACAGAGTGAATATTTGTTCAAGCGAATCCACGGAATGCCTCTGCTTGCCGCTTCTTCTACAATAGAACCTGTACTTGGTCCTAAACGTGCTTCTTCACGAATTTCGCGCATTTCTTGAATGTCAGCTGCCAAATCGTATGCTGAACCTGAAATTAAGGCTTCACAAATACTTACTGCTGATTTTGCCGCAAAACGCCCTACTTTTTCTTCCATATAAGAAAATACGACATTGTACACACCTTCTTCTCCATAACCGCGCGTTCTTCCAAACCCAGTGTCCATTCCCGCCAAGGTTTGTATTTCTAACGCAATATGTTCAATGACGTGTCCCATCCAAGTACCATCATCGACACGCATAAAAAAGCCACCTTCGCAACCTTCTGAACAGCGATGCGAATACATGGAAGGAAACATTGCTTTGAGTCGGTCTCCAAAACCGTCTACTTTATTCGTTGGATACTCTTCCATTTCTTGCAAATCGAGCACCATTACGATTAATTTATGTCTTCTAACAGACCAATAATTAGGCCCGCGCATTGCGTTTATACTTCTTATTTCCATGTGTTATCTTAGTTTGGTTGGTTCATAACAACTTGTTTTATCACAAGTACAGTGATAAATATAGAAAAATTTCACAGATAATGAGTCCATTTACGCATTCTATCTACTTGAATTAAGATTACTTTAAAAAAAGAGCAAGACACCGAAAATTATTTTACTTTTGCAGTCACAAAAATCACAAGAACATGCAGCAGGTCAAAGGAATATTGATTCCCATTGGAGGAAATGAAGATAAAGGTATTGAAGAAGATGAAATGTACACGCTAGAGTTTATTGACGATGGAATTTTGTTTCACGTTGTAAAAGAAGCTGGTGGTGTGGATGCTAAAATTGTGGTGATTCCGACGGCTTCCAGCATTCCTGTTGAAGTTGGCGAAAATTATTTGACAGCTTTTGCTACTTTGGGTTGTACCGATGTAACGGTGTTGGACATCCGAAGTAAAGAAGATTCGGAAAAAGCAACTGCGATTGAATTGATTCAAACGGCAAACTGCATTATGTTTTCTGGCGGAGATCAGTCTAAAATTGCGGATAAAATTGGCGGAACTACGATTCACGCAATCATGTCAGAACGGTATCGAAACGAAGAAGGTTTTGTGATTGCAGGAACCAGTGCTGGAGCGATGGCAATGGCAAACGAAATGATTGCTGGCGGAAGTGCTTCTGAATCGTTTATAAAAGGTGCAGTACGCATGTATAAAGGATTGAGTTTGATTCCCGAGCTGGTAATTGACACGCATTTTATTCGAAGAGGACGTTTTGGGCGTCAGTCGGAAGCAGTGGCAAAATTTCCAAATTTGATCGGAATTGGCTTGGCAGAAGATACGGGAATGATTATTAAAAACGGAAACGATTGCACCGTGATTGGTTCTGGAATGGTCATTGTTTTTGATGGCGCAACCCTAACACATAACAACGAAAAAGTACTGAAAGAAGGCACTCCGATGACAATGACAAATATGACGATTCATGTATTGTCTAATGGAGATCAGTTTGATATTCAAAATAGAAAAGTAACGGTATTGCCGATTGAAGCACCATTTATTTAGACTCGTTCCCGCTAGGCGAGAATCTTTTAGACCGTTTCGGTTTTAGACTTATTACTACAAAGTCGGGGATTTCTTAGATTGTTTGATTCGATTCCTTGGAAAATAAATATTCTAATAGAATTCACTCTTAAAAATAACAAAAGCACTACAGAATAGTGCTTTCATTTTTTGTGTTTTTATGGTCTAGCAGCGTATTTAACAACTAACACATTGTCCATTTTGAATAGTGCCTGAAATAATAATACTACCTGATTTGATTACAAAAGCACATCTTCCACCTTCAGGGCAATTAACATCTTCACATAAATAAGGACTCCTACTCAGACATCCAAATTTCATTTTGTCTTGTTCTGATTTACTTAACTTTCTAATTCCACTGGTGTTCATAATTTTCTTTAACATAGCTTTTAATATATTTGGTTAATAATATTAATCTATAAAAAAAATAGAATTAAAAAGTAGTAAAAACAATACATTTTGTAAGTTTAAACCTTCTTTTTTATTTATAAATAGCTACTTCTTCTGCTCCATTTGAAGATTTACACGCTCTGTACATGCCTTCCGTATTAAATGGCATGGCAATGTTTCCTTGTGCATCTACTGCGATGAGTCCGCCATCGCCACCGAGTTTTAAAATGCGTTCGTTAATTACGGTATTCGCTGCTTTTTCAAGTGAATATTCTTTAAATTCCATCAAACTAGAAACATCATACGCCACCACGCCACGAATAAAATATTCGCCGCTTCCTGTACAAGAAACTGCACAGGTTTCATTATTTGCATAGTTTCCTGCACCAATCATTGGAGAATCGCCTACACGACCAAAACGCTTGTTGGTCATTCCGCCTGTTGAAGTTGCCGCAGCAATATTTCCATCTTGATCGCAAGCAACAGCGCCAACAGTTCCAAATTTTGAGTCTTTTTTAAGCGAATGATCTAACTGGAACGTATCCGTATCTTTGATTTCTTGCCATTGATTGTATCGAAGTTCATCGTAAAAGTACGATGGATCTTCCAATTCGTAATTGTGCATCTTTGCAAAAAACATGGCACCTTCACCCGCCATGAATACATGTTCACTTTTGTCCATGACATCACGCGCTAAAGACACTGGGTTTTTGATACCCGTAATTAACGAAACAGCACCTGCATTCAGGTGTTTACCTTCCATGATTGCTGCGTCCATTTCATGGGTTCCTTCTGCTGTAAACACACTTCCTTTGCCCGCGTTGAATAAATGTGAATCTTCCAATAATTTTACAGCTTCTTCTACCGCTTCTACAGAAGATTTTCCTGCTTCTAGTAATTTGTAACCTGCATCCAGCGCTTTTTGTAGTGCTGCTTTGTATTGCGCTTCTAATGTTGGCGTCATCATTCCTTTGACTAAAGTTCCTGCGCCTCCATGAATGGCAATTGAGATCTTTTGCATTTCGCTTTGTATTTAGTGGCGCAAAATTACGAATTTGTATGCATCTACAGCACAAAATTTAGCAAACTATCTCAAAATATTCTAAGAGATATAAAACGTTAAAGCAAAAAAAAGCGAACCGAAGTTCGCTTACAGATTATTGTGCTTTACATAATGCTGGAGTACAGGAATTACCACATGCGGAATCACATTGAGATCGAGACATCCCTCCTTTTAATGCTTCATTTTTAAAATTTGAAATTGACTTTTTGTTAAGATTTAACAATCTAAGATTTCTTTTTTTCATGATATAAATTTACTAGTTAATAATATTTAAATATAAGAAAATGAACATAATAGTACAACACTTATAATAAAATGAGCAGCGAACCGAAGTCGCTATATTAAATTGTCTAGTGAAATTTTAATCAAATTGGCATTCTCTAAACGATGTAGGGTAACTAGATGTTTGTCCGCCGCAAGATTGATGACCTGATGCTCCACCAGTTACTTCAACGGCTTTAAAATTAGAAATAGGCTTTTTATTAAGCATTAACGATTTAAGGTTTTTTCTCTTCATGAGTATATAATTTAAAAGTTAATAACCAATAAACCTACAAAATGAAATTAGCAACCACTTACAGAAAAACCGTAATTAACATATAATTATCATAGAAATTTGTAGCTTTATTCCGTAACTAATATTTCAACTATGTCTATGAAAAGTTATTTGTTTTGTAGCGTCTTCATTTTTTTAATTTTTACAAGTTGTGCTCCTTCTTTTAATTTTGAAAAAGAACGCGAAAACATTCTGACATCTTTAGGTAAATTATCAAGCCCAGAAAAAAGAGTGGATATTTTTTATCCAGATTCTTTTAATAAAGATAGTCTCAAAAATATACTTAAAGAAAATAAAGATCTTCTTGATGTGATACAAGCTGGTTCGGAAAAGTCAACTGTGAAAATTAATAATGTCAGTTCAGCAATTACAATACAAAATCGCCTTTTTAGAATTGTAAATGCTACAGAAACATCCAAATTGAATTTAAAACACTACATGCTTAGCGTAAAGGAATTGAAACAAAGTTTAGACAACAACCTTATCAATTATGTAGAAAATGATCACATCTTAACCATCACTAAAGATTCTGATTTTATAGCTATTTATCATGGAAATTCGTGGGAATATTTCAATTTTAATGTGTCTATGATGTATCATGCGTACGGTTTAGTAGATACTAAAAAGTTAGTAAAACTGTATTACGATGAAGTTTTTATTCCTGCTGAAGAAAAGTGGGATGCAGAAAGTATTCGAGATTTTAAAGAAATATATGGAGAAAACAAAGATTTACCTCAATATAAAAACTTAGATTTTGATGCCTATTGTGATTGCTTAATTCGTCATGAAGAAAAGCTAGAGCCTGAAAAAATTCTTGAAACAAATTATTATGAAAGTGATACTCGTTTAAATGTCATTTATCAATGTAGAATTTTAACCACGCGCGAATAATTCCCCCCAAAAAAAGAGGGAATTAAAAAGCATAAAGATCAATGCCAAGTGTTTAACACGGATCGCATTCTGATTGATATGTATTTCCTTTACACCAACCATCTCTATTGGTAAAAAAGTCACATATAGAAGTTGGCGTAAACTGACAAGGCGCATACCCTGTTTGATTTGCTCCACCTTTAGGAATCTCAAAATTAGAAATTGATACTTTTTTGAGTTGTAGTGATTTTAAATTTCTTTTTTTCATAAGATTTGAATTAAAATTAGTAATACTCGAAAGTACAATGAGGAAGAAAGAAAAAATAATAAGTTATATGACGATTCCGTGAATTATTGGAAAGTGTTACTCTTAAAATGTAACCATTCCTATTTTTATTCAAGATGCTAGTGAATATTCTTAATGAACTTATCTTGACTTTTCATATAACCGAAAATAAGAAGAAATTTGTTCAAATGCGACACTTTTTGCAAGTCATAGCAGCAATACATTTAAAAAAAGCAAAAATATAGACGAATTTATTCCATTTTTTAGGGAATAGGTAAAATCAAGATGAGTTCTATATTTGAATTTCCATAAAGCCTTTGATCTGTGACGATAAAAAACACTAAAAGAAGCCGTTTCAATAAGTTTTGAAACGGCTTCTTAAAAATACTATTCTAAATCCATTGGATAGTTGGCAACAAAATCTCCATTTGCGTTGTAAACACTAATAGTTCCATCTGAATTACACTGTCCCCACCAACCATCAGGAAGATCTCCGCCTGAAATTAATTGTAAATTCTTAACTTCAAACTTTTTAAATTTTTCTAACATAATAATTTGATTTTAATATTAATAATGATCAAATGAATGTATAATTCGGCAGAAACAAAAGAGAGATAAACTTAAATTAGATGATTTAAGCATGCACAAAAAAATCTAAAACTCTGACATACAAAATGTTTCACATTAGAGTTTTTGTCTTATTGTGATTTTAATATTTTTAATGGCTAGACTTTAGAAAGCTACGATTTTTTCACTCTGCGGGAATAATTTGTCAATTTCTCATAGAATCTTAGTAATATTCTTAAATTTGAATTTCCATCAAATTTTCGATTCATGGCAGACCAAAAACGACTTTTTTTACTCGATGCATACGCGCTTATTTTTAGAGGATATTATGCTTTTATAAAAAATCCTAGAATCAACTCGAAAGGGTTTGACACTTCCGCAATTTTGGGTTTTACAAACTCTTTGTTAGACGTGATTAAACGCGAACGACCAGATCATTTGGCAGTTTGTTTTGATCGTGGTGGAAGTGTAGACCGTGTGGAAGTGTTTCCAGAATACAAAGCAAATCGACAAGAAACACCAGAACCCATCTCGCTTGCCATTCCGTATATAGAAAAGATTCTGAAAGCCATGCACATTCCAATTATTGTAAAAACTGGATATGAAGCTGATGACATAATTGGAACACTTTCTAAAAAGGCGGAAAAAGAAGGCTATCAAACATTTATGGTCACGCCAGATAAAGATTTTGCGCAGCTAGTCTCAGAAAATATTTTTATGTATCGTCCGCGATTTGGTGGTGGTTATGAAACGTGGGGAATTCCCGAAGTACAAGAAAAATTTGGAGTAGAACGCCCAGAACAAGTAATTGACTTTTTAGGAATGATGGGCGATGCTGTGGATAATATTCCTGGATTGCCTGGCGTTGGAGAAAAAACCGCCAAAAAGTTTTTAGCCGCGTATGGAAGTATGGAAGGTTTGTTAGAAAACACACACGAGCTGAAAGGAAAGATGAAGGAGAAAGTGGAAGCCAATGCCGAACTAGGATTGCTTTCCAAGCAACTGGCAACCATCATGTTGGATGTTCCCGTAGAATTTCACGAAGAAAATTTTGAAATGTGTGATCCTGATTTGGACGCCGTCAAAGAAATTTTTAATGAATTGGAATTCCGTCGTTTACTAGATAACTTAATCAAAACATTTGCATCGCCAAAAGAAAATTCTGCGGAAGCAAACACAACGACTTCAAAAACGACCAAAAAAGCAGCTCCAAACGGACAGTTTGACTTATTCGCAACACCAGGAAGCGGAAATACCAGCGAGGAAACAACTGCATCTGGCTATCAAACCATACAAAACACCGATCATTTTTATCAATTAGCCAACACGCCAATGTCGCGAAAAATGTTGCTTCAAAAGTTGCTAAAACAGCAAAGTGTGTGTTTTGATACCGAAACTACAGGTTTAAAAGCACTCGAGGTAGAATTGGTAGGTGTAGCATTTTCATGGGAAAAAGGCAAAGGATATTATGTGGCTTTTCCAGAAGATCAAGCAGAAACTAAAGAAATTTTAGAAGAATTCCGTCCATTTTTTGAAAGTACTACGATTGAAAAAGTAGGACAGAATTTAAAATACGACATCAAAGTCTTGTCTAACTACAACATGCCTGTAAAAGGGAAGCTTTTCGACACGATGATTGCGCATTATTTGATCAATCCAGACATGCGTCATAACATGGACGTGTTGTCGGAAACCTATTTGAATTACCAACCGCTTTCTATTGTGGAATTGATTGGAAAGAAAGGGAAAAATCAATTGTCGATGCGCGAAGTTCCACTCGACCAACAAACAGAATATGCAGTAGAAGATGCAGACATTACATATCAGTTGAAGGAACATTTTATCAAAGAATTGGAAAGCGGACATTTGACAAAATTATTCACGGATGTAGAAATTCCATTGGTCAGTGTACTTTCGGCGATGGAAATTGAAGGAATCAATCTCGATCCTGACTTTTTAGGTGGATTATCCAAAGACTTAGCCATAGATATTGAGCGTTTGGAAAAAGGAATTTATGAGCTCGCAGGTGAAGAATTCAATATTGGTTCACCAAAGCAGCTCGGTCCAATTTTGTTTGATAAATTGAAGTTGGTAGACAAACCCAAAAAGACCAAAACAGGACAATATTCTACGGCGGAAGATGTACTTTCTTATTTAGCAAAAGATCATCAAATTGTGGCAGATATTTTGGAGTGGCGACAATACAGAAAGCTACAAAGCACGTATGTAGATGCCTTGCCAAATGAAATCAATCCGAAAACAAAAAGAGTCCATACTGTATATGCACAAGCGGTTGCGGCTACGGGAAGATTGAGCTCTAACAATCCGAATTTACAAAACATTCCAATCCGAACAGAACGCGGACGCCAAGTGCGAAAAGCGTTTGTGCCAAGAGATGAAAATTACGTATTACTCGCTGCCGATTATTCTCAGATTGAATTGCGAATTATTGCGGCGTTAAGTGAAGAAGACACCATGATTCAATCGTTTAAAGATGGTGCAGATATTCACGCTTCTACAGCTTCAAGAGTCTTCAATGTTGCTTTAGAAGATGTTACTCGCGAACAACGAAGCAATGCCAAAACCGTCAACTTCGGAATCATTTATGGAGTTTCTGCGTTTGGATTGAGCAACCAAACCTCTTTATCACGAAGTGAATCCAAAGAATTGATTGATACGTACTATGAAACCTATCCAAAATTAAAAGCATACATGGCAAATCAAGTAGCGTTTGCTCGTGAAAATGGTTATGTAGAAACCGTTTTAGGAAGACGTCGTTATCTAAAAGATATCAATTCGAGAAATGCGATTGTACGCGGTGCCGCAGAACGAAACGCGGTAAATGCTCCAATTCAAGGAAGTGCCGCAGATATTATAAAACTTGCCATGATTAATATTTACAATCGTTTTGAAGCGGAAGGTTTCCAATCGAAAATGCTCTTGCAAGTACACGATGAATTGGTGTTTGATGCACACAAAGACGAGTTAGAAACCATCAAAACTATCATCAAAGAAGAAATGGAAAAAGCCTTTAAACTCGCTGTACCTTTAGACGTAGAAATTGGTATTGGACAAAACTGGTTAGAAGCGCATTAGGCAATTTATGATTGATGATTTTGGATGTACGATTTGTTTGATTCTGTTCAAGGAGGAAGGCGCATTCAGAAAATAGCTCACTTAAAGCTAGCTAAAACATAAAAATCCAAGATTTGATCTATTTCATTTCTTGGATTTTCATTTTAAATCGTTTTTAGGTTCTTTTTGGTTGATTTTGTTAACGACAAGACATACCTATTCCATAGTTTTGGTAAGCTATTTTAAAATTTTATGCTGCTATTTGTTGGTTTTTGCAGATTCTTCTACCGATTTCTAAAGCATTAGCGGTATGTATGCCAAAGAATATCCACAAGGTTTCCGTGGGCTTTGTTTTGGCTTTTATTTTTTTGAGAAGGTAATGCTCTTTTTCTTTTCCAAAACTACCTTCCAATCGTGTAGCTCTTTCTTTTGTGATTAGGCGCTTAAGTTTTTGCTCCTCTTTATAGTCTTTAGGCGGCTTCCCTTTTCTTTTAAAGTCAGTTTTGATCTGATGCTTTGTGATAAATTTTCTATTCTTATTAGTGGCATATATGGCATCTGCCCCAATAATCTTGGTTTTTCTATGGGTAAGTTGTTGTGCTTTGTAGATGGTGGCTTGCAGTCGTGTTCCCTCATTAAAAGCATTAAAACTTAGGTGTTCTATAAAACTAATTCCATCGATCTGTAGTTTATTGACTTTTGCTCCAAATTCTACAGGCTTGATTTCTTTTCCTCTAACAATAGGTCTCAGGTAATCTTTTGCAATACTTACAATACGGTCTTTAATCTTTTCACCTGTTCTAAAGTGCTGTTCTTGTTGGAGGTAGGCTTTTTTGATGGTGGCTACTCTGCGATAGTATTGTACACTTGCTTGCAAGTTGTACTTTTTACGTAAGTGAGCTTCAAAGTCGATAAACTTCTTTAATAACAATAAAAGTGCCCGTGTCAGTGATTTTCGTTTGGACTTGGACTTACGACGCATCTTGCTAAAGCCATGATAACGTAGTTTCCATTTCAAGTATTTACTGCGTATCATTTTTACCCCTACTACTTTAGCATTTTTGCGGAGTTGATTGTACATCCAATGAACAGCTTCCCATAGTAGCTTTTGATTGGTAGGATATCGCAGTTCACTCTCATAACAAGTAGCATCCACAGTGACTTGATCAGGATTCTCTATATAACCAGACCAGTTTACGTATAGACACTTTTCCAAGACTTCAATATCCAAACAGCCCGCTAACTCACATCGTATTTGACTCACGATTTTAGAATTTGTCAACCGATTAAAACCTAAAGAAATGTCACAAAAAAACTGATAGTCAACATTACTGTTAAGTTGTTCTAAAAGACGTTTATCGCTACAACAAGCATAATGTTTTAAAAACATTAAAGCTAGACGACCTTTAGGACTGAAAAGCATATTCCTACCTAGTTTGTGTTCCTTAATATTAAAAGTGGCTACCAAATCGTCCCAAGGAATGGCTGTATAAATCTTACCTAAATCACTTTGCAAAAAACGCTCATAAAACAGCGTGTAATTTTCAGATATCGAAAAAAGAGATAAACGGGTTTGTAAATCAGAAATTCTTTGTATTTTCATGGCTAGAGAAAAAAGAAAACCCCGTTTTTGAACCATATCGGTCATTTTCGGGGTTTTATGTTTCTTTAATTTACAAAGAAATATTAGTATTTAAAAGGCTTTACGTATTTTCTGAATGCGCCGAGGAAGAATGACGAAGGAATCTTTTCTGTACTTAGTAAACCGTCACTTCGAGTGAATTTGTGCAACAAATTTGTATCGAGAAGTGCTTTGAAATTCGTAGCTATTCTCGATACTATTTTCTATAGAAAACCACTCGATTAGACGTTTTGGGTTCTTTTCCTTTGCAACAATAAGATATCACTTTAAGAAAATTATAGGGGAAAAGAAAAGCGAACCGAAGTTCGCTTAAAAGTTAACATCCAATAAAGGTATCATAACAAGCAGTCTCATATGGGTACTGAGGTTCAGGACCATCACATTGACATTCGAATCCTCCTTTTATTATAGATTGCTCCTTTTTATTCAATAATTGAACTCCTTCGAGTTTTAAAATGTTGTTTATCATAATGTGAATTTTTTGGTTAATTATTTAAGATAACGTAAAGAATTATAAACCAAATACGGTTTTACCTTACTTAACTTAACATTAAGACAGTAGATTTCTAAACACCAAGCAAAGCGAGTAAACTTATAAACCCATAAACTCATAAACAGCAAGCATCAAAGCACAAACCGATACGTAAACTTCATCAAGAAGATGTTTTCAGGTTGTTGTCCTAAGATTTGATTGTCTAAACTTTGCAATACATGATCGCGCGTGTTTCCAAAACCTGTGGTTCCTTGCGACCACACTAAGAAGAGTTCAGAACCTGGAATGTATTCCCAACGCAACACCAAATTGGAACGAAATTGCACAAAAGCAAAATCAGGATTTCCGATAGAATAGTTCACATTGCCGTCTGCATCTTCGTCAATTATGTACGAATCGGAAGCAGCATCAAAGGTAATTTCATTGGGTTGATATTGATAGAAACGATCGTTTAAATTGTCGGCAATAGAATTGGTCACATATTTTAAATCTTTGTAACGCCCGACAGACACAAACGGTTCGCCGTAATACTGAATGGACAAATTCGGATTGATCGTATAATTGAAACGAATGGCCGCACTCAAGGTCTGATTGTCAATATCACCTAAAATATACCGTGCTTCTCCATTGTTATCAACTTCTGTCACATACTGCGTTTTGTTAGGATTGCTATTATATCGCGGACTGATGGAAATTCGCATCGCATTGGTCGGTTGATACGTAACATCGCCACTGACTTCAAAAAAGGTAAAATTATTTTGCTTTGCACGCGAATACACCATTCCCCAACTTGTACGCAGCTTTTTACGTTCGTCGGTTCCAAAAAAAGCATACCCAAAGTTTTCAGCCGAATATCGCCAACGCGGTCCACCACGCAAAAAAGTATTGATAAAAATTCGAGGTTTGTGCGCACCGCCAAAATCAATCCACCAGTTGTTTAAAAAGCGTAAATTTCCATTGACCTCATATTGAATTCGATTGTAGTTTCCTTCAAAATCATAAGTGGTAAACTGTGAAAATCGCCCTGAAATTCTTCTAAAGTTTCCAAAAGATTTAGTGGTTTGGTAGCGAACGTTTGCATACTGACGAATTTCATCTGCCTGACGTAAAAATCCAACATCATTCAATTCCAATTCTGGCGAACGCCAAATAACACCAGTATCAAAACGCCAGGTTCCGCTTCCTGCTTTTCCAAATTCTAATTTTCCTCCTGTTCCCGTAAGTGAAGTTCGGTTTGGATCTACGTTTACATGACCTGCATCTACTCGCTGAAACAAATGCGTCAACGAATTTTGTGTGGCTGCAATCGCTTCTTTGCTTCCTTGCACATGACTTGTTACAAAATTTCCTGTTGCATAATAGGTTCGGTCTTTCCAATTGTGCGTAAAGTCCAATCCGCCTGTATACGCAGCTCTGTGCAAAAAATTCAAATTATCTTCTAATCGGCGATTGGTCGCAGTGAAAATTCCACCAATAAATGTATTTCGATCATTAAAATCTTTCTGCAAGCGACCGACAAAATAGTTTGTCAACGGTTCTACGAGTTCTCTTCTGCGCGTTCCATTATTGTCAATTTCAGCAAATTCTCTTCCTGTCACACTTTCCAAAACTCCAATTGACCAACCATTTTTGGTTTTTCCACTAAATTTTGCCGCACCAATAATGGTAGAATTTTGTGGCTGATCTACAAATTCTTGCGAAGCTGTATTTGGGAAACCTTGCGGATTTCGCCCAATGCGTCGTGAATAAAACACGTTGTCTTGTCCGTTGGCAAATTGATAATCAAATATATTTTTATTCTCTACAAAAAATGGTCGTTGTTCACGGAAGAAAATCTGAAAACCATCCAACGCAATTGCCGCAGGATCGGCTTCCACTTGCCCAAAATCAGGATTGATGGTAAAGTCCAACGTTAAATCATTAGTAACTCCAATTTTCCCGTCCAATCCACCATTTAACGTAAAATCGTCACCATCGCGAAACGGATTTCCATTTTCTTCAGGATACGTATCAAATTGTGTCACGACGTAAGGTTGAATTTCAAGTTGTTTCTGTGGAATGATATTTTTCAAACCGTGCAATTCACCAAATTCACTTACCCAACCTGGCGCATCTAATGGAATTCGTTGCCACGTAGAACGTTCTTCTTTTCTAAAAAAACGACGCTGCACTTGCAATCCCCAAATTTGCTCTTCACTTTTTCCAAAGCGCAATTGACTGAACGGAATTTTCATTTCAGCCGTCCAACCTTCGCTGTCAACATTTGTTTTTGTGTACCAAATTGGATTCCAACTTCCATCCCAATTGTTCCCGTTATTTGAGATAAACTCATCTCCTTTTACACCTGCGGCAGTAACTGTAAACGAAAAACCCGAACGCAAATCGTGATAACTATCAATGTTAATTTCTACCCAATCGCCATCAAAACCATCACGGCGCGACAACCGTTTTACAATTTGATCAGGATCTTTGTCAATAGCGCGTACAGCAATGTATAAAAACTTTGCGTCGTACATAATTTTGAACTTCGTTTGCTCGGTTGGCGGTGTATTTTCGTCGGGGCGATTTTCAATAAAATCACTTGCCCATTCCACTGAATTCCAGCTTTCATCATCGAGCAAACCATCAATTTTGGGTGCTTCTCCTTGTACGCTGCCTGTGGTATAAATTCGTTTGGAAATCGTCGTAGATTTTTCTTGTGAAATTCCTAAAAAGGGAACGCACAAAAACCCTATATACAACAATAGGAAAGATTTCATAAGTCGTTTTTTGATTGATTGATTGTTATAAAAGTAGTAAACCTTGCAAAATAACGTCAAAAATTAGTTAAAAATTAACACTTATTAAGAAATACAATAAATAATAAACAATAACAGTTTTATTGTTTATACCCACATAAAGAAGTTTATTTTTGAGTACATTTGATTTGAAAACAAAAAAAAGTGACTGCCTTACAAACCATATTATATTTTTCCCTTTTTAAGTATCCGTTGACAAGAACTGAAATTTTTCAGTTTTCTCAAAATACGAGTCAAAAGGAAATTGATAGCGAAATTGATTTGCTATTGAAAAAAGGCATCATTTTTAATTTTGATGGTTTTTATATTGACGTGAACAATCCTGATCGTATAGAACGCCGCTTGAAAGGAAATGAAATGGCGCGAAACATTATGCCAAAAGCAATAAAAGTTTCTAGAAAAATAGCCAAGTTTCCGTTTGTAAAAAGTGTGTTTTTATCAGGTGCATTGTCTAAAGGATATTACGATGACGAAGGCGATTTTGACTTTTTTATCATTACCAAACCGAATCGTTTGTGGATCGCTCGCACATTGCTTGTGTTGTATAAAAAAGTGTTTTTGCTAAATTCGAAAAAGTACTTTTGTGTGAATTATTTCATCAGTACAGATCAATTGGAAATTTCGGAACAAAATTTATTTACAGCGACTGAAATTGCCACACTGATTCCGTTATATGGAAAAGATACTTTTGAAGATTTCATAGCAGCAAATTCTTGGGCAACACCTTATTTTCCTAATAAACCTACTGCGAAAACAAGCACGATTAGAGAGACCGAAAAAGGGAGTTTTTCTAAGTTGCTTCAACGTGTTTTTAATGGTGCTGTTGGATTAAAATTAGATCATTATTTACAGAAATTGACCATGAAAAAGTGGATGAAAAAGTTTAAGCATTTGGCACAAGAAGATTTTGACATTGCGATGAAATCTACCAGACATGTCTCCAAACATCATCCACAAAACTATCAAAACAAAGTTACGACACGTTTGAGAGAACGTTATAATGAAGTTGTAGAACAATACGATTTGAAATACCCAAAAAAACATGCTTGATATTGTTTTTTCACATTCCTATTATTACAAGTTTGATGTGAAACAATGGAAAAATCAAACGCCATATCCGCCACTCGGAACCTTGTATGCGGCTTCGTATTTACGTGAAAACGGATACGCCGTTGGTGTGTTTGACGCGAATTTGTTAGACGATCCAACCACCATTCAACCGTATTTAGAAGAACACAAACCTAACATATTTGTTTTATACGATGATGGCTTTAATTATCTGACAAAAATGTGCTTAACTACTATGCGTGAAGCTGCTTTTGAAATGATTAAAATTGCCAAAAATTTAGATTGTCACATTATTGTGTGCAGTTCAGATTCTACCGATCATTATGAAAAGTATTTGGCGGCGGGCGCAGATTTCGTGATACAAGGAGAAGGTGAAATTTCGTTGAAAGAATTGGTAGATGCCTTGTCCAATAATGAAGATGCTTCTCAGATTAAAGGATTGGTTTTCGAAAAAGATGGCGAAATCATCAAAAATCCAAAACATCCAGTATTGCGCAATTTAGACGAATTGCCCATGCCTGCTTGGGATTTGATTGATATTGAACCGTATCGCGAAATTTGGGAATCGGGCGGCAATGAATTTACACTGAACATGGCAACCACACGCGGTTGTCCGTTTAAATGCAATTGGTGTGCAAAACCGATTTACGGAAATCGTTACAATTCGCATTCGCCTGAATACATCACCAAACACATTAAATATTTAAAAGAAAAGTACGATGTTACACGTTTTTGGATGTGTGATGATATTTTTGGTTTAAAACCAAATTGGGTTCAAAATTTCAACAAAGAACTCAAAAAAGAAAACCTTTCCATTGCGTATTACATACAAAGTCGCGTAGATTTATTATTGAAAGAAGACACCATTGAAGCCTTGGCAGAAAGCGGATTGGAAGAAGTTTGGGTGGGCGCAGAAAGTGGCTCGCAAGCTATTTTGGATGCGATGGACAAAGAAACAAAAGTGGAACAAATTTATGAAGCTACGCGTTTGTTGAAAGAAAAAAATGTACGTGTTGCCTTCTTTATTCAGTTTGGCTATTTGGAAGAAACCAAAGAAGACATTCAAAAAACAATAAACATGATTAAAGAACTGGTTCCAGATAATATTGGTGTGTCGGTTTCATATCCGTTGCCAGGCACTAAATTTTACGATAAAGTCAAAGATGACTTGCAATTAAAAGCCAACTGGACAGATTCTGACGACTTGGCAATGCTATTTAAAGGAACGTACAACACACAATTTTACCGGAAATTACAACGCTACGTTCACAAAGAATTTCGCAAAAGTCAAGCCTTGCAAAACTTTAAAAAGTTCTTTAAAAACCCGTTTTCAATTTCCAAAGCGGAATTGCGTTCCATGGTTTTATATGGATATTATGTGCCTTCTGCTTTTATAGATAAGTTGCAACTTAAAAATATGGAAAACACCAATGCATAGTGATTTTGATGTAGCCGCACCACAGTATGACGATATTTTCACGTATTCCAACATTGGAAAAGCGCAACGAAAATTAGTCTTCAAATATATACATCCGATTATTCAACAGGATAAAAAACTTTCTATTTTAGAGTTGAATTGCGGAACTGGCGCAGATGCGATTGAATTTGCAAAACGAGGTCATGATGTCATTGCCACAGATATTTCCGCAGGAATGATTGAAGTTGCCAATGCAAAATCGCATCCAGAAAATGTACAATTCAACGTGCAAGACATCAATACGTTAACGGCGGAAACTTTCAACAAAAAGTTCGATTTTATTTTTTCAGATTTTGGTGGAATTAATTGCTTGTCATACGAACAATTGCAAACATTTTTCAAAACGGCGAACGATCTACTACTTCCCAACGGAAAAATAGCGATTGTACTCATGCCAAAAAATTGTTTGTGGGAACGCTTCTATTTTACCTTAAAAGGTGATAAAAAGAAAGCTAATCGAAGAAATACCACCGAAAGTATTGTAGCGAACGTAGATGGTGTTGGTGTAAACACTTGGTACTACAATCCACAAGACGTTTCTGCGGCAGCGAACACATTTTTCACTACAAAAAAAGTAAAACCGATTGGCGTCACCATTCCGCCTTCGTATTTAGAGCAATCGTTTGTGGCAAAGTTCCCAATACTCAACATTTTCAAAGGTTTAGACTCCGTTTTAACGGCTGCCTCTTTGGCGAAATATGCCGATCATTTTTTGATTATTTTGGAGAAAAAAAATTAATTACTTAGTATACTTTCTAAATAAGCATATAGTCATATCTAAAATTTCACAAGTCAGCAAAACATCTTTATATTTACGAAAACAAATTGACGAATCAACAAAAAAAAGAGCGTAAGCGACCATGAGCATCCTTCTCACACATACATACTATCTTTTTGAAGATGAGAAAGAACAAAGCATCATGCGTCCGTATGCGCCGTTGGGATTGCTGTATATTTCTTCGTATTTGAATGAACATAAGGTCGAAAATCATGTGTATGATTCTACGTTTTATTCAAAACAAGATCAGTTGCGTTTTATTGAAGAGAAACAACCAAAAGTGATTGCGATTTACACAAATTTGTTGACGAAAATCAACGTGATTGAATTGGTAAAATTGCTAAAAACAGAAGCAATCTATGGTTTTCCAAAGATTATTTTGGGCGGTCCAGACATTACGTATAATTGTGAAAACTACCTCAATACAGGCGCCGATTTTTTAATTATTGGCGAAGGCGAACAAACGACTTTAGAACTCTATCAAGCCATTATAAACGACACAAATACGAGTGAAATTCACGGAATTGCATACTTAGAAAATGGGGAAGTTGCAAAAACGCCTGCGCGCATGCGCATGAAAAGTTTGAAAGAACTGCCATTGCCAAACCGAGCTGCGATTCCTGTAGAGAAATACTTGAACGCCTGGAAAACACATCATGGACAAAGTTCCATGACGGTGAGTACGCAGCGTGGTTGTCCGTATACCTGCAAATGGTGTAGCACAGCGGTGTATGGACAAAGTTACCGCAGACGTCCGCCAGATATGGTCGCTGCCGAATTGAAAATGCTCAAAGAAACCTACAATCCTGATGGAATTTGGTTTGTGGACGATGTATTTACGGTAAGTCACAAATGGCTTGAACTTTTTCATGAAGAAGTGATCAAGCAAGATGCCATTATTCCGTTTGAATGCATTACACGTGCCGAACGTTTGAACGATCATGTGTTGCAATTGTTAAAAGAAGCTGGTTGTTTCCGAATATGGATTGGTGCCGAAAGTGGTTCGCAAAAAATCATTGACGCCATGGATCGTCGTGTGGATGTGGATGTGGTAAAAACGGCGATTCAAAAAACCAATGCCTTGGGAATGGAAAGTGGCACATTTATCATGGTGGGTTATCCTGGCGAAGACGAACAAGACATCAACGAAACGATTGACTATTTAAAAGCGGCAAATCCGACACATTTTACGATTACGGTTGCGTATCCGATCAAAGGAACATCGTTATACAATGAAATTGAAGACAAAATAACTGTACAACCAGAATGGGATACTTCCACAGATAGACAAATTGATTTTAAACGTACGTATTCGCGGAAATTTTACGATTTTGCTGTGCGCAGAATTGTCAATGAAGTCAATTATAATAAAGAAATCCTCAAAGGAAAAGACAAAAGTTTGCTGGCATCTGTTAAGCTTAAAACCAAGTCTTTACTTGCTCAAACTGCCATGAAACTATACAAATGAAGCTAGATTTTAGTCGAATTACGCAACAACAAGACGTCTATTATTTAACACCTGAAGACGCTGGTTTTTCTAAATCCTATCTTGCCGTGCGCGAAAAAGAAAAGCGTATTCTAACTGATGCAGAAGTTCGAAAATTACCGTATGTAGCTCGTGATGAATGGCCGTTTCGCGTGAAATCTACAGAACGTTTTTTGACACATATAGCCGAAGAAAATGATCCCATGAATATTTTGACTATTGGTTGTGGAAATGGTTGGTTTTCGAATAAAATTGCTGAAGTTGACACTAAACATGAAGTCATAGGTTTGGATGTAAATCGTGAAGAATTGGAACAAGCTGCGCGTGTTTTCAAGAGAAAGAATCTGAGATTTGTATATGCTGATATTTTCAAAGTTTCTGAATACTTTCAACGGAAATTTGATATCATTACGCTCAACGGAGCTATTCAATATTTTGAAGATTTTGAAGGTTTAATTTATCTACTGGCTACATTTTTAGCGATTGGTGGAGAAATTCATATTATTGATAGTCCTTTTTACAAAACAGAAGAAATTGAAGCAGCCAAAGAACGTACTAAAGCCTATTATACGGCTCTTGGTGTTCCCGAAATGATAGAAAATTATCATCATCACAATGAAAAGCTAGTACAGAATTTTGATGTTTGGTATCGCTATAAAAAGAATATCTTGCATAAAATTTTAGGTAAAAAAGACTCGCCATTTTCTTGGTATGTATTAAATGGGTAAGACGAATAAATAATATAAAAACATCAACATGAAGCTTTTTTCAAAACGATTCCTTAAAAAACTAGCCTTCTCAGGAATAGCAACACTTGTCTTATTGATTATTGCGGAAATCATATTGTCATTATTGGAAGTTGTTCCGAGTAATTATTATGTAAATACGCCAAATTCAAGTTTTACGTGGGAAATTAATAAAGATGAAATTATTGGCATTCAACAAGATTCAGAAGTTTCTTTTGATGGTTTGGGTGCGCGTTCTATTTCCGATTATGAAAATGCTTCACATAAAATGATTGTGTTGGGCGGAAGTACCGCAGCATGTTTTGCACTTACGCAAGAAAAAGCGTGGCCCGCATTGACCGAAAAAAAGTTGGGCAATCAGTATTGGGTTGGAAATTTTGGACGCCCTGGAAATAATAGCAATCATCATGTATTGCAGTTGGCGCAGCTTCTTGAAAAACCTGCTTTAAAAGACACAAAAACTGTGTTGGTGATGCAAGGTGTGAATGATTTGGTTGCGTATTTAATTTCGAAAGATCGCTATTTGCATTTACCAGAATTGCACCTAAAAAAGTTTGCGTTTCAGCATGTTCCTGACGATCATTTGCCATGGTATAAGCAACTCACTTTATACAAATTGGCTGGACGTGCTAAAGCAAATATTGCCTTCTATTTTAACCACAAAGACCATTTAACAAAAACAGTTTTAGACATCAGAGCGTTAAAAAAGCAATCTAAAATTATAGAAGAGTTGCCTGATTTAACAGCAGGTTTGGCGCGTTATGAAGAAAATATCAAAACGATGATTCAACTGGCAAAATCGAAAAATATACGCTTAGTTTTTGTTACGCAAGCTACGATGTGGAAGCCAAATTTAGAACCACAATACGAGGAATTGATGATTACGAGTGGATTTGAAAACAACGAAGCTTTTTACAGCACAACAGCGTTGTATGGCGGAATGGAATTGTTTAACCAACGTTTAAAAACCGTTTGTGCACAACAGAATGTTCCGTGTATTGACTTGCAACTTCCAAAAACCACAGAATCTTTTTACGACGATTTCCACTTTAATGAATCTGGTGCAGAATTGACTTCAGAGCAGATTGCTGGGAAATTGAAGAGGCTATTTATGTAATAATTGGTTAATGTAGGAATTTGAAAAAGCCTTTTTATCAAGCAGATTTCGATACAAAATTCTTTCAGAATTTCACTCAATCTGACGTTTAGTGTTTCAAGTTCAAATGTAACTTCAAGCCGTCTCTTCGAGTGGTTTTTCGCAATGTTTTACATTGAGCGTATTCGAAATGAAATGAAGAAAAATTATATCGAGAAGTACTTGGAAATACTAAAGTTGATTCTTGTCTCATTTAGACAATGTTGAATGACAGTTAGGAATTTATTGGCGCTTCAAACAAAAAGTAATTTTTAAAATAAACAGATTGCCACGTCGTAAACTCCTCGCAATGACGTTTCAAAAAAATAAACAATCTACAATCGTAAATCCTATTACGCCAATTGTTGTTTCTTAAAGAACGTATCTACAATTTTCTTCTCTACTGGCATGTTAAAGTATTCATGCTTCAAACGCCATCTAGCAATTAACTGCAACGGTTTGTAAATCCACTTTTGATTGGAATAGGCAAACTTCATGTAAAACTTAAACTTTTCAAAAAATGCATACTTTTCCTCGCTCACCCAAGGTCCTGACGATCCTACAAAATCAAAATCAGACCACTCGTGAACAGTTTCTGGAAGTTTGTATCCTTGTTTTACCACATTGTCTGTGATCGTCGTTCCTGGATACGGTTTAAAGTAAAAAATGGGCGTATGAAAGTTAGGGTGCATACTGTTTAAATCCAGCGCAACTTTGACGGTTTCTTGGATGCTTTCGTCCGTTTCTTCAGGGAAACCAACAATGAACGGAAATTGTACCGCAATGCCTAAATCTTTGCAACGTTCGGCACACATGTATACTTGTTCGACTTTGATATCTTTTTTCAACCAATTCATCATTTCTTGTGAACCAGATTCGACTCCGATAAGCAATCTTCGCAATCCGGATTTGGCACAGATTTTAAAATCTTCCACCGACATTCGTGAACCTTGATCGGCACGCATGGTTGCTGCCCAGGTAATGTTCAAGCCTTTTTCTATCAAACGCTCCGAAATTTCGATCACGCGATCACGATAGGTGAAATAGGTTTCATCTTGCAAATTCAAATCAGTAAATTGATATTTTTCGTGCAACGCTGCCAATTTGTTCACCATAATTTCAGGTGAAATTGCGGTCCATTTTCTATTATACACAAACGGATCAGCACAAAACGTACATCTAAAATAGCAACCTGTCGAAGAAATATAATCCAATTGTCTGCGTCCTTTCTTTTCAAAGTACTTCTCAACGTCAATCAGTTCGTAATTGATATCTGCAAAAGTGTCCATCGCTACTATAACACGTGGCGGATTCTTTATAATTTCGCCTTCGTCATTTCGGTAACAAATTCGTTTTACACCAGAAACATCTCCCGTAGTTGCATACGCTTCTACCAATTCCTTAAACGTATCTTCTCCTTGACCTTGCGCCGTTACATCAATACAAATTTCGTCTTTCAAGGTTTGTTTTGGAAATAAAGAAGTATGCCATCCGCCCCAAATAACAGGAATATCTTGGCGCATTTTTTTGACAGCTTGCGTTACAGACAAAGCATCTTTTATCGGTCTTCCCGTCAATACGGTAGTTCCAAAACACAAAGCTTCGTCAATATGTGACTGAATGGTTTCTAGCGGATTTTTGTCAATGCGACCATCCACAATAATGACTTCATACTTTTCAGGATCCAACACGGAACCAATCGCCAATAAGGCAAGTGGCATGTCAAAAAAGACGGCTATCGGATTGTAGAGTAAGATTTTATGCTTTTTCAAAATGGGCAATTTTTTTACTAATATAATGACTATTTGAATATTTGAAATGACTTTATTTTATTTTTATGCAAAAAATATTGAACAGACACTTTCAACACACCTACACCATAGGTTACACTTCGTTGAAAATTGATCGACGAGCTTTCGCTAGAATAAGTTGTCGGACAGGTAATTTCGGCAATTTCATAGCCTTTATTAAAGATTTGACACAGCATTTGGTTGTCAAAAATAAAATCATCCGAATTATGCGCTAACGCCAGTGAATTCAACACTTCTTTGGAAAAAGCACGGAATCCTGTGTGGTATTCAGATAATTTCTGATTAATCACAATATTTTGGAATAATGTTAGAAAACGATTCGCAATGTATTTATACATCGGCATGCCACCGCGCAATGCACCTTTTCCCAAAATTCGCGATCCCATTACCACAGGATACACGTCATTTGCTATTAAATACGCCATGGAATGAATTAACTTTGGCGTGTATTGATAATCGGGATGCAACATAACTACAATGTCGGCTCCTAACGATAATGCTTTCTTATAGCAACTTTTCTGATTGGCTCCATAGCCTTTATTTTGATCGTGAATCACTACGTGTTCAATACCTAACTCTTTGGCAACACGTAAGGTTTCGTCTGTACTATGATCGTCTACCAATACCACTTCGTCTACAATATCGAATGGAATTTCGCTGTAGGTTTTTTGCAAGGTTTCCGAAGCATTGTATGCCGGAAGAACAATAATAACTTTTTTGGAGTTGATCATGGTTTTGGCGTAATTGCGCAAAAAATAATCCTAATTTTTTACGATCGCCAATTTAACAACTATATTTAGATACGCAAAACAAAAACTATATTGAAACCTTCTAAATTAACAACTTTTTTTTACCAACACTTGACGCTTTTTTGCATTCCACTACTTTTCATGATTGTTTTGAGAATTGCAGGTTTTGATGGTTTGTATGGACAAGATTCCTATGAGTATTTGCGCTACGCGAACGCGATTCAAGAATATGTGACGGACGGCGTGCATCCTGGAAATTATTTTTGGCCAGTATTGTATCCTGTTTTGGGCGGTTTTTTAGGTTTTCTCTTTGGAAGTACCGCATTTGCACTTCAATTTATCAGTTGTTTGAGCTTTTCTGTTGCTTGTGTATATATTTTAAAAACGATTCGACTTTTATATCCAAACGCGCAGCATCGTTTTTTATATGTGCTGATTTTTGCCACTTTTTGTCCGTTTGTATTGAAGATGGGACTCATTGTAATGTCTGACGCATTGACTTTAGTTTTTGTCGTATTAGCGTTCTATTTTTTCTTTAAATCGTATCAAAAAAACACCAACCTCGCTCCTATTTTTATTTTTGCAACTTGTGCGTTGATGACGCGTTATGCTTCGTTATTTATCACGTTTCCCGTGATTGTGTATGCGTTGTATTTGGTGTGGAAACGAAAACAGTTTGTGCAACTTTTAATGGCAATTTTGGGAAGTTTCATAGTTTCCATTCCGTTTATCATTTTTCAATGGGGCGCATTGTTTGAAGCGACTTCGAATCCGTTTTTGCAAACGTGGTCGATACGTAATTTTTTCAAATCTAGTTTTACTACAGGAGATGGCACCACGCGTTATTCCTTTCCGAATTTGATCTACACCTTGTATGTGTTTTTTCATCCTGGATTTATCTTTTTGGGAAGTATTTTAAGTGTGATTGCGATCAGAAATTACAAATTGCTCTTAGTATTTCATCAAAAAATACTATTGATTTGTAGCGGATTGTACATTTTGTTTTTGGCAGGAATTCCATTTCAAAATCCGCGTATTATTGGCTTGGTATTTCCGTTAATTTTAATTTTGTTATTTCCCGCTTTTGTACGATTGATACAATTTAAGTACACAAGACAACTCTTTATTTCCATCGGAATCTTTTTTGTAGCCTTGCAAATATTCTTTTTCAGCATCACGTTCAAGCAGATTTTTGAACGAACTCGTATTGAAAAAGAATTGGCAACGATGATTCAACCGTATGAAGGCAAAACTTTGTATAGTTTTGATGTAGATTTGGCAATGAAAGGTCGCGGGTTGAATTTTGACTTTAAAAATATGTTTTTAGAACGTTATGAAAATTTTCAAAGGAACGACTTAATTTTGTTTGATCCTGCGCGTTATCAAACACAATGGAACGATAAAAATCCAATGTTGAACTGGGAATTCATCTCACAAAATTATCAACTGAAGGTGCTAGAAACACATTCGGAAGGCTGGAAATTGTATCAAATTCAGTCAAAAAAATAAATTAAAACAACATTAGTTATCTGGCATATCTTTTGGAGATTTAGGAATGTTTGATTTTTTTTGTTCATTTTTCTTTCCTCCAAGAAACACGGCAACTCCTTTAGCAAAGCCAAAATTATAGTTGAATGGAGTGACTATTGCGCCGTCATTTTCTGTTCCATTCGCACAAATATTACCCGAAGCTTTGGTGCTTCCTTTATAGGTAGAATAGGCACTATACGCACCTTTTCCTTTATAATTCACTGCTGGCGGCGTAAAACCTACTAGCGATAAAGGAACTTGGTCACATGGGCTAATGTTTAGTCCAAAAAATTCTACGAAATTGGAAATGGAATGTATATCAATTTTACTGTATTGTAGCGGAACTTTTATTTTTCCAATGAAGTGTTCTTTTAAAACGCCTTGTTCATTGGCTTCAATTAACCAGCCTCCCCACCATTGCCCATCTTTATCGGTATCAAGACGCCAAACTCTGTATCTGTAAAATTTAGTGGTATCTATATTGATACTTAATTCGCAAGTCTCTCCAATACCCTCACCATCAAATTTTCGACACTTTGCGCCTTTCGACGCTGTGGCGTTCCAAAGAGAAAATCGCACGTTTGTTGAACCGTTACTTTGTTCTTGCAACCCTAAATAACCTCCAACTCCACCACTATCAACCCAATCCCATTGTATCGGCCAAAAAGATGCAGAATTGGGAGTTGCAATCCACACTTGTTGGTCGACGTTCCAAACATCTTTTATGGTATCTTCAAAGTTCCAATGCACATATTGAGATGCCCATTTCTGCTGTTGCGCTATGGCATGATTCGAACTTAGGCAGCACAGTACGACTGTCAAGAAAAGTACATGTAATATCAATTTTGCAGATGATTTTTTTCCTGACTTTTGAAGATTCGATTTTGAAGATTTCATTTTTTTAATGTTTTGGATTCTGATTTTAAATATACAACATTGAATTATGATGCTTTCTAAATATTCTAAAAAAGATAAACAACTTCCAATGTTAAACTTATTTACAAAGGAAGTTTTATATTGCAATTAAAATACAAGAAACTATGCTTTGGATGCGTATCAAATATCGGCTAGGATTGCTGTACAAAACGGTTTTGTTCAAACTCGGTTTTGGCAAATTGCTATTGAAAGATCGTTATGGCGAACGCATTTTGGTGTATCACGGAATTGACGCCGTTGGCGAAACCAACTACAACAGTCGGTTTATTTCAAAAGCGTTTTTTGAGGAATTTATCAAGCATATTACCACACATTACAACGTAATTTCGCTGGATGATTTCTATGCAAAAAAATTCAAAAAAGGTACGCTCAATATTGCACTGACGTTTGATGATGGTTATTTGAATAATTACAAATACGCCATTCCAATTTTAGAAAAATACAAGGTTCCTGCGTGTTTTTATATTACGACGATTCATGAAAAAGCACCGTATTTGTGGGCAGATTTTCTTGATTTAGTTTCCTATCACACCAACAAAAAAGAAGTTGTTTTAGAGCGAAATCTCTATCATAAAAATGATCGGAATGAATTTATCTGGAATGGAATTTCCATGAAAAATGTCGCGAAAGCATTGCCATACGACGTTTTAAAAATGATCTATGACATCTTTAAAGACGATTGGAAAGCCTTGCCACCAAAGAAATACGAAGACTATTGGATGTTGATGAACGCGCAGCAAATCAAAGAAATTGCAGACAATCCGTTGTTTACTATCGGCGCGCACGGCGAAACACACGCAAGTTTGGTAGATATTCCGCTCGCAGAAGCCAAACAAGAAATTCTAAACAGTAAAAAACAGCTTGAAACCATTTGCAAACAACCAATTACTGAATTTGCATTTCCATTTGGGTATTACAATCAAGAAGTAGCAGACTATTGCAAAGAAGTCGGATTTGAACGTTTATTATTGGTAGATTACAATACTAAAAAAGATACAAAAAACGAAGCTTGGAAGAACCGATTTGTCATGAATCCGTACATATCCATGGAACAACAATTAGCCTGTTTATTAAAAGGTTCTTACTTTTAAAAAATGATCGCATACAAAGAAATATATCAACTCAAACGTGTGGACAACTCCGATTTTCCCGCGATCAAAGAACTCTTTTGGAAAGTCTTTAAAAAGAAGGTTTCGCTCAAGTATCTGCAAAACAAATACAATACGTCATATACAGGCGTCAATTATATTTGTAGCATTGCGTATTGCGATGATATTCCTGTGGCGTTTTATGGCGCGGTTCCTCAAAAATTCAAAACTCATACGGAGGAAATTTATGTAGCACATGCTTGCGATTCGTATACGTTGCCCAATCATCAACGAAAAGGCCTGCACAATGCGTTAGCAAAATTTGCGTATGAAATTATGAAAGCACACGACATGAAATATGTGTACGCATTTCATAGTGCAAATACCTATCGCAGCACCAAAAAACTAGGTTGGAAAGAACACGAACATTTGCAACGGTTTCATGTAAAAGTGAATACACTTCCTATTGGAAAAGTGTTGAATAAATTGCGTTGGACAAATCTGTATGATGTTTTTTTCAAGCAAAACGTTTCACAAGAAGCGATTGACAAACTGACTTCTGAACACACAGAAAAGTTTCGTATAAAGTTCAATAAAGATTTTATAGCGTATAAAAATAGTTTCAAAAGTCATTACTGTGTCGAAATTGAAGGTTGTGTATTTTGGTTGAAAATTCAAGCCATTATTCATGTCGGAATGTTCTATGCACCTTCTGCGGAAGCGTTCCAAAAAGCCATTAAAAAGTTGAAACGAAAGGCGTTTTTCTTAGGCATTACAGAATTGTTGTTTCAAGTCGATCAACATTCTGTCATGGCAACACAATTGCAAACGGTTACGGAACCGAAAGAATCTTGGCTGGTCGGATATTTAGATTTTGATCCCAAAATTGACTTAAAAGAATTTATATTTACCTATTCAGATTTAGACACCTTTTAGATGCAAATTCAGCTTAAAAATCATACGTTTCAGGTTGATCCTGGACAAAATAAACATTATTGGAGTTACATCAATTCCATAGATTGGGAACCACATACCTTTGCCATTTTTGACCAATTTGTCCATGCAGATTCTGTGGTCTTAGACATAGGTTCGTGGAGCGGTGTCTTAACACTCTACGCCGCAAAAATTGCCAAAGAAGTGCATGCACTCGATCCAGATCCTGTGTGTTTTCATGAGTTGAATGTGAATGTAAATTTGAATCCAGCTGTGGCTGATAAAATAAAAACGTATCAAACCGCAATTTCAGATACGCAGGAAACCGTTCGTTTGTCTGCACGTGAAACCTATGGCGCTTCGTCGAGTAGTATTTTAGAACGCAAGCGCGATACTGAAAATTCGTTGGAATTAAAGACAATTTCGTTAGTAGATTTTTTAGAAAACGAACACATTCAAACGGTAGATTTCATTAAAATGGACGTAGAAGGTGCCGAATTTCGAATTTTACCTACGATTGGAAAAGCATTAGAAAAAGTAAATTATCCAACATTATATGTATCTTTTCACTATAGCTTTTTGAATGAAAATTTATATCACAAACACATTCCGTCAAAATTTTTGAACAAGGTTTGTATGCGATTGGAAAATACCTTTGGATTTTCCATCTTTAAAAAGAAAATTCGCAAAGAAATCGCACATTTATTCGATGATGTAAAAGCATACACGTACATTTATAAAAGTGATGGCACTCGTATTTCTTTTGACGATTTAGCAAAAAAGCCCGAATTGATTCAGGAAACGGATTTGGTGTTTACCAATGTAGAATGGCGCACTTCGACGCCACTCAGTGTGCCAAAATAGTGAAACGTTGGTTCGAGTGTTTTATCGGAATGAAATGAAGATAAAATGTAATGAGAACACTTTAAGAATAAAAACTGTTCTCGATACAATTTTCTAACGAAAATCACTCGAACTGACGGTATGAAATTTCAAGACAGAGTAGTTTAGAAAATATATAGGTAAGCTATAAAAAATAATTCGTGTATTCGTGAAAAAAAATAGTACCTATTTTCAAAATCGTTTGCATTTGTCATAGAAATCGAGCTGACGTTTGGAAGAACATATAAAAGAGTTAAAAAATAAACAAAAAAGATTCCTGCCTACGCAGGAACTAAAGATGAAAAAAACTTATGAGCATATCGTATTTTTAACACCAGGTTTTGCGGAATCTGAAGCGGATTCTACGACGATTCCTGCCTTGCAAGTGTTTTTGAAAAGTATGCGAAAAGCATTGCCAAATGCAAGGTTGACCATCATTACATTTCAGTTTCCATTTAGCAAAAAAACCTACGATTGGCATGGTATGAAAGTGATTCCGTTAAACGGACAAAATAAACGTTGGCGAAAATTACGCACATGGCGAAAAGCTACTAAAACACTCAAAAAACTTCATAAAACGCAAAAAATTGATACGATTCATAGCTTTTGGATTGGCGAATGTGCGCGTATCGGACAAAAGTTTGCGGATAGATACAAACTGAATCATATCGTGACCGTGATGGGACAAGATGCAATAATCAAAAATTCGCATGGTGTGTATTTGAAAAATTCCGATACAAAACTCGTCACACTTTCCGAAAACCATCAACGCGCATTGCAAAGCAATTACCAACTGAATTCCACCATTATTCCGTGGCATTTGGACGTTTCGGAATTTCCAGCATTGCAAAAAAATACGATTGACATTTTAGGTGTTGGCTCACTGAATACGATCAAGAATTACGAAGACTTTATCGATGTCATTTCCGCCCTAGCGAACACACAAACAAACCTCAACGTTGTCATTATTGGCGATGGCGATTTGCGAGCTGCACTAGAAACGAAGATTCAAAAGTTACAATTAGAAAAAACGATTACACTACTTGGGCAGTTGCCTCGAACCGAGGTTTTGTCAACAATGGCGCAATCGAACATCTTATTGCACACAAGTAGCTATGAATCGTTCGGATTTGTATTTTTGGAAGCGTTGTATTCGGGAATGCATATTGTTTCATACAATGTCGGATTGGCAAAAGCGTCTCAAAATTGGCATGTGTGCGAAGACAAAATTGATTTGATTGACGCTTGTTCGGCAATACGTTCGCAAGAAGTTTTACCTAAAAAACGGGTTCTTTTAAGTGCTGAAACCGAAACCATTAACGCGTATTTATCTTTGTATCATGCGTAGATTGATCACCATAGGAATTAACACCATTCAAGGATTTTCCAGTCCTATTTTCAACTTTTTGATTGTCGTTTTTGGGATCAAAATCTTTGGGAAAACAGAATGGGCTAGTTTGATCAACGTGATGATTTGGGTATTTTTTATTTCGTTCATTTTTGGCTGGGGAAATCGCGATCATTTGTTGCGCACGTACAGTGAAAATCCGAGTAAAATGTATCACGCCTTTTTTAGAAATCTGTTTTCAAGAGCGCTATTACTGCCCTTTTCGGGAATTTTCTTTTTGTTTTTCCCACCTCAAATTGCAGTGTGGGCAATTGTGCTGATTGGCTTGCTTTTTCTCTACAATTCATTAAGCACATTGGTGATTTACCATCAAAAATTTGGCGCACAATTACTCGCAGAAGTCATTGGTTTTGCCTTAATTTTTGGAAGTGTTTTTTATGTGAATACATTTCAATTGGAAACCTTTTTACAAATCTATGTTGTGGCAACTTTCGTAAAATTAATCGTGCTAAGTTTACAATTGAAATTTTGGACCGCATCATTTTCTGCAAAAATATCACTCCAAGAATTTAAAGCTGGATTGCCCTTTTTTATTCTCGGACTTAGTGGCTGGTTGGCTTCCAAAATAGACATTTACGCAGTTGATTTTCACTTAGAAAAATCGCAATTGGCAGAATATCAATTATTGATTACCGCTTTTTTAATGTTACAAGCATTGGCAGCGTATATTACCATTCCGTTTACCAAACATATATATCGCGTTTCGGATGACGTAGTGCAACAAATAAAGTACAAACTTTACGCTGTGTCACTTCCATTGACGGTTGTCGGCGGATTTGCCATTTGGTTTGTCATGGAATATTTTGTGAAATTAGGTTTTGGTTACGAATATTATATTGTTGGTGGATTGATTGCCTTGCCTTGTTATTTTTACACATTGAACATTATGGAATTGATGAAAAATCACCAAGAACGCACCATCATTTATTTTAGCTTTTTTGCCTTCTTTGTGAATATTAGCTTGATTTTGTTATTGATTGAAACTTACGAAATTTTCGGTGTGTTATTGAGTGTTGCCATTACGCAATGGGTAGTATTGCTGACGTATAAGTTGTATTGGAGATTTTCTTAGGAAATGTTAGATTTTGAATGCTCAATTTTAAATATTTTGAACTTGGTTGTGGTCACGAGTTGTGAAAACCGTATGTTTACTACAAACGTCACTTTGAGTAGCGAATCTATAATTTATCAATTTGATAATGACGTTTCAAACACAACTACCACAACACCAAAGTTTCTAAAGTTGAACTTTTTGATAGAGAATTTAAAAACAATTGGCTTATTTTATAAAAAATATATTTGTTTAACGTAAAGACATGTAGAACATGTCTAAAATCTAGCAGCGGAGCGATCTAATATCTAATAGCGATAGCGGTCTAAAACGCTTCAGCAAGTCCAACTTACTTTTTCTTCCGCTGAAACAAATTCAGCACTTTACTAATGAAATCGTCATTGATCCCAAACGTTCCTTTTACCCAAGTATACGCAGCAATCATCTTTTTATCGAGCCAAATCCAAACCGCTCGAAAACCATCTCCCGGACGTGCGCGGTAATTGGTAGAACGTCTTTTAAACGAACCTGTTTTTTCTTCCGTAAAGTAATACAAGGCAATTGATTTTCGCGTCACATCTTCCGGACAAGTGATTGGGTCAGGAAAACCATGATACGAGTCTTCATCGGTGTTAAAAATGACAATTCGGTTGAAAATTGGAGAAATCTTCGCGGCACATTTCGACATGTCTTTTTCCCAAAGTTCCAACGCGCCACCATACGATTCGTCCCAGTTTTTGTTTAAATACACCAAGACATTCACGCGACGTCGCCACGTTTTTTTGTGTGGATGTACGGTAAAATCTGCATGAATATTCAAAAAACCACCTTTTTCACTTTGATGAATACCGCCACCTTCAATCGTCGTATCTGGCAATAAGTTTGAAATTCCCGTAAGCTTTTCCAAATATGTGATAAATTCAGGTGAATTCAATTCTTTAATAATTCCGTCGCGAATAAATTCGGGAATCAACTCTAGTTTGTTAAGTCCGTGTTTTTTCTCGTTGACGTGAATGTAATGAATCCAACCATCGTCTTTGATTTTCGGAAAGACTTCCAGTGCTTTTTCCGCCGCAGCGACTTCTAAAAAATCGTCCATCACAATGTGCGGATACGGCGACGCTTTTTGATAGTTTGTCGTATCAGTCGCTAATCGTGTGTTCCATTTTGAATACTCAAAAATCATGCGTAGGTTTTCATATTTGCGTGCTAAAAGTACAGAAAAAATTGAAGTATCAAAGCGCATTTTTGCATGCTTTTTTTATTTTTTGTTCTTTTGTTGAAAATGCTTTTTTATGAAATATGTGCGACTTATTGGAATCAATTTACTTGTGTTAAGTGGATTGTTATTGATTGTGGCAATTGTCATGTATTTTATAGAAGTGAACCGCATTCAAACGTTTTTTGCATTTACGAGCGATAAACAATCAGAATATTTCATTCCTGATTCTACGACCATGTTTTTACACAAACCCAACATTCATATTTATGATAATTGGGGAACACCTGAGCAAAAAATTTCCACCGAACGACGTACCAACAATCTAGGTTTTCGTGATGATGCGGATGTTATTGACAAGAAACCCAACGAAGTTCGCGTACTTGTTGCAGGCGATTCACACACGGATGGCGTATTGCGTTACAACACGCAATCTTTTGTCAATATTTGGGAAGAAAAACTAAATGCTACCGACACAACAAGGAATTATAATTGTCTGAATGGCGGCGTGGGTTATTATACCTTTCGCAACTATCACGGATTTTTAAAAAAGTTTGCCTATTTGAAACCGGACGTTTTTTTGATCAATGTTTTTACCGGAAATGATTTTCGAGAAACGGTAAAGTTTGAAGACGATCGTACAAGTGTTGCTAATATTTACAAAAGTTGGTATATGCGCTTCCGCAGAAAGTTTCAATCAGCCGAACAACAAGCATTTCCATATATACAAGGCATTGAGCAACAACTGTATTTTGAGTCGTTTCCGAATGAAAAAGAACGCTCCATGCAAATTGCTAAAAAGTATTTATTACAAATTAAAGAATTGTGCAAACAGCAAAACATTCGACTTATCATTACATTGTTACCTTCAAGAATTGAAGTTAAACCTGAGTTTCACAAAGAAATACAAACACTTTTCAATCTTGATGCGAAAACTATGAACACTAATAGAGAATTGACGGCAACGTTGATCAATTTCCTCCAAGAACAACACATTGAATACCTCGATTTAACACCGTCATTACTAGACTCGACCGAAAAACTGTATTGGGATGAAGATTTACACATCAATCCAAAAGCGCATGAGCTTATTGGAGAGTTTTTGTTTAAAAACATAGAATTTCTCCATCATGTAAATATTCATGATATAGATAGATGAAATTAATTTGAAACTTTTACGCTTATACTTATTTTACAGCCGATCATTTCAAACATAAACAATGAGCAAAACATACATTATTGGCGATATTCACGGTTGTTACGATGAATTTATCGAACTCATCAATCAAATTGGCATTACTGACGATGATTTGGTCATTTCCTTGGGCGATATTGTTGATCGTGGAAATAAATCGCTCGAACTTTATCAGTATTTTAAAAATAGGAAGAACGCAATTGTGTTGATGGGAAATCACGAACGCAAACACCTCAACGGAGTTTTGAGCTATTCGCAAGAAATTGTAAAAGTACAATTTGGTGATGAGTATGAAGCTTTTCGCGAATGGTTAACAACACTTCCCTATTATTATGAAACACCCGAAGCGATGATTGTTCATGCCTTTTTTGAGCATGATAAACGTTTGCACGAACAGAAAGAAGAAGTCTTAGCAGGAACCACTTCGGGCAGTCGCTATTTGGAAAATAAATACGAAGAAGGTACGTATTGGTCCGATTATTATTCTGGTAAAAAACCGATCATTTACGGACATCATGTAGTGGGTGATGCACCAAAAATAAAAAACAACACCTACGGAATTGATACTGGCGCTTGTCATGGTGGAAAACTTACGGTAATTGAATTACCCAGCTTTCAAATTCATCAAGTACAAGTACAAACCGATCACTGGAAAGAACAACAATCAAGCTGGCAGATTCCTGTTTTAGAAGCCAAAGATTGGGAACAGATGAAAATTGATCAAGTATATCGTCAATTAGACAAACTTTCATATAAGAAAGAACCTGAAATTCAAGCGTTTCTAGCCAAACAACGCACATGGATTCAACACATAGAACGAGTTCGCAAACAGATTCTAACACAGCTAGAAAATCGCACCAAAGAATTAATGATACAACATGGCGATCGTTTCAATCAAGAAGTTGCAAAGTTGTCGTATAAGTCATTCGTATTCAAAGCAAAAGCAGGCACTTTAGCATTGAAAGATTTAGAAAAAACGTTGCACACACCACAAAAAATACTCGATTTGGCATACGATTTACAGCTAGAAAATATTCCATCAAGAACAACGTAAGTTTTAATTTCCTACACTACTTGCTGGCTAAATTGCATATGTGTTCAGTTTATAGTACATTTACTTTTAGCATTTCTAAATGAGCGTTTTCAAGCGTTCCATAGCCCGAATTGAAACCAACTTTTAAAACTTATATGCACTTTTCTGATTATATTATTGCGGCGCTCATCCTTTTAGGAGCGTTTATTATGTTGCTGAGTGCAAGTTACACCCAAAAAATATTCAATACACTTCCCGATAGTCAATTGCAAGGAAACTGGAAAAAGTTGCGCATACTGATGCTGGTCTTTTTGGTTGGGTATTTGGCAGTGGCAACGGTTGTTATTTTGGGACAAACACACTTACTTGCCTTTCTGTCCGGTGTTATTTTTTTGATGGGATCATTGTTTGTGTTTTTGGTAGTTAGAACAGGTTTGGACAGTTTTAAACGCTTGAAAGAACTCAATGAAAATTTAGACGACACCGAACTTAAAAATAAAGAATTAGAACAGTTTGCCTACATTACTTCGCACGATTTAAAAACGCCGATTCGCGGTATTTCCAGTTTGGCGGATTTTATTAAGGAAGATTTGGAAGCTGGTGAAACCGAAGACGTGTACGGTCATTTAGATATGATGCAAGGACGTGTGAAGCGACTTGAAAGTTTGATTGATGGTATTTTGCATTACTCAAAAATCGGGAAAATAAATCCGGAAGCGGTAGATATGAATACGATGATTCGCGGAGAAGCCAAAAATTACACCGATCCAACAAAAGTGAAATTTATTAAAAAAGACACCTTGCCTGTATTGAATGGTGATAAAATTCAACTATCACAAGTTGTTTCAAATTTAGTTAGCAACGCGGTTAAATACAATGACAAAGACGTGTGTGAAATTACAATTTCAAGCACAGAAACTTCAGAAGCGTACAAAATCACTTTTGCTGATAACGGTCCTGGCATTGCGCCGAAATATCATCAAAAAATCTTTGAAGTTTTTCAAACACTTGACGAAAAAAACAACAACGAAAGTACAGGTTTGGGATTATCCATCGTAAAGAAAATTTTAGAAAAACACCAAGGAAGTATTCGTGTGGAATCGGATGGGGAGTTTGGAACAAGCTTTATCATTGCCTACCCGAAAGAGTTGAAGCGATAGTATTTTGTTTATTTTTATAAAGAATCTAACGTTTAAAAATTCAAATACAATCAAACCGAAATTTTTTAAAATAGCATGGGAATATTTAGCAAACTATTCGGCAAAAAAGATCAAAATCAACCGCAACAAGCTGAAGAAATCATTCCAAAACTAGCGATTGATGTCAGTCAAACTCCTAGAAAATTTCAACATTTTGCAGATGAAATTGTTCCCTTTTTAATAGAAAAACTTCATGAGATTCACATATTAGAAAAAGAAGTATATACACGAAGTCGCGCCTTAAAAAACCCAAAAGAACCCAATCAAGTACAGCCAGGAGAAGATGAATTATGGGACGAGTATGCGGAACGCAGAAAAGCCATCACAGCACCTATAAGTGTACAACCAACCGATGGCGGCGGTACAACATTTGGGAAGCCTACAAAATATGAATACCTCTACAATGTTGACACAAAAATTGTATTCATCATGAAATCTGTAAAACGCGTTGTCGTAGAACTATATTTTAAAAAGGGTGTAGCGTGCAAAGACCAATTTGTATTGCGAAAAGAGGGAGAACACTGGAAAGTTCATACTAAAAAATATGGTTTTCAAGGAGAAGATACGTGGTATAAGGATGATTTTTAATAGTGAAGTGTGGTTTTTGTTTTTTTGAAATGCGTTTGGTGTGAGAAAAAAAGGAAAAACTACATATTTATAAAAAACCAAATTGTACAGATTTATTATAAAATGAAAAAAACACTACTCTTCATACTACTTTGCATTACTTGCCAAGCATTTTCTCAGCACAAAGAAAAATTCAAGTCTGGCGTCAAAGTCACCACCGTTGAAAAAGTAGCTGAGTATCAAAAACCTGCATCGCTTCTTTTTGTTTTTAAAGGAGATACACATTTGGGTGCTTTCTTTTTAGATTTAGAAAATCACATAAAACGCAGATTCAAGAAAGAACTAAAAAAAGGCTATCAATTAAATTTCATGTATGAATTAACTTCTGAAAACCCTGCCGATTATGAAGTAGAAATCATACCGAAAAGAAAGTTTGATAAAGCCAACTACCAATCGGTTGCTTATGTCACTATTTCAGATTTTAAAGGTTGGGATAGCGATTTATACAAAAAGAGAAAGCAGAATTACAACTTAAATATTATACTAAAAGGAAAAAATTCAACTGAGCTACTTACGCTAGTACTTAATGTAAGTAATTATTTTACAATTGATAGAAAAAATAGAAACTCAAGCAAGTTGATTTATGAGCATCTTATGGAAAAATAGATATGCTATTTTTAAAACCTCACTCCACCAAATAAATAACCCCATCACCAAACAACCAACGAGCGTATTTATATTTCTGAATCACTTGCTGCCCATCCGCGGGTTTGAAAACTAAGGTGTATGTTGGCGTTACGTTTTCCCACCATTTTTCTTCTTCTTCAGAGAAAAAATTCCAGGTTACGTATTCTACGCCGCCTTGTAATTGGTTTTTCGGAATGGTTTCCGTGAGTTCATTGATGGCTTGCCAACGCACGCGATTCCATGATAAATGATCGTGTACCGCAGCTACGGAAAACCAAGTGAGCAATCCTAAAAATCCGTAGGTGCAATATTGAAAAATCTTTGTCGGGACTTTTGGCGAATTCACACCTAAAAAGACAATCGCAATGGGAAATAGTGGTAATAAATACCGATCGTACACGCCCACAATTAAGAAAGGCGTTAAGTACACAAGGAAAAATACAAACGACAATACGACGAGCGAATCCACTTTTTCTTTCTTAAATACTGAAATCACCATTTTACGAATGTGAAAGATCAATGCCACACTTGAAAATATTCCAATACACGTCACAACTTGCCAAAACCAATACGGCGCCGTCGGATCGGGACTTTGGGTAAAGTTTCCTGCATGATCGTGCAACGTGGTGGGACCAACGCCAAAATCAATCCAAATATTATCCAAACTTGGCAACACTTTTCCGAGTCGCATCAAATACGCAGTAATTCCAACTGTCCAAACAATTGCCCAAATTTTGTAGCCTTTAAATGTGTAGCGACTGATGAAAAAGACATGCATCGGCAATAACAAAAACCCAAGATACGCGAGACTTTCAAAGAAATACGAAAAGATAATAACCAACAAACCTTTTCGGAGTCCTTGTATATTTTCAATGAGTAATCCAAATTTTGTATTGTAGCGTTCTTGCAGCAAATCATTCGATTCCATGATGTAGGTAAACACCAACGAAAACACAATAACAGCCAACAAAGGCGTGATCGCTTTTAATAGATTCTTCCAGTTTCGTTGCTTTACCAACAACAGTGTAATCATCCACACAAGTGGAAAAACCCATGCCAATTGCCGAATGAGAAATGCCCAATAACAACAAAAAATTGCCCAAAGTATCGGTTGCCAACTGTCTGTTTTCAGTGCTTTTGCAAAGAAATAAAATGCCCAAATAGTGACACAATAAAAAGGCACATCGGTCATGAATGAAAACGACAAGGATAAAAATATTGGATTCACCATGCATAAGAAAACGCCAATTAAAAGTGCCCAACGGGAAAGGTTTGCGAGTTTAAAAAGTTCGTAGATTCCAATAATGGTGGCAAATCCCAACACTAAGGTGGACCAACGCAAAACGGTAAAAGAAAACCCAAAAACCTCTGTAAAAAAGTAGCCCCAATATACATGCCCAACCAAGGTCATTTCGCCCCAATTGTACAATTTTAGATATCCGTCTTCGTATAAGGTTTTCACTGATTTCCCATAACACCAATCGTCGTTCAAAGGAAAATCACCTATTGGATTGATGATCAAAATAAGCAACAACCACAAAACTAGTAGTACGATGTAATCTTGGTATTTTTGGAGAAATTGCATCATTGATAGTAACTAAAAAACGATTCAATTTCTTGCTTTGCAAAAGCATTTCCTGCTTCGCTCCAATGTCCGTCACACGATAAAAACAAGTTTTTGTATTCCGCTTCGGTAAAGCGATCGGTTTTGGGTAATAAATCCAAATATTCCAGTTGTAACACTTCGCACAACTTTGTTAAATCACTGCCCAACGGATTTTTTCCATGTTCGCGATAGGCTGTAATTTCTTTCTCAATCGGAATCGTATATACCATTACAGGACGATTGCCTGCAAGTTTTTTTATTTGTTCTAAGGTGTAGCGCAAACGTCCAAATTGTTGCGTATTAAAATTGAAATAACTCGGAATTTTAGACACATCCAATACTTGATCTTGTGAAATTGTACTCATGGTTTGACGCGTTCGCAAGTAATAATACATATTGTACGCATGTGTAAAGTTCTTTAGAAATTTATTAATAAAACGAATATCTCTCGGACGCGCTTTTGATTTATGAATACTGTCTGAATGATACACAACTTCATAGTTTGGATAGTTTCCATGTAGAAACGGACGATAGCGATCGCCACCAACTTTCAACGCAATTTCGTAGTCATCATCAATAAAATCGTTGGACGGTAAAATGCCCACCAACACTGCATCGTGTGTGTAGTGTATGGCGTGCGTTTTGTAAAGCATCCAATATTGTGTAGGTCCAAAATTTCCTGCCAAACCAAAATTTAAGTGTGGTATTTTGGTAGTGCTTTCCAGCAGATTTGTCAAGCGAATTTCTACATTTACGCCAATACCTTCGGTAAACGAATCGCCCAACGCAACAACTCTACGGTTTGTACTTTGCTGCTCGCGTTCGGCATCGCGGAAACCGTTAGAATTGGTTTCATACACAGCATCAAAGCAATATTTTTTTTGTCGATACACATCGTTTGGTAAATGCAGCGTTCCGAAATTTTCATCTAAATCGTACCAAAAATTATGTGTATTTTGAAATGTATAGGTTGGCAATTCGATAGGAATTTCTGCCACACGAATGTAAATTGCCAGTACAATTTCGAGCAATACAAAGGTAATTCCGAAAATAACAATCAGATTTTTGAGTGATTTGAAAAGTCGCTTTTTCAACAAAATAATTCTTTTGGTATTTGGTGTGATGGAAACAAATATACAGTCTCTGTGAAAAGAAAAAACATCTATTTCAAAAAAATACGGTTATTTTTATGCATTTTGACATTGAAAGAGATTATTGTAGTTTTATATCATACCTAAAAATCATACTATGAAAGTCACACCTGCACACAACGAAAGAGTCGCGAAATTAAAGTTTAGTTCTGTATATCCACATTACGTAACCAAAGTAGAGAAAAAAGGCAGAACCATTTCAGAACTACATCAAGTAATGACATGGCTTACAGGTTTCAACGAAGCTAAAATCCAAGAGTTTGCAGGAAACGAAGCCACGTTTAAAGACTTTTTTGAGCAAGCAACGATACATCCAAATGCACATTTGATCAAAGGCGTTATTTGCGGATACCGAATTGAGGAAATAGACAACGAACTCACACGACAAGTGCGCTACTTAGACAAATTGGTAGACGAATTGGCTAAAGGGCGTAAAATGGAAAAAATACTGCGTTCAGAAAAATGACACATACAAACTAATTACGGAAGCTACTCCGAACACTTTTGAAAAGATTGTTTTATAAATTTTTACAAAACCTCAACAATCACGTCATATTTAGACTTTCTCCAAATAGGTGTCGTATTTTTTGCAGTTAAACTATAAATTTGACCCTAAAGTTTCCATTTGGATTTGTAGCTTTACAGCATTGTAGAAAAAGAAAATACCATACGTGTTGCACTGTAAAAAATCAATAGAATTTCTTCCCGCTTGCAGCTAATGTTGGATTATGAAAAAACTAAAATTTAAAATTGTTTCGATCGGAATTGGAATTTTACTCAGTCTTTTTTTGGGTGAAATTGTTGCCAGAGTCTACTTTTTTGGTGGCGCGGCATTTTCGTATTCACGAACGAACTCGTTTGGAATTTTAGACAATTCAGATTTGATTACCTATTCTGACACAGACGGATTGATCTATGAATTGCTGCCCAATTTAGATACAAAATACAAATTGGCAAACTTTCGCACCAATGCAGAAGGTTTCCGTGATCGGAATCATGAAATACATTCAAAAGCTTTGAAAATAGCTGTTTTGGGCGATTCGTTTACGATGGGAACCGGTGTTTCGGAAGATGAAATGTACGTAGCGCAAACAGAAAAACAATTGAATCAACTTGTAAATGATACGGAATTTGAAGTTTTCAACTTTGGCGTTTCAGGCTATGCACTCACGCAATACAAAACCATTTTAGAACAAAATGCCTTAAAATATCAACCTGATTTGGTCGTTATCGGATTTTGTGCTTCCAACGATCATTACAGAGTGGGAATTGATTTTTCCATGGATGACTTTACCATCAAGCCAAAAAAGAACGTATTTTGGGATTCGTATTTAAAAAAGTTACTGCAAATTAAACTAAATTCAGAAACGCCCGAACCAGTAGTATACGAAGCAGAAAATTTGCAACATGTAGACCAGCAGTTTCAAGAATTTCAGTCAATTTTTACAAAAAACAATAGCAAAGGACTCATTTTGTATTTGGATTTGGTTTTTGACGCAGTTCGTGTAGCACAGATACAATCGCTGGCAGAAAAAAATAATTTGTTCTTTGTCGATGTTTCTAATTTTTTTCAAAATAAAAACATATATGAGTATATTGTAAACGAACTAGATCCGCATCCAAACGGAAAAGCAAATCAAATCTTTGCAGATACACTTTCAAGCTTTATTTTAGCCAATCAAAACCAGCTATTTAATTAATGGGAAATAAAATCATCATATTCAATCCGCGAAGTGCCAATGCAAAACATCGCTTGCCAAACACCATCATTCAAGTAGGCGCGGCGATTCATGGGAAGTACGACTATGTTTTTGTAGACGGAAACATGGAAACGGATCCTTGGGTGAAAATAAATGAGTATTTCGCTACGGGCGAATACAAGTATTTCTGTTTGACTGTGATGCCTGGACCGCAATTGAAACAAGCAATTCCGTACGCAAAGAAGATTAAAGAATTGTATCCTGATGCTGTGAATATTTGGGGCGGATATTTTGCATCCAACCAATACAAAGTATGTTTAAATTCTGGCTATGTTGATTATGTGATCAATGGCCCTGGCGACAATACATTTCCGCAATTATTAGATGTATTGGAAGGAAAAAGTGATGAAAAATTGTCCCTGATTCGCAATTTAATTTTCAAAGATGAAAACGACAAAATTGTGCAAACAGTCAAAGAAGCCTTGCTCGATCAAGATACATTGCCACCATATCCGTACGAATATTTTAACACGTTTTATCCGCTAGAAAATTATTTAGCAAAAACCTTTATGGGACGCAGAACGTTTGCGTATCACTCAAGTATGGGATGTCCGTTTAGCTGTTCTTTTTGTGCCGTTGTGCCAATTTACAATGCAAAATGGAAAGCAAAAACTGCGGCAACTATTTACAAAGATTTAAAATATTTTAAGGAAACATATAATATTGATGCGGTAGAGTTTCACGATAATAACTTTTTTACATCTCGTAAACGTGTGATGGAATTTTCCAAACTCGTCATGGACGACAATATTGAATGGTGGGGCGAAGGACGCATTGATACGATTAATAAATATTCTGACGAAGAATTGCATTACATGCGAAAAGCAGGTTGCCGCATGATGTTTTTAGGTGCCGAAACCGGAAACGATGAAGTGTTGAAGCAGATGAATAAAGGTGGCACACAATCGGGACAAATGATTAAAGATTTCGTAAAACGCATGAAAGATGTGGATATTATTCCTGAATTGTCGTTTGTACTAGGGTTGCCCGGACCTGACGAAAAGAAAGTATACGAACAAATTTTATGGGATATTAATTTTATTCGTGAAATAAAATCGATCAACGCTGACGCGGAAATTATCATTTATTTGTACAGTCCGGTGCCAACGGAAGGTTCAGAGTTGTATCAGCAAATTGTAGACGCAGGTTTTTCGTTTCCTTCAAAATTGGAAGAATGGATTGAACCGAGTTGGGAAAAATTCGATTTGCGAAGAAATCCTCTTACACCTTGGCTCAAACCGTATATGATTGATAAGATTCAAAATTTTGAAACGGTGTTGAATGGCTACTATCCTACCGCGTCCGATTTTAGAATTAAAGGGTATAAAAAGTGGTTGCTAAAACTCGTTTCTGGATATCGTTTTAAATATGGTTGGTATAAATTTCCGTATGAAATCAAGGTACTGCATAAAATTTGGAAATACCGTCAACCCGAAATTGAAGGTTTCTATTCCGAATAATTCGCAGAAATATGGTTAAAAAACTTAAAAAGCACCTATTTCCTATTGCAAAATTTTTCTTTGATAAATACATTGTAAAGCAACGAAAGTATACGTATGAAGGCATTACGGTACAAATTAATGAAGAAGTTTTTCCGCCAAAATTTACGATTAGCACCAAAATCCTGTTAGAGTATATAAAACCGTTACACATTACGGATAAGCGCTTTTTAGAACTCGGTTGTGGCTCTGGAATTATTTCTTTGTTTGCCGCTTCCAAAGGTGCAAATGTGACCGCTTCTGACATTAACCAAACAGCAATTGAGCTACTAAAAGAAGCTGCTGAAACTAATAAAATTCCTGTGCATGTTGTGTATTCAGATTTGTTTGAAAACTTGTCTGATCAAACATTTGAGTATATCGTAATCAATCCGCCGTACTATCCAAAAACGCCAGCAAATGATACGGAACGAGCGTGGTTTTGTGGAGAAAACTTTGAGTATTTTGAAAAACTTTTCAAACAATTACCCAATCATCTTGCACCAAATACGTGGATGATTTTGTCGGAAGATTGTGAAATTGATTACATTCAGCAAATTGCTACAAAAAATGGACTTTCTTTCAAATTGATCTTAGAAAAAAGCGTCGCCAAAGAGAAAAACTATATCTTTAAAATTCAAAAGTCATAATTGATTTGCAAACCAATTCGCGAAATATTTTACTAGACATTTTAAAAGTTATAGCTGCACTATTTGTAATTGGTACACATTGTGGTTTTTTGTTTGAGTACAGTGAAGTAGCATCGCAAGTTGTTACAAATGGAGTTTTCAGAATTGCCGTTCCGTTTTTCTTCTGTGTGAATGGTTTCTTTTTATATGATGTCTTTAAAAATGATCGCATCAAAATATGGTTGAAACGCGTTGGTATTTTATATCTTATATGGATGTTGATTTTTAGCTATTTTTGGGTGTATTTAAATGACTTTGAGTTGCTAAAAGCTATTTCAACATTGACATTTGGTTTTAATCATTTATGGTATTTAGCCGCGCTTTTCCCTGGCGGATTGGTACTATATCAATTTCGAAATGCTTCAAATACCATACTAATTATTAGTACGTTTGCGCTATTTTTGATTGGAATTATCATTCAATATGTAGGACAACTTCATGTATTTACAGAACAAACTAGGGTAGATAAGTTGATGAATTATCCACCATTGCATCGAAATTTTTTGTCGTTTGCATTGCCGCTATTAAGTATTGGGTATGTCATAAGACGCGCAAATTTCCATACGAAACTCAGCAAACAATTTGTCAGAAGCATCCTAATTATAAGCCTAACTCTTTTAGTTGCAGAAAATTTGATTACGTATTATTTTATCACAGGAGAAGCAATTCTCAATACGTATATTTCCTATCTATTCTTGGCTCCAGCATTGTTAATTGCTGCATTTACTTTTAAAATCAAATCCAATCTCAATAGTAAATTGCTATCATCATACTCAATCGCGTTGTATTTAATACATCCTTTAATTATCATTTTAATTACTAGTTTTTTTAAATTAGAGTCGACACCTTTAACCTTTGTAACGATCTTATTGTCTGGAATTGTGAGTTATCTCTTAATTTTACTCAACAAAAAATTAAAATATATCTTATAAACCATTTTTAAACGATGAATCCATAAGAAATATAAAACACTGAACTTTCTTTTGAACTTTTGTAGAAGAAAGTATTGTTAAGGAGAAAAATTATATATTTAAGCACTTATAAAAGTGGACATCGTATTGCAATCAAACTCCCGAAATATATTAATAGACATTTTAAAGGTGATCGCTTCACTGTTGGTGGTTGCCTTTCATTGCAATTTTTTATACGACCATAATAAATTTGTAAATTATTTATTTTTTAAAGGCATCTTTCGACCTGTAATTCCATTTTTTTTCTGTGTTAGTGGATTCTTTTTATACACGGTGTTTCAGAAAGGTCATGTTACGTTTTGGGCCAAGCGCGTCGCTATTTTGTATGTTGTATGGATGCTGGTTTTTAGCTACTTTTGGGTGACTCCTAATTACAATAACCCTTTCAAACTTTTATTAAATATTGTTATTGGATTCAATCATTTATGGTATGTGGCTTCATTGCTAGTAGGTGGATTGTTGTTGTACGCTGTTCGAAAACTCTCTAATAAAACCTTACTCATAGGCGCTATTATATTGTACTGTATCGGATATTTTATTCAGATGCTAGGTGATTTAAAACTCGTTACAGAGCCCGAAATACTTGTCAAATTGGTAAACTTTACGCCTACACATCGTAATTTCTTATTATTCGATTTGCCATTTTTAGCCTTGGGATATATGATCAGACGTTCCAATTTTCATAAACAGCTACACAGAAAGCATGTCATCGGATTATTGATACTCAGCTTGGTATTACTCACCATAGAAAGTTTGTTCCATTATTATTATAACATAGATCGATCCCTAAGCATCATCTGTCTTTCTTGTTTTATTGCAGCGCCAGTATTATTACTTTCTACATTTTCGTTTAGTGTGACTTCCAGATTGGATAGCAAGTTGTTATCTTTGTATTCTATCGCTATCTATTTGGTACATCCACTGATTGTTTTTATCATTCGATATTTTGTTACTTTAGAATCCATATCCTTAACTTTGACAGCAATTATATTATCTATTGTTGCTAGTTATTTTTTGATACAGCTAAATAAAAAACTCAAATACATTCTATAAACCATTCAACCTGTGAAGTCTAAACTAAAATTCGCCCTCATTATTTTCAGAAATGTCCTAATTATTCTTTTCCTGTTGGAAATTGCATTGGGTATTTTTTATGATTATTATGATGATAGTGGCATTGATGGAAATACTGAACGTATTATTGCTTCGGGTATTTATGAAGGTTCTGGCTTGACCGATGAAGATATAAAAATCATACATCGCGAATTGCGTGAACAAGACATGGCGTGGGAACCATATTTGCATTATCGTTTTAAGCCGATGCAAGGCAAACACAATACAATTTACGAAAACGGACTCCGAAAAACTGCCAATCCCAGTTTGAAAGATTCTGCCACAGCAATCAAAGTATTCTGTTTTGGAGGTTCTACCATGTACAGTTCGGGCGCGCGAGACGAATACACAATTCCATCAGAATTATCGAAAATAATTCACAAAACATTTCCCAATCAGAATGTGGAAGTCACCAATTTTGGCTGTCACGGATACACGCGTGCTACAGAGAACATTCAGCTACAGCGAGAACTTATTAAAAATAACATTCCAGATATTGTCATTTTTTACGATGGTGTCAACGAAGTAATTTCAGGACATCAAAATAATGAAGCAGGCGCGCCCACCAATGCCTACAACAGAAAAAGAGAATTTAAGTTGGCACACAGTTATAAAAAACGCATTAGACTGTTCCTAACTTCTAGCAATCTTTACAGGTTAATAACCACAATACAACGCAAACTATTTTCAGGATCTATATATGCACAAATGAGTGCGCGTTCGGATGCTTTATCGGAAGCTATTGCCAAAAATTATATTGGCTTGGTAAAAGTTTCTAAAAGTTTAGAAGCTGCCTACGGTTTTAAAGTCTTCAACTTCATGCAACCAAATATATATTCTAAAAAGAATTTGACAGAAATTGAAGAAGTATACCACAAAGATCAGTATCATTATGAAAACTTGTACCGATTATCGTATGAAAATGTGCGTACAGATTCGTTGATGATTACCGATGCAACATTTGTAGATATAAGTAATGTTTTTGACACTACGAACAAAGCTATTTATTTCGATTTTTGCCACACGGGCGAATACGGCAATCAATTGGTAGCGGAAGAAATATTTAAGAATATACAATCGGAATTTGTACCCAAAACACAAGACAGTGTAACAATATTAGAAACCCAACAACTAACAAAAGTCACTCAATAATTACCTCATAAACCATGGAACAACTTTTAACCTTAGACAGTCTTGTCACTTTATTCATGCTTGTATTATTGCAAGCCGTTTTAGGATTTGACAATTTATTATACATTTCTTTAGAATCGCAAAAAGCACCAAAAGACAAACAATCCTACGTTCGAAAAATGGGCGTTGGTTTGGCAATTATTTTACGTATTGTCTTGCTATTTGTGCTGCTGGAATTGATTAAATACTTTCAAAATCCTTTCCTGTCGATGCATAGCAACACCGTTGTTGAATTTGATTTGAACGGACACAGTTTGATTGTCTTAGCAGGTGGAATTTTCATCATTTACACAGCTGTTAAAGAAATTTGGCACATGATGTTGATGAAAGAACACGAACAGGCAGAAGGTGGGAAAAGTAAAAAATCTGTAAAAAGCGTCATTGTTTGGATTGTGGTGATGAATTTAGTGTTTTCGTTCGATTCTATTTTAAGCGCCATGGCGTTGACAAGTGATATGGACGCAACGCCGCAGTTAATTTTAATGACGATTGCTATTATTTTGGGCGGATTGTTAATGATTTTAATGGCAGATAAAGTATCGGACTTCTTGCAGAAAAACAAAATGTATGAAGTGCTCGGACTTTTCATTTTATTCATTGTGGGAATCATGCTATTATCAGAAGGTGGGCATTTAGCGAAACTGAAATTCTTTGGAAGCGATGTAGAACAAATGAGCAAAGCAACTTTCTACTTCGTCATCATTACCTTGGTGATTATTGACATTGTACAAGGTCGCTACCAAAAGAATTTATTGGCAAAAAAGGAAGCTATTGAAAATGCTGCGGAAGAGAAGGAGTAATGGATTGACGATTGTTGATTTTACAATCGTCTGATCGAGTGATTTTCGTAATAAAATGAAGAAAATTGTATCGAGATTCGCTCTGAATTGCAAAGTCTTCTCGATACAACGAATCACAGATTCGCCACTCGAAGTGACGGCTTGAATTCCTTTTTATCATTACTCAAATCGTAGTTCCGACTGTAAAAAATCACTCAATACCACATTACCATTATTATTAATATGTGGATCGTTGGCAAAGTATAATCGTTGCTCGCTGGTATCATTTACTTGAAACACCGATAACGGATTGATATGTTTTACATTTTGATATGCTTGTAAATCTTGCTGCGCTTTTGCCAAGAAAGGATAATTTGATGCTTGTATCGTTTGTGCATCTTCAAACGTGGCACCTAATGCATTCAAATTGTTCATATAATAAGAATTGATCTGCGAGCAATGCGGAATCCACAAAAGATGCACAGGAATATCCTCAGGAACAGTTTCTAAAAAAGTGTTCATTTCGTCTAACCAAGCATCATATCGTGACGCAAAAGGTGTTTTCAGCATCAACGTATTATTAAAATAAGCAGTATCAAAATTTAAAAAACGTATGGTTCGCTGATCGTAATACTCAGGTTTAAAAACGTCTGTTGCCATCGTGTATGTTCTACTATTCACGCGCGGACGAAACACTGACAGTTTGTGGTTCAAATACGAGAGACTCAAAAAATAATCAGAAATTCCCCAATAGACATTTCTAGCAATAGAAAACTTTTTCCAACTCCACAAATGATCTACATCGGTTAAATCGTTCCCCACATAAATTTGATAAATAATGGCTTTCGGATTGTGTTTTTTAATTTTTGAACTAGCAAACGTATTTACTTGTCGAATTCCGATTCCGGGAACGCTTACATTGACAAAAGACGTTTCTGGATTGTTCTCACGCAATTTGTCTATGTAATTGATTTCTTTCGCTGTGGCTGAAAACGAATCGCCAAACACTAAAAAATCTACGGAAGTATGTTCTAAATCTGCTTCACTATTCAAATGTGCGGTTTCTGCTTTGTAAAAATCGATCACGGAAAAGCGATACAACACTTCAAACAATAAAAAGCTTGTTACCATAATAATAGTAGCATTGAAGGCAAACTTCTTTATTTTTGGCAAAAATTTCATTGCATAGAATTTTATCAAATATACTTTTTAAAATATATTTTTGGATATTTTTTTAGCTGTTAAAAATTCGTGTCGTCCATTTTGTAAAAACGAACAATATAAAATCAGTGTTTGTCTATTTAAAAACAAAAATTAAATAGATGAAAACCAATACATTCAACAATTTTCAGTATTCTTTGCAATGTATTTGTTATCTACAGAATAAATCTTACCTTTGCGGACTCTTTTAAAGAGATAGGAATGTTTAATTAATAAAAAAATTAGTGTGGATACATTAAGCTACAAAACAATTTCAGCCAACAAGGCTACTGCAGATAAGCAGTGGGTTTTAGTTGATGCTGAAGGACAGACGCTAGGGCGTATGGCTTCTAAGGTAGCAAAAATACTTAGAGGTAAGTACAAGCCTAGCTTTACACCACATGCTGATTGCGGAGATAATGTAATTATTATCAATGCAGAAAAAATCAACTTAACTGGAAACAAGTGGACGGACAAATCTTACATTCGTCACACAGGATATCCAGGTGGTCAAAGATCACTTACTGCTACGGAACTTTTTGAAAAAGATCCTGCAAAAATAGTGGAAAAATCAGTGAAAGGAATGTTACCAAAAAACAAATTAGGTAGCGCTTTATTCCGTAACCTTAAAGTGTATGTTGGAGCAGAGCACGGACAAGAAGCTCAGAAACCAACTGCTATTAACTTAAATGATTTAAAGTAACATGGAAGTTATTCACAAAATTGGTCGTAGAAAGACCGCTGTTGCTCGTGTTTATGTAACTCCAGGAACTGGAAACATTACAGTAAACAAAAAAGCATTTGAAACGTATTTCCCAACTCCAACATTACAGTACAAAGTAAAGCAACCTTTTGCTTTAACAGAAACTGTTGACACGTATGACGTAAACGTAAACGTATATGGTGGTGGATCTACAGGACAAGCTGAAGCTGTTCGTTTGGCAATCTCAAGAGTTTTATGTGAGATCGACGCTGAAAACAGATTGGCATTAAAACCAGAAGGATTATTAACAAGAGATCCAAGAATGGTGGAGCGTAAGAAATTTGGACAGAAGAAAGCTCGTAAGAAGTTCCAATTCTCGAAACGTTAATTTTTGGTCGTTTTTCAAAAAAACGTACTGTTCATTTATTATTGAAATTAAAATCATGTTGTCGTTGTTTCGCATTCGCGAAATTTAGTTTAGCATCTAAATAGGTAAGACCGATTTACAATTAATTGCTACTTATCTATTGCTAATTCAACGGAACGTAAACTATTTACAAAAATGGCAAATAACATAGAAGTAAAAGACTTACTTGAAGCAGGTGTACACTTTGGACACTTGACAAGAAAATGGGATCCAAACATGGCGCCGTATATCTACATGGAGCGCAACGGAATCCACATTATCAACTTATACAAAACTGCTGCTAAAATCGAAGAAGCAAATGAAGCTTTAAAGAAAATTGCAGCGTCAGGTAGAAAAATATTATTCGTAGCTACCAAAAAACAAGCAAAAGACATCGTTGCTGAAAAAGCAGGGAACGCTAACATGCCTTACATCACTGAAAGATGGCCAGGTGGAATGTTAACGAACTTTGTAACGATCAGAAAAGCCGTTAAAAAAATGGCGTCTATTGATAGAATGAAGAAAGATGGAACGTTCATGACTTTATCTAAGAAAGAACGTTTACAAGTTGATCGTTTAAGAGCAAAATTAGAGAAAAACTTAGGTTCTATCTCTGATATGACGCGTCTTCCAGGTGCATTGTTCGTAGTAGACATCAAACGTGAACACATCGCGATTAAAGAAGCTCAAAAATTAAACATTCCAATTTTTGCAATGGTTGATACAAATTCTGACCCAAGAGAGGTAGATTATGTAATTCCTGCAAATGATGATGCTTCTAAATCAATCGAGAATATCTTAACGCACGTTACAGATGCCGTAATCGAAGGATTATCTGATAGAAAAGCTGAAAAAGAAGCTAAGAAAGCTGAAAAAGAAGCTGCTGCCGCTCCTGCTGCTCCAAAAGCAGAAGCAAAGCCAGCTGCAGAAGCAAAAACGGAAGCTCCGACTACGGAAGCTCCAGCTGCAGAAGCTCCAGCAAAAGAAGAAGAAACAAAATAATTATTATTTAACGTTGATGCGTTCATTCCTCAAAGAGAGATAAGTAGTACTACTACTTGTTTTAAAATGATGAATGAACGTACTAACATTAAAACAAGCAATAAAAATGGCAAAAATTACAGCCGCAGAAGTAGGTAAATTAAGAAAAGCTACCGGTGCAGGAATGATGGACTGCAAAAAAGCATTAGTAGAAGCCGAAGGTGACTTCGATAAAGCAATTGATATTCTTCGTAAGAAAGGACAAAAAGTTGCTGCGAAAAGAGCAGATCGTGATTCTTCAGAAGGTGTTGCTGCTGCAAAAGTAAATGCAGACAATACTGCTGGTGTTGCAATTGTTTTAGGATGTGAAACAGATTTCGTTGGTAAAAACGAAAGTTTTGTTGCTTTGGCAAAAGAATTTGCTGATTTAGCAATCAACTTCAACTCGAAAGAAGAATTTTTAGCTGCTGATTTTGGTGGCATTACTGTTGCTGAAAAGTTAACGGAGCAAACAGGTGTTATTGGTGAAAAAATTGACATTAATGCTTTTGATAAAATCGAAGCTGCGTATGTTGGTTCGTATGTTCACATTAACAAAATTGCTGCTGTTGTTGGTTTATCTGCAGTTGTAGATAACGCTGATGTATTGGCAAAAGATTTGGCAATGCAAGTAGCTTCTATGGGAGCAACAACATTATCTTACAAAGATTTTGATCCTGCGTATGTAGCCTCTGAAACAGAAGCTAGAATTGCGGCAATTGAAAAAGATAACGAAGAATTAGAGCGTTTAGGAAAAACATTGAAAAATGTTCCTCAATACATCTCTATGTCTCAATTAACTGAGGAAGTATTAGCAAAAGCGGAAGCAGATGCAAAAGCACAGTTAGCTGCGGAAGGAAAACCAGAAAAAATCTGGGATCGTATCTTACCAGGAAAAATGGAAAGATTCATTTCTGACAATACCACTTTAGACAAAGAGCAGTGTTTGTTAGATCAAGATTTCATCAAAGATGAGAAGTCTACCGTTGCTAAATATGTGTCTTCTTTCGGAGATGTTGAAGTAACAGGTTTTAAACGTGTATCTTTAGGATAAACAATATATACTCTTCGGAGTTATAAGTATAGAAAAAGGATCGTCAAAATTGACGATCCTTTTTTGTTTAATAGAGTTTTATACTATTTTTATTAACTAACACAGACTTTTTGGATTTGTCTAAATTTGACAATTTAACCTCGCTGTTTCTCCACAGATGTAACCACCATTGGTTTCACACTTGTATGTTTCTTCACATTCATTAACGACATCGGAATACACACTTGTATCTACGCATATAATATCTACGCTTAGGTTAGAATCAGTTCCTCCTTTTATTGAATTTAACTTTTGTAAATTCGAAATACTTGACTTCTGTAATCCTAATTTTAATTTTTGCTTTTTCATGATGGTATATTTTTAATTTATTCTATAAATATACCGTATTTACTCACATTAAAAGAAAGTTTATATTTTATATTATTTATGACGGTCATAAGCAAAACATATCTAAAAAAAAGAGCCACCATCAAAAGCAACTCTTTTATATTTACTGATAACTATATCAACCTCCGTAGCAATGCTCATATCTAGTACAGTCTTCTCTACTTGTTCCTGCATAGCATGTGGTTAACTGCGTATGAGTAGGTTCAATGCTATCACAACAAATATAATCAGCCGCAGTATATGTATATACTTCTTTTGGACCTGCGCCTCCTTTGATATTGGACAGATTAGACACATTGATTTTGTGTAGCGTTAATTTTAAATCTTTCTTTTTCATACTAATTTTTTTAAGTTAATATATTTCAAAGATATCCATACTTAAAATGTTAATTTGTTAAGTATTTCACAATAAAACACTGTATTTAATGAATTTTATTTATTGGAATCATAAATAAAATATATACTTTTCAAAAATACAGTATAAAAAAAGATCGTCAATTGGACGATCCTTTTTGTTCAAGTTTATACTTTTTACTAGCAAGTTACTCCATTTACAGTAAACTGGGCTGTGTTACAACCAAATGCACAAGTACCATTTTCAAGAATAGTACGGTATGGATTAGGATCTGAACAGATTTCCCATTCGCTATCAATATCAGTGATATTTTTACCTCCACCTCTTAAAGCGTTTAAGTCAGAGATGCTTTGTTTTTTTAAATTTAACTTTAATGTTAATGTTTGCTTTTTCATAATAATCGAATTTAATGTTAATGTTAATTTTCTTCGAAAAATTTCGCGATTTTTTTTCTATATAAATAGGCGCAAATAGTGTTCCAAGCGTATCATATTTTAACTTTTAAACATTTTAATCTATAAGCATTCTTAAAAAAATCAAAAAGACCGTCTTTCGACGATCTCAGTTATTTTTATGAATTCTTTTTCATAATTTTTACTTGTATTGATTAGATACTTAAAATTGAAGAATAGCACTACCTTAATTCACTAACATGCTTATAATGAATAAGTTGCATTCTCTTAAAGAAGTTATGGAAATTATTAACCCAATATATGAGTTGAAAAAACACTGAAAAGCACAAAAAAAGACCGTCTACCGACAGTCTTTTCACGCTGATGTATATAAAGATCGTTGCAACAACACGCATTCTTTGCGCACAGCTTGCAACTACGTATTTTTAAAATCCTCCTCTAGTTCCGCACCCATCTGTATTACAGCAAAGATCTATAGCAAAGGTGAGCGATTCTATACACGTGCTTTCTTCGCTATGACTTCCATTTCCTGCTTTGATAGTATCTAAATTGTGTAGGTTGGAAATTTTTAATTTACCTAATCCTAGTTTTAATGTTTTCTTTCTCATGATATTTTTGATTATAAATTTAGCAATACTCAAAGTTAAAAAACAGAAAACCCTAAAAACGTTAAGATTATCACAATAAACTCACTGCATCTATTTAAAGAAATTATAACTATCATTAATAATACATATACTGATTTACAGATCGTTTAGAAAAAATATATAGCAAAAAAAAAGTTGCCTAGTGGCAACTCTTTTTCCTTTTCTTTTTCATGTTTGCAATTTTTAACAACGTGCTGCTTTCGCAGTATCTTTTTTGAAATATATACTCAAAAATTTATGTTGCACAATACATATAAGCGGAGAACATCATAGTTTTACCAAGCGAAGCAATACTATAAACTTTTTTAAAAACTGTTTTAAAATTATACCTAACTAACAAAAAACACTTTTCTAAAAATAAGATTGCTTATACCTTATTGTTGATTGCATTACAAAGATACGCAGGCACTAAACGCAAATCTGTTAAGAAATTCTTAATAAAACACCTCTTCTAATTAAAACAAATTATACCTATCATAAGTGAATCTTATGATAGGTATAATTTGTTTTACTAATATCTTCTCAATATGTAAAATTTCTATCCTAAAAAATAAATGTATATAAATATTAGCAAGAAGTGTGTGTATACGGACAATCATCTGAATAACCATCGCAAGCTGGTCGCATTGAACGACAAGTAGTAATTATAGTATCATAAATACACTCATCTCCTGTACCAAAAACTGGACAGCAAAGATCTACAAAATTTTTACTGATGGTATATTCTTCAAGCTGTCCACCTTTCACATTGGCCAGATTAGAAATTTCCACCTTGTTCAATCCTAATTTTAACTTTTGCTTTTTCATAATTTTGTTTGTTAAAGATTTACACAATGATACAAGATGTAATGCGTTAAAAATAAAATCAATACTCTGTATTCATAAATTATAAGAATAAATAAAATAAAGAATTTACACCAATAACACGATGTAATTTCATAAATCAACATATCTAATTACGCCCAGTCTGAATTTATGAATTATAAGTTCCTTTTGGGACCTTTAACTATTTTGAAAACCTTACTACTTCTTAGCAAAATATGATCAACAAAAAGGTAGAGATTTTAAAATATTATTATTTCCATTAAAACAAAATAAGGAACACTCCCAAAAACATTTTTGTAGACTTCATTATTTGCTATATTTGCAAAACTCATCACAAGAAGCAATGCAATACAAAAGAATTTTACTAAAATTATCAGGCGAAGCGCTCATGGGCGAAAGACAATATGGAATTGATCCAAAACGTTTGGCGGAATATGCCGAAGAAATCAAAAAAGTGGTCGATTTAGGAATTGAAGTTGCCATTGTTATTGGCGGTGGAAATATTTTTAGAGGTGTTGCAGGTGCAAGCAACGGCATGGATAGAGTTCAAGGAGATCACATGGGAATGCTTGCTACAGTAATTAACGGACTTGCCTTGCAAAGTGCTTTAGAAGATGCTGGCATTTACACTCGCCTGCTCACAGCCCTCGAAATTAAAGAAGTAGCCGAACCCTATATTAAAAGAAAAGCAATTCGCCATTTAGAGAAAGGACGTGTCGTTATTTTTGGCGCTGGAACTGGAAATCCATACTTTACTACAGATTCTGCCGCAGTATTACGCGCAATTGAAGTGAATGCGGATGTTATTTTAAAAGGAACACGTGTAGATGGTATTTACAATGAAGATCCTGAAAAAAATACAAAAGCTATCAAATTTGATCATATTTCTTTTGATGAAGTCTTAAAACAAGGCTTAAAAGTTATGGACACAACTGCCTTTACACTAAGTCAAGAAAATGAATTGCCTATTATTGTATTTGATATGAATACGAAAGGAAATTTACTCAAAGTAGTTTCAGGGGAAAACATTGGAACAAAAGTAAATTTATAACCTAAAACTGGCGCAGTTTTTGATTTTATTCGAGCAAAACAAAAAAATAGTTTAAATTAGTAATGATATATCATGTAGTTATGAGCAATTACATGGAATAATTAAAGAACATTATGAACGAAGACATTACATTTATTATAGATACGACAAAAGAAAGTATGGACAGTGCCATTGAGCATTTAAACAAACAATTATTAAGTATTAGAGCTGGAAAAGCGTCACCTGCCATGCTATCAAGTGTGAAGGTTGATTATTATGGTTCGCAAACGCCTTTGTCACAAGTTGCCAATGTAAACAGTACAGATGCGCGTACCATTACCATTCAACCATGGGAAAAAAGCATGATTCAAGAAATTGAGAGAGGAATTATGATTGCAAATCTTGGTTTTAATCCTATGAATAATGGTGAATCCGTAATCATCAATGTACCGCCATTAACGGAAGAACGTCGTAAAGATTTAGCGAAACAAGCAAAAAGTGAAGCTGATGACGCAAAAGTGGGTATCCGAAACGCACGACAAGACGCTAATAAAGAAATTAAAAAATTAGATATTTCTGATGATGCTAAAAAGAATGCTGAAATTGACGTACAAGCATTAACAGATAGTTATGTAAAAAAAATCGACGAAGTTTATACCGTGAAAGAGAAAGAAATCATGACTGTATAAAAACGTTAAACTTATAATAAACTAAGTATGAAGCGGCCTAAGGTCGCTTTATTTTTTGTAACATTATACCATAAATTTCGTTATATAAAAAAGGGCAAACCAAAATGATGTTACACGAAACATGTTGAGGACCACAAACAAAGGCATTGCCCAATTATAGCTTACTATTAAAACACAACCCTAATAGATGAAAAAATCAGCATTGATTTTTATTGTATTGCTCACTTCCTTTGCTGCGTTTGCACAACAAAAAATTTCAGGAATTGTCATTGACAACAAAACGAAAGAATCGCTTCCTTTTGCCAATATCTATATTTCAAAAACCACAGGAACCATCACCGATGCTGAAGGGAAATTTAACCTATCGCTAAACAAAGAGATTACGTCTATAAAGGTTTCCTATATTGGGTATGAAACAGTTACAATTCCTATTGATGCAACTGTAAAATATCTTAAAATACAATTAGTCGCTACGCAAGAAGCACTCGATGCTGTGGTGTTGTACAACAAAGAAAATCCTGCATTGCAAATTATGCGCGATGCCATTGCTCGAAAAAAAGATAATGATCCTGAACGCAAACTGAATTCGTTCAAACTAAATGCTTACAACAAACTTCTAGTTACGGCGAATCCTGATTCTATCAACGGTCAAATAGACTCTATCTACACAAAAAAAGATGGCGAATTGGTCTTTAAAGAAGTAGATTCTTCCAACTTTGATTTCAAAAAAGACATTACGCGTAGTCACATTTACATGACGGAAAAAGTAAGTGAAATTTCATATAGTTCCTCCAAAGGAAAACGCGAAAAGATTTTAGCAACACGTATGGCAGGTTTTAAAGAACCTATTTATGAAGTATTGGGCATCAAAATTCAGTCGTTCTCTTTCTACAACAACAAATATGAACTTTTTGGCACTTCCTATCCTGGACCAATGGCAGGAAATGCGCTATCCAAATACAAATACAAAATATTAGATACAGTTAGCAACAACAATCGCGAATCGTACATGATTTATTACAGTCCCAAGAAAAAAGGCGAAACCTCTGGCTTGGAAGGGATTTTATATATTGATCGCGAATCGTACGCGTTGCAAAAAGGAATTGCAGAAATAAAAGGTGTCATCGATATCAAAGCAGTTCAAAATTTTGACTATAACAACACGTTTCAAGTGTGGTTTCCAACCGATAAAGAAATTCAAATTCGAAAGGGAAAAACAGATGACACGGTATCGCTTTTTGGACAAGCTGTGAGAGTTTCCAGAAGCACGCAGCAAGACAGCACCAAAACGGTGAACTCCAACAAACAAGATGTAAGCGACTTTATTTATTTGACGTCTAAAACGAAAAATTTCGACTTAGCCATCAACGAACCTGTAACAATTCGCGGGCGTGGATTGGCAATTGAAATTGAAGATCAGGCACACAACCGTGATGAAGCGTATTGGAATCAATTCAGAACAGATAGTATTACCAAACGCGGAAAAGAAACCTATGTAGTTTTGGACAGTATTATTGAAAAAGATGGTGTTGAAAAAGATATTTACCTCGCACGAAAACTCTTAAAAGGATATTACCCCACAAAATATATTGATCTCGATTTGCGCTATTTGGTGAAATATAATAACTATGAAGCCTTTCGTTTGGGACTTGGCGGTGTAACGAATGCTAACTTTTCTACCAAATACCGCGTCAATGGATATGGCGTGTATGGAACGCGTGATCAAGATTTTAAATTTGGTGTGGGCGCTGCGGCGCGATTGGACAAACGAACACAAACCTGGTTCGGTGTGTCGTATACGGACGATTTGGTAGAAACAGGAAGCTCTCGCTTTATTACGGACAGACGTGCTTTTTCACTGTTTGAACCGCGATTGTTTAATATTGACCTTTTCTATGAAATTCGTCGCTTAACTGCGAATATTGAACATCAAATTACGGCAAAAACACAAGCGAATCTGATGCTCTCCAAAAGCAATGTAGAATCGACCTACGATTATGGTTTTGTAAATAATGGCGAAATATTCAACTCGTATGAAATTACAGAAGCTACGTTTTCCATACAATGGAATCCGTTTAGTGAATATATGCAAACGCGACACGGGCGTAATGAAATTAAAACAGGTTTTCCACAATTTGCGTTTCAAGCTACCCAAAGTTTTGATGGCTTTTTAGGTGGTGATTTCAACTATACAAAATTTGATGCGCGCATTGTACATGAAATTCGTCCAATTGACAAAGGTGTCACTTCCTTCTTACTAAAAGGTGGTTTGGGAATTGGCGACATTCCAATTTCACATTTGTATCACACTTCACCAAACAATCCGAACAAAGATGTGCTCTTGCAACGTTTTTCTATTGCTGGTAGAAACAGTTTTGAAACCATGTATTTCAATGAGTTTTTCTCTGATAAATACGCAATGTTTCAAGCAAAACATCGCTTCAAACCATTTAAAATTGGCAAAAGCTTTCGCCCTGAATTGACCTTAATTTCACGATTCGCTATTGGCGATGCAGAAAACATTGAACGTCACTTAGGGCAAGAATTCAATTCATTAGAACACGGTTTCTCAGAATCTGGTTTTGAAATCAATAAACTGTTTGCTGGCTTCGGATTGAGTTTTATGTATCGTTACGGTGCGTATCATCTGCCAAAATTTGAAGATAACCTATCATTTAAATTCACTTATTATTTTAGTTTAGGATTTTAAGTCTGACTTCAATCGTTTTTCATAAATTTGCACGAGCTAAAACAGAACAATGATTAAATGGTTAAACACGCGCTTCTGGGCAAGTGTAGCACGACTGATTCTTCGCAATAGAATCATCATCTTGACACTTGTGGTAGGAATGACGGTATTTTTAGGATACCAATGGAAACACATGCGTTTCTCCTATACAGAAGCCAATTTGTTACCTGACAACCATCCTGTAAATGTAGAATACAACAAATTTTTGGATATTTTTGGAGAAGAAGGAAACTTGATCATTCTTGCCGTAAAAGACAGCTCACTCTTTACACCCGAAAAATTCAATGCCTGGAATCGCCTCAGCAAACGATTGAACGCAAAACCGGAAGTAAGTACGGTCATTTCCACAGAAAACTTAAAAAAACTGATCAAAGATGATGAAAATCAACGCTTTGATTTGGAGAATTTAATCCAAGGAAAAATTACCACGCAAGCACAAGTAGATTCCATTCGTAATGAACTTTTTAACAATTTACCGTTTTACAAAAGTTTATTGTTCAATGACGAAGGCACAATTCGCACAGCAGTATATCTTGACAAAGAAATTGTAAACACGTCGGTTCGTAAAGATTTTATTTACGCCGAAATCATTCCGATCATAGAAAAATTTGAAAACGAAACAGGACTCGATCTTCGCGTTTCGGGAATGCCTTATATTCGCACGCTCAATTCTCAAAACATTGTGGATGAAATCGGCTTGTTTATTGGTGCCGCATTGCTCGTCACAGGAATCATCTTCTTTTTCTTTTTTAGATCGTTTCGCGCTACATTTATTTCACTTGTTGTCGTAATGATTGGTGTCATGTGGTCTTTTGGAGTCATTGGTTTGTTAAATTATGAAATCACCGTGTTAACAGCACTCATTCCGCCATTGATCATTGTGATAGGAATTCCGAATTGTATTTTCTTTATTAATAAATATCAACAAGAAATAAAAAAACACGGAAATCAGGCCAAATCGTTGCAACGTGTTATTTCTAAAATTGGAAATGCAACCTTGATGACAAATATGACGACTGCCGCTGGATTTGCGACGTTTATCATCACGGAAAGTAAATTATTGAAAGAGTTCGGAATTGTAGCATCTATCAATATCATTGCGATTTTCATTCTCTCATTATTGATCATTCCGATCATTTATAGTTTTATGGCGTTGCCAAAACAGAAACACTTAAATCACCTAAGCAAACGTTGGATTAATACAATTGTTTCTTGGATGGAAAAAATGGTGCGTCACCATCGTTTTTCTGTATATGCGGTTTCTGTGGCTTTATTGGTCGCAAGTATCATTGGAATTTATCAAATTCGCATTTCGGGAAGTTTGATTGAAGACATGCCACAAGGTGCTGATTTTTTCAAAGATATTCGCTTTTTTGAAGAAGAATTTGACGGCATCATGCCTTTGGAAATTTTGATCGACACCAAAAACAAAAATGGTGTCACCAAGCTTCCGACGTTAAAACGCATGAACAAGTTTGAAGAGCTGATCGTGGAAACGCCTGAATTATCGCAACCGATGTCGGTGGTAAGTTTGGCTAAATATTCGCGCCAAGCGTATTTTGGTGGTTTGGCTAAGAACTACTCCTTGCCTACTTCCAACGAAAATTATTGGATTCTGTCCTACGCTGGAAAATCCAAATCGGAAACCAATTTGCTCTCTAGTTTTGTAGATTCTACCGGAAGGTATGCGCGTATTACAACATTTATGAAAGATATTGGAACCGACAAAATGGAACGTATCGAAGAAAATTTACAACAAAAAATAGACAATACATTTAAAGACAGATACGACGTCACGCTCACAGGAAAAGCACTTGTTTTTTTAAAAGGAACCAAATATTTAGTCAACAACTTAATCCTGTCGTTATCACTAGCAATTTTTCTGATTTCCTTGTTTATGGCGTATTTGTTCCGATCGTTTCGTATGATTTTAATCTCCTTAGTTCCCAACTTATTACCTTTATTAATTACTGCAGGAATGATGGGCTTTATAGGCGTTCCTATCAAGCCATCTACGATTTTAGTATTTAGTATTGCGTTTGGAATTTCGGTAGATGATACCATTCATTTCTTGGCAAAATACCGTCAAGAATTACAAAGCAACCATTGGAAAATTAGAAAATCAGTGTATGCGGCGTTGCGCGAAACAGGCGTAAGTATGTTTTACACGTCTATTGTATTGTTCTTCGGTTTCTCTGTCTTTATGATTTCTAGTTTTGGCGGAACGGTCGCTTTGGGCGGATTAGTGTCTGCAACGCTCCTTTTTGCGATGTTAGCCAACTTACTATTATTGCCTTCATTATTGCTTTCGCTAGAACGAAGCATTGCCAACAAACGTGTATTAAAAGAGCCTAGTTTTAGAATTCTTCCAGAAAAAGACAAAAGAAAACTATCGGATTTGGTACGCAGAAGAGATCGAAAAGAATAAGCTGTGTAAACTAACGTAAAAGATGGCGTTTAAAATCTACTATTACACATTCCAAACACTTTATAATCAATTTTGAAACGCTTATACAACTTGCAAATCACTATTTGAACAAAATTTACGATGAACGCTCGTTAATTTAGATAAACGACTTTCAGTAATGTAGAAAATTACTTACTTTTACCGAATAGGTACAAAAAATAAAGCCTGGATCTGTTGTTACAGCATCCAGACTCTATTCGGTTCCCCCAAACCTACCTTAATTTTCTTAATCATTGAAGACAAATTAAGATTACAATTGATTAATAGCCATGACAAATATATGTCAACATGAAGCGTTTAAACAAGGGGAAAATTCCCCTTTTTGGCGGGTAATATCCTTTTATTTCTAGGTATTTATACGCTTTGACGAATTCTCATAGCAAAAAACGCACTCTCTCCACACATTACACATGGATTAATTAAGAATTTTATGCACTACATCTTTCATCTGTTCATTATATATAGTAACTCTGTCAGATTGAATTATGCATACCTTACTATTGTTAATGAATAAATTTGTGAATCTATAATTTCGCTACGAACCATATCCGTTTGCATCAAAAAATTGTTGTAGCTCATTTCATTAGTTTTTACTAATAAACTATATTTGTCGACTAAAATATTTGAAAGATGAAATCATACACAGTCACTGAGCTATTAAGCTCAGAAACATTGTTACAGGAAGTTACTGTAAAAGGTTGGGTACGAACTTTTAGAGCAAACCGTTTTATTGCTTTAAATGATGGATCAACCATAAATAATATTCAATGTGTTGTTGATTTTGAAAATACCAATGAAGAGCTGTTAAAAAGAATTGGTACAGGTGCTGCCGTAGAAATTAAAGGTGAATTGGTAGAAAGCCAAGGAAAAGGACAAAATGTAGAAATAAAAGTAGCTGAAATTACCATTTTAGGTGATGCCGATCCGGAAGAAGTATCAAAAACAGTGATGCAACCTAAACGACATTCATTAGAATTTTTACGCGATCAAGCGCATTTGCGTACACGAACCAACACGTTTAGTGCGGTGATGCGTTTGCGTTCTGCTTTATCATTTGCAATACACAAATATTTTACAGAAAACGGATTCTACCACGTACATACGCCAATTATCACAGGAAGTGATGCAGAAGGTGCAGGAGAAATGTTTCGCGTTTCTACCTTAGATGCTAAAAATCCACCATTAGACGAGGATGGAAATGTGGATTACGCACAAGATTTCTTTGGAAAGGAAACCAATTTAACCGTTTCTGGACAGTTAGAAGCAGAAGCGTATGCGATGTCTTTAGGAAAAGTATATACATTCGGACCTACATTTAGAGCGGAAAACTCAAATACATCACGCCATTTGGCAGAATTTTGGATGATTGAACCCGAAGTTGCCTTTATGGACTTGGCTGGAAATATGGACTTGGCAGAAGATTTTATGAAATCTGTACTAAGTTATGTATTGGAAAATCACGCAGATGATTTGGCCTTTTTAGAAGAACGCTTAATTAAAGAAGACAAATCGAAACCACAAGCGGAACGCAACGAAATGACCTTGACGGAAAAATTGCGTTTTGTAATTGACAATAACTTTAAACGTGTCAGTTATACCGAAGCAATTGATATTTTGCGCAACTCGAAACCAAATAAGAAGAAGAAGTTTAAATACATTATCAACGAATGGGGCGCAGATTTACAAAGTGAACACGAACGTTTCTTGGTAGAAAAGCACTTTAAATGTCCTGTAATTTTATTTGATTATCCAGCAAACATTAAAGCGTTTTACATGCGTTTAAACGAAGATGAAAAAACGGTACGCGCCATGGACATTTTGTTTCCAGGTATTGGTGAAATCGTCGGAGGATCGCAACGTGAAGAACGCTTAGACGTTTTAAAAGCTAAAATGGCAGAACTAGATATTCCAGAAGAAGAATTGTGGTGGTATTTAGAACTTCGTAAATACGGAACAGCTGTACATTCAGGTTTTGGACTTGGTTTTGAACGTTTGGTCATGTTTGTAACTGGGATGAGCAACATTAGAGACGTTATTCCTTTCCCAAGAACACCGCAAAACGCAGCGTTTTAAAAAATACTTACTAAAAATATTTTTGAAAAGCAGACTTCACTTTTGAACGTCTGCTTTTTTTATTGTGCTCCAAAAAAATATATTCGTGCTAAATTTTCCAAAGACAGGAATTCCTGTGCTAATTTTCGCTTCACACCTCACAATACCAGCGAAGTTTGTTATATTTGTGTAACACTAAACCCGATTTATGAAAAAATATTTTATCCTTTTTTTAACTGTGGTACTATTTTTGGTGAGCTGTTCTTCAAAAAGTACGGATGTAGTAAGTTCAACATTACATTTTAAAAAAGGATTTACGCAAACACTTGTCTTTAGCACAAAAACCAGTGCAAACAAAATGGGAAGTTTTGAAGATGCGAACGAAGTGCACTTTCAATTAGATGAAATTACGAGCGACAGCATGTATCTATTTACAGGAAAAGTAACGCGCATGCAATACGAATCGGACATATTTGGAGAAAAAGAAAGTTTGGACACGGAGGTAATCAAGGCGTTGAATAGTACTAAAAGACTAAGCGAAACGGAATTGGAAATGTATAATGATATTAAATATTACATCGACGAAGAATTTACATTTACGCTAGACAAATATGGAAATATTATTGAAAAAGCGAAGTTTACAAATGCTTCTCCGATGGCTGATCAGACGATTGTAGCACAGTATACGCCTATACCAACCTTTAGTTTTCCAACAGAAAAGCTCGCCGTGGGAACAACTTGGAATTATGAAACGAGCAATCCGCTGATTGAAACGCAAAAAATGAAGTTCACCTATACGATTGATGATATTACTGAAGATAAAATTTTTATAGATGTGAATCTAGAAATTGACGGACTTGCTGGAATGCTGAAAAAAACGACGGCTACAGGCATATATGAAATTGACAGAAAGACGAAACGATTCATTAAAGGTGATCGCATGATGAATTTACAAACTGGTGGCGGAAAAGTCACGTATACCATCAACGAACGCTAACGATTACACATAACATTAACCGACCACGACCAAGTGTTTTTCACAAAAAACTATGCTAAGACAACAACTTAACTTTAAACTATCTCAAAAACTATCACCACAACAAATTCAGTTGATGAAGTTGATTCAATTGCCTACACAAGCCTTTGAACAACGCCTAAAACAAGAACTGGAAGAAAATCCTGCCTTGGACAGTGGAAAAGAACAAACTGATGAGTTTGATGCCGATTTGTCAAATGATTATGAAGACGATTATGGAAATGAAACGATTGCCGCAGAAGACATCAATATTGACGAATATTTGAGTGATGATGAAATTCCGAGTTATCGCTTACAAGCCAATAATTACAGTGCCGATGATGATGAAAAAAGCGTTCCGTATGCTTCGGGTACGTCTTTCAATCAGCATTTAAAAAATCAGTTGAATACGTTCCGACTTTCCGAAGAAGATCGTGAAGTTGCAGAGTTTTTAATTGGAAGCGTGGACGAAAGTGGTTATATCCGAAGACCGTTGGAAGATATTGTGGACGATTTGGCGTTTACACAGAATATTTTTACCACCGATGAACATTTAGCAAAAATCTTACACATCGTTCACGAGCTAGATCCTGCGGGCGTTGGTGCGCGAAATTTACAAGAATGTTTACTCATTCAGTTGCGCAGAAAAGAACCGACCACTTCTATTGAAATGGCAATTGCGATTTTAGAAAAGGCGTTTGAGCATTTCACCAAGAAACATTATAAAAAGCTTTTACAAAAATTTGATATTACCGAAGTAGAATTGCGAGATGCGATTTTGGAGATTGAAAAGTTGAATCCGAAACCTGGTGGTTCCTATGCGGGAAATACAAAAATTATAGAGCATATTGTGCCCGATTTTGCCATTCGCATCGTAGAAGGTGTGTTAGAATTAACGCTTAACGGACGAAACGCACCAGAATTGCACGTGTCTAAGGAATACAATAACATGCTAAAAGGCTATAAAGACACGCGTCAAAAAACGAAATCGCAAAAAGATGCCGTGATGTTCATCAAACAAAAGCTAGATGCTGCCAAATGGTTCATAGACGCTATTAAACAACGTCAGCAGACACTTTTAGTCACCATGAACGCCATTTTACATTATCAAGAAGAATATTTCCTTACAGGCGACGAGCGCAAATTAAAGCCAATGATCTTAAAAGATATTGCTGATATGATCAATATGGACGTTTCAACGGTTTCGCGTGTGGCAAATAGCAAATATGTAGATACTCCGTATGGAACAAAATTGATCAAAGAGTTTTTCTCAGAATCCATGAAAAATGAGCAAGGAGAAGATGTGTCTACACGAGAAATTAAAAAGATTCTAGAAACTGTTATTGAAAACGAAAGCAAGAAAAAACCATTGACCGACGAAAAGTTAGCGACAATTTTAAAAGAAAAAGGCTATCCAATTGCCCGAAGAACCGTAGCAAAATACAGAGAACAACTAGATATTCCAGTGGCTCGCTTACGAAAGAAGATCTAAATGCGCACGTTTCTCAATGTAATATCATACATATTTCATCCTATTTTTATCCCTGTGATGGCAACAGTCGGCTATTTTATAGTAACGCCACGCATGTACGATTTTAATTTTAAAGTAGATGTGACCATTACCATTGCTATTTTTACAATTTTCATTCCTGTGTTAACGTTTATCTTACTAAGACGCTTGCAGTTGATTGATACGGTTTTTGTGAAAGATGTACGGCAACGTAGAATTCCGCTGTATTTGTATATATTATTACTATTTCTGATCGTAACGAAAGTCATTTCAGAAACTATTTTTGCAGAGTTGTATAATTTCTTTTTTGCGACGCTAATTTCTGCAGTGATTTGTTTATTTTTTGTGCTCTTTCGCGTCAAAGCAAGCATGCACATGATGGGAATTGCAGGCTTAGTCTTCTTCTTTGTTGTATTAAGTATCAGCTATCAACTTAATATCACTTTTGCATTGAGCATTCTTATTTTGATGATTGGTATTGTGGGAAGCTCAAGATTATATCTAAAAGCACATACGTTTACCGAACTCATTATTGGTTTTTTTATAGGTGCTATTCCACAATTATTGGTGATGTATGATTGGTTATAAAATATAAAACATCAACCCGACTTTGATGGTATTCATATCAAACTGTTCTCCATTGGTGGTAAACGTATCTTCTTTAAAAAGTGTGTTCAATCCGTAATACACATGAAAATTCCAAGTATTATATCCTGCACTTAGCGTAAGTCCATACTGCAAACGATTGATATCGTCATTTTGAAATTTAATCGTTCCGCTATCGCCCACAAATTTGGAAATTCCTGAAAAGATATAACTCACTTTGAATCCGCCATAGATACGCCAAAATTTATAACTTGTTGCTGTGGAAGTTCGCCAACGAAACTCAATAGGCAATTCTAGTTCATGGGTTCGGTATTTATTTCGCCGAAAACTTTCATCGCTTTCAATAGCTTCATATAAAACTCCTGAGTCGGTTTCTATAGCTTTCAAATTGTGGAAATAGGAATTATACGAATAGCCTAAACCAATTCCAATGGCTTTATTTCGCTTTTTATTGATTGGAAAATCGCGAATAACTCCTAAATGTATTCCATTAGATAAATTATTTTGAGAAATTCCACTAGGACGATTTTGAAGAATATTATAGGTGAATCCGATGTAAAATTGATCTTCTCGGTACTTTTCATCAGAAATGGTGTCTTGCACAATTTCTTCTTGCGCAAGTCCAAATTGCCATCCAAAAATCATAAAAATACCGATAATAATATATTTCATTTGATGTGTATTGAAAAGGTATGTTCAGCTAACAGATAGCAATATAATACAAAAAAAGCACTCTTGTTGAAGAGTGCTTTTCTATATAAAATTTAAGATTTTCTATTTTTCATTATCACTAGCCTCACCTGTTCTGGTGGTATAGTTAATTTTCAATGCGTTAATCTCACGAAGTTGTTGCTTAATATCAGCGACAAGACCCATATTGGTTTCTCCATCTACTTTTAAAGCAGTAGTGGCAACAAGTCTATATTCTTGACCAACTTCATTGTTCAACGTATTAAACCAGTAATCTTTGATTTCAGAAACATTCGCAAACTTATCATTTAACTGAATTTTTGCTTGTGTTCCCACGTCTTTCTGATAGCGTTCACTTGGTTTTCCAGCATAGATATAAATGATAGGATCATTTTTGTCTAACTTTTGCACCTGATCCGCATACGGAAACTTTTGTGCTACCTTGTAATCGTCTTTCTTAAACGTGGTTACCGTCATAAAGAAAAATAATAACATGAATACAATATCTGGTAACGCTGCTGTAGAAACTGGTGGCAATTCACCACTTTTTTTCTTTTTAAATTTAGACATAGTAACTACGTTTTTAATTAGTATTTGTTTCTGCTTCAGATATCTTTAGTGGAAATAATTCTTTAATTACATCCATCTTTTTCTTCAAATCTTCTTTTACAGCTTCTGGTATTTGTGGATCTGCTGCCGTAGCTAACATTTCCGTATAATCTCTTTTGTACAATCGTTGTGATTCACGATTACGCAATTCATTATATGCACCCACAAGCTCATTTTGTACAGACATAAACGTCTTATAATTTGTTTCCCTATCATTTCTAACAGAGATGATCGCTTTGTTTGGATGATCTGAAGATTCTGGATCTTTTTTACCTTTACAATAGGTACAACTCTCTCCTTTTTCGTTAGTTCCTCCACCGTTATCGAGAAAATCGATTGCGGCTTTACGCAAATCTTTCATCTCCATAACTTCTTCTTCAACCAAAAGATCATTGTTTTTATTTACCAATACGGTAAATAAGTTCTTTTGTTTGATGATTGGTGGCGTTACTCCAGGAGGCGGCATTGGTGGTAACTTTCTGTTAATCCCTTTGTCCTCCTCGAATGTCGTTGTTACTAAGAAAAAGATAAGAAGTAAGAATGCGATGTCTGCCATCGATCCTGCATTTACTTCTGGTATGTTTCTTCTTCCCATAATTTATTTATTAAGTGCTTTTTTGATTCCAAATCCAATCATTGATAGGATTGCTATTGACGCTAAGAAATAGAACATGTAAATTCCTGTTCCTACTAATTTAGAATCGCTTGCATCAACTTGAATATCTCCTACTTGCGTTGGTGTTTCACCCGCTGATACATAAGATAATATAGCGATAATTGCAAAAACTGCTAGTGAAATCAATGACTTCTTTAAAGCCTGTGGATTTGTAGCCAAGTTTTTCAGTCCAAAGAATAATGCAATTGCAGCAGTTACAATAACCAATACTTCACCTGCAATAATCATTCCATTTCCAGTAGACTTGTCCGCAAGTATCATAATATATAGAATTGCTCCTATAAGTGCTATTACGGCAATTACGACTGTTAATATTATTTTTAATGTTTTCATATTATATTGTATTGTATAAAGTTGATAGTATTATTTCTTGTAACGAACCAATAAATCTATTAAAGAAATAGATGAATCTTCCATGTCGTTTACAATACTATCAATCTTTGCAATAATATAGTTATAGAAAATTTGAAGAATAATACCTACAATCAAACCAAATACTGTAGTTAATAAGGCTACCTGAATAGAACTCGCAATTAACGAAGCATCTAAAGAACCTACAGCTGCAATTTTATCGAAGGCTTGAATCATACCAATTACCGTTCCCATGAAACCAAGCATTGGTGCAATGGCGATGAATAAGGAAATCCAAGATACGTTTCTTTCTAATTGTCCCATTTGAACTCCACCGTAAGCAACTACTGCTTTTTCAGCGTTATCAACACCTTCATCCATACGGTCTAATCCTTGGTAGAAAATAGACGCAACTGGTCCTTTCGTGTTTCTTGCTACTTCTTTTGCAGCTTCTACACCACCACTTGCTAAAGCATTTTCAACATTTGCTAATAACTTCTTGTTATTTGTTGATGCCATATTTAAGTAGATGATTCTTTCAATACATATTGCTAATCCTAGGATAAGACATAATAGTACAATTCCCATGAACCCAGGTCCACCTTTGATAAAATAATCTTTTAATATTTGGTGAATACCTTGATCAGCATTAGCTGTTGCTTCAGCTGCATCTTGTGCAGTTGCTACACCTACATTTAAAATCGTTAACATGGCTACAGCCATAATAGAAAATCCTTTTTTCATTTCTCTTGAACTTAAATTTTGTTAGTTAATCGGGTTAAAGATATAAAAATTTATAATAATGTGCGATATTTTTATGCAGAGAGGAAGGGATTCGAACCCTCGATACGGTTATGCCGCATACACACTTTCCAGGCGTGCGCCTTCGACCACTCGGCCACCTCTCTAAATCGTCGAGCAAATAACAAAAAATATTTTAGTTTTTGAAATATATCTAGTTATTTTTAGGACATTTCACCTCTTATTTGTGTTTCGAACACCGTTTTAAAGGTTGTTACGTCCATTTTCTTCCCAAGAAGATACATGAGTTTCGTCACTGCAGCTTCCGTTGTGATGTCTTTACCACTGACTATTGCTAGGTTTTTTAAGGCTACACTTGTTTCGTATTGTCCCATGATGACTTTGCCACCGGAACACTGCGTAACATTCACAATAATTATACCTTTTTCCTTTATTTTTTGCAGAAAAGCTAAAAACCATGCTTCTGTAGGCGCATTTCCGGCTCCATACGTCTCTAAAATGATCGCTTTTATCGTTGTTGATGCTAAAAAACCCTCTAAACTTGCCCTTGTTATTCCTGGAAATAATTTTATTAACGCAATGCTATTGTCTATTTTTTTATGAACTTTAAATGGTTTTTTTGGCTCAGAACGGCGTAAATTTTCTTTGAAAATTTTTAAATGCACACCTGATTCAGCCAAAGGTGGATAATTGAGCGAAGCAAATGCTTCAAAATGCTCTGCATTTATTTTGGTCGTGCGATTGGCTCTGTATAATTTATATTCAAAGTATAAACCCACTTCTGTAATTTGTGGATTGCCATATTCATCCTGCAAAGAAGCCAATTGAATAGAGGTGATCAAGTTTTCTTTTGCATCGGTACGCAAATCTCCAATAGGCAATTGTGAACCTGTGAAAATAACTGGTTTGGCTAAGTTTTCTAACATAAAGCTCAACGCTGAACTTGAATAACTCATAGTATCGCTTCCATGGAGCACCACAAAACCATCAAAATCAGCATAGTTACTTTCAATAATGGTAGCCATTTTTACCCAATAGGTTGGATTCATGTCTGAGGAATCTATCGGATCTTTAAAAGCAATCGTTTCTATATCGCAATCCAAATGCGAAAGCTCAGGAATTCGCTCCCACAGTTTTTTAAAGTTAAACGCCCTGAGTGCGCCAGTTTCAAAATCCTTGATCATTCCAATGGTTCCACCTGTGTATATGAGTAAAATTTTTGGTTGTTTCATTTGGTTGGTGTTGGGTATTAGGTGTTAGGTCGCTTCGCTTTTGGGTTTTTGTTGATTCGTTAATTTGATATTTATAAGTTCCAATTAATTTTCAAACTCCAAAGATAGCTTTTGAATTTTTAGTGGTGATTTCGGCGATTTCTTCTATAGATTTTTCATAGATAGAAGCCACTTTTTCAAGGACGTTCATCACATAACTGCTTTCGTTTCGCTTTCCTCTAAACGGTGTTGGTGCTAAATACGGCGCATCGGTTTCTAAAACAATGTGTTCTAGGGGAATTTCGTTCAAAAATTTATCAATTTTCCCGTTTTTAAACGTCACCACGCCGCCAATTCCCAATTTCATCTGGTATCCAATTGCTTCTTCTGCTTGTGCTTTCGTTCCAGTAAAGCAATGAAAGATCCCAAATAAAGCATCGTCTTTTTCTTTTTCCAAGACTTCAAATACTTCATCAAACGCATCACGACAGTGAATTACAATTGGCAACTTGTATTTTTTTGCCAGTTGAATTTGATATTGAAACGCTTCTTGCTGTGCTACTAAGAACGTTTTATCCCAGTATAAATCAATTCCTATTTCACCTACTGCACAAAATTTTCGTTTTTCTAATAAGGCTTCTACATGCGCCAATTCTTCTTTGTAATTTTCTTTTACATGCGTTGGATGCAATCCTGACATTAAAAATACTTCGTTTGGATAGTCTTTTTCCAACTGAAACATGCGTTCTGTATATGCTGAATCAATAGCAGGCACAAAAAAGCGTTGTACGCCATTTTGCAAAGCACGTTGCATCATTTCGTCTCTATCTTCATCAAAGGCTTCACTATATAAATGTGTGTGTGTATCAGTAATTATCATGCCGCAAAAATAGTATTTTCAAAAAGAATTTTACGGACTATCATTTTAAAAAGGTTTTCTTTTTTTAGCTTTATTTATCAAAGACTCGCGTTTTGATTTGTATTTTTGTATTGAACTTGTTTACTCTTTTAAGATGTAAGCGAAAATTAGACATTTTAAACGAGTTCACTAAATACAATTATACATTTTTACGGATGAAGAAAAGTTTACGAAAGTTTTTACTGGATAAAGGATATAAGCGCATTAAGCTGAATAGAATTAATACGAATCATTACGAAGTAAAAGCGAAAATTAATGGTGTAGAAGGAAGTTTTATTTTAGATACCGGCGCTTCCACGTCTTGTGTAGGTTTTGAAGCCGTGAAAATTTTCAAACTAAAAGCCAAAGATTCTAAGATTAAAGCTGCAGGTGCAGGTGCAGTGAATATGGAAACGCAAATTTCTAAAAAGAATACGGTTCATATTGGAAAGTGGAAAAATAAAAAAGTTGCCCTAGTTTTGTTCAACTTAGACCATGTAAATACAGCCTTGACACAGCATGAAGCGAAACCTGTAAACGGAATTATTGGTGCCGATATTTTACGCACTGGAAAAGCTGTGATTGATTACAACAAGAATTGTTTGTATTTGAAGTGATTCTGTTAGACAAAACTAAAATAATACCAATTTTACGATAAGATGCAACTTAAAAAGCGAAGTTGCTTTGGCATTATAGAACGCTGCGAATGTTTTGCATCTTATAGTAGAATTGGCATAACTTCAATAACTGTCTTGAATGTTTTATTCTCGCTTTTAGTATTGATTCTAAAAGGAAAAAACAATTCCTTGGAGATTCCATCCTACGACGGAAGTAATTCGACTCAAGTATGAGTTGAAGTAAAAAAACAGGTAATTTTACGTATTGTTTGGCGTGCTTATTTTTGGGAATTTTACAGTATTATTAATCAAACTTATTTATTATGAATTCCCTAGCTCATCATAATAAACGATTTACCATACTTTTTGCCATACAAGTAATTTTATTGATTGCAGCGTTTTGTGTAAATGTATACGCATTGATCTAAAAATTGTTTCAATACATGCTACTTATCGTTGCGTTGTTGACGACGCTTGTGGCTGGTATTTAATTTTATCTAAGGTTACTTTTTGCTGATGCTTGTACAGTTTCACCACTTTAATCGTGCGTTCTTGATTTGGCGCGCCGTAGTTTGTGTATAGCGTGTATTTTAAATAGGTTGGATTGATGTTTTCTTCTTCTTCCAAGCTTTTAATATTTACAATCCAATCGCCTGTGATGTCTGCTTCATCAATGATATGTTCTTCCATGTGATATCCGTTTTTCGCTTCGTCCAACAAACGATCTTTGTTCGCAAGAATCGAATGTTCCCATGTGTAAAACTTCTTGGAAGGATTTACAAATTGCAATTCAAATTCCGCATTAGGTCGATTCCATTCTACTACTAATCGCACATCATATTTAAACGTTGCTTTGAGTAAGTTTGACGGAATGTCTTTGTAATCAAGCTCCACTCGGTGTCTGCGAAGCAATTGTTGCATTTCACTTAATAATGGTTTTTCAATGCCTGAGAAATCTATCGTTTCAAACGAATCTGTCAACATTTTCACATATAAATCCAATGATTCTTGATAGTTTCCTGCACGTTTGTACGCCAACGCCAAATCTCTGTATGATTGCGAAGCGTTTGGTAACAACGCTGCAATTCGCTGATAAACACTTTTCGCTAAGACAAATTCGTCCAATTCTTCTAGTTTATACGCCAAACTTTTCAACGCTCTTGGATTTTCTTCTGCCAATACTTCTATATTTTTTAAAATTGCTAAAGATTTATCTTTTCCCCATCTTTTAAAATATTCGGCTGTATCTAAATAATACGGAATGGTTTGACGCAATGAGTTTTGTTGTTGTTGCCCAAAAATCGTCATTGCCTGTTGGTAACTTTTTGCCGTTTCGAGTTCCAAAATGTACAATGGTTTTTCTTCCTTGTTCATAATAAGCGGAACAGCTTCTTTGTAATTGTTATTTGTTAGAAGTGCTGAATTGACCACATTTCCATTCGCATCTTTTTTTAAGAATCTATTTTTAGAGGTAATTAAAATCGTTGGTAATCCACCGTATAAAATGGTAGAATTTATAGATTTTAAGATGACAATATTATCAATAGTTCGCAATTCAATATCATCTACACTTCCGCGAAACGGAAATCCATCATAAAACACTTGTACTTGTTGTCCTCTAATGAGCATTAAAGTTTGCGAAGCTGATTCTATCGGCGTTGGATTGGTATTTCGAAGCATTTGCTGTGGAGAAATTCCATATCGCGGTCTTGTATTGACACCGCCATTGTATACAAACAAACCTGCCACACTTCCACGCAACACATCCGATGTATAAATGTGTTGAGGTCCAATATCCTCTGAATTTATTACAGTACTTGGACTAAACGTATCTAGGTTTACTGCTCCAAATCCGGTGTCGACATATTCTTTTTTCTTTTGTTTTTTCTTACCTTTTAAGGCAACTTCTTTGAGTAATTCTCTATCGGATTTTAGCGTGATATCTATCGGATTTCTGTCACGTACAACAACTTCCTTCGAATTCATTCCTAAATAATCAATTACTAAGGTATCACCAACTTTCGCAGCGATATCAAATTCACCATCAAAATTTGTATGTGCTGTAATGAAGGTATTTTTAATTTGAACTGAAGCATTTTGAATGGTCAAATCTTTTTCGGCAGCAACGACTCCTGTAATGGTATTTTTATTTTGTGATGCTTCGTCCATTTTTAAATATATCTTATCTGAAACAGACAAATACCGATCAAGTTTTGACATGACCGTTGTTACCGTTTTGTAGTTATTGGCAGAAAGTTGAAACGAATCTTGCCCACGAATCCAACCTTCATCAAAGGTAAGCGTGAATTTTCCCGAGACATCGGTCACAGCTTTTATATCTTTATCTGGAAATTCTACATTTACATGCGGAATTGGTTCATTAGTGTCTCTATCCAAAATATAGGCATCAATCGTAATTTCATATTGCGCAAATGCGGTACATGCAAAGAGAAATGATATGAGAATGGTAGCTGTTTTTTTCATAGCGATGGGTTTTTGGTATAATCTAAAAATAGCCTGTTTTTTCACGAGAAAAAGAAAACTATTTAATCTATCTAAATTACTGAAAATAAAGCATTAAAGCAACAATTAAACTCTTATAAAAAAGTTAATTTATTACGATTTTCAAACACTTCTCGATACTAATTTGTTGCACAAATTCACTCAAAGTGACGTTTGAGATGTGCGATTGACGATTTCAGATGTACGATTTTAGATTGTTGATTTATTTATAGGTTATTTTGATTCGTTATTGCGAGAATTGGACATTGAGCTTGGCAAATTATAAAATTTGTGGTAAGCTTTGACTTCAAATAAAAACAAAAAAAAGCGCAATCATTACAATCGCGCTCTGTACTTATATTTGAATATTTTTTTACAATTCTAATGCTTTTTTCACATTGTTGTCCATCAATAATTCAACAGGATTTTCTAGCGCTTCTTTTACAGCTACTAGGAATCCAACAGATTCTTTTCCGTCAATGATTCTGTGATCATACGACAACGCAACATACATAATTGGAAGAATAACCACTTGTCCATTGACTGCCATTGGTCTTTCTACAATGTTGTGCATTCCTAAAATTCCTGATTGTGGCGGATTGATTATTGGTGTTGATAACATACTGCCGAAAACGCCACCATTTGAAATGGTAAATGTTCCACCAGTCATTTCGTCCACTGTAATTTGTCCATCACGCGCACGAATTGCCAATCGTTTTACTTCCGATTCTACACCTCTAAACGATAAGTTTTCTGCATTTCTAATCACTGGAACCATCAACCCTTTTGGTCCAGAAACTGCAATACTGATGTCGCAGAAATCATAACTGATCATTTCTTTTCCATCAATCATAGAGTTTACTGCTGGATATAGTTTTAACGCTCTTACAATAGCTAAGGTAAAGAAAGACATAAATCCTAAACCTACACCGTGCTTTGCTTTGAACGTTTCTTTGTATTCTTTACGCAGTTCAAAAATTGGCTTCATGTTCACTTCGTTAAACGTAGTTAACATGGCTGTTTCATTCTTAGCAGATACTAAACGTTCCGCTACTTTTCTGCGCAACATTGATAATTTTTTACGCTCACTTCCGCGGGTTCCACCTGTTGGTGTTCCCATACTTGGTTGTGCTTTTACAGCGTCATCTTTGGTTACACGACCATCTTTTCCTGTTCCTGTTACTTCGTTGGCGCTCATGCCTTTTTCTGCCAATACTTTTTTCGCTGCTGGAGACGCAGTTCCTGTTGCGTATGTTTTTGTTGGTTCCGTTGCTTTTGGCGTTTCTGCTGGTTTTGGCGCTTCTGCTTTTGGAGCTTCCACTTTCTTTTCTTCTTTCGGCGCGTCACCAGTTGGTGCTTCGGCACTTGTATCAATCAGGCAAACTACTTGTCCTACTTCTACTTCATCGCCTTCTTCGGCTTTTAAGGTGATTGTTCCACTAGCTTCTGCTGGCAACTCTAAAGTTGCTTTGTCAGAATCAACCTCAGCAATTGCTTGGTCTTTTTCTACGTAATCGCCATCTGCTACTAACCATTCTGCAATTTCTACTGTAGTGATGGATTCTCCTGGCGAAGGAACTTTCATTTCTAAAATCATCGTGTTCTATATTTTAGTTTTTATTTTTTGTTTTTGTAGCGTCACTTCGGCAGGCTCGGTGACCGCTATTCGTATTTGCGCATTGAGCGTTATTGAAATACTATCCTTAACGCATATTGTTTTTCGTTTTGTCAAAAACGTATGCAATTACCTCTGCATGACGTCGTTTGGATCGTACGGAACTTCCTGCGGCTGGTGCTCCATAGAATCTTCTAGAGGCAACTCTAAAGTTTCGTATTTCGTCCATGTGCATGAGTAAGTGGCTGTACGCTCCCATGTTTCTTGGTTCTTCTTGTGCCCAAACTACATCATCGGCGTTGGTATATTTTGCGAGTATTTCTCTAATTTTTGTTTTTGGCAATGGAAATAATTGTTCCAATCGCACTAAAGCAACATCATCTTCTCTGCCTTGAGTTGCACGTTCTTCTAATAGATCATAATAGAATTTTCCTGTACAGAATACCAATGTTTTCACTTTTTTAGCATCTGCATTTACATCATCAATCAACGTTTGGAAGCTTCCATTTGTAAATTCTTCTACTGTAGAAACTGCTTTTGGCAAACGCAATAGACTTTTTGGTGTAAATACGATTAATGGTTTTCTAAAACCAGCCTTCATTTGACGACGCAGTAAGTGATAGAAGTTTGCAGGCGTTGTACAATCTGCCACAAACATATTGTCTTTGGCACATAATTGTAAATAGCGCTCCATACGCGCAGATGAATGTTCTGCTCCTTGACCTTCATAACCGTGCGGCAACAACATCACCAATCCGTTTTGTGTTTTCCATTTGTCTTCTGCTGAAGAAATGTATTGGTCAATCATAATTTGCGCTCCGTTGCTAAAGTCTCCAAATTGTGCTTCCCAAATGGTGAGCGTGTTTGGACTTGCCATGGCGTATCCATAATCAAATCCTACTACACCATATTCTGAAAGTAAGGAATTATAGATATAGAATTTCCCTTGATCTTCTGAAATGTGATCTAGTAACTTGATTTCTTCTTCTGATTCTTCCACTTTTACAACGGCGTGACGGTGCGAGAATGTTCCTCTTTCTACATCTTGTCCTGTGATTCGCACGTCAAATCCTTCTTCTAATAAAGAACCATACGCCAATGTTTCACCCATTCCCCAGTCAATCGCATTTTTTTCAAAAAACATTTTATGACGATCGGAAACAATACGATTTACTTTGCGTAAAAACTTTTTGTCTTCGGGTAATTTGGAAACCGTTTTGGCAATTTTTTCTAGTTTTTCTTTCGAATAACTCGTATCAATCTCTTTTGCCATTTCTTTTTCATCCACTCTTTCCAACCCTAAGTCGTTCCAAGCGTCTTGCATGAATGGCGTAATGACTGTTTTTTCTTCTTTACGAGAATCTTCAAGCTTTTCTTCAAGTTTGTCTTTGTATGCTTTCTCTAATTCTTTTACATAGTTTTCATCAATGACACCTTGTTTGCGTAGTTTTTCCGCGTAGATATCTCTTGGATTGCTATGTTTAGAAATTGCTTTGTATAGTTTTGGTTGTGTAAAACGCGGTTCATCACCTTCATTGTGTCCGTATTTACGATATCCTAATAAGTCAATGAATACATCGCGTTGGAACGTCATTCGGTATTCTAACGCAAATAACGCAGCGTGTACTACCGCTTCTGCAGCATCTGCATTGACGTGTAATACTGGTGAAAGCGTAACTTTTCCAACATCGGTACAATAGGTAGACGAACGCGCATCGAGATAGTTTGTGGTAAATCCAACTTGATTGTTGATGACAATATGAATGGTTCCGCCAGTTTTGTAACCGTCTAGTTGTGACATTTGAACGATTTCGTACACCAAGCCTTGTCCTGCAATCGCAGCATCACCGTGAATGACAATTGGCAATACTTCAGAGAAGTTATCTGCGTGATCTCTGTCTTGTTTTGCTCTTGCGATTCCTTCTACCACGGCACCAACCGTTTCTAAGTGCGAAGGATTTGGCGCAATGTTCATGTTGATTTTCTTTCCAGAATCTGTAATTCTATCAGCCGTTAATCCTAAGTGATATTTTACATCGCCATCAAAAATAGCCTCTTCATAGTCTTTTCCATCAAATTCACTAAAGATATTTTTAGCGGATTTTCCGAAGATATTTGTCAATACGTTTAAGCGACCTCTGTGCGCCATTCCTAAGACAAATTGTTTTACCCCATTATCTGCCGCTGCTTCTACAACTGCATCTAACGCAGGAATTAGAGATTCTCCACCTTCTAGCGAGAACCGTTTTTGCCCTACATATTTTGTGTGCAAGAAGTTTTCAAACGAAACTGCTTCATTTAGTTTTTTGAGAATGTGTTTTTTGGTATCGGCAGAAAATTTTGGGTGATTATCATTGACATTCAGCTTGTCTTGAATCCACTTGATTTGCGCTGGCTTTCGGATATACATATATTCGACACCGATGGATTCACAATAAATTCGCTCTAAATGTGCTACTATGTTTCGAAGTGTTGTTTTGCCAATACCTAAAATTTCGCCAGCTTCAAACGTTTTGTCCAAGTCGCTTTCGCTGAGTTCAAAGTTTGCTAAGGCTAAGGTAGGTTCGTATTTTCTACGTTCGCGGACGGGATTTGTTCGTGTGAATAAATGTCCACGCGTGCGATATCCATTGATGAGTCGAACAACATCAAATTCTTTTTTTACATTTTCTGGAATCACTTCTTTGGTGATTACCTGTGTTGTTTCTGCAATTTCTTCGCCACTGCTTTCTAATCCGAAATCGAATCCTTGAAAGAACGCGCGCCAACTTGGTTCTACACTATCTGGATTTTGTAAATATTGATCGTATAATTCAGCAAAATATGCTGTGTGTGCTGCATTTAAAAAGGAAAATCTATCCATGTTTTTACTTTCTTGTCTTGTTTCGACAAAATTTTATCAAAAATACAACTTTTGATAAAAACACATCACAAGTTTTTATATATATTTATGCATATAATCCATAAGCTTTTTTTATACATGAAAAAATCTGTTTTTTACTCCTCAAAAAGTGCTTTTTTACTGTTTTTCCTGCTGTTGTGTTCCTTTTCAGCATTTTCTCAAAATACGTCGAATGATTCACAACAAAACGGAAGTGATTTTTGGCAATATGTCCGTTATGGTGGCGGATTGGGTTTGAGTTTTGGGAACGGAATTTTTAGCGCCACGGTAGCACCAAGTGCTATTTATGATTTTAACAACCAGTTTTCTGCGGGTATTGCGTTGAATTATACCTATTTCAATGACGATGATTTTTTTAAATCGACGATTGTTGGTGGAAGTTTTATAGGATTGTTTAATCCATTGCCTGAAATTCAGCTTTCTAGCGAGTTTGAATATATGCACGTAAGTCGCAATTTTAATGATCCTATTTTTGAAGATGATAATTATTGGCAGCCTGCTGTGTTTTTTGGCATTGGTTATACTACTGACGTGATTACTGTGGGCGTGCGTTATAACGTTTTACACGATGATGAAAAGAGTATTTATGCAGATGCATTGGTGCCTTTTGTTAGAGTTTATTTTTAAACCACACTTTTTGCCATTCGCGTTGTAGCATTAAAAAGGCGACTTGTTCCGAAAGCACTACCATATCCGAACCATCCAATGCTTTTATTTTTGCTTCCGAAACATCCATAATGTAGAGTAGATTCAAATATTCCGCAAACTTTTCTTGAATGAGTTGGTATACAATTGCGTGCAATTCTCGTTGTAATGATTTTGGAGAAATAGTGGCAGGAAAAGTTTCTTCAATATTTGCGAGTGTAAAGTCTTTATTGAGTTGTTCAATGAGTTTTTCGTACAAGGCTTCTTTGGTAGCATCTGCTAATAGTGCCTCTATGTGTGTGTGCTTTTTTAGCATAAATACGAAGTTATGAAAATACTCCTTATGATGAATGATAAAGTCTTAAAATAATCAATAAAATAACAAGATATATTTGTTCAGATTATGATGAGTTTTCACCAAATTTGACATCTTTAATAGCATCCATTGCATCATAATAACCATAATTATAAATTGGAGTGTTTGCATCATTGGGTTCGCACATGACAAGACACATAAAGCTGTCGCTGCCTTTAATGTGTTTTTGATCTTTTTTACTCAATACTTGAACATTGTTAAGGCTTAAAATTGATTTTAACTTGATATAAATTTTTCATTCGGTAAAATTATAAACCAATTACGAAAAAAACCATGGTTAACATTTAAACAAAAGGAATTAAGGTAAGCAATCGTTATCACAATTAACACTTTTTTCTTCCCAAAGCCGTGAATATTTCCATTGCTTTTTGTTGCAATTATACATCTACCTCTTGTTCTTACAAAACTTCTGTTACATAAAGTCATCAAGGTTTTCTTTTAACCTTATTATTTAATTTTATGATTAACAATAACCCAAATAAAGAGCATAAGAAGAATAACGGAAGAGTTGAAACCTCCATTTTATTAGGCTAAACACCTAAAAAAAATAGTTGTAATTATTTAAGTAAGAAGCAAAAGAAAAGCAATCTGAAGACAGTGATAGTCGAAGATCGCCTTTTTTTATATTTAACAAAGACCATAATCTGAAAGAGTAACTGGCTCTGCATCTGTATCAACAGCATCCTCCAAAGGCATTTCATACCACCACCATTCAAGTTTGCATTCAGAATAGGAAAGTTCATAATATACACCTCCTTTTAAAGCTGTTTTGAGGTTAGAAATAGACTTTTTGTTAAGAACTAATGAATTAAGGTTTCTTTTTTTCATGGTATAAGATTTTGATTAAAAAAAAGAATTTACGAAAATAAGTCATGAATGAATTACGGAAAAACCATAGTTAACATTTAAAAACAGTGATTTTTATACACAAAAAAATCCCAACACAACTGTTAGGATTTTCACTTTGTGTACTCGAGGTGGGAATCGAACCCACACTCCCGAAAGAACTGGATTTTGAATCCAGCGCGTCTACCAATTCCGCCACTCGAGCATTTTTAACTTGGCAATTGTTTTAAAAGGAGTGCAAATTTATAAAATAATTTCAATTCTCAACTAAAAAAAGAAATAAAAGCTTTTAGAGTTGTATAAAATTTCTAAATTTGCACCTCATTTAACACAAGACAACAATCAACTAACTATTAAACAGCATACTAAATGTCCTACACTGTCCCAGAACCAAAGATTTTTGCCTGTACGCAGAGTGATGAACTTGCAAGAAAAATTGCAAAAGAGTACGGAGCAGATTTAGGAAAAGTAGTATTCTCAACGTATAGTGACGGCGAATTTCAGCCTTCGTTTGAAGAATCGGTTCGTGGTGCCAGAGTGTTTATCATAGGTTCTACGTTTCCAAACTCAGATCATTTGATGCAAATGTTGCTAATGTTAGATGCCGCTAAAAGAGCTTCGGCACGTCATATTACGGCCGTGCTTCCATATTTTGGGTGGGCACGACAAGATCGTAAAGACAAACCAAGAGTTCCAATTGGCGCAAAGTTGATTGCAAAGATGCTTGAAGTAGCAGGTGCAACGCGAATCATTACGATGGACTTGCACGCAGATCAAATTCAAGGATTCTTTGAAAAACCTGTAGACCATTTATTTGCTTCTACCGTGTTTTTACCATACTTGCGAAAGCTGAATTTGGACAAGCTTACCATTGCTTCTCCAGACATGGGAGGATCAAAAAGAGCCTATGCATATTCTAAGTTTTTAGAAAGCGACGTTGTTATTTGTTACAAGCAACGGAAAAAAGCCAATGTCATTTCACACATGGAATTAATTGGTGATGTAACAGGGAAAAATGTGGTGTTAGTAGATGATATGGTAGATACTGCCGGAACATTGACAAAAGCCGCAGAAGTGATGATGGAAAAAGGAGCATTATCAGTACGAGCAATCTGTACACATCCTATTTTATCAGGACAAGCGTATGAACGAATAGAAAATTCAAAATTAGAAGAATTAATTGTAACAGATTCTATTCCATTACGCCAAGAATCAAGCAAGATTAAAGTCGTAAGTTGTGCACATTTATTTGCAGATGTAATGCAAAGAGTACAAACAAACACTTCAATTAGCTCAAAGTTTTTAATGTAATTAAATATTAATATAAATACTCAAAATGAAATCAATTACAATCAACGGATCTCAAAGAGAAAGCGTGGGCAAAGTAGCAACGAAAGCCTTACGTAATGCTGGAAAGGTTCCTTGCGTATTATACGGAGGAGACAACCCATTACACTTTTCAGCAGAAGAATTATCATTTTCTAAATTGGTGTATACTCCAAATGCGCACACAGTTGTGATTGCATTAGAAGACGGTTCTACACAAAATGCTATTTTACAGGACATTCAATTTCACCCTGTAAGCGACAAGATTTTACATGTTGACTTCTACCGTTTATTCGACGATAAAGAAGTAACTATGGACATTCCTGTAGCTATTAAAGGAGCTGCACCTGGAGTGATGGCTGGTGGAGTATTACGTTTAAACAAGCGTAAACTTAGAGTAAAAGCATTACCTGCTAATTTACCTGATGCTATCGAAGCAGATGTTTCTGAATTAGAAATCGGAAACAAATTATATGTAACTTCTTTACAAAATGATAACTACAAATTATTACACGCTGATAACACAGTAGTTTGTCAAGTAAGAATTTCACGTGCTGCTATGAAAGCTGCGCAAGATGCTGCAAAAGCAGAAAAAGAAGCATAAAACGAATAGATTTTACAATCTCAATGAAAAGCATTCCGAAATGGAATGCTTTTTTTATTTTAGTGAAACTCAATTTTGACAAATCTTCAGATGAAGTCAAAATTGCAAGTTGAACTAATCCTGATGAAGATCAGGATCATAGGTTAAATGAATCTTGATGAAAATCAAGATCTCAAATAAAATTCAATTTTTAGCATACAGACTTGCCACAAGCCACAATACGTTTTACTTTTACACAAATTTTTACAGCATGCTTCAATTTTTCAGAAAACTACTCCGCAAAAAAACTGGAGGAAAAGCATCATTTAATATCGAAGAAACAGATCCTATGAAAAAATTTCTCATTGTAGGTTTAGGAAATATCGGAAGTGAATATGAAAACACACGCCATAATATCGGATTTAAAATACTAGACTTCTTTGCAAAAAAAGAAGAACTTACGTTTAAAACGGATAAGTTGGGCGATTTGACTACGTATAAATTCAAAGGAAGAACATTTATCTTTTTGAAACCAAGCACCTATATGAACCTCAGCGGAAAAGCCGTTCGCTATTGGATGACGAAAGAAAAAATTCCCATCGAAAATATATTAATTATTACAGACGATTTAAACCTTGAATTCGGAACAATTCGCGTAAAAACGAAAGGAAGCGATGGCGGACATAATGGCTTAAAAAGCGTACAAGCCTTGTTGAACACGACTAAATATCCACGTTTCCGCTTCGGAATTAGTGCCGAATTTGGCAAAGGAAGACAAGTAAATTATGTATTAGGCGAATGGACAACAGAAGAAAACGATCAACTCCCAGAACGACTAGAAAAGAGCGTAGAACTCATTAAATCCTTCGGAACTGCGGGCGTTTCAAATACGATGAACGCATTTAATGGAAAATAAAAAAGAGAGGCACTTTTTGCCTCTCTTTCTATAGTAGTTTAGTTAGGTATCTTTTATATTTAGCGTACAATCAATTTCTTCACAGTTACGCGTTCTCCATCATTTACACGAACCATATATAATCCCGCTTGCGCAGAACTAATATTTAATTCTTCTGTAAAATTGGTTGTATTGTCGTATTTCTTTGTGAAGATAGCACGACCGCGAATATCAAAAACATCAATCGTAATATCTTCAGAAGATGTCGATGTAAATTTCACAATGAATTTTCCACTTGTCGGATTTGGCCAAATTGCAAAATCTTCCAATTCATTTTCAACGGTTGATAATGTATTTTGAACAATGACACGGTAATCCTCTACTTCAGCATCAGCTCCATTCTCACAAGAAGTCGGGAATACAATCGTATTTCGAGATGTATATTTGGTTGACACACGCATAGTTGTAGCTCCTGTTAATGCAGAAGCTGGCACTAGAATCATCATCCCTGAATTTGCCGTTGGGCCGTTAGGTACATTATCTGCTTCTCCCAAATCGTATTCCTCTCCTGGATCATCAAAACTACAGTTCTGATTCCAATCAATCCATACTTTCGTTTGTGTTCTATAATTACCGTCTGTATTTGCATTTACGGTAATTGGGTACGATGACTCTTTCGTTACATTCGCAATATCAGTCGCCGTGTAATCACTATAACCTGATGGCTTTGCAGAAACTCTATTAATACTTTCAAAATTTACAAATGTAGTACTTGTTAGAAAGCTCGTATTTGCTACCGAAGCACATACCGCACAAGATTGTGTGGTAAACGAATACGTACTTGAATACGATACCGGCGCACATACATTAGAAATTCCAACTCTCCAATAATACGTAGTTGACTGCGCGAGTGACGATGGCGAATAGTTAGCGTTTGCTACTGTAGTTGATTCAATAATATTTGTAAATCCAGCATCTGTGGCAATTTCAATCAGATATCCATCAGACAATGTATTCACAGACCAACTAAAGTTAGAATTCGTTGGTAAATTTGTAGAATTATCAGACGGAGAAACCAATGTCACTGGCGGCAAACTGCTTGGAAATACATTCAGTGTCAAATCTGCTGATCTTGTCGTTCCTCCAGAAGTTCCTTGTGCAGCAAATAAGTATGTGGTCGGCGTGATAGCATTGGTATTAGAAATCGTCAAAGTTACAGGTGTTCCATCTACAGAAGCACTTGTTGGATTAAAAGTAGCCACTGCTCCAGTAGGCAAACTTACGGCAGAAAACGTAGTTGTTCCACTAAATCCGCCAAAAGCATTATACGTAAAATTATATACTGCATTTGCTGGCTGACAAGCAGTTTCTTCACTATTTGTAAATACCAAAGCGAAATCTGGCTCCACCAAATTGAAGTTAGCCGAATTCATCGCAAAGAAAATATTTCCTGCACCTTCTACAATCACTCTTGCTTGCGATGTTGGCGGTGTTACAGGCACTGTAACTTGCTGCGAGCCATCATTAGGCACATTCGTTGCTAATGTATATGGAAAAGTTGCGCCACCATCAATAGACATCAAAATATTCACGTTTGCTGTATTTACAGGTGCCGTATTGGTATTTGCTACGTTCCAGGTTACTGTTTGTGAAGTTCCCATTTCCCAACTTGTAGCTGCAGAAGTCTGAGAAGTTACGGTAAAAGGTCCTGCTGACGTAGTTACTTGAATATCCATCGTATCAAAACTAGATTGTCCTCCAAGTCCTGTTGCTGTGGGTTCTCTATCACGAACAGTCAAAGCCCAATTCATCGTTCTATTTACCGTTGCTACGGTTTCCCAAGCACTGTTAATTGTTGGATTTGTTTGTGTTAAATTTCCAGAAGCAACTCTGCTCAACTTCGGAATGTATCTATTTGGAGAACTTGTTGGCACTTGCGATCTGTTCATAGATCCATTAGAAACCGTTGGTCCAAATGAAGTATTGGTAACCTGTCCACTATCAGTTTGCTCCCAACAATAAGTTAGTGCATCTCCACTATCGGCATCAGTTGCCGTTCCTCGCAATACATATGCTGTTCCTTGCGGAATCACATGATCACTTCCTGCATTCGCATTTGGTGGATTATTTGCCAACGCTGGCGAATTGTTAGACTGCCAGCAAGTTCGAGTTACTAAGTTATCCAAAACTTGTCGAATACTGTGATAATGAAAATATGGATCACTATTTTGCTGTACATTATTTGCTCCTGTAATTCCAGCGTATGCCATGACGGTTGATCCACTTCCTGGCTCAGCATTTACGCCTGTTCCTTCAGTACTAAAAGCCCATGTGTGATTTGCTCCCATTTGGTGACCAATTTCATGTGCTACATAATCAACATCAAAAGTATCGCCTTCTGGAATACCATCTGCTGGAGAAGTATAAGCACTTCCTTTCTCTGTATCTGTAGAAGAAGCTGGATTATCATCCACACATACACAACCAATACAACCTGCGTTTCCACCACCACCAGAAGCACCGAACAAATGTCCAATATCATACGCGGCATTTCCAATAGAACCTGTTAAATAATTTTGAAGTTCTGTATTCCATGCACCTCCAGTTCCTACGTTTGCAGGAGAATATGGATCTGAATTTGGATTGGTAAATACTAAAGTATTGTTATTTGCAATTACTTCAAAAGTAACTGCCATATCTACTTCAAAAATAGCGTTTACACGCGTCATGGAAGCATTGATCGCTGCCATTGCATCTACGACAGCACCACCGTGATATTGTGTATATTCTCCTGTTACAGAAATAGCAATTCGGAACGTACGTAATGTTTGATCATCTGCATCTTCCAACTGTACATCGTCATCATTTTCCAATCGCGCTTGTACCTCATCAACAGTGGCACAATGAAAATCATTTACAGAACTCATGCGCGCATCTCTTGTGTATACTACATAATTTGTAACATCACTTCCAGCTGGCTGCATAAAAACTGTTGGTCTATCAACATATGAAATCATAGTTTGCACACCTTTGTGTGAAACACTCATACGAAGTTCGGCTCCATAGTTTTCTTGACTGTACCCAATATACGATTTAATGTCTGGATATTTTGCTGCCAATGCAGGTGCAAAAACAGTTGCTTCATATAGTTGAAAAGTTTCTAACGTTCCGTCAATTCCTGGAACTTGCACAGAAGTATTAGAATTAAACGCTGCCCCACGAATTGGTGCAGTACTAAGTTGTTGTTTGAAATTTTCAAAATTGAGCTCAAAGAAATTTACTTTCTGTTCTGATAAGTTTAATTTGGATACTGAAGTAGCATCGGTAACGGTTTGTAGCTTTTTCCAATCGTTGTTTTGAGCAAACCCAACGGAGGAAATCAAAAATAGACACGCCAACAAACCGAAGCATAATTTTTGCTTCATAGCTTTTTATTTAAGATTAGGGGTTAATTTTAAATGTCAAAAATCACTATTTTTACTCTAGTAACATAAAAATAGGCTTTTTTTTCGACGAAGCTAAACAATTGAAGCGACGAAGGAAATATTTTTATCCGTGAATGCACTTTTTATTGAAAATAGAAGATTACAATCAGAATATTTATTTTTTGTGAAAGAATTAAATAGCTTTGTAAAAAAGAATGCTTAGTGAATACCATAGATTTTTTTGACACATACAGAGCCAAAAATCCATCCGCAATTACCATTGGCACATTTGATGGTGTTCATGTAGGACATATAAAAATTATAAAAAATCTCATTGCCAAATCGGAAGGTTTGAACACGATGTTGCTCACTTTTTTTCCGCATCCGCGAATGGTCTTACAGCAAGATAGCAATATCAAACTCATCAACACCATTGAAGAACGCATTCAACTGTTAGAAGCAACAGGACTCGATACGCTGATTATTTATCCGTTTAACCGAGAATTTTCACGCTTAAAAGCACGCGATTTTGTGCGCGATTTCCTCATTAAACACTTACACCTAAAAAAAATCATTATCGGATACGATCATCGGTTTGGCAGAAACCGAACGGCAAACATTGATGATTTACGCGAATTTGGACAAGCATTCGACTTTAAAGTAGCAGAAATAAAAGCCAAAGAAATTGATGATATTACCATCAGCTCTACCAAAATTAGAAAAGCATTAGATGAAGGCGATATTACAACCGCAAACACCTATCTTGGATATGAATTTATGCTGACAGGAACGGTGATTTCTGGAAAAGGGTTGGGCAACACTATTCATTATCCAACAGCAAACATACATATCAAAGAAGCCTATAAACTCATTCCAAAGCAAGGTGTATACTTTGTAAAAAGTACGTTTGATGGACAAACAGTCTATGGAATGATGAACATTGGCACGAATCCGACTGTTTCAGGTACCAAGCAAACGATTGAAGTACATTTCTTTGATTTTGACCGTGATATTTATGGTGAAAAAATTCAAATCCGATTGTTAAAACGGCTGCGAGACGAACAAAAATTTGACTCTATTGAAGCGCTGCAAGCACAACTACAAAAAGACAAACAAACGTCCTTAGCACTAATTCCAAACGATCATGCTAACTAAATTCCTTTACAAACAAGTAGACAATACGTCACTCATTGTATTTCGAGTGTTTTTTGGTTTATTAATTGGTTTGGAAGGATTTGGCGCTATTGCCACAGGTTGGGTAAAACGCACCTTTATTGATCCTGAATTCACGTTTCCGTTTATTGGGTTTGAAGGTATTTTAACACCAATGCAGCAAACATTACAAAAACCATTATTAGATTTCAATTTATTTGGGATCGAATGGTTGAACATGGCAGAGTATACCTACGGCTTTTATTTTTATTTCGCTTTGATGGGAATTTGTGGTTTTCTCGTGATGATTGGCTATAAATACCGCTGGAGTATTGGAATTTTTACCATACTATGGACTGCTGTATATTTAATGCAAAAAACTTCGTACAACAATCATTACTATTTATTGGTGTTATTGTGTGTGTTTATGTGGATCGTTCCTGCGCATCAGTACCTTTCGGTTGATGTGAAAAAAAATCCTGCGCTGAAAAAAAATTATATGCCCAATTGGGTATTGGTAATTTTCATATTGCAACTATTTATTGTGTATACGTATGCTTCTGTGGCAAAAATGTATCCAGATTGGTGGTCGGGCGAAGTCACCACAAATTTAATGGCTGGACGTAAACACGTACCCATCGTTGGTGAATTTTTACAACAAAAGTGGATTCACAACATGCTTACCTATGTTGGCGTTGCTTTTGATTTGCTCGTAATTCCTGGTTTGTTGTGGAAACGTACCCGTGTATTTTTCTTTGTGTGTTCCATTGTATTCCATCTGTTCAACTCGTTTGTATTACACATTGGAATTTTCCCATACATGTCGTTAGCATTGTGTTTATTCTTCTTTGAACCAAAAACCATCCGCAACATCTTTATAAAGAAAAAAGAAATTTATACAGGAAATGAAGTAATTGTTGCACCATATAGCAAAATCATCGTTCCCATTTTTGTCATTTATTTTATTTCACAAATTCTTTTGCCATTGCGTCACTGGACGTATGAAGATGATGTATTATGGACCGAAGAAGGACATCGGTTGAGCTGGCGGATGATGCTGCGTTCCAAATCAGGACATGTGACGCTAAAAGTTGTCAATAAAGAAAATGGCGATATTACGTACGTTCGGCCAAAAGAATATACTTCTGAAAAACAAGCAAGACGTGTTGCGGTAAAACCAGACATGATGTGGCAATTTGTACAATTTTTGAAAAAAGAATTCGCCAAAAAAGGTTCCGATGTTGCCATTTACGCCAATGGTTTGGTGCAAGTGAACAATCATCCGCGACAACGACTTTTTAATCCAGATGTAGATTTGGCGGCGGAAGAATGGTCACACTTTTCGCATCACGATTGGTTATTGCCTTTTAAAAGCAAGTACGATCAAAAGAAGAAAAGAGGTTCGAAAAAATAATTTTCAATTTCCACACATTCTAAGCTAAAAAATACTACGTCTATTCTTCGAATTTGATTATTTTTGTGGCTTCATGAATCCGCGCGTTAAGGATTGAGGCATTGTTGAAGCTCCTCGCAGAGAGCGACTGCCGAAAGCCTGGCCAAAAGTATGCTGAGGTACTCGAAGCAAACTTTTGGAAACGCCAAAAACATAACAAAATGTTACAATTACAATTTATTAGAGAACACAAAGCCGAAATTATTGAAGCTTTGAAGAAGCGAAATTTTGATGCCACTGACGTTGTAAACGAAGTGGTTTCGTTGGATGAAGCACGCCGAAGTTTACAGGTGGAATTAGACAACACCTTAGCGTCCTCTAATAAATTATCGAAGGAAATTGGACAGTTGTTTAAAAGTGGAGAACGCCAAAAAGCAGAAATTTTACGTGAAAAAAGCTCGCAGTTAAAAGCAAAAGCGGAAGGTTTGAAAACGGAATTGAAAGCAAAGGAAGAAGCACTTCCTGAACTTTTATATACAATTCCAAATGTACCAAATGACTTAGTTCCTGCGGGAAATAGCGAAGAAGATAACGAAGAAGTGTTTCGCAAAGGTGAGATTCCTACGTTGCATGAAAATGCGCAACCACATTGGGAACTCGTAAAGAAATACGACATTATCGATTTTGAACTCGGAAATAAAATTGCAGGTGCTGGATTTCCTGTGTATAAAGGAAAAGGTGCGCGTTTGCAACGTGCGTTGATTCAGTATTTTTTAGATAAAAATACAGATGCTGGTTACACAGAATATCAAGTGCCACATTTGGTAAATGAAGCTTCTGGGTACGGAACAGGTCAGTTGCCAGACAAAGAAGGACAAATGTATCATGTAACTGCAGACGATTTGTATTTGATTCCCACAGCAGAAGTTCCGGTGACGAATATGTTTCGTGGCGATTTGCTAAAAGCGGAAGATTTGCCAATTTGTTGTACAGGCTACACACCGTGTTTTCGCCGTGAAGCAGGAAGTTACGGAGCGCATGTACGCGGATTGAATCGTTTGCATCAGTTTGACAAAGTGGAAATTGTACGTATTGAACGTCCTGAAAATTCGTATGCAGCATTAGACGGTATGGTAAATCACATCAAAGAAATGTTGGAAGAATTGAAACTTCCGTACCGAATTTTACGTTTGTGTGGTGGCGATTTAGGATTTACCGCAGCATTGACCTACGATTTTGAAGTATTTTCAACGGCGCAAGATCGTTGGTTGGAAATCAGTTCGGTATCTAACTTTGAAACCTTTCAAGCAAATCGTTTAAAACTCAGAATCAAAGATAAAGACGGTAAAAAACAATTAGCACATACATTAAACGGAAGTGCGTTGGCTTTGCCAAGAGTCTTAGCAGGAATCTTAGAAAATTACCAAACCGAAAACGGCATTGAAATTCCAGAAGTATTGCGCAAATACACAGGTTTCGATATGATTTCGTAACTATAAAACGATTAAAAATATACTTTTTTTAAACATCGACAATGTATTTTGTCGATGTTTTTTGCTTTTTGTCGATAATTTGATTAGATTTGTACTCCCAATTTTTAATCAAAATGTGGTGCGTAATCCATAGATTAATAGCTAGTACGTATCATATTCGAGCTTAACAAAAAATGCTATATACCCAAACCTAGTTTTAAATAGTTTTAATCTATGGAATTTATAGCTATAGAAATGCCTGAGTCATCGCTCAGGCATTTTGCTGTTGTCAAGTTGCAAACTCACAACAGCTATCGCAAATTTTAACCTTGTAACAACAAAAATCCAAAATCTAACAGCGCGAAAGCGTGAGTCTAAAAGCGAAGCGCGTCTAAAAATCCAGCGTTACCATTTTCTTAACATACTTTATGTTATCTTTGAATAAAAGCTTTTCTATGCGTATCTTCTTATTCCTCATTTTCAGTATGGCAATGTGTACCCAAACATGGGCGCAAAATGATGCATTGGCGCAACAATATTATGAAAAAGGAGAATACAAAAAAGCCATTGTAGCTTTTGAAAAACTCTATAAAAGCGCGCCGCGGAAAATCAATTATTTTATTGGAATGATCAATAGTTACCAGCAATTGGAAGATTTTGAAACTGCTGAAAAACTATTGTTAGCAGAAATAGAAAATCCAACGCTAAAACGGTTGAATCCTATTTTATATGTAGAAACAGGTTTTAATTACGATCTAAAACGCGATTCCATCATTGCAAATAGTTATTATGAAAAAGCCGTTGCCTACACACAGCAGAAAATTTCTGCTTCGTATAGTATTGGTCGTGCGTTTGAAAAAAAATCTTTGTTAGATTATGCCTTGCGAGTGTACAAATACGCCATGGAAGAAAATCCAAATTACAATTTCCTCAACAACATAGCGCGTATTTATGGTGAAAAAGGAGACATTGAAAAAATGTTTTCTAGCTATTTGGATTTGATCAAAAATCGCGAAGAGCAAAAAGGCTATTCGCAACGAATTATCAGTCAATTTTTACGGAATGATCCGAATAACGAAAACAATACACTCTTTCGAAAATTATTGCTCAAACGCAATCAAGAAGAACCAAACTTATTGTGGAACGAATTGTTGAGCTGGTTATTTATTCAGCAAAAACAATACAAAAGAGCGTTCATTCAAGAGAAAGCTATTTACATGAATGGCGATTATTCATTACAACGCATTTTTGAGTTGGCAAACCTGAGCATTGAAGATGGTGATGATGAAACAGCGCGCGAAATTCTAAATTATATCATTGACAATTCTACACAAGATATGACCATCATTCGTGCGTCTCAAAACTTATTGCAACTGGATATTGACGCTGTGGCAGATGGAAACTATGACGAAATTCAGCAACGATTTGAAGCATTATTAGCAGAATACGGACGTAACTTCCGAACGATATTATTACAACGCGATTATGCGAATTTTTTAGCATTCCAAAAAAACGATCCGGAAGCTGGAATTGCCTATTTAAAAGAAGCCACAGAACTCAAATTGACCTTACGTCAAGCGGCAGTTGTCAAATTGGCTTTGGGTGATATTTTGGTGTATCAAGAGCAATTCAATCAGGCATTAATCTACTTTTCACAAGTACAAAAAGCCTTGAAAAATGATGTCAAAGGACAAGAAGCACGTTTTCGGGTAGCGCGAACCAGTTATTACAAAGGTGATTTTGCTTGGGCAGAAACGCAACTCAAAGTATTAAAATCGTCTGTTTCACAACTCATTGCGAATGATGCTTTGCAACTCAAATTGATCATTTCTGATAATTCCTTAGAAGATTCTACACAAACAGCGTTGAAAAAATATGCAAAAGCAGACTTGCTATCGTATCAAAAAAAAGAAACAGAAGCCATTGCCAAGTTGGAAGAAATTTTGCAAAATCACAAAGGAGAAAAAATTGAAGATGAAGCCTTATTCATGCAAGCAAAACTCTATGAAAAACGTGATGAATTTGACAAAGCGCGTTTAAATTACAAAAAAATTATTGAGTTTTACAAAGAAGACATTCTCGCAGACGACGCGTATTTTGCCATGGCACAACTCTACCTCAACCATTTTGACGATCCTGAAAAAGCCAAGCAATACTTTGAAGAAATCATATTCAATCATCAAGACAGTATTCATTATGTAGAAGCGCAAAAAGCGTATCGCAGGTTGCGTGGTGATGCGGTGAATTAACACTTCCTTGAAATCTTTTAAATAAGAAAAATTATTCTTTAATTTCGATTCCCAAAGTTTAAAAACAAAAATGTCAAATCGAGCATTACTGAAAGTACCTAGCGAAGCTATCGAGATTCTATAAAAGTAGAATTTTTCCTTAGCTTCTCGACTGCGCTCGAAGAGACAATTATTAATTCTAACGGCTAAACTATTACAATAAACTCAATATCAATCTTGAATTCCATCATAAATAAAGACATAATTCACGGTAAAACCGTAATTTTGCAGTTCATTACAAAACACTTGTATGTACATTTACAACGTAACAATCAACATTGCAGATAGCGTTCACGAAGAATTTTTAAGCTGGATGAAAACACACATTCCCGACGTGTTGGCAACAGGGAAATTCACCACTGCCCGATTCTCTCAAGTATTGGTGGAAGAAGAAGATGGCGGCACTACGTATTCTGTGCAATACACCGCAAAATCACGCGCCGATTTAGATGCGTATTACGAAGAAGATGCACCGCGATTGCGCGAAGAAGGCATGAAAAAATTTGCCGATACCATGCTAGGTTTCCGTACCGAATTAAAAATAATAGAAGACTTTAAAGCGTAAGAGAAGATGGAGAAAAGATATTATTCACAACTAGCCTATTTTATCAAAGCGATTCTGATCATCATCGTTCTCGGTGTGTTTTTCTATATCATTACCGAACTTTCTGATCAAATTGCAGAAACACTCAGCATCAAATTCCGTAAAAACTTAGTCGCTATTGAATATGTGATGAATATTGTATTCGGCATTATTTGTTTGTTGTTTATCTTGATCATTCTCCTGCGAGGAAAACCGCAAATAACTATCAATGAAACGATGATCAGAACCAATCGTTTCAAAAAGAAATTTGAAGAATTGGCGTCCTATCATCCTGGAAAAGGCGGAAGCGAACCGTTTGTACTTTCCAAAGAAGGAAAACAATACGATATTGAACTTTCATGGTTTTCCAAAAAAGACCGAAAAGAAATTGAAGCATTTTTAACAGAACGTATTCAAACTGCCTAAACCACTAATTTATACACATGAGCAACAAGGTCAGCCCCAAAAAATATTTAGGACAGCATTTTTTAAAAGATGAAGAAGTCGCACAACGCATTGCTGACACGCTTTCGCTGCAAGGCTATGAAAATGTATTGGAAATTGGTCCAGGCATGGGCGTTTTGACCAAATATTTACTCGAAAAACCCGTCAAAACCTACGTTTGTGAAATTGACACAGAATCAGTTGCGTATTTGCGAGCACATTATTTACAACTCTCCGATCGTATTTTGGAAGAAGATTTCCTAAAGTACAATCTCAAAAATACGTTTCACGACGAACCGTTTGCCATCATTGGAAACTTTCCATATAACATTTCCACACAAATCGTATTTAAAACCTTAGAACTGCGCGATCAAATTCCTGAATTTAGCGGCATGTTTCAAAAGGAAGTCGCACAACGTATTTGCGCACCACATGGCAACAAAACTTATGGAATTTTGTCGGTGTTGACCCAAGCTTTTTACGAAGCAGAATATTTATTTACAGTGCCGCCAGACGTGTTCAATCCGCCACCAAAAGTAGATTCTGGTGTGATGCGACTCATCCGAAAAGAAAATTATACACTTCCGTGCGATGAAAAACTCTTCTACCGAGTGGTAAAAATGGCGTTTCAACAGCGAAGAAAAACACTTCGTAACAGTTTAAAAACATTCAATCTTTCCGATAATTTAAAAGAAGATACTATCTTTGGGCTGCGACCAGAGCAACTTAGTGTGCAAGGTTTTGTAGATTTAACCATCAAGATAGCAAATGACTCCGTTTAAACTCAGCGATGAACTCATTGAGAATGTACAACAACTCATTGAGGAACAAAAAGATCCGGCACTTCTAGCATTACTAGAAGAAGTTCACTATGCGGATATTGCTGAAATTATTGACGATTTAAATCTTGAAGAAGCTACGTATATCATCAAGCTGTTAGACAGTGAAAAAACTTCGGACATTCTTACGGAAGTTGATGATGACGTACGTGAAAAAATTCTGGAAAATCTTTCTGCCAAAGAAATCGCCGAAGAAATTGACGAACTCGATACGGATGATGCAGCAGATATTATTTCGGAACTTCCTGAAGAACGAAAAGAAGCTGTAATTTCAGAGTTAGAAGACCGCGAACATGCCAAGGAAATTGTAGAATTACTGCGTTATGATGAAGATACCGCAGGTGGATTAATGGCAAAAGAATTGGTTTGGGTGAACGAAAATTGGAATGTGATGACTTGCGTAAAAGAAATGCGCAAACAAGCAGAAGAAGTCACCCGTGTGCATTCCATTTATGTGGTAGATGATGAAGATACGTTGAAAGGAAGACTTTCATTAAAAGACTTGCTCACAACATCCACGCGAACGCCAATTAAAGATGTATATATTCCCAAAGTAGATTATGTAAATGTGCATGACAAAGCCGAAGATGTTGCCAAAGTCATGTCAAAATACGATCTGGAAGCCATTCCCGTAGTAGACGAAATGAAGCGATTGGTAGGGCGTATTACAATTGATGATATTGTAGATGTCATTCGTGAAGAAGCTGAAAAAGATTACCAATTAGCTGCTGGTATTACACAAGATGTAGAAGCCGATGATAGCATTTGGCAACTCACACGTGCACGTTTACCTTGGTTATTCTTAGGATTGGTCGGTGGAATTGGTGCGGCAGCCATTATGGAAGGTTTTGAAGAAATGATTAGCAATCACGCCATTCTCTTCTTTTTTACACCTTTGATTGCCGCGATGGCGGGAAATGTGGGCGTACAATCGAGCGCGATTATTGTGCAAGGTTTGGCAAATAACGATATTAAAGGAAGCATCAATACGCGTTTATGGAAAGAAATGTTGTTGGCGTTGTTGAACGGAATTGCGTTGGCAATTATTCTATTCTTTGTCGTTTGGATTTGGAAAGAAAATCCGATCATAGCATTGGCAATTTCGGCATCATTAGTCATTGTCATCATTGTCGCAGGAATCATTGGAACCTTTGTGCCGTTATTTTTAGACAAACGCGGCATTGATCCAGCCATTGCAACAGGACCTTTTATCACAACGAGCAACGATATCTTCGGAATTTTAATTTACTTCTTAATTGCGAAATTGATCATTGGAATTTAAAAAAGTACGTCTGTTACTTTGAAAATGATCAAAATTCTTGTTAGCTTTAGTCAATAACTAAAGCTGTATAAGCAAATTAACTTGCTAGTATGAAACAACAGAAATTCCTGTAATACTCACTTAGCAACGATTTAAAAACACGTTTCAACACACAACATGACCTTTTACGAAAGTAAAATACAACAAATTAAAGAACGTTGTTATTCCAATGATAAACAATTGGAAACGGTGATTGCGACAAAGAATTACATTGAAAATCATTATGAAACCACACTGAATTTAGATTTCCTTTCGCACATTCGCTTTACTTCCAAATATCATTTATTACGCCTTTTTAAAAAATATTATGGCATGACGCCGAGACAATATTTGATAGATATTCGCATTGCAAAATCGAAAGAGCAACTAAAAAACGGCATGTCAGTGACGGAAACTTGTTTTGCAGTCGGATTTGAAAGTTTAGGTTCGTTTAGTGCATTGTTTAAAGTCAAAACAGGCAAATCGCCTAGCGAATACCAAAAAGAGCAACTTTCGAGAAGCATCTAAACGTTTGAAGCAGTAGCTTTGAATTTTATCATAAAAAAACAACTGACATGAAAGTAACACTCATCAGCATTCCCGTTCGCGATCAAGAAAAAGCATTGCAATTTTACACAAAAAAATTAGGTTTCCTAAAAAAGAAAGATACGCCACTAGAAGGTGGAAATAGATGGCTGACCTTGGTTTCAAAAGATTGGCAAGACGGTCCAGAATTGTTATTAGAACCAGCACCATTACACTTTGAACCTAGCAAAGTATTTCAAGATGCGTTGATGGAAGCAGGATTTCCATACACACAGTTTGATGTAGATAGTGTTGATGAAGAATATGACCGATTGACAAAGCTTGGCGTGGAATTTAGTGTAAAACCCACCACAGTCGGAACTGTAAAAGTTGCCGTGTTAAACGACACTTGTGGAAATAATATACAACTTGTAGAAACACTTTAAAATCTTTCAAAATGAAAAAAATTCTAGTCATATTAATCATTGTACTGACATGTAGTTGTAAAGATCATCAACTAAATGAACAGGCTAACGAAAAAATAACGTTGCTAAAAACCAAGATTGATAGTTTGCTACAAAACATAAAAGAAAAAGCGTCAATGCCTGCGGAAAAACCAATCAAAACGTTTTTGACATTTCAAGAAAACAATGCCGAAGAAGCCATGAATTTCTATGTGGGTTTATTTGAAAATTCCAACATCTTAGATGTACAGCGTTATGGAAAAGATGGTCCAGCCAAAGAAGGAACGATCATGGTGGCAACCTTTGAATTGAACGGAAGTCGATTTGCGTGTAGCGATAGTTATATAAAGCATGCATGGGGATTTTCGCCCGCAGTTTCTATTTGGGTAGAATGCAAAACCAACGAAGAAATTGAAAACCTTCTAGCAAAACTATCGGAAAACGGAAAAATTCTAATGCCGTTAGACAATTATGGTTTCAGCTCAAAGTTTACGTTTCTTGAAGACCGATTTGGTGTGTCTTGGCAATTGAATTTAAAGTAAAAGGCATCTTTTTGAAAGAAAATTTACAGCAAATCAACATTGATTTACAAACTTTCAAACAATCTTGATACTATTCTGCTTTTTGTGTCGTTTACTTACAAAAAGAAGCGCAATACAACACAACTACAGATCAAGGTTTTAGAAAAAGCATGGAAAAGCATACCATCCGAAAAGCAGTTCCTAAGGACGCAAAATTTATTTCATTACTAGCAAAAATTACATTTTCAGAAACCTTTGGAAATCTGTTTCGTGATAAAAAAGACCTACGCGCGTATCTTGACAAAACCTTTTCTTTAGAAAAAATTACTTCCTCATTAAAAAAAGAAGAAAACGTATTCTGGATTGCGTATGCCGACGAACTTCCTGTAGGATATGCCAAACTCAAAAAGCGATCGCCTATACCGAATAGCTCGTACAAGCAAGCCGCGCAATTGCAAAAAATATATGTGCTCAAAGATTATTTAGCGCATAGAATCGGCACCAAATTACAAAACGAACTCTTCAAAGAAGTACAAACACTCAAGGTAAAACGCTTGTGGCTTTCGGTCTTACACACCAACGAACGCGCCATTGGTTTTTACAACAGACACAACTTTGAAAAATACGATTCCTACAGTTTCAGCATTGGAAAAGAAGATTTTGTATTTAATATTATGATGAAGACATTCTAAAATCTCGTACTTTAGTTCCATGAACGCAATCAATATCAAAGACAAATTTAAACTTGTTGACACGCAATGGCATCCACGACAAATTGCTGTGGTTGACGACATGCAAGTAATTTTAGCTAAAATTCAAGGCGAATTTGTATGGCACAAACACGATGACGAAGACGAACTATTTCAAGTAATCAAAGGAACCTTGTACATGAAGTTTCGCGATAAAACTGTGACGGTAAACGAAGGAGAAATCATTGTCGTACCAAAAGGTGTAGAACATTGTCCTGCAACAAAAGATGACGAAGAAGTACATTTATTACTTTTTGAAAAACTCACGACAGCACACACAGGCGATGTACAACACGAAAAAACTCAAACCGAATATCCAAAAATCTAACAAAAGTGAACATTTTACATTTAGATGAAAATCATCCGTTGCTTTTGGAGCAATTTGCCGCTTTGGGACATACAAATCATGAAGATTATACGTCGAGTAAAGCAGAAATAGCAGCGAAAATTAAAAACTATGATGGTTTTATCATTCGAAGTCGTTTCAAAATTGATGCGGATTTTCTAGCAAAAGCGACGAATCTCAAATTTATTGGTCGTGTGGGCGCAGGTTTGGAAAACATTGATGGAGAATTTGCAGCAGCAAAAGGCATCAAACTCATTGCGGCTCCAGAAGGCAATCGGAATGCTGTTGGAGAACATGCATTAGGAATGTTATTATCGCTGATGAACAAACTCAACAAAGGCGATCAAGAAGTGCGTGACGGAAAATGGTTGCGTGAAGCCAATCGCGGTGTGGAACTCGATGGGCAAACCGTTGGAATTATTGGCTATGGAAACATGGGAAAAGCCTTTGCAAAAAAACTACGCGGTTTTGAGGTGGAAGTCCTTTTTTATGATTTAAAAGAAAATATCGGTGACGAAAATGCTACGCAAGTTTCATTGGCTGAATTGCAAAAACGTGCAACAGTTTTAAGTTTGCATACACCACAAACGCCACTCACGATGAACATGATAAACAAAGAATTCATCGAAGCATTTCAACATCAATTTTGGTTTATCAATACGGCGCGTGGCAAAAGTGTGGTGACACAAGATTTGGTAGCAGCCTTACAATCCGGGAAAATTTTAGGTGCAGGATTGGACGTGTTGGAATATGAAAAAAGTTCGTTTGAAAATCTATTTCAAGACGATCAAATGCCAGCTGCGTTTCAATATTTAATTCAGGCACAAAATGTGCTTTTATCTCCGCATGTTGCAGGTTGGACTGTGGAAAGCAAAGAAAAATTGGCACAAACGATTGTAGACAAATTCAAAGTGCATTTTCATTAAAATAGCAAAAAAATCATGAAAAATACAGTGCTCACATACGGAATTTATAGTTTTATCTTAGCATCTGTACTGTTTTCGTTAGCACTCTATTTTGGATATGCACTAGCGTTTAAAACCCATGGAATTATTGGCTACGCAACCATTGTAGCTTCCTTAGTATTTGTCTATTTTGGTATCAAACATTATAAAAATCATGATCTTGATGGTGAAATTGATTTTAAAAAAGCATTCACTATTGGTTTTGGAATTGCCTCTTTTTCCGCAATTGCTTTTGGTTTGATTGATGCGATTTACATTACTAGTATCAACCCTGATTTTGTAGAAAATTACATTGCCTATGAATATGGTTTATTAGACACTCAAAATTTATCGGCAGCAGCCGTGTATATTGAAAAAAAATCTATTATGCTCCGTAGCGAAGTATTTGAAAGCGCCACCATCGTATTTTTTATCACACTTATGATGGTACTCGTTGTAGGCACAATCATTTCACTAGGATCTGCATTAGTTTTACACAAAAAAGAAGAATAACAAACAACAATTAAATAACGAACAGATGAAAAATAGAGTCACAGGTTTAGGCGGATTCTTCTTTAAAACGGAAGATCCAAAAGGATTAAAAAACTGGTACGGAAAACATTTAGGCTTGCCCGTAGATGACTATGGTTGCACTTTTTGGTGGAAAGATAAAGAAGGGAATGACTGTTCTACGCAATGGAGTACATTTCCGAACGACACTAAATATTTTCAGCCAAGCGAAAAGCAATTTATGATGAATTTTCGCGTAGAAAATTTAGTCGAATTGTTAAAAATTCTCAAAGAAGAAGGTGTTACGGTTGTGGGAGAAATAGAAGAATACAGTTATGGGAAATTTGGTTGGATTCTTGATCCGGAAGGCAACAAAATTGAACTTTGGGAACCAATAGATGCAGCGTTTCAATAGTTTTTAGTATGTACTTGTAACAAATAAGTAATCCTGCAAACTAATAAGATATCATCAAAAAAGAAACACCATGAGTGCAGAAAACGACAAATCAAATAAAAAAGCAAACGAACCTGAAGCGGAAGTTCACAAAGCAAAAATTGTGAGAGACTCCAAAGCGGAAGAACTGAAAGACGAAGTCAAAGAAACATTGCATAACGCCAAAGAAAAAGCTTCGGAATTCGCAGAAAAAGCGAAAGAAAAGGCGAGCGACTTTACCGAAGAAGCCAAAGAAGCATTTGGTGACGCCAAAGAAAAAGCAGCGGAGTTTGCCGGTGAAGCCAAAGAAAAGTTTGCCGAATTCTCCGAAAAAGCACAAGAAAAAGCGGCCGACTTTGCCGAAGATGCGAAAGAGGTTTTTGGAGAAACCAAAGAAAAAGCAGCTGAATTTGCTGAAGAAGCGAAAGAAAAATTTGCCGAATTCTCTGAAAAAGCGCAAGAAAAAACGGCTGACTTTGCCGAAGATGCCAAAGAAAAGTATGATGAATACAAAGATGTGGCAAAAGATAAATTTGCAGAAATTAGTGAAGAAGCAAAGGAAGTATTTGAAGATGTCAAAGAAAAAGTAAGCGAATTTGCAGAAGAAGCTAGTGAACGCTTAGAAGAATTCTCAGAAGAAGCCAAAGAAACCTTAGACGAAGCTTCTAAAAAAACGAAAAGCTTCTTTCAACGACTTTTCGGAAGTAAAAAATAAATTCTTAACATAAATGTTACTTATAAAAAGCTAGAAATGTTTCTAGCTTTTTATATCTTTATTGTAATATCACGTTACAATTAAGGCTATGGGCATTACAAAAAATCACATCTTCGACGAATACCAAAACGAAACCGCTTCCATTACGAAAGTTTTGGGACATCCTGCACGAATTGCCATTATACAACACATCAGTCAAAACGAATATTGCAATTGTAACGATTTGGTAAAAGCTACGGGATTGGCGCAACCTACAGTGTCACAGCATCTTTCCGAGATCAAAAAAATTGACTTACTCAAGCAAAAATATCAAGGGAAAAACACGTTTTATGCCATTGATTTAGATATTTTAAATCAATACCGTCGTAAAATCAATGATTTCTTTGTCAAAGTGCAAGTAAACTGTCAAAAACAATAACAAGTCACTGATTCTCTTAATGTTAAATTACATTTATTTAACATTAAGTATATTTATAAAAGTCACACTTCTCTTTATTTTTATAGTAATTAACTGTTAATTTTTTAAGTAATTAATGTGGTTTTTACTACTATTGCTTCATAAAATTAGCTGTATTGCTAATCCTAACAACCTACCATATATTATGAAAAACATACTTGTACTTTGTACTGGGAACTCGTGTCGCAGTCAAATGGCAGATGGATATTTAACCCATTTTACCAAAGAAAAAGCCACTATTTTTAGTGCAGGAATTGAAACGCATGGCATCAACCAAAAAGCGGTTGCTATTATGAAATTAGACGGAATTGACATCTCCAACAATACTTCTAACAATATTTCTGAATACGCACATATTAAATTTGATTACATCATTACAGTGTGCGATCATGCGCAAGAAAACTGTCCGTTTATTCCAAGTAAAAACGCAAAACGAATTCATCAAAACTTTTCAGATCCTTCAAAAGTAAAAGGTTCAGAAGCACATATTTTTAATGCCTTCAAAAAAACACGCGAACACATTAAAGCGTTTTGTGAAGCGTTTGTGGCAGAAGAGTTAAATTAGTTGCTAGTTGCTGGTTTTTTGTTGTTACTCTTTTAGTACTACTTCCGTTGAAAACCAAAATTACGAGAAGCAAAGGGACGTCATAGTTTGTTCATTGTAGAACGTATCTGTTCTTTGAAGTATCAGATTGCCACGAATTTTTGAAAAATTCTCGCAAAGACGTATCAAAGAAATTATAAACTATTATACTTCTTGGTTATTCGGTTGTTTTTTGGAAATTCGTTCATTTACTTCAAAAACTTCCACTTTTAAACACATAAACCTATAAACTCATCAACTTCTCTAATCGTTTCCACTAAAAAGCTTCTTTTCCTGCGAAAATTAAAATATTTTTGATCGGAATTAGTTTAGTTGTAGATGAAGTCACTCTTTCTATTTTTTTGTATCGGCTTGTTTTTCACTGTGCATTTGCAGGGACAAACAACAAACCGCCGTATTAAAAAAGTGGCTGTCAAAGATTCCATTGTGCTCGATTCGGTCAGTATCAATCCATTCAAATTTAAAATTACAGATAAAAAAAATGCACCAATTGATGCTACCGCGTACCGAATTGACTTTACGAAAGCCATACTGTATTTAGATTTGGCAAAAATCAACTCCGATTCTATTCGCGTAAGCTATACCCAATACCCAAAGTTTTTAACAAAAAAATATACAGGTTTTGATAAAAATATCATTGTTCAAAATCCAATTGATATTGATAAAATTGTCTCACTAAGCACCAATAAAGAACCCAAAAATACACGGCTTTTTGATGGTTTGAATACGTCGGGAAGCATTTCGCGTGGTGTGACTATAGGAAACAATCAGAATTCAGTGTTGAATTCGCAACTGGATTTGCAAATTTCGGGAAAAATCTCTGAAAATATTACCTTGCGCGCCTCTATTCAAGATGCCAACATTCCGATTCAGGAAAGTGGGTATTCACAACGTTTGGACGAGTTTGACCAAGTATTTATTGAATTGGAAAGCAAACGCTGGAAAATTCGTGCAGGAGATGTGAATCTGGCAAATACAACCACCGATTTTATGCGCTTTCAGAAAAAAGTACAAGGTGTGGGCATTACCGCAAATTTACCTGGCGAAAATAGCAATACCACACTTTTTGCTTCAGGAGCATTGGTGCGTGGTCGCTATACGCAAAGTCGTTTTCAAGGACAGGAAGGAAATCAAGGACCGTACAAATTGACAGGTCCGAATGAAGAATTATTTATTTTAATTATTTCGGGAAGTGAAACGGTTTTTGTGAATGGTTTGCCCGTAGAACGTGGAGAAAACAACGATTATGTGATTGATTACAACGCGGGAGAAATTACGTTTACCTCACGGTATCCAATCACTTCTGAGATGCGAATTACGGTAGAATATCAGTTTACCGACAATAATTACACACGATTTGTAGCGTATGGCGGCGCGCAATATGAACGTGAAAAGTTTAAAATTGCTGGATATTTGTATTCAGAAAATGATTCTAAAAATCAGCCAATTCAGCAGAATTTATCAGAGGAACAAGTCCAAATTTTACGCGATGCAGGAGACAATCAACAATTAATGACAGCGCCATCTGCTGTGGAACAAGCGTTTTCAGAAAATCGGATTTTATATAAAAAAGAAGTTATTGGCGGTATAGAAGTTTTTGTATTTTCCAACAATCCTGATGATACATTATTTGATGTTCGTTTTTCACTTGTGGGCGATAATCAAGGGAATTATGTATTGTCTAATACCGCTTCCAACGGACGTATTTACGAATATGTGCCACCGATTGCAGGTGTTCCGCAAGGAAATTACGAACCGATTGTGCAGTTGGTTTCACCTACCAAAATTCAAGTGGCGGTTGTGAATGGTTCGTATACGCCAAGCGAAAAAACGGATGTGAAATTTGAAGTCGGTTTTAGCGATACTGATCAGAATTTATTTTCATCTTTGGATGACGACGACAATCAAGGATTGGCTGCTAAAATCAGTGTGCAACAGCAATTGTTAGACAAGAAATGGAAAATACGCAGCTTTGTCGATTTTAATCATATTGATGAGAAGTTTCAAACTATTGAGCGTTTGTATTCGATTGAATTTAATCGCGATTGGAACTTAGACAACAATTTCAACACGGGAAATCAGCAGTTTTTATCTACAGGTTTAAATTTTTCAAACGAAAAAAACGGTACTGCACAATATCGTTTTGAATATTTAGATTTTAAAAATAACGCTACTGGAAATCGGCATGTATTACTTTCTGATTTGAAATTTGGGAAACTCCAAGTACAATCTAGCGGAAGCTTTTTAACAAACGAAACTACGACGACAACTTCCGATTTCTTTCGCTTGTTTGCGCGTTCTGCGTATAGTTTTGAGAAAAGCTGGATTGGCGCACGTGTGGATATTGAAAGCAATGAACAACAGGAAATTGCTACGGAAATCTTTACACCATTAAGTCAGCGTTTTAAAGCCTACACAGGATTTATTGGTGTTGGTGACAGTTTGAAAATTCATGCAGAAGTTGGCTATACATTTCGTGTGAATGATAGTTTGCGCAATGGAAATTTGCAACGCGTAAACACCTCAAACACCTACTTTTTAAAGTCGCGATTAATTCAAAATGAAAAAACACAATTGTCATTATTTGTCAATTACAGAACTTTGAATCAAGAAGAGGAAAGTTTGGAAGATGAAACTTCGTTGAATTCGCGTTTGGTATATCAACAGCGATTGTTTAACAATATTGTGACCTTAAATACGGTGTATGAAACCAATTCGGGAACGTTGCCACAACAGGAATTTACCTATGTGCAAGTCGATCAAGGACAAGGTGTGTATACTTGGATTGATTACAATGAAAATGGTATTCAGGAACTGGACGAATTTGAACTGGCACAATTTCCCGACGAAGCGATTTATGTGCGTGTGTTATTGCCCAATCAGATTTTCATTAAAACGCATCAAAATAAATTCAGTCAAGTCGTAACTTTCAATCCAACACAATGGAATACGAGTAAGACAAAAGGCATTAAGAAATTTTTATCGCATTTTTACAATCAATCCTCATTTTTAATAGACCGAAAGATTCGACGTGAAAATGATAATTTCAATTTCAATCCGTTTGACGATGCCGAAGATGAGAATGTTTTGGGATTGAGTCAAACCTTGCGAAATGCCCTTTTTTATAATCGCGGAAAGCAAAAATACACCACTTCGTATACGTATTTGAACGCAAAGGCAAAAAATTTGCTTTCGATCGGTTCACAAGAAAATATAAATACGTCGCATCAGGTTCAATTTACACATAAAATCGGCAAGTTTTGGTTGACCGATTTTATCAGCAGTACAGGAACAACCGAAAGTATTTCAGAAAATTTTCTCAATAAAAACTTTGAGATCAATCTTTTTAAAGTAGAACCAACTTTGTCGTATTTATTTAGTAGAAACAGTCGTTTTAGTGTATTTTACAAATATGAAAACAAGGAAAATCAAGTAGGCGATGCTGAAACGTTGACACAACAAAAAGTTGGACTTTCATTTGCGTATAACAATCAGCAGAAAATTGCACTGAATGGTGAGTTCAATTACTTTCAGAATGACTTTTCAGGGAATGCTTTTTCGCCTGTAGGGTATCAAATGTTAGAAGGTTTGCAACCTGGCACCAACTTTACTTGGAACATTTTAATTCAGAAAAAATTGACTAAGTTTTTAGATTTGAATCTTTCCTATTTTGGCAGAAAAAGTGAGGCTTCACAGACCATTCACACTGGAAATGTACAACTAAGAGCTTTCTTTTAATCAAGATACTACGCAACCTTTTTTTAAATTTCACATCTATCAATGGTATAATTGTTGTTGCAAGAGCAACATACAACAATAAAATCGTTAATTATGAATTACAACTTTACTACAAAATTACTTACTTTATTTCTTTTTTTAGGATTTGCAGCACACGCACAAGACACTGAAAGTACGATGCCAACAGATCGTTATGGCTTAGGTGAGCGCCAGCATGAAATCCGTTTAGATGTTTTTGATGCGGCTTTCTTTTCGGCGATTGACTTGAGTTATGAACGTGTAAGTGACACAGACTTTGGGTACGGAGCGTCACTTTTTTTAAATTTTAGAGACTCAGACGATGGATATTATGAAAAATTTGCTTTTACACCTTTCTTTAGATTTTACTTTTTAAATAGAGAAGATTACGGAGCTAAAGGCTTGTTTGCAGAAGCGTTTGTGAAAGTAGCTTCTGGAGAAGATTATGATAATATTTTTGATCTTGATGATGAGGACAGAGATTATTTTGACGCTGCCATCGGATTGTCCATTGGTCAAAAATGGGTGAACCGAAGAGGATTTATTTTAGAAATTTCACTTGGTGGTGGTCGCAACATTGGATTGGACGAAGATTCACCTGAATTTACCTTTAGAGGTGGAATTTCTTTGGGATATCGTTTTTAAAAAAAATAAAATTTAGATAAATAAAAGCCTATCGTATGCACGATAGGCTTTTGTATAACACATAATTAATATATTATAAAGAAGCTCCAATTACAGAAGAAGCTCGGTTGTCCCAGGTTCTTCTCCACCAGAAGAAACCAGAAATTCTATATCTTCTCAAGTTACGTATTCCAAAACTTGGCCCTCTTCCTCTAGCAAATACTAATCTTCTTCCTGTAAAACAAGGATTCTCATAAATGATGGTATATGTAAAATCATTGAAAGGTTTTAATACAATTAATGAAGACATAGCATTATCGTCAGCCGCCGGAAACTGGTGATCAAGAGAAATTCTAATATTATTTTTTGTCAACGCTGGCATAAGACCACTGTAGTTTCTGTTTCTATAATAAAAGAATCTACCGCCACCAGGGAAACTAAATGTTGTACAGTTACCATGTTCAAGAGTTGCTGTATTTCCTCTATCACTTTCAGTTGTAGCATTATTTGTTTCTAATGGTTGCCCAGCCATTTCCTCAAGTGCAGCTTCCATATCTGCATTGGTGTCAAACAATTCTGCTTCAATTACTACATCACCAGAATCATCAATAAATACGTCTGGTTGATCTTCATTGTAGTCTTCCAAGTTCGTAAATAATACAGCTTCTGGCCCTTCAGAGCCTTGGAAAAAAGAAGAAGCTACATCTGTATCACCATTCATGTCTAGTACTTCACCTGATTCACCATCTAATGCATAATTTATGGTAAAACGCTGACGATTATAAGTGTAATTGTACGTTACATTAGTAATATCGCTTCTTTTTGCATTACTACTATTACTTTCTTCCGCAGCAGGAGTTTGTTCTACGCTATCTGTTTGACAGCTTGTCATCATAACGGCAACCATAGCTAAGATGCCGAAAATAATTTTAATTCTTTTCATAGTTTTTTATTTTTTGGTTTTTAATGATTCAAAATTATAAAACTAATTACAGTATCTTTCTGAAAATCACCGTAATATAACTACGGAATGAACGTAAAGTATTACAATTAATATTTGTATATAACTACAATAATTATTTTATTTTTTGTAAAAACTATGTTAAAATACTTTCTTTTTTAAATATGTCTTATTGTACAATGTAATACCCTTAAAGATAGCCTGGAAGTATTTTTGATCGTGATAGCAATATTGGATTGGATGATTGTACACGTGAATCTTAGATCCAAGGTAGTATTTTATAGAATTCCGCTTTTAGAAAATAAAAAAGCTACCTAGAAAGTTTATTTTCTTAGATAGCTTTTTTTATGCTGTTTATATGTGAACCTACATATTCATCAACCACATACGCATGTCTACTTCTTTATTGATGATATTGCGAACGTCTTCAATTTTTACACGTTGTTGTTCCATGGTATCTCTGTGACGAATGGTGACCATGTTGTCTTCTAACGTATCGTGATCGACTGTGATACAAAATGGTGTTCCAGCGGCATCTTGTCGGCGGTAACGACGTCCAACGGTATCTTTTTCTTCATAAATTACGTTGAAATCCCACTTTAAATCATCTATGATTTTACGCGCAATTTCTGGCAAACCGTCTTTGGCAACTAATGGAAAAACTGCTGCTTTTGTCGGAGCTAATACTGCTGGCAAACGCAATACCGTACGCGTAGATCCGTCTGGCAATGTTTCTTCTACCAACGAGTTTGAGAAAATTGCTAAAAACATACGATCCAATCCAATAGAGGTTTCTACCACATACGGCACATAACTTTCTTTAGTTTCATTATCGTAATATTGCAATTTTTTTCCTGAATATTCTTCGTGCGCTTTTAAATCGAAATCCGTACGGGAATGAATTCCTTCCAATTCTTTGAAACCGAATGGAAAATTAAATTCAATATCTGCCGCAGCATCTGCATAATGTGCTAATTTATCATGATCGTGAAAACGGTAGTTCTCCTCGCCCATTCCTAACGACAAATGCCACTTCATACGATTTTCTTTCCATTGCTCGTACCATTCTTTTTGGGTACCTGGTTTTACAAAGAATTGCATTTCCATTTGTTCAAATTCGCGCTGTCTGAATATAAATTGACGTGCTACAATTTCGTTACGAAATGCTTTTCCTGTTTGTGCAATTCCGAACGGAATCTTCATACGCCCTGTTTTTTGCACGTTGAGAAAGTTTACAAAAATACCTTGTGCCGTTTCTGGTCGCAAATATACTTTCGTAGCACTATCTGCGGAAGCGCCCAATTGCGTACCAAACATTAAGTTGAACTGTTTTACTTCCGTCCAATTTTTAGAACCTGATACAGGATCGGCAATTCCTAAGTTTTCAATCAATTGCTTGAAACCTTCCAAATCACTTTCTTCCTGAACGCGAGCCAACTCTGCACTAATTTCGTCAATTTGTTTTTGACGACGCAATACATTCGGATTGGTTGAGCGAAACTCTTCTTCATTAAAAGCATCACCAAAACGCTTTTGGGCTTTTGTAACGTCTTTATTTATTTTTTGAACAATTTTTTCTCGGTGATCTTCTACCAACACATCCGCACGATATCGTTTTTTTGAATCTTTGTTATCAATTAAAGGATCGTTAAACGCATCTACGTGGCCAGAAGCTTTCCAAGTGGTTGGATGCATGAGAATTGCAGCATCAATTCCTACGATATTTTCATGCATTTGCACCATTGCTTTCCACCAATAGTCGCGTATATTTTTCTTTAACTCTGCTCCGTTTTGAGCATAATCGTATACAGCACTCAATCCGTCATATATTTCACTCGATTGAAATATATATCCATACTCTTTTGCGTGCGATACTACTTTCTTAAATTGATCGTCTTGTTTTGCCATGGCGCAAATATAAAACGTTTGTATATCAGCTACAAGCTATTTCTGCGCGATGTATACAAAAGCTGGCGGAATGTTGAATGCTTCAAACGATAACTTGACGTTGTCGTTAAAAACTTCTTTGAGTTTTTTGTAGTACGTAAGACTATATTGGTATTGTACAAACAGGCTATCAGCTTCCATTGCTTTGTACGTATTGCTGAGAATACGATCGCTAATTTCATCGGGAATGTTTGTAAAAGGCAAACTAGAAATGACACAATCTACTTTGTTAAAACCGTGTTTTTGGAGTACTTCTGTAATGTTTTCAGCAGACACTTTTTCAATAATTAATTGCGAATGCTTTATTTTTTCCAGCGATTCAAAGAAGCGATCGTTGATTTCAAAAGCAATTAATTTGGTGTGTGGTTGTATTCTTTTTAAAATTTCTTTCGTAATGATTCCATTTCCAGGCCCAAATTCAACAATGACTTTTACGGTATCAAAATCGATATGCTTTACCATTCGTTTTGTTAGAAAACGAGAACTTGGAACAATAGTTCCAGAGGTTTTGATATCGCGTATGGCTTCTCTGAAAAATTTTAGTCGATCCAATCGAGGAAGTTTTTAGTACTTAGTGTTTTTTTGAATATATCGCGAAGTAAAGAAAATATTCAGAAAGTAGCGTGTTTTTTGTGTGAATCTTTTTGTTTAAAGTTGATTGTGCTAGAAACTTGTATTCATAGTTCCTGAAGACATTCCGCTGTGTAATTTACGTTGCATGCGAAGATTTCCTTTTCGGAGTTCCAACATTTTTGTGCGATACTCTAGGATCGATTCATAATCTAGTGCGGTATGTTTCAAATTATCAAGCAATTCTTCCGCTTTTTTCTTTTCCATGTTCACTTCCGCCAAATTTTTAGAGTGTTCTTTGGCAAGATGATCGTAATTTTTAATAATTTCTTTCAATTCTTCCTGCACCAAAGATTTTTCATTGTTTAAATATTGATTCTTCTTTTTGTTATCCTGATAGTTGAATACAGAAATGCACACCATAGACACCGTCATCGCGGAAAGTGCAACCAGCAATATTTTTTGAATTGTGTCTTTTGTAGCTCCACTCATAAAAAAGTAGTACTTTTAAATCAGTTTTGTTAAAATTTTAACGTTTACGTGTGGCAAATATATTAAATAATATTCTTTCTTCCTTTTTTCCAGCAACTTGCTTTGCATGTTCCAACAAATTGAGACATCAAGAAAAGTGTGTTTGTACGAAATGTCTTTACAATTTGCCACTTACTGATTTTCATACGCAGAAAGAAAATCCTGTATTGCATACTTTTTATGGTCGTGTTCATATTGCAAATGCTACGGCATTGCTCCACTACAAGAAGCATGGCACGGTACAACAGCTTATACATCAATTAAAATATAGAGGTCAACAAGAAATTGGCACTTTTCTAGGAAATATGATGGGTGAGCTACTTAAAAAAGAGATTGCGTACAGTACTATTGACTACATCATTCCTGTACCATTGCACAAAAAACGATTGCGAAAACGCGGATACAATCAAGTAACGACGTTTGGCCAACAACTTGCTACGCATTTACATGCTGAGTATGTAGCTGATATTCTTATCAAAACGCAGAATATAAAGACACAAGCTTTTAAGAAACGTGCAGCCCGTTGGTTAACCGCACAGCATTCTTTTGAGATTACCGATTCTAAAAGATTCGCAGGAAAGCACATTTTATTGGTAGACGATATTATTACCACAGGAGCTACCTTGGAAGCTTGCGCGTTGGCACTTCAAAAAACACCAAATATTACAATTAGTGTAGCAACTATGTCAATAGCGAGTTAAAACCTTCGTCAGTACCAAAAATAATTAGTTTATTTGTAGCGCATTATTTTTATATGAGTTCATGAAACAACGTGTTATCTATTTTTCTTTAGTCGTACTGATCTTTTTGTCATTGGTGAATTGTGCAAAACGTGGTATTCCTACGGGCGGCGAACCTGATAAAACACCACCAAAAATGGTGAAGGCGCAACCTGCAGAATTCAGCACTAATTTTGATGAGAAACGAATTCGTATTTATTTTGATGAATATATCAAGGTAAAAGATATTCAGAAGCAATTGATTATTTCACCGCCAATAAAAGATGGTGGTTATATTGTGTATCCACAAGGAAGTGCGAGTAAGTATATTGATATTCAAATTACGGATACGCTTCAAGAAAATACGACGTATTCGTTTAATTTTGGACAAAGTATTGTAGATAATAACGAAGACAATCCGTACGATTATTTTAAATATGTGTTTTCTACAGGACCGTATATTGATTCGCTTGAAGTTTCAGGAACGATTAAAGATGCCGTAAATAGAAAGCCTGAACAGTTTGTGTCCGTCATGTTGTATGAAATTGATTCTACCTACAACGATTCTACGATTTACAAGAAAACGCCCACGTATATTACGAATACTTTAGATAGTTTGACGGAATTTAAATTGTCTAATTTACGTGCTGGAACGTATAAAATGGTAGCACTGAAAGATATTGCGAATAATTATCAGTTCAATCCGATTACGGACAAAATTGGCTTTGTAGAACAGGAAGTAACCATTCCAACGGATTCGTTTTACACCATCACTTTGTTTAAAGAAGTTCCTGAGTTTCGCGCTACGCGACCTGCGCAAATTTCTAAAAATATGATTGCATTTGGCTATGAAGGCGTGGTAGATAGCATGAAAATTACGATCAATTCTGACGTGCCTGATAATTTTCGTTTCAAAACTACGCGTCATCCTGAAAAAGATACCTTGCGCTATTGGTTTGAGAATTTAAAACCTGAAACGGACTCGCTTTTGTTTACAGTTTCTAGCGAAGATTACCGTCAAGATTTTACGGTGAAGTTGAAAGATATGGAACGAGATTCCATGAAGTTGGCTACAAATCACCGCGGAATTATTCCACCAAACGACTACTTTAAAGTTTCATCCAACACACCGATTGTTGCTATTGATAAAAGCACTATTTCTATTCAAAATAAGGATTCAATTGCTGTGGAATTTACTGCAAAACTCAATGAAAAAGAGAATAGTTTGGAGCTGTTTTTTGAAAAGAAAGAAAGTCAGCGTTACAACATACAAATGTTGCCCAAAACAATCACCGATTTTTATGGCGAAGTGAATGATACATTGAAATATTCTCTGAACACAAAACCAAATAAAGAATACGGAAATATTGAACTCTCCTATCCAGGAACAGCATATCCGATCATCATTCAAATTGTAAATGAAAAGTTAGAATTGATTGCAGAACAATATATAACGGAACCAAAACCTTCGTATAATTTTCCGTATATCGATCCGCAATTTGTGTATTTCCGTGTAATTTATGACACGAATAAAAATGGCAAATGGGACACTGGAAATTACTTAGAAAAGATACAACCTGAAGTCATAAAATATTTCCCTAAAAAAGTAGAAATTCGTGCTAATTGGGATGTAATTGAAGTGCTTTCGAAATTGAAATAACACAATTAAAACCCAATCTTTCTTTTTTCAGTCTGGCTGAAATTTTTGTTTTTGTAGTTAAAAATATTTGCCAAGGTCATTTCTTCCGTTGTAGGTTCGTGATTTAATGAAGTTAATAACGCGTTGGCTTTGTCTTGTGTCAATGCTTTGAATTCGTAATAAGCAATCATACGCCCTTTTCTGAGCAACGCGCTGTCTACTTTGTTTAAACTCGTGTTGAAGGTGCAAATGATTTTTATGTTTAAATAGTCACTGAACAATCCATCGGTGAGTTGCAAAATGGTAGAAACAACCGAGCTTTCATTTTGCTGTTCTCTGCTCGTCAATACTTTCTCGGCATCTTCAATAATTAAGACCGAATTTTGATTTTTTAGCAAAAACGAAATAAAACTAGGATGCAACAACTCGTTCACAAATTCATTCTGAATAAATATAAAACTCTTTTCTTGATGTTTGCTGATGAGACTTTTGATGTACGATGTTTTTCCTGTTCCTGGAAATCCGTGCAATAAAATAAGTCCTGCTTTTTCTACCGTAAGCGATTCTTCAATGATGGTATTTACAGGCATGAAATCATCATTATACATCGTTTCAACATTGCATTCAAACGCTTTGGTGCGTACGTCTTCTGTATAGAAACTATTTTTGTCTCTCGATAATACTTTAAATAAAGGTGCACGGTTCAATCCGAAGGTAGTTCTTAATTTATGGTTTATTTCCACAACCCAAGTTTCCAATGCTTTATCAGTATCGTCATACAGAAAATCAACCGTAAGTTCGTCACGTTCTAATGATATCCAAACGACCAATTCTTTTGTACTGCTTTTTAACAGGTATTGAAATGGAAAATCCTTCGAAAAATCAGCATCTTTCGCATCTTCTGTATTCCAGTGCTTAAAGATGACTTCTAGGTGTTGCTTTTCAAAATCTACAATATCAATTGCAATCTCCATATTCGCTTTGCTTTCCTCTAGCGGCGTTTTAAACAGCAAGCTAGAAGGCAACTTGTCAAAACTATATGCATAATAGGGAATCCGTTCAAAATCACTATACGAGTCAAATACATCAATTAATTCTGCCATAAGATTGTTAGATTAGTAAGCGTTACTGTTTTTAATGCTGTGTTATAGTTAAATGATTAAGAATGCAAGGTAAACGTGTCTTTGTCGTCCAAAAACTTTAGTTTGTTGCGATACGCAGTGATGTGTTCTTTGGTCAACGTAACAATTTCAGTTGCTTCCGTATTTGGAGCGATGTTGGTCAATTTTTCGCCCAATACGTCATACGCTGCTGAATGTCCGCAATATTCATGTGAGTTTGCATCGAGTCCCACACGATTGACACCAATGCAGTAACTCATGTTTTCAATGGCGCGTGCTTTTAATAGTGCATCCCATGCATTGACACGTGGTTTTGGCCAATTGGCAACATACAACAACAGGTCATAATTGTCTACATTTCGTGCCCAAACTGGAAATCGCAAATCATAACAAATCAGCGGACAAATTTTCCAACCTTTATACTGAATGTTGTTTTTTTCAGTTCCCGCAGTATAGATTTCATGTTCGCCAGCTAAGGTAAACGTGTGCTTCTTGTCGTAGGTTTCTACTTCGCCCGAAGGCAACACAAACACAGAACGATTGTAATAGTTTCCGTTTTCTGAAATTACCAAACTTCCTGTAATCGCAGTATTTTTGCCTTTTGCTAAGTCTTGCAACCAAGTCACAGTGGTTCCGTTCATTGGTTCGGCAACCACTTTTGGATTCATGGTAAAACCAGATGTAAACATTTCTGGCAGCACTATAAGATCAACGATTTCTGTAATCGCGTTGATTTTTTGAGTTAATTGTGCTCTGTTTTCCTCAGGATGTTCCCAAACTAAATTGGTTTGTATGAGTGCTACTTTTAATTCTTGGTGTTCCATGATTTTCATACGTATTTTCGATAAATCGTATCGGTTTTATCAACAAAAAAGGATTGATAAAACCATTTTTGCAAAGTTACCACTTATTTTCCACGAATGTTCTACACTTCAAATTAGTTTTATTTGGAATATTTAACTAGTAAAAACGCGCGTATTGCGAATGAAAACTTCGTATTTGAATACAATGGAGTGTTCTGTGGAGCGTTTTAGGGAATCGTATAAAGATAATTTCAAGCATCATTTTTCATAAAAAACCGTTTTTATCTTCAAGTGAATTACGGCTTTCACGTACTTGAATTTTATGGTTTATTCATATCTTTTTTAAAACTTTAAATGTAACATTATGAAGAAAAAAACAATTAAATCGTTAAAACTGAACAAGAGAGCTATTTCTAATTTCAACAGTTTACACGGTGGAGCGGCGAGTATGCCTGATCATTCGGGTTCTAGATTCTGTATTGAAACCGACATGTGTCCTAAAGATCCAATTGATATTCCTAATATTGATATTCCCACTATCAACGACAGTTGTTTTTCGCTGTGCAATGACAAGTGTAACGATTGGTAAGAATTTCAGAAGCTGTCTGGAAAGTATCTATTTTCAGACAGTTTCTTATTTTCCGTGAATGTCTAGCACTTCAAAGAGTTTTGCTTTAAATGTTCTACCAATTGGAATGCGTTTGTCGTGAATGTATACTTCGTTTCCTGAAATTTTTTCCACGTGATTTTTGTTAATCACAAACGATTTATGAATTTGAATGAATTGCGGTTCAGGCAGTTTTGCTTTCCAAGTACGCAAGGTGCCAATGAACGATAGTTTTTGTTGTTTGCTCACTAAGGTGAGATAATTTCGTTCCGATTCTACATAGAAAATATCCTGAAACTGTACTTTATGAAAAGTTTTGTCAACGTTTAAGAATAACGTATTTGAACTTGGCTTTTCGATTGCGGTTTCTACGATTTTTGTGTGGATTCGCTGTGTTTTTTGAATGGCTTTTAGGAAACGTTCCAATGAAAATGGTTTGACTAAATAATCAACAATGGTTTCAAACTCAAAACTTTCTACCGCATAATCTGGATACGCAGTTGTCATGATGATTGTGGGCGGATTTTTAAGCGTCCGCAAGAAACTCAAGCCTGAAATATCGGGTAAATTAATGTCTAAAAAAATCAAGTCTATTTCTTGTGAATTCAGCGTATCATACGCTTTTAATGCTGCGTTAAACGTTCCCTCCAATTTCAAATACGATACTTTTTCAATGTAACTTTTGAGAATACGTTGTGCAGGAATTTCATCTTCTATAATGATACAGTTCATGTAAGTTGTAGTTTCAAGGTTACGCGATATAAATTGTTAGCATCAATCGTTAAATCATACTTTTCTTTGTAAATCAATTCCAAGCGTTTGTTCAAATTTTGCAATCCGATTTGATGTTCTGCTTTGTCTTTCGTATCATCAAATACATTTTCACAAACACATTGCAATACGCCGTTTTGCACTTGAATTTGAATGGTAATATTCGTGTCAATCACACTGTGTTTAAAAGCGTTTTCAATAATTGTGATCAATAACAACGGTGCAATTGTATAATTGAGTCGATCCATATTTTTAGCATACGAAATCGTTTTGACACCTTCGGTTCTAATTTCTTGAAACTTGATGTAATTGTCAATAAAATTCAGTTCTTTTTCTAGCGGAACAAAAGTCGCATTGCTTTCATACAACACATGTTTCAAATTGTTAGACAGCATTAAAATCAAGTCAGGAACTTGTGCAGGTTTTTCTATCGAATAGGAATAAATCGTATTCAAATTATTGAACAACACATGCGGATTGATCTGCGATTTTAGAAATTTTAACTCCATTTCCGTGTGCTTTTGCTGAATGGCTTCTACTTCATCTTTCTTCTTCAAATAGCGAAATAAGATCCAAATAAAGGAGAAAAAGATAATCGGCACAATGGTTTGCCACACATAATCGGACAAGCATTTTGCCACACTACAACCGCATTGCGCAAAGACATAACAATACAACTGTGTTGCCAAAAAACTGATCAATGCAATGATGAGAATGTAGAGGGTATACCATTTTTTCTTTTCAAAAAAAGGCAACAACACAAAATCGTTCGTGTATACAATGATAACGAGAATGGACAAGTATTGCAGAAATGGATTTTCTGTCCAATAATAATCTGAAAAGTAAAATAAAGAAACAAAAATGAACAACGTCCAAAATAGAATATGAATTAGAATTTTGGAAATGGTATGATTGAAAAAGTTCATGTATTGCGTGTTTCAAACGCTCAAAATACTAAGAAACCGAAGATTCATCAAATATACGTGGACAAAATGCACGCTTTGCTGTACAAACTTCCGTTTGCTTCCAAAGAAATGCGCATTGCTTTTTGTAAAGTCGTTCATGCATTGTGTACATATTATTGGTTTTCTTTTTTGATTTGAATGAATTTTGAGCCAAACTCGTTAACAAACAAAATCAATCAAAAATGAACAAACTTTTTATTTTCATCATGACACTTTTGGTGTCTCAAATTTTATGTTCACAATCCGTGAATCAATTGACCAAAGATTCACGCGGTCGCGATCTATTATTAGGCAAAATTACCAAAGAAGGATTGACGTCCAATTCGTTTAATTCTTGGTTTTCTAAAAATTACGAAGCGTATGAACCTGATGCAGCAATCATTGAAAAACTCAAACGAAAACTTAAAAAATACAACATTACCATTTTTATGGGCACTTGGTGTGGCGACAGCAAACGGGAAGTTCCGAAGTTTTTTAAATTGCTAGAAGCTGCCGATTTCCCAAAAGAAAAGTTACACATAATTGGCGTAAACAATACACATTCGCAGTATAAGAAATCGCCCAACGGCGAAGAAAAAGGCTTGAACATTCATCGCGTGCCAACCTTTATTGTGTATAACAAACGTGGAAAAGAAATTGGGCGCATTGTAGAACATCCTGTGGAAAGTTTTGAAGCCGATTTGCTTCAAATTTGCAAGAAAAAATCATACAAACATAACTATCAAATCGTAACAAAATTACATGAATTGTTTGAGAAAAAAGGAGTCGAGTATGTAACGGAAAATCAGGAAAAAGTCATTTCAAAACTAAAACCCTATTCCAAAAGTTTAAAAGAATTGAATACCTATGGTTATGTGTTTCTTCGCGCGAAAGCGTTCCAAAAAGCCATGAGTGTTTTTAAATTGAACAGTAAACTATTTCCTGAAAATAAAAACGGGTACGACAGTTTGGCGGAAGCTTATTTTACGATACAAGATTATGAAAATGCTACAAAATATTATACGAAAGTTTTAGCGTTGGACGCGAACGATGCAAATGCTAAAAAAATGCTTGCCAAAATGGAAAAATAATTTTTTAGAACGCAAAGTTTGTTTTGAAAAGCAATGCGTCTCTTTGTGAGATTGTGCATTGCTTTTCTTTTTTTATAGAATTGTTATAAAATGGGCTGAAACTGCTATTCTTGGTTGAATTATTAGTAATTTTAACGTAAAAGTGTTTCTTTTTGTAAAATTTAAATTGAAAATCGCCTGCCATCATTTTCAAACACTTTGATCATCGTTGAACAAGCCTAGACGTTATACCTATTTATGAAATTTTTGCTTTCCAAATTTTTAGCAAGTTTAGTACTATGCAGCTATTTTTGCACAACCACAGCGCAGGAAATGCGCAAAGATGCTTCTAATGAAGAGATTTTTGATTTTATCATTCAGCACAAATATTCCAATCCGGGACTTTCAAAAAAATATGCGCAAATTTTAGTGGCAAAAAGCAAAATTGAAAAAGACAGCACACAGCTTTTTAATGCGTATGCACAGTGTTGTAAAATTTCTAATATTGAAGGAAATTACGAATTGGCAATTCAGCATTGTGATTCTGCAATTGTTACTGCAAAAGCATTAAAAAACAACCGATTTCTAGTAGAAGCTTATCTTACTAAAGGCAATGCTATTGTATTTCTGGGAGATAATAAACAAGCATTAGAAAATTATCTTTATGCATTAGATATTACGAAACAGCTTAACGCAATTGATTTTGAAATAGTCACCAATGCTAATATTGCCAAGATTAAAAGACGGATGGGTTTTTATGAAGAAGCCCTTTCTATTTATAAAAAGAATACGCTACTCGCTGAACAAAATGACTTTGAAAATAAAATGATTCTCATTAACTCTTATATGGGAATGGGCGGTACTTTTTTACGTTTACAACAACCTGATTCTACACTTAAATATTCAGAAAAAGGATTGCAAAAGAGTTTGGCAATTAATGATTTGGAAGGTGTCAGTTATTTTTATATTGATATTGGAATTGCGCATTTTATCAAAGGAAATTTTGAAACCGCGATTGCGTATTTACAGAAAGCGGAAAAAATTACCAAAGGGCTGAATAATCAAACCCGATTGACTGAAATATACTATTATATTGGGAAATCGTATTTTGAATTGGAAAAGGATGAAGATACCATTTCTTTTTTACAAAAAGTTGAAATTATTGTAAATGAAAATAGTAGTAAAAAAGGCATTGTTTTTAATCCTCCCGAATTATTAGGAACCTATTTGACACTTTCCAAAGCCTTTGAACGCATAGACAAACGTGATTTGTATTTGGAATACACCTCTAAGTATTTACAGTTAAGAGATACCAATGAAGGTCAGGATATTGAAGTCATTAAAGAATTGTATGAAACTGCGCAAAAGGAAAATAATTCGTTGACTTCCTTAACTTCAAAATTAAAAAACAGCCTTATTTATGTCATTCTGTTTAGTGTTTTTGTGGTAGGATTATGCGCCTATTTTTTGTTTAAATTTTTAAAAGCGAAAAAGCAGAACAAAGTTATTTTTGAAAAATTAGTCTCTAAAGTAAATACCCAGAAAGTAGCAAAACCAACACCTGAATTTAATATTGAGGACAAAAAAGTAGAAGCTATTTTAGAACGTTTGGACAAATTAGAAGAATCCCTATTTTTTCTCAATAGCAATTGCACCTTACAAAGTTTGGCTAAAAAAGTAAAAACTAATACGAATTATTTGTCAAAAATCATCAATAAGTACAAGCAGAAAAAGTTTTATGAATATTTGAACGATTTGCGCATTCAATATGTATTGAAACGCTTAAAAGAAGATCCGAAGTTTCGCAAATATTCTATCAAGCATATTGCGGAAGAAATTGGTTATAAAAGCACTAATTCGTTTACCAAATATTTCAAAGCTTCTACCAAGCTATACCCTTCCTATTATATTAAAAATCTTGAAAGCACAGCCAAAAACAACACCTCAAATTAAGTAATTTGAGTTTTTATCAATCTAAATTTTAACAACTTCGTATTTAAATAAACTATCTTTCAATTAATAATAAACTAAAAGACTTAATTATGAAAGTACAGCGTTTACAAAAAATGCAATTGAAGAAAGCGACTATCTCTAGAATCACTCAAATGACTTCCATGCTAATAAAAGGTGGTACTCGCCCTGGAGACCCAACACATTTCCCAAATACAGGACAAGAAACTCATTGTGCAGATGTAGTTTGCTTTTAAAAATATATCGTAAAATATATTTAAAAAAATCGGAGGTGTTGCTTCCGGTTTTTTTTATGTTTTTTTTGAATCAATTTCATCCTATTAAATTACACCTCAATTCTTTTAATTTTTAGCTTTCTTGCGCTACACTTTCTTTTTTTCACAGGATACAAATCATACATTGAGATCAATAAAATTTTTAACCACAAATATTTAAAACATGAAAACTCAAAAGCTAAAATCATTAAAATTAATAAAAGCATCTGTTGCAAATTTAGATACGCAAACGCAACAAGAAGTTGTTGGAGGACGCACAAAAGCTTGGACAGATTGTGGAAGTATTGTGTATTCTGTATGCGCTACTTCTTGTCATGCACACTAATGATAAATATCAATTATTTTAATTTTTAACCACAAAACAAAAATCATGAAAACTCAAAAGACAAAATCATTAAAATTAGTAAAAGCGTCTATCGCTAGTTTGGAAACAAAAACAATTAACGAGGTAAAAGGAGGAAGACCAAACTCATTTAGAACCATTTGTATCACTTCTTGTGTATCACACTAGAAAACTTAACTTAGTATGCTAAATAATTTATTTAGATGAACGAAAAGGCTCTTGTTTTGCAAGAGTCTTTTTTATTTATATGTTATTCAGAATTTTAGCAGCTTCAGCCAAGGTTTTTTCCGTTTTAGCAAAGCAGAAACGTAATAGTTTATGATCTTCTTTATTCGTGTTGAACACAGAAAGCGGAATGGACGCAATTTTATGTTCTCGTGTGAGTCGTTTGGCAAATTCTGTATCTAATTCGTCTGTGATATTTTCATAAGATAGGACTTGAAAATAGGTTCCTTCCGACGGTTTCCATGTAAAACGTGAGTCTTTGATCGCATTGAGAAAGAAATCGCGCTTTTCTTGAAAAAATGCAGGTAATTGTAGGTAGTTTTGAGGGTCTTGCAAATAGTTACCAATTCCAATTTGCATCGGATGGTTTACTGAAAACACATTGAATTGATGCACTTTTTTAAACTCGTCCATGAGTTCTTTCGGTGCTACGCAATAGCCCATTTTCCAGCCTGTATTGTGAAATGTTTTTCCGAAAGATGCCGTGATAAACGCACGTTCGGCTAGTTTTGGAAACAAAGCGGCACTTTGATGTTGTGCGTCATCGAAAATGATGTGTTCGTATACTTCATCACTCAGTAAAATAATGTTGGTATTTTCCAAAATTGACGAGAATTCTTCCATGTCTTTTTTTGACAAAACCGTTCCGCTTGGATTGTGCGGCGTGTTGATCAAAACCATTTTTGTTTTTGAAGAAATTTTGCTGCGTACTTCATTCCAATCGACTGCAAATGTGGTTCCTTTCAGTTGAATTGGCACAACCGTTCCGCCATTAGCTTCTACGGCTGGCGCATAACAATCGTATGCTGGCGTAAAAATAATGACTTCATCTTTGGGACGCACAAACGCACTGATAATGGTAAAAATAGCTTGTGTGGCTCCTGCTGTGACCACAATTTCCGTTTCCAGATTGTACGTTCGTCGGTATAAATACTTCATCTTCTCCGCAATAGCTTCTCGCAAAATTGGCGCGCCAGGCATCGGTGCATATTGATTGTAATTTTCACGCAATGCTTGTTGTACTAAATTTATCAATACAGGATCGGAAGGAAAATTTGGAAATCCTTGCGACAAATTGATTGCGTTTTCTTTCGCCGCCAACTGACTCATCACGGTAAAAATTGTAGTGCCTACGTTTGGTAATTTGGAAGTATGTTGGATCATTTTTTGGGTGTTTGCATCTCGACTGCGCTCGATGTGATAGATTTTTGATGTTGGAATGCTTCGCCCCTGTTTTTTTGGGTGCTTGTTGTTTGTTTTTTGCCTGCACTGAGCTTGTCGAAATGTAGATGTATTCTTAGAAACTTCTCCATACTCAATACTAATGTGTCACTTCTCATTAAAACCATCAATTCAAGTGTTTTTTTTCAAGCATTTCTTTGAACAATCCTTTGAGCGTGTCGTTTTCAACATTGTTGATATAAATGGCTTGAAAGTCGTTTCGAAAGTTTTGAATTTTACGAAGATCAATTCCTTTGTAGCGAATGGTTCTGCTGATTTCATTCCAAATTTCTAACAAGCTTCCAATCAATTTTCGGTTGGTTTCAAACTGTGCGTTGAGTTGGCGCAACATGCTTTTTGTATAACTTACAAATAATGGCATTTTTGCCAATTTTTGCATGGAAACATTCATAAAGTGTTGAATTTCCTCTTCGCTTTGAAAAGAAAAAAAACGATACCTATCTTCTGTGTTACATTTTTTACAAGCAACAATGGCGAATGTATCTTTGATCATTTGTGTGCAATCGTACATAGATTCGTAATACAATTCCAAACCTAAATTCGTATTGATAATCAAGACTTCACTTTTGATCAAATCGGTCAAGAAGTTTTTTAAAATAGCGACTTGCTGATGCGAAATGATCAGTTGTTTTTTGTGATGCTTTTCGTTGATGTGGAGATATTTTAACGGCATGCAAAAACAGATTTTTTGAACTCGTAAAAACCTTATGTTTTCACGTATACTTTTGAATTAACAGTTTCTAAAATAATACATTAACACGAGAAATTATGTTAAAATAGATTTTTTGACACAATCTGTTTATAAGAAATATTTATATGAGATTACTTTTTTTGCAGTAGGTATACAACTCTTCCGGCATACATTAAAAACGGAATTCCACTTCCAAAAGTAACGGCAACTAAAAATGTATCAATTTGTAAAACTCCAATAATGATTACGATAAAAGCAACGAACAATAATACCAAACCTATATATATTGCCACTTTTTTTTCTGCTATTTTTTTAGAAAACAACTTCCTAATTAATATAATCTTTCCAATCAATGAAATCAATCCGATAAGCATCAAACTGTTTCCTAAAAAGGAACCTTTTGAGAATTCAATTCCGTTGCGGATGATTGCTGGAATACTGATAAAATCGAACATTACCATGACTACATAACCATGCGCCTCTGGAATTCCAATGAAAATTATGGAATGTAGTATGATGGTTAGGAGTAGTGCTCTTTTTATCAAAGTACGTTGCTTTATTATTCTACAATTTCCATTTTCTTCAATAAGAACGAAGCATTCATGTTGGAACAGATGCCTTTTTTGAGTAAATACCCAAAGAAGAGTTCGTCGTTGATGATTTCTGCATCAAAGAAATAGTTTTTCACTTGATCAATTTCGTTTTCCAATTCGCACAAACTCAAATCGTGCGTTGCAATGATGCCTGCTGCGTTTTGCGAAGCGAGTTTTTGCACAATTTTCTTCGATCCCATGGCTTTGTCATGACTATTGGTTCCTTTCAAAATTTCATCTAAAATGATGAAATACGTATCATTTTCAATTCTGTCTACAATCATTTTTAAGCGTTGCAATTCTGAAAAGAAATACGAAGCACCTTCCGCGAGCGAATCTGTGGTACGCATGCTCGTAATGAGTTTTATGGGCGAATAGGTTGCTTGTTTTGCACAAATGGGAAATCCGACATTAGACATGACAATACTTAACGAAACCGTTCGGAGAAACGTACTTTTTCCCGCCATGTTTGCGCCAGTGACAATGAAAAACTCTGAATTTCCAATGGTAAAATCGTTGTCAATTCGGTTGTTCGTGCGCAATAATGGATGTCCTAATTTTTCCGCATGCATCACTTCTTTCACAGAAGCATCAATCGTTGGATAACTGAATTTCGGATGATTGAACGCAAAGTTTCCTAAACTGTTGTAGGCATCAAAAAAAGTAACGACTTCAAACCATTGCGCCACTTTTGTGCTGTGCTTGTCAATCCAAATTTCGATTTGATACGACTTTAAAATATCCCACAGTAAAAAACCATTTAAAAAGATCCCAACTAAGATGTTGTTTCGGTTGTCCAACGCATCAATTCGTTTGGAAAATCCGTTGACTAAGGTAGACGCTTTTTGAACGTCGGCTTGAATGTTTTGCTGTTTTTCTTTTAGTAATTCCGATGAAAATGTTGCTGTTTCAATGCGTTGTAAAAGTTGTCCGTATTGTTGAAACGTATCTTTCGCTTTGTTGGTATTGTTGGAAAGTTGGTTGATGCTTTTTAAGAATTTTCCCGTAATTCCCAATCCCAAAAAAAGCCACAATAAAGCTGCCAGAAATGGTAGTATTTGCAAGGAAACCAAGGTAATAACCGTAATGGAAAGTATTGAAAATAGAAGTGGCAAATACTTGATAGATTTTGGAATGAAACTTTTGTAATTGTGCAACCAATTGATGATTTCTTTCGAAGTTGTTTCTACTTTAATGAGCAAGGCAATCGCTGAAAAATGTTGTCGCCAATCTGCTTTTTTCGTCAATTCTTGTATGGCTTCTTGGCGTTTTGCAATGTCAGAAATATCATTGCTTGCTAACAATCCTGCCAATTCATTTTTTCCCTCTTTGGTTGTGGCACGATTCAAATATTGAAAGAACGAAGCAGTTCCAAAGAGATCAATATCGTAACTAAATTCGTGTGAAGCATCTAAAAATTCTTCGCCCGTAGGCAGTTTGGAAAGATCGCCATTCAAAACATCCAACTCTAATTGATTGCACTGAATTAAGGCTTTTAGTTTGTTGCTTTTATAGACCAAATCTGAATGACGAAAGACTAAGAATAGAAAGATTGCCATTCCAATTACGGAAGCCAATATTACATAACCCCATTGTCCAAAAAAGAGATATATCGCGAAAGCTATACTTAAAAAAACAATCAAACGAAGTACACTTGACTGATTCAGTTTTCGGCGTTGTATTTTTAATTCGGCTTCAAATGTGGCTTTCTGTTGTGTGTAAAAGTCTTTCGGGTTTTGCATGATGGTATTCTGAGAAATATCTCGCCAAGAAACAAAAAAAATTGCAAAACCAATAAGGTTTACAGCGGTTCGTTTTTATTCTTACAAAAGTTTAACAGTTACAGATAGGTTACGCAACTTTTTCGCTGTTTTACAGATGTACTATAACAAGTTTATTTTTTGCAATAAATCATCTTTGTATTTTTTCCCAATCGGAATGTTGTTATTTAGAATCATAATGTTACTCTGATCTATTTGCTCTAAATAGTCTAGATTGACAATATAACTGCGGTGCACGCGCACAAATTTTTTATTAAGTTTGGTAATGATTTTGTTCAAATTGCCGCGAATAAGATGTTTTTGATTGTTTTTTAACTGAATTTCTGCATATACGTGTTCACTTTTGATAAAGAGGATGTCTTCAAATTTTAGCTTGATGAATACATTTTTTTCTTTGATAAAAAACGCATCTTTGATGATCAATTCTTCATCATTGACTTCTCCAATTCGCTTGGAATAGTTGTATAATGCAATTTCGATAGAGGTGTACAATTCGTCTTTGGTAAACGGTTTTACTAAGTACGCTGGCGGCATTACTTTTTTGGCTTGTGAAACCGTTAACGGATCTGAGTTTGAGGTTAAAAATATGAACGGAAAATCATAATCTTTTCGAATTTTCTCGGCAATGTCAATGCCTGTTTTTCTTCCTGAAAGTTGAATGTCTAAGATTGCCAAATCGGGTTTTTCTGCTTCTATAAGTTCGATGGCTTCCGTATAATTAATTGCGGGTTCTAATGCTTCATAGCCCAAATCTTCCAAGGTATCGCAAATGTTATCTGCAATGATAATTTCGTCTTCTACTACTACTATTTTTACTTTGCTCATATCGTGATTAGTCTAATAAGGCTCTTTTTTGCGTGTCTTTAAAGATAATTTCAAACGTGGCGCCTTTGGTATTGTCCAACGTAAATTGTCCTTGCAATTGTTTTGTAAGACGACGCACCAAACGCAATCCTAAACTTTTTACTTTTGCCAAGTCGATCGCATCATCTATTCCTTTTCCATTGTCTGCCACGACCAATTTGTATTCGTCTTCGTTCAGTTTATTGATAGAGATGTTGAGTGTATTATCCGCCGCAGCGTCAAACGCATATTTATACGCATTGGTAATGAGTTCGTTGACAATTAAACCCAACGGAATTGCCGTATCAATGTCAAACTGCATGTTTTCTGTGTTGATATTTGTTGCTACTTTTTTGTCAGAAGCGTACATGTAGGAAAGCTCTTTGACCAACACGTTGATGTATTCGTCAAAGTCGATTAAACCTGTATCATTTTGATAGAGTTTTTGGTGAATTAACGCCATCGACTTGACTCTGTTTTTCCCTTCATTGGCTAAGTCTAACGCTTTTTCATCTTCAATTCCTTTGGTTTGCAATTCGAGCAGACTCGACACAATTTGAAAATTATTTTTTACCCGATGATGGACTTCTTTTAGTAAAAGCTGCTTTTCCTGCAAGGCTTTTTCGATGATTTTATTTTTTTCATCCAGAATTTTAGACGTTTTCTTTTTTCGTTGATACGCATAATAGGCAAATCCGCCCAACGCTAAAGCCACGACAAATAATCCGAGTAAAATTTGTTGTACGTGGCGTTCTTCTTGAAGTTCGTTTTGTTGTTTTAAATCCAACACCGCTAAAGCTTCTGCGTTTTGAATGCTGTCTTTGTATTGCTGCTTTTCAAATTCGTACGTCAGCTCAATTTCTTTGAGTTCTTCTACTTTTTGTTTGCTAAATGCGGAGTCTTTAATTTTAGTATATATTTCCAAATACTTGTACGCTTCTTTTGGATTGTTTTTTCGTTGGTAAAAATCTGCCAAGGCTTTTGCTGTGTACTGTTTATCTTTCAGTACATTCAATTCATCCCAAATGTCATACGCCTTTGTGAAATATTTGATGGCTTGATTTGCGTTGTTTTTGGTTGCCCAGAAATCTCCTTTTGTCTGATTTAGATATCCGTTGAAACTTTTGGACCTTCTCCCCAATTGTATTTTGCTCGCTTCTTCCAAATAAAAGTACGCACTATCCATTTTATTTTCACTCTTTAGTACGCGTGCCAAATGCACATTTGCATAAGCTTCTCCTGCGTTGAAGTTGATTTTTTTAGCATTTTTAATAGACGTATATAGGTTTTCTTTTTGTTCTTCAATGGAAACACAAGCGCAACTCAGATGAATCATCGCTTTGTTATTTCGCCAAATAGAACTACTGCGATATTTTTCGGCATTTTCATAGAGCGCGACAACTTCGTCTAATATTGCCAAACCTTCTTTGTATTGACCATTGGAATAGTAGATAAAACTTTGTGTTTTTAAAATAGGAATTAATTGTTCTTCCTTTTCGGGAAGTTGTAATGCAATTTTCTTCGCACTATTCAAATCTTTGATGGCTTCTGCTTTTTGAGAAATATTGTTGTTGATATTAGCTCTTACGGAATATCCTTCAATCATGGTGATTTTATTAGCCGTTTCCTCCGACAGTTTCAAAGAGTTATTTACATGCGATAATGCTTGGGTATATTCGTTTTTAACTTGATAGGCTCTCGCTAGTTGTATGGAAGTTTGAATAAGCGCAACAGTATCTTTTGTGGCTTCTGCAAGTGCATACGCCTTTTTTAAATAGATTGCTTGTGCATCACTTCCACGAGTTGAGCTTGCGGCAAGTCTCGTGAATACTTTAATTTGTTCCGACGTGTTATGTAAGGCTTCTGCAAGTTCTTGCTGCTGTTTCAACAAGAGAATAACACTATCCTTATGTTGTGTTTTGGAAAGTACTGCTGAGAGGCTATCGTATTTTTTTTGAATGTTTGGTTGTTGTGCAGAAACACAAAAAACAGCAAAGAATGCTGCTATTAACATATAGTATTTGAGAGGTTTTATAGACATAGTTTATCTATTTCATGGTTAGCTTTGGTTTACACAAAAATACTATATGTTTTTAAACATCAATAGGAGACCTACCTTATTATGAAATAGATCTCCTTTTTTAACACTGATATTACTGTTTGTATTAGTTTACAGTAATTTTCTTGACAATTGTTTGACCATTATTGCTTTTAATGTTCAAGAAATATAACCCTGATTGCAATTTAGAAACATCAATTTGTACACGCCCTTGATTTTGAACATGTGTGTCGCTATTGTATACCATTTGCCCTGTGATGCTATACATAGTTATGCTCGTTTTATTTGCTTGATTGCTCTTAAATGCTACTGTTAATATATCTTTTACAGGATTTGGACTTACGGTTATTGTGGCGATACTTTCTTCTTCAATGCTTAGCGGCATTGTCAATACACCTTCAAACCAAGCAAAATACCCAGGACTAAACGATCCTAAAATAGCATCTAAGACTCCATCATCATTTACATCTCCAAAACTAACCGTTGCAAACTGACCAAAATCGAATGTTTCTAAATCTCCTGTCATATTTTGATATGCATACGTTCCAAAATCTGGCGCTGTAGGTGTACCGATATTTTCTACCCAACGTACCAATCCTGTATCCGTTCCCACAATTAAATCAAAGTCACCATCACGATCTACGTCTTCAAAACTAGGCATTGTTACCAATATGTCTCCGTGTGGCCAGTTACGATCCAATACTCCTGTTCCTGTATTCATATCCCAAGGATTGTCTAAATGCAATCTACGTTCAAACATTGGCGCTATTTTCGTTCCTGTATTTTCAAGATACGATATGGAATCACTTCCTATACCGACCATATCGTAGTCATCGTCATTATCTAAATCGACAAATCCAAGACCTGGAAAGTTTGCGATGTTCTGATTTAATATTCCAGAAATGGTAGCTTCTACAAAATTTGGTGCTGTAGCGGTTCCTGTGTTTTGATAGTAATGAATATCATTGAAGTTAAATTGATTTATATCATTTTTAGTCGCCAAAAATAAATCAAAATCACCATCATCATCGATGTCTATAAATTGACCTTTTGTTTCATTATTTCCTCCTGGAGCAATGGCAACGGCATCTAATGCTGGTTGTGCTGTTTGCACCCAATTTGGAGCCGTAGCAGAACCTGTGTTTTCAAAGTAAAATAATTTTCCATCCGCAGCTTGTGCGCCAGAAACCATGTCTAAATCACCATCGCCATCTAAATCTACCAATACTGGTGCGCTGAGTCTCCCAGTTAGTGTCGGTAAAACGGCAACATCTAAACCCGCAGGATTTGGTCCAGGAGCTGGCACTACGCCCACATCAGGAGCATTGGAATTTATTCCTCGAAACTCGAATGTGTCTGGAAATACAGCTTGTGCTGTTAGTACATAAGTGCAAAGAGCACATAATAAAAAAAGTAGTTTTTGTTTCATTGTTGTTAAGATTTGAGTGTTTATTGTAGGTTAGCAAGGACAAATATAATTTGAAAAGCCCTCTACAGCTTCTTAAATGTTCTGAACATATCATATAATGTTCTGAACACTATTTTATAGTTATGAAACAAAAAAAGCGAACATCAATCAAGATATTCGCTAGTATATTTTAGTGTGATCTACTTATAGTTTTTTACTGTCTACCGCTTTAAAAAATGTAATGATCGTTTGCACTGCATTTGTGTAGAATTCTGGATGAATATTTTCAAAATCATCTGTTGGTTTGTGGTAATCTTCGTGATCTTCTACTCCAAAATAAATAAACGGAATTTCTGCCTTGTGAAATCCTGCGTGATCGCTCGCAAATGTCCATTCTTCATGACCAATTTTTAAGATGACGTTTCCGCTGGTTTGCGTATTTTCTACTACTGATTTGTATTGTGGATAGTGTTGCGGACCAACAGCATATAATTCGTTTTTTTCACTACGGCTGATCATATCCATATTGATATTCAGTTGAAGCTGCGACTTTTCAATAATTGGGTTTTCCACATAGAAATACGAACCGACCAACCCTTTTTCTTCTGCATCAAACGCCGCTAAAATCACGGAATGTTTGGGTGGATTTTCTTGGAAATATTCCGCGAAAGCGAACAACGCACTTATTCCAGAAGCATCATCGTCTGCGCCATTGTAAATTTTACCATTTTTAATTCCTTCATGATCGTAATGAGCAGAAATGACAATATATTCATTCGGTGTCAAGCTTCCTTTGATGAATCCGATGATATTTTCACCTTGTGCAATTTTTGAAGTTTCTGGCATCGGAAATGGTTGCTCATAGGTTTCTCCCAAAGGTTGTACGCCTAATCGTTTAAATTCTCCACGAATATATTGTTTTGCTTTTTTAGCTCCTTTAGTGCCTGTTTCACGTCCTTCAAATTCATCTGACGATAATGTTTCAATATGCTTTAATAAGTTCCTCTTTGAAAAATCGTATGTAGTTTCAAGCGTTTCTGATTTTTGAGGCGCTTCTTTTTTTTCAGTTTTACAGCTTACAAACAACAACAAGCAGACAAGAAAGATTTTTGATAGTTTCATGGTAATTTTTTGATGAATATAAAAAATCCCAAGCAGATTATACTTGGGATTTTGTAAATATATAGGATGATTTTTTATCCTTTAAAAGATGCTTTTAAATACTCACGATTCATACGTGCAATATTTTCTAGAGAAATTCCTTTTGGGCATTCTACTTCGCAAGCACCTGTGTTGGTACAGTTTCCAAAACCTTCAGCATCCATTTGCTTTACCATGTTCATGACACGATCTGTTGCTTCCACTTGTCCTTGTGGTAACAATGCAAATTGCGATACTTTTGCAGATACAAATAACATTGCACTTGAGTTTTTACAACTTGCTACACACGCACCACAACCTATACAAGTGGCTGCATCAAAAGCTGCATCTGCATCATGTTTGTTAATAGGAATTGCATTTGCATCTTGTGTATTTCCAGACGTATTTACCGAGATAAATCCTCCTGCGTGTTGTATGCGATCAAAAGAACTTCTGTCTACAATTAAATCTTTAATTACAGGAAAAGCTTTCGCTCTCCAAGGCTCAATATAAATTGTATCACCATCTTTAAAACTACGCATGTGTAATTGACAAACTGTGATAGCTCTGTCAGGTCCATGTGCCTGACCGTTTACAAACATAGAACACATACCGCAAATTCCTTCACGACAATCGTGATCGAAAGCAATAGGTTCTTCTCCTTTGTCAATAAGTTCTTGATTTAGTACATCGAGCATTTCAAGAAACGACATATCTGGTGATACATCACTCATTGTATAGTCAACTATTTTTCCTTTGTCTTTTGCGCTTTTCTGGCGCCATATTTTCAACGTTAGATTCATAACTTTTTTTAGATTTTAGTATTGAGTATTGAGTATTGAGCAGTTAGATAACTAACATCTCATGTCTTAATACTACGATCTATTTATAACTTCTCTCTTTTACTTTAATATTTTCGTATGCCAAGTCTTCTTTGTGTAACACTGCATCTTTTGGCTCACCTTTATATTCCCAGGCAGAAACAAATTGGAATTCTTTACGACGCATAGCTTCTCCTTCGGGCGTTTGGTATTCTTCTCTAAAGTGTCCGCCGGCAGATTCTTCACGAACCAATGCATCTTTTGCAAACAATTCTCCTAATTCCAAGAAATCTGCTACACGACCTGCTTTCGCCAATTCTTCATTGTATTCATCTGCGCCTCCAGGAATGAGAACATCTTTCCAAAATTCTGCTCTAAGTGCTGCAATTTCAGTAATGGCTTCTTTCAAATCTTTTTCATTACGCGCCATACCACATTTATTCCACATGATTTTTCCTAAACGTTTGTGGAAATGATCTACTGATTTTGTTCCGTTATTATTGATCAATTTATCAATCGTCTCTGTTACATTTCTCTCAGCTTCATCAAATTCTTTTGAATCTGTAGAAATAGGTCCTGTTCTAATATCGTCCGCTAAATAATCACCAATGGTGTATGGCAATACAAAATATCCGTCAGCCAATCCTTGCATTAAGGCAGAAGCTCCTAATCGGTTGGCTCCATGATCAGAAAAATTAGCTTCTCCAATAGCATACAAACCAGGCACGGTGGTCATTAAATTATAATCGACCCAAATACCTCCCATCGTATAGTGAACCGCAGGGTAAATCATCATAGGCGTTTCGTATGGATTTTGATCTACAATTTTCTCGTACATTTGGAACAAGTTTCCGTACTTGTTCTTCACGATTTCTTGACCAAGTTTTTTTACCAATGCCTCATCATTTTCATCCAGGCCTTTCACATGCGCTTGTTCTTTTCCATAACGCATAAAAGCCGAAGCGAAATCTAAGTATACAGCTTCTCCTGTTTTATTGACGCCATATCCTTCATCACAACGTTCTTTTGCTGCTCTTGATGCCACATCACGTGGAACCAAGTTTCCAAAGGCTGGATATCTTCTTTCTAAATAGTAATCTCTATCTTCTTCAGCAAGTTGAGTTGGCTTTAAACTTCCATCTCTAATTGCTTCCACATCTTTTTTGTGTTTTGGCACCCAAATTCGTCCGTCATTTCTGAGTGATTCAGACATTAACGTTAATTTAGACTGATGATCTCCAGAAACTGGAATACAGGTTGGGTGAATTTGTGTGTAACAAGGATTTGCAAAATAGGCACCACGTTTGTGTGCTTTCCAAGCTGCTGTTACATTTGATCCCATTGCATACGTAGAAAGGTAAAATGCATTACCATAACCTCCAGTTCCAAGTACAACAGCGTGTGCTGAATGTCGTTCAATTTCTCCAGTAACTAAGTTACGCGCAATTATTCCTCTTGCTTTTCCATCTACAATGACCACATCTAACATTTCGTGACGTGTGAACATTTTTATTTTCCCACGACCAATTTGACGGTTCATGGCAGAATATGCGCCTAATAATAATTGTTGACCCGTTTGTCCTTTGGCATAAAATGTACGTGATACTAATACACCACCAAACGAACGGTTGTCTAACAATCCACCATAATCACGTGCAAAAGGAACGCCTTGTGCCACACATTGATCAATGATGTTTGTAGAAACCTCAGCCAAGCGATATACATTGGCTTCTCGCGAACGATAATCGCCACCTTTTACCGTGTCGTAAAACAATCGGTACGTAGAATCTCCATCACCTTGATAGTTTTTTGCTGCGTTGATTCCTCCTTGTGCTGCAATAGAGTGTGCACGACGTGGAGAATCTTGAAAACAAAATGCTTTTACGTTATATCCTAGCTCAGCTAGTGTTGCTGCCGCAGATCCGCCAGCGAGTCCTGTTCCCACTACAATGACATCGATAAGACGCTTGTTGGCTGGGTTTACCAGGTTGATTTCATTTTTATGTCTTGTCCACTTATCTGCTAGTGGTCCTTGAGGTATTCTTGAATCTAAAGCCATAGTTTTGATAAGTTTTTAGTGTGCGAAATGATGATATAAAGCAATAAATATAAACCCTGCTGGAATTCCAATAGAGTATACATTGCTAACTCCTTTTAACGCTTTTGTGTATTTGTTATTTGCTCCTATAGATTGGAATGCGGATCCAAATCCGTGTAGCAAGTGTAATGCTAAAAAGATAAACCCAACACAGTATAAGGCAACTCTCCAAATTGGCACAAACTTCACTACCAATTCTTCATAATATCTGAATCCACTTGTAGGATCTGCAGGATTGATCAATCCTGACATATCGCCTGCAACATATTTAACGTTCATTTCATGTACCCAAAAATCGATCATGTGAATGACAATAAATACAAGGATAAATCCTCCACTCCAAATCATGTTTCTACTCATCCAAGAAGAATTGGCAGCACCATTACTCTTAGCGTAACTCACTTGACGTGCTCTGTTATTTTGGATTTCTAAAACAAATCCCATCACAAAGTGAAAAATTACACCAAAAATCAAAACTGGTTGCAATATGAACTGTACTGCCCAAAATGTTCCCATAAAATGAGAAGCTTCGTTAAACGTATCGGGACTAAATACAGAAAGAATGTTAATTGCAAAATGTTGTAAGATAAAAACCATTAGGAAGAGTGCCGAAAGTGCCATCGCAAACTTTCTTCCAATCGAAGAATTTAAAATTCCGCTCATTATAATTGTGATTAATTATTTGTGTTACAAATATACGTCGCAGGCGGAATGTCTACAAGTTTTCACAACTATTTTGAAGCCTATTTAGAATGAGTTTAATTAGAAAAGCTAGGAATTAATCCTCGGAGTCCCATATCGACAGGTTGCTCGCCAATGGAAGGCTCATATTTGCCGTCTGCGTTGATTTCTGTCCACTCAAAACTATTGTTCACAGAAAAGGAAAGTGTGACTTCTACATCTTGAGTTTCGTTTCCTGTAATGGTAAATGCATTGGTAAATTGTCCCGTAACAACACAGGAACCTTGTGGCACAGGCGACGAATCAAATAACGGATTGGGAACTGTAGTTGCACCAGCTGGCGCTTGTCCTTGTGTCGTAAATCCCAAGGCTTCAAATGCCCAAAATCCTTGTAGCTTGTTTTCATTAATGTTGAACGTACTTCCGTTGACGTCAAAACTTGTGATGTAACTATTGTAACCTACAAAACTTGCGAGTGTTCCCGTAATATCATCACCGTTTTGCAACAAATTGATACTTCCTTCTTGATATGCCAACGATACACGAACCCAGTTGTACGTTCCAGCAGCTACTTGATTCATCGGAATCGTTACAAAAACGGCATCATTTCCAGCAAATTGCGCCGCTTGAAAATTTATTGCCACCTCGCCACCTTCTGTTGTTTCTGTACCATTGTAAATAATTTCTCCTTCACCCAAAAGTGTGGTAGCAGTTGGAGCAAATTCGATATAATTCGCACTCATGCGCGCAAAAGTTGATGATTGTGCTGCATTTCCTGCAGGAATCGCTTCGGGTTGTCCCAAATTGTTCAAACGCTCTTGTGTGGGATCAAACTTAAACTTAATGATCAAATTGTTGGTAGTTGCTTCAGGCGGGCAACAATCTTCATTAGAAGAACACGAAAGTAGAAACACACTTAAAATAATGGCAAACAAGATTATTTTTTTCATCGGATTGTTTTTGATTTCACAAGAATTGTTCTCAAACCATAACGATTCATCACAAAGAATTATTACAAAATTAATCGCGTAAATACATAAAAATAACTTTAAAAACACTTATTTACTGTTTTTTAGCACGCAATCCTTTTAAACTAAGAAAGTTTACTTATTTTTAGAAAATCTTATCTTGATTTCTTCTGCGATGAATATTTATATTCTTTCTATTAGCGCTCGAATTTATTCTACGAATAGATTGTATCATGAAGCCGCCAAAAAAGGACATAATGTGAGAGTTATTGATCACACAAAATGCGCCGTCATGCTTGGAGAAGGTGCAAAACCACAGATTTATTTTGGTTCTGAAAACATTACATCTGGCGCCCATGCTATTATTCCTCGTATTGGAACTTCGGTCACACGACACGGTGCAGCGATTGTGAAACAATTTGAAATGAATGGAACGTTTACTACGGCAAAATCGCTCGGAATTATTCGTTCGAGAAATAAGTTGCGCACCATGCAAATTTTGGCAAGAAAACACATTCCGATTCCGAAAACCTTGTTTGCCAAAGACACCTCAAACATTAAAGAACATATTGAATTACTCGGTGGCGCGCCTATTATTATAAAATTGCAAGAAGGAACGCAAGGATTGGGCGTTATGATTGCGGACAGTAAGAAATCGGCAAAATCTATTATTGAATCGCTATACAATATGAACGTGAATATTATTATGCAGGAGTTTATTGAGGAAGCCAACGGACAAGATATTCGTGTGTATATTGTGGGAAATAAAATTGTGGCTTCGATGATGCGCAGTAGTGGCGATGAAGATTTTAGAAGCAATGTGCATCGTGGCGGTTCTATGGAATCTGTAAACTTGACAAATTACGAAAAGAAAATTGCGATTCATACCGCCAAAGTACTAGGATTGCCTGTTTGTGGTGTGGATATTATTCGTTCTAATCGTGGACCGTTGGTGATTGAAGCCAATTCGTCTGCTGGATTGGAAGGCATTGAAGCACATACGAAAGTGAATGTGGCTGGTGAGATCATTAAATATGTTGAAAAGAATGCTCGAAAATTCAGAAAATAAAACCATAACTATTCATGGTGAAGCTGTACAACCTGGTGAAGCCAAATGGATTCAAATTCCCATTGATCGTTTGCCTACTGGAACCTTGATTGATATTCCTGTGTATGTATTTAATGCTGAAAAACCTGGTCCGACCTTGTTGGTACAAGGTGGTTTGCATGGCGATGAAATTAACGGTGTAGAAATCATCCGCAGAATGCTGTTTGAAGGTTGTTATAAGGTTAAAACTGGCGCAGTAATTGTACTGCCATTGCTCAATATTTTTGGGTTTATCCATTTTTCACGACAAGTGCCCGATGGCAAAGATGTAAACCGTAGTTTTCCTGGAATGAAAAAGGGTTCGCTTGCCGCGAGAATTGCCTATCATGTAACACAAGAAGTGCTTCCACACGTCGATTTTGGCATTGATTTGCATACTGGCGGCGCACAACGACACAATCATCCACAAATACGTTTTACAGCAGATTTTAAAGAAAGTGAAGCCTTAGCCAACGTGTTTAACGCACCTTTTTACTTTTCAACTTCTTTGATTGATAAGTCGTTCAGAAAAACGGCATACGAAATGAAGATTCCGATTATTGTGTATGAAGGTGGCGAAAGTATGCGTTTTGACGAATATGCGATTAAAGAAGGGATTCAAGGAATTTTGAATGTCATGAAATACCTCAACATGATTGACAAAATTGATCCCATGCTTATTGAACGCGAGGAAAGCGAATATCTCACCGAACGCAAATGGTTACGCGCCCCAACCGCTGGTATGTTTGTGCCACAAGTGTTGAATGGGAGTTCTATTGAAAAAGAAGAAATTCTTGGTTTTGTCACAGATACTTTTGCGAATTACTGTAAAGAAATTAAAGCGCCCTATTCTGGGTTTGTGTTTTGTATTAACAATCAAGCAGTGGTGAATCAAGGTGATGCGTTGTTTCATGTGGGTGCCTAGACGTAGCTCGGCAACCTTGTTAGAAACGTCCTTGCGAGGAGTTTGCAACACGGCAATCTGTTTGTAGTATACCACAAGTGTTTAAAGAAACTTGCAGACTATACCCATTTTACTCAAGAAGAAAATAATTTTTACTCTTGAGCACAAAATAAGCGCACTTGAGTAGAAAAAATTCTACACAAGTGCGCTTGAAATATGCATGTATTGTTTTTTGCAATAGTAAGTTGAGTATCAAATAATTTGACTTACACTAAACTTCTCAACCTTTAAACTCATAAACTATTCAATTACCAACTCCGTTGTATCTTTTCCGTCTTTTCCAGAAACTTCAATTGTATAGGTTCCTTTTGGCAAGTAATACGCGCCGTTTTTCTTTTTTGGAATAGATGCATCTTCCTTCTTTTTTAAGTATTTTTTACGTGCTTTTTCCGTCACACTCACATCGTACTTCCAAGTATTGAAACCTGCATCCGCATTGAGTTTCCCTTCGTTCATCACGACACCATTTTCCGCAATGACTTTTACAGTAACATCACCTGCTTTTTTGGTGTGAAAATAGATTTCCGCCGAAGGAACGTAAGCATCCAGCCATTTGCTCCACGTAGTTCCCCAAGATGAGCGAGAACGTATATTTTTTGTGTCAAACACATGAATTTCTTTGGATGCAATCGCTGCATTAACTTCTTGCAATACACCAATATTTGCTTTGTAAATAGAACGTCCGTGAGTTCCAATTAGTAAATCTTTGGCTTGTTTTTGCACCACAATATCATGCACCGCAACATTTGGCAATCCGTTTACAAAAGGATGCCATGTTTCGCCCATGTTTAATGAAGCATACGCGCCGTTATCAGTTCCAACATACAACACGTTTTCATTGATTGGATCTTCCTTAATGACATTGACAGGTGAAGTTGGAATCCCAACTGCGATGCTTGACCACGTCTGTCCGTAATCATCCGATTTATAAAGATATGTCTTGAAATTATCCCATCGATATCCGTTTAGCGCAACGTAGACACGTTCTTTTTTGTGTGCAGAAGCAATCACGCGTGAAACCCATAAATCTTGTGGAAAGCTGTTGGAAATCTTCTGCCAATCACCGCCGCCGTTTTTAGTGATATGTACCAATCCGTCATCACTTCCCACATAAATCAACCCAAATTGAAAAGGTGATTCTGAAATGCTTGTCAACGTTCCATACGCTACATTTCCTTTTTTACCGCCTTGAGTTACATCGTCCGAAATTGCTTCCCATTCATCACCTTTGTTGAGCGATCTGTGCAATTTGTTTCCTCCTAAATATAAGATATCTTGATTGTGAACCGACAGATGAATCGGCGTTTGCCAGTTGAATCTGTATGGCGATTCTCCCAATTCATGTTTCGGCTGAATGTATTGTCTTTTCCCAGTTTCACGATTAATTCTGAAGTAGTTTCCAAACTGATATCCTGTGTATACAATGTTTGGATTTCGCTTGTCAACTTGCACTTGCATTCCGTCGCCACCCATAATTCTTTCATACGGATATTGTCCTTCTTCATGCCATTTTACCGAAGCTTTGTAGTCATTTGGTCCAACCCAAACACCATTGTCTTGCAATCCTCCATACACTTTGTACGGCGTTTGTTCGTCTGCGTAAATCGCATAAAACTGTCCTACGGCTGGCGTATTGCACTTGATCCAATTGTCGCCATTATTGTATGAAATATTGACGCCACCATCATTTCCATTGATCAAATGATTGGGATTGTTCGGATTTACCCAAAGTGCATGATGATCTACGTGTACGTTTTGTCCGTTGATCGATTTGAATGTTTTTCCACCATCTTGCGAACGCAAAATTGGAACTCCTGCAATGTATATTTGATTTGGATTTTTTGGGCTTACGCGAATCATTCCGAAGTAATACCCGTACGAATACACCACATCATCTAAGTAATCTTCGTGTGTTTTGTTCCACGATGTTCCACCATCAGTTGTTTTGAAAACTTGTGCGCCAATTACAGGTGTATCAAATAATAATGAATTGGCATTTTCTAAATATTTCGCCAAATCTACCGGTCTGATTGTTCCTGTTCTTACGAGTTGCTTTACGTTTTCGGCTCTGTATTTTTCTTGAAAACCGTTTGTTTTTAAATAGGTGTTTAATTCTTTATCGCTCAATGCTAAAAATGCGGAAGAAGACATCGTTTTAAAATCGTCTTTCGTCAATGCTTTGGAATCGCTTTTCTTTTTTTCTTTCTTTTCACGTCTAAATTGACTGTCGTGAAACGCATATACGGTTTCATCATCGTATACAGCCAATCCAATTCGTCCGACGCCATCGCCTGTTGGGAAGCCTGATTTTTCTGATATCTTTTTCCAAGTGTTTCCAGCATCTGTACTTTTATATATTGCGGAATTGCTTCCATTCCCCACAAAATTCCACGCTTTTCGATCGCGTTCCCACGAAGAAGCATATTGTATGTTGAAATTGTTTGGCGAAACTGCCAAATCGACAATTCCGGTATCGTTGTTTATAAAAAGTGTTTTTGTCCAACTTTTTCCGCCATCCGTCGTTTTGAAAATGCCACGTTCTGCATTTGGCGAATATAAATGTCCTAACACAGCCACAATCAATTCATCAGCATTGTTCGGGTTGATGACGATGCGACTGATATGATGTGAATCTAACAATCCCATGTTTTGCCAGTTCTTTCCGTTGTCGGAACTTTTAAGAATTCCGATACCTGCATACGACGAACGCGAAGAGTTGTTTTCTCCTGTTCCTACCCAAATGGTTTTGGAGTTCCAATCGACCGCAATATCGCCAATATTTTGCGTTGGCGAACTGTCTAACACAGGTTCAAACGTAGTTCCGTTGTTATTTGTATACCACAATCCGCCAGAAGCGTAGGCAACATAAAATTCGGTGGTGTTGTTTGGATTCACGTCTAAATCGACCACACGTCCGCTCATAATTGTAGGACCAATGTTGGTGAATTCGATGTTTTTAACTGTGGAATTTTGCGTGAGTTTCGCTTTTTGTTGTAACGCTTCTTGCACAGTTGCTGCCGAAGTTGGATTGCTTTGTGCGAAGCCAATTTGCACACTAAGAAATGAACAAATAAGGAGTAAGATTTTAGGTTTCATGGATGGTTTTATTTAGTCATGGAAAATACGGAATGTTGCAAACTCGGCAAAATTTAGAACACTTTTTTAACAATAGTACGATCAAAATTTACAGATGTGTACTTTTTTTGATTAAAATTCAAGAAGCTGTATTTGTTGGAAACGTTTTTGTGAAAGTCTTTTACATTCTTACTCATAATTGAGTGATCTTAGAAAACATCTCAATACTCAATACTAATATCTCAATACTATTTTAACAGTAAATTCATTTTCAAGTGAAATAGTTCGTATTTTGGCTTCCTATTATTTTGTAATTTATGAACGTTTCTACCACTAATTTTGAATTCTATTTGAAAACTTTCATTGATGATGAATCTTTGGATATTCAAATTCCTGCAATTTTAGAAGCGTTTCAACATTTGCATTTACAAAAGAACACGCTGTTTGTGGCAGAAGGCAAGATTTGTCCGTATTTCTGCTTTATTGAAAGCGGCATTTTACAACATAATATTATGGTCGATGGCGAAGAAAAAACCACCTATCTCGCATTGAAAAATTCTGCCACAGCGGCATTGAAAAGCTTTATGCATCAAATTCCATCTCGGAAAAACATCAAAGCAATTAGCGATTGTGATTTGTTTGTGATTGACCAACTTAATTTTCAAAAGTTACTAGAAACCAACGAAGCGTTTCATCGTTTTTATTATAATTTAATAGAAAATCAAATTTACCGAATTGACGATTACCGTATTGATTTACTCACCTTAACTCCTGAAGAACGCTATAAAAAATTGCTTGCCAATGAGCCTAAATTATTGAAAGAAGTTCCCTTGCATTATTTGGCATCTTTCTTGGGAATTTCGTCGCGACACATGAGTCGCATTCGTAAAAATAGTTTATAAATCATTGTATAGTATCCGCTTTGCAACGTTCGTGAAAAAGTATAAAAAACTACAATAAACATCTGTATCTCAATAGTTCACCGCAAAACTTTCTTACAATTCACTGAATTATAGCTTTAATTCACTGAATTGCAAGGTGCTTCAATTGACACGCGCCAAGTTTACCCTTTGTTTTGTTTTCATAATTAAAAATTATTCAAAAACAGGCTTCATCTAAACATGCCTGATTGAAATATATGAACCTTATAAACTATTTGAATTATGAAACACCTTACTACTATTGTACTTTTCCTGTTTTGTTTGGGAAATGTGAACAGTGTTCTTTCTCAAACTAAAGAGAAAATACTACAAGAACACGAGCAAAAAATTGAAGCGTATATAAACGATCATACGCATACACCATTACCAGAAACTGCGTTGCAGAAGTTCATTGACATATTTAATGAAGGTGAACACGGATTGGCTTTTGAAAAACTTTCAAAAGAAGAGCAAACTATGCATATTGAATCCTATAAAAAAGGATATTTGCGTTTGCAATATTTTAAAGAAAACCCTGAAACTAAAGAATTATACAAATCTCGACCAGCACCTTTGTGTGAAAATGGTGATTTTGAGTATGGTAATTTTAATTTATATGCAGGAACCTCTGCTTTTAGTTCTAATGGTGGATATACGACAGGTGAATGCGATGCAATTCCTGTAAATGGTGCTGGAAGTTACGGTTGGACTCCTAACAATATGAACAATCCTGGAGTTGATAATTTTATGATTGTAACACAAGGCAACGATCCTATTGTTGCTGCGAGCGGAGGACAATTAAGTAGGGTAAATTCAGGCTCGTACGCGGCAAGAATTAACAGTCCCAGACCACTAACAGTTCCAACGTTTGGAAATAATGCTTGTTTCCCTAATTATGGAATGAATAGACTTATTAAAACCATAACACTTCAAGAAGATGGAGATCAGGAAATTTTATTTACCTATGCATTGGTATCTGAATTCCCGATGCATACGAATCGAAATCCTTTTTTTATTGCACGTGCTTTAGATCAAAATCAAATGGAATTTGATAGAATTTGTATCGTATCAAACCCCAACAACAATCCTTTTTTCAATCAGTTTATACCTACAAATCCTGATTGTAATAATTCGCCACCTGTTTTGTGGAAAGATTGGACTTGTGCCAAACTAGAAATCTCTGGAAATGTTGGGGATGTTGTTACGTTAGAGTTTATCATGACCGATTGCGCACTTGGCGGACATTATGGATATGCGTATGTAGATGATATTTGTATTGAAACTTGCGATCCAGGAACGGAAGGAGCTATTGAATTGGACGATTTAGATCCATGTCAAGAATTGCCTTTTGATGTTTGTGGCACGTATGCTTTACCACAATTAAATGGACAACAAGGAACTATCAATAGCATTACCTTAGACATTCTGCAAAATGGTGTAATTGTCAATACACTCACAAACCCAACAAGCATTACTGGAAATACTTTTTGTTTCAATGTGACTGCCAATGATTTTCCTTCACAATCTGGAGGATATGATTTTAGAGCAAATGCTACATTTAATATTGCCAACGGTTCACAGATTGTAAATGACACCAATACCACACCAGGCACAAATAATGACTTCATTTTTGACAATCCTGAATGCTGTAAAATAGAAGCCAATGCCACAAATATTCTTTGTGATGACAACGGAACGCCAAATGATCCGAGTGATGATACTTGGTCTTTTGATCTTACGGTAAGTAATGATACCAATACCGGATTTTGGGTAGCAAATTCTGTACTTACACAATCAATTCCTTATGGAAATACCGTAAATGTTACGATGGGGAATATTTCTAATTATGGCACTACGGTCGATATCGTTATTTCTGACAAAGAAGATGAAACGTGTACAACCACCATTACCGTAAATGTACCAGAAAATTGCTCGGATGATGAATGTACGCTGGAAGCCGTAACCTCCGTAGGTTCTTGTAATGATAATGGAACGCCAAACGATCCAAGCGACGATTATTACAACATAACACTAGATGTATTTAACACAAATGGAGAACCTTGGATGGTACTCAACAGCAATATGATGGTCATTTACTTTGGAAATGGAGATGAAAACAATGTGAATCTTGGTAATAACTATCTTGTAGCTGACCAACTAGAATGGTTTTGGGTAAAACTAAACAATGATCCAAATTGCTTTGTAGATGTCACGGTGCTTGCGCCAGAAACGTGTGATTTCACCTGTAATATCAGCGCTAATATCACTACTTCTGACTGTAATGACAACGGAACGCCAAACGATCCAAGTGATGATTTCTATTACATTACGGTAGATGTGCTTGGAACCAATGGAATTTCTTGGGATTTAGTGGGCTATCCTAATTACCAACAAATAGCGTATTCTGGAACAGGAAATGTAACCAACATACAATTAGGACCAATTAGCGCAAGTGATCCGTCTTGGGTATTGTACATTACTCCAACTGGTTTGGTAGATTCTAGTTGCAAACGATTTGAAACAACTGTTTTTGCACCTAAATGTTCTGAAAGAGATCCGAAAAAAGATGCAATAGTTATCACACCAAATCCAAACAAAGGAAACATGAACATTCAAGTAGATACGAGTGGTGATTCTACAGTTGAATTGAATATTTACCGAATGAATGGTACATTGGTCAAAACAATTAAAAAGGAGAAAGTGAATACAAAAGTGTTAGCGTTTGATATATCGCTCAACCTTCCAAAAGGATTCTATCTGTTTAACTTTATCACCAAAAATGGAATGATCACGAAGCGAGTTATTATTGAATAAATAAAAACTTTTTTTTGCAATAGGTAATACAAAATTACCGTGAAAAATTCTTTTCAAGAATACTATGGGATTAGCTGCAAATGTAGTTAATCCCATAGTTGTTTTATATATGTTTAAAATAATAAATTAAAAATATTCATGTTAAAAATAGTTGAATTTTATACATTTACAGCCGATTCATTAAAGATACACTAAAGAATCTCAACTTTTGCCTCGACTTTATTTATTATTCACACACCTAAGTGCGCTATGAAAAAACTAGTATTTCTTTTCGTATTGCTAACAGCAATCGTTGGATATTCGCAACAATCTCCAAATCCAAATATTTCAAATCAATTGTACAAAGATGCGCCTGCATGGGCAAAACTCATGTATGGTGAGAATCCGAATGCAAATACGATTGATCATTTGTATAAAAAGCATTACGAAACTCATGAATATATAAAATCATATCACACACAATATTATAAAAGATGGCGTCGTGCTATAGATCCGTTTTTAAATAATGAAGGTTTTTACGATCACAACAAAAAACTGGAAGCTATTGAAGCTGCGCGCGGATTACAAAACTCACAAGAATACACGCTAGAATCTGGCAATTGGTCCGTAATGGGACCTTTTGAAAGTTATCGCGAAGGCGGAACGGTGCTGAGTGGTGCACAAACAAATGTGTACAGCATTGGACAATGTTTAACGATTCCATCGGTTTTGTATTGCGGAACAGAATCAGGAGAAGTGTATAAAACGACCAATGGTGGCGACAATTGGACAAACGCTTCCAAAACCTTAGTCACACGATTGGCGCCGCAAGCAGTTATTGCCAATGCTGGTGTACGCGCAATTTCTGTGCATCCTACAAATCCAGACATCGCCTATGCAGGTTCGGGAAGCGAATTGTTTAAAACAACCAATGGCGGAACTTCTTGGTCGGTCGTTTTTGATAGCAACATTCCATTGTTTGGCTACATTGATAATCCTGCGGAAATATTCATCAATCCGAACAATCCAAATATTGTCATGCTTGCTGGAAAAGCAGGCGTACATAGAACTAGTGACGGCGGAATTTCCTGGTCGCAAGTCGTAGTGAGTGAAACCTACGATTTAAAAGCACAACCTGGAAACCCAAATACCTTATACGCGGTAAGACGTGATTATGCAACCAATACACACCAGTTTTTAAAATCTACCAACGGTGGCATCAATTGGACGCCACAAACGATTGGTTGGTATACGTCTACCGATGCCAACAGAAGCGTGGTTGGTGCAAAACTTGCCGTAAGTGATGCAGATCCAAATAGAGTGTATGCGTTTCTTATTGGCGATTCCAAAGCAGGCGACAATGGTTTTATTGGTGTATATCGAAGTGACAACGCAGGTATTTCATGGACAAATCCGAGAGGGTACAATGGTGCACCGTATACTGCTGCAAATCCAAACTTATTAAACTCAGATACTTCTGCTACGGGATTCAATCAAGGATTTTACAATTGTGCTGCGATGGCTTCCAATTCAAATGCAGATCAAGTGCTTGTGGGCGGAATTGGTATGTGGCGCTCTAGCGATGGCGGACAAACGTTTACCTGTATTTATAATTATGGCTGCGGAAATTACAATCCGATGCACGTAGACATGCAAGAATTCAAAGCACTTGGCAACGAATATTGGGCAACGACAGATGGTGGTATTTTTAAATCAAATGATTTATTTGCTACCCAACCTGAATTTAAAATGAACGGTGTACACGGAACTGATTTTTGGGGATTTGGCTCTGGTTGGAATCGCGATTTATTAGTTGGTGGAACGTTTCACAATGGTGTAGATGTCTACGCAGAAGGATTTCCCGCAGGAACATTCTTAGATTTAGGTGGTGGTGAACCTGCTTCTGGCTATGTAAATCCAGGAACAGAACAAATATATTCTACAAATATTGGAAGTCGCTTCATCCCTACAAGCATTAGTGGCGCTGTCGTAAATGCTTCCTTAGGATTAGCTCCGAACGAATCGCCTTGGTATGCACAATCGTCAGAAATGGAGTTTCATCCAAGTTGCTACAATTATGTATACACTGGAAATTCCAATCAATTATTTAAAAGTTTAGATGCAGGCGCGAGTTTTGAAGCGGTATATTCGGCTCCAGCCAATAGTGAAGTATTAGGTATTGAAATTTCGCGAAGTAATACGAATACAATGTATATTGTGGTACGACCGAATTCAGGAAATGCTTATCTCGTAAAAACTACAGACGATTGGGCAACGACAAGTACCATTTCTTTACCAAGTGGCAATGGAACATTAGCCTTGATTAGCTTAGATTCTGAAAACGATCAAACCATTTGGTTGGCATATCCGCGTGGTTCTAACGGTAATAAAGTATACAAAAGTATCAATAGCGGTGCTACATGGACGAATGAAACTTCGAGTGAATTAAACGGTCAAAATATTCAAGTATTAACGACCATCGGAGGAACCAATGGCGGTGTGTATGTCGCTACAGGCATGTCCGTGTATTATAAAAACAATGCGATGACTTCATGGACGTTAGATAATGCGAATTTACCAACAACAGTAGGTGCCAACGATTTGCGTCCGTTTTATAGAGATGGAAAAATACGTTTGGCAAGTTATGGAAAAGGCGTTTGGGAAAGTCAATTGTTTGAAGCTCCGTCGCGTCCTGTGGCAAAAATTATGGTAGACAAGCTTAGCGCGAATTGTGCTGGAGATATTTTTTACTTTGACGATTATTCCATGCTGAATCATACCAATGCAACATGGGCTTGGACGTTTGAAAATGCAAACATCGCAACTTCTTCTTTGCGAAATCCGCAAGTGACGTTTAATTCAACTGGAAACCACTTAGTCACCTTAACGGTTACAAATGATGCAGGTGTTTCCGATAGTGACGCTATGACAATTTTTGTAGAATCGTTGAGCAATACCAACTTAGAAGAAGATTTTGAAGTAGCGTTTGTACCTGATGGTTGGCGACAAGAAGCTACAGGAAATTACACCTGGTCGTATGAAAATACTGTGGGCGGTTTTGGACAAAGCACAAATTCGATGTTTGTCAATAATTATGTGATTTCTCAACAAGGAACCTATTGCGATATCATTGCACCTTTAAATATGGCAAATACCAATATGAGTGACGCAACACTTGTATTTGATGTAGCGTACGCAGAATATTCTGCGGCATATTCAGATGGATTGGAAGTGTATGTTTCTAGCGATTGCGGAATGACATGGACGTCTGTATATAGCAAATTTGGAGATACTTTAGCAACTGCTCCAGATACCACGGCACTTTTTGTTCCAACGGCTGCACAATGGCGCCAAGAAGCTATTGATTTAACGAGTTATATTGGCAATGAAAATGTACAAATAAAATTTAGAAATATTAACGGTTACGGACAGCCATTGTATATAGATAATATCAACTTGGGAAGCGTATTGAGTGTTTCTGAAGTAACTACGGATGTGATTTCGTTTTTTCCAAATCCTGTAAAGAGCAATGAAGCCGTTTTTGTAAAAAGCACCAAAAATGAAGACCTCAAATTTTCATTGTATACCATTCAAGGAAAGTTGATCGGCACTATTTTTACACAAACCAACAAGTCTATTCCGACACAACAATGGGATTTAAGTGCTGGCGTGTATTTATACAATATCCGATCGAATGATAAAATTAAAAAAGGAAAGTTAATTGTATATTAATTCATAAACTCATGGGATTTTTTGAGAAATTATTCGGAAGTAAAAAATTAAAAACTACAGACGCAGATTTTGGGGCAATTGAAAGTTTTAGCAAAAGAGGAACTGACATTGGTTGGCAAGTCAATCAAGAGTTTCTAGGGTTTCCCATAGAAATTTTAATTGCAGGTGATGCGAACGGAATTGTTTCACACCAAAAACAAATACTGTTAGATGCGCTACAGCAAGAAACAAGCATAAAAACCGAAGCTGAAAATGCCCTCAAAGAACAATTTGATAATGCTGAGATGGAATTTATCTCGCTAGAAAAGCACTTTCACACCAGAGGAATGTCAGTAAATGATACAGGTTTTGAACTCACTTTTCAAGAAAAAGCAACACCAAATTACTTTTTCAATGTGCATTTTGAAAACAACAAGCAAGTTGGTGTTGTTATTGATGGATAAAACCAATTCATAATTCTGAATTTAAAAAAAATTTAAGTACTAGCGTATATTTATTCAACATTCACAGAAAATTATGGGCGTAAATAGTACTGCAATTTTTTACACGTATACCACAAACCGTCAATTCGAGTGATTTTTCGCAATAGCATGAAGAAAAATTGTATCGAGAATAGCTCGGAAAATCAGAGCATATCTCGATACAAATTTGTTGCACAAATTCACTCGACCTGACGGACAATGCAAAAGAATTAAAATACAGGTGTGCACATTTTCAAATCTTCAAATTGACACATTTTCAAACTGATTCATTGTTACATTAAAAAAACCGCCATTTGGCTACTTAATTCCTTTTTTGTTTGATTATTTTTGAGGGAATTCATTAAAAAGACCAACATGAAATACCATCCAATAGATCGCAACTTATTTATCAAGAATCGTAAAAACTTCATGGCACAGATGAAACCGAGTAGTTTGGCTGTGTTCAATTCAAATGATATTTATCCCATCAGTGCCGATAGCACCATGCCTTTTGAGCAACACAGAGATATTTTTTACCTCAGCGGTGTCGATCAAGAGGAAAGTATTTTGGTATTGTTTCCCGATTGTCCAAAAGAGAAACACCGTGAAATTTTATTCTTAAAAGAAACCAACGAACATATTGCCATTTGGGAAGGTGAAAAACTCACCAAAGAAGCGGCGTTGGCAACTTCAGGCATTAAAACGGTGTATTGGTTGCAAGATTTGGAAAAGATCATGTTCGAAATCATGACGCAATGTGATACTGTATATATCAACACCAACGAACATTACCGCGCCAATGTAGAAACAGAAACCCGCGAAGATCGTTTTACGAAATGGCTGAAAGACAAATATCCTGCGCACAGTGTGGCAAAAAGCAATCCGATTTTACAGCGTTTGCGCTCTGTAAAAGATCCTATTGAATTGGACTTGATGCAAAAAGCGTGTGATATTACGGAAAAAGGATTTCGTAGAATTTTAGGTTTTGTAAAACCTGGCGTTTGGGAATATGAAATTGAAGCAGAATTCATCCACGATTTTTTACGAAATCGCTCAAAAAAATTCGCGTACACGCCGATTATAGCTTCTGGAAATAACGCAAATGTATTGCACTATATTGAGAACAATCAGCAGTGCAAGGCTGGTGACGTTATTTTAATGGATGTCGGAGCCGAATACGCCAATTACGCAAGTGATATGACGCGTGCCGTTCCTGTTTCTGGTCGTTTTACCGAGCGTCAAAAAGCAGTATACAATGCCGTAAATCGTGTAAAAAATGAAGCTACAAAAATGCTCGTTCCAGGAACTGATTGGACACAATATCACGTAGAAGTTGGAAAAATTATGACGTCGGAATTGCTAGGTTTAGGATTGCTTGACAAAGCGGATATACAAAATGAAGATCCAGATTGGCCAGCGTATAAAAAATACTTCATGCATGGAACTTCACACCATATCGGATTGGACACGCACGATTATGGAATTTTAACTGAACCGATGACAGCAAATATGGTATTTACGGTAGAACCAGGAATTTACTTGCCAGATGAAGGTTTCGGAATCCGTTTGGAAGACGATGTTGTCATTCAAGAAACTGGCGAACCGTTTAATTTGATGCGCAATATTCCTATTGAAGCAGATGAAATTGAAGATTTGATGAATTAGTTGTTAACTTCTAGCCTTTAGCTGCTGGCTTTTAATTATTTACATTAACGTGAGTTCGATATAAATATTATGCTATGTACTTTATTGTTAATACATTACACTTAATGTCAAATCGAGCGCAGTCGAGATTCCTTTGAAAATATCAATTCTTAGCTGTTCTCGACTGCGCTCGAACTGACAAGTGTTTATTTTTCAGTAAATTACAAGTAAAATAAAGGTTTTTTAAGTCGAACTCACGTTACATTAGCTTCTAGAAGTGTTGATTTGTTCTTTTTAAAACTTCTCAACACCCAATTCTCATGACTAAATACTAATGCTGTTTTAAAAAAATTATGGCAATATCAAATTTCGAAAATGCAATTTCAATTCATCAAGAAACTGCTTTATCTGTGGATCGGAAAAAGAAAGCGATCGTTGGGCAAACTATTGAACAAGTCCAATATGTTATTGCCGACTACCAAGATCGTCCGCATGAATACAACGGATTTCATTTAGTTGATACAGCTATATGCATTCGACTTTCTAATGAACAATGGATTAACTGGGTTTGGCTAGAAGATGATCCCACAGCGGAATATTGCTATCATTTGTATTATGAAGATGCCAGAGATGCTATTAATTCAAGAGAACAAGAAGGAATTGATTTTTTAATACGATCTGGACTTTATACACCTGATAGTCATTCAAAAGGAATTGATGTCTCTACGTCAAATGCATGGAAAGAATTTATTGGTCAAAAAATTACGGATATTGAGTTTTTAACAAAGAAAATTGATGGAATTCCTTTTCTGTCAGACCTAATTTTAAGTTTCAATCATAAAACGATTCGCATCATTGCCATGGATGAACCTGAACCAGATGCGTTACCTGAAATTACTAGTATCGATTTTGATCCTGTGTGGACCATGGTTGTCTTTGATGATGCTATTTTGAAAAAGCACAATTGGCTTTAACACGTAACTAGTATATAAAAAAAGACATATAGTATGATTCGCCACATTGAACCATCTGAACACATTCGCATGCGTCCGCAAATGTATTTTAAAACACTTTTTGAAGAAAAAACACTCGATTCTCTTCCGCTAGAAATTATTCAATATGCGATTGATCAAAAATGCACAATTATTACCGTGAACGTTTATGCGGATCATTTTTCTATTGAATTTAACACAGGAATGTCTTTAGAAATTTACGAAGATTATGATGGAGATATAACTCAAGCAGAAGTTACTTTGTTAAAAATTACCAAATCTGTAGCGCTATGGAAGAAAAAGGCTCAAGAATCTGGTCTTGGCGAATTGATTGGTTTGATACGAATCAATGCTACATCTGAATGGTGCAAACTCCTCACCTATTCAAACGGGCAAAAAGGAGAATTTTTATTTAAAGAAGGTACAACCGAAACGCGTACTATCTGCGGAAGCGACGAAAAAGAAAAGTACACAAAAATCATCGTAAAACCAGATGCTACAATTTTTCCCAACCTTACCATCAATCCAAAAACGTTGCAAAAAAAGATTGACGACATCCATCATAAATTGAACGGATTGGACATTCAGTTACACATTCACACCTAAAAAAACAGCTAACTAAAAGATTTTAGGGAAGTTAACCGTTTCTTTTTTGAAAAGGCATATTTTTGTAATAACCGACCTCATTATTATGAAAAAATCACTAAGCTGTATTTTCCTTTTTTGTATGCTCTTCTTTTCGTATGCACAACAACCCTGCGGACAAGATATTGTGCAGCAACAATTATATGCTACACACCCTGAATTGCGGCCTGAAAACAATCCCGCATTTCAACAACTAGAACAATTTACCAATACATTTCAAGCGAGTCCAACCACAGAAGATTTGATCAATGTGGAAGAACTCACGATTGGAACAGATTATATTATTCCTGTCGTGGTTCACATTATCCACAATAATGGCGTTGAAAATATTTCGGATGCTGCCGTGGAAAGAGCCATTGAATCGCTGAATCTTTTCTTTGCAGGAACCACCGCTTTTGATCCCAATATTGATCCAAGTTTTCTGCCAGTTCGCGCCGGGTTTAACACAAAAAAACTCCGCTTTGTCTTAGCAAAATTTGATCCGCAAGGAAATCCAACCAATGGAATTGACCGACAAATAGATGGTTTTTACACGTTCCGCGGAAATGATCCTAATATGCGATTAATTTATCATTGGCCACGCGAAAAATACTTTAACATTTACGTTGTGCGACAAGCAGTTGATGGTAGTGGAACTTCGGGTTTTGCCACGTTTCCGCCAAATGTAGCCGATCCTGCAAATGCGTATTTAGACGGACACGTAATGTCTGCTTGGGCTTTTGGAGAACACGGAGAAATGGTGCAAAATTGGTTTCATAACTTAGCACATGAAGTCGGACATTGGCTCAACGTATATCATATTTGGGCAAATGCTGGTGGAAATGGAGATGCTGTGTATTGCAGTTTTGATGATTCTGTGACCGATACGCCAAACACCAAAGGAAATGCCATTAGCGATTTGGACAATTATCCCGGACCTGGCGCTGTAATTAATTGCGGAAGTGTAGACAATTTGACCAATATGATGGATTATACAGCAGCAACCTACGCTATGTTTACGCAAGGACAAAAAGTACGCATGGAAGCTGCGCTGAATTCTACTGTTGCAGATAGAAATAACTTGTGGAGCATTGACAATGTACTAACTACGTTATACGGTTGTACTTCCGGATTGGATAGCGATTTAGACAACATTCCTGATGCCTGCGATCCGTGTCCGAACGATCCTAACAATGATAGCGACGGCGATGGTGTTTGCGACAGTTTGGATGCCTGTAACGGTTATCCTGATGTAAATGTAGATGCGAATCCAACAGAACTTGATGCATGCGATACAACATTACCAATTATAGATTTTAGTACAGAAACTATTGTAACCTATGATGTTGCACAAGACAATGGTGTTTCGGATGTGTATGATAATGGAGCAACGTTATATGTAGCTACAAATGGTTGGAAAGCTATTGCGATCAATTATACTATTACACCAAATACGGTGATCGAATTTGACTTTATGAGCACAATTGATGGAGAAATTCATTACATCGGAATTGATGATGATTTAACACTCGATCCGTTGCTTGCGTATAAATTATATGGTTTTCAAAACGTATCAGCTTCAGCGATTTACAATCTTGATTTTAACAACTATACAGACGCTGATCAATATACTTTCAAACATTACAACATTCCTATTGGACAAGTATTTACAGGAAATGCGCCATATTTATTTTTTGCTGCGGATAACGATTCGTTTAACAATACGTTTACAAACAATAATTATCCTGGTGGCGGAAGTTACAACGATGCTACTTCTTTTTATAGAAATGTGAAAATTTATGAAAACAATGTTTTATCAACAGCAGAATTGCCAGCATTAGACACTTTGATCAGCATGTATCCAAATCCTGCGCAAAATGAAATTACCATTGCAGCAAACGAAGGTATATTGCTAGAAAACATTACCATTATTGACATCAATGGGAAAGTAGTAAAAAGCGTGACGCTCAAAAATCAAATTCAAAATCGTATTGACATTAACGATATATCAAGCGGTGTGTATTTTGTAAACATTCGTACCAATACCGGCAAAACGGTCATTAAAAAGTTGATTAAGATATAATAAAAAAGCGAACCCTTTCGAGTTCGCATTCCAACTATTAATCATGAAAAAACAATAACAGTTATTCTACTAGTAAGATATATTGGGGCGTTGGATTTAGGGGGCAAAAGTATACGTATTCACCTTTTACTAAGGTCACTTCTTTAGAATGTCCTGTCGTGTTATTTTTTACCACTTCGGTTACATACGCGTTTTTAATATGGTTTGAAGCATCTGTTTTTCCTTTCGGCGCTAACACAAATCCTACATCGTGTCCAACATTCGCATTCGCAATTTGGAAAACATACGTTCCTGCAGAAAGGGTAATTGATTTTTGTGTGAATTCGCCTTTCGTTTGTTCTAAAGAAACCGTTTTGATCTCTTTTTTCATCATCGTTTCTTTCTTCATCATGCTGTTCTGTGCTTGTGTCGTCATTGAAAAGCCTACGAATAGTACTAAAATTGTGATTATTTTTTTCATTGTTTTCTATTTTTAAAATGCTTGTTTTTGTGTAAATTTTTAAGTGTGAACGCACGCTTCAATTTCGCTCAGCGTACGTCCTAAATTTTATGCTTTATTGTGTGACCACAAATTTTCCTGTTTCTACTTTTGGAAAATCAATTTCCGTTTCTGCAATATGATTTACGTAATTAGTTAAAGTGTTTGACACCACATTCAACACAATTTCTAAAATATCGCCATCGGTATAACCTGCTGCTTTTACGGCTGCAATTTCTTCTCCTACTACGTTTCCTCTATTTTTGGTAACGCTTTGCGCAAATTGCAATCCTGCCTGTACTTTGGCGTCGTTTGCAAATCCTTGTCTGCTAGCTTCTGTTTGTTCTTCCGACAAACCGTTCATTTTTCCAATGGCCGTGTGTGCCGATAAACAGTAATTACATGAATTTTCTTCTGCAATCGCTAATGCCAACTGCTCTCTGAATTTGTTGTTAAAATTTCCGCTTGCCGTCAATTCGCCTAAGCTCAAATAGGATTTTAGGGTTGCTGGAGAATTTCCAAATACTTTAATTAGGTTTGGAATAAATCCTAATTTCTTTTGTACGGCGTTAAATAATTCTTTTGCTTCGCCTGTCGTTGTTTCTGGGTTTAAAGTTTCAATTCGTGTACTCATAATGTTTTAAATTTTAATTTTTCATTCCTGCGAAGGCAGGAATCTTCTATTAGTATTAATTTTTGTTTGTTTTATTGTTCGCTTCCGCAGATTTGACGCTCGGTTACTAGTTCATCATATTCTTGATATCCCCAGCAGTTTGGGCAAACGGTGTTTTGTAAATTTTTCATACTATTCGGTTTTAGTTTTGTTTTCAATTTCTTTTGAAATATTACTTTCTATTTGATAAATGTTGCCGAACTTATCGATGCATCATTTGAACAGTACAAAGATGCGGCGCAAACACGCTTCAAAAAATGGACAAAAGTTCCTAAGGTTTGGACAAATGGGAATTGTGGGAGATTTTTAGGGTTTTAGATAAGTTTTGAGTAATGAGATATTAGTATTGAGAAGGTTTTAAAGTAACTATCGTAACAACAATTGTAAGTAGCGTATTTCAAGAAACAGGTTGTAACTTCATACTATTTCAAATAATATATTTAGAAAAGCTTTCGTTAAACTGAACTTGATTCAGGTATTAGGGATTTGGTGTTGGGTATTAGTCAAGCTCTAAGAACCATTTGAAATTTTATAAGAAAACCAATGCAAAGCATTTCTAAGGAATTTCTTTCTATGCAGGAACAAGTCTAACAGCGAAAGCACGTCTAACAATGTAGCAATTTGAAAATTTAAAAATGTAGCAATTCGTTTCAAACAAAACTCAAGATTCACTTAGAAACGTACCAACATACCAAAAGCGAAGCAATACCAAAATTCTAACAGCACTTGTGCTGAGTTTGCCGAAGCAAAGCGCATCTAATATTTCAGGTATTTGGTATTGGGTATTAGTCGAGTTCTGAGAACCCGTGAAAATTCTAACTGAAATGCTAAAAGCGAGGCGCATCTAACAATCTAAGTAGGCGCAGCCAATTCTAAAATCGCCAGCGAGTCTAATTACTTCTTATATTCCGCCTTAAAATTCAGTGGTGATTTTTGAAGAACTTTGGTAAAAAAACGTGAAAAATACGCAGGATCATTAAACCCTAAATCAAAAGCAATTTCTTTAACGGTTTGTTCCGAATATAACAATTGACGTTTGGCTTCTAAGATGATTCGGTTTTTAATAAAATCGCTCGGCGTCGTAGTTCCGAGTTTTTGAAAATGCTTGGCAATGGATTTTGGCGACATTCCCAAGCGATCTGCATACGCAGAAACGGAGTGCATTTTTTTGAAGTTCTGCTCTACCAATACACTAAAATCTTTGTACAATTTGGTTTCCTTAGCTTCTTTCACTACAAAATCATTTTTCTTCACACGTACGGAATGAATGATGAATTGCTTCAAATAGCTTTGCAACATATCGTACTGCCCAGAATTTTCATTGTTAAATTCTTCCATCAAATCTTCTAATAGCAAACTCAATCGCTGTACATCTTTCGATTTCGGAATCACATACGGCGTGTCATATACAGCATTAAACAAAACGCCATTGCACGAAATTTCCTTGTCATGCGTTTGAATACAATAAAAATCACGCTGAAACGATAATTTATAGGCTTCTTTAATTTCCTCTGAACTTACCGTAAATACTTGTCCTGGCGACAAAAAGAAAATGATATTTCCATCAAATGTATATTCTTCAAAGTCAATAAAATACGTTCCTTTTCCGTCTTTAATCCAATAAATCGTATACGCATCTACTTGTTCAGGTTGCTCAACGACACAGGCTTTTTCAAATTGCACAACGCTCAATGAAAACGTATTTTGATAGGTGTAATTGGTAATATTTTGAATTGCCATCTGTGTTTTTCTTTTTAGTTCGATTGACGTTTCTTTGGTCGTTAAAAATGGTTTTTGTTTACGTATTCACTTTTACAAATCTCAAACGTCAGTTCGATTTCTATCACAAAAGCAAGCGATTTTGATTAAAAGATTGAACTCACTAGTTTCTTTATTTTTTTACCACGAATACACGAATTATTTTTCTTATTACTGTCCGCTACTTCGATTAAATTTCGTAATGTTTACATTGAGCGTAGTCGAAATGAAATGCAGAAAATAGTATCGAGAAGTACTTTGAAACTACTTCTTCTTCGGCAATTGAATCTGCGGCATGGGTTCACACAAGGTTTTCTCTACAATTTTAGTTCGCATGAGTTTCTTATCATTAAAATGCCTTGAAATGTTTTGAACAATCTCGGTATAATTATCATACTCACCATTTTGATAATAAAATACTTTAATAGAACGGCAATTGTCATGTTCAAAAATAGTATTTAGTAAAACCCTATCTGAAAGTCCACAAGAATGCCCCATGATAATCACTTGAAACTTTTCAGAATTTATGTAACGCAAAATATCTTTATAATTGGAATTTTGAGAGTATTGAAATGACTTAAAATACCGTAGATATTCGTTATCGTCCATGTCTTCGATAAGTTTGTAATCTTCGTCCATTTCGTCTCCGAAGCCGAAGACAATGTTTTCTTCACTTAGTTCACCGTGAATATGATTTATATGAGCAAGCTGTTTCTCTTCAAGTAATAGATATCCACAATAATTAACAAAAGTTGGTGTGTAATTGAAATTTACTATATAGCTGTTAAATTTTACAACTTTCTGTTTTTTAGATTCAGATGGATCTAAATCAAACATAAATTTTTCATCATCACGATCTGAAAACTCACTTGCCAACTTTAACTTCTCTTCGTTACTCTCTTTCCCGACAAAACGTCTTAATATATTAAAAGGTTTAGGATGATCTTTTTCACTGAAAGCATTAAAATCATAAGTTTCAACAACTTTCTGTTTTAGATATATTTCAAGCAACTGCTTCACTTGCTCAAATTCTTCATGAAGTTTTATAACTCTTTCTCTCTTTTGACGAGCTTCTAATTCTTCATCTTTACAAATACTTTTTAATGCTTGATAATACTCATTTTCAACATATACCCAATTTTGAATGGACTGCGTTTCGTTTAATTCTTTAAAGAATTTGTTTTTAAACTTGAACAATACGACTTCTTTTCCATAAGATCTTGACATTCCTCTTTGAGAAAAACTATATTTCTCCAATTGATATTCAAAACCCCGAAGATTGTTTTGTAAGTATTTATGAATATTAGACTCAAAATCTTTAAAGTTTAAAATTTCTCCCTCGTCAAAATGATCTTGAAAAATAGGATCTAAATAAACAACTTCTTTTACCAAATCATCATCCTGATTCTCCTTCAAATCCCGCCAAAAAGCATCCATAAAATGATTGTAGGATGTTGGCAATCCATGGGCTAAATCAAATCCGTTTCCTGCGATGATGAGTTTGTTCATAAATATTAAAACTATAATTGTATGCTATCAAATTTTGCATTTCATTTGTATCTCGACTGCGCTCGATATGACATGCAAATTACATAAAATTTGTAAGAATTTTATTTTAAAGAAGTCATTTTATAAAATTCCAAAAGCATCTAGAATCTAATAGCGATCACACTGAGCTTACCTAAGTGAAGCGATCTAGCCTCTTGTGTCAATTTGAAAGATATTTTTAGTTCCTTTTACCTCTTTTTATATGATGCTGAATCATGATTTTTTCGGCATCAGTCCTATCACCAAAAACGTCACAAAAGCTGGCAATACCCAACCAAAATCATACATGCCTAACGGAATGGTTTCACGAAAATTGATTAAGAAACTATTTTCAGGATAGAAAAAGTTGATCGCATCAAATACTCCGAAAATAAACGTAATTCCTACAACTGCTTGGAACACTAATGGTGTTGCGTATTTTTGTGGCACTACATTTAAAAAGATCAACACAATTGTAATTGGATAGATAAATTTTAATACAGGAACCGCAATGATAATGATGTAGTGAAAATCCAATTGCCCAATAACAACACCTAAAATACAGGCAAAAATGGCTGTGTTATTGTATACTTGTTGCGAATTTTTAAAGAGTCCTTTAAAATAATCTGCCGTTCCTGTGGTGATTCCGACAGCAGTCGTAAAACATGCCAACGCAACCAGCACACTTAAAAAAGCCGTTCCAATATTTCCCAAAGTCGCCAAACTAATTCCACGCAATAAAGTAGCACGTTTCATATCATTTGTTTGCGACATGTCAACTTCTATTTCGCCACTAAAATATGATCCAAGCAATATCAATCCTGCATACATGGCAAACAACCCAAAACCAGCAATCCAACCCGATTTGGCAATGAGTTTCTTTTTTTCTTCATAGGAACTGTGTCCTTTTAAGTTTAATGAAATAATGATGACGCCACCAATGACAACCGCGCCAATAGCATCAAAGGTTTGATAGCCTTCCAACAAGCCTGCAAACAACGGAAACCCTTCTATTATTGACGTCGCAACTTCTTTGTGCGGCATAAATAGCCCAATTCCGATAATGGTCAATAAAATTAGGACGATCAACGGCGTTAAAAATTTGCCTATAAAATTGAGCACTTTGGAACGATTCAACGCAAAAACTAAGACCAAGGCAAAATACACACTGCTCGTTAACAAAGCATCTGTTCCGAAGTTGGGAAATATAGAAATTTCATGGGTTGCTGCGGCGGTTCTTGGTGACGGAATCGCAACGGCTATTACATAAATTACAATGCAAAATAGCGTACTAAATACCGGCGACACTTTCTTTCCAAAGTCAAACATCGAACCTTGCAATCGCGCATGCGCTAAAATTCCAAAAATCGGAATCACTACTGCCGTAATCATAAATCCGAGTGTAACCCAATACCATTCGTCAGTTGCTTGGTAGCCTAATAATGGTGGCAATAACAAGTTTCCTGCACCAAAAAACATGGAAAATAAGGCGAAAGCAGTGATAAAAAGTTCTTTATTTTGTGACATTTATGCGAGTTTTTTAATTCCAGCCGTGAGTAAACCGATGAGTACATATAAAATTCCTAAAGCGAGATGGATAAATTTGAGTAACGCCATGACAAAAGCCAGCGTTGCCCAATGCGTTTGTAAATCGCCATAAAAAAGTTGAAGCAATGCAAAATTTTCTACCATATCCATAATTCCAGCATACAATACCATCCGCATCATAACAATTCCAAATCTGTATGCTAAGGATGCTTGGTTTTTCCAAACAGTTCTTCGCACACGATGAATGAGCAAGCACAACAAAAAAACGTACGTGACAATGAAAATATAATCGAACCACAAACTCCATTCGGTAGATTGCATAGCGCCATCTGTAGTTTCCCAAGAATTGAGGATTTGTGTGGAGTTTTCAAGTGTGTTTGCCAATTCAAATGAAATAATTCCCAAAGGAGCAAATTCATTTTTAAGCAAAGTATCAAAGTGTACCATGCAACTTCCTGCCAATACAAAAGTAGCAATTGCCAATAAAAGCAGCTTTTTTTCAGCAGCAGGTGAAAGTTTGTGAAAACTGAATGATAACATTTTTGATTTCTAATTTTACAAGTAACGAAAGATACATATTTTTGCGAGATGCAACAGTTTGTGACTTATAAAAATATAGAAATTGCGTATACCGTTTCGGGTGAAGGAAGCGCAGTAGTTTTTTTACATGGCTTTTTGGAAACGAGTAACATGTGGCAACCGTATGTAAACGCTTTTTCCAACACACATAAAGTCATTACGATAGATTTACTAGGACATGGAAAAACACCGTGTTTGGGATATATTCACACGATGGAAGAAATGGCGGAAACGGTTTTTGCGGTGGTGAAAACGTTGCGATTGCGCAAACTCCATATTTTAGGACACTCTATGGGCGGTTATGTAGCATTGGCTTTCGCCGAAAAGTATCCTGATTATGTAAAAGCCTTGTGTTTGATCAATTCTACATCACGTGCCGATAGCGAGGAACGAAAAGTGAATCGCGATCGTGCAATTAATGCCGTAAAGTACAATCACAAGCAATTTATCCGCATTTCTATTGCGAATTTATTTCGACCGAAAAACCGAAAAATCTTTGCCAAACAGCTCAGAGAAGTCAAAAAAGAAGCCTTAACCACAACTTTACAGGGAATTGTGGCGGCGTTGGAAGGCATGAAAATTCGAGAAGATCGGGAAGTATTGTTGCATTTTTCGCCGTACAAAAAGATGATGATTATTGGCAAGCACGATCCTGTATTGGATTTTAAAGATTTAATTGATCAGACTAAAAACTCCGAAGTTGACGTTGATATTTTTCCCGACGGACATATGAGTCATATCGAAAATAAAGAGGATTTGCTATTTTCGTTAGCACGGTTTTTAAGCAATTAATTTGTCTTTTCTTGACGACTTTGAATCAACTTATGTTATATTAAAAAAAGATACTCTAAAACGAATAATAATTACATCAAAATTAAAAAATAGAATTTTTTTTGTAAGAAAAAAGAAGCTTAACTTACCGTTTACCTAAACTTAATATGCATTTCATCTAAAAAAACCATCTTTTCGTCGGATTTTCAATTCGGATTCTTTATCTTAGTGGAAACCAAAGAAAACTTACTTAACCTACTTATTACATGGAAAATAAGAGTATAAAAACTACTTTTTCACTAGGAAAATTGTATTGCAGCGTATTCGGTCATCGTTACAGAGTCACAAAAAAAGTCACTTCACACATCAATGAATATCAATGTATGCTTTGCAACTGCGAAGTTACCACAGACGATAAAGGAAAGTTGACACAATTAACACCGCAACTGAAAGATATTAACGAAACATTGACTTCTTTTCATAAAAAGAAAAATCACGCGTTTTAAAGTATTAGGTATTAGTCAAGCTCTAAGAGCAATTGAAATTTTATTTAAACTACTAAAGTTTAAAATTTACAAACAAAGTAAATCTAAAAGCGAAACTTTCAAGATACAAAATAAAAAACCATCACCGCAACAGTGAAAAAAGTCTAAAAGCGCAAAGCGCGATCTAAAATCTAACAGCGTTAGCGGTCTAACAATCTATTCTTCCATCGCATTCCAACCTTGTGCTTTCAAAGGAATTTTGGTATTTGCTCTTGTAATTAAATGAATGCCTTCACTTGGCTGCGTCATGTGACCAATAACCGTTAAGTTGGGATTGGCTTTTATTTTTGGAAAATCTTCTTGACTGATCGTAAATAAAAGTTCGTAATCTTCGCCGCCACTCAACGCAATTGTGGTGCTGTCTAACTTAAATTCTTCACACGTAGCAATGACTTGCGGATCGAGCGGAATTTTATCTTCATACAAATTGCACCCAACTTCTGATTGTTTACACAAATGCATAATTTCAGAAGACAAACCATCGCTAATGTCAATCATAGAGGTCGGTTTTACATCCAAATCCTGTAATAACGTCGGAATGTCTTTGCGCGCTTCTGGCTTTAATTGTCGCTCAATAATATAGGAATACATGTCCAAATCTGGTTGATTGTTCGGATTGACCTCAAACACAGATTTTTCACGTTGTAAGACTTTCAATCCTAAATATGCGCCTCCAATATCGCCTGTAACCACCAATAAATCGTTTTCTTTGGCACCGTTTCTGTACGCGATGTTTTCTTCTTCCACTTCACCAATCGCGGTCACGCTAATCAATAAGCCTTTCGTAGAAGAAGTGGTATCGCCACCCACAACATCTACATTGTAAATCTTGGCTGCTAATTGGATTCCTGCATACAATTCTTCCAAGGCTTCCAAAGGAAAACGGTTAGAAACTGCAATCGAAATCGTGACTTGTGTTGCTTTTGCATTCATCGCATAAATGTCCGACAAATTCACAATTACAGCTTTATACCCCAAATGCTTTAACGGCATAAAACTTAAATCGAAATGTACGCCTTCCACCAACAAATCGGTAGAAACCACTACTTTCTTTGAACTAAAATCTAATACAGCTGCATCATCTCCAATCCCTTTTATAGTAGAAGGTTGCGTAATCTTGAAGTTTGACGTCAAATGATCAATCAATCCAAACTCTCCCAAACTTGCCAATGATGTTCGCTGTTCGTTCTTGTCTTTTAACATGCCGTAATCGTGTTTATTTAAGTTAAAATTGTATTTTAGTCCGCAGTTTTACCCTCGATCTTATTAAAACGCAAAATTAGCCAAAAAAATGACACGTATTGCACGAAACCTATGCTTTGTTCTTGCACTTTTTATGAGTATTCCAATATTTGCCCAAATAGTTCCTTGTGCGGGTGGATTTGCGGGTTCTTTTCCTTGTGACGGATATGATTTAGTATCAAATTTACCGAAATCGACATTTAGCAACCAAGACGGAAGTGACATTTGGGGTTGGACAGATTCCACCACCAACAAAGAATACGCCTTAATTACTTTTGAAGATAAAACTTGTTTTGTAGATGTGACTGATCCTGTAAATCCTGTTTACCTCGGAAACATTCCTACAAACGCGGGAGTTAATTTTTGGAGAGACATCAAAGTATACAACAATCACGCATACATTGTGGCTGATATTGTTGGAAATCACGGCATGCAAGTATTCGATTTAACACGCTTGCGCAATGTAACGAATCCACCACAAACATTCACGCCAGATACGGTGTTTACAGATGTGGGAAGTTGTCATAACATTGCCATCAATGAAGATACTGGTTTTGCCTATTTGGTAGGTTGTAACACATTTAATGGCGGACCACATTTTGTAGATCTTTCCAATCCTGCAAATCCTGTTTCTGTGGGCGGATATGCTACAGATGGATATACGCATGATGCGCAAATTGTAACTTATAACGGACCTGACACGCAACATCAGGGAAAAGAAATCATGATTGCCAGCAACGAAAATGAAATTGTCATTTTAGATGTTTCTAATAAAGCTGCTGTCGTAAGACTTTCAAGAATTAGTTATACCGATGTTGGGTATACACACCAAGGTTGGCTCACAGAAGATCATCGCTACTTTTATTTAGGCGATGAATATGATGAAATAAATTTTGGATTCCAAACACGTAGTTTGGTCTTTGATTTTGCCGACTTGGACAGTCCTAATTTTTTGACTTCTTTTACAGGAGCGACAAATGCTATTGATCACAATCTTTACGTTAAAGGAAACAAATTATATCAAGCAAATTACACATCTGGTGTGCGAGTTTTAGACATTACAAATCCAATGAATGTTACTGAAATCGGCTATTTTGATACGCATCCAGAATCAAACAATACTACATTTTTCGGCGCATGGAGTATCTATCCGTATTTTGCAAGTGGAAATATTATCATTAGTGATATTGACAGAGGACTAATCATTATTCGGGACAATAGTACGCTTTCTACTGTAGAAGCGCCGAGATTTGATTTTATGATGTATCCAAATCCTGCTTCAGATCACACTATGATTAGCGCTGGAGAAAATATGTTGATCAATACCGTTGAAGTAAGAGATGTATTAGGAAAAAAAGTAGCTACACATGCAAACATCAATGAAATCTTATTTCAATTGCCCGTTGAAAAATTTCCTTCGGGAATATACGTTGTAAAAATAAACGGTACAACTTCTCAGAAATTAATTGTAAATTAAAGAGTTCGTTTTGTATCACACTATAAAAATTGTTTATGAAAAAGATAACATACTTCTTTTTCGTCATGGTTGCACTTGGAATTTTCGCTTGTGCAAATGATGATGATTCTCAACCCATTCCACCAACAACGGAAGAAATTCCAAATGAAGAAATTCCAAATTCTGTAGCTTTTCCAGATGCTGTGATTTGCGAAAATGGTTTTGCAGGCATTTATCCGTGTAATGGATACGACTTGATGGCACACGTTCCCTTGGATGTTTTGGGAGGCATTCGAGGCATGGATTCTTGGGGTTGGACAGATCCACAGACAGGTCGTGAATATGCCATGATTGGAACGAACGAAAATACTTCGTTTGTAGACATTACAAATCCAACCGCACCTATATATTTAGGAAATGTCCCTGCACAAACAGAAGTCAGCAATTGGCGAGACATTAAAGTATATAACAATCATGCGTTTATTGTAAGTGAAGCACCAGGACATGGAATGCAAGTTTTCGATTTGACACGCTTGCGCAATGTTGCCAATCCGCCAGAAACATTTACAACAGATGCTTGGTACAACGGTTTTGGAAGTGCGCACAATATTGTAATTAATGAAGAAAGCGGATTTGCCTATGCTGTTGGCGCTATGACGTTAGATGACAACATGTTTTCGTTTGATGGCGGACCGCATTTTATCAACATTCAAAACCCAACAAACCCGGTTGCAGCAGGTGGGTATCCAAATGATGCATATTCGCACGATGCACAAGTAATTACCTATAATGGCCCAGATACGGAACATGTAGGCAAAGAAATTTTGATTGGAAGCAACACAAATGAAGTGGTTATTATTGACATTACCAACAAAAACAATCCGATTCAATTATCAACAATTGATTATTCGGATATCGGATATACGCATCAAGGTTGGTATACGGAAGATCAACGCTATTTTATTGTAGGCGACGAATTGGATGAACTCAATTTCGGATTCAACTCGCGTACGGTTGTATTTGATTTGCAAGATTTGGACAATCCAACCATTCAAACCACCTATTTAGGACCTACAGAGGCAATTGATCACAATGGGTATGTAAAAGGTGATACGTATTTCTTGGCAAATTATACTGCTGGCGTTCGTATTATAGACATTTCCAACATTGGTAGTAGCGTAATGCAAGAAGAAGGATTCTTTGACACGTATCCTATAAGTAATGAAGCTATTTTTAGAGGTGCTTGGAATGTGTATCCATATTTTGAAAGTGGAAATATCATTGTAAGTGATATCAACTCAGGGTTATTTATCATCCGAAAAAATAATGAGTAATTCATGAAAAAACATTATACATTTTATACACTTTTACTGCTGATTTTTTTGGCAAGCTGTTCTTCAGATGATGGCACGCCTAGTGATACAACAGATACACCAAATCCAGATCCGATTGTCTTTTTAGGAGAAATTGACTGGGTGCAAACACTTGGCGGCACACAAGAAGATACTGCGCAAGATATTACCCTAACTGCCGATGGTGGTTATGCAATAGTGGGTTTTACTGAAAGTATTGACGGCGACATTACGGATAATGCTTCTGAACAAAATAACTATTGGGTAGCCCGTTTAGATACGAATGGAACTCTTCTTTGGAGCAAAACCTATGGCGGAACCGCAGACGATCGTGGGGAAGCAATAAAAGCTACTGCCGATGGCGGATTTATCATTACAGGTTATAGCAGAAGTGCCGATGAGGATGTAAGTGCCAACAGTGGATTTTACGATCAATGGATTGTAAAGTTAGATGCTAGTGGAAATATTCAATGGGAAAAAAGTTTTGGTTTCTCGGGAAGCGATCAAGCGTTTGATATTATGCAAACGAGTGACGGCGGCTATTTTACCACAGGATTTTTAGATATTACAGCTTCTGGCGGACAAGGAAGTTTTGGGAAACCGAATGCTTCAAACGGAGCTTTTAACCCGCCAAAACATGGCGTTGGCGAATATTGGTGCCATAAACTAAATGCAAATGGAGACATTGTATGGAGTCGCTATTTTGGCGGAACCAATAACGATCGCTCCTACTCGACTTTGGAAACAAACGATGGTGATTTTATCGTGGCAGGTTCTTCAGAAAGTAATGATTTCGATGTTACAAACAGTCAAGGAAGTTATGATTTTTGGGTGGTAAAAATGAGCAATACGGGCGATTTAATCTGGCAAAAATCCTATGGTGGAAGCGGCATTGAAATCGGGTATGACATTACCAAAACCAACGACGGAAATTATATTGTCGTTGGCGATACGCGTAGTACAGACGGAAATATTGCGAATCTGAAAGGTTCTGCTGATTTTTGGGTGATCAAGATTAACGACACCGATGGTTCTTTGCTTTGGGAACGCACCTATGGCGGAAGCGATTTTGAATCAGCGCGTGGTGTTACCGCACTACAAGATGGTGGATTTGCGATTGTAGGAAGTGCCAAAAGTGATAATGTAGACTTAAATTCCAATTATGGTCAAAACGATTTTTGGGTGATCAAAATTACAGATAATGGCAATCTTACTTGGGAGAAAAATTTTGGTGGCTCGCAATTAGACATCGCGTTTAGCATTGTAGAAACCAACGATCAAAAATTAGTTATTGCGGGAAGCACACAAAGCAGTGACGGCGATATTACAGAAAATAAAGGCGTCAAAGATGCGTTAATTATAAAAATAAAGTAATCATGAAAAAGCTTGCGTATGTACTTTCAATTTCACTTCTAATGCTTGCATCATCGTGTAATGACGATTCTAACGCCATTGAAACCTCAGCGGTAGAAATTACGTTTGATAATCGTATTGCTGCAAACCAAGATTTGACTTTAGGAACGACGGTATATGTAAATCAAAATAATGAAAGTGTGGTAACGAATGAGTTGAAATATATCATTTCAAACCTTGCACTCACACAAGACAATGGAGCTGTTTTTGAGTATCCCAAAGACGATTCTTATTTTGTAATTAACGAAGAAAATGCCAGCAGTTTAACATTGAGTTTGACAGGAATTCCTGTGGGCAACTACACGCAAATTTCGTTCGGAATTGGCGTAGATCAATCTAAGTATCCGTTAGATGGCGGCGTTTTAAATTTTATTCCAACAGCAGAAGAAGCGGGCATGTTATGGACTTGGGCGGCAGGATATAAATTCATCAAATTTGAAGGAACATATACACCACAAGGCGGCACAGAAGCGCCATTTGTGATTCATGTGGGTAGTCATGGGCAAAACTTAGATAATTATAAATTCGTTACGCTGCCACTAGCAAATACCCTAAATATTACGACAGGAAATACGGCTTCTGTTACGGTAGCAGCATACATTCAAAATATTATTGATGCTACCAATCAAATTAAATTTGAAGAAACTAGTGATATTCAAGTAGATCCTGTAAATGCACCAAGAATTGCCACCAATTTGGAAACAACATTTAGCGCACACTAAAAAATGCATAGTTATGAAGAAAATTAGCGGTCTGTTTTTTGCTGTGATGCTACTTACAACCTTTTGTTTTAGCTGTAAACAAGCAGTAAAAGTGACCAAAAAAACGTTAAATGGTCCTGTTTTTGGCAGCTATTATTCTATCATTTATTTTAGTAGTTCCGATATGACGCCTCAAATAGATTCCATTTTTAAAGCTATTGACAAATCATTATCAACGTATAGAAATGACAGTGAAATAGCCATATGGAACTCTGGAAATGATACCATCAATTTATCAGATAATTTCATTCAAATCGCAAATTTAGCCTCAAAAATTCACAAAGAATCCGACGGGTATTTTGATCCTACGGTTAAAACCTTAGTAGAAGGTTGGGGATTTGGAAACGGGAAACCTACCAATTTACTTTCCGATACGGAAGTGACAGCATTGATGAAATCAGTTGGTTTTGACAAATTGAAAATCAAGGAACGGCAAATTTTAAAAGAAAATAAAGAAATTCAATTAGACTTCAATTCCATTGCGCCAGGCTTCACATCTGATGTGTTGGCAAATTTTTTTCTCTCAAAAAATATTAAAAACTTCATGATCGATATTGGCGGTGAAATTGTTGCGCATGGTCAAAACACAGAATCAAAATCTTTTTGGAGAGTTGGCATTGACAATCCAACGAAACCAAACGAAAGAGATGTTGTGCAGGCTATTTCTTTGGAAAATGAGTCCTTAGCTGTCTCTGGTAATTATAGAAAAACAAAAGTAGATTCCTTAGGAAACAGAATTGTACATACTGTAAATCCAAAAACAGGATATGCACAAAGTTCAAACCTATTGTCTGTAACGATCGTTACGGATACATGCGCATTGGCAGACGGTTACGCCACTTCTTGCATGGCGATGGGTGTAACTAAATGCAAAGAGTTCCTCACAAAAAACAAGAAACTAAAAGCACTTATGATCTACGAAGATGACAATGAATTTATTATTGAAAAAATAAACAACTTCTAGTACCAATTCTGCTTTGCCATAAGAAAAGTTTCAAATCACTTTCCAAATATACTTCAAAAACAATCATCGCTTTGATTGAAAATTTTGGAGCATGAAATAGTATTGCTACACACCTAAGAATAATACCAATTTACACAAACAGCACACCAAAACAAATAAAAAATCGTTTACTAAATACTACGTTTTGTAGTATTAAAAATATAACATAATCGTTATTTTAGGGAAACTAAACCTTTTTCAAGTGCAAAAAAGTATCCTATCCATTGGCTGTTTCTTGTATTGCTTCTTAATGCAGGCGCAATATTGGACAGCGCAACACTTCAACGTGGAAAATGGTTTGGTTGATAATTATACCTTCGCTATTGAAAAATTCAAAGATGAAATTTATATTGCTACCGATGGCGGATTGGTAACTTTTGATGGCTCCGATTTTAAAATTCACAACAAAAAAGAAATTCGATATCCCGTTTCTTTACTAAATGTAAACGACAGTATTTTATATGTTGGTTCTTGGCTTGATGGTATTTTAGCAAAACAAGTACACAAAATTACCAATGTATATAACGAACGCATCAACAGAATTCTTAAAAATGATGATAGAGTACTTACGTTCAACACGTATCAGCGAACTGCATTTTTGACTTTCAATCAACATCAAGTAGTTGATACGTTATTTGGTTTTGAAAAGCAAAATGAAAAACGTCGAATTGCCATTGATGCCGATCGCATTTATGTGCACGAAGGAAAAACAATTTTTACCTATGATTGGAAAGGCAAACCGCAACCTAACTTTCCATACGAAATCAACGAAACCATTGAAGCGATCCGGAGTATCAAGTCGTTTTTATTTTTGGGAGATCAGCATGGAAACTTGACTTGGATCTCAAAGAAAAATCCTGCGCAAATACAAACCTATCATTTCAAAAAACCGTATTCCATTCAGCATATTGAACCATACAAAAAAAATCAAATTTTAGTACAATTTAGGCATCGCGCCGAATACAGCAGCGTGTATGTTGTTACGTTTACCGACGACTTTTCTCAAGTGATTCACACGGAACCAATTCTCACCATAAAATACGGTATTAGTGATATTTTTATTGATCAAGATGCGATTTATATTGCGAGTTATGGCAATGGAATTTACAAAATATTTCCGTCACTTTTTAAGTCTTACGACAATAACGATTACCAAATTCCTGTCCCTAAATTCAGCTATGAAAATGCGCAAGGAAATATGGTATTTGCTACCGAAAATGTATCGTATACGCTACAAGAAAAAGATACGTTTGTGCAGCAAAAAAATCCTTTTCGATTAAACTCCATTTTTTCGTTTCATGGCAAACGTTATTTTTCTTCACATGCAAGTTTGTACAATTCTAATTTGGAAGAAATTAGTGGTTGTCGCGCAAATAACTTTTTGGTTGCCAAAGAAAGTGACACTGTTTTTTATTCAAAATATTGGCTGAGTCGCTTTCATGAAAAGAATCGAGAAGATATTTTTTGCATTCAGTACAACCGGAAAGATAAAAAGATCAATACGGGCATTTATTTCAACGATGCAATTTATATTGGTACGCAAAACGGGATTCGAAAATACACCAATAACGACGTTGATTTTTGGGTAGAAACAAAGGATACGGAACTGCAAACCACTTTTGCACAACGTGTTGTTAGGAAATTGATACGACATAAAAATCAATGCATCATTTCTACGCCGTATGAAGCGTACACATTTGATGGAACTAACGTATTTCCAATACAATTTACAGAAGAAGACATATACATCAACGATACGTTTGTAGATACAGAAAACCGAATTTATTTTGCAACAAACAAAGGTTTCTGGATTATTACGGAAGATTTTCAATATCATTTCAACACAAAAAACGGCACCAATTCTAACAATATTTACAGTTTCTATCAAGACACCAAAGGCATCATTTGGGTTATTACAGGTAATGGAATTATGGAGTTCAATCCAAAATTGTTAGACGTCACTATCCCGCCCAAGATAGAAATTCATCAAACGGACATTCAAGACGATCATGTGTTGATTGCATTTAAAAGTAGTACACGTTATTTCTCAAAAGCGGTGTTGTTTGAATATAAAATAAACAATTCTGAATGGCGCAAAATGCAACATCAAACACTCGAAATGAGCAATTTAAAACCAGGCAATTATTCAGTGGCTTTTCGCGGAAAGCGTATCAACAGTGAATGGTCTATTCCACAAAAAATCCATTTTACGATTGCACCAAAATGGTATCAAATTACCGTGATAAAAGTCTTTATTTTTATTGCCATTATTGTACTATTACTAGGTTTTTTATGGTATCGCTTACGCGTGATTAAACGCAGAAACGAAACCTTATCCAACGAAATTAACCGCCGTATTTTTTTAGAACACAAAGTAGAAAATTTGCGCGAAGAAGTTGCACGCGATTTCCATGATGAAATTGGAAACAAAATTGCTTCTGTCATTGGCTTATCAAACAATTTAAAACACAGTGAAAAAGTGACTTCGCCCAAAGTGGACAAAATAACGTCGCTTTCCAAAGAAATTTATCATACTGCCAAAGACTTTGTATGGTCATTGAATCCGAAAAATAACAATATTGAAAGTTTGTGTAAATATTTAAGAGATTATGGCGAAACCTTTTTTGATCTTTTTGATGAAATTGACTACTTATATCTAGAAATCGACATTGTTCCTATTGACATTTCCTATGTAAGAAGTAGAAACATCATTTTGGCATACAAAGAAATTTTGGCCAATATCATCAAACATTCAAAAGCCACAAAAGTTGTGTTCAAAGCATATTTGGAGGAAGCTACATTTACAATTCAAATTCAAGACAACGGAATAGGCATCGACGGAATTACTTCCAGCAATGGAAATGGGTTAAAAAACATTAAAAAACGCATGGAAATGATCAACGCCAACATAGACATCAAAAAATCAGACGGTGTTTGCTACACGTTTACACTACAACTAGAAGAAGAACTCATTAAAATGAACAAATCATGACAAAAAAATATATCTCAGTGATTGAAGACAACGCCATTTTTCGCGAAAATATGGCAGCATATATTCAGCAACTTGACAACTATTTTTTGTTAGGTGTGTACGAAGATTTTGAAACTGCCTTTGAAGATTTCAAATCAGGAAATTGTCCAGATATTGTGCTGATGGATATCGGATTGCCAGGCATCAATGGTATTGAAGGTACAAAACGCATCAAACAAAAATATCCAAAAACCGAATTGATCATTGTCACTGTTTTTGAAGACAGCAATATGGTTTTTGAAGCCTTAAAAGCAGGTGCTTGCGGATATTTAACCAAAAGTTTAGGGCTGCCAGAATTGAACAAAGCTTTGGGAGATTTGGAAAAAGGTGGCGCACCGATGAGTAATAAAATTGCCAAAATGGTTGTGGAATCGTTTCAACTGAATCATCAAGATAATACCTTGTCAAAACGTGAAAAAGAAGTACTCACGTTACTTGCACAAGGAAAAACCTATAGCACCATTGCGGAAGAATTATTTATCTCCAAAACGACGGTTCGCACACATATTAGAAACATTTATCAAAAACTGCATGTAAATTCTAAAGCGGAAGCAATTCAATTGGCAAATGAGAAAAAAATGATCTAAAAAAACTCACAGTGCAACAGCCTAAACCTAAAAACATGTGCTGTAAACTGTGAGTATCTTTTTAAAACTAAAATCTAAAAAGATTCAAATTTTAGCTGCATCCTAATCCTGAACACCAAAAACTTTGGCAACCATCTTGTGTAGGTTCATACGTTTTACAGTCTTTTCTGCGTGTCCAACAATCGCAGGTCCATGTTTCAGGTCCTTTTCCTGTCACTTCATTGCTTTCAAAATTTGAGATTACATTTCTCTTCAAATTCAATTTGCTTTTCATTTCTTGTTTTTTCATCATTGTATTTTTTATGATTTCTAATACTTCAAAGCTATTGGAAACAAAAGTCGCTGCAATCGTACAAAATGTAGGATTGTTTTAGTTCTTTAAAAAATAGTACAAAATGCAGTATATCTTACCTATTCGGCAGACATTTGAAATGTTAGCAGCAGTAGTAAAATGCAATTAATAATTATTTTATTTCTTTTAATTTTAATGATGTAACTTAGCTTCTTGTCAAGAACAAGACGAGACAAAACCAATCATAGCAATCCAAAAAGTACTACTCAACCATGTTATAAAATGAACGCAAACAAAATATTAAAATTTAGCCAAATTATTATTGCCTGTATAATTTTGATTTCATGCAATAACTCAAAGAATCAAACTCCAAAAAACACGATTGAAACAGCACCAATTCTAAACGGTCAATATGAAGTAAATTTTGAGTTTGAACAAACAAAAGAACATATATGGATTTTTAAAGATGAATTCATGTTTATGATATCACCCAAAAGTGAAACAGAAGTTGATTATCAGATTCCTGTTCGTTATTTTGTAGAAAACAATGAACTTTATGTTTGTGGAATACGCGGTATTTTTGATCCAATGACAATCTCTGAATGTAAAGGGTTGAATCCAAGACCAGACTTTGAAATTATACAAATAGATACAGTTGCCTCTACAAGTTGGAAAGAAGATATATATCAAAGAATACAACTTCGAAATATGATGGGTAGTAATGAAATTGTGACTATTAAAAAAATACTTCCTAGATAATAGCTAGTGTGAAATCTAAAATAAAAGTCTAAAACTGAATCTATTCGCGTACATCTTGCCCAATCAATAGACATTTGGTATTTTAGCAACAGCTATGAAATTCAACAATTACATATACATCTGTGTGGCACTTTTATTGGTTGCCTGTAAGAATGAACCGTATGAGGAAATTCCTGGGCAAACTGCGGGCGAATTCCAAAAAGTATTGTTAGATTTTGAAGTGCCTACTAATTTTCCATCGTTGGTATATGACATGGAAGCCAATCCGCCCACAGAAACAGGTTTTGAGTTGGGACGACGTTTGTTTTATGAAGGCCGCTTGGCATCTGACAATGTCGTTGCGTGCGGATTTTGTCATATTCAAGAATTTGCTTTTACGCATCATACGCACATTATCAGTCACGGTGTAGATGGCGCATTGGGAAGCAGAAATGCGCAACCGCTACACAACTTGGCATATCAGAACGAATTCAACTGGGATGGCGCAGCAATTCATTTGGACACGCAACCCATCATTCCTATTACGAACGAAGTGGAGATGAACGAGACGTTTACAAATATCATCGCAAAACTACAAGCACATCCAGATTATCCACGATTGTTTCGAGAAGCGTTTGAAAATGGTGAAATCAACTCAGAAAATATCTTAAAAGCGTTGTCACAATTTTTAGTGATGATGACTTCTTCCAACAGTAAATACGATAAATTTCGTCGCAACGAAGGCAACGTAAGCTTAACCGCCAACGAAACACAAGGCATGGAATTGTTCAATCAAAAATGTGCTTCGTGTCATGCAGGCGAATTGTTTACAGATCAGTCGTATCGAAACAATGGTTTGGCAATTGACCCACAATACAATGATATCGGTCGCGCACGCGTGACAGGATTTCCTGCGGATAATTACAAATTTAAAGTGCCCAATTTGCGCAATATTGAAGTCACCTTTCCATACATGCACGACGGGCGTTTTGCTACGCTAGAAGACGTTTTGGAGCATTACCGAAGTGGCGTGAATGATACCGAAAATATAGATTCTATCTTTCTACAAACTGATGGAACACTCGGAATTCCTATGACTGACGAAGAAAAAGCGCGCATTATTGACTTCTTAAAAACCCTAACCGATACGGATTTCATTTTTGATCAGCGATTTTCAGAATTTTAATTTAGGCACATCGCCAAGAAAATTGGCATAAAAAGAGAATTCACGGAATTGTCGGAAAGTAGACAACAATAAAGCCATAGCGGAAATTAAAAAACCGTAGATTCGTCAAACATTCACAAAAATCATTCAACATGAAAAAATTAATATTCCTTTTCGTATTGCTAGCTACTACTGTAATTTTTGCACAAAAAATTGATCGAAAAGCTGTCTATGAATATTCAGACGATATTGAGTTTACAGTCTATTCACTATCAAAAAGTAGAACTGTAGATAGAGCAAATTACAGAATCAAAGCAGAAAAAGGGCAAAAATTTATCACAATGGTTTTAAACTTTAAAAATAAATCTTCTGAAGAACAAATTGTAGATTTTGAAACTATTTTTCTAATTGATAAAGAAGATAATTTACACGAAGTTGATTATTTTCTAAAAGCAGGTTTTCGTTTCACAAAAAGTGATCCCAAACAAAAATTAAAAGCCAAGAAAAAGCAAAAAATTATAGTTCAATTTGCGCCTTCTATTCCTAAAAATGAAACTGTCACCAGGCTCTTAATTGGTGAAGAAGTTATTGAGCTAAAGTATAAATAGTATTCATAAAAAAACATCGAATGTTAGCAATGCCATTCGATGTTTTTATACATTTTTGATACAATAAGTTTGTATTTATCGTATTTATCGCTTAATAAACTTAATAGTTCTGTTATCTGATAACTTTAAAAAGTACATTCCGTTGCGTAAATTATCAATGGAAATTACTTCATTGTTCGTTGTATTTCCTGTTTTTACCACTGCGCCTAACATATTGTATATTTGATAATCAACTGTTGTTCGCAAACCATTGATCTTAATGATAGAATTTGCTGGATTTGGATACAAAGTTAATCCTTCAGTAAGCGCTTCAAATGTTTCAGTAGACAATACTGAATCTGATACTGTATGCACCCAATTTGAACAGGTTCCCAATCTGAAAACATTCCATAAATCTCCAGGACGTCCATTTCCTGTATGATCTACCAACTGATATAAAATCCAGTTATCGGTATCAGGAATTCCTTCATTGCACTTGAAGTATTGAACCAAACCTGTTGAATTGGTAGCTACTTCCATGTTCATTCCGATATTAATTTCTGAAGCCGTTCTGATGGTATTCCATACTCTTACCTCGTCAAACGCACCTCCAAAAAACGTGTTTTCGTGTTCAGAACTTGACAAACGCGCATCTACAGTATTTCCAAATACAGGTGTAATTCCATTAGCAGTAGCTTCCCAATGTCCATCAACGTATAACATTAATCGACCTATAGTAATATCAAAAGTAACTGCAACATGATGCCAATTTCCATCATTGATGGCTCTGGTTCCTGTAACTGTAGTCCAATTATTTGTATTGTTTGCAATTCCAGCAGTCACGAATCCTGAAGTAGCATCTCTCTCAATAAAATATCCTTCTTTTGCGGTGCCGCTGTCATAATGTTTGGAATACATGTGTTTTCCGCCATTTCCGTTGTCTTTTACCCAAAATTCGATCGTAAAACTATCATTGTTCGCATTGGTTCCAAAGATTCCTGTTTCGCTAGATCTGTAGACCGGCGCAAAATCATTGACGCCATCAAAACAGATGGCATAACCTAAGGTTTGTGCTTCTGCGCCTACAACACAGATGGTTAAAAATGCTAGTAAAAAAATGTAATTTTTTCTCATGTTATTCAATGTTTAAATTAATAATAGGGGTTAGTAATTTTTAAGACTTATATCATAAAATATAATTATCAACGCCATAATTCTTTATGATTATGAAGCAAAACTAGCAGATTTTAGCACTTTAATAGTAGCAGCAATTACGCGAATCATTAAAACAGGTAAAATTACATAGCGGTATTCTGTCAACACAAAAACAACTTTACCTTACAATTTTTATGATTTTATAGTAGTATGTGTAGTCATTTTTATGCAACTAAAAATTAAAAAACTCAGAATCATAAGTTTACAAATTGCTTATTCTCACTTGAATATTGAGAGGACTTCAAAAAATATGCACTGAAATTTTAACAATTTTTTAACATTTTATACAGTTCATAAACAGCGTACTAACTCAAAATGAAGCTACTTACTATCCAAAACGGAGTTAACAAAGCAGTATCAAAAAATTCTATGATATAATTTGTTATATAAATGTTAGGATTTTTCAAATAACGCGTCAAATAGCGTATCTTTGCAAGTACAATTAAAATCTAATTAATAACATGATAACAGTTTCAGACACAGCCCGTAAAAAAGTAGTCCAGCTCATGACCGATGATGGTTTTGACGCAACTACTGATTATGTTCGTGTTGGTGTAAAAAGTGGTGGATGTTCCGGATTATCGTACGATTTAACATTTGACAAAAGTCAAAAAGAAGAGGATAAAGTTTTTGAAGACAATGGTGTCAAAATTATTGTAGACAAAAAAAGCTTCTTATATCTCGTAGGAACTGTTTTGGAATATTCAGGCGGATTGAATGGAAAAGGGTTTGTTTTTAACAATCCTAACGCACAGCGCACCTGTGGATGCGGAGAATCGTTCTCGCTGTAATACACCTTTTGAAATGTAGTATTTTTTGATGCAAATATCTTAAAATAGTACCTACCAACATGAAATAAAGAATTGTAAAAAAATGAGATTTAGTTTCAATTAAATCTTTTAATCGTATCGAAACAAATGAGTAAATATACTGAAGAAGAATTACAGAAAGAGTTGGAAACGAAAGAGTATGAGTATGGTTTTTATACCGACCTCAATAGTGATACGTTTCCAAAAGGTTTGAATGAAGATATCATACGTGCCATTTCTGAAAAGAAAAATGAGCCTGCATGGATGACCGAATGGCGCTTGGACGCTTTTAAAATTTGGTCTGAAATGGAAGAACCAGAATGGGCAAATGTGCATTATGAAAAACCAGATTTTCAAGCAATTTCATACTATTCCGCTCCAAAAAAAACAGATCCTAATAAATCATTGGACGATGTAGATCCAGAATTGTTAGAAATGTATAAAAAATTGGGGATTTCCGTAGATGAACAAAAAAAACTGCAAGGAATTGCCATTGATGTTGTGGTTGACTCCGTTTCTGTAGCGACTACTTTCAAAAAGACATTAGCTGAAAAAGGCATCATCTTCTGCCCAATTTCAGAAGCGATTCAAGAACATCCTGAATTGGTTAAAAAATATATTGGGACTATCGTTCCTAAAAAAGACAACTTTTACGCAGCATTAAATTCTGCCGTTTTCACGGATGGATCTTTCTGTTATATTCCAAAAGGCGTGCGTTGTCCGATGGAATTATCAACCTATTTCCGAATCAATGAAGCTGGAACTGGGCAGTTTGAGCGTACATTAGTCATTGCAGATGAAAGCAGCTATGTAAGTTATTTGGAAGGCTGTACTGCTCCATCACGTGATGAAAATCAATTGCATGCAGCCGTGGTAGAATTGATTGCCTTGGACAATGCGGAAATCAAATATTCAACAGTACAAAACTGGTTCCCTGGAAATGCACAAGGAAAAGGTGGTGTATACAATTTTGTAACCAAAAGAGGATTGTGCGAAACCAATGCTAAGATTTCTTGGACACAAGTAGAAACTGGTTCCGCAGTAACATGGAAATATCCAAGTTGCATATTGAAAGGTGACAATTCCGTAGGAGAATTCTATTCCATTGCCGTTACAAATAATTATCAACAAGCAGATACTGGAACCAAGATGATTCACCTTGGAAAAAACACAAAAAGTACCATTATCTCTAAAGGTATTTCTGCTGGAAAATCACAAAATAGTTACCGAGGGTTGGTCCAAGTGGCACCAAGAGCAGAAAATGCGCGTAACTTTTCACAGTGTGATTCGCTCTTGATGGGAAATAAATGTGGCGCACACACCTTTCCATACATTGAAGCAAAAAACAAAACCGCTCAAATAGAACACGAAGCTACGACAAGTAAAATTGGAGAAGACCAAATTTTTTATTGCAATCAACGTGGAATTGACACCGAAAAAGCCATTGCTTTAATTGTCAATGGATTTAGCAAAGACGTGTTGAACAAACTGCCAATGGAATTTGCAGTAGAAGCACAAAAATTATTAGAAATCTCCTTAGAAGGTTCTGTTGGATAATCAATCATAAATATATATTACAAAATGAAAAAAATCTATTTCATCTTCGCGTTGGGCTTGCTTTTAGTAAGTTGCAAAAATGAATCAAAATCAAGTGAAACGATTAAGGAAAATGGTATTACTGCTACAAAAACAGTCGGTGATCTAAACACGACTACTTTTTCAGGTATGTTTTTATACTTAGAAAATGATAATGCTGCTGTACTTCAAACTGTAGGAAGTAAAATATACGGAGTTGTGGTTGATGAAAAAATGAAAGAACTCAACGAGCAGTGCAAACAATTTAAAACAAAAGAAGAAGATATGGTTCCTGTAGTCATTAGAGGCGTAAAGAAACCAAATCCTTTGAAAGACGCTTGGAAAGAAGTGATTGAAATAACAGAAATTCTTTCCGTCCAAAAACCAAATGGACAAGATGGTACTATTATCATCAAAAACAATCAATAATTCGACTAAAAAAACTGAAAACATAGAAAATGTTACATATAAAAAATCTACACGCAGGTATTGAGAATAAGGGAATTCTAAAAGGAATCAACCTTGAGGTAAACGCTGGAGAAGTACATGCGATTATGGGGCCAAATGGATCAGGTAAAAGTACCTTATCTTCGGTTATTGCTGGAAAAGAAGAATACGAAGTTACGGAAGGAGAAATTTTTTTAAACGGAGAAAATATTGAAGAATTAGGACCCGAAGAACGTGCGCACGAAGGTGTGTTTTTATCGTTTCAATATCCTGTGGAAATTCCTGGAGTTTCTGTGACAAATTTTGTAAAAACCGCAATTAACGAAACGCGCAAAGCGAAAGGGTTGGAAGAAATGCCAGCCAGAGAAATGTTAAAGAAAATTCGCGAGAAAGCGGAATTGTTAGAAATTGATAGAGGCTTTTTATCTCGTTCACTGAATGAAGGATTTTCTGGTGGAGAGAAAAAACGTAATGAGATTTTTCAAATGGCAATGCTAGAGCCAAAATTAGCCATCTTAGATGAAACAGATTCAGGATTGGATATTGACGCCTTGCGAATTGTAGCAAATGGTGTGAATAAATTACGCAGTGAAGATAATGCCGTGATCGTAATTACACACTACCAACGTTTGTTGGAATATATTGTACCAGATTTTGTACACGTTTTACATGACGGAAAAATTGTAAAATCGGGAACCAAAGAACTTGCCTTAGAGCTAGAAGAAAAAGGATACGATTGGGTAAAGCAAGAAGCAACTATTTAAGCCGTTACACATGGAGTTAAAAGATAAATTATTGTCATCTTTTATGGTTTTTGAAGATCGTGTCAACAATCATCAATCAAAAAGCATAAATGAAATTAGAAATACTGCCATTAAAACGTTTCAGCAAAAAGGATTTCCAACGAAGCGAGATGAAGACTGGAAATATACTTCACTGAATGCGTTGTTAAAACACGACTACACGATTTCTCCACAACAAGAAACTGCCATTGAGTTTAAGGAAGTAAAAAAATATTTTATCCACGATATTGATACGTATAAAATTGTATTTATCGATGGAAAGTATAGTTCGTTCCTTTCAGAAACTACGCATGACGGTATTGATGTTTGTTTGATGAGTTCTGCCTTGAACAAGCCGAAGTATAAAATTATCATGGATTCATACTATAATAAAGCTGCGAAGGCAGATCATAGTTTGACGTCTTTAAATACAGCTTTTGCTTCGGAAGGTGCATACATTCACATTCCTAGAAATAAAGTTGTTGAGAAACCGATACAAATTGTTCACTTTTCTACGGGCAGCGAAGCGTCAATGATGTTGCAGCCACGAAATTTAATTGTTGTAGATGAGAATTCGCATGTGCAAATCATTGAACGCCATCAAAGTTTAACGTCGAATGTGGTATTGACAAATTCAGTAACAGAAGTTTTTGCCAACAAACGTGCAATTGTTGATTATTATAAGATTCAAAATGATAATCAAGATGCATCTTTGATTGACAACACGTTTATTTCTCAAAAACAAAGCAGTAACGTGTCGGTTCATACCTTTTCATTTGGTGGAAAGTTGGTGCGAAACAATTTGCAGTTTTTCCAAAAAGGAGAACGTATTGATTCTACCATGAAAGGAATTACAATTATTGGCGATAAACAGCACGTAGATCACAATACATTGGTACATCATATTGAGCCAAATTGTGAAAGTCACCAAGATTACAAAGGTATTTTTGGCGATCGTTCCACGGGTGTTTTCAATGGAAAAGTCATTGTAGAGAAAGAAGCACAAAAAACCAACGCTTTTCAGGCGAACAATAATATTTTAGTAGACGATAAAGCGACGATCAATACCAAACCACAATTGGAAATTTTTGCAGACGATGTAAAATGTTCACATGGTTGTACCATTGGTCAGTTAGACAAAGATGCGCTGTTTTACTTACGTTCACGAGGAATTCCTGAGAAGGAAGCAAAAGCATTACTCATGTATGCTTTTGCTAATAACGTTTTAGAAAGCGTGAAGATAAGCGCCATTAAAACCCGAATCACCAAATTGATTGCTCAAAAATTGGGTGTCAATTTAGGATTCGATTTATAGATAAAGGAAAGAAAAAAGACATGAAATCCCGAAGCCAACGCTTTGGGATTTTTTTTGAGTTTTGAGTTCTTACTAAAACTGAACATTTATTTCAAACTGCGCTTTTCAGCATCATATTGAAATAGGTTACAGTTCAATTTCTTCCGCAATAATTCTGTAGATATCTACTTCAGGAAGTAGCGTTTGCAATTGCATCGCTACCGCACTAAATTGTGCATCTTTGCGCAAACGCTTCCAGGTATTCTTTACATATTGATTAAAGTTTTCATGTTGCTGTTGTTGGTAGGACGGATTGTCTTTCACCATCATTAAAATTTGTTGAATAGTTTCGCGTCCGTTGGTCAACTTACTCTTTATGGGTTCGTGCAAGCCTGTCAATAAACTATGGGCTGTTTCCAAACAATTAGCGCCAACCATGAATACATGTCTTCTTTTTTGAGGAACATCTTTTGTTTTGGCGACAAAGAGTTGATTTTGCAAAATACTCATACGACTCGATTCTACCAACCCAAACTGCTTCAAGGCTTGTTGATTTTCGGAAAGCCAACGTTCAACCTCCGCTAAAAAGCGAGAAGATTTGGAACGAAGCAGTTCAGAAATCAATTCTACTTTATAGATGGAAGCTTCAAAGAAGGTATTTTTTTCTATGATACTTGTTTTCATTTGTTGCTGTTTTTGTGTTTTTCATATCTATGAAAAACCGTTTGTTTATTGATAATCTAATCGTTGTACTGTGTTGCCATTTTCGTCAATATCTGTGGTCCATTCCATAGCGTCATCTGTAATATTTACTTTAATACTGATGAGATTTGCAGGATCATTAATTTGTTTGAGACGTTCTGTTTCTACAATCACTGGAAGATCTTCAATTTCTGGTAATCGCGGCTGTAAATTGCTTTCCACTTCTTGAATTATTGCCGTTCTATACGCAGCTTGATCTACATTGAATTCCGCCACGAAACCAAATGATACGTCCGCAAATTGTGAAGCTGCGAGATTTAAAGTAGCTGCATACTGACTAGAAGTAGATTCGGCTCCTGTAGCCTCTTCACCTACTGGTTGTTGCGTTGCTGTTTGACTGTCGGCAACTGTGGCTTGTTGTAAATTAGAAGCTACATCGACAGATTGCATTTGCGCTTTGTTGGACACTTCTGGCTGAATGCTTTGTAAATAACTAACTTTTTCTTCTGACAAATCAGTAAGCAATTCGTCATTAACTGTCACAAAGGCTTGTTCGTAAACCGTTTGTATTTCTTTTTCAGTATAATCACGTGTCACGGTTTCTGTTTTATCTACTGCCACAGGAATTGTCAATTCCATATTTTTGATACGAATATTTGGCACTGAAAAATGTTTTAACATTGGGTTTGCTACATATTCTTGTGCAATTGCTAAGGTTTCAATATCTGATTGTACTTTGGCATTGGTAACCTCTTTGTAAATCTTTCCGATATAATCTTTTAAGGTAATCATGATTTTTTGTTTTTTTAGTGAAAGAAACCTCCGAAGAGGCTTCTTCAATTGTTAGTGTAATACGTTCTAAGATTCAGTAATAGACTCTTCAAGCATGTCTAACACACGACTCATTCCTGCTGGAATTTCGTCTTGTACGGCATGAATTCTAATATTCATACTGTAAGAGCGTTTTGACTCATCTGAGTACGTATTTTTCTTTTGGTACGAATAACTTCCTTTAAAGTCAAAACGTCCCCAAGCCCAACGTAAACTCAATTCAGCACTTAAATCTAATTTGTGAGAAGTTGTAGTTGTAACTTTGGTAACACTAGAAATTTTAGCATTAAAATCAATAGTAGTATCGGCTACTCGCAAAAAAGGAATTGGAATGATGGTCAACAACGGTGTTGTTAAGGTTACCGATGTTGGCGATCCGTCAACTAATTTAGAATATGCGAATGTTACATTTTTTACATTCCCCATATCATCAAGACCTACTTCGTTGATAAAATCAACTGTAGAAAGTGCTGCTGCTGCTTGCGCATCAATAACTGCTGTTAATGGCTTTCCTAACATCGCACTAAAGTTGATGTTAGCAATTTCATTTGGATTAACTGGCATAATTGTAATTTTTAAAATTTTGTACCTACTCTTTGTCAAAGGCTTTTCGGCTTTCTCCTTAGTTTGTAAAAAACCAAATCGCGAACTGTTTCTTACACATTTTTAAGCTTAAAATATTATTCTTTCGAAAGAATTACAGTGTAAACATACAACAAATGTTTGTGTATTAAAACATTTTACAATGTATAATTCTGTAAAATTACACTAAATCAGTAATATGTTGTATTTTGTTTCTGTCTTTAGAAAAACTTGTTGAGAAATAGCTGTATTTGTGAAGATTATGATATCATCTAACACAAAACAGCGTTGCAATGTACTTATAAAGTTACATTACAACGCTGTTGTATGTGGATGATTACTGTAGTTACAGCAGATCGCTTATTTCACCGCGTTACATATTTCACTTAGAAATTTATTGAAATCCAATTCATCTTTTCCTACCAATCCGAAACGAACAACGACTAAATCCTTTGAAGGCACGATGTAAATACGTTGTCCTTGATAGCCATTTGCTGAATACATATCTTTTGGTACATCCGGATGGAATCCACCTGCATTCAACCAAAAGTGACCGCCATAGCGACCGTTGGATGTTGGTGTGGGTTTGGTAATATAATCTACCCAAGATTCGTCAAAAATACGTGTTCCATTCCAATTGCCTTTGTGTAAGTATAGCAATCCAAATTTTGCCCAATCGCGTGGTGTTGCCCAAGCATAGGACGAACCTACATAGTTTCCGACCATGTCTGCTTCAATCAACATGGAATGCATGCCAATTTTATCTATGAAGTTTGTGTATGGAAAGTCTAAATATTCTTGATGCGAGTTGAATTGTTTGCGCAAAATTCCCGATAGTAGGTTTGAAGTCCCTGAAGAGTAGTTCCACGTTTCATTTGGTTTTCCCACCAATGGTTTGTCTATTTGTGATGCTGTCATGTCTTTTGCTAAGAACAGCATTTCGGTAACATCAGAAATTTTACTGTAATCTTCATCCCATTCCAAACCACTGTTCATTTGTAATAGATTATGAATAGTAATGTCTTTGCGTTCATCTTTTTGCCAAGCTTCTATCGGTGCTTTGTCTGAAACACTTAGTTTTCCTTCATATTGTAAAATCCCATATACAGTACTGAGTACACTTTTTGTCATGGACCAACCTAGTATTCTAGAATCTTTTGTAAAGCCATCTGCATACCGTTCTGCAATAATTTGATCTTTGTACAATACCAAGACAGCGCGTGTTTTTTTCACATCTTCTCCGTCAACTTTGGAAAACGCGTATGTGACAGCTTCGTCAATTTTTGCATACTCAATATTTGAAAACGTAGTATCCTTTTGTTTCATGTTTCCGTATGGATACGGAGCCATGCGCGCTACATTTGATCGGAGTGGAATTGGCGTTTCTTGTGTAATGTCGTAGTCATCATCAATCAACACGCTTCCTAAGCCTTTTCTGTACACGGCAGTGCGTTCCATCAATCCATATACAGTTGCAGAAGCAAATTTTTCCTGCTCATTTACAAAATCACGCGCAAAATTTATAGGTGAAAATCCATTATCGGTTGAATCTGTAAACGCAGGTGCTCTATTCGCTACAAATACCGAAGAACTCATGCTTTTTGCTGAATATCCTGAAATGATATTTAATTTTGAATAATTGTATGCAACAAGAATTACGATGACGACAATAATAATTGCTAAAATCTTTAAGGCTTTTTTCATCTAGTCTGAGAATTTAATGAATTCATGTACACTTTTGCAGGTAGCTACATTCACTTTCAAAGATATTAAAATAAAAGCGATTGCACTAATACCTATTAAACCATAAAATACAACATATAAACTCGTTCATTTGGTCTCCTAGTTCCTTGTGACTATTTTCCGTAGCTAAGGCTATTCAAAACATTCACGGCGTTCTATGAGACCAAAGCAACTTCGTCTCTATAGCCCATTTTATAGTTTAATTGGTATAAAACAATTTTCTAAAAGCTCTGAAATTATATTCACCCTAAAAATACACTAGTACAAACGTTTGGTGAATGAAACATCGTTTTTTCACTATTTAAAAAACAGGAAAAACACCCTAAAAAAGTATCTATAAAGCTGTTTATCAATCAAGTGAATTAATGAATCTTTGTAAGACTGTTACGTAACGGTAAAGAAATATAATTTTTAAAAAACTTACAAACCATGAAAAAAAACAAAAGAAGTTTAAAGAAGTTGGCACTAAACAAAAGTGTTGTATCAAAATTAGAAAGTCAACAAGCAAATGGAGGTGCCCAGCTTTCAGTACAAGTTTGTCCAGTTCCTGTAGATACGTTTTGGAATTGCCCTATTGATACGCTTGTGTGCCCAATTGATACTTGGATTTGTCCTATTGACACTAAGATATGTCCTATTGATACGTTGGTATGTCCAATAGATACAATTGCTTGTCCTATTGACACTATTGCCTGTCCTTACTAATCCATTAAATTTTTAAATCATGAAAAAAAAGAAAACCAATTTAAAGAAGTTGACACTGAATAAAAACGTAGTGTCAAAACTAGAAGAAAGTCAAGTACAAGGAGGAACGGTAGTTACCTTGGCATGTCCTGTAACTATATTTTGTCCGAGAACGATTATCAACTGTCCAGACACATTTTTATGTCCTAAGACATTGGATTGCCCGCTTACGCTAGATTGCCCATCGTTTGGCGGTCAAGGTTGCGGATCTTTTATAGATGACTGTCCATCGGCTTTGGCTTGTCCTTTTTAAGAATCATTTAATGTATAACTATAGTTGGGAAGCTGCTGTAAAAGGCAGCTTCTTTTTTAGGTTTGCACCATTTACCTATTCAAATTACCATACTAAAACCTGCTTTTTTCCTTTGCAGTAATTTCAAATCATAACTTTTATTAATTGGCAAACGTTTGTAAATAATTGCGCAAGTCTTGATGCTTTTCTAATACCATTTTTTTCTTGAGCCTGTATTTGTGCGTTCGTACACTTTCTTGGTTGATTCCAAAAATGAGTCGAATGTCTTCGTTAGACATGTTCATTTTGAGATAGCAACAATATTTTAGGTCTTTTGCTGTTAAACAAGGATATTTTGCACTGAGCGTTTTGATGAAGTTAGGATTGATATTTTCGAAATAGTGTTTAAAATCGTCCCAATGTTTGCGGTCGTTATGCGTCATTTTGATGGTATTGACAATCGACATCAATTTTGTTTTGGTAGTCGCATCCACAACACCGTACAATTGTTTGATCCGTTCTTTAATTTTGTCTAAAACTGCTTTTTTTTGATCAAGTTCGAGTGTATATCGTGTTAAATCTTTACTTTGATCTTGAGCAAATTTTCCTTTTGGCACAAATGTTTTTGATATGGAAACTCCTTGTGCATTTTTCATTAATTTTAAAATTCCCAGAATGTTTGTAATTAAATTGTTGGATTGCATTCCATATTCAAACAATTGTCTAAATACCACCATATTTTCGCGAACTTTTAATTCTCGATATTGATTGTTGGTGTGTAAACAGACGATTGGAATTGCAAATTCTTTATGATATGACAGCAATGAATTGATCACATTTTGGTTGTCTCTAAAACTTAAAATAATCAAGGTTGGCTGTATTGACTTTGAAAGTTGCAAGATATCTGACACACGCGTAGCCGTAATAAAACTATACTGATTCATTGTCTGCAAGCTTTTAAGAATCGCCGCCAATGAAACAGAAGTATCACTTCCAATGAGTATGTGTTCATGCATGGTCATTACTATAGTCGGGTTACAAATTGTAATAGTGCATTTTGGGGAATCGCATCGAAATGATTAAATCAAATATAGAATTTAAACTTTTAAAAAAATACGGTATAAATACTTGGTTTTTTGACATTTTGATGTCAATTTTCGTGATCGGTTATTGCTTCCATATAAATTTAAGATTTTCCTTGGTTGCCGTTTTGTAACGGATTCCAATATCAAGAAGCGCTAGAGCAACGATAAGTATCACTTTAGTATATAATACCGATTCTACTTTAAGATGCAACAAATAAGCGCGTTCAAATAGTATTGCATTTCTGTGAGGACTGAAACACGGAAGACCGTCAAAGTAATGTGCATCAGTATGAACTCCAGTTTGTGAAATTGGAATGATATTAATAACTTTCATAATATGGAATGGTTGGTTATTTCAAATATAGAAAGTAGTATTGGTTTTTTTAAGCGTGATACTACGTGATTATTTTTTCGCGAAATAGTATTGCCTATTTTAACGTGAGTTCGACTTAAAAAACCTTTATTTTACTTGTAATTTACTGAAAAATAAACACTTGTCAGTTCGAGCGCAGTCGAGAACAGCTAAGAATTGATATTTTCAAAGGAATCTCGACTACGCTCGATTTGACATTAAGTGTAATGTATTAACAATAATGTACATAGCATAATATTTATATCGAACTCACGTTATTTTAGGTCAAAAACCCGAAATACATTTTTTGAAAGATTGAATACTTGTAGTTTTCCTTGCAATACAGTTGAAGCTTCTTGTAGAATTTTAACAACTTCGTTCACCTGAAAACTTGATGCTATGCTTACAATTTGCGGCATGACGTTGGAGTCGTTGCAATCTTCATTTTGAAACACTTCTTGAGCGTTTGCAAAAGTTTCCGTCAATGATTTTCCTCCATTATAATTGAAGACTGAGATATGTCCTTCCGCAGCTTTTACACCTGTATAAATCATAGGAATTTGCTGTTTGCTGCAATATGCATCTATGACCAAGCGCGCAGCATAATTGTCTGTACAATCAACAATAATAGTTGCTTCTTTGAGCAATTTTTCGCTGTTTTGGGAAGTCAATCGTTCTTTGAAGCTTGTAATTTCTATGGTGTTGTTTCGTGCGTGTAATTGTTCTTTTACCACATCACATTTATAGTTTCCAACCGAAGTAAGATCATATAAAATTTGACGTTGTAGATTGTCTGTTTCTACACGATCATCATCAATAATGGTTAATTTTCCAACACCGAGCAATGTTAACGACAATACTGTTCCGCAACCCAAACCACCACAACCAACTACGGCAATGTGTGTTTGTTTTAATTTCGATTTAAGTGCTTCTTTTTCAATCATTAATTGATTTGACTTAAAATGGTTTTGTCTGTAATTTTATGATCTTCCGCCAATAAAAATGCTTTACTCAAAACTAGAGATAATCCGCGATCGCCTTCAAACGGTAAAAAGATATTTTTCGTCTTTTTATCTTCTCCTCTCGCAGGTACAATACAGAGATATTGATCATTTGGTTCCATTAAAATGTTAGAACTTCCAATGTGAATTTTGTAAGTGCGTTTGGAACCTTTTATGTGTAAAAACTTCCCTTTAATTGTAGCGACTTTGCTAATTTTTAATCGCGGCAGTAGTTTTTCTAAAATTTGCTTTCGGGTTTTTGCTAATTCGGTTAAATCGCCAAAAGAATAGCTGGTCCAATAGTCATGGTATTGTGGCAATCCGCCGTTATCTCGCCATTGCGGATCGTTTCCAACACTACAAACTCCCACAAATAAATCGACATCGCGTACTATTTCAGACAATACCAGCTTTGGAACATCTAACAAATCCATGACTTCTTCATTTTTCATGAATCGTACTTGATCTGTGGCTACATAATTCCATATTCCAGCATCGTTAAATTCCTCTTCCGCATGTAAGGTATTGATCCAAAATTGTGCTTCTATTCCATGTGCTTTTACTTGAATTTTAGCTACATCTCCATCATATCCGCCATCAAACGCCCCCAAAAGTGAATATTTCCATCCGCGAACGCTCGTCAATGCCTTAAATTGGTGCTGTTTTAAGATATGTGCCGCCATTCGATTGCTATATGTTTTTGTATTTATTTCGGCGTCTGTCAATATGTACACTTCTCGATATGCTTGTTTTAGCGGCTGTTTTATTTGAAGTGTTTCTAGTTTTGTTCGCCAAAATAATACACCATCAACAGTTTCGTGAATTGGATGCCATAAACGCACTTCGGTTTCGTCAGTAATCCAATCTAAGTGTTCATTTGCCGCAGTTGTCCATTGCTGATCTATATATAAAGCGGTAATAAATTTTTCTTCTTTTTTGAATTGCCATAAAAGCTTTTTTGCGATAAAACTAACCAATCCATGATTTACATAATGTTTTTCAAAATTTTCATAACTCCAAATACGATCGTCTAAGTATAAACGATCAATTCGATCTCGTTGTGCAGTCAAGTATTTTTTTACCTGGGCTACCTCACTTTTGGCTTTTTTAAGTTTTGCAGCGAGTTTGGAAGAATTTTTCACAAATGCAGGCGTCGTTTTTTGCAATTTTGTATCCGGCTTTCGCCAGATGAGACTCACTTTTCCAAGCTCTTGAATGTGTATTTCTAATGTATAATCGTCAAAAGTGTATGTTTTTGCGCCATTATCTAGTCCAAAATGAGGAATGGAAAGTTCTTCTATTTCTGAAGAAGAAATTCCTAGTTTTATAGAAGCAGCTTCAATGTATTTTTCAATGAGTTTACGTGTATTGTTTTGCTTTATTTTTAGTTTTAAGCGTGATAAATGACTGATTCCTTCAAGTCCTTTGGTATTTCCTAATACATAGATACACGCATTCCCAATTCCAGCCGCAGCTGGTCCAACACTAGGGATTTTTTTATAGCAACGTTCCGCTAGTTTTGCGACCAAGTTTAAGGTTTCCGTATCATGAAATTTTGCCAAACTCCACACCATTCCTTTTAGAAGTACTGTACTTTTTTCATCAAGAAATGTGTAATACGTATGTGTATAGGTTTGTCCTGAATACGTATTATGCACCGTTTTTTCTATTTCTTTGAGTTGTATAATATATGCTAACCACGGATGCACGGTTGCTTTGTATTTGGCAATTCCGATATCATCAATGATTTTACTTGTATTTTTTAAGAAGCGTTGTGAAGGTTTCCCGCTAGAGACTTTGGAAAATAGATGACATAGTTGATAAAAATGATCACGTAGGTTTTCTTCTAATGCAAGAATTTCTGGATTGAACATTTCTCCAAATTGATCTTCTACATGTGTATATGGAAGCGTTTTTCCTGTGGTATTTTGCTCGTCAAAAAGTAGTTTTTTGAGTTTTGCTTCTATCTTATCCAAATCTGATCCCCAATAATTGTTCTTATTTACCATTGCGGGAGACGCTAGAAATTTTTCTATGTACGCTTTCCACTCAAGAGATAGCCCATTTTTCTTTACACTTTTTTCTATTTGTTGAACTGCAAAACCTATAGGCCAATTCCAAAAATGGAGGTATTTTTTTTTAGAAGCTGACGAGCTTTCAAAGAAATCCATCAGTTTGGCAAACTCCGCAGGTTTATATTCAAGATTGCTACGTAGTAATGCCGTTAGTAGGCTATTGCAAATATTTCGTGTGGTACTTTCACTATTTGAAAGTGATTTGATTGTGCTTTTTTTGAGTATCGCAATATTTTTTTCAGCCAAGTATTGCACAAATTCCTTTTTGAAAGTTGCGTCTTTTGCTTTGAGTGCTTTGTACGTTTTTAATTTTGAAAATGCTATTGAATAGGTATATCCTTCTAAGAAAGCTTCTTGCTGAATTTCTTTTAGTTGCGCTCCGTACACTGCATTTTCTGGAGTTTCCGCTTCTTTTTTTGCGGCAAATAATTTTTTTAAACTGTCTGTGAATCCCATATGTTTAGTTTATCCTCCAACGAGTGGCGTCAGTTTTACAAAGCTTACTGTGGTTTTTTTTGTAACTATTACTTCTTGTGTTAAACTTTCTGCTTGCTGATCGTCTACTAAAACGAGATATCCATTTTGCTGGAAAGCATTTAATGCGATAAATGTTTGTTGTTCAGCATCTATTTTTGCGCTCGCTTTTTTGAGTTTGTAACCATTTAATGTTTCTTCGGATGCTGTGGGACGAATAAAACCTTTAAAATAGTCTGGAAGCTTGTTGTTATACGTTTCTACTTCTGAGATAACTCTTGCTTCAATAATATCTTTTACCGTGATAATTTCACTTTCGACAGCAATTTGTATTTGATTCAGAATATCGCCCGTAAGGGATTCATCTTTTATAGTTATTGTCATAGAAATGATTTTTAATAAACTTACTAATTTTGAGGTATACTTGAAAGTGTATTGCATAAAAAAACCTGCAACTACGGATAGTTACAGGTTTTTATGTTATCATATATGTTTAATTAGTCTTTGCTAACGATAATAAATTCAGAACGACGATTTTGTTGGTGTTCTTCATCTGTACATTTGCTTCCACAGTCAATTAAAGGCACTGTTTCTCCTTTTCCTTCACTGCTAAGACGTGATGCATCAATTCCTTTTGAGATGATGTATTGTACTGTTGATTTTGCTCTTCTTTCCGATAGTTTTTGGTTGTATGGAGCAGAACCTCTGATGTCTGTATGTGTTTCCACTTTGATGACCATGTTTGGATATTTTGTCATTACATTGACTACTTTGTCCAATTCAAAAGCTGCATCTTGTCTGATATTGTGCTTATCGAAGTCAAAATAAATTGGATTTAATACAATTACATCTTCAATAATTTCTTCAATTGGTTCCAGCGAAATTTCCACCATTCTTGTTGGATCATCTCCACTGTTAACGTCCACTTGTTGTGAAACATAATCTTGAAGAGAAGCTGACAATACTGAAGACACGTCACATTCTACTTTGAACACTACTTTACCTTCTGCATCTGTAGTTTTGGTACCAACGCTGTTTCCTTTGTCATCAGCCAATACTACTGCGGCACCACTCAACGCCGCACCTGTTTCCTTGTCTGTAATAACCACTACATAATCCACATCACAAATAGGGTTGATGAGGCTTACTTCGTAAATATCGTCACTTCCTTTTCCACCTTCGCGGTTCGAAGCTACAAATCCTTTTTTACCTTCTTCATCAAACGTAAACGAGAAATCATCAGCGTTACTGTTTAGCGGCGTTCCTAAATTACGAACTGCACCAAAAGAATTTCCTTTTACTTTTGAAGCAAATACATCCAATCCTCCGATTCCTAAATGTCCATCAGAAGAAAAGTATAATGTATTATTGCTACTCACGAATGGGAAAAATTCTCTTCCTTCCGTATTGATATCACCTCCTAAGTTTTGTGGCTCTCCGAAAGATCCATCATCATTAATGGAAACTTTGTATAAATCTGATTGTCCTAAGCCTCCTGGCATATCAGATGCAAAATATAATGTTTTCCCATCTGCGCTTACCGCTGGATGTCCTACAGAATATTCATCATTATTGAATGGCACTGGTTGTACGTTGGTCCACGATCCACCAGACATTGTTGCCGTGTAGAGGTTTAATGTTCCTTTACCGTCTTCATTTTTCTTGAACTTACCATCATAGTAATTTTCACGCGTAAAGTACATCTTTTTTCCATCTGGTGAAAAACTTACGGTTCCTTCGTGGAACTTTGTATTGATGTCTTTTGATAAAGCAATCGCGTTAGACAATTCTCCATTTCCATCGTACGAAGCCATGTAAATGTCTAAGAATGGTTGTCCATTCCATCCATATGTTCTTCCTCCATCACGCGTAGACGTGAAGTATACTGTATTTTTTACAGCTAAGGCTCCAAAGTCTGAATTTTGTGTGTTGATTTCTGAATTCTTTACTTCAAATTTTGTGACTTTTGCTAAAATCTGTGGAATGTAATCTGGATTTTTATTAAAGGCAATCGCCCTTTTATCGCTTGGCTTTGCGGCAGCAAACTTCGACATCCACTCGTTGTGTTCTTGATATTTTCCATTTGCTTTCAGCATTTGTGCATATTTGAAATACACTTCTGATTTGGTGTTTCCTTCAGAAATACTTTGTCTGTACCAACGCTCTGCATCTTCTGTTTTAAAAAGATTGTAATAACAGTTGGCCAACTGTTCGTATACATAAACATCTGCTTCTTCAATAGCAATTTCTTGATATTTCTCAGCCGCTTTTACATATTCAAGCCTGTTGTATAGCTTATCTGCTTTTCTAGTTTTATCGTTCTGAGCAAACACATTAGATGTGGCTAGAACTAGAAGTAATATATATAGTTTTTTCATTGTTATTGGCGTATTAGGTTAGAAATATCTTGGCGAACGAGAAATTTTTCTTGGGAAGTATAAATCAAATAGTAAGAATACTTCGTGCGATGCGTTGGCTACAGTAGATATTTCTGAAGTTACGGCATCGTAGGCGTAGCCTATACGTAATCTCGGGTTAATCGCAAAGTTGACCATTCCACTGAAAGAATCATCCAAACGGTACGAGGCTCCAATTTCAAATTTTTCATAAAATAAGGCATTCAAGTTGACGTCAAATGATGTTGGTGCATCAAAAGCTGACTTCACTAAGAATGAAGGCTTTATTTTAGTGTTTGGACTTGCTTGAAATACATACCCTCCCGTAAAGAAATAATGTTGTATTTCAGAACCAAATGCTCTTCCATTGACATCAAGGTGTTCTCCTTCTAAAAAGTTAGGCACCGATAATGCTAAATAGTAGTTGTCTGTATAGTAAAAAAGTCCAGCTCCAATATTAAAAGTTGTTTTATTTACATCGCTTGAAAAGGCTTCATCTCCTTGATCAATAAGTGTTGGATTTACTTCTGACAATAATCCAATATCGTGGAAAGTAAGTCCAGTTTTAATACCAAACGCCAATTTATGAGCGCCTCCCAAGTTTAATGTATATGCAAAGTCAACATAGGTGTTTGTTTCTTTAACAGGTCCAACCTGATCTGAAATTAACGATAAACCTAACCCTACGTTTTTACCGACTGGCGAATGCCCAAAGAACGTAAATGTTCTTGGGGCACCGTCAAATCCGGTCCATTGATTTCTGTATAGTGCACCTAAAGATATTCCTTCTCTAGATCCAGCATATGCTGGATTGATAACTGCCATATTGTACATGTACTGTGTGTACTGCGGATCTTGCTGCGCAAGTGATGGTAGCGAAAAAAGTAATACAAATAGTGCGATATATAAGTTCTTCATGATATGATGTAATATTATATTTTAAGAATTTAGATGTTTAATTATAGAGATCTATTTGTTTAAATAAACCCATCCGTTTTTAGATTCTCCATTTTCTAGTCGCAATACATAAAAATAAGTACCTACTGGTAATTCATCATTATCATTTGTTTGACCTCTCCATTGGTTCGTATAGTTATTCTGTTTGTACACAGAACGACCAAGAGAATTAAATATTTCTAATTCTTGCACCCTAAATGCTCGTAAGTCCCAACTATCATTTCTGTTATCTCCATTAGGTGAAATTCCTTGCGGGAATGAACACATAGCGTTGATTACTGTAAATGTTTGTACACTAGAACAACCGTCTGCAGAAGTAATCGTTACTGTATATTCTCCATCATCTGTTGCAACGAATTGATCGCTGTCATTATCAAATGATGAACCGCCAGACCATTCGTACGTTACCGTTGCTGGATCGTATCCACCATTTAATGGGGTTACGGTAATCACAAATTCACCTTCCATACATTCACCTTCTAATGCAATATTAGCTGGATCTATTTGGAATAATGCGCTTACTTGGAAGTCCGCTGTTGAGTAACATCCTGTAACATCATCTTCAAGACGAACATATACAGTTCCTCCAGGACTTGAATATTGCGTTGGATCCGCAAGCATGTTTGTTCCTGCTTCCGCATCTGCCATGGTTTCATAGTATGAAATTGTAACACCACTTGCTAACGAAGTGACATTGGAATCTTGTTCTGTTAGATCAAAGACAACTACGCCATCATAATCTTCATCACAAGCTTCTAAGGTTACTAAATCTCCAATGACAGGATCTGCCTGTACCGTGACAGTGACATCATCTGTTATCATCACTAGAGAACCATCAGCCAACGCATAGGTAATAGCAGCCGTATATGTAGTGGTTTCTGTTGGTGATACCGTAATGTCAGTATTGTTACTGATCACGTTACCATCTTCATCGAACCACTCAAACGTAAAGTTTGGATTTCCGTCTGGAACAAATCGCCATAATTCTTGATTTGTTACCGTCCAAGGAGAATCACTTGTGTTTCTTCCTGGAGGTGCATATCCAACATCTCCTGCTTCGTTTTGTATTCCGGCGCAAGCTCTTCCACCATTCCAAGTATTACAAGTAGGCTTATCTAATATTAATACATCTACTACATTTGAAGATTCATATAAAATAACCTGATGTGTACTTAACAATGTGGTACATGAGAATAATGGTACCTCAAAGAATGTAACTTTAAATTGTCTTTCTGGTGCTGTCCCTACCGTAGTATATTCAATTTGCCCACCAATACCTGGATGAATATCGTGGTATGGTGAAAATACGGCAGCTCTGTGTATTCCTCCACCCTGTACCAAAGCAGGATTTGGGATATCTTCAGAAAAAGACCAGTCATTGAATCCATTTGCTAAAGTAACATCAAAAGCAACAATTCCGTTTCCTCCTATTACTACTTGCGAATAGTTTTGTCCGAAAAATTGGAAATCAAACCCTAAGTCGATCACTTCAGACCATCTATCATCCGCAGTAATACTTGTTGGATCTCCAGTTAAATTATCTGGTGGACAATCTAAGTCACTTATGGTGTATGAACTTGTATTTGATGTTATGGAACTTGCCATAAACGTTGCTGATAAGTCAGTTGATGTCATATCACATGTCTGCAATTGATCATATCCTGCATTAATAATGCTACACTCTTGATCTGGACAGAATGCTTGTGTTATTGGTAAACTTGTCAATCCACAACTATTGTCATCATCATGAACTACGAAGAATCCAACATTAGTTCCGTTGGCATAGGGTCCAAAAGTGTATATTCCTGGTGCCGTAGCTACTTGAGAAGGATTACCAAAATCATCCGTAATTGTTACAGAACCAGCATCTCCTAAATCTGTAATTTCTACATCAACTAGGAATTGATCACCTGTAATACAATCGTCAACAACACTAAATGTTGCTGATGGATCAAAACATGTTAAACATTCCACGGTCCATTGCCATGTTGTAAATGCACCAGAAGTACAACTGACAATACCATCACTATTGATCACTATTAAGATATTTCCTAAAGTAGATTCAAAAGTTAAACCTGTAAGGTCTCCTCCATTATCTCCATCAAATAAAACAGGACTAGTTAAAGGATCTGAACCGTCATAGACAGTTATAGAGTCAAAACCAGCTTCTATAGTACCGAAATCGAAAGTTATTCGTATTGGGAATCCTGTATCAGAAGTAAATAAGAATGTAGTTTCTTCATCGTTATCGTAACAGTAATTAACCGTAATTGGTCCATCAGCACATACTAAATTGACTACTTGATTTGGATCAAGTCGTGTGGAAAAACTTTCCTCAATACAGCCTACAGCTGGACCATTGGTGTTTAGTGGTGTTACTGTTACATAATATGTAGTTTCATACAATAAATCTCCTAATGCGAGATTTGTAACATTACCTACGTTTCCTGAGAAAACATCTGTTCCTCCAGGAGTAGTTCCAACAGTTACATTATAATCTGTTACAATACCTACTGCAGGTGCCCAAGATATGTTACCTCCAATAATTTCGACATCTGTAGCTCCATTTAAAGGTGAGGTTAAAGAAGTACATGATGGTGGTATCGTGGTATCAATACATGCTTCCACTCGTAAAAAGTCTATGGATAAATCTCCTTCAAATCCTGTTCCAGCACCTCCATAACTTAATTCTATATAAATAACTTGACCTAGATATGCACTTAAATCTACACCTATTGGAGTCCAAGCATCTGTATCATCTGTTTGCAACTCTCCTGTCCAAGTAAATTCTGTTGTAAATGGACCTGTTGGACTTGTACCAACATTTACATTTAAGGTTCCTATATCTGCACCAAACGCATGAAGGTAGAATGACAATTCTACATCATCAAGTACCGTAGTTAAATTTATTGGTGGACTTATTGCAGATGCAATGCCTGATGAGTTTCCAGATGCTTCATATTCTAAATGTGTTGCACCATTGAAAGATGCAGAAGGACCTGTTCCTCCAGAGTTTGCGGCTCCAGGAGTAATGTCCCAGTTTCCATTGGAACCATCAAAACCTGTTCCTGTCCAACCTGCTGGTGGATTTGATTCAAAATCTTCTATAAAGACAAAACCAGCCGCGCCACCTGCACTACAACTCACTCCAGTTGGAGCTGATGGTTGCGTAAAGAAGTTCACTGGACCTGTCCATGTGCTAAAAACTCCTCCGCCACAGTCTGCTCGAACATATACTTCGTATGCGGTGGTAGAAGTTAAACCTGTTGCTGTGTATGGAGCATTTACAGTTACTGGCGTTCCTGAACCTGTTGGAATCCCTGTTCCTGCTGGTTGTACTACAACTTCCCAAGCTGTTTCACCGTTGTTTGGTATCCAGCTAAGATCAGCAGTGGTGTCCGTTACATTGGCAACCGCTAATGAACTTGGTGCAATACAGAAAGAACCACATGTTTCCACACGCATAAAGTCTATAGATAAATCTCCTTCAAATCCTGTTCCTGCACCTCCATAACTTAATTCTATATATATAACTTGTCCTAAATATGCACTTAAATCAATTCCAATTGGAACCCAAGCGTCTGTATCGGCTGTTTGCAATTCTCCTATCCAAGCATATTCATTGGTAAATGGTCCTGTTGGACTTGTACCAACATTTACATTTAAAGTTCCTACATCTGCTCCAAAAGCATGAAGATAAAATGATAATTCTGCCCCATCAGTTGCTGTAGATAAATCTATTGCTGGAGTTATTGCAGATGCAATTGCCGATGAGTTTCCTGATGCTTCATATTCTAAGTGATTTCCACCACTGAAAGATACGGATGGTCCTGTTCCACCAGAGTTTCCTCCTCCAGCAGTAATATCCCAATTTCCGTTAGAACCGTCAAATCCTGTTCCTGTCCAACCTGATGGTGGATCGTCTTCAAAGTCTTCTGAAAAAATAAAAGTAGAAGTTCCTGAAGCACATGTTACCCCAACCGGAGCTGGTGGAGGCAAGTTATCTGTTGTGAATGTGAATGGTCCAGCCCAAATGCTAAATCCATTAGGTCCACAATCTGCTCGCACGTATACTTCATATGTTGTAGAACCGTTTAAACCTGTAGCCATGTACGGAGCATTTGTAGTTACTGCCGTTCCTGCACCTGTTGGTTCACCTGTTCCTACGGGTTGTATTGCTATTTCCCATGCTGTTTCTCCATTGTTGGCATCCCAGCTTATGTCTGCTGATGTTGTTGTGATGTTTGCAGCAGAAATATTACTTGGAGCAATACAGAAAGAGCCACATGTTTCAACACGCATAAAATCTATGGATAAATCTCCTTCAAATCCTGCACCTGTTCCTCCATAGCTAAATTCTATATAAATAACTTGTCCTAAGTATGCAGTTAAATCAATTCCTACGGGAACCCATGCGTCTGTATCTGCAGTTTGTATATCTCCTGACCATGTTAATTCTGTATTGAAAGGACCTGTTGCACTTGTTCCTACATTTACATTCAAGGTTCCTATATCATCTCCAAATGCATGAAGGAAAAAAGTTAATTCTGCGGCATCAGTCGCCGTAGATAAATCTATTGCTGGACTTATTGCAGATGCAATCGTCGATGAATTTCCTGATGCTTCATATTCTAAGTGATTTCCTCCATTGAAAGAAGCCGATGGTCCTGTTCCTCCAGAGTTTGCTCCTCCGGCAGTAATGTCCCAATTTCCATTAGAACCGTCAAAACCTGTTCCTGTCCAACCTGCTGGTGGATCAACTTCAAAATCTTCTGTAAATAAGAACGTTGAAGATCCTGAAGGACATGTTACACCTACTGGAGCTGGCGGAGGTAAGTTTAATGTTGTAAAGTTAATTGGTCCTACCCAGTTACTAAATCCGTCTACGCCACAATCTGCGCGCACATATACTTCATACGCAGTAGCAGGCATTAATCCTGTGGCCAAATATGGAGCATTGGTCGTCACAGCAGTTCCTGCACCTGTAGGAACACCTGTTCCTGCTGGTTGAATAGCAACTTCCCATGCTGTTTCTCCATTATTCGCATCCCAGCTAACATCTATTGATGTTGCGCCTACATTAGCCACTGCTAAATTGGAAACGTCTATACAAGAAGGCGGAGTCGCAGAGGTGATTGTTGGCGCATCGAAGCAAAAGCCCCATTGCCAACCACCATTATCATTATAAGATAAACGATAACGGAATCCTGTTTGTTGTGTAGCGGTAAATCCTGAGACATTTAAAGGGTCACTTGTAAAAGAATCTCTTCCTCCAGTACAAAAGTCTCCGAAAGGTTGATCGGCAGTTGCACCAAATTCTTGCCATACAACCCAAGCGGCTGCATCAGCATCCCAATATTCTAAATTTAATGTAGCTCCTAGCTGATTGAATGTGTAATCAACATCTACAATTAGCCAAGTTTCTCCTGCTGTAAATGCAGCAGAAACATCTATAACAGGCGATTCAGCAGCAATGTCATCTGCACTCGTACTACCTGCATCATCATCGTCATAAGCAAAGTTTGCTGACAATGTTGGATCGGCTTCAAAAACGCCTGGATCAGCATTATATGTTCCAGTGACCGACCAGTTGGTATTCGGCCAACCAGCAGCCTGATTTAGTACTTGAGAATATGCAAACGTACTGAACAACGCTAGCATACATAACAAGGTAAATTTTTTCATAAAAAAGTTGGTTAATAGTTAGTAGCCCTAAAAATAGTAAAAAAATATAAACTTAACTTTACTTTAACACTTTAGTTGAAAAAATAGCCGTTTAGTTATTGAATTTCAATTGTATGTACACTGGGAAGTGATCGCTGTATCCGCCTAAATATTTTCTGCCAGCGTAAGTTCTGAAAGGATTGCCTTTGTATTTGCCTTTCCACTGTGCTAAAAAGTGTTCGTCGAAAATATCTGCGGAAGCAAAACTATGTGTGCTTTTTTTGTAATCGAAGAAATTTGTAGTGAAGATAATTTGATCAAATAGATTCCATTCTCCTTTGTAGTTTAAACTACCTTTATATAAGGTCAACAATTTTTCCATCGGATTGTATAAATCGGTATCCATTAAATACTTATGCACACTGTCACTTGTGGGATCGTCATTAAAATCGCCCATAATAATAATGTGCGGATCTTGTTCTTCGGCTTGAATGTAATTTATTTTTTCACGAACGGTTTCTGCGGCTTTGATGCGTTTGTGCGCCGTTTCATCAACTCCGTCTCTGCGAGAAGACCAATGGTTGACAAAGATGTGAATGCATTCGTTATTGAGCAATCCTTTTACATATAATGTATCACGTGTAAAATCGCGCTTGCCTTCTTCATCATATAATAGTACAGGAATGGATTCTGATGTAATTACTTCAAAATATTCTGTTTGGTACAATAAACCAACATCTATACCTCGCTCATCTGGTGAGTTGTAATGCACAAAATCATACTCATATTCTTGAAGCTTCTTGGATTCCACCAAATCTCGAAGCACTTTTTTATTTTCTACCTCAGCAACACCTAAGAGTACAGGTGCATTTTGAGCTTCTTCAGGTCCTAAACTTGAAATGGCACTTCCGAGTTTGTAAATTTTCTTTTCATAACGTTCGGGTGTCCAATTACGATCCGAATTTGGCAAAAAATCATTATCCAACACATACTGATCGTCCAAAGTATCAAATAAGTTTTCAAGATTATAAAATGCTACTGTATGATATTTCCGAATCGTATTTTTTTTCTCCATTAAAACCTATTATGTTAGTTTATAAGCATAAAAGTACTAAAATCAACAAAGGAAATGTGTAACTTTGTCTTTTAATTTTATCTATGCTAGAGAAGAAAACCATTGCGTACGAGCGCGCCGTCCTTATTGGAGTAATTACGAAAGATCAAGATGAAGCCAAATCAAAAGAGTATTTGGACGAGCTTGAGTTTTTAACGTACACAGCTGGCGGTGAAGTCGTAAAACGTTTTACACAGAAGATTGATATTCCGAATCCGAAAACATTTATCGGAACGGGAAAAATGGAAGACGTAGAACAATTTGTAAAGTCAAATGATATTGGCTCCGTTATTTTTGATGATGAATTGTCTCCTTCACAACAAAAAAATATTGAACGCTTATTGAAATGTAAGATTATTGACCGAACGGGATTGATCTTAGATATTTTTGCGCAACGTGCTAAAACAAGTTATGCACGCACACAAGTAGAATTGGCACAGTACCAATATTTATTACCACGATTGACAGGTTTATGGACACACTTGGAACGTCAACGAGGAGGAATTGGAATGCGTGGTCCTGGAGAAACGGAGATTGAAACCGATAGACGTATTGTGCGTGACAAGATTGCTTTATTGCGCAAAAAAATGGTTACGATTGATAAGCAAATGGCGGTTCAACGTGGCAATAGAGGCGCATTAGTTAGAGTCGCTCTAGTTGGATATACCAATGTTGGAAAATCTACCTTAATGAATGTCATTAGTAAGAGTGACGTATTTGCCGAAAATAAATTGTTTGCAACGCTTGATACAACGGTGCGCAAAGTAGTCATTGGAAATTTACCTTTTTTATTGAGTGACACGGTTGGATTTATCCGAAAGTTACCCACACAATTAGTCGATTCTTTCAAAAGTACCTTAGACGAAGTGCGCGAAGCCGATTTGTTATTGCATGTCGTAGATATTTCACATCCAAATTTTGAAGATCATATTGCTTCTGTGAATCAGATTTTAAGTGAGATAAAAAGTGCTGATAAACCTACTATTATGGTTTTTAACAAGATTGATGCCTACACGCATGAAACTATTGAGAGTGATGATTTGATTACCGAAAAAACCAAAGCACATTACACATTAGATGATTGGAAAAAAACATGGATGAACTCTTCTGCAGAAGAAGTCTTGTTCATCTCCGCCATCAACAAAGAAAACTTAGATGAGTTTAAACGAAAAGTATACAATGTAGTTCGTGAAATTCATGTAACGCGTTTTCCATATAATAATTTCTTGTATCCAGATTACGAGGAATTGACATAACTTTGACTTCAAACGAAAGGAAATGCTTGTGAGTATTTCCTTTTTTTTATGCTGCATTACAATTTTTCTTTTTAGAGCAATACAATACACAGAATGAGTAATACCAATTCTACTATAAGGTGCAACAAATAAGCTCGTTCATTCAGCATTCTTATTTCCTTGCGACTATTTTCCGTAGCTACGGCTATGCAAATCATTCGCAGTGTGCTATACTGCCAAAGCAACTTCGCTTCTCATAGAAAAATTGGTGTAATTTCTTCTTATTGGGTAACAATTTTAAAAAAGCGCAACTTCTTTTTGATTGAACACAAGTATAAACCTTTATTAAAGTTTACATTATGAAAAAAAATTTGAAAAAATTGGCGTTAAACAAAAAATCAGTATCTGATTTAACTGTTAAAAAAATTGGAGGAGCAGCTCCGGGAAAATCTGACGATATTTTAAGTTGTACAAATCCAACAAAATTAACTTGGTGTTACGTTTGTCCACCAAAAGATCCTATTAATGCACCAACTGACAGATAGTATTTTTGATACTATGTACTGAATGTAAAGAGTCTATTTGTATAGGCTCTTTTTTTATTAACGCTTTTCTTCAATCCAAGTCCCCACAATTCCTTTGCTTCCCAAGCTATAGCCCAAACGATAACTTCCTGCTTTTTTCATTTCAATATATTTTCCAGGCGCAGGAATAATGCCGTTGTCACGAAGAATGGCATTGTAGGCAGCTACTTTTTCTTTCCCTAAAACAGTTCCGTTTTTTGTGATGCTATTTCCATCAATCAAAAGCTTTATGGCTTCATCAGTAGAAGCAATATGTCCTTTTTTGTGTAAATCGTTAAATACTTTTTTAATCCGTGCATTTAGACCAATGACCACAATATGATCTGCTTGTTTGTAAAATGAAAAATCAGCATTTGACTGAATTCCTGCGTTGCGAAGCATACTGTTGTACTTTTCATACTGCGTTGCTGTAAGTTCTGCACCGTTGCTATACATGCGATCTTTCTCTGTGGTAAACGTTACTTCAGCGGTAGATTTGATTAAATTATCTTCTAGTAAAGACGCCAAGAGATTTTCTTGAACTTCTGGCCAAATCCAATTCAGATTTGCGCCAGAAGTTGCCGTGTATTTTGTTTTCGGATCGTCCAACAAACGTTTGATGTAAGAACTCACGCCACCTTTGTGACGTGCTTGTTCTTCCAATCGTTTTGCTTCGCGCTCTACGCGTTTGGCTTCACGTTCTACACGTTTCGCAGCGCGTTTTATCTGTTCTTGCTCGCGTTGCATGCGTTCTTTTTCGCGTTGTGCCATTCTTTTTGTACGTTCTGCTTCACGCAATGCTTGTCGTTCCAATCGCTCTGCTTCACGTTGCATACGATCTGCTTCTACGCGCATACGATCTGCTTTACGTTGCATGCGTTCACGCTCAACTTTTACAGTACTTCCAGAAATAATAAGCTTAGCATCTTTTCCCAAAGCACTGATTTTCGCTGCCAAATCTGGCGAAGCCACATTTAAGTCAACCGTCATGCGTAAGTTTTTCTCTGTCAGCTTCACATAATATACCTTTTCGTCATTGCTCCATTTGGAATATCCTTTTCCAATGTCCATATTTTTTCCGCCAAGTGTGTTTTCAATGAGCGTTTTCAATTTTGCATATCTGTTTTTTGGAAAACGCGCTCGGAATTTATAATCGTCATCTGTTTGACTAACGGACACAGAAGTACTTCCATTTTTGCCACTACTTTTCATAGAACTACTGTAGTTTGAAGATGAATTTGGCGGCGTTGGTGGTGTTGGTGGTTCTTCTTGTGCAAATCCTATGTGAAATGCCAGCATTAAGATTGTTGTTATGAGTAAATTTTTCATTTGTTCTATTTTTAAATTTTGATGAATGTTTAATTTAATCTGTGACGATTTTAAAAGTCAATCCGACACCACGCGTACTTTCAATAGCGATGGCTGCATCTTTTTTAAAGTATTTCCGAAGTCGGCTGATGAATACATCCATGCTTCTTCCAGAAAAGAAATCGTCATTTCCCCACACATGTTCAAGAACGTCTTCTCGTTTGATGAGTTGGTTTTTGTGATCGTAGAAATACTGAATGAGTTGCGCTTCTTTTTCAGTAATTCGTTGGGTTTCTCCATTGAATTTCAATTGATAATTTACGCTGTCAAATACATACTTTCCAATTGCGTATTGCTGTTCGTTTTTTGATGAAATTCGCTGTTTTTGCGTTCGTTTCAGTATGTTTTGCAAGCGTAATACCAAAATATCAGCTTCAAATGGTTTGACGATATAATCGTCGGCTCCGAGTTTTAATCCTCGTATTTTATCTTCTTTCATCTTCTTGGCTGTCAAAAAGATAAAGGGAATTTCTGGGTTGTGTTGAATCACTTTTTCTGCTAATGAAAAACCGTCCAATTTTGGCATCATCACATCAAATACGCAAATATCAAAGGCATTTTCTTCTTGATGTTTATCTGAAGTAAAAAGCGTCAATGCTTCTTCTCCATCGGTTGCCCAAGTCACATTAAAATTGTGAATCATTAAGTATTGTTTTAAAATACTTCCAAAATCATAATCGTCTTCTGCGAGTAAAATGTTGGTTTTTTGCATTAGTTAATTGGTATTAAGATGGTAAAAGTGGTTCCTGTTGACAATTCGCTCTTTACAGTAATAGTGCCGTCGTGTGCATTTACGATTTGACTTGTGTAATACAATCCAAGTCCCAAACCTTTGACATTGTGTACATTTCCGTGACTTACGCGGTAAAATTTGTCAAATATTTGTGCTTGATCTTCTGTTGCAATTCCCACGCCATTATCCGTAATTTGAATGCAATATTCGTTGCCTTTTAGCAAGGTTTCAATGATAATTTCTGTATGAGGATTTCCATATTTCACCGCGTTTTCTAAAATATTGAAAAGTGCCGTGGTAAAGTGAAATGTGTCTATTCGCAATAATACTTCTTCTCTGCATACATTGTTTATAATCGTTAAATTACGTTGTTGTGTAGACAGTTGAAAATCTGCAATTAAATCTTCAAAATACGCGTTGTCTATCACGGAATCTTTCGATAATACAATGTCGTTGGCACTGAGACTGTTCGTTAATACTTGATCGATGAGTTTTTGCAAGCGCGTATTTTGTCTGTCTACAATATTTAAGGTGTGATCGAACGCTTCCGCAGAATTGCGAATTTCCTTGTTTTTTAAGCTTTTGGAAGCGACACCTAAGGTTGCCAACGGCGTTTTTAATTCGTGTGTAATATTGTTGATGAAATCGGTTTTTACTTCTGTAATTTTTTTCTGTTTGATTAAATTTTTAATCGAATAATAGAGCAATCCCACCACAAACAACATTAGCAACACTGAAAATACAAGCAAGATTCCCATACGGCGGAATACGATACTTTGCCAATCGACAATTAAAATGACATCGCGCATTTTTAATTCTAAATCGAGTGATTTTGTAAACACGCTATCGTTTTCTTGCGCTACATACGCAAACTCCGTATACGTTCGTGAACTTTTGATGACACTCGAATTTTCATTGTTAAAATCATCCCCTAAAATCGTCACATGTTTTTTCGTTGCATACGGAAAAATACTGTCTGTTTCTTGTCCATCAAATAATATAATGCTTGAAAGTTGTCGCTGATAGCGAATTTCGTAGCCTAAATTAATGGTTTCCAATTCTTTCCGGTAACGTTCCATGTAGAAAGTGTTCACACTATCACCGCTTGTTTGAAGCTTACGAGTTACCTCAGCTTTGCTGATACGCCCATTTTTGTAATCGCTCAAGTGAATTTGCAACTCTTCTCCTAAAATATCAACCAATGAATCCAATTCAGGATGGTTGTCAATATCTGAAATTGCATCGTCTGTTTCTTTGATAAATGCACGCTTTTTGAGCTGATACGCGTTTTCTACCAAATAGGCTTGAATGCCAGAAAGCGCCAGTAACGTAGCAATAGACGCGATGATTAATATGGTGATTTTGTTTTTCATGTATTATTGGTTCGTTGGCAGTTTCAACAATTCAAAAGTAGCAATTCGAAGATGAGTAGCCATACAAAACACATTCGTTAACCGATTGTTAACCTAAAAAACGCTGGAAATACTTGTGTTTACTCGATTTTTGGATTTGTGTTAATGGAAGTTGTTTTTGTGTGAAGAAGTCCGTTAACGTAGTGATTTACGATTTTTGATTGTAGATTTTTTATCTTTTTACGGAAACTCCTTTGATGCGTCATTGCGAACGTAGTGAAGCAATCTGATAAAATCATACGCAAATTTGTATTTGAGATGAACAGATTGCCACGAATTTTTTGTAAAATTCTCGCAAAGACGCATCAAAAAAATCGTCATTCCCACACGTCACCTCGGATGATTTTTCGAAATAAAATGAAGAAAAGTAATATTGAGAAGCACTATGAAAAAGATTTATTGTTAAAACCCATAATTCAATCCAATCCCTAATACTTCACGCGTTTGGAAGCCTCGGAACGCATTGTCATCGTAAATAGTTTGAAAGTTAATGTTTGCAGAAAGATATTTGTTAATCGTCATGATGACATTTACCGTAAAATCAAGATCTATATTTTCAGGTTTTTCTAAATAGTTGGAATACACGTTGAGAATGTTTTCCAAAACAATATTTTCAAACAACGTAAATTTATAATAGCCAGAAGCATACATTCCCAATTCGTACCGAAGACTGTTCCCTTCTGCAACGCCAAAATATGCGGAGTTTGGCAAGGTAAAATTAGGATCTACAATCGTCATTTTGGAAGTTGCAGGCGCAAGATTGAAGTTAGCGTTATCACCTTTTTTCCATAACAATCCAGGTCCAAACGAAATGTATGCTGGCGACAAAATATTGGTATTTTGTGTGCGAATTTCTTTTCCGTTTTCGTCTGTTTCAAATCGAAATCCTTTGGTCATTTGTGTTCTGAAGTTCAAAAATGCCGAGTAAAACCAATTGTTTTTTCCTTTTTTACCAATGACAGAATTCAACTCAAAACGATCGTCTGTTTTTTTAGCAAATTCACTGTTTCGCGTTTGTATCAAACCGTATGCTGCTACAATTCTTGTGTCCCAATCCCACTTTTCTTGATGGTAATTCAAATCATACGTAATACCCAAAGTTCCCGAAATGGTATTTTCACCTCCAGCTGCCCAATTAGAAAATACGGTCTGATTGAAAAGAAACGAAATATTCCCGCGAGATCGCCAACCTTTCGGAATCGTATCTTTTGGTGTGTATGATTCCTGAATTCTAGCAGAACCTATGATAGTAGCTTTTACTACTTTCGATGTTTGTAATTCCTGTGCAGTAACCAATGTGCTTATGAACAATAGGCAGAGCGTTAGTGCAGTTTTCATAGTGAGTACTTCGTTTTAAAAAATAAAGCGCCAAAAATAAAAGGTCTGCGACTTTAAGGCAAATTCTGAATGCAAAATATTTTAAAATCTAGTTTAAAAAAAAAGCGCTTCCAATGGAAACGCTTTGTATATGAGCTTGGTATGTTATTTATAGTTTGTAACTCAAACCAATAGTCCAGTATGATTGTAATTTGTTATCTACATTGTCAAACGTAGTTCCTGCATTTCCTTGTGCAAGATTGAAGTTTACCGCTTCTTGCTTGTTTTGCCTTAATCCGAAATCAAAACCAACACCAATCATTTTCCACAACGTGTAGCTGAATGAGTTTGTCCATGTCCAGTTTGATAAGTCGCTGCTTTCATAACTTTGGAACATTGATAAGTTGGTTTTAAAGTTGATGGCTCCGATACTTCTTGTATAATCTGCTACAATTTTAGCACCTAACGAAGATTCGAATACAGTATCATTATCACTAAATACAAAGTTGTAGTTTAATGGATGAATTACTACGATTAAGTTTGAAATTGGCGTCCAAGTTCCACCAACACCAACATCTAAGTATCCAGGATCGTTGAAGTTGCTTAGTAACGTGGTTCTGTATTCCATCAATCCAGAAATTGCAAATTTATCGCTCAATTTGCGTCCGTATAAGGAACTCACGTTGAATACGTCTGTTGCTTCTCTGAATTTGTCGCTATCCGTTGGATCGTCTTTGTCGTCTAACTTTACCCACGCTAAGTTTACATTTAAACTATTGTTCCAAAAGAATTTTTCTTGATTTAAGTTTGAATACGCGTTTACGGTAAATCCGATGTTTCCTGAAGCGTTGTTTGGCACACCTTGCGCATACCAATTGTTGAATTCTGAAAGACTTCCACCAATAGTTCCAAAAGCACCTACTTTCCAACCTGGAAGTGCATCAATTTGTGCTTGAATTGCATTAGCTTCTGCTTGCAAAGCATCGGCGGCTGCTTGTTTTTCCTTTTTTTGTGCTTTCAATTCTTCCGCAGTTTGCGCATTCATTGAACTTAATCCTACACATAGTGCAATAGCAAATACGATTTTTTTCATTTGTTTATTTTTATTTGTTTATGAGTGATGTAAAATGATTTTTTGTAAACATTAGTTATCATAGCTAATGTAAGAATTTATTTCACAACCTTTTTATTTTTGCGAGGGCAAATATAAAATTTGAACATTAGTTTACAAAACTAAAATAATTTATTTAAACAAATGATAATCAGTAAATTAAATGAAGTTTTAAGATTTTTTCTGCTTCTTGTACAAAGGAACCGACGAACAAGCTTCGCCATACATAATGCTTTTTGCCACACCGTGTAATTTGGCAACCATCATCGCGTAGGCGTTGTCTGGTATAGGTTTGTTGGCACAACCTTTTATAATTACAGGTGCATCTTGATATGCCGAAACGTCTAAATTTCGGATGATATCTTGGTAAATGGACGTTTCTAGATTTTCTAACGAACCAATAATAACTTTTTCGACAAAAGGCGTTAAATATACGCTCACCAACATGTATGCCCATGCAGGAATAATAGCGTCTGTACTACAATGCAACGCTATATAGTTTCCTTGATATTGTGACCAATCGTGTTCGGCAACATGATTTCGGAATTCTTTTTCGCGAAGAATCAATCCTTCCATCAACCAGCCAGAAATGTCAAATTGCACACGCGCACCATTTGGATAATAATCTTCCAAGTTGAAAGTAACCAATTTGCTCTGCGCTACTCTATTGATGATTTCGTCTGCCATAGTTATAGTAAACCTAATTCTAGTTTTGCTTCTTCACTAATTAAATCTTTGTCCCATGGCGGTTCAAAGGTAATTTCAACGGTAGCATTGTTGATTTCTTTGAGCGATTTTACTTTTTCTTCTACTTCTAGCGGAAGCGTTTCTGCAACAGGACAATTTGGTGATGTCAACGTCATTAAAATTTTTGCATCGAAGTTTTCATTGATAAAAACATCGTAAATTAATCCTAATTCGTAAATATCTACTGGAATTTCTGGATCGTAAATTGTTTTTAAAACGCGTACTATTTTTTCGCCTAAAGCGTCTGTATCTATCGTTGTTTCTGACATGTTAATTGAGTTGTGTTTGATACGCGATTGCGTATAACTTTAGTTGTTTGATCATACTCACCAATCCGTTGGCACGTGTTGGTGACAAATGTTCTTTTAAGCCAATTTCATCAATAAAATTGGTATTGGCATCAATAATAGCTGCTGGATGTTGATTGGAAAATGCACGAATTAAAATCGCAATGATTCCTTTGGTAATAATGGCGTCACTATCTGCGGTAAATACGAGTTTCCCGTCATTCATTTCTCCATGAACCCATACTTTACTTTGACAACCTTTGATGAGGTTTTCGTCTTTTTTAAGATTTTCATCAATCAAAGGCAATGATTTTCCGAGGTCAATCATGTATTCATACCGTTGCATCCAATCGTCAAACATGCTGAATTCGTCTACAATTTCGTCTTGTATTTCTTGTATCGTCATTTCTTCTTCCTTTACACAATGGTTTATTAGACGCAAAAATACAACAACTATTACGGTTTGTCAACTGCATTTGCCATTGCTTCAATTTTTGTCATGAGTGCGGCAAGTGCTTTGGGCGGATTTCCATGTCCAAACTCTACATTGGTAACTACATTTTCTTTGTAACTAATTTGCAATATTGCAGGAATAACGGCATCTCGTCCAACATCGTCTGCATTCATATAATTTTTTTTGAGTTTTTCAGCATCTATCTTATCAAGAAGTGTTACAATTTCGTTCCAATCTTCCTCAGAAACTTCTTGTTGTACAGAAACTTTGCCACCACGAATTTTGGTCAGAGAAAATAGTTCTTTGGTCAAATTTATTTTTTGATAAAATCCTCGCGTAGACGCTTCATACTGGATAGAAATTTTGTCTTGGGCATTTTTTAGAGTTTCCTCATCGGGATTTTTATCATTACAACCTTTAGCAAATAGTGTGATGGAGAATAGAACTAGTAGATATTTCATGATGAATGGGTTTAAAATTCGGTTCGTATAATAATACAAAAAAAGACGCCAATAATGACGTCTTTCTTAAATTTAAATTTAGCACTATATAGGTTAGTTTACTAAGCTAGCTCTTGCGCCACCTGAAACTAATACACCACGCATTCTTGCTTTTTGACCTTCACTAAACATGTTCATACACGCATCGTTAGTATAATCCATGTAGTTCATAGTCATGTCTGTTGAACGACAGTGTGTTGTTGGGAATGAAGGACATCCGTAGTTTGGTCTGTCAGAAGTTGGTGTGTCAGAAACAAAATCATCTCTGTTACATCTTCCGTCTCCCCAAATGTGACGTAGATTTAAGTAGTGACCTACTTCGTGAGTTGTCGTTCTACCTTCGTCAAATGGAGATGCTACAAAACCTGTAGTTCCAAAAAATTGTGGTCCTACTACAATACCATCAGTTGCTGAACTTCCACCTGGGAATTGCGCGTATCCTAAGATTCCACCTCCAATGTTACACACCCAAATATTCATGTGAGTTGATGGTGTTACTGGTGGATATGTAGCTTTTACTAAGTCATTTGTTCCCCAAGAAGTTCTTGAGTTTGAGTATCTGAATGTTCCTGCTAAGCTAAACTGAATTTCAGTATCTGCCGCTACGGGAGCAAATAAAGATGGCGTTTGGTTTGCATCATTATTTGTTCTTCTAAAGTCATCATTCAATACCGCCATTTGCGAATTGATCTGCGCATCGCTAATATTTTCATTGCTGTTGCTATATACAACATGTACATACACAGGAATTGTTACCACACCTAAGTTATCTGTTGGTGGTTCTGGATCTCCGCCGCCGCCGCCGTTGTTACCGCCGCCGTTACCATTTCCTGGTCTTTGAGCTATTGAGTTTTGTCGAAACTTTTTCTCAATGTCATACATTTTTTCAAATAACTCAGGATTTTTGTCAAGCTGTGCATTTAATTTTTGCATTGAATAACAGCCTCCAGCTGCTTTTTCAGTGTTCTCAGTATATAAGTAGAAGTCACTCATATCTGCTTTTTGCTGCTCTAAGTCATTTGTGTTTACAGCCTGGTCATCGCTACAAGACACCATGATTGCGCCAAGCGCGAACATGCTTACTAGAAGTTTTTTCATAATTAAATTATTTGTGTATTAGGGTTAATAAAAATCTGTCAAAACTAGTTTTTTTTAAGAATATTTTAAGGTTTTTGCTAATTTTTTAGATAAATAGCATTTTTACAGAACAATTGTTACAAATATAACATTTTGTCATTTTTAGATTACAAGTGAAAATTACTGACGTTATCGACGAAATACAGGGTTGATTTTCAGTTTACTACAAAAAAGAAGAATCGACCAATAGGTCGATTCTGTCGATAAGCGGTATTTTATATTCGTTTTTACGAAAGCATCATTTTAGCTTTCTGTACAGCTTCAATAAAAACGTCAATTTCTTCTTTGGTATTATAGAACGAAAATGAAGCTCTTACCGTTCCTGGAATTTTATAGAAATCCATTATTGGTTGTGCGCAGTGATGTCCTGTCCGCACTGCGATTCCGAGTTTGTCTACAATGGTACCAATGTCGTACGGATGAATGTTTTCTATATTAAAAGAAATCACCGCCGTTTTTGCACCTGTTCCATAAATAGTAACATCGCCAATGGCCAGTAATTTTTCAGTGGCATATTCCAATAATTCGTTTTCATACGCCGCAATGGCTTCAAAACCGATGTCATTCATATAGTCTAACGCAGCGCCAAAAGCAATAACGCCACAAATATTGGGTGTTCCTGCTTCAAATTTGTGTGGCAAACCTGCATACGTTGTTTTTTCAAACGTTACTTGGTCAATCATTTCGCCGCCGCCTCTGTATGGTGGCAATTTGTGCAACCAATCTTCTTTTCCGTATAACACACCAACGCCCGTTGGACCGCATATTTTGTGTGCAGAAGCTACGTAGAAATCTACATTTAGTGCTTGCACATCTGCTTTGATATGTGGAGCTGCTTGCGCGCCATCAATTAAAACGGCTGCACCAACTTCGTGTGCTTTTTCTATGATAAATGCTATCGGATTGATCACTCCCAATGCATTTGACACATGATTACAAAACACCAATTTTGTGTTTTTATTGAGTAAAGACGTGTATGCTTCCATGTCTAACTGTCCACTTTCAAACATCGGAATTACTTTTAAAACAGCGCCCGTACGCTCACACAACATTTGCCAAGGCACAATATTAGAATGGTGTTCTAATGCTGAAACAATAATTTCATCTCCTTTTTCCAAGAAAGACGAAAAACCGTTTGCTACTAAGTTAATACTATCGGTAGTTCCTGAGGTTAAGATTATTTCATACGGTTTTGCCGCGTTGAAATGTTGCTGTATTTTGATACGTGCTTCTTCATACGCATCGGTCGCTTCTTGACTCAAGGTATGTACGCCACGATGAATATTCGCGTTGTAGCGAGAATAATAATCCACAATACAATCAATGACTTGCTGTGGCGTTTGTGAAGTTGCAGCGTTGTCAAAATATACTAATGGTTTTCCATTGACTTCACGATGAAGCACAGGAAAATCTTTGCGTATTTTTTCAATATCTAACATAATTTCTTTTTCCATCATACTCTCTTTTTCTTGCATTGCAAAGATACTAACTATTCGTAGAATCCTTTATCACTTTTTATAATAAATACGTTGTTATTGTAACAGCAATCAACGTTGTATTGATGCGTTTAATCGGGTTTCTTCTATTCTTTTAAAAAACATTTTATCAGATTTCAATATTTTTCTCTTTATTTGTTTTGAAAGTCATGACTAATAGTCGTTAGAATTCATTTGACTTACACGGTGAAAATTAGTATTTTTCATGACGTAAAAATCCAAGCAATGCCTAAAAACAAGCCTAAAAGCAACGCGGCTTCCGCAACAAACCAACTTCCAAATCAATTGATCATTGCACATGTTTTTCTACTCTTGTATATGATGTCGTGTTTTATTCCTTTGCTAAATGCCATGGATTATGATGCGCCACAATGGTTGTATGTGTCGTTACTCAATATTGTTGCGTTGATTTTTATTGTAAAAAACAACCATTTTTTTCAAGCATTTCAGTTACAGAAAACCGCAAAATTGTATCTCGGGTTGCTGGCAGGATTTTTTACTGTAGGTTGTTTGTCCATGATTACCGCTATTAATGCAAGTGAAAGTTTGGTACACTTGTCGCGTTTTGTAAATATTATAGTTGCCTTTTTTTGCGTGTACACTTTCGTGAGAAAAAACCCGAAGGCATTTTTTGTATTTGCCTGTAAAGTTTCTATCGTTTTGGTAGGGTTTTATGGTTGGCGCGCTGTAAATTATTTTTATGGAAATGCAGCATTGATGCGATCGTTGGAGTTTGTAAATGGACTTCGAAGTGGATTTTCCAATGTGAACATTTATACTGCTTTTATTGCGGTGCAGTTGCCATTATTGATATATGGTTTTATTCATTTTACCAAAATTTGGAAATATACTTCGCTCCTTGCAATCATTTTAGGGATGATGGCACTATTTTTAGTAGGTTCAAGATCGGCCATGGTTTCGTTGAGTTTTATGTTCCTTTGCATCCTTGGTTTTTTACTCTTCGGAATTATCAAAAAGAAAAATACAGCTTCTTTAAAAAAAGAAACCATCATTTTAGCATTGACACCGTTGTTTGTCATTTTAATGGTGGTCAATGTGAATAAAATTGAAAAAGGCACTATGAATTCTTTGGATGACATGCTCAACCCAAAGAATATTGATTTTTATAAAGGAAAGACGATTGCGGAAAATAGTGCTGTAAAAGAAGGTAAAATAGCAAACAATACCATTACCATTCAAAAGAAATCGAATCTTAGTTCTGGGCGGTTTTCACTGTGGGCTTTGGCAATTAGAAACTTTAAGAAAAGTCCAATTTTAGGTGTTGGCTACGGAAATTACAAAGCAGTTGGTAAAAGAGAGCATTATCAAAACTTCAATAATAATAAAGGTGCGTTCGCCAATCCAAGACGAGCACACAATGATTTTTTAGAAAAACTTGCTGAGACTGGAATTGTAGGTTTTTTGTTGTATGTAAGCTTATTTGTGTTTCCATTGCTCTGGTTTTTTAAGTTGATGCGCACCGAAACTTCGTATGAAATGCAATGGGTGTATTTCGCTATTTTTTTAGTAGCGGCTTCGTATACGTTTGACGCACTTTTAAACTTTCCGCTAGAGCGACCACCAATTCAGTTTTATTTTATTTTCACGGTAAGTTTGCTAATTGCTTTTACACGCTCAAAAAAAAGCGATCAACCTGCAACTTCCAACAAAAAATTACCATACGCGTTGTTTGGGATTTTGTTTTTATTCAGTGTGGTGAGTACAGCTTCTAATTATGCGATACTGAGTGCGTATCAATTGCAGCGTAATCTTCGAACCGATTTAATGGGCAAAACGTTATTTAGTGATAAGAAGCTTAAAAATAGCTTTGAAAGTGTCAAAAAACAATGGACAAACTATCCGCAATTGAGTTATGTAGGAACGGTAAATAATGTGTTTTTAGCAAATTACGCCATCAAAGCAAAGCAATATGACGAAGCGTTGAAAATTTTAAACGAATCAAAATCATACAATGTAGATGCGTTGTTGGTAAAATCATTTAAAGCAGAAATCTTTTTAAATGTAAAAGATAATTTAGATAGTGCACAATACTATTCGGAACAAGTTTTTGATATTTTCCCAGCATTTAAGACCAATTATTACATGTTGAAAAAGATTTATGCAAAACGAAAAGATACCGCAAGTTTGCTGAATGCTATGCATCGTTATTCTAAATACAATCCAAGAGATATTAACGAATGGGAAACGAAAGCCAATACGATGTATGAGTTTTACAAAGACAGTGATTTAATGTTGAAAGTGTTGGATACTGGAATTGCATACAATACGTATAGCAAAAAACTGGTAGATGCAAAAAAAGAAGTGATGGGGAAACTCAAATTTAAATCCTATTTAAGCAGCAAAGAAGTAAAAGAAAAACATCAAGAAGCGTACGACTTGTTTGTAAAACAACAATATGCACAGGCGCGCGTTATTTTTGAAAAAATTTTAGAAACCAATCCTAGAGACTTTCTCTCGGTTCAAAATATTGGTATTATCGATTTGATTAATAAAGACTACGAAGCTGCTATCAAAAACCTTTCGCGAGTCATTAAAGCACGTGCCTTTGTCGATGGAAAAGCAGAATACAGTCGCGGATATTGTTATGAGCAATTGGGACAACTCGAAAAAGCCAAAGAAGATTACCGTGCAAGCCGAAAGAAAAAATATCCACAAGCAATGAGTTTGCCACCTTCTAAATATGAAGAATAACATAGTGTATTCTCACAGCTAACTTATTAAAATAACTACTCAATTCATTCACAATAATTTCCTATCTTTTGTGAGGAAGTATTGCTGATATCTTCTCCCCCAAATAATTATAAAAGCATCTATAATATGAGCTACAATACAGCATTTGTATTGTTCTAAATTTCATGTTGTCTACGTTTTGTCTACGGAAAATTTTGTGCGACTACAAAATGTACATGAATCGTATACGCCTACTTCACTGTGTGCAATCAATGTATTATTAATTTTAGCATGCTACAAGCGAGCTAACCAAACCATTTACCAACATGATTGAAAAAGCACTTCAATTTACAGGAAAAACACTCAACCAATATGTCAAAATGAAATTTGGCTTGGATGACGATGTTGTAGTGATCAATCCTATTATTGATCAAACAGGCGCTGTACCTAAAGAAAATCAAAACAAAATCATTATCTCGCTGATTCACGTGGAGCAAGAAACTACGAAACAATTTTACAACCAAAATCAACGAGTAAGCGATGGAAATTATGTCCGAAAATCGCTAAGCCATCGGTATAACTTGTATACGCTGATTACACCCAATTTTGACAATTATATAGAAGCCTTAAAATTTTTAGATGCATCTATTCAGTTTTTTCAAATTAATGAAATGGTTGATGCCACTAAAAGTGCTGAAATTCCGAAAGAAATTAGCAAGTTGGAGTACGAATTTCAAAAAGGAGAAAACTACATGCAGATGCAAAACTTGTGGACCGCGCTTGGCGCGAAATATCAACCATCTGTCATTTATAAATTGAGACTCGTAACAATTGTCGCTGACGAAGCAGAAGGATTTGATACCGCAGTACAAAGCATCAACACAAATACTGACGAAAAATCATGAATACAACCTATACATTACTATTCAACGTGAGTGTGTCGCATTCGTATTATGCATCAAACGTTTGTGAATGTTTGCTATATGAAGCTGCCGCAGAAACGCAAGCCACATTTCAGAAGTACGGACTTACAATACGCAAAACAAATGATGGATTTGAAGTGTATTCCACCACCAATCAATCTTTAGAAACGTACTTAAACTATATTTCGCAAGTTTCTGGGCAAACGGCTTTTGAATTTTTAGGAAGAACCACCGATCAGAATTTCTACTATTTTACGGACATTCCCATGAACGAAGTTGGCGTGCTCACATTTACAAGTGATCAAACAAACAGTGATGCTTCAAACAATAGTATAATGCTCAAAGAAACATTTGTGCAAAAAGCAGCTACACAACATGCATTACAATTGACAATCAAGTTTGAAGATCTCATTCAAGCAAAAAAAACAAACGATCCTATAGCTTACAGCATTCAATTGCAGGCACGCCAAACACAGTGGGTTTATTATATAATCAACAAATCTAATCAAGAATACAATCAACTCGAAATACAAAGTACAGACGCAGCCATTCAGTTTACCGCTGCGGCGGAAATTACCTTACAAAATGGTGATATCGCATTGCCATTTTCATCACAAATCCAAATTCCATTAACAAATGAAGTAACACATCAATTCAATTTAATCAATACCAAAAAAACCATTTCAGGCGAACGAAAGGAAATCATATTCAAAGGATTGCCTATTCCGAATCCACAAAATTTACAAACACAAGACGACCATACAATAGCATCCTTAGTGTACTTATATATCTAAGATGCCTTATTCAGTACTTATAAAAAATTATTACGAACTAATAACTACTATTTTATGAATTTATCAACCATTAAATCTCCAGGGGTTTATATCAATGAAATAAATGGTTTCGGAAATTCTGTTGTTCCCGTAGCAACCGCAGTTCCCGCATTTATAGGATATACTCCACAAGCCATGTATGAAGGGAAATCGTACACGAATGTGCCGACCAAAATTACATCCTTTACAGATTTTCAAGCAATTTTTATGCTACCTGATCCTCCTGCACCCGCAGATCCTGCAAAACAATACAGTCCGCAGTATTATTTGGTGGCAGAAAAAAGTCAGCCCGAAAAAGGTGATTATATGTTAATTGATGGCACCTACTATTCCATTGTGCCCGATCCAAACACGATTTACTATTTGTACAACAGCATTCGCTTATTCTATGAAAATGGTGGCGGTGATGCATATATTGTATCTGTGGGAAGTTATGGAGCACAATCAGGAAAAGCAATGACACCAGGCGATCAAATTGTAAATCCGAACGTACAATTGAACGATTTAACAAACGGATTGGCATTGTTGAAAAACGAACAAGAACCAACCATGTATATCTGTCCAGAAGCGACATTGCTTTCCGTGGCAAATAACGGAACCTTGATGGCTTCTATGCTATTACAAGCAGAAGAAATGCAAACCGCCGTTGCCATTTTTGATGTAATTGGAGGAAGAAATCCTGATCCCGTAATGTGGATGGACGACATCACCGCATTCCGTGACAACACTGGTGCCAACGGACTCAATTACGGAACAGCGTATTATCCATTTGTGGGAACGACTATTATGCAGACTTCCGACATTGATTATACCAATCTATTTGGTGGCGATGTAAAGCAATTACAACCATTATTAAGTCCAGCAGACAATCCAAACCAAACAGTAGATACGATTATTGGAAACATTGAAAATCCTTCAGGAACCCCATTAACTGTGAGTCAATACAACAATTCACTCATTACTTCTAGCAAAACGTACAGTTCCATCATCAATCATGTATTGAGCGATGCAAATATGTTACCACCAAGTGGCGGAATGGCTGGAGTAATTACTGTAACGGATAACGAAGTTGGTCCATGGCAAGCACCAGCAAATACTTCTATGGTGGGTGCGTCATCCTTACCTATAAAACTTTCAGAATCGCAACAAGCAGACCTAAATGTGGATGCAGTTTCAGGAAAATCAATCAACGCGATTCGTTTTTTCAATGGACTTGGAATTCTAATTTGGGGTGCCAGAACCTTAGATGGAAACAGCTTAGATTGGCGTTACTTATCCGTAAGAAGAACCATGAATTTCTTGGAACAATCCTGTAAACTAGCAGCGCAAGCGTACGTTTTTGAACCAAATGACAAAAATACGTGGGAAGGTGTAAAATCAATGATTGGAAGCTTCCTAACTGGAATATGGAAACAAGGAGGATTGCAAGGTGCCACAGCAGCAGCAGCCTTTTCGGTAGAATGCGGATTAGGTTCCACCATGACTTCAGACGATATTTTAAATGGATTTATGAATGTAACTGTCAAAGTTGCTGTAGTACGTCCAGCAGAATTTATTGTACTGACATTCCAACAACAACAAGCAACTTCTAGTTAATAAATACCTAGAAACCGTATAAAAAAACAAAAAGTATAACTCATTAAAAACATAAGATTATGGCAGATGATGGAAGTAAAGAAGGCGCAACATGGCCCATGCCGAAGTTCCGATTCGAAGTAGATTTAGGAACTGAAATGAAAGGCGTTGCATTCCAAGAAGTTTCTGGAATGGACGTTGAAAATCAAATCATAGAATACCGTAAAAGTAATAGTACACTCTTTTCCACTGAAAAAATGCCGGGCATTGTAAAGTATGGAAATGTAACCATGAAACGCGGCGTTTTTGTCAACGACAATACCTTTTGGAAATGGCATGCAGAAATTTCTATGAACACAATCAAGCGTAGAACGGTATTAATAAAACTATTGGACGAAGCCGGAAAAGTAACCATGCAATGGCAGCTCAACAATGCATGGCCAACCAAAATTACAAGTACCGATTTGAAATCTGATGGAAACGAAGTGGCAATTGATACCTTAGAAATTGCACACGAACAACTCATCATAACAAATGGATAATAACAGTGCATATCCTGTTGGTTTCTATTTTTCACTTTCGTTTGAAGGCGAAGATGCGGCTTTTAAAGAAGTCTCAGGAATCAGCAAAGAATTGGGCATAGAAGAAGTGGCTGGCGGCGGAGAAAACCGATTCAAATATCGGTTGCCAACGACGAGTTCGAGTAAAAATTTAATACTCAAACGCGCCATTGTTCCAACAGGATCGTCACTCATTCAATGGTTTTCAGATACACTTGATGGTGGACTTGCAACCGCCATAAAAACGCAAGATGTATCTGTAAATCTCCTTGATAATGAAGCGAAAGTTTTAAAAAAATGGACATTTCACAACGCATATCCCGTAAGCTATGCAGTGTCCGATTTAAAATCGCAGGAAAGTGAAATATTGATTGAAACTATGGAACTTGCATACACGTATTTTGATGTGGGAACAAGTTCATAAATCGTATACAAAACGTACAAAATGCCGATAGAAATCAGAGAATTAGTCATCAAGACGGAAATAAAAACCGTTCATGAAAACTTGCACAGCAAACGCAGCGCGTATGATACTTCACAACTCAAAAATGAAGTATTGGAAAGTTGCCGTCGCATGATTACTGAAGCACAAAAACGAGAAAAGTATAACCGATAAAGCACGATTATGGCATTAGAATATATGAAAATAACAGGATACAAAGACGAAGACTTTACACAAGCCGTCTCAGGCGATCCGTACAATCTCATGATCAATCCAGAATCAATCAAATGGAGTCGTAGCATTGAATACAATGAACAACAACCTATTGATACAAGTACAACATCGCAAAAATACAAACACACACCAAGCGACAATCTCAGTTTTGACATTGTCATTGATTGTACAGGTATTGTCGATAACAAACGAACTGATCTCAATAAGGAAATTGAAACCTTAGAAGACATTGTATACACCTACAACGGCGATATTCACAGACCGAATTTCGTAAAAATTCAATGGGGAAGCGATTTGGTATTTTACAGCGTATTAAAATCATTTGATACTACGTACACACTTTTCAAACCTGATGGAAGTCCGCTGAGAGCGAAAATCTCATTAAGCTTCGGAAAATATGTTTCTGCTGACAAGCGAAAAAAAGAAGACAATGAAAGTTCTCCCGACATTTCACATTTGGTCGAAGTTGTTCAAGGAGAAAGCTTGCCGCAATTATCAAACAAGGTTTGGAACACGCCGTACTATTACATTCAAGTAGCAGAGTACAATGATTTAAACAAATTCAGACAATTAAAAGGTGGAGAACAATTGGTATTTCCACCAATCATTAAGCCAACCTAAAACTATATGAGCGCATCAACAAACATTACAAGTGGCGGATTGGTCACTTTCGATATTAAAACCGATGGAAGTGCTATTCCAGACGCCATGGACGTACAATCTATTGAAGTGGAAAAAGGGATCAATCGCATCTCGGTAGCAAAAATAGTCATCATTGATGGAAGTCCCGCTACAGAAACGTTTGACGTAAGTTCCTCTAGCACATTTGTGCCAGGAAATAAAATTACGATTGAAGTCGGATACGATTCTAAAAACGAAACCATTTTTGAAGGAATCATTACCAAACAAAGCATTCGTATACACGGTGCAGAAGGTTCCGTTTTAGTAGTAGAATGTCGTGATGAAGCCGTAAAAATGATTGTTGGACGTAAAAGTGTCACCTACGCCAAAAAGAAAGACAGTGACATTATGAGTGCTATTATTGGAAATTATAGCGGCTTATCGGCTGATGTTTCGGCAACGACAACCGAATGGCCAGAGCAAGTGCAATACTATACAACCGATTGGGATTTTATCCTCGCTAGAGCGGAAACAAACGGCATGATTGTAACGACACTCAATGGAAAAGTCTCCGTGTTTCCTCCAGATAATGATACAACCTCTGTCTTAGAAATTGCCTATGGAAATAACCTATTGGAGTTTAATGCTTCGCTTGATTCAGTTACACAATTAGGTTCGGCAAAAGGAACTTCTTGGGATTTTTCTCAACAGGCAACTGCTTCAGGTGATGCTTCTAGTAGTTATGCAGGTCCGGGAAACTTATCATCTAAAAAACTATCGGAAGTTGTCGGATTGTCTGATTATGAATTGCAAACTACCGCGCCAGTGCAAGCTGCTGACTTAACAAATTGGTCCAAAGCGGCGTTGGTAAAAAGTGCGTATGCTAAAATTCAAGGGGAAGTCAAATTTCAAGGAAGCAACTTGGTTGATCCAGGAAAATACATCACTCTGGCAGGTTTGGGCGATCGTTTTAATGGCGATCACATTATTTCCAACGTGCATCATTTGATTGGACATGGAAACTGGACTACCGAAGTTTCCGTTGGTTTGTCGCCTGTATGGTTTACAGAAGAACCAGACGTCATGGCACCACCAGCTTCCGGATTATTGCCAGGCGCACAAGGATTGTTCAATGCTACCGTAAAAAAGATGTATGAAGATCCAGATAGTCAATATCGTGTATTAGTTGATATTCCTTTATTTGATCCAAATGGAGAAGGTTTATGGGCACGATTGACAAACTTCTACTCCACTTCAGGCGCAGGTGCGTTCTTTATGCCAGAAGTTGGCGATGAAGTTGTGGTTGGTTTTTTGAATGAAGATCCTCGCTATCCAATCATTTTGGGAAGCATGTATAGTTCAGACAAAAACAAACCGTTTGAAGGCTTAGATCCTGACGAAAAAAACACCATCAAAGCAATTGTATCCAAAACAGGAATCAACGTGAAATTTGACGATGAAAACAAAGTGCTTACACTAGAAACACCTAGTAAAAATACCGCTATTTTTAGCGATCAAGATAAGCAAATCACCATCAAAGATCAAAACAACAACAGCATTGTGATGTCGGAAAGTGGCATTACCATTACAAGTGACAAAGACATTACCGTACAAGCTTCGCAAAACCTCACGTTAAAAGGTGATATGGGCGTTTCTATTGAATCTTCAGGCGGCGATGTACAAGTCAAAGGAATGAACATCAAACAAACCGCTGATATGCAATACTCCGCAGAAGGAAGCATGACCGCTTCGCTTCAAGGCGGAACAGAAACCACTATTAAAGGCGCGATGGTGATGATTAATTAACTAATAGATATTAGAATTGAGTAGTGAGATATTAGATTTTTCTCAATTCTCAATACTTACATCTCAATACTAGAAAAACAAAAACGTCACTTCGAGTGAAATTTTGTAGAAATTTAGTATCGAGAAGTACTTGGGAAAAATAGGAATTAGTAAGTATGACTAAAATCTTATGTAAATCAATATTATAAATAAAATAAAGATGTTATGAGTGAATTACAAAGTATTCTCAATTCTCAATACTAACATCTCAATACTAAAACAAAACTATGCCACCAGCAGCACGATTAACCGATTTTCATGAATGTCCGATGGTAACACCAGGACTTCCACCAATTCCGCATGTAGGCGGCCCTGTTATTGGACCCGGAGAACCTACTGTTTTAATTGGCAAATTGCCTGCCGCACGTGTGGGCGATATGTTGACTTGTGTAGGACCACCAGATTCTATTGTAAAAGGTTCTGCCACCGTTATGATTGGCGGAATGCCCGCCGCACGAATAGGCGATACCACCGCACACGGCGGATCTATTGTTTTGGGAGATTTTACAGTGATGATCGGTGGATAGCTTGAACAACATACAAAAAGAATTTCTCGGTTCGGGTTGGTCATTTCCAGTGACGTTTTCTGTGGAAAATCATCAGTTGCAATTGACCAAGTATGAAACGAATATCAATGAAATGATTCATTTGATCATGCAAACCACGTTTGGAGAACGCCCATTCTCACCGCAATTTGGTTCAGGATTGCAAACGTTTTTCTTTAAAGAAATGCGTCCTACGTTACAAGGAGAAATTAGAGAAGCCGTAAAAGCGTCACTCTTAAATAATGAACCAAGAATAAAAGTACTAAAAGTTGAGGTCACTTTTGCCGATTTACAAAATGGCTTGGTAGAAGTTTCTATTGATTATATGTACAATCAAACCAATACAAGACACAATTATGTGTATCCTTTTTACATAAAAGAAGGCACCAATTTACAACGATAAAACAATGCGTCAATTTGATCAACATACAGCAATGATAGCACTAGAGGAAGCTTTAGTGCCCAGTGCTGGTTTGATAGATGGCAGAACGGAAACTGATAATTTGCGGCTACTGGCAGACTTTGCCTCATTGTTTAACTTTTATGATCGTACAAATACGATTAACGGAAATTGGGCTCCTTTTTTACTAAAAGATCCTGTTTTTTTAGTGGCTTCTATTGCAAAAACAGCTTTTCAAAAAGCCTATTCGTTGTTTATTAATATATGTTTACAATTGGAAATAGCCTTGCAAGAAGACATCCACACAACGTATATTTCAAACGGATTCAATCAGCTCTTTGATCAGTTGAGTGCAGTGTTTCAAACCGTTGAACAATGGACGAGTTACATGCAACAATCGACTTTGGATTACAATCTTAAAACCTATATCATTCAGCAAGTAAAACAACAACAAAGCGCCTTGCTTTGGGCAATTTTGGCGTTGCGAACGGATCTTAATCTCAATAAAATCGTTCCAAACATACAACCTGTAGATACCTATTTGTATGAGAATTACGATCAAAAAATCTGGAAAGATAGCAAAGGAAAAACACCCTATTGGACATTATTAAACTTGAAGTTTTCACCTGAAAATGAGTATGTGTATTACTTTTTTAAGGATTTTGCCACTTTGGTTAACGAACTACTTCAATTCCTTAAAGGTAAATTGCCAAGTACACCGCAAGAAATAAGTGCAACTGTGAAAGCCGCTTTTACAGAATTAAAAAAAGCGTTGAATACTTTATTTTCAAACGCAAGTGCTATCATTGATAAAGTAATTACATTTAAAAAAGGAGCCGCAAAAGTTGTATATAAAATAGTTGAGGCAATTATTGCGGAACTGAAAAAACTCACAGCAAATACCACGGAAAAAGATGCTTCTGACGCCATAGAAAACTTGCTGAACGACATCAAAGACTTTCAAGATACGCTTACAGCTATTACGGTCAATTTGACTCCAGAAAATTTTCAACAATTGATTGACAAAGCTCTGTACTATTTGGAAGCAATAATAAGTACAATTGTGAGCATTTTAGAAACGTTTGGCGAATGGTTTTTAACCATTTTGAAAAGGGTTTTTGAAACGCTTGTAAAAGATATTGTGAAAATTGAGAAAGAACTTTACAAATTGCTCAAAGAAATCATTGCATATATTTTAACCAAACAAGTCCGATTGGATATTTTTAATGGTTTAAAAGGCACAGGAAAAACAGTTTTTGGATTTTACAGCAAGTGCATTTCGTATGCCGATACCGAATTGATAACGCTGCAACAAAAGCCTGGACATTTTCCAGATACGATGTTACTGAGAACCTTCACGAGTTTGTTGAAAATTTATCAGAAACAATTCAATTCGTTGGCTACCAAACATTTGAATTTTTATTACGACGACATTTTAAAACAATCGCCAAACAGTGTATCGCCCGATATGGTTTTTGCAAGTAGCGAATTGGCAAAGAAAACAGCGACATTTCAACTCGAAAAAAATACCCTTTTTTCTGCGGGAATTAATGCAGATAAGCAACCAATTCTGTTTGAAGCTACGCAGAAAACCTCGTTCAATCCTGCAAAAATTGTCAATGCATACACACTTGCTAAAACCAACAATACTGGTAGCATTCAATTATACTTAGAAAAATTACCGCCTGTAAATATGGTTACTAAAGGTGAAACTGGTGCAATAGAAACGTGGAAAACCTTTGGTTCTGCACAAACCCCAGTTGGCACACAACAAGAATTGGCATTTACGATTGCTTCGCCGATGTTTTATTTGGAAGAAGCTACAAAAAGAACGCTCTTGCTTACGTTTACATTTTCAAAAAGTAAAGAAATTGATTTTTCACAACCTGACTTTACATTCTACCTAAGCACGGAGAAAGCTTGGTTTGAAGTACCTGCTGCTGGAAATATTTCTACTGATTCCAACAAAAATCAACTACAATTACAGTTGAATGCAACAGATCCAGCAATTAAAGCATTTACCAAAAATCCTGATGGATATACTTCTGAATGGCCACTGCTAAAAATTGTATTTCCAAATTACGATGATACATACTCAAAACTAGCAATTGCTACACTAAATATTGATGTTACTGTAAACGAATTGCAAAATTTTCAATTGTATAATGATTTTGGACAATTGAATCCTAAAAAACCTTTTCAATTGTTGGGAGGCGCGCCAAAAGTGAATCAGCATTTTATGGTAGGAAATGCCGAAATTTTCAGCAAACCAGCTACGGACATCAGTTTTACGTTAACGTGGAATCCGTTTGCTGCTGATTTTGATTTTGAAAACTATTACCAAGCGTATAATCAATACTTAAATGGTGCGTACTCATCAGAACTTTCACAAGTTGATATGTTGATCGCAGCACTTGAAAAAATTACACAATTGCAAAATTCGTTTTATCAAGGGGTCACTTCCTCGGAAGATAATTTGTTTGCCAATATACTCAACAAAAATACAGTAAGTGATGCTGTACAATTGATCAAAACTAACGTAGCCGATCTTACAAGTACAGTACAAAATCAAAACACAAAACTAGCAAAGAACATAAAAGCTGTCAGTACATTGATCGTAGCTATTCAAACGTTAAATACGCAAATGTCAAGCTCCATTACAACGACATTACAAACATTAAGTTCCACTATTACCACAGCCGGAAAAGTAGATGCAACTACGGTAAATACAGCAAAAACAACTATTACAAACGAAATCAACACTACAAAAACAACCATTACAGAAAAAATTAATGCCTTTGAAACAAGTGCGCTTACTCCAAAAGGAAAAGAGAAAAAAACATTTTTCAGTCAACTAAAAAATATCTTTGGAACTGATAACGAAACAGATACAGCCACTGAAACACCTCCTGCAATTACGAATTATTTTTCTAATGACTCATTTTATGTAGATTTTCAACAACTGCAACATAGTATTTGGGAAAGTTTTTATTATACCATTAATACGAATACATTTTCTTCCGCGATAGAAGAAAACTTATTTTTCGAAGACACTACCAATCTAAAAACGATTCCTGTATCGCGCACGTTCGATTTTGCAGGAATTGACTTGAATCCAGCAAATGTTGATGCAACATTACAGCAAAAAATACTGCAACTTACCGACAAAACGGAAGCAGGATTTTTACGAATGAAATTAACCGAGCCTACCTACGGTTTTGGAACAGAGTTATACCCAAAAGTAGTACAAGCAATTGCGCTATTCAATGCGGATATCATCGCAGAAAAAATAAACAATTCAGGTGCAGAAAACCCGTTGGTCTCTCCGCCAAACATTCCGTTTGTCCCAATGGTCAGTGCATTTCAAGGAAGTTATGCGGCTTCGGTGAGTTATGATTTTTCCACAAATAAACAAAACTATCCGCTGCAATGTTTTTACAATACACCTTTTGCCAATTACAAAGTATATGATACCACTTTAGATGAAAGAATCATCGCAGAAAATATCATAATTGGAACCTTGCCCACAAAAAAAACAGAAAGACTCATAACACCACTAACAGCCTTGCCTATATTGCCAAAATTCTCATCAAAAGGTCAATTATTTATCGAATTGCAAGATCTTATCATGCCTGCTGAAGTAAGTTTTTATGTTGAGCTTGCGCGAACGTACACAGAGAAAATACTTGAAAAAAAATCAATTCAATATTCGTATCTAAGTACCGATGGCTGGAAAGCGTTTGCAGATACTGATATTGCAGATGATACCGATCATTTTACCTGTTCAGGTATCATCACCATCAATATTCCTGCTGATATTACAACGGTTCATGACACAATGAGCGGAAGCAATTATTGGATTGCGATTGGCACTATTGACAATCTTGATAGCTTTCCAGAAACTTCGTATCTCAACACCAACGGATTTACATTGCAACGTGTCGTAGCGGCAGATGATTTTTCAACGGAAATTCCGCAAATTTTACCAAATGTTATTACAAGTCCGCAAACTGCCATTCCCGAAATTGCAGCAACAGTGCAACCTTTTGCTTCGTTTGGTGGAAAAGCCGCAGAAACCAACATGCAAATGAATGCGCGCGTAAGCACACGACTCAAAACGAAAGATCGGTTGGTGACCATGGACGATTTTTACAACACAATCCGATTGGAGTTTCCAGAAGTATATTATTCCAAAACGATATACAAAAAATCTCAAAAACAAGCGTTTACACATGTCATAAAACGTGTTGCAGATGCTACAGAAACCAACGCGTTTCAACCGCTACTCAGCGAATGTAAGGAATTGGAAATACAACAATACATTGCTGCACGCGTGTCACCTTTTTTGACGGTTTCTGTGGAGAATTTTGAATTGCACTATGTAAAAATTACGGCAGAAATTCAAGTGCAACCTGGTGAAGATATTACCTCCGTGACCAAAGAAGTAAACAATGGCATCAATATATTCTTAGCACCATGGATTACCAGCGCACAAGAACAAATTACCATTGATACAGGACTGACTACGGCGCAACTTGCCGCATTTATCAACAGTTATGACAGCATTTTAGAAGTAACCAGCATTTCGTTTCTAGTTGGCACTAAAAATTTTGACACCGGAGCCATTGAATATCGAAAAAATGAAAAACCCAAGCAAGAAATAGCGCAAAAAGATGGAATTCTATTGGTACCATCACTTAATAACATGACAAAAAATAGTACAATCACATACAACTAATGACGCAGGAAAATTACATCGTAGACACACAACTTCCTTTGGAGCTCGATTTTGAAGCGCTCAAAGCAGCAGGTCTTGCGTACATTCAAGAGCATAGTGATAAAGCCTGGACAAACTTGAATCCGAGCGATCCTGGTGTGACTATTTTGGAGCAATTGTGCTATGCCTTTACAGAACTTGGCTATTGTGCAAATTTCTCCATAAAAGATATTTTGACAGCTAAAAACGGCGATTTAACTGTTGAAAATCAATTTTACCTGCCGCAAAATATTTTAACAACTTCGTCCATCACGGTGAACGATTATATAAAGTTTATTATTGATGAAGTGCCAAGCGTTAAAAATGTGGTGATTTTACCAATTTCGTTAACGTTTCCGTTTGTAAATGGCATCTATCAAGTATATCTCTTGTTAGATCCGAATTACAGCAATCCGTCTGTAATTGATGCGCCCATAAGTGAAACTTTGTCGGTATTGAACAGTCGTCGAAATTTGGGTGAATTGTTTTTGCAACCGCAACTACTTTCCCCAAAAGAATATACCGTAAGCGGAACATTGGAATTACAATCTGGATATGATTTTAACTCGGTGCTACCTGAAATTATGCAGTCTATCAATAATTATATTTTTCCAGAGGTAACGCAGACAGGATATGATATGTTGAAAGTTTCTGGCGAAAAAACAAACGCCATTTTCAATGGACCATCGCTCAAAAACGGCTGGATTCCTTCTGAAAGTATTCAACCTAAAAGAAATACTATTTATCCTTTTGAAATTACACAACTCATCAAAAATATTGACGGCGTACAAACGGTTTCGGGAATTTCATTTACATATAAAAATGCGCCAAAAAATTCGGCAACTTGTGAACAATATGAAATCTTAACTTTCAGCGTACTACCAAAGCAATCAAAAGACACAGATAGTACAGACACATCAGGTTTTTCAATAAGCATGCAAGGCAAAAAATTAAACACTTCTTTAAAAACCTCTTTGCTAGACGAATTGGCAAACATGCAACAACCAAGTTCACAAATTAATGAAGTGGCTTCGGTACAAATTGCACCTAAAGTACCAACAGGAAAATACAGAGACATTACCAGTTACTATTCCATTCAACACACATTTCCAGAAGCGTATGCGGTTGGTTTAAATGCGGTGAACGATTCCATGCCAGCCTATCAAATAGCACAATCAAGACAATTGAAAGGCTATTTAAGTTTGTTCGATCAGATGCTAAGCAATCAGTTTGCACAATTGGCGAATATTGACAAATTATTTTCCTTTAAAAACGCCATCACAGGTACACCTTCCGATTTAGAACAGTATAACAATATCAAATCGAAAGAAGAAAAAGCGCATCCCAAATATCCTGCGCCGTTTGAAGTATTTTCACCCACATATTTTTACCAATCGCTGTATAAAAGTGTGCCAAATGTACAACCCTTATTGCGGAACAATAGCATTTTTAAATTTGGTCCAGTTTCACAATCACAAGACGAACTTACATATCAAAATTGGCTAGAATACCAAGACGATCCGTACAACTCATACATGTATGGTTTGTTGGTGTTTTCAGAGGATGACACCGTAAATTTACAACGCAGAAACGACTTGCTCAATCATCTATTGGCGCGACATGGCGAATCGCCTTTGGTGATGGATACGCTTGTTTTTGGAACGGTATATTCTGGCAATATCATCAAAGATCGCGTAATTATTAAAAGCGTATATCTTCAAAATTTACAAGTACTTTCATACAACAGAACCAAAACGTATAACTGTATTGGCGCGGCAAAATTGAACGCTTATATGGTAGACATCAATGCAACTTTAATTCAGCAATTAGCCAACGCCAATGCAAGAGAAGCATTGGCTGATTTACAACTATCACTTTCAAATGTTTTAGGACAAACACAGGAACAAATTGCTCAAATAAAAGCGGAATATTTAGCAAAGAAAGAATTGTACAATATTCTTACAAAAACCTATAAAAGCCAAGGTGTGTTTAATGTAAAACAGGTCAATAAACTAGAAACCATTACCACACAAGATTGCTTGGATTATGCAACCATTTCTTTAAAACTAAGCATGTTGTTGACGCTAAAACCAATTTACATCAACTTTATACAATGCGTTTTAGATGGAGATACTGAAGACATGATTGTCAATCCATCAGAAGATTTTTTCGAAGAAAGTGCGCTTACCTTATGGCTTTTGACAGAGCGAAAAGGAATGATTTCGATTGAAACAAACTTGTTATTACAATCTGGAACGTTTCAGCTGTACTTTCAAGATACAGTCGTACCTGGAATCATTATTAGTATGGAAGTGACCTTAACCTATGAGGAGTTCATGATACTTTCAGCAGCATTCGACACGATAAAATCGCAAGACATTGACACTTTTTTGCAAAAAATCAATCCAACGTTTACAACCACAAAAATACCTGAAGAAGAGCTGACTGATGTTGTGTTTTCACCGATTGAAAATTCATCAATTTTATGGGCCGCTACAGTAAGTTGGAATGGAGAACACAATACGGACATCACAGATTCATTATTTCAAAATACGCTGTTGTGGATTTTTCCAGATTATATAAAAGAATTACAAGAGTCCGATTGGCAACATCGTCTCTCCTACTTTATGGAAAGTCAATTGCCAATCCATATTTCGGCACATCCTATGCCTACAAGTGCAGACGATTTAAAAACATTAATTCCATTGTATGTTACATGGTACAATGCAAACATTTATGCGGCACCAAAACCATTTGAAACAGTCACAAACGCAGCAACTACGCGCGCGCAAAAAATAGTTGCTAGTGCAGGAAACTTAGTGACACAATTAAAAACAATATATAAAGACACCAATGCATAGTCAAGGAACACATATCATATCAAGTTGCCAATGGCAAACGGCTTTTGATTCCAATAGTTTGGCGCATCAATTGCAGACGGATATCAGTGCATGGAGTGCGTACAAAATGAAGCGCGTGATCCATAGTGTGTTTGACAGTATTTGTCCAAAAGGGCAAACCTTGAAGATTAAAAAGTTAGCCATTGATCTCGGTGCCATTACCTATGAAAATATGTTGAGCGAACTTCCGTTGCGTTTGGAAGAAGCCTTACGAAATGCATTGTACGACTTGATCATGTATCCGAAAAACGGCGATCAAACCTTGGAAATAATTCATGAAGACATTGCACAAATTAACGTATTGCGCGATTTCCTTCTGCAAGGAATCTTACCGTGGAATTATCAAGAAACCTACGGAAGTTCTGTAGAAATTATGCGTTCACAATTGTTAAATAATCGTTTGGATGTTATCCAGATGATTCAACACATTGGCGTTTCTCTCAATGTTAGAAAGCGCATTGCTTGGCAATTTCCAGATGCAATTATCAAAAAAATCATTGCGGGATTAGAACCGAACAATCATCAACAAATTATCAATTTTTCAGAAGAATTTGTCAAAGTACAAGAAAAAGAAACAATTGTTCAAACGAGCACCAATGATCTGAAGAAAAATATTTGGTTGTGGATTTTAAATTATCTCTTTACAGAACGCGGCACTATTTTCAATCGCATTGCTTTTGTGCGAAGTACGGTTTCACAAATGGCAAGTCATTTCAACCTTTCGTACGATGCAATGATTGAATTGATTGAAGATGCCATAGAACGTACCAATGAATATTCGCAAGTAGATAAGGGTTTTATCGCAATATTAAAATTATTATCTGAAGAAGTTCGTAATACTACTTTTTCACGTATCAAAACGGAAAAGCAGCAAGAAAATTTTTGGGCAAAAGTGGAAACGTATTTTTATAACGCTTCCGCGAGAAGTACCAATGTGCAGAAAAATGAGTTTAACGAATTGGTCATTAATTTATCAAAATTAGATACACCGCGTTTTCAAAAAATCATCCTAAAAGTAGCACAAAAACCAACTGTTTGGAAAGCGATTTTACAAGATTTAATTCCTGCGTCGGTTGAAAATCTATTTGTGGCTTTATCACCTGTGCAATCGAAAAACGTATTGAAGCAAATTTCATTTTTAGCAAAACTTCCTACAACCGATCATGTAAAAGTAGATGTGTTAGACTTGTATACGTTCGGCATTGAATTTTGTATCGCACATCAAAATACATCGGTGGAAAAAAGTGCCTTTTTAGATTTCGTGATCGAAAAATTAGCCAAAAAACAACCGCAACGCAAACTCGTCATTTTAGATCATTTTGTCTCAGCAAATGTAACCACAACACAAAAGAAAACAAGTTTCATCACGCTATTTAACGAATTAAATTTGCTGTATCAAAAAGAAATTAAAAATACAAAAACCTATACATCCAAAGCTACATTGCAACAAATTCTAGCGCGTTATGCAACGGAAATTGAAACTTCCAACAGTACAAAAACCCTAGAAAAAACAGTGCAAAAATGGATTTCAGCTTCGCCAACAACGTTTTGGAACGTGGTACAAGAATTTAAAAAAACACCCAAATTCAAAATGCATATTACGGCTTTGATTGCGGAATACGGAACAACACGATTCCTAAAAACGGTTGTGCCACAAAAACATGTGTTGTTGCTAAAAATTCAGCAATTGTTAGAAACATTGATTTCCAACAATCCAAAAAAAGCAACGGCGATTCGCGCTATCAAAAATACGCTTATGGCAATTGGATTGGAAGTTGTTTGGAAGCAACCAAAAGGAAACGCCGCCAAATTCTTCTCGCAACTATTACAAACTTTGGAGCAACAAGAAAGTCGCGTACGCGTTTCCAAAAAAGACATTCAAGAAGTGATACAGTTGTTATTGAAAACTCCAAAAACACGTACCCTTTCATGGTCGGCACGTGAATTTGTTTCCTTGCAAAAACGCTATAAAGTACAAGTAGCACAAACTGATTTGGAAGTGATTTTGACATTCACCGAAGCAACAAACCAACAAACGGAAGTTGCCACACATCTTTCAAAACTGGTGCGTTCCAAAAAAGTAAACTCAATCGAATTCAAAGCGCATGAAGACAGGTTTATTTCCTACCTCGTTGCAAACGGAAAACAGCTCCGTACACGTTTACTAACAAAATTTTTAACCCGTTTTACAACAGTAAAAACAACGTTGAACACCACACAAATCAACTCTATATTGCACGAACTTTTTTGGCAAGTATTGGTGGATTATACAACACATCGCGGGAACGAACGCCGTTTGGTTTCGCTATTTGAAAAAACGGTTGTTCAAGCATTTCCTGTATTGCAAGCGACACCCAAGAAAGTGTTGAAACTTGCGGAAAAAACACCCAAAATTGTAACTGAAATACAAACGCTACAAACACCATATCAAATTTCTATAGTAGCATTATTTGAAACCTTACATACACAATTAAAAACCACGAAAACTACCGTTGAAATTCACAACAAAACCGTTGGTTTTTCAGACTTGCTTGTCTTTGGATTGGAAACTTCACCTTCAAAAATTAGAAGCATTTTACGGGAAACTTCGATCAGTCAAAAACAGTTGACATTTTTACGAGAAGCGATGTCATTTGAAACATTTATCGTGTTTCATGCCAATGACAATTCAAGTGCGCAATCGGAAGTATTTCAGTCAATTCAAACCTTATTCATGCTTGCCAGACAACTGGGAAATGCACAAATCCTTTCTAATTTGGAAACCATTTTCTGGAAACAAACCATGGCGTTAATTCAACAGAAAAAAGCAGCGAAAAAAATAGTAGAAATGCTCATAGAAACGACATTTGATGCACTTTCAGAAATTGCCACGTTGGATCAAATTACGATTGTAAAACACCTACGCAATCAAAACAGTCAAGTTCCTTCTTTACTCAAAAAAGTATTGGTAAAAAGACATCAAGTTTTTGAATTGCTATACGAGCAACCACAAATTTCACTTTCGGAAGCCATTCAAACCTATACAAAAACTGCACAAATAGAACTGTTGAGCGCACACCTCATCAAAGAATTTTCATTACCGAGTTGGTTTGTACACAAAGAAGCGTACAGTTACGAACGTGTGGTCAACGAATTGATCGCGCAGCAACCGTTGGTGATGTTAAAAACCATTCGCAGTTCGCAAATTTCGGAAGTGCAGTTGCTTCAATTCGCGCAAACCCTTCATTTTGAAACCTTTGTTACAACGCTGCTGAAATTATACACAACACAACACCGCGAACTTTTAGATGTTCAAAAACTATATGAAAACATTGCGTTTACCAACATGCGCGGTATTTCAACAAAAAAATTACAAGAAATCATTCTTAATAAAATAGTGATCGCTTGGCGTACTTCCAATTGGTCTTTGATTGCCAGCACGCAAATTTGGAATGAATTATTGTGGGAGACTTGCGGAAAAAAAGCAGTGCAAAAGCAGGATTTTTTCACAGCCATCAACACGATCAAAATGATGTTGCCGACAGCTTTATTGGTGACGTATAAAAGTTTGATTTCGAGTGAAAAATCATCCAAAAGCGAAAATTCAGCAAACACACTTAAAAAAATAGATACCAAAATGATAGACGAAACCTCAAAGACTTTACCCAAAGAAGGCATTGCCATTCCCAACGCAGGATTGGTATTGTTGAACACGTATTTTTTAATGTTATTAGAGCGTTTGGACCTCATTAAAGACAACGTTTTTATCTCGGACGAAGCACAACTCAACGCTATCCATTATTTGCAATACATCGTTACGGGACTCACTGAAACGGAAGAATCGCTACTAACACTGAACAAGGTTTTAGTCGGAATTTCACCATTTACGCCTGTAAAAAGTAGTGTGGACATGACCGAAAGTCAAAAAGAATTGATCGATGGAATGATTCAAGCTGCCATCAATCACTGGACGGCTATTGGCAACACTTCCGTAGATGGTTTCCGTGGCAACTGGCTTGTTCGTGAAGGTATTTTACGCGAGACAGAAGAACGCTGGGAACTCACTGTAGAAAAACGCGCGTATGATATTTTAATGATCAAATCGCCTTTTTCTTTTTCAATCATAAAATTACCATGGATGGAGAAACCATTGCATGTTACTTGGCCATTTTAAAAAACAATACAACCATGAACGTACACACACAAACAGTAAAAATAGACAGTAGCTAAGGCTGAAAATATTCAGACCGGAAGAAGATAATTTAACCTGAAAAATGGTTTAAAATTTAATTAACAAACTAAAAAATAAAATTTATGAATTCTTACAATGAAAATCTACATTCGAGTGTCGTTTCGTCATTGAACGCACAAGAATTGGAATTACAAAAACTAAAGTCACAAAAAGATGCTGCTACATTTTCCATGTATTATGCACAAGGAGCGCGTGTTACTGCAGCCGAAAAATTAGAAGTGACTACGTTGAAATACAATTTTCAACAAAAGGTAAACAGTCAAGCTGTTACTGACAGTGATATGTCTACCAATGTATTAACGTCTGCAAATAACGTAAAAAGTTATGTGGCAAAATCAGTCTCTAATGGCGCGGTAGCTGCTGCCAATGTACAAATAGCTGCCAATGCTATTTTAAAGCTTGCGAGTGATACAGGAAGTATTTTTAGTATTGTCAACGCTGCTGATTATGGTACGGAAATTTACCGCCAGGCAGAAAAAGCAAAACAATACATGGATCAAACTGCGTATTTGGCAGAACGTACTTCGCAACACAGTATGGAAGCTACTGCGTTAGTGTCTGAAATATCTGCAAATACATTAGCTGAAGAAGCGACAACCGCCGATGCTTCTGTAAAAAGCTTATTAAGCGTTACCGCTACTGAGTTAGATGCGATTACGACGGAATTGGTTACTGAAACTGAAAAATTAGCAACTTCCAATACGGAAGAGAAAAAGGCAGAAGGCGCTTTAGAAGATGTAAATGCAGTATATCATGCTACAGAAACAGCGTATACGCTAACCAGTAAGGAATTAAATCTTGGTTTAGGAGTAATTTCTATTATGGGAGTAAGTACAGCAGACGAATCTGATGCTGATAAGCCAATTGGAGATGAAACACATTACACGGTGCAATTTTCACATTATAAAGCACCTTTTTTAAACGTCATTCAACCGCTACAACAACTACAAAAGCCTTCGGAAGATGATGAAACCATTAAGGTGTACAATCCTGTACAGAATTACTATATCATGCTAGCAAAAACTAGTAAAAAAGATACATTCTCTATTTCTGAAGCGGATGGATTGGTGACAAAAAATGATAAAAAACAATTCGTCCAAATTTCTCAAGAAGAGTTTTTAACGGTACAAAAAAAGAACCCAAGCTTAGGAAATATTACTCAAAAAATATTTACATCTCAGTTAAACGATACCGATGGTGATCCTATGAAATTGGGAAGTGATTATGTGATTTTTGTGTATGCAGAATTGAGAACGAATTATAAGAAAATGATCAATACGTTTGACAATTATTTGTCGGCTGCTTCTGCAAAATTCGTACTTCAAAATCAATTAAATGCACCAAAAGCTGCGAATATTGTTGTGACACCTAATGGCATTAGTGCTCCTAGCAAAGATGTTGTTGTACCTACAGATGCTTCAAAAAAACAAGTAGTAAGTTTTACGGTTTGGGAAGATAAAGATTATACAGTGTCATACAGATGCATGTTTCTTCCACACAATAAAGATTTAATCAAAGATTTGCTAACTGTTGAAGGATTGAATGCTATTGAGTCTGAAGCAGAAGGCATGGAAAAAATTGCGGACTACTACGATCCTCAAATTGCAAGTACTAGCACAAAAATTACATCAAAACAAGCGGAAATTACAGGAATAGATGCGCAACTCAAAGAAGCAAATGATGAGTTAAAAAGTGTAAAAGCAAAGAGCAAGAAAAAATCTACGGATCCAAAAGAGAAAGCTACGCTAGAAAAAGAAGAAGTGGCATTAACAGCTACGATTGCCAGTTTAACTTTACAGAAAGAAAACCTTGAAGCACAACTTGCCAAATTAGAAAAAGCACTGGCAGCTTTAAAAGCGCAAAGAAGTGCGGCAATTACCAATTTAGAAAATAGCAAACAACATTTAAAGCCAGGCTTTTACTTTGATCTATTAACTGCAGAACAAGTACCTGCAGGTAGTTACACGTCAACAGCAGAAGCGAAAGACTCTCTTTTAAAAGCAATCACATCACAAATTGTAAAGATTTTGGATGATGCGGAAGCTTTAGAAGTTAATATAGAAGCTTTAGAGCAAAATGTTAATAAATTTATTACAGACTGTGATCAACTTCTAAAAGATTCTTTGACTAAGAAAGGGCGAGAAAAGCTGAAAGAAGATATTATTGCCATTTTAAAGGATGTACAAGCAATTATAAACTCTTTTGAAAAAGCAAAAAAGGAATTCGAACAATTAATAAAGGACACCATCGTATTAGTCGAAGAAATGGTGTTAGATGAACTTATGTTGAAGTTAGTTGGTGATCTAAAGATCATTGCTGCTGGTTATAAATATATTCTTAATGGATATATCTGTAGCAGACAAGAAATGACCATTGAACCAGAAACTACCGATAATTTTGGAAACAGACTAATTAACAAAAATATATACATTCCAGCTATATTGGCGGTTTCAAGTGCGGCATCTGTAGAGCAGAATATGCAGTTTACCAATGCATTATCTGACTTTCAAAACACAAATGATTTCAAATATCAACCAAAAAACTCAACAAGTCTTATTAACTATAAAAACCAATTATCATGAGCAACTTATTAACTTTACAGTCATCAAAATACGGCGTTACTGAACGCAAAAAGCAGGAACTCGACGAATTATCACAAAAAGTTCTCAATGCGGAAAGCTTAGTCGAACAATTAGAAGCGATTGTAAATTCATTAACGGATAAATCAAACAAACTAAAAACAGATTTAGCAACTGCAGAAACGAACAAAAACAAAGCACTTAGCAATAAAGATTTGGTAGATGAAGTTGTAGAAAATTTACTCACCCTAAAAAACAACTCAGAACTTACCTTTAATGAAACCGTTTTGGCAGAATCTAAAATAAAAAAGGTTTCTAAAGAAATAAGCCATCTGATAGACAAATTGATTTTCTCTGCCGAAATCATTAATAAACTTGGAAATTTAGTCATCCGAACAAAAGCAACAAATCCTTTAATTTCAGACGAATTGGTTACGATGGTTACCACTGCAAGTTCAGATGCAAACAATGCTGTAGCCTTAACATTAGTAGCCTTGCAATCGGTTTTTGCAGCACAAGCAACCACCAAAGAATCGGAAGCTGCGGTAGCTTTAGAAATGTTACAAGCCATAAAACTCTATGAATTTGTAATTGGTGATGACACTGTAGATAACATACAAAGCGATGTTCCATTATCTCCTGCAACCAGTATTAGAGGATTATTGTATACAGCGTATGTAATCAGTGAAAATATGTACAATCAAGCATTGGCGGCAAGTAATGACACCATCAAGCAATTGAACAATACCAAGAGAGAATTGAGCAAAGCACAAATAAATCTTAGCTCATTACAAGCTGGATATGCCGCAGCCAACGCCGCAGCTTTAGCCTCTTAATTTTGAGTATCTTAGGTGTAATTTAATCTCTTAAAAACAACTATTATGGACAAGGTATTCAAAAAATTCTATCGAAGCTTTTACAGTAAAACAGGTGGCTTTATACCCACACGAAAACTAAGTCAGAGTGTATTTCCTGGCGATTTCTTTCAAATTAAAAATGGAGAAATTATCGTCTTAGGTAATATCTTTAGAAACAATGTTGTCCATGTAGATGATGTCACTTTTGAGAATGGAATTAAACTCAACCCAGCAAGCTGGAATTTTAGCGAAGGTATTACCAAACCGTATTCTGGTCGCGACAGCGGACACAATGCGATTGAAGGTGATTTTGAGTTTAGCAAACAAGTATTAGCTTTTGACGGATTTGGAAGTTTCTTCTTTAAAAGTAGTGCTCCCGAGTCTGTTAAAATTGCTAATTGGAGCGAAATTCAAGAAGAATTGATCATTAAAATGACGCAAGTCATCTATTCGTTTCGAGAGCTTTATATCGTCACCGAATGTGCCACTACGCAAGATTGGACACTGGCAATTGCAAGTTCCGACAAAGGAGAATTGGAAATTGCTACAGAATCAGAAAACTATGGATTGGTAGACATTTTTGGCGATTCAAGTGCCAAAACCATCCAAGCAAGAGAAATAGAGTTTTACCATCGTGAAGACAAGCGAAAACCACTTTTTTTTAAAGCAAAAAAACTAGTCGTTCAACAAGAAAAATTTGAAGTCTTTATCAGTGATTTAATTGCTGAAAGACAACGAGTTCCTGCTTGGGTAAATAATTTTTATGAATATGATTTTCATCATGATACCCTTTCGTTTTCTGCATCTGTAAATTCTAATGCGCAAGCTTGTATACTAGACATGTTGCAGGCAAATCAGTTGAATCCAAATACAGCTTTACAGTATTTTTCTTGGACAAATGCCAACTTAGACGATGTATATGAATTATTCAACACCTATGGAAACTAATGAAAATATCGGTTCGCTATACGCTGAAATTGATTGGTTGCAAAATGTCATCAATCAAGTCATCAGCTGTTATTTGCAACATGAAGGTGTCGAAATGCATTGGACTGAACTTCCCATGCCCGATCTGTCAGAAGTAGATTCCCCTTTTGCCAATACGGTACAAGCATGGAATTTAACCAATATAGAACGCATTGCCTTGGCGTTGGCGATAACACCGCACATTCGACCAGAAATATTAGATGTGTTTTTCGGTCAAAATAGTATTTACAATCGTGGATTTACCGAATTTGGAGGTGTCATCGATAAAAATCACAGTGGTTTTTTGCCTACAGGACAAACCTTGTTATTTCTCATCTCAGCATTAAATCCGGAATGGCGATTGCAAGTGCTTTCACTGTTTGAAAACGATCATATCTTTCAAAGAGAACAGGTATTAGATATAGAAACGACAGAACCGTTTATCCCTAACTTTAATGGTGTTTTAAACTTAAATCACCGATGGTTGTATTATTTCCTTACGGGAGAAAAACCAAAGTTAGCACATAGTAGTACGTTTCCAGCACAAAAAATAACGACCGAGTTAGCGTGGGAGGATGTGGTGCTAAATCCTGCCATTATGGATCAAGTAGAAGAATTGAAAACTTGGTTGGTTCACAAAGATACCTTGTTACAAGATTGGGGATTGTTCAAACGCTTGAAACCTGGCTATAGAGCTTTATTTTACGGACCTCCAGGAACGGGAAAAACGTTGACCGTTTCTTTATTAGGTAAAAATTTAGGCTTGGATGTATATCGCGTAGATTTGTCGATGATTGTATCCAAATACATTGGAGAAACCGAAAAAAACCTATCGCGTATTTTTGATACCGCTGCTCATCAAAATTGGATTCTATTCTTTGACGAAGCCGACGCGTTGTTTGGAAAACGAACCAAAGCGAATTCATCTAACGATCGACATGCCAATCAGCAAACAGCCTATTTATTGCAACGCATTGAAGACTTTCCCGGATTCATCATTTTGGCGTCCAATTTAAAAGCAAACATGGATGACGCATTTTCTAGAAGATTTCAATCGATCATTCACTTTAAAATGCCTTCTGTGGAAGAACGTTTTACATTGTGGCAAAAAGCATTCTCAGGAACGTGTACACTGTCGCCTGACATTGATGTCTTTTCCATTGCTGAAAATTATGAATTGGCTGGTGGTGCCATTATCAATGTGCTGCGTTACTGTGCGTTGGCGGCCATTCAACGTGGTGATACTGTTGTGAAAAAGCAAGAATTAATTACGGGAATACGAAGAGAACTCAAAAAAGAAAACAAAACCATTATGCAACCTTAACATCATTCTGAGGATGACTATTGAAGAAATAATACGATTTAAAAAGCATGCCCAACTATTGGTGATGCATTCATGGCGCAAAGACATTCCGCAAGACCAGCGAAATATCATTATTGCCGAAGCTCTTAATAGTTGCACTGTTGAAAAAAATTTCAATATTATTGGTTATCTCATAACCAATCGTCGTGTGTTTTTAATTGGTTCAAGCGAAACAACATCTTTTCAAAAAATACTCCAATACTTTTATGAACAAGTTGCTGTAGGAATCATCAACTATAAAAATATGATGCATCATTACCATAAAGAGGCACACATTGAACTTGAACATGTTGACAAGCTATTTACAGAATATCCTTTTTACAATGAATATATACGACGTTTAATTACTGGAAAAACAGTCGAGTTGCCCTATTACGATCCACATTTGGAAAGACTTGAAACATATATCAACGGCTACAATTATTGCTCTGCCTTGGATTATGAAGGTGGAAAAAGTCCTGTAATCGTTGCTACCAATAGTACAATTCGTTAATAATAGTGTGCAAAAAGAAATACCATGACAACACAACAGCAGAAAAATTCGGCAAAAAACTCACAGAAAATAGCGGTGGCGCATACAGCTGAATCTGTAAAAAGTCAGCATGATGGTATTTCATTGAAAGATAATCGCATACAAGCGGTTTCTCAACGAAAAATTATTTCATTCATGCAAACATCAAATCCTATTCAACGCGTAGCTTCAGATGTTATACAACTTTTTAGTACGCCATCTGTTTTAAGATTTGCAGAAAATAAAATTGGACGTTCTAAAAATGCTGGTATTGTTGATGAATCTGCTGAATTGGGTACTGGACTTAAATTTATTCAACATTTTCATTGCAATGGATGGAAGGAACAAGCGAAAACATTTACCAGCTTTACAGGTACTTTTAATATTGGTGGTACAAAGTATCATTATACCATTAAAGATGGTGGTGCAGGCGCTTGGACAAAAGATCCAGGAAAACCTCCTGAAGGATCTTTTGCAATGCAAATGAGGACGGAGAATAAATTATCAAAACTCACTAAAGCGGACTAGACCATGAAAAAACAACTACATAAAAAATCAGTCACAAAAACAACAAAAACGGCTGCTGCGCATCAACGAAAAGGAAAGATGTTGGAAGACAATCGTCCCGCATCTATCATTCAACAGAAAAAAAACAACACAGGATTGCCTGACAATTTAAAATCGGGTATGGAAAACCTTTCTGGTCATTCCTTAGATGATGTCAAAGTACATTACAATTCTAGCAAACCTGCACAACTCAACGCGCATGCGTATGCACAAGGAACCAATATTCATTTGGCTTCTGGACAAGAAAAGCATTTAGCGCATGAAGCTTGGCATGTAGTACAGCAAAAACAAGGACGTGTACAACCTACAAAAACCGTAAATGGTGCGAAAATAAACGATAACCTTGGCTTGGAAAAAGAAGCAGATGTGATGGGCGCAAGAGCTGTGGTTACTCAAAAAAAAGAAAAGCGAAATGTAAAAATAATGGATGGGCACGCAGGAACAATTGCGCAGCTACATAAAAAAGGAGTATTTGATGCTGGAAAAGGAGACAAGTGGCATATAGAATTTGATCACATTAAATTTCATAACAACCATACTGTTAATTTTACAAAAAAAATGACAAAACAACAAATAGTTGCAAAGTTGAGAGATAGCTACAAAATGACAAATAAGCAACTAAGAGCTCTGAATGTACCCACATGGATTGAGTGTACGAAGTGGCTAAAAAAGCATCATGGGTAGGTTATTCATCTATCATAAATCAACAATATTCAATTTATGATCATCAGCACCATTGACATATAAATGATGAACACACAACTTCTTCATAAAACCAAAGAGAGAAAACGGCAACCAGTTGCTGCATATGTACATGCTTTTTCGGGTGAAAAAAGTAGTTTTTCTTTAGAAGATAATCGCGCTTCTTCTATTATAGAGCAAAAGCAAATTACTATGATGGATAGCAGCGCGTTGCAGCAAAAAGAAATCGCAGCTAAGAAAAACACAAATGTAACATCTCAAAATAAGGTTGTTCAAGCAGTAAGTTGGAATCCTTTTGCAACCAAAGATGGAAAAGCAAGTGCTATTACGGCTGGTTTGGGTTTGGGCGCGTTGGCTGTTGGTGCAGGAATTGGTAGCGCAGGATTGGCAATTGCAGGTGGAATAGGACTCATCGGCGGTTTGGGATATTTAGGATATAAAAAATTTAAGGGAAATCCGTTGGAAAATTTGAAAAGGACACGGCGTACTGTTCCTCAAAAAAATAAATTACTCCATAAAGTAATGACGGAAACTATGGATAATCCTGATCCTGTGACGGCTTCTTTTGGGGCTGTTCATCCTAAAGGTGATACTAGTAGAAAAAATCATCAAGTTAGAGCCGCAGGTTATAATGTTAGATTGGATAGAACTATTCGAGATCCAGAAGAACGACAACGATATTTACTGCATGAATTGACACATGCACGTGCAGACAGAAAATACGGAATGAATCAGCACTTAACATTTGCAAATCTTCATTTACGCGGTGCAAATGATCAACAGATTGGTCAAAATATGACGCATCAACGCAATTATTTAATCAAAAAGCTAAATGCTGCCAATCGTTCTTTACAATCAGACCCTACGATAGCACCAGTTCAAAAACATTTTATACAAGGCAGATTAAATTATGCCATGGGAAATCCAGACAATGAATATGATACCGTAATGAATGAATTATTGTTATACATTCATCAAGAACGAATTGGCGGAAATTCTCCTTTTGCAAAACGCATCAAACGCATGAGTCACGAAGCGTATCAGCGCAGACAATAATGTCATTTCTATTGTAAAATACCATTCATAATTATTTTATTTCTCTACTTTTGTGCTTTGTAAAAAATCACAAACTATATGCTCAAAAAAGCCATTCAATTCATGATCATCAGCGCGATTGGCTTTGCGTTTTTGAATGCGATTGTAAAGTATTTGGGCGATTTTAATGCGTATCAAATTGTATTTTTCCGATCTATCGGAACCTTGTTTTTTACCATTCCGCTGTTGCTAAAGTATAATATTTCCATGCTTGGGAATAAACGCACATTGCTCATACTTCGCGGCGTTGTCGGAGTCACGTCGATGGCATTGTTTTTTATGTCAATCAAATATCTACCTATTGGTTCGGCAGTTTCGCTACGGTATATTTCTCCTATTTTTGCAGCGGTTTTTGCCTTATTCATTCTCAAAGAAAAAATAAAACCTGTACAATGGCTCTTTTTCCTTATTGCGTTTAGTGGTGTGGTCGTTTTAAAAGGATTTGACACACAAATTGATACGACAGGATTATTACTCGTACTCGCTTCTGCCTTTTTTAGCGGCTTGGTATTTATCATTATTCGTAAAATTGGTGCGGACGATCATCCAATTGTTGTGGTGAATTATTTTATGTTGGTTGCTTTACTAGCTGGTGGAATTTTGTGCATTCCGTATTGGAAAACGCCCGTTGGTTGGGAATGGGCATTATTGCTCAGTTTGGGTGTTTTTGGCTATGTGGGACAATTATATATGACGAAAGCCTTGCAACTTGCCGAAACCAACAAAGCCGCTCCCTTAAAGTATATTGAAGTCATTTTCACCATGCTCATCGGACTGAGTTGGTTTGGAGAATCATATACACTTTGGAGTCTGCTCGGAATTATTTTAATTGTCATTGGTTTAACGTTGAATACGTACCTAAAAACTTCAAAATAAATCACAAAAAAACACTCACGATTACTCGCAAGTGCTTTTTGAAGTTTACTTAAAGTATAAACTTGAACTAAATAATTGCTTCTTTAGTATTTTATTTCAACGTAATTGGAAACTCTGCAACCGTGGTGTCCCAACCTATTTTTAAATGTACTGTATTTTCACTTTTTTCGTATAAAACAACGGATAATTGCTCTATTTCTTTATCACTCTTTTGTGTCGGAACGGTAATGCTCGCCACATCTTTAGAAGCGTCGTACGAGTAATTTCCCCATCCGTCATTTTCAGAATTAATTTTCATCGTCCAAGAATCTTTTGTTGGGATGATTACGACTGAATAACGTCCTGCTTTTACTTGAGTATCGCCCACCATAACATCTGTCATAAATAAAATCTCCGTAGATTCGTTTGCGCCCACGCGCCATGCTTTTCCAAACTTTAACAAACCGCCAAAAACGTCTCTTCCTTTTTTATAAGGTCGCGCATAAATGACTCTAATTTTTGGCTCCAAAGCTTTCTTTTGCTCGGCTGTTTTGGCAAAAGCTCTTTTAGCTGCGTTGGTTGGATAATGTGCAATATCCGTTGGACTTTTGTCTGCTTTTGGGAATTTTTGTGCGTATGTTACGCTTACTGCTGCAAAAAACGCAAGCATCATCATGATTTTTTTCATTATAGATTGTTTAGATTAATTATGTTTTGGGTTTCTATTCGTGATAATTCTTTTAAATTTCCTTTTTCGTATAAAGCTGGCAAATCCTTTAATGGTGTACCAACGTCCGCTTTGTAATTGATGTAATCTTGAAACGTAATTCCGTCTACCACACGCACATTGTACGCACTTCTAAAACGAACACCACCATCATTTACTTGGTAATTGTACGCGAGATACTCTATTTTTTTTGTCTTTTGATTGATCCAATAGTGATACTCATCTTCAAAATCTTCACCGCCGCCATCTTGGTTAAAAGTAACTTTCAACACATCGTACAATTGCTCTTTGATGGTAGTTTCTTCTACAAAGCTCACATTAACCGCTTTATCATTCAATTTGTGTGGCAACGTAGCAAAATAAATCACGGAATTAAGCGCACCAATTGCACTTGCTTGTTTCTTGTCGGAAAGTGTTACTGTTGAGTCATTCACTTTGCGTGAGAATGTTCCATTGGCTAGTTCATCTTTCGTAGATGTGCCTTCTTTAAAACGATACGAACTGTACATATACTTGTCGCCATCATTTTTAAAACGATAGTTGGTTCCTCTAAACGTAAATTGAAACTTCGCCTGATCATACAATTTACCACCATGTGCTTGAATAGTTGCTTGAAGAATTTCTGTAGCTTTATCGGTAGTTTTGGCTATTTCTTTTGTGTTAGTATTTGAAACTGTTTCCGTTTCTTTTGTTGATGATTTTTTGTTGGAATCACATGCTGTGAAACCAAAAAACAATATAAGTAGTACGAATGCTTGGAGCGTTTTTTTCAAAACTGTTTGAAACTTTAAGTTAGTATTGTTCGTTTTTATTTGGTTGGTGAATTTGTCGAATTAAATCCCAATCCTTTCCTACTTTAACAAAGTTTAACTTTTTACGAATACTCCAAACAACTCTTTCCCTGCACGTGGCGGAATGGAATTGTGTGCTTTCTCGAAAGTTCTTATCTCAAAATACGGTTCAAAATAGCTCAGATATGCAGCTTTGCTTCCACCAAAGGGTGGATTTTCCAAATCATCCGTCAAAGGAAAATTGAACCATAAACCTACTAACTTTCCATTTGAACGCAACAATTCATACATGTGTTTTGCATATTTTTTTCGGGTTTCTGGCAATGGTGGAAACGAACAAAAGAACGTTTGCTCTACAATTAAATCGTAGGTTCCTTTGTGTTCAAAAAAGTTTTCACACAGTAAATGTTCAGCAGGAAAATTAGGGTTTCGCTGTTGGAATTCTTGCAGTGGAAGTTCAGAAATATCTAAAATGAATACGTTTGTAAATCCTTGTTTCCACAAATATTCAGCTTCGTACGCATTTCCTGCACCTGGAATTAAAATTTTCAGATTCTTATCTGTTAGTTGATCAATATATGCTTGTAAAGGTGTGGAAGGCGCACCAATATCCCAACCTGTACGAGCTTCTTTATACCGTTGTGACCAATATTCTTTTGTTTCTGCGGAATTCATGAATGCAATTTTTAGGTAAAGTTCGGAAAAGAATTTGACTTCTTACAGAAAGAACTTTTCAATAATTGAATCTTTACACACAAGAAAACCCTTGCTTCTTTCGAAACAAGGGTTTTTATGAATAATTAAAAAACGGTACGTTGCTTAAAAACGTAGGTTTGTCTATCTATTCATAACCAAACTTTTAGTCGTCACAAGCATCAAATGCTGCTTCCAATTCATCATCACTGTTAATGGTTGCTAATGTTCCATCTTCATACTCAATATTCATTGGATACGTTGGTGTAAAGAAATCATTTTCACCAAGACCACTTAGGAATGTAAAAAACTCATCATCATCATTTACGGTTACTATAGTTCCATTGTCTTGTACTAGCGTAATTGGATATACAATTTCGAAACAGTTTTCATAGCAATCATCACAATCATCAATGTCATAACATTCGTTGTATAGGTCATCAAACTCGTCGTCATTATTAATCGTTACGACAACAGCGCCGTTTTCAGTTTCTGTAGTTACAGAAATTGGATAGTCGAAACCAACGGCAGTTTCTAAAGAAAATAATTCAAATTCATCATTTACGACTACTGAATTCCCATCTTCAGTGATAACACTTAAAGGAAAATTGAATTCAAAACAATCGTTTCCGAAAGAGATGATTTCCTCGTCAAGACAATCTTCAATAATTTCGATAAATTCAAATTCGTTTGCAAGTGTAATTACAGTTCCATCAGTTAAGGTAATATCCAAAGGAAATGCTATTGTGTAGCCTGCGTTAAAGAAGTTTTCTGCTTCTGCTTCATTATTTACAGTTCCAGTTGTATTTCCATTGGTTACAGTATATGGAAAGTTTATCGTAAAGCAGCTCTCAATTGGAAAATCATCAACAATTTCACTGTTTTCTTCGTTGTTTTCAAACATTGACTGTGCTTGATTGGTAGAAACTGCATTTTGTGCATACGTATTCAAATTTGCTTTTATCAGCGCATTTGTTTCGCTACCTTGTGGATCTTCAGGAATAACATCTGTGTTGTCGTTACTACAAGAAAACGTAAAAACGGCAAGCGCAAGAATTAATGAGAATTTCAGAATTTTTTTCATAATTATTTTTAGTTTAGAATTGTGTTTTTTTGGGTTTACGAATTATAGACAACTGTATCTATTTTCACCCTACCTTTGCGCAAAAAAAATTAGAAATAAAAATTCAATTCTCTGATTTTTAATAAATTACAAGTTAATATTTTTTATCTACTTTTGAAACAAGGAATCACTCATACCAATTATATATATCTTGAAACCCAAAAAATCAATCTGCGAAACTCAAAATTTTGATGCCCTTTTTAGGCAGCATTCTAGGACACTGCGCAATTATATTTTTTATAAATGTGGCGATTCAAATTTAGCAGAAGATTTGGTACAAGAAGCCTATATTAAATTGTGGAATAACTGTAAAAAGGTACCATTTGCAAATGCGTTATTCTTTCTAAAAAGAGTCGCCAACAATGCATTTTTAAATGTGGTGAAGCATCAAAAAATAGTATGGCAACACGAGCAGACTAAAACGTCGGACGTAGATGTAGAAAATCCTGAATTTTTGTTAGAAGAAAAAGAATTCATGCAAAAATTAGAAAATGCCATTGCCAGTTTGTCTGAGAAACAACGTGAAGTTTTTTTACTAAATCGAATCGACAAAAAAACATATACTGAAATTGCAGTATTCCTTGATATTTCAAAGAAAGCTGTCGAAAAACGCATGCACAATGCATTAAAAATAATGCGAAAAGAAATTGGTGATATATAAAAGGTAGGGTAAACTAAAACTGAGTTGTCTATAAAGTTAAGAGCACATGAAGAAGCATGAAGAACATACCGAAATTGATTTAGCAAAATGGCTTAGTGGAGAATTGTCTCCCGAAGAAACACACGCTTTTGAACAAACAGAAGCGTATACAACCTATGCTAAAATCATCAACGCGACGGACAAATTAAAAGATCCTGCGTATGATGAAGATGCCGTGTTGGCAAGTATCAAAGAAAAAATAGCGTCACAACCGAAAGTAAGAACACTGAACTTGCGTTATGTGTATGTTGCCGCAGCTTCCCTAATTATTTTATTTGGACTCTACTTTTTCTTGAAGAATTCCACAATGAGCTACCAAACCGATTTTGGAAAACAACTTGCCATCAATCTTCCTGATGGCTCAGAAGTTGTTTTAAATGCAAAATCAACGCTAGATTACGATAAAGAAAGTTATACTAATGAACGAATACTTCACTTAGATGGCGAAGCGTATTTTATAGTCACCAAAGGTGCGCCTTTTAAAGTCATCACAAAAGAAGGAACTATCGAAGTTTTAGGCACAGAATTTAATGTAGATACCAATACAAATTTCTTAGAAGTACAATGCTTTTCTGGAAAAGTAAATGTGACAAATACTACCCAAAAAACGCACATGTTAACGAAGGGAAAAGCAGTGAGAACCTACAATGCTACTGTAACTGACTGGACATTCAATACTACAGAAAAGACTTGGATGTCTGGTTTAAGTTCCTTTACAGAAACGCCTCTTTCGGAAGTATTGGACGCATTAGAAAATCAATATGAAATCACCATAAAAAACAAAGAAAAATTCACGCAAGAACGCTTTACAGGTCGTTTTGTAAACAACAATCTTGAAGTCGCACTGCAAACTGTTTTTGAAGCCATGGACATTGATTACACACTGAATATGAACCTAGTGACGCTCTCAAAAAAGTAGATGAAAAAAGCATATTTAGTATATTTATTACTCGTGTGCTTCTACTACGCATATCCACAACAGCCAGCGAATGCTTACAAAAATACGCCGCTAAAAACGGTACTTACGGATGTAGAAAAACGCTTTGAAGTCAGCATTTCATACAATTCTAACATTGTGCAAGGGAAAATCATTTCACTGCAAAAATTACCCGAAACACTTTCGGAAACGATAGAAATTATTTCCCAACAAACGAACTTAATTTTTCGAAAAATCACAGCCGCTTCCTACATTCTAAAACAACAGAAAAAAAGCAACATTGCTGCGCGTACCATTGATTTAGAAGAAGTCGTCATTGCCAATTATTTGACGACAGGATTTTTAAAAACCATTGACGGCGCTATTGAAGCCAGGCCCAAAGATTTTCAAGTGCTTCCAGGTTTTGTAGAAGCAGATGTCATGCAAAGTGTACAACTCATTCCAGGCATTCAAAGTCCCGACGAAACTTCTACAGGATTGAACATTCGCGGTGGAACGCCCGATCAAAATTTGATACTTTGGGATGGCATTAAAATGTATCAATACGATCACTTTTTTGGGATGATTTCTTCCTTCAATCCGTATTTGATTGATAACGTAACGATATACAAAAACGCCACACCTTCTCGCTACGGGAATCATATTTCAGGCGTGATCGATATTGAATCTAAAACCAATATTCCGAAAAAAACGGTTGTCGGATTGGGCGCCAATATGATTTATGTAGATGCGTTTGTACAACAACCTATTGGCGAAAAAGTAGCCGTTATTGCTTCGTTTCGTCGTTCGTATTCGGATGCGTTTGAAACGGTTACGTTTGATGAATTTTCAGAGCAAATTTTTCAAAATACTAAAATCACAGACAATACAGGAACGTTTAGCGACATGCTTTCTCGTACCAATAATTCTTTCTATTTTATTGATTTTACGGCGAAAGTTATTGCCGAACTTACCGAAAACAATACGCTCGAAGTTAGTGCTATTGCTTCTCAAAACGACCTCGATTTTGTGTCACAGTTTGATGAAATCAATCGTCGCACAGAGGACAGATTAAATATTAATAATTTCGGCATTGGTATTTCTTGGGAATATTTGTGGAATAAAAATGTTGCTACCGAACTAAATTTGACAACTTCACAGTATAATTTTAAGTATTTGGGAGAAGAATTATTGTCTAATTTGTTTGATTATGAAACGGTCAAAGAAAATGGTATTTCCGAAATCGGATTGCATGCGCAAGCTACATATACACTGAACAAACAACATCGTTTTATTGGCGGTTACGAATTGATTGCAAACAAATTGGATTATACCATTGGACGACAATCGGATGTGATTTTTGATCCTGATTTTTTGGTGACTTCTGAAAATTCTAAAAATACCATTCACGCCATTTTTGGTGAACATCGTTTTACTTGGAACGATTGGACAATTTTTTCAGGCATTCGCGGAAGTTATGCTACTGAAATTGATGAGTTTTTTGTAGAACCACGAATTCATATTTCAAAGAAGATTGACGATCACTTTAACGCGGTTTTTTCTGCGGAACGTCAATATCAGTTTGTAAGTCAGATTACGGAGTTTGAAACGCAAAGCTTCGGATTGGAGAATCAAGTTTGGGTTTCTACAGATGAGGAAATTCCTGTGTTGCGCAGTGAACAAGTCAGTTTGGGCGGAAGTTTTCAGTACGATTCTTGGAATGTAGATGCAGAAATGTATTATAAAAAAATCAACAATCTCACGTCACTTACGCGTGGTTTTGACATTGAAACTACCGGATTGTCTGTTGGTGAAAGTACTATTTTTGGTTTGGATGTATTGGTTAAAAAGCGCTTCTATAACTTTACGAGTTTGGTAAGTTATGCCTTCACCCAAAACGAATTTCAGTTTGAAGATTTAAACAATACGCTTCCGTTTGACGGAAATTTTGACATCCGACATTATTTGTCGCTGGTGCAATCGGCAACATTTGGCAATTTAGAATTGTCTCTTGGTTGGCGTTACCGAACCTCGCGTCCGTATACCTTGGCTACAGGTTTGGAAGGTGATACGGCAGAAAATATTACCATTCAATACGGAGAACGAAACGGAGAACGTTTACAACCGTATCATCGCTTAGATTTTTCTGCAAAGTATAAACTAACGCCTTTTAAAAATAAAAATCTAAAAGCGTCTTTCGGAGTTTCTTTATTGAATATATACAATCAGCGAAATATTTTAAACCGAAATTATCGCGTCATTCTCAACACACAAAATGCTGAATTTCAATTGCGAACTATTGATAAAATTTCGTTGGGACGAACGCCTAATTTTATGGTTCGGTTGGAGTTTTGATCATCCAATACATATTTCTAAACTTTCATTGGGAAGTTCTTTTTCAAACAACCGCATTACAATCAAGTTTGATCTTCTTACGCTTAAACTTTTAGGGTTTTTAAATGTAATGATATAATTTCCTGATTGTAGTACATCCAATACCATTATTTTTTTTGTTCTTTTCTTAAATCCCCAATCTTGTACTCTCCAGATTGTCTTTTTGGGTTCAATAGTGATGTTCATATTCTCTATTCTTAAAGACACAGAGAAATCACGGACGCGAACACTCCAACCACCTAATACTCGTATCCCGTATATTCCAGTTGTTAAATATACTTTTTGGTTTGGTTTGTGAATGTTAAATGGTCCGCCTTGCATGAAAAATGTATCTATTTTTAAGCTTTCATTTCAGGTTTACTATTTTGTTTCAATCCCAAAATACTAAAAAAGAAACTAAAGAGAATGATTTGCAATCCTAACATGATGGTGAATACCGCAGGAACAATCACGCGTAAGGTTTCGGCAGGTTGTAAATCGCTAAAACTTGTGGCTTTCCAGTCTAATAATCCTGCAATGCTTAGATAAATTCCCAAAGCAAAGGTTAAAAAACCAACGATCAAGCCTTTTTCCAAATTGAAAAACTTGAATAATTTGTGGTAGCGATCACTTTTGGGAAGCAATCCGTTTTCAACCGCAAAAATTTTGGTCAAACCATAAAACATCAAAAATTGAAATCCAATGATAACTGCACTTGCTGTGTATAAAAGTGTGTGTACATCAAAAACAATTCCGTTGAAATTTAGTGGTTTTAAGATAAGCAATGTAGATAAAACTGTTCCCACTATAATCAACAAAAATGCAGGATATAAAAAGAGCCATCGCGGACTGTAGAGCAATAAAAAACGTAAGTGTCGCCAACCATCGCGCCATGTGTTTAAGTGTGGTGGACGCGAACGTCCATCAGGAGATAAAATCGTTGGAACTTCTGCAATCGTCAATCCGTTGAGTTTCGATTTTACGATCATTTCGGAAGCGAATTCCATTCCCGTGGTGTTGAGTTCCATTTTGAGAAACGCTTCTTTGGAAAAACCGCGCAATCCGCAATGAAAATCACCAATTTTGATATTGAAAAAGAGTCGTCCAATAAACGATAATACAGGATTTCCCAAATATTTATGCAAAAATGGCATGGCTCCTTTTTTGACGCCGCCTTTGAACCGATTTCCCATCACTAAGTCGTAGCCTTCGCGAAGCTTTTCCACAAATAATTCCAGCTTCGAAAAGTCGTAACTATCGTCTGCATCGCCCATAACGATAAATTTCCCTTTTGCTGCTTTGATGCCACCTTTTAGTGCGTTTCCATAACCTTTTTCAGCAACAGGAACAACGCGTGCATTCAAACGTTTGGCAATGGCTTGCGAACCATCTGTGCTTCCGTTATCGGCAATGACAACTTCACCATTGACTTGATGTTTTTCAAAAAAACCCTGTGCTTTTTTGATACAGATTTCCAAAGTCTCAGCTTCGTTGAGACATGGCATTACAACAGATAATTCAGGATTCATACCGTTTTTTGTTAAGCGCATTCAATAATACGAAAATCGTGAAGAATAATACCCAATCGCTGTAAAAAGTAAAGCGAACTACCGCGTGCATTCCAATCGCAACGATGAGCACGTTTCCAATGACCAATAGTGAACTTAGTCCTATGATTTTATATATTGCTTGATCTCGTTTTAGCAATGCGATACAACTACACAACGCAATTAAAAAGTACAAAAGTGCATATTTGAAACCGCCAAAACCAAAAATGGCATTTCCTGTATACAAGCGTCTCCACTTTGAGAAATTGTCAAACAATAGAGGTTTGGAAACCTTGCTTATGAATTGATCTAAGGCAATGAATTTTTCTGTTTTCGTCAGGGTTTTATCTAAAAGTGCTTCTCCGTTTTTAAAAATCGGTCCCATTTGAATGTTCGCGTAATTTTTAATGTAATACATGGTTGGTGTATCGTTTGAAGGAACTTGTAAATGATTGCTATTCATTTGTTTTTCCGCCAAATCTTGATAGACATTGTTAAAAAATTCCTTTTCTTTCGCAGTTTCTAACACCGTAGCATCTTCAGCGTCTGCTACAAATAATATTGGCGTAATGACACTCATTCCCGTCCAAGGTGTGCTTACAAAATGACCGTGAATAATTTTGTGATAGGTTTTATCTGCCAAGGACGTAATCAGCGGAAGCGCTACAAATAACACACTGATAAGCGCGTATTTTTTGAATGATTTTTGAACGTAACTTACCCAAAAAATGAGTCCTAATCCAAGCGGAATGAAAAAGATAAATTGATATCTCGTAATGAGTAATACCGCTAAAATTGGCAACGTCATATAAAGTTCTTTGACATTTTTTGTGAGGAAGAACGCAATGAATTTTGCAACAATGATTAAGTATAACGAATACGACAGCGATTCTGAGAGCATGTTATTGGCAATTTTCAATCCTGTAATGAATGGCAACAACAATACAAATGCCAAACAAACACTGAAAAAGTCATTTAAAACCTGGTTTGATCGTAATTTATAAATGAAGTAATAGATACTAAAACATCCAAATAAGATTTGAATCGTTACGGTTGCTGTCTCAAAATAATCGCCAAAAATACTTTGTGCAAATTGAAGAAATAGCGGATATCCTGGCGTTCGGATGATGTGCATTTCCAAATATCCTTGTGAATCTGGGAAAAATACTGCGGGATTGCGAAGTACCACCACAAAAGCGATCAGAAATAAAATTCCGATTGCAATGTTACTTTTTTGTTGCTTCCACTTCACCGTTTTCGTTTTGGTAAAAGTATTTATATTTTTTCATTTCGAGTGCGCTCAATGTCACAAATCTAAATATTACTGACGTTGCTAATCTGAAGGAGGAGTTTTCAACGTGGCTATATTATTAATATAGAACGATATTGTAGTTGAAAGAAACAGATTGCCACGAATTTTTGTGAAATTCTCGCAAAGACGAATCAAATAAATTATCAGAAATAAAAATAATTCGTGAATTCGTGCTCAGCTTTTTTTCAATTATTACGGATTGTTTTGCAAAGTTTTGTCACGAATTCACGAATGCTTTTTGGGATTACTCATGCGGAGATTTTACATGAATGTTTGTGTAGAAATCCAAGAGCTATTTTACTAAGTTTCGTTTGTCTAATTCGGTGTATATTTTTTTGCCTAATTTTTTTGCGCCTATGGGTGTCATGTGAAAGTAATCGTAAAAATCCATAATGTTCCACGTTTCATCGTTGGTGAAATCGATGACCAATTCCGATGCTGAAACTTCTCGGATGGCGTCGTTGAGTTTGTTGAGTAGTTTGAAATATCCCAAACCGTTGTACGCGTATTTTTCTTCAAGATATTTGATTTCTTCTGTGCCAAAAACAACACCTTTTCTAATTTTAAAGTGTAAGGTTGGTTGTGTCATAAAAATAGGAATCGCGTTCAGACTTTCGGCATACGCAATCAGTTTTTGAATCCGAGTTTTAAAGGCTTTTAGATTTTTTTCATCATAGATTTCTAACAATTTTTCATTGACGACGACTTCTTTGGTGTAGTGCACGCGTGAAAAATTAATGTTACGATGTCCGACTTCAAATTTGGTGGCTTTTTGCATGCCTTTCAGCTTTCGGTACGCGTTGTATAAGGCTGATTTGTCTTTGATATTACTTTTAAAACCACCATTTTCTACTTGTTGAATATCATCGTATTTGGAATCGCCATTTACGGTATAAAAGTCATTAATTCCGACATAAAAAAGAATGATTTTTGGTTGCAATTTTTCAATTTTCGGAAACCAAATATCGGTGCTTTTTAGATGTCCGTACGTTGATTGCCCGTCTACACCTGCGTTGGAAACGTGCAAGTTCTTGCCATTTTTTTGAAGTTCATGTTCCAATATTTCCTGCCATGTTTGGGAATCGTCTAAATACCGTTGATCCGTTGTGCTGCCACCAACCGTAAGAATGTTGATTGTTGAAGGTTGATTGTAGGTGGAAATACCGCGCAAACCAAATTTATCTCTTGTATATGTGATTGTGGGTGTGTTGGTGTCGTACAAATGACTCACGTCAAATTCGAATTTGGCATCTTTGATGATTCCTAAATTGCGCAATTGATTGCTACTGCTAAACCATCCGCCGAAGCAGAGTTCTATCAATAGAATTCCTATCAATAAAATGGCAATGTTGGTGAGTATGAGTTTGAGTTTTTTTGGCATTGTGAAGACGAAAATACCAATTTATATTTTAAAATTTTCAACTATTGATTCATCCACGCTTTAAAATCACTCGTTTTTTGGCGGCTGACAATGAATTCTTGATCGCGTTCGTTGGAAACGGTAAGTTTTACACGATGATTAAAATACGGATTTATTTTTTGAATGGCACGTTTCGCTACTATTTGTCCACGATTGATGCGATAAAATTCATCTTGATGTAATGTGCTGAACAACTGATCTATCGTTTCGTCAATGACATAGCGCTTGGTTTCGGTAACGCCAAATGTAACGCTGTCTTCCGAATATATGTACAGCAAATTGGCAATGTTGATTTGTACAAAACCGGCGCCTTCTTTGACTAATAAGCCATTTCGTTTTTTAGCGTTTTTTTGTTCTGTTTGCGATTGAATACTTGTTAATAATTGTTTTAAGACTGAATTTTCAATCTGCTGCGATGAATTTGATTTGTTGAATTTTTCGAGTGCTTTTTGTAAATCTTCTTTCTGTATCGGTTTTAACAGATAGTCCACACTGTTTACTTTGAATGCTTGAATGGCATATTGATCAAAAGCTGTAGTGAATATGATTGGTGCTTCCACCTCAACTTTCTGGAAAATTTCAAAGCTTAAACCGTCTGCCAATTGAATATCCATAAATACCAAATTGGGCATTTCGTTTGTTTGAAACCATTTCACAGCATCTTCCACCGTATCAATCGTGTCTGCTAAATGGTACTGAAAACCACATTGTTTCAACATGTTTTGCAACTGATTTGCTGCGCGAAATTCGTCTTCGATGATGAGTACATTCATGAGTATGTGTTTAAGTCAGATGATAAAAGTAAAGGTACTGCAACCGTAAATTGTTTGCCATTATTGTCAATTTTTGGGCGTTTGTCAGAAATCAATGCGTGTCGTTTTTCAATATTGATCAAACCGAGTTTGGTAGATGGTAATTTTGTTGATTTTAACTGTATTTTATTCTTCACAATTAAATAATCATTTTCAACGTTCACATTGATGGTCAACGGTTTTGAGCGCGAAATGACATTGTGTTTGATGGCGTTTTCTAATAATAGTTGCAAACTCATCGGCACAATCAAGCGATCCAAAATCGTTTCTGGAAGTTGCCAATTGAGTTTTAAATTATCGGCAAAACGTTCTTTTTGAATGTGAATGTAAGCTTTTGCAAATTTTAGTTCGTTGCGAAGCGGAATCACGTTTGCATCGCCAGCATCTAAGATAAAACGGTATACATCAGAGAGTTTGTCTACAAATTGTTTCGCGTCATCTTTTGAATTTTGATCAATGATATCGCGCAAGGTATTTAGACTGTTAAAGAAAAAATGTGGCTGTGCTTGATTGCGAAGCGCATCTAACTGTGCCAAAACGACGACTTGTTTTGCTTGTTCTTCTTCACGAATGGATTTTTTGAGTTGCACGTAAAAGTAAATGGCTTCATATATTGCCATGACCATCATACTGATGATAATGATTGGAAGTAAGATTCTAATTCGTTCCGAAAAATAATACGTTTCATTTAAAATATATCCAACAATAAGTCCACCTATGGCATCAATAATAGTTACAGAGACAACAATCGTTACAAATAAGATCAATGCGCGTTTGCCTACTTGTTCCACATTTGGAAGTTTTTTTCGTAAGAAAATAAAATACATGCGCATTACCAACCAGTTTGCTATGGAAAAAAAGAGCGAGATACTCCAATGTGGTATGGCTTTCCAAAAAGGATAGCGTGCAAATGAATTGGTGAATAAATAATCGGTTACAAAACTGAGAATGATAATACCGATCACAACAAACCAAATATCGTTGAAACCTATGTATTGTAAGCGTTTTTCTTTGTTGAGAAGTTTCATTTTTATAGTTTAATGAGTGGCATTCCTTGTTTGGCTTGATAGAACACATACGCAATGCACGCTGCAAATAACAATCCGAAAATGATAACTGCAACGGTTTTCTTAGCCATTGTTGCATGCCATTTTTTAACCAGCATCCATGCGAATAACGGAATTATTTGAATACCATGCAACGCCACAAAGTGTGCTACGCGCAAATCGCCCGCAGTTGTACTCCAATTTAAGATTGGCAAACCATCGCCGCCATCGGCAATACCGACATTGTGTGCATTTTGACCGATCATTTGTCCGCCAACCCAACTTCCTACAATGACAACGACCCAACCGAGAAAGATGGCAACTTGAATGGGTTTGGCGACTTTCAATTTTAATCGTGCCGCATCAAATGCTAGTAAAATCATGACCAACACATTGATTCCGATTAAGATTCCCATTGCCATGAATAACATTCCATCAAACAGCGAATCTTGGTTGTAATGTGAGCGCACGCCTCGAACTGCTTGGTAAAATATGATGCCAACTTCTAGTAACAAGGTCCAAGAAACAATATTTCTGACGATATTTTTCTTGATGTTTGAATACGGATATTTGGTGATGAAAAAGCCTAATGTTAGTATGTAAATTCCGCCAGAAATCCAGAATTTAAAAGGTTTTATCCATACATTAATTCCTGTCACTGTACGATCGTCTATTAAAATTCCACCTATACACACTACAGCCAGCACAAAATGTAGCAGCACAATTGCATATAGTATTGGACTTTCTTTTTTTACGGTGTTAAAAATGTGTTTGATGAGTTTCATACGGTTGCGTTTTTAAGTTTGATACTTTTAACGATCATAAAAACTAAGAAACCTACAGGACCTAACATAAGCGTTCCTGCCAAACACGGCGCCATGATGACTGGATGAATTTTCAAGCTTTTGTTTTGGTTCACCATCCACATTCCGACTAGTAAATCGAAGGCTAAATAGTGAAGCCAACCCGCCAACACAGCGTTTTCTACTGTGAATAATTGCATGACAGATTGTAGACTTCCAAAGTCCATTCCGCCACCAGCGCTCAAAGCAATAGCAATGTAAATCGCATAAATTACCGAAAGGATGATGGGAACGACTTTATAGTCAATGAAAAATCGTGTCACTTTCCATCTGGGAAGAAAAATAAGCAAGATCCACATGGGTAGTATAAGCATGTTGGCAATTTTAAAAACTTCTGAAGGTGTCATAGGTTGTTTATTTTATAGGTTCGTTTTTTGATTGATGGTTCAAAGATGAAACTTCTTGTACTAAGATAATAGGTCTTTTTGTTGAAGTGTCGTAATTGTGGTTTGAAGTGTGAAAGTTGTATGGATTTTAATAGTAAAACACTCAAATTGAATAATTTTACAACTTTCCAATACATTGTAAATTTAGTCTCAAAAGCTTAGTTTTTGTAATACTATTCTTTCTTTTTGATGTTATTTTCAAGAAAAAGGCGAACCTTAGAAAGTTTATGGTTTTTCCGTAGGCAAGTGACTATATTTTACGATTTGGATTGATTTTTTATGTTTATTTTAATTTTTGTAAAAATTTACTAGGCAACCTATTATACCAATTTACACTTAAAATGATGTTTATAAACTCGTTCATTTTATAGCCTAATTCTTTGCAAATACTTTTCGTAGCTACGGCTATGCAAATCATTCACAGCATCCTATACTGCCAAAGCAACTTCATGTCCAAAACACTATTTTAAATGTAAATTGGTATTATTCAGTTACTTTCGATTTTTTTATTTTCTTTGCACAAATAAGTATTACAGAATTTTATTACGGTTTTAACCTACTTTTTTGCACAATTAAAAGGAAGTTGTTTGTCGAAAATATACCCAATTTCATAAAAAAAGAGTTAAATTTAATTATGAATTGCCCAAAAAATCTACATAGAAAAATACTTTTTGGGTGTGCTTTGTTAATTGGCTTTTTTTCATATAGCAATAATAAAGATACCAACACATCAGAATCTAAAGATTTACGAACAACGTTATTAGCTACGCATCAAAAAAAATTACGTGAAAAATTAGACCTGCTAAAAGTAGCAGTCAACACCATCGATTCTGCTAAGGCTTACACCGATATATGTAAAATATATTATAAATCAACCTATTATCTGAAGGAGCCTCGTTATGATAGCATCTTGTATTATAGCGATAAAGTGGTACAACTAACCAAAAATAAACTTTCTCCTGAAAGTAAGAAACAATTTCTAGTTGGTGTTGGTTTTAAGGGAACCGTTTATTTGAGCTTAGGTGATTTGGTAAAGGCATTGAATTATTTTAATATCATTATTGCCGAAACCGAGGATATTTTTGATCATAGCTTTTTTGATCGAAGACAATCTGCAACTACTAATATTTCGGAAATATATGCTATACAAAAAAATTATCAACTTGCCCTTGATCAATTTGATGCGCTTTTTACGTACATCAATAAAAAAAATATAACTACTACTAAAATTTCTTCTATTGTTTATCTACGCTACGCACGTTATAGCAGAGAATTAGGAAATATGGATATAGCGTTAGATTTTATAAATAAAGCTTTGACTACTGCTACAAGAAATAAGTATGTTTTTAGAACAGCAATGGCTTATTTGGAATTGGCGCATTTGTATGTAGATACCAATGACATCATACAAGCTGATCTTTTTTTAGAGAAAGCGCATGATATATTGATAAATGAAAAAAATTATCTTAGTTTACTGTCAAAATACTATTATTTAAAAGCGTTAATGAGTGCAAAGAAAAACGATCTTTCCATGAAACTTTATAATGCTGAAAAAGCATTCGGTCTTATTATGAATCAAAATGTTTCAGAAAGACATATTGCCTTTGCGAACCTTTTGTATAATGTGTATAAAGAAAAAGGGCTTTTTGAAAAAGCAAATACTGTTTTAGAAAAAATAGCTACTATTAAAAATAAGATTTCTAATAACAAACAACTTAAAAAGAGTCTATTATTGGAAATTCAGCGAAGAGATGAAAGTATCGCACTTGTAGAAGCAGAAAGTGAGACTTTAAATCAAGTGATTCTTTTTATTGTTTTATTATTTATTATAGCATTGATAGCTGCTATTTATATCTATAAAGATCGAAGAAAGAAAATGGAACTTGTGCGTGAAATCGTTAAAAAGAATAAAGAGTTAAAACAACTGGATGATGCCAAATCATTGTTTTTTTCCAATATCACACACGAATTACAAACGCCATTAACATTAATTACAGGACCTTTGGAGCAAGCTTTGAATAGTAATAATGAGCAATTAGATGTTGTCACCAAATCAAAGTTAAAAATGGCAATGAAAAATACCGCTTCTTTGAAAACATTGATCAATGATATTCTTGATCTGTCCAAACTCAAAGTCAAAAAAATGGCATTACACACACGACGTACTGCCCTAGATACTTTTTTGAATACAATAATGCAAAAATTTGTACCATTAATGAAACAAAAACAACTCACCTTTGATTTTTGTTTTAAAAATTTAGAGCATTTACATACGATTATCGACACAAAAAAACTAGAGAAAGTATTGAGTAATTTACTTTCAAATGCAATAAAGTATACGCCTGCTAAAGGAACCATCTCTGTATATGGGAAACTTGACACAAAAGATATCCTTGTTATTTCCGTAAAAGATACAGGTGTTGGAATTTCTATAGATGATATTCCGCTTGTTTTTGATCGTTATTTTCAAAGCAAGGATACTTCAAAACCTTTAGAAGGTGGTTATGGAATTGGATTGTCTTTAGTGAAAGAATTGGTGGAACTCATGAACGGAACCATTTATCTACAAAGTGAGATAGACAAAGGAAGTGAATTTATAGTAACGCTTCCCTTAAAAAATGTTACTAAAAAAACGAAGATGACATTTACAAATGTGCAAGTTCCTACTATAGAAGCTATCTCAGATCATTTTACGCTCAATACTGAAGTTAGCGATAAAACAATTCTAATTGTGGAAGATCATCCTGAAATGCAACAGTTTATTGCTTCTATCCTACAAGAAAATTATCAATTAGTCATTGTGAATAATGGAAAAGAAGCACTAGATAAGTTACAATCTACTGCGGTTGACTTGATTGTCTCAGACGTAATGATGCCTGCCATGGACGGATTTACCTTGCTAGAAACATTGAAAGAATCTGATGCGTATCGTGAAATTCCCATCATCATGTTAACGGCATTATCAGACATTAAATACAAGTTAAACGCACTTACTATTGGCGTGGACGATTATTTGACCAAACCTTTTATAGCTTCTGAATTGTTAGCAAGAATACAAAACCTGTTGCAACGGTATCAGAGCAGAAAAGAATTTAAAGAAGAAATAGAAGCTACTGTTCACATGGATGATGAATTGTTAGAAATGACTCCTAAAAATAATAGCATCTATATGGGTTTAAGCGTAAAAACTAGCAAATCCGATACCGAATTAATTGAAAAAGTAGCGGAAATCATTGAGGAAAATATGGACAATTCAGATTTTAAACTCAATGACCTTTCTGAAAAAACATATCTAAGCGAACGTCAATTACGTAGAAAAATAAAACTGATTACGGGGTTGAGTCCGAAGAAGTTTCAACGAGAAATTCAGTTATTAAAAGCAAGAACTTTGTTCGAAGACGGCACATATAACAATGTAAAAGCGGTGGCAATGTCTGTAGGAATGCACAATACTACGCGTTTTAGTAAATTGTATATGGAACGTTTTGGAAAGCATCCGTCTAATTATTTTCAAATTTAAAATCAAAAAATTAAGATATGAATGATCAAGTGTTTCTAATGAAAGTTTTATTCATTCTCGTCCATCTCTTAATCTATAAAACTAAGAAAGTGGCTGTCTAAAAAGTTTTTAAAACGTCATTCTGAATTTGATTCAGAATCTTATACCAATTTACATTTAAAATGATATTATTATCCTGATTTTCAATGATGATGAGAAACCGATTCAAGTTCGGTTTGACGAAAATCTGGCTTTTTAGAGAGCCTCTTTTATTGTATAAATATCTATCTATTGGTTGTTGATTATATAAGCCCCAATTCTAAATTCATGTGATAGATATTCAGTAACTAGAACAGTGTGATATTTATCTGGTTGATCATACTCATCATCAAAGGCATTAACATTCACTTTATGAACATCTACAAAGTAAGGTACACCGAAATTTCCTACTCCTCTTCCCACAACATAATTTCCTCTAAATTGAATTGGAAACTTCCATTCTGTTTCTACTGGAACTGTTCTTTCTTCAAGTACAAATCTTACTGATTTTCCAACGGGGATTTCTATGGCAGGCTTATAAAAATCTCTATTGAATTCTTTTTCATCAGCTACGGTAGATGATACTCCTAATGTAGTCGAAATAGAACCTCCTATATCTGCGACAAAGGGGATTTCAATTGATGCCTCTATACTTACAGTGGTACTAGCTTCTATTGTAAATTCACGACTAACAGACCTTGTTGTAGTAAACCAAAGCTCTCTATCCAGTAATTGTGGTTCATCTAAATAGTTTGTAATTACTTCTGCACTAACATTTTGGACTGGTTGCCATGGTGTAAAATCATTATTTTGACTAACATCTCCCGTACCATAGAATCTATATTCAGGCAAATCAGGATCACTTGTATTAGGGTTAGTTATATTTGACCAATAATTAGGTCCATAACTCTCTGAATTATTAAGTGATACAGACAGCACCTCATCATAATTAAAGTACGGTGAATTGTATGGATATTGATCATCTATGATATCGAAAACATCTGAATCATCAATACCAACATCCCTTACTTCATTTTTAGTAATTTGATTCCAAGAAGTAAAGGTATTCAAGGTAGTTGGTCTTTTTGCGAAGTTAAGATCTTCAATTGTTTTGCCAAATTTATAAGTTTCAGAAACTACATCGGGCTTTACATTTGTTACATCTTCTTCAAGTGCAGTAGTCGTTGTATCTTCTCCGGCTAAATCCTGTTTTTGACAGCTTATAAAAGCAAAAAAAGAAATTAAGATTAATGATCCTAAAAGTTTATTAATTTTTTTCATAATATATATTTTTATTTTTTAACATTATTGGTTTCTAAGAAATCAAGTTTAATACATTGTTTAATTACAAGGAAGCTATGGATTAAAATGTGGATTTCTCTTTTTTAAATTTTTCATATAAAAAATGATTTGGTTAATAAAATATTAGTTATTTAACGATATAAAAGTAGGTAGGTACAAGCTCGTATCAAATGCAAAAACGGACAGAAGGTTTCAATAACGGATAGCCGCTTGCATTTTCGGACAAGAAGCCGTAAAACGTTACAAAAACGGACATACGAGAAGTGTGATAGAAAATCGAGGGCTTTAAAAAATGTCTACATCCTTAATTATAAGTATAGAAAAACCCATCTATATTGAGGTTATATATAAATTGATTTCCTGTTAACTTAGCAGCAAGAAATAAAGAAATCATAAAAAGTACTTGAAATGCGGAAATCCATAAAAATAAACGCCAAAGATTGAATTATTTTGAAAATGAAGACGTTGTTCAAATTTTTTAACGTATTTCTCATACTAACCAAAAGATATTAAGTACTTTTAATCTGTTAAAATTTTAACGTTTACAAGTTTACTGAATATGTCGTTTGACACAAGACAACCGCCTATGATCAAAAAATACCTACTCGCACTATTTTTGATTTGCTTTGCATTACAAACCAATAGTGCATTGTCATCAAATTCAAAACCTACACTTGTTAGCATGATGCCCAATGCAACAATTAGTGTAGATGTTACCACCATTTGTCAATACAGCGATTCGCCCATAATTACATTGACAGGATCAGCTGGAACCGCTCCATATACATTTACCTATACCAGGAATGGAGTCCAAGCAACAGTTACAACTGCGCCAGGTGAAAACAGTGTGACATTAACCACTGCTACCAATTTTGACGGAGTCATCACCTATGTTTTAACAAATGTTCAAGATCAAACTGGAGCTAGTATGATGGTAACAGGGCAATCCATTGATATTACAATTACACCTGGTCCAGATCCAACTATAAATGGTGATGGAACTGAACCTGGACAATTTTTATTTAGCATTTGTGATGGTAATCCCACAGCTACGTTTACGTTTACCAATGCGTCTTCAACAGCGTCAACTTTAAATACCAATTATACGATTGATTGGGGCGATGGAACTACGCCTTTTACAGGTACTACTTGGAATTTATTAACACACGACTATAATCAAGGCACCTACACACTTACCTATACAATTGTAGGAAATAATGGGTGTACAACGGTACAAGAATACACTGTATTTTTAGGTTCTACCCCTGGAATTGGGTTTGATACACCCGGAAATACAACCATCTGTGCAGGCGGTTCGCTTACGTTTCAAATTACAGGTTTTGAAAATAACCCAGCATCCACAACCTACACGGTCGTTTTTAGTGATGGTACTACCTTACCAACCATAACGCATCCACCTCCATCCTCCATAACGCATCAATTTAATGTGACTTCTTGCGGAACGAATAGTGGTGGATTTATGAATTCTTTTTCTGCTACCATATCCGCTTCCAATTTATGTGCAACATCTACCGCAACGGTGGCACCAATTCTAGTTTCATCAGATCCAATAGCAGATTTTTCATTTCCAACAGAACCTGCCTGTACAAATACCGAAGTATGTTTTCAAGATTTATCTATTGGAAATGCTACAAATGGTACCAATAGTGATTGTGATACAAACCCTAGCATTACTTGGCAAATAACGCCCAATACATATACAATAAATAGTGGAACTTTAGGAAATGATTTTGGATCTACGAATCCTAATCTTTGGATCACTGGCTCTGAAAACTTATGTGTTAATTTTACACAGCCAGGAAATTATACGATAACACAAATGGTTGGAAATACCTGTGCAACAGACATGATCTCACAAACGATTTGTGTGGAAGCACCTGTAAATCCACAGTTTACGTTGAGTACAGACAACGGTTGTACACCTTTGGCTGTAACGACTACAAATACCACAGATGAATCTTCGGGTTGTGTACCACCAACCTATTTATGGCAAGTTACGTACGCATCCGATTTTTGTGGAACAACTCCCGAAGATTGGAGTTTTACGAATGGTACCTCAGCAACTTCCGCAAATCCTTCGTTCAATTTTGTCACACCAGGAACGTATACCATTCAACTCGCAGGAACAAATTTCTGTGGAACGGAAAACACATCACAGCAAGTCATCGTCAAACAACCACCAACAGCTACGATTGATCCTGTCGGGATTATTTGTAATACGACTTCCATCAATCCATCCGCAATCATAAATACCTGTACGGATAATGCTGGATCAGTAACGTATGACTGGCAATTTCCAGGAGCAACACCTGCAAGTTCCAACCTAGAATCACCTGGAACAATTGACTATGGAACCGCAGGAACCTACACATTCACACTACAAGTAACGAACGATTGTGGTACGTCTGCACTGATCTCAGAAACGTTTACCATTGAAGAAGTGCCTGTCATTACCAACACAAATCTAACACAAGATATATGTTCAGGAACTGCTTTTTCAGACATCAACGTAACGTCTAGTGTCACAGGAACTACCTTCTCTTGGACTGCCACCGCTACTGCGGGAATTAGCGGATTTTCACCATCTGGAACAGGTGATATCTTAGGACAAATACTTACGACTACGAATACTGCTTCAGGAACGGTGACATATACGGTAACACCAACCATCGGAAATTGTGATGGCACTCCTGTAGATTTTGTAATCACCGTAAATCCTGCACCCGAAATCACGCAACAACCACAATCGAGTGTGGTATGTCAAAACGGAGCGCCAATAACGTTAAGTGTGGCAACTTCTGATGCTTCGGCACAATACCAATGGTTTAGCAATACAACAAACAGTAACACTGGTGGAACAGCTATTGCAGGTGCAACCAATGCTGATTATATTCCGCCAACGGACACCATAGGCGAACTATTCTATTACTGTGAAATTACCTTTGCAACAGGTGGTTGTTCTAATATCAGTTCGCAAGTGGCAAGTGTCACAGTCACACCAAATGCAAGTATAACAAATCAACCAACTACAACACAAAGCTTATGTGTAGGAAGTACAATTGACACTCCTTTATCAGTGACTTTTACAGATGGAACAGGAACTGTTTCCTATCAATGGTTTAGCAACACAACCAACAGTAATACAGGCGGAACTGCCATTGCAGGAGCCACCAATGCAACATACACGCCACCAATATTTACCACAGCAGGAAACTTTTACTATTATGTTGAACTTTCCTTTGCGGGAAGCGGTTGTAATGATGTTATAAGTGATGTGGCAGAAATTATCGTTGTGAATTCACCTGTAGTCGATGTACAACCGTTAGCAACACAAACCTTATGTCAAAACAGTGTTCCACAAGATGTAACCGTGCAAGCTTCGGGTGGTTTGGGAACATTCTCATACCAATGGTTTAGCAATACGGTAAATTCAAATACAGGAGGAACTGCCATTGCAGGAGCCACCAACGCAACATTTACACCACCAACAAATACTGTGGGAACTTTGTATTATTATTGTGTCATTTCACAAGCGGCAAGCGCAAGTTGTTCTGCTGTGAGTAATACTTCAGAAGTGAATGTAAATCCTGGACCTGCATTTACCACGCAACCACCATCACAAGAACTCTGTTTGGGTGATGCGGTAACTACGCTTTCCGTAAGTTTTACCAATGGAGTGGGCACACCAACCTATCAATGGTATTCCAATACAGTCGATGATGTTACTACAGGAACTGCCATTGCTGGAGAAACTACAGCTTCGTATACACCATCGGTTGCTACCACAGGAACAATCTATTATTATTGTATTATTACGTTTTCAACAGGAGGTTGCTCTGAGATCACTTCCAATACGGCGGAAATTATCGTCAATGAAACACCAAGTATCAGCAATTTCACGGAAACCATCTGTAGTGGCGACACCTTTTCTATAACACCAAATACCACAAACGGCGATACAGTACCAACGAGTACAACCTATACGTGGACAGCACCAACGATTGTTCCCGTAGGAAGCATTACAGGCGCAAGTGCAGCGACGAATCCACAAACAAATATCAGTCAAACCTTAACAAATAGCACCGCTTCGCCTGCTGTGGTTACGTATACGGTAACACCAACGGCAGGAATTTGTAATGGAACTCCGTTTACTGTAGAAGTGACCGTAAATCCAGCTATTTCTGCAAACATTACCATCACACAAATTGATTGTTTTGGCGCAAATAATGGTGAAATCATCACCAATATTACTGGCGGCGTACCATTTACTTCAGGAACACCTTACATTCTTTCATGGACAGGTCCAGGAGGATTTACTTCCAGCAATGCAACGATTTCTAATTTAGCGCCTGGCGATTATACACTTTCGGTACAAGATGAAGGTGGTTGTCCTTTTAATGAAACCTATACGATTACTGAACCTAATGCGTTAACTCTCACAGTAGATACAGAAAATAGTATCAGTTGTTTTGGTGCGAATGATGGAGAAATTGCAGTAACAATTGCAGGGGGAACACCAAATTACGTATACAACTGGACGAGAAATGGGATTGCTTTTTCTACGAACGAAGATATTTCAAACCTTTCAGCAGCCACCTACGAATTAACAGTTACAGATGCCAACGGTTGTGGTCCTGTAACACAAACATTTGTCATTACAGAACCGAATGAATTATTGGCTTCTCTAGTAAACCAAACAAATGTGGCGTGTTTTGGCGAAACTTCTGGAGCAATCGACATCAATGTCACAGGTGGATCGCCTACAGAAACCGCTCCAGGCGTTTTTGAATATACGTATGCTTGGACTGGACCAAATGGTTTTACAAGTACCGATCAAAACTTAACAAATTTAGCTGGCGGAACCTACAACCTAACAGTGACAGATGCAAATGGTTGCGACGACACGTTAAGCGTATTGATCACACAGCCTGACGAAATTGTGATTACATTTACATCCACCGAACCTTTATGCTTTGATGACAATAACGGTTCCATCACAATTACGAGTATTACAGGCGGATCTGGTTCCTATACCATTGCGTGGAGTAATTTAGGAGAAGGTTTAAGTCAAACAAATTTATCTGCGGGCGATTATACGATTACTGTTACCGACACAAATAATTGTACGGCTTCGGTCACAGTGACGATTCCGCCACCAATATCCTTTACGATAGCACCTGTAGTACAACAAATTTCTTGCTTTGGTGCAAATGATGGAAGTATCAACTTAAACTTTCAAGGTGGACAAGAACCGATAGATTTTGCGTGGACAGATGATGCAAATGCGGGTACAGAACGAAACAATTTAGGTCCTGGCGCGTATACCGTAAATATAACAGATGCAACACCCTGTTCTTACACGGAAACTTTTATCATTATTCAACCTGCCGAGTTGACACTTTCTGGCAATATCACCAATGCCTTGGATTGTGACGATGCGAGTTCAGGTGCGATTAACTTGTTAATTTCTGGTGGTTCTGAACCGTATACTGTAAGTTGGTCTAATGGAGAAACTTCGGAAGATTTAAACGACATTCCTGCGGGAGATTATCTTGTAAACGTTGTGGATGGAAATGGTTGTGAAGCTTCAGACACTTTCACGATTATTCGTCCGCCCGAAATTGTCATTGATGTTGCTACGGAAACGGTTGTCAACTGTGCTGCTTTTTCGGCAAGTCAAATATTTACCGCACAAGTTTCTGGTGGTGTACCGCCATTTTCCTTGAATTGGTCAAGCGGAATCGTTACAGGAGTTAATGATGAAATGATGACTACTTCACAAAATGGACTCGTCATTTTAGACGTAACGGATGCTTTGGGTTGTACCGCTAGTTATACTTTTGAAGTAGATATTCCAGAGTTTAGTGATGCTGATTTTACGCTCACTTCCGTAGCATTTGAAACCTTCGGAATTTATTCACAAATAGATCCAATTCAATTTACCACTACCACCACAGGTGATGATTTCAGTGTCTCGTGGGATTTTGGTGATGGAAACTTTTCGAATGAAGAAAATCCTATCCATTCGTATGCTTCGCCAGGAACTTATATCGTTACACAAACCGTGACTTTTCCAGATGGATGTGTTTATACGAAAGTAATCAGTTTAGAAATTGACAAAGGATACAAACTAGAATTACCCACAGGTTTTACACCTAATGAAGACGGTTTAAATGATTTATTCAGACCTATATTTATAGGTTTAGACTCAATGGAGTTGAATATTTATGATACGTGGGGAAGCTTAATTTATTCTGAGTCAGGTGATACTATTCGAGGTTGGGATGGCACTGTTGGTAGTCGCAAACCTGAGAAGTCTGAAAACGGAAATTATTATTATACATTCACTGCAAAAACGTTCTTTGGGAAAACGGTTGAAAAAAGCGGTGCTTTCACACTAATTCTTTAATTAAGCTATGAAAATCAAATTTTTAATTTTTATTGTAGCACTTTTATTTTCAATCTCTAAAGTAAAAGCACAGGATCCAATATTTACACAGTTTTATCTTATTCCTGAAACGTTAAACCCAGGGTTTTCGGGTAGTTCAGAAGCTCCGTATGCAGGTGTTTTGCAGAGAATACAATGGCCGTCATTAGATTTAAGAGTTGAAACGAGTTATGCTTTTGCTAGTTTTTGGCTAGAAGAAGCTAATAGCGGAATCGGTTTCAATGCTATAAGTCAAACAGAAAGCTTTAACGATTATAGACTTCAACAATTCAATGTTAATTACGCATATCGAGTACAATTGTCTGACGAATGGTTTTTTAGACCAGGCATCGAAATAGGTTGGGGATTCAAAGATTTTAACTTTCAAAATCTACTTTTAGAAGATCAAATAAATATCAATACAGGTGTCAATAGTCCTACCTCAATTGATCCCTTAACACCAAATACGACTGTCAATTATGTAGATATTTCTGCCGGAATGGTATTTAACACGCGTAATTCTTGGATAGGATTTTCTTTAAAACATATTAACAGACCTAATATTTCGCTGCGTGATGAAAGAAATGAACCGCTAGAAATGTTGCTTTCTGTTAGTACAGGTTATGAAATAAAATTATTAGATATGGTCGATATTTCGTTTTTACCGAATGAAGCTAAATTAATTGCTACTGGAAATTATATGCGACAAGGCAGGTTTGATCGTTTGGATATAGGAACTATTTTCGATTTTGAACGCTTTCTGGCAGGTGCAACATTTTCTATGGATGTTTTTGACAGAACTGAAAACAGTCATGTATTAACCTCTATAAATCCTTTTTTTGGTGTTCGCATTACCGACGATTTACGGTTTGGTGTTTCGTATGATGTGAATACTTCCAACATTGGAAGAACAAATGGAGTCTATGAATTTTCTTTAACCTATCGCTTTACATCTCGTTATGAAGATTGTTATGGTTGTCCTACCTACATAAAATAAATTATATAAACTGATTCCATCTGTAAAATATTACTTTTACATTAATTAAATTGCAGCGTAAAAAGTATTTTATATATCCATTACCAAGATTAAATTGCTATGTACATCGTTCTTGTTATTTTAGTTATCACGATTGCCCTTTTTGTATGGGGAAAATTTACACCCGATATTGTCGCGCTCATGTCCATGTTGAGTTTATTCCTAACAGGCATCTTAGATTTGCAAGAAACCCTAAGCGGTTTTAGCAACGCTACCGTGATTATGATTGCTTCTTTATTTATTATCGGAGAAGGTTTATCGCAAACTGGCTGGACGGCGTTGGCTGGACAAAAATTTGTGCAATGGGCAGGAAAAAGTGTACCCAAACTCTTGGTGCTGGTCAGTTTAGGTTCTGGCGTTTTATCAGGATTTGTGAGCAATACAGGAACTGTGGCTACTTTACTTCCCGTAAGTGTTTCCGCAGCTTGGAGCATTGGAACTGTACCATCTAAAATATTAATGCCTGTTGCCTTTGGCTCCAATACGGGCGGATTGCTCACACTGACAGGAACACCACCAAATATTATTGCGAGTAATGCCTTGGCAGAAAACGGTTTTGAATCCTTTTCTTTTTTCGAATTTGCGCTGATTGGTTTGCCGTTACTCATCATTTCGATTCTGTATTTTAGATATGTAGGATTTAAAATTTTACCCAAAAACACTACCGACAATCAACCTGTAAATATTGATTCAGAAATGCACGAATGGATTGAAAATTACAGTGTTGGCGATAACATTTACCGATTGCGAATTCGTTCCATGTCTCCGATGATTGACACGAATATTGGCGATTGGAAATTTGAAGAAAACAACTTGTCCGTCATACGTTTGCGCAGACGTTTTCCAAAACCCCTAAAAGGAATCAAACGTTTTGTTGAGTTTCCAACAGCAGATACCGAACTGCGCTATCACGATATTATTACGGTAAAAGGAAGCGCAAAAGACATTGATAAGTTTGTCATTAAATATCATTTAGGGATTCTTCCATTTAAAAGTGACAATGACGATTTAAAAGAAGAATTTATAAATCAAGAAGTGGGCATGGCAGAAATGATTGTGACTCCAAATTCTATCGTTTTAGGGCGCAATATTCCTATGGGTTTGTACTTACAACAAGCAGGAGTTCAGTTGTTGGGAGCCTCTCGAAACAATAAACCACTCAAAGATAAAAATGTAGCGATAAAAGCGGGTGATGCGTTTGTCATTCGCGGTACTTGGGAACGCATTGAAGCATTGAAAAATATGTACAAAAATATTGTTATCTCAGGAAGTCCAGAAAGTATGGCAAAAAATGTAGACAAGCTTACGTATAAATCATACATTTCGTTAGGAATGCTGTTATTGATGATTTTTTTATTAGTCTTCAAAATTGTGCCAGGCGCCATTGCTGCGATGATTAGCGCAGGATTCATCTTAATAACAGGTTGCGTACCAATGGCAAAAGCCTACAAAGGCATCAGTTGGATTAGCGTGGTTATGATTGCCGCGATGATTCCGATGGGACTGGCATTGCAAAAAACAGGTGTTGCCGCATTGGCAGCCGATAGTTTGGTAAACACGCTGGGAAGTGTACATCCAATCGTATTATTGAGCGGCATATTTTTATTAACCACTTTATTCAGTCAAGCAATTAACAATTCCGCCACAGCGGTTTTAATGGCGCCTATTGCCATCATTGCCGCACAATCGTTAGGCATTTCTCCAGAACCGTTTATGATTGTTGTTGCCATTAGTGCTTCTACCGCTTTTTTAACGCCTGTTGGAACTACGACAAACGCCATGGTGATGTCGGCAGGAGATTATAAGTTTATGGATTATGTAAAAGTTGGTGCGCCGTTGTTGCTGATATTCTTTATCGTTTCTATGCTGTTAGTTCCGTTAATTTGGCCTTTTTAAAACACTAAAAGCGAGCATCTTTGAACGTATTCAAAACATAAAATTAAAAACAACTAACAAATACAGCTGATAAAAGAAGAAATTTGATAGTCTGACAAATCTTTCATACTTTTTCAAAAAATTGTTTTTTCATGAAATTTTTAAAAATTTCGCTATTATTTTCTGTGTTATTGCCGTATTTAGCTTCTTCACAGGTTTCTATCTATGAATTTCCTGAAGATCTTCAATTATACAAAAGAGATGTGATCAGCAACACGGCTACAGTTGAAGTTTCTGGTGAAGTTGAGATGTCTAGTGGTTTTTCGGTGTTGACATTAGAAGTATATAAAGATGATATACTCATAGAAAGCCTAACCTATCCTTTGTCATATAACAACAATACTGCTGGTTTTGAATTCTCTCAAACTATAGCCGCTGGATTGTTCCAATATAGATTTAAACTTACTGCTGATACGGGCATTATACTTAAAGAAACTAATAATATTGTTGCAGGCGATGTGTATATCGTCACTGGGCAATCCAATTCGATTAGAAATCGATTCTTTAACCAACCGTTTCCTTTTCAAAATAATTTTATAAGAACTTTTGTGCTCGAAACCCAAGAATGGAGTTTTGATCCGAATCCTTTTACTTTTGGGGGAATTGGATATCGATTTGCAGCATCTATCATAAACAATCAAAATGTACCCGTTTTAGTATTAAACGGTGGCGAAGGTGGGAAAGCGGTTTCACATTTTCTTCGGAATGATGATGATATTTTAGACCAAGACACCAACTACGGAAGACTTTTAAGCAGGTATCATGAAGCCAATCTTTCTGTGGGAGATGTAAGGGGAATTGTGTGGTTTCAAGGAGAATCAAATGCGTTTACATCTGTTGCAAATTATGTAAATGCTTTTCACAACTTGTATGCGGCTTGGGAAGAAGATTACGCGCCAGCTCAGTACTATATCTTTCAAGTAAGATACGGCTGTTCAATTACCGGATATCCCGATTATCGAAGAGATTTTCAAGCTCCAGAAGCAAACAGAAGATTGGGGTTACTTCCCAAAACAACTTTGATTTCTTCCAATGCAATCACCAAAGGCTTCGATGATTGCCACTATTATAATGTAAATGGATATGAAGTCTTAGCAACACGATTGTATGATTTGGTCGCTTATGATTTTTACGACTCAGCCAATGACAGTGGAATTTATTCCCCTAATATTGACAATGTACGCTTTACAAATACGTTGAGAAATCAAATTAGATTTGATTTACTTCCAGCAACGGATATATACACTTGGCAGAATGGTGTGGAAAATGATTTTTGGATAGAAGGTAATACGGATATCGTAATTATAAGCGGAAGTGTTTTTGGAAATACTGTAACCCTTAATTTATCGGAAAATAGTGTTGAAGCGCAGCCAAAGCTATCCTATTTAGGTCACAATCCTAATGATACTCCTTTTATTGTGAATCAAAATGGTATTGGGATGCTTAGCTTTAAAGGTGTTGACATTTCAGATACATCCTTGGAAGTTGATGAACAGCTCTTAAATAATTTATATATATATCCGAATCCAGCCACGACCTTTGTTACGATTCAATGGGGATTTCTACATGAAGCAAGCATACTAATTTATGATATTACTGGAAAAAAAGTGTATGGTAAAGAAAATCATAAAAACCAACAAATGAATATTGATGTGTCAGACTGGTCCTCTGGACAGTATTTTATAAAAATCACCAATCAATCAGCAACGTATACTAGAATGCTGTTGATTAACTAAACACCGTTTAATCGTACCTCCGTTTCACAAACCATTTGCCATCAAAACTAAAGTTAAGCGTGAGTAAGTGGAAATTCTCTTGAATGAGTCCGTTGGAAACACGTCCTTTTTGCCCATACGAATACGAAATATTCAGCATAGAATTGGTACGCGACGAAATGGGCAAACCAACACCTGTACTGAGCGTATAATTTTCAACTCGGTAATCGTTTACTTTTAAATTTCCACTGTCATAATTAAAACCTACGCGGTAAAAAATACGATCCCAATATTTGAGCGCCCTTCCATTTTTTCGATAGGAAAGTCCCATCCCAAACTGATGCTGATCTACATATTCACCTAAGTAATCGCGTTGATCAGTGGAATCCCAAAAACTATGTTGGTAATCGGCATTTATCGTTAATTTATTTGTCAGAAAGTTGCTGATAAATCCAAAACCAACTTCCAACGGCAGCTCAAAATCTGGTAAATTGTTGTCTTCTTCACGCGTAGTAATGGTGGCAGTTCCCAACGTTTCAATGGTACGTGATTGACTTCCATTGAGCAGCGTTGGAAATTTGGCATTCAACCCAAAAGAAGTGCGTTCAGACCAGTCGTATTGCAAACCAACATCAAACCGAAACCCCGAATAATGATTTTCTTCCGTGATGATTAAAGCTGTATCGTCAATAAAATTGGTTTCCGTTTCATCAATAGTTCCAAAAAGTATCGAACCACTTGCACCTACTCTGAAGCTATCCGTAACACTATATCCGTAACTGAATTTAAAATCGTTCAAACCGCCAGCACCATTTACATTCGTGAAAAAAGTATCTGTCGTTCCTTCTATATTCGTTTCTATTCCCAACAAAACATATCCCACATTGGTAAATGGAATGAGCGTGATTCCCACACCTGATTTTTCTGAAATAGGAAACGCCAATGAAATATTGGAGAAGTTTGCATTGAAACGCGTTTCTTCTACAAAAGAATTGATCACGGTTTCGCGCTGCGCTTTGATTCCTACATCAAATAGAAATGATTTTTGTGTCATTCGCCCAAGCGACGCAGGATTTTTATCATTGATATTTGTCAACGAAGGCATGGCAAAACCCAATTTTCCTAACGCATTAATGATTCCGACGCCCGTTTCATTGGGCACACCCAAACCGTATAACGAGTATGGCGAACTTGACAAACTTGAACTTTGTGCGCATGCAAACTGCATTCCCAAAACACTCAATAGGACGAGCAAACTACTCTTCATCTTCATAAACTGCATAGGTGATTTCTAACGTTATTTTTCGGCTATTGCTGCTGCCTTCTCCATCAATAATAAAACGATCTACAGAACTGTTGAACGTCACTGGATAAAAGCTCAGCGACGTATTTTGCTCAAAGCGTTCTTGTAATTTTGTTTGTACAAAAAAGTCAATCGGAACGCTATACGTCAAGGTATTAAATTCATCATTTTGATCTTCAATCTCAGCATATACAGGACTTCCGTCTAATTGAAATAATTGCGATTCTACTTCGGTATTTTGATCGAGAATGAACGTAACGAGCGAATCTCTGATGGTTAAATTTTGTGTATACGAATTCAACGAAGGTCTAAAACGCAAATTGGCACTCATCAACACGCCATTTTCTCCGGCAACATCAAATAAATTTTTTATATGTGGAATTTCCACTTTTAATGCAATTCCCGTTCCTGCTTGTATATAGCTTTTGTCATCCGTAGTTTCACTTGCTATTGCATCGGTTTCTTGATTGTTTAAATCTTGAAAAATGGTTCCTGTACGATCACTTTCAATATGATTGAATAATTTAACTCCATTCACTGAAAAATCTTTTTCATATTCTTGATCTTCAATTTCATCAGGAACCGTATAATACAAACGAAGAAACGTATTGTTGGGTGAAGGTGAAAAGCCTAAAACCGATGTGTTTTGGGCGTCAGGTCGAATTTGAATTCCGTTGTAGCGATTCAAAAAGTCGTCAATATCATTGATGGTATTGTCATTCAAACGTTCAAATAACAATTGTCCATACGCTTGATCAATGGGAATATGCAAGGAATCTCCTTTGGTTGGACGCGCTTCAAACACAATATCACCAATCGGGTTTTCGTTTGTTTCAAACGTTGTGGTGTTGTAAAAAGCGTCAGTATCTGTTTTAATATTGTCTGTTACTTCATGTACAGTAAAACGCTGCTGCGGAATGGTATCGTTGTAAAAATAACGATCGTACTTCATAATCAACGCAATGGAATCGTACACGGCATCATCACGCAAATCAAAATCGCCATCGGTTGGAATCAATTCTAAATAACTATCCGAAGTCGTTGTTCCAAAAACTGGATCAGTGTATGAGCCCACTAAAATTCGCGTCGTATTCGATGTAATAATAGAATCAAACTTAAATGTGGAAGCTTCTATCTGTAACGTATCAATCAGTATGACACGTGTAGTAAGATCATTAAACTCTTCGCCCACTGTGAGCGAAATATTCTCCCGATCTATACTGCAAGAAGCCAGTACAAGTACGCATAACCAACTATATAGGTATTTCATGCTATCTAATTTTTCGCCAAAACTAGCAGAATCATCGTGCCACACTAAAATTTATATACTGAAACCTTTATTTACTAGACCAATACCATATTTCCACATACGAGCCTTAAAAAACGGTTTCATCTATAAAAAACCCTTGTTTGTATATAAAAAAGAGGTATCTGTCTAGTATTTTTTGTGTGAATTATACCTAAAAATACTTTCGTTGAAAATTTTAAGCTATGAAAAAGACGCATTGGTGTTGTATGCTGTTTTGTATGACTGTAATGATATGCGCTGCGCAGGAAAAGCCAGATTTACTTTCGTTCAACTATACCATGACTCCCGAAGGAGAAGATGAAGTAGAGTTTTACCGAACAAATGTGAGTGCCAATATTCCCATCAAACTAAAGAAAGGAATGTTGATGAATTCCGTAGGATTGGACTATTTTCAGTTGAATCACAACGGTGTCAATTTTAGCACTACTGCATTTAACGAAATATATGGTATCAATTACCGATTGATGTACATACGCCCAATTTCATCAAATGGTTGGAATTTACAAGTCAGTGGAGGAACTTCCATCGTATCCAACTTGGCATCAAGTATACAATCAGAAGACTTTCAATTCAATGCAAGTTTGGGCGTGAAAAAATTTGGAGGAAGTCCTGAAAAGCCATACGAATTGACAATTGGTGTTGGCTATCTTCCTGTATTTGGAGAACCTAGAATTTTACCAATTATCAATTATACGAAGAAATTGAATGAAAAATATACGATCAGTTTAGGGTTTCCACGCATGTTTGTGTCGTACCGAATGACAGAAAAAAGTGAGTTTCGATTGTCTTCATGGTTCAATGGGTTTTATGCCAACTTGAGTGAAGATGTCATTATTCCAGGCACGCGAAAAGCACAAAAATCCTTGTTTGTTTCTGCGGGACTCGGCTTGGAATACAACTATTGGATGGACAGCAATTGGGCAATATCTGTAAAAGGCGGCTATTCTTTCTTAAATGAATATGAACTTTTAGACGAAGACAACAATACGCTGTATGACTTTGACGCTGCGGCAAAACCTTACTTTTCAACAGGAATAAAATTTAATTTAAATACTAAAAAACGAAATGATGAGCAACAAAAATAAAATGATATGCACACTTATGGTCAGCATGATGCTATGCATAAGTTGCGATAATAACGATGATGATACCTCACGCGGAAATTGGACAGATCGTTCTGTATTTGACGGAACACCACGAAGCAATGCCTTTTCTTTTATGATTGACAATAACGGATACATGGGAACTGGCTATGATGGCGACGATTACCTAACCGACTTCTGGCAATATGATATGAATGGAGATTTTTGGGTGCAAAAAGCTGCTTTTCCAGGAACACCACGAAGTTCTGCTTCTGCCTTTGCCATTGATAATAAAGGATATGCAGGTTTAGGCTATGATGGCGATAATGAATTGGGTGATTTTTGGGAATATGATGTTGCCACAAATAGCTGGACACAAAAAGCAAGCTTTGCTGGTACGCCACGCTATGAAGCAGTCGGTTTTGCTGGAAATGGATTTGGCTATTTAGGCACAGGTTACGATGGCGATAATGATAAAAAAGACTTTTGGCGTTACAATCCAACGACGGATGAATGGACAGAGTTAGTTGGTTTTGGTGGACAAAAACGAAGAGGCGGTATCGCTTTTAACTTAAATGACAAAGTATACTTAGGCACTGGTGAAAGCAACGGACTTTTCGTAGATGATTTCTGGGAATTTGATACCGCAACCGAACAATGGACCAAATTGCGCGATTTAGATGATGACGATGATTACCGTGTAATGCGTTCTTTTGGAACTGGTTTTGCCATTAACGGTTTGGGCTACATTGCTACCGGATATAATGTAGGTGCCATCGGAACGGTATGGGAATACAGCCCTGGAACTGATACTTGGGAAGAAGTGACTGGATTAGAAGCGGCAATTAGACAAGATGCCATTAGTTTCTCTAACGGAACCAGAGGTTTGGTTTTGCTTGGAAGAACAGGAAATCTATACTTAGACGACAATTATGAATTATTTCCGCAAGAAGAATACAACGAAGACGATTAGACTTTTTTTTTAGGGAAGGTAAGTGTGATTTATAATAGTGGTTTGTTACATGCTTACTCAACTTAGCATCCTAATGATGTTTATTGTTAGGATGCTTTTCTTTTTATACTGATGAAAATTTTACAAAAAAATACATATAAAACCCTTTTGCTCCTACTCGTACTTTGTACGGCTTGTGTAGAGCAAAACTACGGAATTACCTCAGAGGTGATTCCGTTAACTAAAGGATTTGGGTACGTAATTCGAATTGAGGAAAAAGTGGTGATCAAACAAACATTTATTCCTGCTGTTCAAGGAAATGTACCTTTTTGCACAGAACAAGATGCACAACGCACGGCTGATTTAGTCACTAAAAAAATGATTGAAAGCAAAGGCCCATCGGTTACTTTAGAAGAACTCAAACAATTACAAATAGATTTTAATTGTGTACATTTACTTTGAACTAAAAAACCTTGGGAGAATACATAAAACATAGAAAACGATTCTTTATCCATTTTTTCACATGGATGTTTTTCATTAGTGCCATTTCTACTCAAATTTTTGTGGAAAGAGGTTCTTTTCCAAGCGATTTTTTAATGCGAGTAAGTGTCAAAATTGTCACCTTTTATGTGAATTACTTGTTCTTTGTTCCGCTATTATTATTCAGAAAAAAGTTCATACTCTTTCTGGCTTCAATTGCCGTGTTACTGAGTATCAATTTTATTTTTGATTTTTATGTTTTGAATAGGCCAGATTTTCTTCCGCTGGACACGGACAAAATTCCAAAATCGCTTCCTGTATTGTTTTCTTCTATGTTTATCATTGTAAGTACGAGCATTCGTATTTATGAAGAATGGAGAAAAAATGATGAAACCAAACGCGAAATTGAAGCTTCACAAAATTTATCAGAGTTGGAAGCTTTAAAAAGTCAGTTGAGCCCGCATTTTTTGTTCAACTCGTTAAATAGTATTTATTCGCTTACGCGGAAAAAATCCAATGACGCACCCGAAGCAGTCATTACCTTGTCGGAATTAATGCGCTACATGTTGTATCAAGCAGATGACGAATTTGTATTGCTTCAGCAAGAGCTGGATTACATTCAAAATTACATCAAACTGCAACGCTTACGCATCGCGCAGAATGAAAACGTAAAGATCAACATTCACGGCACAGTTTCATCACAAAAAGTAAGACCACTTTTATTTATCTCTTTTATTGAAAACGCCTTTAAATACGGCACCGATTACAAAGGAAATACCGACATTAAAATAGAAATCAAAGTACAAGGTGATCACTTGCATTTTTTGTGTGAAAATATCATCGGTGAGAACACGACAGACAAAGAAAACTCAGGGATTGGACTCAAAAATACGCGCGATCGTTTGGAGCTTTTATATCCGGAGCGTCACACCTTGAGAATTACTGAAAAAGATCGAAAATTTACCATCAATCTCTCCTTAAAACTAGACTAATGAAATGTATTATTATTGATGATGAACCGCTGGCGATTGATGTGATAGAATCGTATTTACTCCAAATTGGCGGCATTGACATTGTGGCAAAATGCAACAATCCGCTAGACGCCATTACAATGCTAAACAAAAACCAGGTAGATTTGGTCTTTTTAGACATTCAAATGCCCAACCTTACGGGAATTGACTTGGTAAAAACCGTACATAACATTCCACAATTCATTTTCACAACGGCGTATCCGCAATATGCATTGGATGCGTTTAACCTCAACGCCACCGATTATTTGGTAAAACCAATTCCGTTTCACCGATTCTTAAAAGCGGTAACAAAAGCTAAAGAAAAATACGAAATGGAACATCAAGAGCGTCCTAACATTACGTCTTCAAGTCTGCAAGAAACGTCAGCGACCAACGACTTTATTTTTGTAAAATCGGAATATGAAAATATTAAAATTAGCGTGGACGACATCAAGTACATTCAAGGATTGAAAGATTATATCAAAATTCACCTCAAAGACAGCAACAAACCAGTGTTGACGCTTTCCAACTTCAAAGTCATACAAGACAAATTGCCAAATTATTTCTTGCGCGTACATCGTTCCTTTTTGGTGAACATCAATTACATTCGCGCCTTGCAAAAAACAAAAATTATCATTGACGACATTCGCATTCCTATTGGCGAAACTTATAAAAGTGAGGTGTTGAAGCGTTTGGGGATTTAGTACTTTTTGAATACTTTGGATTTTTGTAGGAAATTTATATATTTACATATAGTGTAATTTTTAATTTTTATAAATATGAAGTATGAAATATTAAGGGATACAAAGGCTGAAGAATTAGAAAGTCGAATAGAAAAGGCTTTAAGTCGTGGTTGGAAACTACAAGGAGGTGTATCAATAAGTACTAGAGGAGATAATGATATATTTTTTGCACAAGCTATTATATGTGAATAATCTTATTTTAAGGTAATTCATTATGATAGATGGAACTCTCTCAAATGAAGAAATTCAAGAAATCACTACATTACATCATCATTTACTAAAACTTACCACTTGTCAGTTCGAGCGCAGTCGAGAACAACTAAGAATTTATAATTTCAAAGAAATCTCGACTGCGCTCGATTTGACATTTATTACATTTTTTTTTTGATTTCAACTCATCAACCAAAACCCTTCATCGACAAAAAAACCAGATTTGTATATACAAATTACCGCTACGTATAATATAGTTTCAAACCCTTCGACAACTAGCTACTTTTGAATAAAAAGAAAGAAAATGTATTACAAATATCTCACTATTATTGCTTTTACGTTGTTTTCTACACACGGGTTTTCTCAATCGCGTATGGCAAAAATGAAAGCCACACCAGCTACGGAAATGGCGGAAAAAATGACGTCAATGTTGCAAGAAAAACTAACGCTTACGGATGTACAAACTATCAATGTGCAACCCATCATGCTTGAAGATGCCAAAAAGAAAAAAGACATCTTCGAAAACGGTTCTATTTTTACCATGCGCGGGAAAATGAAATCGCTTCAAAAAGAAACCAAAGGTAAACTTCAAAATATACTCACCGCAGACCAAATGAAACAGTATGAAGACTCCGTTTCAGAAGAAATGCAAGAAGAATTCAAGGCATGGATTGATAGCCGAAAAAACAAATAGCATAGCAGCTAAAAATACGTCCAATGTGTACTTTTAAAGAATATATGTTCCTAAGAAAGGACAATCCACAGGACACTAAATCTTGTTAATCAAGTAATTCGTTTTTTAATTATTTATTTCTAAAGAAGCGTTTGCCGTAGTTCGAACGCTTCTTTTTTTAACACCAAAGCACACAATATCATGCGAAAAATAATCATCGTTGGTGTTTGTATCGGTTTACTATTGATCGGTATGTTTGTCTCTAAAACATTCAGCGAAACTCCTAAAAAAGAAGCAGTAATTCCCAATAATGCTCCCAAAATCGTCTATGTAGAAAAAGTGACCAATAGTGAAATTCCAATTGTTGTAAACGCCAACGGAAACTTAGTTGCCAAAAACAAAGTAGAATTGTTCGCAGAAGTACAAGGGTTGTTAGAAACTTCCGGAAAAGAGTTTCGTCCAGGTGTTAGCTTCCGAAAAGGAGAAACGATTCTAAAAATAAACAGCAACGAATTTTATGCAACGATTTTAGCACAACGCAGCAATCTGCAAAACTTGATTGCTTCCATCATGCCAGACATGCGTTTGGATTACCAAGAATCATACAATGCTTGGTATGCCTATTTAAAAGAATTTAATGTCAATCAAACAACACAAAAACTACCACCCACAAATTCCGATCGTGAACAACTATTTGTCACAGCAAAAAATATTTACAATACGTTTTACACGATTAAAAATTTAGAAGAAAGACTCGTCAAATACCGAATTACGGCACCTTTTAGTGGAACGGTTACCGAAGCAAACGTAAACAAAGGTGCCTTGGTGAGATCTGGTCAAAAATTGGGCGAATTTATCAATCCATCTGTGTATGAATTGGAAGTAAATGTCAATGCAATGTATGTGAATCTATTGCAAAAAGGAAAAGAAGTGTTGCTGAATGACATCGAACAAAAGCAGCAATACACTGGAAAAGTAACGCGCATCAATGCACGTGTAGATCAAAGTACGCAAACCGTCACCGTTTTTATCGAAGTAAAAGACAAAAATCTGAGAGAAGGCATGTATTTAGAAGCCAATATTCCCGTAGAAAAAGCAGAAAACGCCATTGAAATTGATCGAAAATTACTCATTGACAACAACAAACTCTTTGTTGTCAACAGCAAAACCCTCGATTTGGTAAAAGTAACTCCCATTCATTCCAACGATACGAAAGTCGTGATTAAAGGGTTGCCAGATGGCGCTACGATGCTTACGCAAGTACTTCCCAACGCCTACAAAGGATTGATAGTAAATCCTGTAACTATTGACGAATGAAAAAAATCATCTCCTATTTTATCAAATATCCTGTTGCGGTCAATATCATCGTGATTGCATTTGTGTTGTTTGGCTACTTCGGATATTCAAGTTTAAAAACGTCCTTTTTTCCACAAGTAAACTCCAACATTATCACCATTTCGGCAGTATATCCTGGTGCGTCTCCACAAGAAATTGAAGAAGGTGTGGTGTTGCCTATCGAAACAAATTTAAAAGGTGTCGTCGGTGTAGATCGTGTGACTTCAACATCGTCTGAAAACAATGCAGTACTTACGGTAGAAATTGATAGAAGCTACAACATTGACAACGTACTGGCAGATATAAAAAATGCCGTCGATAAGATTCCTAATTTCCCCGTTGGGATGGAACCGCCAGTAATTGGCAAACGTGAAAACATTGCAAAATCCGTCAGCTTTGTCATCAGTGGAACCGATATTCCGTTACGCACCTTAAAGCAAACGGCTCGAAAAGTAGAAACAGATATTCTGCGCATGCAAGGGATTTCGCAAGTGACACTTTCAGGTTTTCCTGATGAAGAAATTGAAATTGCCGTGCGAGAAAGTGATTTGCGCGCCTATAATTTGTCGTTTCAAGACATTGCCGATGCGGTTTCCAAAACGAGCATCATCACGACGGCAGGTTCGGTAAAAACAGAAGCTGAAGAATATTTAATTCGCGCAAAAAATCGTGCCTATGAAGCAAAATCACTTGAAAATGTCGTGGTAAAGTCTGATGCGAACGGAAATATCATTCAGTTGAAAGACATTGCTACGGTGAAAGATCAATTTAATGAATCGCCCAATGCCACCTTTTATAACGGCGAAATTGCCGTGACGATCGACATCCAAAATACCAACAGCGAAGACTTGTTGCAAACCGCAGAAAAAGTGCGTACGTATATTGAAAACTTCAACAAAACCAGTAATAAAATTCAAATATCCATTACGTTCGACACGTCTGTTATTCTAGAACAGCGTACGCAATTACTCCTTGAAAATGCACTCATCGGAATGGTCCTCGTCTTTATATTTTTGGCGATCTTTTTAAAACCACGTTTAGCGTTTTGGGTGGCATTTGGTTTGCCTGTCGCCTTCTTGGGAATGTTTACGTTTGTCGGTTATTTTGGAATTACCATTAACGTATTGTCATTGTTTGGAATGATCATCGTAATTGGTATTTTGGTCGATGACGGCATTGTCATTGCAGAAAATATCTACAGCGAATACGAAAAAGGAAAAACGCCCATCAGAGCTGCGATTGATGGTACGATGCAAGTAATTCCTCCTATTTTATCTGCTATTGTCACCACTGTTTTGGCATTTTCAATTTTCTTCTTTTTGGATGGAGATATTGGTTCTTTCTTTGGAGAAGTTGCCATTGTGGTCGCCGTGACTCTTACGGTTTCGTTGGTGGAAGCATTGATCATTCTGCCCGCGCACATTGCCCATTCTAAGGCATTGAATAGAGAACAAAAACCAAATTACCTCAGCAAACAGGCAGAACTCTTGATGAATTTCATCAAAAACCGCATCTACGCACCGTCCATTACTTTTTTTATGGAAAATGTGTACACAAAAATTTTAGGGCTAATCATCCCCACGGTATTCTTAATGATAACGCTTGGAGCGATTGCTGGCGGAATTATACAATTTACCTTTTTCCCTCCAGTTGCTAGTGAAACCGTTAGTATTGAATTGACCATGCCCGAAGGTACGAATGAAAAGATTACAGATTCGCTCGCACAAAAAATAGAAACCGCCGTTTGGAAGGTGAACAAAAAGTTTGCAACGACCGACGATCCTAAACAACAACCTGTATTAAACGCTATTAAAACTATTGGTCCAGGCTCAGCAAATGCTACTGTTTTAGTCAACCTATTGCCTGGCGAATTGCGTGATTTTTCTGCGGATGAAATTTCGCTGGCCTTTAAAGAAGAAGTGGGTGAAATTTACGGTGCTGAAAAACTTATTTACGGTTCGGGAACTTCTTTGGGTGGAAAACCTGTGTCGGTTTCTTTGGTCAGCGATGATATTGAAGACTTGCGAAAGGCAAAGGAAATGGTAAAGGCGTTTATTGCCAAAAGTCCAAAAGTGAGAGACGTTGTAGATACCGATCCTGCTGGAATTAAAGAAATTAAAGTAACATTAAAAGACAATGCATATTCACTCGGCTTGCAACTCAACGATGTGATGTCGCAAATACGAAGCGGATTTTTTGGTTCAGAGATTCAGCGTTTTCAGCGCGGACAGGATGAAATACGTGTGTGGGTTCGGTATGTACGTGAAGAACGCGAATCCATTGAAAGCTTAGAAAACATGCAAATTATTACGCCTTCAGGAGCGCGTGTGGCCTTTGGTGAAATTGCCACCTATACCATTGCGCGTGGTGAAGTAAGCATTCGTCATTTGGGCGGATTGCGCGAAATTCGTGTGGAAGCCAACATGAAAAACCCAAAGGAAAGTGCTACTGCCATTATGCAAAGTATTTCAACAGAAATCATGCCTAAAGTCATTAAAAAGTATCCAAGTGTATCGCAATTGTTTGAAGGTCAAAACCGAGAGGCACAAAAAATAATTGGTTCCGTGGCAACGGTTGGCCCAGTATTTTTATTGCTGATTTACATCGTGATTGTGTTTACCTTTCGCTCGTACAGTCAGCCGTTAATTTTGTTGGTAATCATTCCGTTTAGCTTGATTGGTGTGGCTTGGGGACATTATATTCACGGTTTCCCGATTAATATTTTGTCCATGCTTGGAATTATTGCCTTAGTGGGAATTGTAGTGAACGACGGACTCGTGTTAATTACCAAACTCAATACTTTCTTAAAAGAAGGTTTGCCATACAAAGAAGCCGTGATTGCGGCAGGAAAATCACGATTTAGAGCGATTTTTTTAACATCGTTGACCACCATTGTCGGATTGGCACCTTTGATTTTTGAAACGAGTCGCCAAGCACAATTTTTAATTCCGATGGCAATTTCGGTCGCGTATGGAATCGCAATTGCCACCGTATTGACCTTATTTACACTTCCTATTTTACTCTCGTTTTTCAATGCTGGAAAAGTGAATCTTACCTGGCTTTGGACTGGCAAAAAACCCACCAATGAAGCAGTAGAACGTGCCATTATTGAGATGGAAAGCGAACAAGAATTTATCGATTAAAAAGTAAGTATCTGATGAAAAAAATATGTTTCATACTTGTGATTTTTCTAGGGTTCATTCCCGCGAAAGCGCAAAAAATACGCACCCAAAACGAAGTCATACAATTAGTTTTACAAAACAATTACGATGTGTTAGTGTCTGTAAATGAAATAGAAACGGCTAAAAATAACACCAGCATTTACAACACAGGTTATTTACCAACGGTCACCACTTCCGCAAGTGCAACGTATGATGAAAATAATGTGGATGCAGAAACACAAGAAGGCGATCCGTTTGTTATTGATGGCGCCGTGACCGAAAATTACAATGCCACAGTTTCACTAAACTATACTGTTTTTGATGGTTTTAACCGAAGATATAATTTTAAGAAATTGCAAGAAACACAAGGGTTAACAGAGTTACAAGCACGGCAAACTATTGAAAATACACTGTTGCAAGTGTACACGAGTTATTTTGAAATTGCGCGTTTATCTGAAAATACTAAGAATTTATCTGAAACGTTGGCGATTTCGCGACAACGCTTGGAACGCACACAGTATAATTTTGAATTTGGACAAGCTACCAAATTGGATGTGTTGACCGCAGAAGTGGATCGTAATAATGATAGTATTTCCTATTTGGATAGTCAAAGATTGCTAAAAAATGCCAAACGTGATCTAAATATTTTGATGGGAACAGACGTTTCAGAGATCAATTATGAAGTAGATACCAACATCGACTACACCTTTGATTTGACTTTGGAAGATTTACAAGAAAATTTACAACAAAACAATGTACAATTGCTGCAAATTGAGAAGAATATTGCCATTAACGCCTACGATATTAAGATGAACAAATCGGGTTGGTTGCCAACAATTTCAGCGGACGGTTCGTATAGTGTTGGTAGAAGTAATAGTGATCAAGCCTTTGCTTTTGCGAGTCAAACTACTAACGGATTTGGTGTAGGTTTAAATTTGACCTGGGATGTTTTTGATGGTGGAAAAACCAAAACGCGGGTTCAGAATGCTAAGATTGCCTTGGATAGCGAAAATATTCGCAAACAGCAAACCTCACAACAATTACTGCGTGATTTGAACAATACATGGGAAACCTATCAAAATGCGTTGTATACCATTCGCGTGCAGGAAATGAACTTGGAAACCAACGTGCAAAGTTTTCAACGCACCGAAGAGCAATACAAATTAGGACAAGTGATCACGTTAGATTTCAGACAAGCACAAATCAATTTGTTGAACGCGAAACTTAATTTAAGTCAAGCCAAATACGACGCTAAAAACTCCGAATTGCAATTGTTGCAAATGGCGGGGAAATTGTTGAAGTAACGTATGTGTTTTTTATGTTTTTGAAAAATATTTCCTTTTTAGCTGTATTAAATTCAAAGAGTCAAGAGTCGTTTTTTAGGTGAAATCTTCAGTAGAAACAAAAAATTACATTCCCTACTTTTACGCTTGTATATTATTTTACATAATTCCAATATCTTTAAGTATTTTTGAAAAAAATAATACGTATGCGAAATTTCTTTATTGGAATCTTACTCTCAATAACAGTCGTGAGTTGCACAACCATTTCAGTGCATCAAACAACGCAAAAACTTACGGAAACCAATGTTGAATTGGGTTCGATCGGTTTGTCTAATGAAACGGTTATTTCAAATTCGTATAAAAGCATTGCGATTCCTGTTTTTGAAGAAAAAATAAAACTAAGCGTACAACCTGTAGCTTTTTCCAAGCAAACTTTTAAAGCCTTTGCCAAAGCAAACGAACAAACGAAAAAAGTAGCACTAGCCTATACAGATTCACTCAACGTAAAGCCTGAATATGTGCTCTTACAATTTGTAGATCGTGTTGCCATTACTTCGGCACTGAATGATGCTAAAAATACAGGATTGCGTTCCTATTTGGAAACCAAAGAAGATGCACAAATGGTCACGAGTGTTGCAGTGGGATTTTCTACAGAAGATATCAATCTATTAAAAAAAGCAGAAGAAGTGTTTTTGGTACAATCAGCTTCCAAGAAATTTAGTTTACAACTGGTGTTTTTAGATGGAAAAAAGCAAGTTTTAGTAGTGTCTAAAGGTGTTGTATTTGCTTATGAAACCGCTAATTTTTGCTGGAAAGAAAATAACAAACATAAACTAGTGATTGCTGATATTGTGAGCGATTCTGAAGGTTGTCCACCAAATACGCATCGCAAAGCACACAAGGCAGTTCAAAAGGACAATTATTTTAAATTATAAATACGATGAAAAAATATATATACAGTATATGTATCCCTCTTTTTTTGGTGAGTTGCTCTGAAATTATTGAAGTTCCAGACATCACGAATGATACTGTGAATTTGATCGCTCCTGCGGATGATGCTATCGTGAACATTACCACATTTACCTTGTCTTGGGAAACGGTAGAAAATGCAGAAAGCTATCAAGTACAAGTTGCTCGTCCCGATTTTGAAAATATTATTCAATTAGAACTAGATACTACCATTTTGGAAAATTCAATTTCGATAGACGTAGAAGCAGGCAATTCCTATCAATGGCGTGTCCGTGCAAAAAACAGCGATTATACAACAGCATACACAACCTATTCATTTACAACGGATGTTACGGAAGTTCAAGACATCACAAATAGCACTGTGAATTTGATTGCTCCTGCTGATACTATTACACTTAATCTTACAACATTTACGTTGTCTTGGGAAGCGGTAGAAAATGCAGAAAACTATCACGTTCAAATTGCACGACCTGATTTTCAGAATATTATTCAATTAGAATTAGACACTACAGTTCCTGAAAATTCAATTTCGGTTGAGTTAGAAGCTGGAAATAGCTATCAATGGCGTGTACGCGCTGAAAATAGCGGATATGCAACGCCGTATGCAACATATTCATTTACAATAGAATGATCACAAAAAAAGGAAAAACATATATGTTATTGGTGGTGGTTCTCGGAATTTGGGGCGTCATTGGTTATCAGATTTTTTCTAAGATGAATGCTGATGAGTCGCCTGTGATCGCTGCAAATTCAAACGTAACTTTTTCACCCAAACAAACCATTGAAAAGGACACGTTTCGTATCCATACCAAACATCGCGATCCTTTTTTGGGAAAACCATACCGCGAAAAACAAACTTCTAATACAACCCGAAAAGTTTCAATAAAAAAAGATTCGGTAGTGTTTCCACCAATTGTGTATAAAGGTGTGATTTCAAAACCAAAAAGTGCTCAGAATATCTACATCGTTTCTATTCAAGGAACGCAACAACTTTTTAAAACAGGAAAAACCATTCAAGATATTGAACTTTTGACAGGAACTAAAAAGTCAATCACAATTCGCTACAAAGGAAAACGCAAAACGATTGCAGTGTCTAAATAGTTTATGAAATATCGAGATACACTTCAAAAAATTTTAAATCTCGATCATCGAGTAAAAGCAGGCGCGTTGCAGTTTGCCATTTTAATTTCCGCAATTATTGCGGTGTTGCTCTCTGTTTTTGTGGTGCTTGTACATTCGCATTCTTTGTTTGAAAAAAAGTCTGATCTGCTCATAGAAACCATTCAGCAATCAGAATTTACTTTATTAGAAGCCCTCGAAAACTATACGAGAGAAATAGATACCATGTCAAGAGTTTTGGATGCAGAACTCGGCATGACTTCCAAACTGCACAAAAGTTATTGGGGAATGTTTGGAAAAGTATTTTCGCAAGCGACCACCAAAGGAAAAACGTTTGAAAAAATGGCGTTTGTGAGTGGTTGGCAATCAGGATTGGATCGGACGGCGTTGTTTCTACAGGAAACCAATCGTCCTTTGATTGTGGTTGGAAATACAAAAATTGAAGGAAAAACCTATTTGCCTAAAAGAGGTGTCCGCGCAGGAACAATTTCAGGAAATTCGTATTATGGGAATACACTCGTATACGGAACTATTTTGAAGAGTTCTGAAACGCTTCCGCAACTTCCACAGCAGTTGACGAATTATTTGGCCGCTTTGCAAAAATTACCGCTTCCCATGCAAAACGATCGTTATATAGATTTGAAACCAGGGAGAATTTATACAAATTCGTTTACCAAACCTGTAAAAACCGTGTTTAGTCGTGGCGAATTGGACTTGTTGAATGTAAAACTTGTGGGAAACATTTTAATTCGATCCAACACTAAAATAAAAGTTGCTGCATCTTCAACGCTCAAAGATGTTATTTTGATTGCTCCAGAAATTGTGATTGAGTCTAATGTGAAAGGAACGTTTCAAGCCATTGCAAGCACGCAAATTCTCGTTGGAACAAATTGTGAACTCAGCTATCCTTCGGCATTGGTGATAAAGACCGAAGACGATTTGAAAGTAACATCCAATCAAGAGCTTAAAAAACATATTTTTATAGATCAAGATACGCGCGTTCAAGGAATTATTTGCTATTTGCAAGACGAAACTAAGAATCGTTTTGAACCGCAAATTATGCTCAAAGAGAATTCCAAATTAGAAGGCTTTTTGTACTGTCAGCAGCAATTGGAATTGTTAGGAAATGTGTATGGAAGTGTATATACGAGCGGCTTCATCACCAAACAATTCGGTTCGGTGTATCAAAATCATATATATAACGGAAGTATTTCGAGTGCTGAATTGATTGATGAATATGTAGGTTTCCCTTTGGGGAATTTGAAATGTAAAGTAATGAAATGGTTGTATTAAAAAAGATAAAAGCTGCGACATTGATGGAAACGTTGGTTGCCACGGTACTAATTGTGCTTGTGTTTATGATTTCTACGTTTTTGTTAAATTCCTTGTTTAATACTACTGTGCGACAAAATACGGATGCATTAAAAACGCATATTTCTGAACTTGCATATTTATCCAAGCACCATCAAATTTCCATTCCGTATGATGAGGAATTTAACAATTGGGAGATTTTTGTAGCACGAGAAGGCAAGAAGCTCATTTTTGAAGCTTCCCACAAAGAAACTCAAAAAACGATTCGCATCGAAAAGTATGAATAGTCGGAAACATAAAATAGCAGCGTTTACGCTTAGTGAATTGATCATTGTAATTTTGATTACGGTGATCGTAGCGGGCATTGCGTTTTCGGTGTTGCAATTGGTGCAAAAGCAAATGGGAGGCATTCAAACAAATTTTCAACATACGACAAGTATGAGTTTGCTAGAGCAATCTTTGTATATTGATGTACATCGTTCCAACCAAATTCAGTATGATGATGTTGAAAAAAGGTTAGATTTTATCTCCGAAATAGACACAATAAGCTATCGTTTTGATACAAATTATGTTGAAAAAGCAACAGATACTTTCAATATAACGATCAATGATATTAGCCTTTATTTTGAAGGTGTAGAAACAAATACAAATAAAATTGATGCTTTTAAACTTACTGCTGGCAAGGAGTTTAAAAGTGCGGCTATTTTTATTTACAAGCGAAATACTGCAAATACCTATATGAATCCATGAGTTTTAAGTTAGAAAATATCAACCAAGAAAAGAATGTTTCTTCAAGAAAACAATCTGAAATTGCTTCTATTTTACAGAAAGAGATTGTCCTTTTCGGGAAAGGTTTTTCCAATAAACTCAAAGAGGATTTTTATACCGAACTCGCAGTGCTTTTGAGCGCAGGCGTTTCTTTGAAAGAATCTTTGGAGCTTTTACACAATTCACAAAAGAAAAAAAACACAAAGGAAATTTTAGCTACTGTGGTAGACGATTTGATTGACGGACAAAGCATGTCGGAAGCCATTCGATCGCACAAAGCTTTTACAGAATACGAATATTATTCTATTAAAATTGGCGAAGAAACAGGAACGCTTTCAGAAGTGGCGAGGCAATTGGGCAGTTTTTTTGGCAGAAAAAATCAACAACGCAGAGATGTGATTAGTGCGCTTACGTATCCTATTATTATTTTGAGTACGGCATTTTTGGTGGTGATTTTCATGTTGCAATTTGTCGTACCGATGTTTGAAGATATTTTTAAACAGAACAAAGTGGCATTGCCTGGCATTACTGAATTTATCATTAATGTTTCAGGATTTTTAAAATCGTATGGTTTGTTGATTTTGGTGGGAATGATTGCGTTATTTTCTTCCCGATTTTTATTTCATAAGAAAGAATGGTATCGCCGTTTTAAGGATCGTTTTCTGTTGAAATTGCCGTTTTTTGGAAACTTTATCAAAACCGTGTACTTGTCACAGTTTACACAAGCGGTTGCGTTGTTGTCGGCTTCTAAAGTTCCTGTGATCAATAGCATCCAATTGGTGAAAAAGATGATTGATTTTTATCCGTTGCAAGATGCTTTGGAAAGTGTAGAGCAATCCATTTTAAAAGGCGCAACGTTGAGTGAGAGTTTGGCTTCGCATCCTATTTTTAGTGATAAGATGATTGCGCTTGTGAAAGTTGCCGAACAAACCAATCAGACAGAATTTATTTTTGATCGTTTGAATGTGCAATATCACGAACAAGTCCAACGTCAATCCAAAATGATGTCTACCATTATGGAACCGTTGATTATTGTATTGGTTGGAATTATGGTGGGTGTTATTTTGATTGCCATGTATTTACCGATGTTTAAGTTGGGAACGGTTTTGGGTGCTTAATGTTGAATGTTTACATGAAGTCGGAGACTTCATGCAACATTAACGGAGACTTCATGCAACGACTTCATGTAACTATAATTACCCAAAACTTTGCAGTACAATTTTTGCTTGTAGATAGGATGTTCCTGTACGGTAGTTTTTCTTTTTTTCATACGAAACACTAATGACTTCGCCGTATTTGGTGCGTTGTTCAAGTGTATAAATGAGTTGGAGGATATTGTTAAAATGTCCTTCAACGGTAAAAGAATAGGTATTAATTGTCAATGATTTTTCACTAAATACATGCGGCTCTAAGAAATCAACAACTTTTAAGTCATTTATTTTCGCAAATGTCGCGACCGTATTGAGCAAGTTGTTTTGTAGTGAAGTTCCGCCAATTTTATATTTGGTTAATAGCGAATCGTAATAGTGTTCTTTCTTCTTTAAAAGTGCTATTTGTTTCGGCGTATTCTCAAAGATTTTTTGTTCTTTGGTAAGTTTCGAATATTCTGATTTGAGCGCAAACGTATTGGCGATTGCAAATTTGTAACACAGAAAAAGCAGTACTATAAACCCGCCAATAAGCACTCTATTTTTTAGTGTATTACTCATGGAACAAGGTTATTTTTAGTGAAAAATCTGTGGTGTTTTTGGATTGTGAACCGTAATTGAGAACCGTGACAGTATCAATCCAATCCAAATCTTCTAGGGTTTGAATCCAATCGGAAAACAAGTCGCTATCTGTGGAAATTCCTGAAATTGTGATGGTATTTTGCGTCAATTGAATTGCCTTATTTTTTTTAATGCGCTTTTCAATGGGTTGATAGGTTAATCCTGCCAACTGCATCGTACTCGGAAGCGAGTTGGCAATTGCATCCATATAAAAAGAACTTCTTGAAGATGAGTTTTTTAAGATATCATCCACCATTTTTTGTTTTTCATCCACACTCGCTTTGAGCTGTAATAGTTTTTCTTTTTGCGAACTATTCACAGCGGCTGTTTGCTTCATGCTTTCCACAGCTTCATAGTACGAATTGAATAGAAAAAAATTCAACAGTAATACCAACAACATAAAACCCAATCCGAAGATGATAAACTGACTAAAGAAACGCTTTTGCCGAAAGTTTGTTGTCAATGCTGTTTCCGTTTCCTCAAAATTGGAAACCGTTGTTTTGGATTGTAAAATGTACGATAATGCACCTGCGAAATTCAGCAATTGTGTATTTTGAACTTCCAATCCATTGATCGTATATGTTTGAGTTGGCACTTCTTCTTGTGCTGAAATTCCTGTGATTTGATTGTTTTCTTTGGTCAGTAAAGCGTTTGAAGTATAATAGCTCGGTTCCGCTATAAATTTAGTGACAACAGCAGTCATTGCATTTCCTAATGAAAACCCAATGATGGTAAGCTGTTGTTTTTGATACGCTTCTATGAGTTTGTCAACGGTAGCTTTTCTACAGATGGAAATGTTGTGAAAGTTTCCGTGCGAATCAATTTCATAGTAAAAGTCATTGATTTTCAAATTTGGAAACGCTTCATACAACAAGCGATTTTGAGAGGCTTCATTGCTTTGAATGTATTTGCTCAACACATCATCGTTGTTTACAATGAGAAACGCATGTTGTTTTTTGGGCAATTTTGGAGCAATTTCATCAATGGTTTTTCCCGAAACGGTATCTTCAATGACAACTTCAGCTTTCTTCTTTTTTAGCAGAATTGCTTCAATAGTGTTGCTGCTATTGTGTTCAATGCCACAATAGGAAGTTCCGTATAAAAGATATGTTTTGAGCTGATCAAGCATTAATAAATGACTGTTGGTTTGATAAGTACCGTAAGTTTTGCTTTCGATTTTTGTCTTCTACGCTTGCTGAACAACCATTTTATGACTGGAATTCTAGCTAAAAATGGTACACCATTGCCTTCGTTTCTTTTTTGCATTTCTTCAATACCACCTAATACGGCAATGTCTTGATCGCGCATTCTTACAATAGATCTAAATTCTCTAGAGCTAATATCTGGCGGTGCTGCATCGTCTATTCGATTTCCGAAGGTAGATTGAATCACAAATATATCAAGCGTAACTTGTCCGTCACCTGAAACGATAGGTTTGATGGAAATTCCAAGTTCTGCATCAATTGGAAAATAGTTGGTAATTTCTGAAGTCTGCGGATTGTCTGTTCCGTAAATGTTACGCTGAGTTACCGCATAATACGAAGTAGTTCCGTTGGAAAGTGTGGCACGATGTCCGTTTAGCGTTGATATTTTTGGCGTAGAACGAATTTTGATATCGCCATCTTGTTCCATCGCAGAAATATTGGCAAAAAATTCAGGCACTACTTTCCCTAAGTTAAACGAGCCAAAACCGTCAAAACCGCCAATGACACGATTGACAGTTTCTGCGCCAAGCGTTAAATTGGTAGTTGGAAAAATGCTTCCACTTGTGCGTGTTGCTTCATCGCCAATTCCCCAACTGATTCCGGTTTCCACTACGGATAGTTTGCTTACATCAATCAGCATGACTTCAATGAGAATGACGGGAACAGGTTTGTCTATTTTTTCAATAAAATTTCGAAAGCGATTTACACTAGAACTTGGTCCACTTACGTAGAAACTGTTGAGTTCATAATCTGCTTGAATCTGTAAATCTGCAATGAGATCAGCAGGTAAAATATTGATGAGTGCTTCTGCTTGACTGCGGTTGTTATTTGCCAACCCATTTCCTTGATTGGCTTGTCCACTCCTACTAAGCGTTGCTCTGTTTTGATTTCCACCCGAAAAAGAATCAAATTGATTGTTGCCACCTAATCCTGAAGCTTGTCCTACATTGCTACTTCTGGCGCGTGTTGTATTGGCACTGCCACTGGAATCGGTTAGTAATTCTATGGAACGATGCATTAGTGGAATGATTGATATTTCGCGCAAGCTGAGTTGATTTGCTGTTCCGAAAATATACATGTTTCGGTCTTTTTTGAAGGTAAAAAAGGCTTGTGTTGTTCCTGTTACTTGATTGTTTTGATTTCCACGTTGACCACTATTTGATCTGCTTGTATTTGCAGTTCCTTGCATGGAATTCGTCTGATTGCTTTCAAACATTTTTGTAAGCAAATCGTCAAAATAGATACGTTTTGAAGTAACGCTTGCCGTTCCTGCATTGGTGAGTGGTGTGGATGTAAATATGTCAATTTCTAAAGCCGTGCCAATGTCATGAATGACTGCATCAATGGACACATTGGTGAAATCAACTTCGATCATTTTTCGTTGTTTGTCTAAGATTTTAAAGGTAAAGTTTGACTTTCTGCGTCTTGCTTTTGGTGGTGCAGTATTGCCATTTTGATTGTTTGCAACTACTTGTGCGTCATTTTCAAAGATGTAAAAACCATTGCTCCCTTTTTCCATGTACAATTGATTCGCAAACGCCAATTGTTCCATGGCAGTGTCAAACGAAACATCTTTTACATAAAAAGTGATCATTTTGTTTTCAATATCAGGAGAGAATACTAGATTTTTTCCCGTTGTATTCATGATTTTTTTAAAAGCTGTATACAGCGTATCATTTTTTATATCCAAACTCACACGATCGCTTTTCATATCGTACGTCATTGGAATTGCTTTTGGCTGTACTTTTTCAATCGGTTTGATGTATTTTTTCACCGAGAGAATGTTTCCTGTAAATTCGATAGTGAGTTCGTGTTCTTTGCATAGAAAAATAAGCAAATCTGCCACTGTTACATTTGGGAAATTAGTTGCAATGTTGATGCTGCTGAGTTCTGATGAAATGTTAAAGTTCAGTTTGTGTATTTCCGCCACAGCGAGCAAAAAACTACTGAGCGACACATTGGCGACACTGATATCCGTTTTTACATTTTCTGTAAGTCCCACATTGTCTACCGCAAGTGCTTCTATTTGATTTTTGAGTGCTTCAATGCGCGGTATTTCTTGTGCAAATGCCGTAAATTGTATAAAGCAGAGTATGAGTATGAATAGCTTTTTCATTTTTTAGTTTGATAGCAATGCATAGGCTTCGTCGATGGAAGTCGTTCCATGTTCAATAAGTGCCATTGCATTGTCTTTTAAAGTGTTTATATTTTTTTGTTTCAGATAGTCTGAAATTTCCGTTTCGTTTTGTTTGATATGATTGATTAATTCTGTGCCAATCGGAATGATTTCATAGACGGCTTTTCTGCCTAAATACCCTGTTTGATAGCAGGCATTACAACCAACTGCGACGTGATGCGTTTGAATGTTTTTAGGAAGTTTCACATCTTTTGGGAGCGTTGCCGTTTCAATAGGTTTTGCTGTTTTACAGTGATTGCAAAGTTTTCGAACCAAGCGTTGTGCTACACTCATATTCAATGTACTTGCAATGAGAAATGGCGGAATGTCCATGTCGATTAATCGTGAAATCGTTGCCCAAGCAGAGTTGGTGTGAATCGTTGATAATACCAAATGTCCTGTGAGTGCGGCTCTGATTGCCATGTTTGCGGTTTTGGCATCACGAATTTCTCCTACCATGATTACATCCGGATCTTGACGTAAGAAGGTTCGCAATGTGCTTGAAAAATCGAGTCCAATGTTTTCTTTGAGTTGCACTTGATTGATTCCTTCTAGTGTATATTCAATAGGATCTTCAATGGTGAGAATGTTTGTTTCTGAATCGTTTAGTAATTTTAGTGTTGCGTATAGCGTGGTCGTTTTTCCTGATCCTGTGGGACCTGAAATGAGGATGATTCCGTTCGGTTTTTTGATGATTTCTTTGTAGGTCTGTAATTCATTTTTAGAAAAACCGAGTTCGTCCAGATTGATGTGATTGGCATCTTTACTAAGAATTCGAAGCACTATTTTTTCGCCGTGTAAGGTTGGCAACGAGGAGACACGAATGTCAAATTCGCCTTGCACATTGTTGATGGTGATGCGTCCATCTTGCGGCAATCGTTTTTCAGAGATATCTAGTTGTGCTTTGATTTTGATTTTGTTGATGATCACAGGATATTCTGCTAAAGGAATGACATAGTGTTCTTTGAGTTTTCCATCTAAGCGAAAGCGAATTCTACAGGAATGTTCATAGGGTTCAAAGTGAATATCACTACTTCCAATGTCTTTCGCAGCCATGATGATTTTTTCTAGGAAATCGTCTGTATAGTGTAATGCTTCCGCTTTGTTGCTGGCTGTTTTTCGAAAGTTTGTCGCTAGGTATTTTTCAATAGTTGAAGAAGATGCTCGTTCTAGTTGAATTTCTTTATTGAAAACAATTGAAAGTTCTTTGCGCAATGCTTCATTGGTAGATTCTGACTTAAATGTTATGACTTCATTTTCAACGGCAATTGGAATCACGCGATAGTGATACGCTTGCGAACTGCTAATGAGTTGTTGCAATGAAACGTGTATGTTATAGTTTTGCACTTCCATTATACGCTGTAGATATTTGGTAGAAATCCTGTCCAATTCATCATATATATTCCTATAAAAAACAGGCTCATATACCCTGCAAGTGGAACGGAAGCCATTTTTGTTTGCGTTTTTAGCACAACATGTAGTATCAAGGAAAACACTAATGAAAAGGCAAAAAATACGATAAAAGTCGCAATTGGAAACGCGGCGCATAGTGCGATAAATAACAACGCATCACCCAATCCGAATACTTCTTGTAAGTTGCTTTTTAGTTTGAGTTTTGTATATGCTTGAAGCACTAGTAGTATCAATGCGATGATTCCGAAATTCACTGCGGCAGTTCGCCAAAAGAGTTCAAAAAACGTATTTGTAAAATACAAATATCCCGCAGTACAGGCAACTATTGGAAATAGAAACCAATATACACGTCTTTCTTTGATATCTTGATACAAAATGCTCATTAGTGATCCGATTAGTATGATTTTTACAGCAATGCTCAATCTTTTATAATTTCTTTGAGATTTCCTTTTTCGTCAATTTCCCACACATTTCTGATTCCGTCGCCATCGAAGTCTTCTGTGGCTTCTGCACGTGCTTTGAAACTGGCTCCATCCGCGGACATTATTTCATAAGAATAGCGTGCATTTCCGCCTTTATCAGTGGTTAATGGTACTTCGAAGTCTATTTCGTTGAAGTCATTAGAATAGCGTGAATATAGATAGCGATATTGTGTTTGCATGGAGTGAATCGCTCTGAGTTGAAATTGTGCTTCTGTGGCTTTTGCTTTGGAGATATACGGCATTAAATTGGGCAATGCTATGAGCAGTAAAATTCCAATAATTGCCAGCACTATTAGGATTTCCTGTAAGTTAAAGGCTTTTACTTTATGTTTTGATACTGAATATTTTGTGAGCTTCATTGACAGTTTTTAACACTAACGATTTTAGTTTAATATATGTGGCATCGATAGAGAATATACAATGAGCTAAAATAAACAATACAAAATACTTATTGGTAACGCTTATATATTTTTCTTTGTTCTTTTTGGTAGCATACTCGCTTTTGTATGTGTACACTTTTCTTTCTTTTTAGTGTACGAACGTTTTAAAAAAGAAAATAGGAATTGATCTGTTCTGAGTTCTATTATTTGAATGAAAGGTATTTTTAGTATTCTTCTGAAAAAAACCAATGAAAGTTTTGATTTGTGACTTCCCATTTTAAAAAAATCAATACTTTTGATCTTCGTCTTACTATTTGGGAAATTGTAGCTCCAATACGCGCATCATGAAAAAAAGTATTCAAAGAATTTTTAGGAAAAAGTATAAAACTATTCACGATGATTCTTTTCTTAAAAGGATTAAAGCGACCATTATTGGCGAAGGCATGCTGCATGAAGGTAATATTTATTTAATGGATTATGCAATCCGACATATGCCGGATGACGGTATTGTTTTTGAGATCGGATCGTATGCCGGTTTGTCTACCAATGTAATGTTGCATTTGTTAACTAAGCATGATAAAAAACACATGTTTGTGGGTTGTGATGCGTGGATTTATGAAGGTTTTAAGGATCATACAGGAATCATTGAAACACATATTGATGGAAAGGTTGATGTGACAAGAAAAGAGTATGTATCATATATAAAACAGGCATTTGTTAATGCTGCATCGTTATTACATCCAAATAAGAAACCACATACCTGTCATCTCACTTCTGATGCGTTTTTTGAGCAATGGAATGCCAATAATGAGTTTACCGATGTTTTTGATAGAACATTTAGCATTCAGCAAGAGATTTCTTTTGGTTATATTGATGGAGATCACTCGTATGAACAGACCAAAAAAGATTTTGAAAATGTAGCTTCAAAGTTAAAGGTAAACGGGTTTATCTTGCTTGATGATTCTGCGAAACATTTACATTTTGGAAGCTCGGATTTTATACAAGAAATTCAGCAGCATGATGCGTTTAAAATCATAGCTCATAATCCCAATTATTTACTTCAAAAAGTAAAAGAGTGAAATACTAGGGTTTGTTAGTGATTTCACTCTTCCAGATAATGTATGCATGTGTTATTGCGCTTTTTTCAATAGCGCTTTTAGCTTTTTATTTTCTTCTTTAAGCTCTTTTACTTCTTTGTTGAGTTCAATCATATACAGTGTTAATTCTTCTACTTTTTGAAGAACTTTTGCATTCATTTCCCCTAAAGAGATTCCGTTTTCCTCAACTTCTTTTGCTGAAGGAACATTTTTTAGGTGTCCTTTTTCTTCTATATGTTTTTCAACTTCTTCTAAGCTATCCAGATCATAATTTTTATGAAATACAAAATCGGGCCACTCAGTTTCTAGTTGTACAGTTACTTCTTCCGTAATTATTTTTCCACCAACAGCAAGTTTATATCCTGTGGGTACCACCGTAGTATTTGAGCCTATGGAAACGGAACCACCATCTATTCCTGAGCCATTAAATCTAAAAAAGCTAGAGCCGCCTGAAAGTGAAAGTGACGCATTTGGATCTAGATATATTCCATTTCCAAATGCATTGAAATTCATATATACTCTATGTAAGGGATCGAACATCATACCTAGGGAAACAACCGCTCCATCTGTATTGAGCAGTTGAAGTACTGATTGTTGAGTTGAAAAAGTTCCTAGAAGCGTATCACTTCCAATGGACACATGTGGATCTGTTCCATGGGAGTAAATAACGCCTTCGTTGTCGTAATCGTGTTGTGCAAAAACTGCTAATGAGAGCATTGCGAATAGAATGGATAATGTGTGTTTTTTCATTTTTATGTTTTTTTATTAAGGTTATTTATTTGATATAATAATTATAAAATATTTTTTAAATGGATAGACTCCACATATGTGAAAAAATCAATATTTAATTAAAGCTATTAAAAATTGATAATCCTATTGCAAGTAAAATTACACTAATTATAAAATTGTATATTCTATTATTATTTAATAGAACTTCTTTGAAAGAGTATTTTTTTCTCAGCCAAATCCAGCGAACAAAAGCTCCTGGAATCTCTAAAAACAGTAAGATTAGAAAGAAAATTATATAGTCCTCCATTTTTATTTTTCATTATAGTTACTATGAATAGTTCTTATGGTTTCTAATATTGTTGCATTTATAGTTTTATTTAGAATAAAATCTTGAATTGCTTTACCCGTTAAATTATAAGTAAAACCTCCAGGTATTGAAGTGAGAATCACCACGGGATCTAATGCAGTTTCTATATCTTTTGAGTCTCGCAAATGAATTTTAACATACTTTCTGTTTTCATCTAATTCCCAGTAATGCTCCCACAAATAGTGTTCAGCATTATATGCTCTTCCTGGGTGAAATCCCTCATGCCACCAAACATTTATTTGGCTTCCAACTATGTTTGTAAGTTTTGATGTTGTTCTTATGACTGCGTTTTCAATGCCTCTTACATAATCATCTATTTTTTCTCCTGTACTTCTTGTATCTGCTTCAATTAATACTACATCAAGCCATCCATCAAATGATTCGGTCATCATATTCTGTACATATTCTCCATTACTAAGCCATCCTGAATAATAGACTCCTTTAGTAATTGGATCGTAAACATAGGTATTATTATAAGTATCTGTCTCTCTATACCAATACGATAAGTGTTTAAATCCATCATGTTCTTCATTGCCGTCAAGCCAAACTATTCTTCCAGTCTCATTACCATCTGAATCTAATATTTCATACCAATCAAAAAACTTTCCTCCATCGGGGTCAATTCCATTGATTGGATTATTCCCCATCCCTAAATAAGGAGAATGAAATTGATTGTAAGGATCGGTAGTTAACCAACGTCCGATACGACTATCCCATAAACGAAGTTCAAAAGCTTCCATATTTGTTTCCGGGTCTTTTTCCTGTCCTTGATATGCATATCTGTATCCGTCACCAACATGCCTGTTTGGCATAGGCATTCCAAAAGGATAGTAATCCGTTTTTGCCGTTAAAGAAACTGCATTCGTCCCATTTCTTAAAATTACGGCCCTAACATTTCCTAAATGATCTGTCAATTGATATGCATTGGTATCACTTGCTCTGTAATGAATTCCTAATGTTGTGTTGCCATAGATTGTATGTTCAACTAAAGTACTATTTTCATAGATAGCCAGTGGTATACCGAATGTATTTCGAATGTAATGAGTTGTAGTTTGTAATATACCATTACTAAAACTTTCTTTTTTTACTCTATGATTTTTATCATTGTAATAAAATTTTACAATTAACTCATCCGTTAATATCTTTTTTATTTCTGTTACCAGTCCTTTTGCATTATATGTATAACTTATATCCTCTCCATTGTTTCTAATCAACTGACCTATTTCATTATATTCGTAATTATCGGGATTGGTTTGCGTCTTAATATCATTAGCATTTGTGATTACCGTGACAGCATCTGTAATCTGCTTTAATTGATTAGGCTTGTTGGTGTTGTATACATAGGATAACTCATCCATTTTATTGCTTCCACCTTGCGTGTTCTTATTACGATCTAAGGTCTTTATATTACCATTGGCATCATAGGTTATGTTTGATACTTGATAATCTGTAGACTCATAATTACCTGCCGCTGTATTAGTATTTATTACTGCATTGAATTCTGTTCCTGTAACAGCAGTTACTTGAGCACCAGGTAGAAAATTTATGGAGCTACTAGCGGCAACCGTTTGATCTGGGTCGGCAGTCGTATCTATCGTTATGTTTTGAGGTATTGTGGTATTTATATTTCCATTTCCATTAAAATTAGCTTCTGTCAACCAGTTTTCTCTATTGTATTCATAGCTATATTGTAATGGGTTTTCTCCTGCATCTTGATCTACATTCCATGTGATTCCTTTGATATTACCATTGTATTGATTGGTTCCTGTGGTAACTGTTGGAAAGCTATTGGTACGTTGATAATCATTTGTAAAATAATCAATGGTCATTCCAAACATATCATTAGCACTGCCGCCTGGATCATCTATCGAAGATAGACTAGGGTGGTTGATCGATTTTAGTTGTCCGCCTAATGTGTATACATAATCTATTTGTTGTATTCCTTCTGCTAATTGAATATTTTTTAACTGACCTGTTTCATAATACTCATAAACAGCATGTTCTGTGTATATAATATCATCTGTGGAAGTCTCTACCTTTACAAGGCTATTATCAACGGAATTATAAGTGTATCTATGAATAAATTGCTCATTAGCATCATGTTTTTGATACACCGTTTTAGAAATTGCACTCGTTATTGGATCATATTCATAATCGATTGTTTTAAAACCTAAGTCTGTAATATTTTGTACCACCCATTTTACACGCCCATAGATATCATAACTGTAATAAGTAGTTGTTTGATCATTTTGTGTTTTGGCTACATTTCCTGATAAAAAGGAAGGAGATTGATAGTCAATATTTAATGAACTTAATTCTGATGTATTTACCTCATCGTATGTAACAAAATTTTGTTCTTTATAATTAGTTGCTGAGAAAACATCAATATCCGCATCTACGGTTGAAAAATTCCCCTGTGCAACTCCACTTTCGATAGATCGCCCTAAATTATCATAATTTGTATAAGAAAATTCATTGACTAACGCTTGTTTACTATTTTGAGAAAAACGTATTTGTCCATCAGCTCGGTACTTAAAGGTGGCTATACCATTGTCAGGGCTGGTAGAAGTTACTATTTCACCTAAGGCATTGTATGTAAAAGTACTTTCTAAACTATGCGTTGGATTTGCTTGAATTGTTGTCAAACATGAAGCATTAAAACCTAAAGGTTGAGTAGACTTTACAAGCATCCCTGCATCATCGTAATAGCTTAACGCATAATCATAATAATTGACAGGATACCTGATTCCTTTACTATTTGCATCTGATACAATAGTTCCTGCAGATGTAATGTAGCTCTTGTTTTCACTTGAAGCATTGTTTAATACTAAGCGATAAAAATTTCCACCTGTCATAGAAGTTACTATCGTTTCCGTTCGAAGGTTGTAAATCGTATAATCACCAATGTTACTATTTTCAAAAGATATTTGTGAGTTTGTTATATTTTTTGGAATGTGCACATCAATATATCCTTGTTCTCCTATTAGAGCTACTACGTCATAATTTACAGTTCCTCCTGAACGAGCTGATGCCAAAGTTTTTCCCTCTGCATCAGTAAATTTTACATTTTCATTTCCTTTTTCATCTATTGAAACTGTCTTAGAAGCTTTCAAAATAACTTCTTTTCCTTCTACTGCGGTTTCTCCTTGAAAAGCATCACTTCCAAAAACATAATATAATTCCTGTGTAGCTGGAACTGTATATGAAAACCCTTGTGGAATATTATTATCTAGTTGCCTTCCTCCCTCTATCTTTTGAGTAGCTCCTGGGTTGAGATTACTATATGTGGTTCTAATAAACGGGTAATCTGTAATATCCTGAAAAGGCTCACTTGTATTATTTGTACTATAATACCATCCTAATGATTCTTCTTGACTTCCCACTGCTTGTGGTATTATATTCTCCCAATCTGAATTCGTATAGGCAATTCCATTTACTTTTTTAATAAAATCTGTCTTATAGGTATATTCTAAACCAAGTAAATTTGCTGGAGATGAAGAAGTAGCAAATGCAGGTCTTCCTTGTTGATCATATTGTATTTCTGAAATCCATCTTTTACCAGTCTTTAAATCAAAACCTTGTGTCTGTAATAGTCTACCCAACTCATCTGAATATGAAATTCCAGAAACCTTTATATTACCATTTATATCATATGAACAGTTTGATATCCAGTTTTTATCTGAATTCGCTGATCCTGTGATACACGGATAATACAAAGGACTAAAATCAAAACCTTGAAAATCATACTTAAATCCAAAATACGGACCCGTAGGCGTATCAAAGTATAGGTTGTAATCCACACTAGGATCTGCTATGACCGTGGTCCCAAAAATGGTTCCGTTGTATTTGAAATTAATTGTAGAAACCCCTACTTTTTCAATCATGACTTCTGCATTGACAATATCGGTCAGCGTTAAATTATTAACTGTAGCCACAGTCGATGATGATAGAGATGTTCCCTTAAATGCAACGATGCTATAGTAGGTAGTACCGCCAATACTACCGCGTCCTGGACGAACTAGAAGTGTAAATTTATCACGCTCTAAAGTAATCTCTGAAGTTGAAACAGGCACTAAAGAAATTGACAAATTAAGCGTTGATGGAGGACTGTTTAGAGTGACTCCGCCTGGAGAACTGGAAAATTCTGAAATATTAGATACCTTCACATAAGCTGAAGTCGTCGCGGATAGCAATCTATCTATAGAAGTAATTTCACTATGATCTGGTATATTGGAATACATATAGTTCTCGCCAGGAAAAATAGTTTGTTCATGTAGTATAAAACTATTATTGACTCCCCAAGTCATGTTCTGTGCTAATCCAAAATGAATATAGCCTAGAACTAATATTATAATTAATATGCTTTTTTTCATTTCTCGATTTTTAGTTGTTTTTGTAATGATATTTATTTTCAGATATTTTCTTAAAACCTCCTGTAAGAGAGCCATCATCTACAACTTCTTTGGATGTTTTCACAAGCCTTCCAGCGTTGTCATATTCAAAATATGTTGCTAGATTATTACTGTCTAATATATAAGATAGTTCGTCCCATTCATTATAAACATAACTAGACATAGAAGAACTTACAGGATGAATTCTGTAGTCATCTACGTGTATAATTCCGCTAGCTGAAGTTACATAAGGGAATTGTGTTCCTGTATTGTTTGAGAATGATACATAGTGGTTCATAAGTACCCAATCGCCAGCAGGAATGATTTCACCATTAAAAGCGTTTCCTTGAATTCTTGCATTGTCATTGTTCTCTTTGTGTACCCAAACAGATATTTTATATTTACCTGTTCTGTAGGTATTCTCTCGGAAAATTGCCCCTAAACGTCCTCCAACTGGTATTTCAACTGAACTTCTTCCTGTATGAAATTTTGTGTTAGTTCGTGTAGCGCCATTGTCCATTTTTATTTGCTGATCTATGTATGTAGTTGCTGTTGACGGGCTATCATTTTCAGCACCTGTGTAGAACATCTCTCCATATCCAGCATTTCCTACTGCCAATATTTTCGAAGAATCATCTCCTGTTTTTGTTGCTACTTTGTTACCGTTTACATCTTTGGTTTCAAGAGGCATAGAATAATGATTATATTGTGTAATTTCTGATAGTTGTTTCCATTCACTAGTCTGACTTGCGCCCAAATTCCAATTAAAAGTATCAGAATACCCTAGCAAGGTTCCATTGGTATCAAGATTTCCTTGCCATGTGTATGACTTGTGTTTACGCCAAATTTTTTCATCATCTGTTGAAGGTGTATTTTGTAGACCAACTTGATTTGTATATGACCAGTTATTATTCCAAGTTGTTATTCCTATACTTGTTTCTTTCCATTGATTGTTTACTTTTAAATATGTTTTACTCATCGCTTCTTGAGTTAACATATTTTTGTTGGTCATATCATCAACTTTTGCTCCCATTGCAATATATTTCGTATGAGCAGGAATGAGTTCTATTTTAAATTGATTTCCTTTACTACCTATGTTGGTAGATTCAAGTAATTGACCTGTTAAAAAATCATGCTTATCATAATACGTGACATTTTCGATTCCATTTGAAACTTCCGCAAGACTCGAAAGGACATTTGGATATTTTGTATAACTAGTATTGTCAAATCTCCAAGTTTCACTTCTAAATCCATTTAGATCTTCTCTAGATGTAAATCTGTGCATACTTTTAAAACTTTCTTGCGTAGTTCCTATTTGACCATCAGCATTCAAATCATCTTTATAATTATTAGTAACTTTTGATAACAAATGACCTTCTGAATTATAGCTTTCAGTTGATATTAAATTACCCAGTCTAGATAATTTATCTTCTATATTTACTTTCAATACATATGCTGCCCCAGGAGGTGCAAAATGACTGTCAGCTTCCATTGTTGCTGTTAATAAATTATAGTCTGCTGTCCCTGGGATTTTTTTCAATACTTCAAACTTGTAATTGGTTCGGGTATTCGCATCTAAATTTTCCACTTCAACATCTTCATAAAGTACTCCTGGCGCAGGTAGTTCAGAAGCAAAAGATAAATTATAGTCTTTTAACGGTATATAAGAAGTTGTTCCATTGTTGTAATTATAGTTGGTGATATATTCACTACTATTTTCATCAATAACTTTTATACTTTTTACGCGTATACCACCTCCTTCAAATTCTTGGTTTAAATTATATTTAGCAGTAATTGATATTGCATCGCCGTCAGTAGGATCGCATTCAAATTGATTTGGAGGAGCACTCACTTGAGCTCTATATTCTGTTCCTCCTAAATATTCTGTAATTGTAGCTGTTCTTGTTGTAGTTAATTGTGACACTCCTGAAAAAATATCAAAAGAGCCGCAGCCATAGAAGAAGTCTAATTGATCACCAACTTTAATTCCAAAGTGTTGTCTACTATCAATTATAAAATATCCATTGGCATCTGGAATAGTAACTGTTCTAGGCGTATTAAGGTCATCATAATACTGTCTTAAATCCTTTCTAAAAACTATTTCCCCTGCTGCCGCTGGTGTATACTTATCATTTTCATATTCTATTTGAATCTTTCCTCCTAACGGTGATTGTATAGAATTTAAACTCCAAACATCAGCTAAATCCTTATTATATCCCCAAATATCTATGTTATCTTTATTAAAAGATTCTGCTGCGTTTGCGTAATTGAATGAATAGGGAGGTATTAATTTAACACCTGATTTCCCTCCAAAATCTAGGGTGCTTAATGTTAATCTTCCTTTACTAGAAGCATTGGATGTTATCGAGTTTTTTCCTAGTGGATAGGACTCATCATAATTGAAGTCAATCGTTTTGACTGCTTTAACTTCTAAATTATTCAATACAAGATCACTTACGTCTAATACATTTTGATGTTGGTTTAATTGAAATTGTTTAATTATATTTTTATCAGCATATAAGGTTTCGTTTATTAAAGAAACAGGCATGTCGCTACTTCCATATCTAGTTGCCAAAATATCAAAGAATATATCATTTGTATACACTACACCATCTAATACAGAAGTTAGATTGCCAGCTCCTTTATTATAAGTAGCATCTTCATTTTTTAACAGTAATATTTTATCTAATCTTAAGGTTTTTCCTGAAGGAATATCAAAATATTTTAAATTTTGCTTTCTTGCTTCCCAGTCTTCTATTTCTATACCACTAAATTGATCTTGTGAAGCCAATGTCCAGGTTGAATTGTTTTGCCTATATAATACTTCTCCTGGTTTTGCAAATGGCTTTGTTTTATCTTCTTGAAAGCTTTTACTATTTGCTATATAATCAAAATTGCCTGAAGTCCATTTTGTCGTGTATTCTGGAATTTCGATTGAATTGTTATCCAATCTTAAATTTTTTACAAATAAGGCAGTATGTGTACGTGTCTTGATAGCATCTAAGTAATAAATTTGCTTTCTTCCGTAAGAATACACATAATTTTGATCATTATTATTGTAAATTGTTTCATACTCATTGTTCGGAGTTCTCCATCCATGACCGTCTGACCATTTTCCATAATCAAAACGCACCCAATACCCATAATCACCCTCGTCTGGATAGTTTCTGTTTGCATCCATTTTTATAAAATCAGGTCCAGTTATAGCTGTTAAAAGCCAATGAGTCGCGTACGGTTTAGATTTTGTTATTTCAAGGAAGTTTTTATCTTCATTCGTATCATCCTTAAAGTTTTTGTTTACAGATTCAAACTGATATACAGGTAAAGAATAGTGATATGTTTTCCCATCAACAGCTGTAATTTTAAAAGCACCTACACCTTCGTCTATAAATGTATTCATATCAGTGCGTACCAAATCTTTTGCTTCTAAAAATTCTGTTCCAGTAGTGTTATTTCTAATATCTTGATTGGAATACGTTTCAACATAATTCCCTGACCTTTTTCTGTTGTTGACATGTATTTGATTTCCATCTGGAGTTGTTGTCAAACTATAGTTGCCAGTATCTTGCGTGTAAAATTGTGTCGCATTAGCAGTATTCATCTGAGTAACAGAACTTGGTTTTAAAAACTTTGTTCTATCTATACGTCTAAAACCACTATATTCCCCGTCAAAATAGAAATATGTTTTTTCATTAATGTCATTCTCTGTGTCATTCTCTAAATTGGCTGGGGCTATGTATTCCTTCCAAGTTTCTAACGACGCTTCTATCTTATTTCCTTTCTGAATTAAATTTATTTCTTCAAAATAGTTAGGCTTAATATTACCAGAAATTCCCTGTGCATTTACAGAATAGTTGTCATGATTTGGTCTCAAAAACTCATTCGTATGACCATACGTTTCATCATATATTCCAGATTCTAAGACGTCCATAAAACTATTTTGATCCACTAAGTTGTTTCTAACTTTTAAAGCCTCATAAGGATATAAAGTTCCTGAAACGTATAAATTATTTCTTTTAAATAATGAATATTCCACTTCAGTGTTGATATATTTTAACCAAAAAGCACCAAAATCTAGATTTAACCCTTTTGTTTTTGATTTAATTGTATAATCGCCTGCTGACAATGATGATGATGAAGATGTGTATGAAGCACTCCTTTTTCCATAACCTAAGCCATTTGTAATCGAAGTTCCCTTAGAACTAAAAGATATTCCAACAGAAGACTTTAATGAATTATCATAGTTTAGACTATTTGAATAACTCCCATTAAATGTGTTATCGCTAAAATTATATCCTATTTTGGCACCTCCTCCTAACTTCATGTCGCCAGCAGTTTGACTAAAAGAATGTCCTAAACTGATACTTTTCGCAGATATCCCTAAACTAAACCCTTTCTTAAATTTAATACTAGCACCATAATTCGTATTTAAGTCAATAGAAGTTTTTCCATAGCCAAAACTAACACTTCCTCCAAAGGCCTTATTACTTCCCCAAGAAGCACCTAAACCAATAGAGATTCCTCCCTTAAATCTTCCGCCTATTCCAACATCATAAAAGTTTTCAGTCCAACCTACATCATAAAAAAATTCGTTTACTCTAGACTTACCCCAATCATCAGGAAATCCATTAACTGATCTATTAATGGCTCCAGGATTTAAATTCCAGCCCAATCCAACCCATGACGCTTCTTGATCCATCGCAATACCTGCATGATATGATAATGATAAAGGATAGCCGCCTTCAGGAGAAGGTACATTTAACAATGGAAGCACATAACTTAAATCTCCTGTGATTAAATTTACCATATCAGTAGCATCCACAGGTTCAAAACTAGATGCTTCTGGTGCTGTTGGTCCACTATTATTTGCTAATAATTGGTTTATTGGAATAATTGTAGATAAAAAATTTAGCGCTAAAAAAACCGCTAAAACTCTATGTGAAAATTTCGTTTTGACCATCTATTTATTGTTTAAAAGATAATTTTGGTTCGTGTTTTAGTATGTCTGTTGGAATTTTGAATTTTACTTCTCCTGTATTGGTTCCAAAATCTTCAATGGTTAGATGTAAATAATCGCCTTGAAGTTTTTCTTTATTTCTTGGGTATACCAACATGATTGTTGTTGCATTGCTCATCCCATACATTCTTGGATAGATAAAATCTACCATCTCTATAGTGTCTTTTTTCTTTGTAAATAAATTTACCTTTTGATCCATTCCAAAAGCAAGATCATTGACCATTTGCCCGAATTCATTTTTATTTTTAGGCAAAGCACTTAGTAATTCTTTAGTTCCTCGAGACATTGATAGATTGAAATATAGATATTGATTATACCTGTTTTTTAATGCTGGAATGCTGCTTTTATCTTGATTGGTCAGCTCTTGATGCACCAATAAATCGGTAGGCCGATACAATAGCTGAAATGTAATTCCGTTCACCGTTTTTTCTTGAAGAAAACCATTCGACTCATCTTGAATAAATGCTAACAATTCCGTTTGTGAATCAAAGGTATTGTTAGAACAACCAGACAGTATTACAACTATGGGAAGTAGTAAAAAAAGTATCTTTTTATTCATAAATTACTTTCCTTCAAATTCTTTATTTAAACCCTCTAAAACTTGTGCTGTTAAATCGGTTCCCTCAGAAGCATACATGATATTTCCATTGCCACCTGCACCAAATATGATTTGGTATCCTCCTTTTTTACCGTATTCTTTTACATAATCATTAATATCATTAATGACGGTCTGCGTAGCCTTTTGATCTTCTTCCGCTACTTGCTTTTGAACGGCTTGCTGATAATTATTGATTTGTTGCTGCTTATTTGATAGAAGCTCTTGTTGGAGTTCTTTTTCTTTTGTTGACATTGAAGAACGTTCTTTTTCATAAGTTTTCAACTCTTTTTGCCAACCCGAAATTAAACTATCAACATTTGATGTGAGCAGTTTAGTTTTTTGTTGCAAGTCATTGCGAACAATTTCCGTGCGCTTGTATCCATCCAAAAGTTTGTTTACATCTACGTAAACTAATTCGTTTGATGGTTTAAGATAGAAGATTGCAAATGTTGCCAATAGTACGGCAAGTATGGACAAGGAAATAGCTATTTTATTCATGTATATAGGTTAAATTAAAAACTAATTTTAGTTTCTGAAAAGCAATATTCGCGAAAGTAGTCTTTTCAACTAAAATTGGAAAATGTTTTTTGTAAGCGTTGATTTTTGGAAATAAGCGTTGATTTTTGAGCTTTTTTGCATGTTTTTTCTTGTTAAGAATATGTTAACAAATTTTTATTCCTGTTTTTTCGCTTGCAAATATGTCAATTTATGAACATTTAAAACATTAATTTTTGGTCATACTTCTGTAGTTGCAATCATTATATTTTGGCTGGAGCAAACCATACAATAATTTTAAATGTAAATTGGTATAATTCTCTAATCTCTATTTTAGTAGAAAAATAGAGAGGTAAAATCTTATTTTGAATGAGAAAAATAACCTTATAGTTTGCGCTCTTCCTTGTTATTGAACCAAAAAATTGATTGTTGGCGAGTTATCTTTTATTGATCCTTACATAATATGCAGTGAGTACGTTTTTCTACAACTTGGTTCAAATTTTGTGCTGGTATTATTTTTAATATTCTACATCCCAAAAAAACTTTATTAGTGATCTATTGAGTTGATCAAATCAAAAACGACTGAATTCAACCAAAACTATTTTTGAATTTCAAAATCACTAGTAAAATCATGCATTCAGTTTTAGAAATATTACAAAGTGTTCAGTGTTCAACCAGATTACTTACATGATCATATATAAGATCGTAAAAAATATTTTAAAATTAGATATCTTAAAGAATGTACCTATTTTTATAAAATACGTTACTAGTTTTACTTATTTCTAAATTTTCTTCTCAGATGAAAAATGCTATTTTTTTATTATTCTTATACATTTTAACTCCATTGTTTGGTAATAGTCAAACAACTCCACAAAGTGAATCTGACAGTTTGGAAAAGTATTCATTTAAACAGATAGCCAACACCTATGAATCTATCCGAAAAACAAATCCTAAGCTTGCTAAAATTTATCTGGATGCGCTTTATCCAAAAGCAACTAAAAGAGAAGAGAAACTTACTGCTTTTCTAAAAATGTGTCATCATCAAATTCTTCATGGAACTAAAGAAAAAGCGTTTTCATATCTAGAATCTGCTTATGATTTGGCTAAGATTGGAAAAAAGATAGAACTGGCATACGTGTATGAAAAAAAGGGATATTATTATTATAAGGAAAAAGAATATGATAACGCATCAAACTATTATTTTAAGGCTTTAGCAATTGCAGAATTAGAACAAAATAAAAATTTAATTCTAAAAATTGAACATAAAATTGGAGCACTTTATTATACCTTGGGCGAACTAGACAAGGCTTTAATAATACTTAATTTACTGTACAAAAAGGTGGAAACTGATACTATTGATTATAATTTAAGACTCAGTATTATAAGAAGCTTAGGAAATACATACTTACGTAAATATTCATTTTATAAAGAACAAAAAAAATTACTCGATTCTTTTTCTTTTTTCACACAAAAAGGACTCCAACTTGCAATTCAAGAAAAGGATCTGAAAACAATTGCATATTTTGAAAACTTATCTGGGATTCATGCTTTTATAAAAGAAAATTATGCAACAGCACTCACTTATTTTAATCGTTCGATAAAAACGAATGAAGTCACAAAAGTGCAGCAAACACTTCAAGAAAGTTACTTTTACAAAGGAAAAACATTTTTAAGATTACAGCAAACTGATAGTGCCATTTATTATATTAAAAAAAGTGAACCATTTTTTAGAGGCGCTTCAAAAAAATTAAACAAACCTTCTACCTATTCACTTCTATCAGAATGTTATGAGCAAAAAGGAGATTTAAAAAATGCTATAAAATATGCACAGCTAGCAATTGCATATACTGAGCAACGCTATTCAGATAATGAAAAAACCAAGGCATCCATAGACCAAAAAGATAAAATACGCATACTTCAAAAAAGGATCTATAGATTAGAAGATGCTTTAAAAAACATCTCCAAAAAGAAAACAGGTTGGTATATTTTTTCAATAATACTGGTTATATCGCTTATTGTAGGATATTTATTTTTTAGAAGGCGTGAACAAAAAAATAAGGCTTCTTTTCAAAAACTTCTTGAGGAAACAAAAGAAAATGATGCTAATATCGTAAAAAAAGTAATTCCTGAAGTACAAACTCAGCAAATTCTGGATGCACTGACACAATTTGAAAGCGATCATTTGTTTTTACAACAAAATTGCACATTGCCTTTCTTGGCAAAAAAGCTGCATACGAATACAGCGTATCTTTCTAACATTATAAATGAGTATAAGAATGAATCTTACACAACATATATAAAAAAATTACGTGTCCAGTACTCCATAAAACGACTTAAAGATGACACCCGTTTTAGAGCCTATACAATTGAAGCTATTGCAAAAGAATGTGGTTTTAAAACTGCAAAACCTTTCTCTAGGGCATTTAAAAAAGTGACAAACATATATCCGTCAACGTTTATTAAAAATCTACATAAAATTGATAATCAAAGCAGTTAGTTAGGGCTAGTTTATAAATTGACAGAATGAAGTTTACAAAGTTAGCTGTATATCCTTTTATATTTGATGAAATTGTTAACAGTCAGATGTAAACTCTTACCAGAGAAATAATCTGAATTTTAAAACCGCATTCGTATGAAAAAAAAACTTTTATTTAAGAAGGAACAAATCTCAAAGTTGAATCAATTTAGTATAACTGGTGGTGATGATTTTGGAGGAACAGAGACCACTACTGATTCTGGACATGACCCAAGCGATAACTCAGACCCAACATGGCTAAATTGTAATACGAATGAAGTAACATGCGTAGCTTGTATTTCAGTGCATCACTCTATGTGCATGGTTGGTGTGACTAAATGTTAAAATTATAACCAACTTGGAAAAATTCACAGTTTCACGAGAAGTACACACATAAAAAAAGCCACCCTAATGGATGGCTTTTGAAAGCTTTGCTCCCCCTCTTGGGCTCGAACCAAGGACCCTTTGATTAACAGTCAAATGCTCTAACCAACTGAGCTAAGGAGGAGTGTTATTGCTTTTTGCGAGGGCAAATATATGCTATTTTTTATTTCGAACAAACAAATTATTTAAAAAATTGAAAAACTTTTAACTTGTTTGATGCTTCTACGACTTAACTGCCTTTGATCAAGTTCCAAATGTCGTTTCCGAAGATGACTACCATTAAACTCATGATGATCACAAATCCTATGATTTGACCAATTTCCATGACTTTCTGCGAAGGTGCTTTTCCCACAATGATTTCGTACAATAAAAACATTACATGACCACCATCCAAAGCTGGTATAGGTAAGATATTTAAAAAGGCTAACCACACGGAAAACATCGCCATAAAGCCCCAAAAGAACTTCCAATTCCATGAAGGTGGCATCATTTCTACAATCCCAATTGGACCTTTTACTTTTTTGTATCCTTGAATGACAGGATTAAATATCAACTTGAATTGTTTTACTTGACGTACCAATACGTTGATCGTTTCTTCAAAGCCTCTAGGGATCGCCTCTATAAACCCATATTCTTTTTTGACAAGCAACCGCTCTTTCGCTTCTTCACTATTCAATATAACACCAATAGTGGCACTATCTGTAACTTTTACAGGAAACATCAATTCACGACCGTCCCTTTTTAGCGTAATAGTTACTTCCTTACTTTTATTTGCTTTTATGTTTTTGGTGAATTCATCCCAAAACTGCACCTTAGTTCCGTTTACAGCAATAATTTCATCATTCGTAAGCAATCCAGCTTCTCGAGCGTTGGTTTTGGTAGTATCTACTGTAATAACAGGTGCAAAACGTGGATTTACAAAGTTTCTTCCTTGACTATCTAAAGCTGCTTTTTTACCTTCATCACTCAACAGAAAGGTTTCTTCTTTTCCATTGCGCAATACCGTCATTTCATCACCTAAAAGAATATCAATAGACAAGTATTTGTCTAGTTTTTCAACATCTTTCCCGTCTATTTTAAGAATTTTATCGCCCGTACGCAATCCTATTTGCTCTGAAATTTCATCTACATACAATCCATCTTTTATTTCGTCTACAGGAATATACGATTCACCATAGTATACAAATGTGGAAATGTAAATTACCCAAGCTAACAAAAAGTTCACAATAACGCCACCTAACATAATAATTAAACGTTGCCAAGCGGGTTTGGAACGGAATTCCCACGGTTGTGGTGGTTTTTCCATTTGTTCTTTGTCCATGCTTTCATCAATCATTCCGGCAATTTTTACATAACCACCTAAAGGCAACCAACCAATTCCATAAACGGTGTCACCCACTTTCTTTTTCACAATAGAAAACCAAGGATCAAAGAATAAGTAGAATTTTTCAACTTTTGTTTTGAAAAGTTTTGCTGGTATGAAATGCCCTAATTCATGAAGAATTACTAAAATTGAAATGATTAAGACAAACGATGTAATCTGAATAAATACGCCCATTTATAATGTAAAATGTTTATAGAACGCACAAAAGTAAGGTTTTATGATTACTTAAAAAAAATAGCAGCAACCTAAAAATCAGATTTTACCATATTTACTCAGAAAGTGTATGTGATGTGTTATTTTTTAACAGTTACCAGCGAAGTTTTATTTGCCGTATTGTCAATAGAAGATTGAATTTCCAATTCAGCAACAGCATCAATGTCAATTCTAATGGTGTTATTTTTAGAAATCATATCAAATTTGGGATCCAAAATAATATCTGCAATTTCAAAATCTACACTAATAGCAAATTCCTGTCCGTTGAAAGTATGATCAACTGTAAGGTATTTTTCTTCTCCTTGCGCACCAACTACTAAAACTGGAACGTTCATTTCAAAGAAATCTACTTTTTTGCTCGATTGTGTTTGATTGAATGTAAGATTCAATTCATTCGTACTCGCTTGATACCACGCTACATCATACGAAGGATATCCTTGTCCGTAAATCCAATCGCTAAAAAATTCTTGTAAATCTTCTCCGCTTGTATTTTCTAAATGTGCTTGTAATTGGTCTGTATTTGCATATCCATACGCCAATTCTTCATCGTTTAAATAATTTCTGATCGCTTTAAAAAATACTTCGTCTCCTAATTTTTGACGCAACATGTGAATCACCATCGCACCTTTATTATAGGTCAAACGAGAACTAAAAATACGCCCTACATTCTCTAGTTTTTCATCTTGTATATACACAGAACCAGCGCGCGACGTGGTAATGTCTGCAATTTTTCCACGTTTCCAATTGATAAAATCTTCTTCTCCATCAAAATGACGTTCTACCAATCCAGATAAATACGTGGCAAATCCTTCGTTGAGCCAAATATGATTCCAAGACTCACATGTCACTTTGTTTCCAAACCATTGGTGTGCCAATTCGTGCGCAATTAACGATCTGCTAAAATTCCCCATAAAAGAAATCGTTGAATGTTCCATACCACCGCCATATTCAAACTCAGCGTGACCGTATTTTTCATCTTTATAAGGATATTCCCCAAATAAGTCTTGAAACAAATTCATGATTTCCACCGTCACTTCGGTATACTCTTCGGCTTTGTCTTTAGATTCAGGATACACATAATTTACAATATCAAAACTATGTCCATTTCTTTCTATCGTTTGCGAGAAAACCTCATACTCTGTTACGGCAATTCCAATTAAATAGGTCGGAATTGGGTAATTATGTTGCCAATGCGTCGTCATCAAAGCTCCTTCTTGAGTTTCTGATATTACCATTCCGTTGGAAACAGCTTTGTAAGCTGCAGGAGCCGTAATGATGACGTCAATTTGATCTATTTTATCGTTTAAGTCTTGTTTGCATGGCCACCATTCGCTAGAACCATACGGTTCAGAAAGTGTATATAATGATGGGATGTTATTTCGTGTTTTTGTTGTGACAAATCCGTCGCCACTTGTATTCTTGTTAGGAGTTCCTTCGTAGGCAATCGTTAACGTATGTGTTGCCGTTTCGCAAAGATCATTTGTAAATAAAATGGAAAGCTCGTTATTTTCGTGGATAAACTGTAGTGGTTTTTCATCATTTCCAGTCACGGAAGACACTTCTAAATTATCATATAAATCAAAAACGATCGTATCTGTATTTTCTAAAACGCGAAATTCTGTAGTAACTTCTCCTTTAATGTAGTGTTTTTCAGGATCTAACTCTAACTCTAATCTATGCGAAAGTAAATCATAATAAGCTGTGTTCTCATTTGCTTGAAAATCCTGTAGTTTTACTGCTTTCTGAGACTCACCATTAGCGACATTGATCAAGTCTTGATCAGTTTGGCTAAGAGCGACGAAAGTCCATAAAAAACCAATGGCTAAGATGGTTTTTTTCATAGTTAAGCTAGATTTGGGATTAACAATATAGGAATTTTTCCCAGTCAAATTTAAAAATCGTAAATTTGTCCACGGTTTTTTCGATAAACCCCCTAAAATTTATCGACGAACTGTAAATTTATCCGTTAAACGACATTACATGTTAACATTTTTTAAGAAATACAGACTTTTTGCGATCGTAATGGGCTGTATATCAACCATTATCATTGTATCTTTTTACTATGCATTGAAGCAAGAAGACGCACTTCCAGTGTATCAGCCTGATAATTTCAACCCTGAATTGGTAGACGCTTCCATTCAACACGTTCGAAAATATCATGTGATTAAAGATTTTAAACTCATCAATCAAAACGGAGATACCATCACACAAGACACGTATAAAAATAAAATTTATGTAACCGATTTTTTCTTTACAACATGCCAAACAATTTGTCCAGTAATGACAAAGAATATGGCGCTTGTGCAAAAAGAAATTCTTGACGATGATGATGTCATGTTGTTATCGCATTCGGTCACGCCAGAAATTGATACAGTTGCACAACTCAAACGCTATGCTATTGAAAAAGGTGTCAATGATAAAAAGTGGAATTTAGTCACGGGCGATAAGAAACAGATATATGACCTAGCTCGCAAATCGTATTTGGCTGTAAAATCTACTGGTGATGACGATTATGGCATGATACATACCGAAAATTTCATTTTGGTTGACAAAGAAAAAAGAGTTCGTGGAACCTACGACGGTACCAATGAGGAAGCAATTCAAAAACTACTAAAAGATATTAAAATTCTCAAAGCTTCTTACGAATAATGCTTTTTTGACACGGAAATTTTCTAACTAAACTTTTTGGTGTATTTTTGCTTCTTTAAAATTAATCTAAATAAAGACGTGTTGACGATTGCAGATTTAAAAAAAGGGGAAACAGCGATTATTCTCGACTTTCCAATTGATTCCATTCCGCTAAAACTTATTGAAATGGGTTGCTTGCCTGGAAACGAAATTTCATTGGTACAAACCGCAATTTTTAATGGTCCTTTATTTTTAACGATTAACGAAAGTAATATTGCCATCAGAAAAGATACTGCAGCGCAAATTCAAATTGAAAAAGTTTTGTAATTCCAGTTCCTCATGAGTGATTCAACCATAAAAGTAGCCTTAATAGGAAATCCAAATACAGGAAAAACATCCTTATTTAACCATTTGACAGGCTTGAACCAAAAAGTTGGAAATTACCCTGGCATTACAGTAGATAAGAAGACAGGAACTTGCAAACTCTCCAAAACGCAAAAAGCAACCATTTTAGATTTGCCAGGAACTTATAGTTTAAATCCTTCTTCCGCAGATGAAAAGATTGTAATTGACGTTTTAAATACTCCTGAAAATGACAATTATCCTGATGTTGCTATTGTGGTAACAGATGTGGAACAGTTAAAACGCAACTTGCTCATCTACACGCAAGTAAAAGATTTAGAAATTCCCACAATATTGGTCGTGAACATGGCGGATCAAATGCAATCGAAAGGAATTTCTATAAACATTCCACAGTTAGAAGCAGATTTAAAAACGAAGATTGTCGTCATCAGCTCCAAGCAAAAAACAGGAATTGATGAGGTAAAAGAAGCCATCATCGAATACAAATCACTGTCAACAAAACGTTGCATTCCCGCAGAAAGAATTACACAAAATACCATTACCAATACCGATTTATTCACTTCTCTATCAAAAACGGAACTTAAAAAAGTACAGCACCGCGAAACCATTGTGCGCTATCAATTTATCAACGAAGCGTTGAAAAAGTCGTATGTAGTCGATCGTTCCAAAGCAACAGACATACAAGCGAAACTCGATCGTGTTTTTACACATAAATTCTTTGGCTACGGGATTTTTGCCATATTATTATTGCTAATATTTCAAGTGATTTTTGAGTGGAGTAATGTGCCTATGGACTTTATTGACGGCGCATTTGGCGCACTTGCCAAATGGACAAAAGAAGTATTGCCTGCTGGAATGTTTACCGATTTACTCGCCGATGGCATCATTACTGGTTTGGGCGGAATCGTCATTTTTATTCCACAAATTGCCTTTTTATTTCTCTTTATTGCCATTTTGGAAGAAAGTGGTTATATGAGTCGCGTCGTCTTTTTAATGGATAAAATCATGCGTAAATTTGGCTTGAGCGGAAAAAGTGTCGTTCCGTTAATTTCGGGTGCCGCTTGCGCGATTCCTGCAATTATGGCAACGAGAAACATAGAAAGCTGGAAAGAACGTTTGATCACCATTTTAGTGACACCGTTTATCACGTGCTCAGCGCGTTTGCCTGTGTACGCCATTTTGATTGCGCTCATCATTCCGAACGAACGTGTGTTTTGGATTTTTAATTGGCAAGGAATTACCTTAATGTTATTATACTTGATCGGATTTGCCATTGCGTTACTATCAGCGTACATTTTACATAAAACCTTACGAATTGAAAGCAAGTCGTATTTTGTAGTAGAATTGCCAAAATACAAAGTGCCATTGTTGAAAAATGTGGCATATACGGTTGTTGAAAAAACCAAAACATTTGTGTTTGAAGCTGGAAAAATCATTTTAGCGATTTCCATTATTTTGTGGGTTTTAGGATCTGTTGGTGTGAATGATCAATTTCATAATGCGGAATCCATTGTAGCGGAATCCATTGAAAAAAATGGTTTTACAAAAATACAAGAAGTTGCGTTGAAAAATAAAATACTTCGCTACGGTGAAAGTTTGGAAGAAGAATATAAAGAAGCTGGAAAAACGTTTGATGAGGAAGCGATGAATGATTCTATCATCAAAAAAATACCTGAATTTAAAGAAGAATTAATTGAAGATGAAATTGCAGGAATGCGCTTGGAAAATTCAGTATTGGGTACAATTGGAAAAGCCATAGAACCTGCCATTAAACCTTTGGGTTACGACTGGAAAATAGGAATTGCCTTAGTAAGTTCGTTTGCAGCGCGCGAAGTCTTTATCGGAACTTTGGCAACCATTTATAGTGTAGGAAGCGAAGGCGATGACGAAAGTGGAAATACCATCAAAGCAAAAATGCAAGCAGAAGTGCATTCCAACTCTGGAAAAAAAGTATTTACCTTTGCTACGGGAATTTCACTCTTACTATTCTATGCGTTTGCCATGCAATGCATGAGTACATTAGCAATTGTAAAACGAGAAACCAATGGCTGGAAATGGCCCATGATTCAATTAGGTGCCATGACCGTGATTGCGTATGTTGCAGGATTGATTGCGTATCAGTTTTTAAAATAATAGCATGATTCAAAAGATAATAGTTGGTGTTGTATTTTTAATTGCGATAGCTTTTATCGTGAAGAAATTCTTTTGGAAAAAGAAAACCGCAAAAGCTTGTGGAGAAGACGATTGCGGTTGTTCATAAGTATAATTTCACTTTTTAAAAATAATAATTCAATCCAAAAAGTAAGTTCGAAGAATTTAATGACAAATTAATTGCTTTGTTATCCCTTTCGGAAGGAATATTATCTCCTTCAAAATTACTTGAAGAGTAGCCAAAGAATCCTATAGAAGTTTCCAATGCCAATTTTTTATTGAGCATCAATGTAATTCCTGGGCGAAGTCCCGCAGAAAAACTATTTTCTTTAGATCTGTCAACATTTGTATGTTGTAAACTAACTTCTCCTTGAAGATAAAGTGCTAAACGCTTTCCTATTCCTTTATAATAGCGTACAAAAGGAAGTATTCTATATCTATTTCCTATTACTGAATTTGAACCAAACGTAGTGACTTCATGTCCGTAACCAAGGCCAGCGCCTAAAAAAAGGTTTTCAGCAATACCGTACGCATAAGAAACTTGAAAGTTATAGGAATTACGTTTCTCGTCTACGGTAGTATTCGCAGTTAATGATCTGGTTTCTTGATTCGTTACACTTATAGAGAAGTTTGTATTGATAAACTGTGTGTGTTTTTCAAAACGAAGTTTATCTGAAGTTTGTGTGTCTACTTCTTGCGCATGAACAAATGCAACTATAAGCAGACTTATATAAAGTATATTTTTTTTCATTTTTGTATGTTGATTTTCAAAATGGTAAGATGGTCGTTAGTCGTAGATTTTTTCTAACTACGTTTAGCAGCTTACCAAAAATTGTGATGTTTATGATTTGATGCGCGCCTAGAAATAATAGTTCAATCCAAAAAATAATTCAGAAGAGTTTAAAGATAAACCAAACGAATTGCCTGTTGTTTCAGTATCTAATTGTTCGCTTTCTCCTTTTCTATGTGAATAACCCAATGCGCCAATAGAAGTTTCTATAGCTAGATTTTTATTGAGCATCAATGTAATTCCTGGTCGCACTCCAACAAAGAAATTGTCAGATGTTCCGTTGTTTAATGAGTTTAGGTCATTTTCAATACGAAAATATCGTGCTTCTCCTTGCACAAATAGTGCTAATTTTTTTCCTATTCCTTTGTAATAACGCACATATGGAAATATTTGATACGACTTATTATCGCTTTCATTTTGCGTTACATTATTGATTTCACTCTTGAGATTAGTAATGGAATATCCCAAACCAATTCCTAAGAATAAATCGCTGCTAATGGCATACGCATAGGAAGCATTTATTTGAAAGCCAAAAGCATCACTTTCTCCATTTCCTATTTGTCCTTGCATTTGTTGCGTAAAGTCAGATTGACTACTATTCAAAGAAAAATTTAGGTTTACAAACTGTGTTCCTTTATCAAAAGTAAGTTTGTCAGCAGTGTTTTTGTCGTCATCTTGAGCATTTACAAAGGCAATACATAGTAGACACACGAATAGTGTAATTTTTTTCATTATAATGGTTTTAATGTTAATGTTGCTACCAAATGTACTATAGCCGTTTCAAAATCCCTGTCTTTTTAACAGTGCTTTAATGGTATTTTAATAGACTTTAACGAAGCGTGAAGTGTTGAAATAGGAGATGTAGGTAAAAAATAAGCATAAAAAAAGAGAGTGTTAAGCCTCACTCTCTTTTCTTAACAATAAGTTGTTAATTAATGTCTTAAGTTAAACAACTAAATGATTTCTAAAATTACTCAATACTAAAGTACATTCTTTATCCATGAAATGATCAATAATTAGGTTAACGAACATAGTTTGTCGATAAACGCACTTAATTATTCGATAAACGGTTATTGTGAAATATCCATAAGTTACTGATTAACAAGTAACTAATGTTTGTTAGTTGATTTTGAGGATGTTTTCTGCGTTTTTGAAAGAATGTGCGTTTTTACAAAAACTGCTTTTTTCTTAATGATGTGTTGTTTTATCCTCTAAATAAAAAGAAATCATCTTTCATTTCTTCTATTTCTGTGTCTTTATTAGTGATGATATAATCAATGGCTTTTTCGGTAAAATCGTCTCCTTTTTCTGTTAAAGAAATAATTTGATCCGTAACCGTTATCATATTATTCTTCTCCGCCAAAGCGACAATAGATTGTGATCGCAATCGTTGCCAATTGATATGTTCGTTTAAATGTTTTACATGACGTTCGCTTTCTTCGGTATGATTTCGAATGTGCAATAAAAACACCAACAACATGATTTCCGTTTTTTGTTGTCGTACTTTATAATAGCCATAAATCAAGCCTCTTTTTGGTAATATGTAGATTAATGTCGCAGAAAATATAGAAGTCATAACGAAGATGTAGAAATAATCTAAAAATATAAATTCTGAAAATACGGTTTGTATCTTCTTTCCTAAAAGCATTTTGTCAAGCTCAATACCTTGTGCCATTAAAAAGGTATACCACTGATAAAAAATAATACCAACTCCTGTCAAAAAACTCACAACAACAGAAGTAATAATCGGTTCATAAACAAGTAAAAATAATACTGCCAACACCGTCGTCATAGAACCCGAAATAGAAGCATCTATAATGTATGCCAACCAAAATCCTGCAATGGAAGCAATGACACCAAAAAAGCAGGAAAGCAACAACATTTTCTTTAAATCTTTGGTGAATAAATACGCAGTTGCCGCAGGCGCAATCATGAGTGCAACAACCAATATCGGTCCAACCGCATCAAAGGCTCCAACAATGGTGATGGATGAAACTGTCATCAATCCGTAATGCATAATAACTGGTGAAAATCCTAGGGCTGCTGCCAAACCTGCATCAAACGTGCTCACTTTTAATTCCTTGAAAAAGGCAAATAATAATGTTAACGTAATGATCAAAATAATCCCAACTACCCAAATGGCTTTTGGCCCTAAGTTGACACACGAATCTGCAATGCCTTCTTGACAATTGATCAACAACGGATCAAACGGTGCGAGACTTAAATCTCCAACCATCACCGAATCAATATCTAAATGGACATCGTTGGCATTTTTTGAGATGAGAATGACACCAATACTAAACAACGCAGGAAATACAAGTCCAATAGCAGTATCTTCTTTGACTAAACCTGTTTTTTGAATGAATTCGACCAATATTACTGTGACAACTCCCGCCAAGGCAGCCAAGAAAATGAGCAACGGCGACGAAGTATCTTCCACAATAAAAAAACCAATCACAATTCCCAATAAGATAGAATGACTGATGGCATCGCTGATTAACGACATTTTTCGCAATACCAAAAATGTTCCTGGAATGGCGCAGGCAATCGCGACAAGTGTCACAATAATTTGTATGGTGATTTGTGCGCTATTCATGCGTATCTTCTATTTGTTGATTGTATAAATTGGCAGCGGTTGTAAAGCCTTTTTGCGTCATAGACCATTGTTGTCCGTTAATTTGCACATAACTCAAATCCACGAGTTCCTGCAACGAACGTTTTGAAAATCCTTGAAAATCATTTAAGATTTTAATTGCGTGCGGATGCGAAATATGTTCATGTGTTTTGGCAATTTCATACATAAACGCCAAGGTTTTTTGCATTTTGATGTTGTTTCTATTTTTTCGAAAGCGAATTTCTCTGAATAATAAACCTCTTTTTGGCGAAAATATAAACGAAAGCAACACAATTCCTGAGGCAACTAATACAATGACTGGACCTGTGGAAAGATTCCCGACAACAGTACTGATTCCTGTGCCAACCACACCTGAAAAAGCTCCAAAAATCGCTGCTAAAATGACCATAATTTCCAAACTGTTTGTCCATTGTCGTGCCGCTGCGGCTGGAGCAAGCAACATGGCACTCATTAAAATAACGCCTACGGTTTGCAAACCTAACACAATGGTGATGACGATAAATGTAGTGATTAAAATATCTATGAAACGCGTATTGAAACCAAGCGTTTTGGTATAATCTTCGTCAAACAGTAAGATTTTAAATTCTTTCCAAAAAACGAGTAAAATTAACAATGCAATTCCTGCCACAATCGCAATGAGCCACACATCTTTTGCCAATAACGTCGCGGCTTGACCGAATAAATACGTGTCCAATCCAGCTTGACTGGCATTCGGTTGTTTTTGAATAAAGGTTAAAAGCAGCATTCCGAATCCGAAAAATAAAGAAAGTGTTAAGCCTAACGCCGTATCCGATTTTAAATGTGTGTTTTTCGTGATGCTTCGAATCCAAAATGTACCAATCAATCCACTGATTAACGCACCCAACAAGAACAAATTGCTGTCTTTTACACCTGTAATTAAGAAAGCAATGGCAATTCCTGGCAACGCAGCGTGCGAAATGGCATCGCCCAACAGGCTTTGCTTTCGCAATACGGCAAAACTTCCCAGCATGCCACAAATGGCGCCCAAAATGGCAGTTCCTAACATCACAATCCGCGCGGTATAGTTAGAAAAAATAAGCTGTATGTAATCTTGAAAATCTATGGCTTTTTATTTTTAATGGTTTTGTTGAATTTTTTCCCGTCAAACGTCAGTATGACTTGCTTTTCGGTTGGCATATAAAAACCAATATCGTTGTCCATTACAAATTCGCTATGCGTGATGGTTTTCGTTTCTACATTCACTTCTAGATCAAAATCATACTTTCTTGGAATTAAAAACACGTATATCGATTGGTTGTTTTCAAAAATTTCTTTTCGAATTAATTTTTCGTTGACCAACTCGTAATACGTCAATACTTTGTGATGATGTCCGCTTCCATGCGTTCCAAAACCTTCCAACAAATATCCGTTATGAAACGTGTGAATATCTATGATAACGGCGTCTCTGTATGCTTCGTTGGCATGTAATTCTTCATTGTCCAATACTTTTTTATTTTGCAATGAAAATACGTGCAAACCGTTTTCAGTTTCGTGCTGAATGAACGTGTTTAAGGTATGCCAACTTCCGCCCATGCGACTGTCCCAACTAAAGGTTCTGATTTTTTTATCTTTTGATTGCTTGATATCAATGTATTTGCGCAATTCGGGAAATTTGTAGTGCCAGCTTTCTTCTTTTGAAAGTATTGTTTTGAGTGTATTTTCAAATTGAATCGACACTTTTTCCAAGTCCATTTCTTGATCATTGGAACGTAATTTTAGCAATGTTTTCAGCAGGTTTGCTTCTTCCGCTTTCATGTTGATTTGGGCAAACATTGAAAGTGAAAAAGCACTGAATAGTAGTAAAAAGAACGTTTTTGGTTTCATACGCGTTATTCTTGAACACTCACTTTATAGTTAATTCCGTAGGTTTTAGTCAAATTGTCATCATTGAAAATATCTTTTACGGGACCTGTGGCAATTTTTTTCACATTTAGAAACGTTACCCAATCAAAATATTCGGGAACCGTTTGCAAATCGTGATGCACCACTACGACTGTTTTTCCTGCTTTTCGGAGTTCTTTTAAGATGTTGATGATCGCTTTTTCAGTCGTGGCATCTACACCTTGAAACGGTTCGTCCATAAAGTAGATGGAAGCATTTTGTACCAAAGCTCTTGCCAAGAAAATTCGCTGTTGTTGTCCACCCGAAAGCTGACTGATTTGTCTGTTTTTAAAAGGCAACATCCCAACTTTTTCCAAGGCTTCCAACGCAGCTTTCTTTTCTTTTTTCCCAGGACGTTTTATCCAACCGAGACTTCCGTAGGTTCCCATCATTACAACATCTAATGCGGTGGTTGGAAAATCCCAATCTACGCTTCCTTTTTGCGGCACATACGCAACTAATGAACGTTGTTTTGCATACGGTTTTCCAAAAATAGAAATCGTTCCTGCAATCGGTTTCAAAATTCCCAAAATTGCCTTGATCAACGTAGATTTTCCCGCGCCATTTGGTCCTACAATACACATTAATACACCTTCTGGAATCGCCAAATCAATATCCCAAAGTACAGGTTTGTAATTGTAAGCGACCGTAAGGTCATCAACGGTGATGGCGTAGTTTTTTTTCATTGGTTATTTAGTGTTTACACTGAGCTTTTGATTATTTATAGTTTACACTGAGCTTGTCGAAGTGTCTTTTTGTTGATTCGTTAATTTGTGTATTCAACATTTTAAGTTCAAACGGAACTACTTTAATGCGTTCACTATCGTTTGTACATTATATGTATACATTCCAATATAGGTTCCTTCTACCGTTCCTGCGTTGCCAAGTGCATCTGAATATAAGGTTCCGCCAATAGCGACTTCATGTCCGTTTGCTTCTACCGAAGCTTGCAAGGCTTCAATAGTACGTTTTGGCACTGAACTTTCCACAAAAATAGCTTTTACATTTTTTTCAATAATAAAGTCCGCCAACTTTTGAACATCTTGTACTCCAGCTTCTGTTGCGGTAGATAATCCTTGCAAACCCACAACTTCAAAATTATGTAATTTTCCAAAGTAATTGAACGCATCGTGCGCTGTAACTAGAATTCGCTTTTCAACAGGTAATGCTTCAATCGTTACTGAAATCTCCTTCGCCAATGCATCTAATTTTGACAAATACGCTTGTCCGTTTTTTTCAAAGGTTTCTGCATTTTTACTGTCTAATCGTTTGAGTTCGTTGATCACAAATTGTGCGGCTTGCTTCCAATAGTCAATGTGGAACCATATATGCGGATCGTAATTGGAGGCAAAATATTCAGAACCAATCAAGCCATTTTTGTCAATAGCATCCGAAACGGCAATAATTTGCCGTTGTTGTTGGCGCATTTTTTCAAAAACATCTTCCAATTTTCCTTCCAAATGCAATCCATTGTAAATGATCACGTCTGCTTCAAACAGCTTGTCAACATCGCCTGCGCTGGCTTTGTACAAATGCGGATCTACACCACTTCCCATCAAACCTTGTACTTCCACTACATCGCCACCAATGTTTTTTACCATGTCCGTAATCATGGTGGTTGTGGTTACGATTTGAAGCGTTCCGTTTTGCTTTTTCACTTCCGTTTTACAACTCGTTATCGTAATGGCAGCAATTAGTATGTATATGTATTTTTTCATTTATTTATTGTTTACACTGAGCTTGTCGAAGTGTCTTTTTGTTACTTTGTTCTTTAACTCCTTAGCGTTTCATAGTACTTCTCGATACAACGAATCGTAGATTCGCCACTCGAGGTGACGTTCGAAATACAACGAATGCTTAATGCTAAAAACCTATTACCTTTCATACTACTTTTTGATATAAATATTATTCGCAATTTGTTGTGAAATCATGAATTCTTCTTTTTTAATGCGAATTTTCATGGAATTGTCAAACGGTTCTTTGTCCATCACTTTCACTTTTTTGCCCAACGCAATTCCTTGTTTGTCCAAATATTTTAAGAATGAGGAAGAGGAATCTTTTACACCGACAATAATTCCTTTGTCATTTGTATTCAACGTTACCAATAATACGTCTGCATGATCAGACATGTTTCCGTCTTTATCTGGAATAGGATCGCCGTGCGGATCGCGCTTAGGAAACCCTAAAAACTCATCCAATTGATTAATGAGTTTTTCAGATTTTATGTGTTCCAATTGTTCTGCTACATCATGCACCTCATCCCACGTGAAGTTGAGCTTTTCTACCAAAAATACTTCCCACAAACGGTGTTTTCTAATGATATTGGCAGCCACTAATTTTCCTTCTTCCGTCAATTCAGAACCCTTGTAACGCTTGTAATGCACCAAGCCTTTTTCAGATAGTTTTTTAATCATATCTGTCACAGAAGATGCTTTGGTATTCATCCGTTCCGCAATGGCATTTGTGCTAATACCACCATCACAGGCATCACTAATGTGATAGATGGCTTTTAAGTAGTTTTCTTCAGAAAGTGTCATCATAATGCATTAATTAACAGGACAAATATACAATTTTTACCTTTATATAATTTCTTTTTTTAGACAAGACTAAAAATAAGTAATATATTTACAAAAAAAATATTACTATGAACTTAAAAGTTTGTTTAGCTTTTTACTTATTATCTGTTACAGGCTTCTCTCAAACATTTGAAATTAAAGGAACTGTACTTCATAAAGACAGTCCAACTCCTTTTGCGAATGTTTATTTAAAGAATACCAATAACGGCACTATTACGGATGAAGCTGGAAACTTTTCATTGAAAGTTATGAAAGGGAATTATGTTTTGATGGTGCAATCTATCGGTTTTAAAACGATTGAAAAAGCAATTACAGTTACTGATAAAAACTTGTCATTTACTCTGTATTTGGAAGAAGATCTTTTAGGATTGGATCAGGTCGTGGTTTCTGCAACACGAACTGCGTTGAATCGCCGTGAAGCGCCTGTTTTGGTGACAGTTACAAATGCTGAATCGTTACAAAAGGTTCAAGCTGCTACGCTGTTTGAAGGTTTGAATTTTCAACCTGGTTTGCGTACGGAAGTAAATTGCCAGAATTGTGGATTTACACAAATACGAATTAACGGTTTGGATGGTGCGTATTCGCAAATTTTAGTCAATAGTCGTCCTGTATTTAGTTCGTTGAACGGAATTTATGGTTTGGAACAGATTCCCACCAATATGATTGAACAAATTGAAGTCACACGCGGCGGCGGATCTGCTATTTTTGGTTCGAATGCGATTGCGGGAACAATTAATATTATTACGAAAGATCCTGTGGAAAATCAGTTTCAAGTCGCTTCAAAAATTGGCTTGATTGACGGCGAAAGCACGGATGCTGTGACAACTTTTAATTCCACATTTGTATCCGAAGATTTGAATAAAGGAATTACCTTTTTTGGCATGCACCGCAATCGTGAAGGTTATGACAATAACGATGATGGGTTTACCGAAATTACCAAATTGCAAAACCTCAACTTCGGCTTCAAATCGTTTTATAAGTTAGATTTTAGACGCAAGTTAACACTCGAATTTAATACATCGCATGAATACCGTCGCGGTGGAGATTTTCTAGACAAATCGCCTTTATTTGCCAATATCGCCGAAGAAATTACGAGTAATGTGATTGGCGGTGGTTTGACATTTGATTATTTTTCAGAAGATTATCTACAGAAGTTTTCCGCCTATGGAAATATTCAACATACACGATCTGACAATTATTATGGTACGAATCAAGATCCAAACGGTTTTGGCTTGACGAAAGATTTTGTGACCGTTGCAGGAATGCAACATACGGTAAAGTTTGAAAATTTTATCAGTGGCAGTATGGATTTGACGTCTGGCGTAGAACATCGCTTTAATCGCATTACAGAACGCAGGGAAAATCCGTTGATCATTCCGATAACGCAAAACACCAATACACTTGGAATATATACACAACTCGACTGGAAAATTTTAGACAATTTAAAAGTTCTTACAGGTGCTCGCGGTGAATTGTTTACGTCTAATTTGACAAATGAATCACTTTTTATTGTGAATCCGCGCGTAAGTGTTTTGTATAATATTAGTGAAACCGTGAGTTTTAGAACTGGCTATTCGCAAGGTTTTCGTGCGCCACAATTTTATTCGGAGGATGTGCATTCGGAGATTATTACGGGTGAAGTGCGTCGGGTGCGTTTGGCAGCAGATTTAAAGGAGGAATTGTCGCATAGTTTTATTGGTTCGTTGGAATATTCGCATCAGCATGAAGATCATCAACTCGTGTTGACGTTGGAAGGTTTTTATACGACAATCAACGATCCGTTTGTGTATGAAGCACGCGGCGAAGTAGATGGTTTGGAGATTAAGGAAAAGATAAATGGTGATAATGCGATTGTAAATGGTGTGAATTTGGAAGCGCGTTACAGTCCAAATCCGAAGTTTTTATTTCAGCTTGGCGGAACGTTTCAGAATAGTTATTTTGAAAATTCGTATGAACCCGAACAAGGAATTGTAACAAATAGAATCACGCGTACGCCGAATGTATATGGAAATATGTTGATGAGTTTTACGCCAAACGACCAATGGAGTTTTAATGTAAATGGCGTGTATACAGGAAGTATGTTTGTACCGCATGTGGCTGGTTTTATTCCTGAAACCGTTTTGGAAGAAACGCCTACTTTGTTTGAAGTTGGCTTAAATGCTAGTAAAACGTTTCGTATTTCTGAAAAATATGGCTTGGAAATCAACGCTGGCGTCAAAAATGTGCTGAACGCGTATCAAGATGATTTTGACCAAACGATTGACCGTGATCCAAATTATATTTACGGACCTGCACAACCGCGCACAATTTTTGTTGGACTTCGCTTTGGAACAGATCTTTGATTTTTTTGAATCATTTTGTGTCATCTTGAACTTGATTCAAGATCGCATGACGGATTTCGGAAAAATCGCAATGCTCCTGAAATAGCAGATTACTTCGTCGTACTTTCTCGTAACGATGTTTCAAATAGTCTAACAACCTAAAAGTGAAGCCGAAGCTGGTTGGGGTTTTCAACTCAAACTAACCATCAATCTAAAATATCAGTACCTAAATAACCATCATTTGCATTGTAATACCAAGCGCGAATTTTTGGCATTTTGATTCCGTTGACCACTTTTTCTTCTGAAAGTAAAATGTACTCTCCATCATTTTTAGATTCATTCTTAAAAAATTGATAGATTTCCATAGCATACGTTTTTGGATCAAAGTAAAAGTACCATGTATCTTTTCCAACACTTTCTTTGTAGGTTGCTTTTAGCACTAAATATTCTTTCCCTTTAAAGGTTTTTTTCATCACTTTTGAAGCAATGATGGTTCCTTCGTCTTTTAATTTCATGGGCAACCCATATAAATACGTGTAATAATTCTTGTACAAATGGGCGCGTTCGCAATTGAGATTGTTTTCTTTTTTGACTTCTTCAGAAACTTCCGTGTTGCCGTTGAAGGCAATTTTACAATCGTTTTTCTCAACTGTATATTCTGTAGTTTCCGCAGCACGTGTGGCTTTTACGTAAAAATATTCTTTGGGTAAGTTGATCTTGATGGTACTTACACGTGCAGGATTTTTAGGAGTTTCCATCGTAATTTGTAATGTTCCATTGAAAGAATCCCAATTGCCATTTGGATCGTGGTATTGAATGGCTTTTGCTAACAATTCTTCCCCCGACAATTCTTGTCCAACAGCAAATGTCGTGGTGGTTAGAATGATAAAAGTGAAAATGGTTTTAATCATGTGTGTTATTTATTCTTCTTGATCCGATTTTTCTTTGATCGTTGCTGGTTCTACCGAACTATCGTGCTCTTTGTAATATACTTCTAAAAGATCCATCGTAGCGTTCAATAAATCTTTCGTTTCTAGCAATATGCTAAAATATAGTGTTGTATTTTTCGGACTCGATTCTTCGGTACGCGTACGTTCTACCTGCGTTTGAATTTTTTGTTGCACCAATTCAAAAATGGAATTTCTACTGACAAGTACACCTTCAATATCTTCAAACGAACGGGAAGCGAACGCTTCTTTTGTCTGATTGAACAAAGCTTCCATTGCTTCATCAACCTGTTTCAGTTCTTTTATCTGATTGAATTTAAGCTTCTTGTGATTGTTGTTTACATGTTTTAAACTCGCTTTCGAAATGTACTCTAGCGATTGTGTAATGTTTTGCAAATAGTCTAAAATATTGATGTAAAAATTACTCGCACCCACGCTACTTGCTTCATCTAAGTTTTTGATGAAGAAGAAAATATTATCACGCAATTCGTCAATTTCATCGGATAGCTTGGAAATATTTTTACGATTTTTCTTCAGCATATTCAAATCTTGCTTAGCCAAACCGTTGATAGCGCTTGTATAAATTCTATTTCCTCTTGTCAATACACTTCCAATATTGTCAGCACTTTCGTGGATAACACCTTGCACTGAACTACTTTCCGCTTTCTTTAAGCTGTCTTCAACTTTCGCTTCTTTCGCCTTTTTATTGTGAATGATATAATTTCGAATCAATAGGAATGCTGCCAAACTCAACAATAAGAGCAACATAATTTCAAGATTGATATTTAGCAAAAAGGCAATTAATCCTGCAGCAACAAAAGCTACAATTGCTGTAAAAAACCATCCTCCAATCACATTCAATACGCCAGCAACTCTATACACTGCACTTTCTGCGCCCCAAGCTCTGTCTGCCAAAGAGGTTCCCATCGCAACCATAAATGTTACATACGTTGTAGATAATGGTAATTTCATCGAAGTCGCAATCGAAATTAATACGCTGGCTACCATTAAATTTACAGCCGCACGTACCATATCAAATGCAGGAATGTCTTTTTTGTTTTGATAACTTTTTACTGGCGGAATGGTAAACTGTTTGTCAATCTTCTTTTCCCAAGAATTTGGTGTAATTTGCGCAATCCCTTGTGACATACTAATAGAAGTTCGCACCAGTGCTCTTGATAAGTAGTTCGGTCTAAAACGCTCTTTGGTTTGTTCTTGACTAGATAAATCGATCGATGTTTTGACAACGGCTTTTGCTTTGCTTGAAAACCATAGTGTCACCACCATGATCAATCCTGCAATGACCAAAAAGATGGTTGGTGTCGGTACTTTATCTTCTAAGAAATCCATGGAAAAACTTCTAGCAGCCAACTCTATATCGGCAGCATTTGCTCCAGCATCTATCATAAACCTATCGTATGATTGCCAACCTGCAATTGGTACACCAATAAAGTTTACCAAGTCGTTTCCAGCGAAAGCGAGTGCCAACGCAAACGTTCCTACAATGATAATTAGTTTGTAGATATTCGTTTTAAGAAACGACATTATTACATACGAAATCACAGACCAAACCACCAAACTGATCGATACAATTTGCCATACATACACTTCTAAGAAATTCTTTAATGTAATGGTAGCTACACCTGTTTTATCGTCAACTGTGAGTGTTTTTTCTTTGGCTTTTACAAGTTCTGCGATACTTTCATAGGTAGTTGTGAAATATTCATTAGCCCAAGCGAGCAAACCATCACGTGGCCCTGTGTATAAAGTTTCTATAATAGAACTCGCATACGTAGTTCCTTTGATTCCTTTTACAAAAATAAAATAGGTAATCGCTGTTAAGGCAAATCCACCAAACAAAGCGCCAATCCAACGTGCTTTTTCATTAAAATTATAGGATAACAACAAGCGTGAAATCCACTGTACAAGTGCACCAACGGTAAAGGCAATGACTACCGAGAGCAGAATTCCTACAATAATTTTAGTGGCTTGTGAGGTGTTTATGTATTGAAGTAAGGTATCGTAATCGGCTCCTTGTTTACTAATTTTAATTAGTGCCATGGCAACTGCGGCACCCAACAATTCAAACACAATGGAAACCGTGGTAGACGTTGGCATTCCGAGCGTATTAAAAAAGTCGAGCAGTAAAATATCCGTAATCATCACCGCCATGAAAATGATCATGATTTCATGAAAAACGAAATTTTCGGGTGTAAAAATCCCTTTTCGGGCGACTTCCATCAATCCACTTGAAAAAATAGCACCAATAGCAACACCAATACTCGCAACGATCATGATGGTTTTAAAAGAAATGGCTTTAGAGCCAATAGCTGAGTTTAAGAAGTTTACTGCATCATTACTAACTCCTACGACTAAATCGGCAATTGCCAATACCGTCAATGCAATGATCATCAGTAAGTAAATATTGTCCATATGAGGATATTAAAAATAATTTACAAATATCAATAGTGTCGCCAAATGTAATGTTACCTAAAGGTTATATCTTAAATACCATCCATAGCTGTGTTAAATATAACAAATAACTAAAAAATCGAGGAAATATCGTTCATTTTCCTTTAAATGCTGGTATGAAGCGTTGATAATTGTTAAGGATTGGCATTTCATTTATATATGTGGTATATTGCACGTAAAATGCTATTTTTCTAATGAATTGGGAACAATTACTCTCTTTAAAACGTCACGGAGATACCCATAAACGACTGCGTAAAGAGCAAGACGAAACCCGATTGGGATTCGAAGTGGATTACGATCGCGTCATTTTTTCCTCCGCTTTTCGCAGCTTGCAAGATAAAACTCAGGTAGTTCCATTATCTAAAACTGACTTTGTACACACACGACTTACACATAGCTTGGAAGTTTCGGTGGTAGGAAGAAGTTTGGGAAGAAAAGTAGGCACAAAACTCCTAGAAAAATATCCACATTTAAAAGAAGTTCACGGATTTCAGTTCAACGATTTTGGCGCTATTGTCGCTGCGGCTGCTTTGGCACATGATATTGGAAATCCACCGTTTGGACATTCTGGCGAAAAAGCCATTGGTGAATATTTTAAAATCGGGAATGGATCAAAATTTCAATCAAAGTTAACTCCAAAAGAGTTTCAAGATGTATGTGATTTTGAAGGAAATGCCAACGGATTTAAAATTTTGACCGAAAATCGCAAAGGTGTAGACGGAAGTTTGCGTTTGAGTTATGCAACCTTAGGTGCTTTTATGAAATATCCAAAACAATCGCTTCCTAAAAAACCAACTACACATATTGCAGATAAGAAATACGGAATTTTTCAATCGCAAAAAGAAGCGTTTACTGATGTTGCTGAGGAACTTGGCTTAACGAAATATGGAAATGGAGATGACATTCGGTATGCAAGACATCCACTGACATTTTTGGTAGAAGCCGCCGATGATATTTGCTATACCATTATTGATTTTGAAGATGGCATCAATCTCGGATTGATTCAAGAAGAAAAAGCATTGGAGTATTTAATCAATTTGGTGCGAGATACCATTCACAAAGAAAAATATAGCCAATTGCAACACCGTGAAGACCGTTTAAGTTATTTACGAGCATTATCTATCAACACTTTAATTGAAGATGCAGTGCGTATCTTCTTGGAAAACGAAGAAGCCATCTGTGCAGGCAATTTTTCTGTAGGTATTATGGACAAGAGCAAATACAAGGCGCAAATTGATGATATTATCAAAATAAGCATTGATAAAATCTACAGAAGTGACGAAGTTATCGAAAAAGAAATTACAGGATATCACGTATTGCAACAGTTGCTCAACACCTTTATTACAGCCGTAGAAAACTATCATACAGGAACACTTTCAAATTATGACAAACTCATTTTGAAAGTTTTACCCGAAAGTGTAGACTATACAACAGACTATTTATACCACAGGCTGATGAATATTACCAATTACATCTCTAAATTATCAGATAGTAAAGCGGTAATTCTGTTTAACAAACTCACAGCCAAAACCGTATAAATAAATTTTGCTAAACCCAATTTACTAAATATTATGTCTAAAATTATTCTAAAAAAACAGCATTCATTTTTTGCGCTGCACTCACTATTTTAGCTTTAAAGTAGACGCAAAAAACATTTTAAAAACACTAACTCAAAAAGAATAACACGTTTTACTCAGTCCATTTTAAAATTAAATATACCTCAAAAAAATTGCATTAAAAATTAATGAGATGATTACTAAATCACTTGCGTGAGATTCAATTATGCTTAAAACAAAAAATATGAAAAGAAAATTAACAATAGGAGCATTTGCAAGTCTTCTATTTGTCGCTGTCGCAGGATATGTTCTGATGAATGTATCGTCTGAGGAAGCACAAGAAAAAATTTCAAGCGCTGAATTGCGTGAAAAACATGCTAATTTTTTAGCCAATAGTCCGTACAAAGAAACACAAAAGTTATCACGTAAAGATCGTAAAGCAAAAGGATTGCCACCAAATGCTTACAATGAACAATTATGGGAATTGACGATGAATCCAAGTCTTGGAAGACCAACTCCAGAATTGATTCCTGAAATTCAGCGACAACTATCGCAATTGCAAGGTCGTGCGCCTGGAGATGCCGTAGACAATAACTGGGAAGAACGTGGACCTAATAACATTGGTGGTCGTACAAGAGCTTTACTATTTGATCCGAATGACATCAACAATGCCAATCCTGCTGACGACTATACACGTGTATTTGCAGGTGGAGTTTCTGGTGGATTATGGGTAAATGATGATATTACAGATGCAAATTCACCTTGGCAATTAGTACCAGGATTAGCGGATAACATTTCCGTAACCGTACTTATTTCTGATCCAAATAATTCAAACATCATGTATCTAGCCTCAGGAGAATCCTATACATCAGGATTTGCTGTAGGATCTGGAGTCTATAAATCTACAGATGGTGGTGCAAACTGGCAGCAGGTAATTGGTGGAAACTTCGGAACTTCAACTTCTTCCCCAGGTGGCGTATTGCTTTTAGATGGAATTTTCTATGTAAATGACCTTGTTGCAAGAGATAACAACGGAACAACAGAAATATATGCTGCCATGGCGAGTGCTCGTTACCGAGAAGCAGGAAGCCCAACAAATATTTTAGGATTTGATCAACACGGATTGTACAAATCTGATGATGGTGGCGCAAACTGGTCACGCTTTCCAATTCAATATAGCAATGGTGCGTTTAGAAATCCAAACGATATTGAAATCGATTTAAACAACGATATATGGTTAGCGACTACGGGAGACTATTTAGGAAATCCTGGAGGATCTATTTACCAATCAACGGATGGAAATACTTTCAATTTAGTAACCACAATACCAAGTGCACAACGTACAGAAATAGAGCCTTCTTCTATAACTCCAGGCACTTTTTGGGTTGCTGCTGATATTGGAAGTGGATCGCAAGCAGATTTGTATCAAACAACGGATAATTTTGTGTCTCTTTCCGCTTTAACAGAACCTAATGATGCCGATAATGGAATTCCTGCATCTGATTACACAAGACAACAAGCATTTTATAATTTACCGATTGAAGTAGATAACAATGATAACTTATATGTTGGTGGTATTGATTTGTTTAAATATGATAGCAATCTAAACAATTGGGATCAAATTTCGAAATGGACAACAGGAAACGGACAGCAAAATATTACAGCTTCTTTTGTGCATGCGGATCAGCATGCGATTGTTTTTCGTCCGAATGACAATACACAGGCAATCATAGGAAATGACGGTGGTGTATATTACAGCGCGGATATCGTTAACTCAGCAGGGAATGCCAATGCTATTCAATCAAGAAACTTAAATTATAACGTAACGCAATTTTATTATGGCGACATTGCCGATGGCGATATCGCTGATGGTGATGATTTTGCCGGAGGAACACAAGACAACGGAAGTTTAATTACTTTGGATGCGAATGCTGGTATCAATAGTGTTGCCGAATTCTTAGGAGGAGATGGCGCATATACAGCGATTGATTTTAACGATGGGTATATGATTGCTTCCTTCCCGTTTTTAAGTCACGTATTCATTCCATATCCTTCCTTAAATTTTTCAGGGGCGTATTTTATAGCAAGTAATGGAAACAATGGTGCTTTTATCAACGTAGCAGAATTGGACAAAAACACCAATACACTGTATGCTGATGCCTCTGGAGGATCCGCTGTTATTGGGCAGTATACAAATATTACTAGCGGAAGTGCTAGCATTGTGACAAACAATTTAACCAATTCATTACTAAATAGTCGTCCTACTGCATTTGCAGTATCTGCCAATGGGCAAACAGTATATGCAGGACTTCGCAATGGGCGTTTATTAAAAATTGAAGCTGCTTTAACCAACATACGACTTTGGTCAAACGTACAAGATCCAGGTTTTGTAGGAAGTATTTCAGATATTGAATTCGGTGAAACGGAAGACGATTTGTATGTAACTTTCCATAACTATGGAGTAACGAATGTATGGTATTCGCCTGATGCTGGAGCAACTTGGCAAGCAAAAGAAGGAAATTTACCAGATATTCCTGTAAAAGCAATTCTAGTAAATCCTTTAGTAGCCAATGGTGCTGAAGTCATTATAGGAACAGAACTTGGTGTTTGGAGATCTGCTAATTTTGATACACCAACCCCAACATGGACACGTTCTGATAATGGAATGCGCGCCGTTCCTGTATTGGATTTAGATTTACGAACTACAGACAATACCGTATTGGCTACCACGCACGGTAGAGGTTTCTTTACCGGAAAGTTCCTTCCAGGCGTATTAAGCACAGAAGAATTTACAGCGGCTGATAACTTTTCCATCTATCCGACGATTTCTAATGGAAATATGACCATTAAAGCAAATCAAAGCGGGAAAGCTACCATTACAGCATATACAATTGCAGGACAACAAGCTGGTGTAAAACAACTTGATTTAGCAAGAAATGCACCTGCTAACTTGAACCTTTCTGAATTATCAACAGGAGTTTACATTTTGAAAATTCAACAAAACGATGCTATCAAAACACAAAAAATCGTGATTCAGTAAAGAGCATTCTATATAAAATTGAAAGCGGACGTATCTCAATACGTCCGCTTTTTTTTATACTTGAAAAAATAGTAACTTAGTATTTGCTGGAAGTTTTATGATTATGAATCAAACGAAAAGAAGAAGAATTATATATATTTTGCTATTTCTTGCCATTATTGGCTACATCATTAGTAGTAAAAAGAAAAAAGAAGCACAACAAGGAAAAATTCCAGCGAAAGCGATATTAACTAATGTAACGTGAGTTCGATATAAATATTATGCTATGTACTTTATTGTTAATACATTACACTTAATGTCAAATCGAGCGCAGTCGAGATTCCTTTGAAAATATCAATTCTTAGCTGTTCTCGACTGCGCTCGAACTGACAAGTGTTTATTTTTCAGTAAATTACAAGTAAAATAAAGGTTTTTTAAGTCGAACTCACGTTAATGTATAAATTTGATGTAAGACGTTCGCTTTTTATTTCTCTAAATAATTAACCTAAAAACGATGCATCATGGCGAAAAAAACCTTAGTAAATGCAGAAACTGAAAAAGATGTACATGCTTTTGTTGAAACCGTTCAAAACGAAAAACGAAAAGCAGATGCAAAAATATTGCTAGAAGTATTTAAAGAAGTCACGGGAAAAGAAGCGAAAATGTGGGGGAAAAACATGATTGGTTATGGAAAATATTCGTATCAACGAAAAAATGGTGATGAATTTGAATGGTTTCGCACAGGATTCTCTCCCGCAAAAGCACATATGTCGCTCTACATGACGTATGATGTAAACACAGAAACTGAATTATTAAACAACCTCGGAAAACACAAAACAGGAAAAGGGTGTTTGTATGTAAAAAGTCTTTCAGATGTAGACATGAATATTTTAAAACAGCTCATTGAAAAAAGCTATCAGTTGAAACGATAGACTCCTGTTGTAATGTGTAAATTCGAATCGTCAGATCGAGTGGAATTCTGAAAGAATTTTATATCGAGATCTACTTTGAAACCATACCGAATCTTGTCTTAATTTCGGCAAAATCAACACTGAACTCATGGATTACTGCCTTCGCAGGAATGATAAAGATGCTAATTGTCTAACAAAAAAATCAACATTTTCTTTATCGCTTCTTTTGAAATACCACATTCCTCATGCAATTCTTCAACCGTTCCATGCTCTATAAATGTATCGGGAACGCCTAACATTTGTATTGTATTAGAATATGTATGTTTTGAAGCAAATTCGACAATGGCACTTCCAAAACCACCAGTAATAACACCATTTTCAAGCGTCACAATCGTTTCATACGTTGCAAACACTTGATGCAATAACTGTTCATCCAACGGTTTTACAAACTGCATATCATACAAACCAATTTCATCCGTAACATCCAATTCGTTGATCGCCGCTTTCGCTAGATTTCCAATATATCCAATACTTAATACCGCTACTTTTGAACCTGAAATCAAACAACGACCTTTCCCGATTTCTATGTTTTGAAATGGTTTTTTCCAATCTATAACACTTCCGCGACCTCTAGGATACCGAATTGCAATTGGATGCGCTAAGCCAAGTTGTGCAGTGTACATGATATTTCGAAGTGCAACCTCATCAAAAGGTGCAAAAATGATCAAATTTGGAATGCAGCGTAAATATGCCAAATCAAACACACCGTGATGTGTAGCGCCATCTTGTCCTACCAAACCAGCTCTGTCCAAACAAAAAATGACAGGTAAATTCTGCAATGCTACATCATGAATCACCTGATCGTACGCGCGTTGCAAAAATGTAGAATACACATTACAAAACGGAACTAAACCTTGGGTTGCCATTCCGGCCGCCAGCGTCACTGCGTGTTGTTCGGCAATCCCAACATCAAATGCTCTATCGGGAATAGCTTCCATCATAAATTTTAATGAACTTCCTGTGGGCATGGCAGGCGTAATTCCCACAATTTTTTCATTTTTTTGCGCTAATTCTACAATCGTATGTCCAAATACATCTTGAAACTTTGGCGGTAAATGTGCGGTATTTTTGGGTTTCAGTTCGCCAGTAAATTTATCAAACTTCCCGGGCGCATGATATTTCACTTGATCTTCTTCAGCTTTTTGCAATCCTTTGCCTTTCGTGGTAATGACATGCAAAAACTTTGGCCCTTTGACCGTTTTTAAGCGTTCCAATTCAGCTACAACCGCAATAATATCATGTCCGTCAATCGGTCCCGAATAGTTGAAATTTAGGGCTTCAAAAATATTATCTTGCTTCTGTGTGCCTTTCTTTACATTGGTCAAATACATTTTTAATGCGCCTACACTTGGATCAATTCCGATAGCGTTATCATTCAAAATAATCAAAATGTTCGTATCCGTAACGCCTGCATGGTTCATGGCTTCAAACGCCATTCCGCTTGCAATAGAAGCATCGCCAACAACGGCAATATGTTGTTTGGTAAAATTCTGTTGTAACTTGGACGCAATCGCCATTCCCAACGCTGCGGAAATCGCCGTTGACGAATGTCCCACGCCAAACGTATCGTATTCACTTTCCTCGCGTTTAGGAAAACCAGAAATGCCTTTTTTTTGTCGGTTTGTGTGGAAAACTTCGCGTCTTTCGGTTAAAATCTTATGTCCGTATGCTTGATGTCCCACATCCCAAACGAGCAAATCTTTTGGCGTGTTAAACACATAATGTAGCGCAATTGTCAAATCGACCACGCCCAAGCTTGCGCCTAAATGTCCTTCTTTCACAGAAACAATGTCAATAATAAATTCGCGTAATTCTTGCGCAACTTGAGGAAGTTCTTTTTTGGAAAGTTTCCGTAAATCGGTTGGTGAATTGATATGTGAAAGTAAATTTTTCATGCGGGATTTTCAAGGTATAAAATTACGATTTTTGAAGTTGGTTCACTAAAAACTTACTAATTTTACATCATAATACTTTCATCCATGCAACTCGAAAACATCTTTGACGACAACTACTTTATGAAAAAAGCACTGCAAGAAGCCGAATTTGCGTTTGAAAAAGGCGAAATTCCCGTAGGTGCTGTGATTGTCATTGACAATAGAGTGATTGCGCGCGGACATAACTTAACAGAAACCTTAAACGATGTCACAGCGCATGCTGAAATGATGGCAATTACCGCAGCCGCAAATTTTTTAGGCGGAAAATATTTAAAAAGATGTACGCTCTACGTTACGCTTGAACCTTGCCAAATGTGTGCTGGCGCGTTGTATTGGAGTCAAATATCAAATATTGTCTACGGCGCACGCGATACCGAACGTGGTTGCATCAATTTAAACACTAAACTACATCCAAAAACCGTGATGAAAGGCGGCGTATTAGCAGAAGAAGCTTCACAATTGCTGAAACAGTTTTTTATTCAAAGACGAAATTTAAACTAATACCATTTTAAATGTAAATTGGTATAACAAAAAACGCGCAACTTTCATTGCGCGTGTAACTTGTAACGGTGGGTTTGTTGAACAATTTATTCAATAATTTGCACTTGTGTAGCAACCATCCCTTTACGGCCTTCTTCTTCTTCGTAAGAAACGTTGTCGCCTTCGTTTAATACTAAGCCATTTAAGTTGGAAACATGAACAAAAATGTCTCTTCCTGTGTTGTCGTTGGTAATGAATCCAAAACCTTTGTCTTCATTGAAAAATTTAACTGTACCAGTCATTTGTGATAAAAAATAAAATTAATAGAAAACTAAGTTACTATTTTTCAAGGACAACCCACATACATAAAGTGTGTTTTTTGTGTTATTCTTTTCGACCATAGTCATTCATTTCTTTCAATTTTTCGTTAGAAAGTATAAAATCTTCCTTTTTTTTGTCCTTGTAACGATAGTAAATAAATACAGGCATCCAAATAAAAGTGAAGATCAAAATGCAAATTCCAATCACTTTTTGATCAAAGTCTTCTTCGGCAAATTCGTAATTGTAAGCGAAAATTGAAACGCCAATTAAAGCTGTAATGAGTGTGATGAGAAAGTATTTCATAATATCGTATCTATGCTACTTTTATTGAATTAAGTATTTTTTCAATTGTATTGAATAATAGTATAAAATCTGTTGTTTTTTTAGAAGGATCGAGCCAAAAAGCAGTTGCAGTTGTCAAAATAATTTGCCCATCATGTTCAATAGCGAAGCTGATAATTTCTATTGGAATGTGTGCAGCTATTGCATGACAAAAATAACGCATCCCTTTTTTACCACCAGAAGATATTTCTTTTTTCAATTCAATTTTACAATCTTTATAAGTTGTATTATTTAATAAATCGTGTTCATATCGCTTTATAAATTCTTCTAAAGTTTCTTTCTCTTTTGTGACTTGTACTCCTAAAGTTAGTAAGTAACCTTCTGATTCTTTATCAGATTCCATAATATAAATAAGATGACCCGGCATTTCTTTTTCTTCCCAGTTTGATGGAAACGCTATTGAAAATCCATCTCTATCAACAATTTTTAATTCTTGAGAAAGAACAATTGAAGAGGCAAATACTAATATCAATATGCTGAAAATATATCTCATGCTGAAAAATACAAATTATCGCGTAAAATTAATCAACTTTCTGCGATACGCCGTCAATAATTTCGATTTTGAGACGAATCCGTAATATTTTTCATTTTTCAACACTGGTAAATTCCATGCGCTGCTATCTTGAAACTTTTTCATGACGGTTTTCATATTGTCTTCTTCATAAATAATATAATCGGGCGCGTGATGCATAATGTCATCTACGTGAAGTGACTCGTACAACGCGGTATCAAACATAAATTCACGAATATCATCCAGCAAAATAATACCGACCAAATTGTCTTCATCATCGACCACAGGAAATAAATTTCGATTCGATTTTGCCACCGCTTCATGCAGCATTTGTCCCAAAGTCATTTGTGGCTGAATGATGCTAAAGTTTTTCTCAATTACGGTATCCAAAGCCATCAACGTAAGTACCGTTTCGTCTTTATTGTGCGTTAGTAAATCGCCCGTAGCGGCTAATTCACGTGTGTAAATGGTATAATTTAATAGATTTTTTGTGATAAGAAACGAAATCGCACACGTCAACATTAAAGGTACAAATAAGTCATAACCGCCCGTTATTTCTGCAATTAAGAAAATAGCGGTTAACGGCGCATGCAATACGCCTGCAATTAATCCTGCCATTCCGACGAGTGTAAAATTAGCTTCCGAAACACTAAATCCTAATTGATTGATGATTTTCGCAACCACATTTCCGAGCGCACTTCCCATGACCATTGTTGGAATGAAAATTCCGCCCGAACCGCCCGCAGCAAAAGTTGTTGTCATTGCTACTGCTTTAAAAATGGTGATTCCGATCAATAATAGAATGACGACCCAAATATTGTCTGTATACTTATCTAAAGGTGTGGTTCCGAGTGCTTCTATATGATTGCCATCTAACAGATTGGTAATGAATCCGAAACCTTCTCCGTAGAGCGGCGGAATAAAATACAGCATGACACCAATGGTCAATCCGCCAATAATGAGTCTGTGTTTCTTCTCGCGAAAGCGTTCAAAAAATTTTGTAATCCCAAAGTGCATTTTGGTAAAGTAAATAGACGCAAAAGCCGTTCCTACACCTAGTAAAATGTAAAAAGGAATGTCGCCCAACTGAAATTGTTCTATAAGATTGAAATTGAATAAGTTTTCATTTCCCAAGAAAAAATACGACGTTACTACTGCCGAAACTGATGCTAATAACAACGGAATTAAAGACGTTAAGGTTAAATCGAGACTGAACACTTCTATCGCAAATATAATGGCTGCAATGGGCGATTTAAAGATGGACGAAATGGCACCAGCCGCCGCACAACCAATCAACAACATCCGCGTTTTGCTGTCAATATGAAACAATTTGCTAATGTTGGAACTTATGGCAGAACCTGAAGCTACTGCTGGTCCGAGCAATCCGACGGAACCTCCAAAACCAACCGTTAACGGTGCGGTAAGTAGCGGAATGTACATTTTGTGATTTTCCATGATGCCCGTACGTTTCGATAACGCATACAGAATAGAAGAAATGGCGTGTTCGGTTTCTTTTTTAAAGACGAATCGCAACAATACATATACCAAAAACAAGCCGATAATGGGCAAAATAAAGTACAATTGGTTTTTAGAAAAGATAATTCCGTTTTCCAACAATGCCTGAATAGAAAACGTGATGTTTTTAATCGTTACTGCCACCAAACCAGAGCTTAAACCGACTAAAACACTTAATATATACACGAAATTTTTATTGGAAATATGTTTGTATCTCCAAATTAAAAAGCGTGTAAAGCGTGATTTTTTCTGTGATGGCATCTTGCGTTTGTATCTTTTAAAAGTACAAATCTAATCCATCGTTTCCAATTTCGCTTGTAGGTTTGTATAATCTTCCAAATAGAGTTGACGAATGGTTTCTACGTACGGACGCTTATCCGTGTAACCATTTTGGAAATCTTGAATTGCTTCTTCAAGAATTTGCAACGCTGCTTTTGTATCTTTTTTTGCAATAATTGCCGCTTTGTAATATTTCGGATCAGCAAAGTCTGCATTGTATTTGAGTAAGGTGTTTAAATCTTTCAGTGCTTTTTCGTCGTTTCCAGCTTCATAATGTGCGATGCCGCGATATAGAAATGCTTCATGTTCTACCCAATCTTCACCACTTTCGTCAATTTCTTTTTGAATGTGTTTGTCAAAATAGGCAATACTGTTTTTGTAATCTTTTAAGCCCAAATAAGCAATTCCGCGCCAATAATCGACACTATGTCCTTGCGGATTGTCTATAAAGTTTGGCGTAAGTGTGTCTGTTGCATCAAAATCGGCAATGGCACTTTTATAATCGCGATAAAACCACAAATAATTGTATCCACGATAGCCTTGCCAAGCAATAGGATCGAGTTCCACCGCTTTGTCAATGTATTTTTTCCACAAATGTGGCATGCCTCTTTTTAGGAAAGGAATGGACAATTCGCGCCACGATTCTGCATGTGTCGGATCGAGTTCTACAGCTCTCGCAAATGCGTTGATTCCGTTTTGAGATCCTTGGTAATGTTTCATTCCGCGTTGAAAACTCTCTAAGGCACGTTTTTTTCGCTCGCTTTCATCTTCGCAAGCACACAATACTGATATCGCTAGTATACTAAGGAAGAATTTCTGTAATGTTTCCATTTTCTATTCGGTATGAGATGTACATGTATGTATCGTAAAAATTGCCACGTATAAAGTTTGGCGTCCATTCTTTAAGTTGCGTGGTCAACCCAAAAAGTTGTTCTTTTAAGTCTTTGTTAAATGTTTTTGGTTGTAAATCCAAGTCGTTTTCATGAATCACATACCGTCCTGCTTCTCCTTTGCAATTGATGACAAAGCGAATGTTGAGATAGCCAGAATCTGTATAGTTTTTGTTTTGATAGTTTGACAAGATAAAGTTACGCAATCCATTTTTCCCTTGGCTATACTGTGCATATTCTGGATTGTAATATTGCAAAATATAGTCTTCATTACAGGCTGAAAATCCGTCACTTAGCAACGCTGTTGCAGGATCAATATAATGTGCATCTGAAGTAAATGCATTTTCTGTGGGAATATAGGTTTCTTCTTTTGGTAGCTGTTCGCAAGAAGCAACGCAAATGGCTAACACGATAGCAATGCTATATATTTTTCGAGTTTTGATTGTTCTCATACTGCAAAAATATCTAAAATTAATCAGAAATACGATCAATTTTCAACATACAACGTATCTGTTAGTATGAATTACTTTTTTAGTTTTATTAATGACAAATAAGTAAGCTTTTAGAAGCTACACTCTTCATTATGGATCAAAATTGAAAGTTTTTTGAAAAAGTTGTATTTTTATGTGAGAAAAGTCATTCTTACAAATGGCAAAAATTAATCTTTAACTAAAAAAGAAAGTTATGAAAAAGAAAACATTAGAAAAATTACAGTTTTCAAAGAAAACCATTAGCAATTTACGTTGTACCGTTGTAAAAGGAGGCGCAAGTGCTTTAGAATGGCAGTGTGACCAATTGAGTATTACCTGTGATCCATCGTTCAAATTTTCATGTCCAAACAGAGGTTGCCAAATGAATTAGAGATAATAAAGCTGTCTAAGAAGTTTTGAAAACCAAATCAATAATGAATCTAGTTCAACGAAAGGTTTGGCTTAATATTTTATTTCTTTTTAGACAGCCTTTTTACTGTTTATTTTTCTTGTATATTCAGCTGTATACTGAGTTCTTTTAATTGTTCCGAATCAATTGGCGCAGGTGCATCAATCATGACATCACGACCAGAATTGTTTTTTGGGAACGCAATGAAATCACGAATCGTTTCTTGTCCGCCTAAAATGGCAACCAATCTATCCAATCCAAACGCCAATCCACCATGTGGCGGCGCTCCGTATTGGAAAGCGTCCATTAAGAACCCGAATTGCGCTTTCGCTTCTTCTTCGGTAAATCCTAAATGCTTAAACATGACAGCTTGCATTTCTTTATCGTGAATACGAATAGATCCACCACCGATTTCATTTCCGTTTAAGACCAAATCATACGCGTTTGCTTTTACATCGCCAGGATTGCTGTCTAATAATTGTAATTGTCCTGGTTTTGGAGACGTAAATGGATGGTGCATGGCGTGATAGTGTCCTGTTTCTTCGTCGAGTTCTAACAACGGAAAATCTACCACCCAAAGTGGCGCAAATTCTTTTGGATTTCGCAAGTTTAAGCGTTCTGCCATTTCCATACGTAAGGCGCTTAGTTGCGCACGAACTTTATTGGTATTCCCTGATAATACACAGATTAAATCACCTGGCTTGGCTCCTGTAACTTCCGCCCATTTTGCCAAATCTTCTTGGTCGTAGAATTTATCTACCGATGATTTGAAGCTTCCATCTTCATTGCATTTTACATAGACCATTCCGAGCGCACCAACTTGTGGACGTTTTACCCAATCAATGAGTTTGTCAATTTGCTTTCGTGTGTAACTTGCAGCTTCAGGAACGGCAATTCCAACCACCAATTCTGCCGAATTGAATACGTTGAATTCTTTGTGTTGTGCTACTTCGTTTAACTCGCCAAATTCCATTCCAAAACGAATGTCTGGTTTGTCATTTCCGTAGGTTTTCATGGCATGATCAAAGGTCATTCTTGGGAATTTATCTACTTCTATTCCTTTGATTTCTTTGAGTAAGTGACGCGTTAGTCCTTCAAATACGTTTAAAATATCTTCTTGTTCTACAAACGCCATTTCGCAGTCAATTTGCGTAAATTCTGGTTGTCTGTCGGCACGTAAATCTTCATCGCGAAAGCATTTTACAATTTGAAAGTATTTGTCCATTCCGCCCACCATCAATAATTGTTTGAAGGTTTGTGGCGATTGTGGCAAGGCGTAAAATTGTCCTTCATTCATACGAGAAGGCACTACAAAATCACGTGCGCCTTCTGGTGTCGATTTGATTAAGTATGGCGTTTCTACCTCAATAAATTCTTGCGAAGACAAGTATTTGCGCACTTCCATCGTTACTTTATGACGAAAGATGAGACTGTCTTTTACAGGATTTCGACGAATGTCTAGGTAGCGATATTTCATTCGGATATCTTCTCCTCCATCCGTTTCATCTTCAATCGTAAATGGTGGCAATAATGAAGCGTTAAGCACCGTTAATTCGGTTACTAAAATTTCAATATCGCCCGTAGGCATTTTTGCGTTTTTCGCTTCACGTTCTATCACGTTTCCTTTCACTTGAATTACGAATTCGCGACCAAGTGTTTTTGCGGTTTCAAAAACGGTTGTTGGTGTGCGTTCTTCATCGAAGATTAATTGTGTGATTCCGTAGCGATCGCGGAGATCTACCCAAATCATAAATCCTTTATCTCTAGACTTTTGAACCCAACCTGCTAAGGTAACTTCTTGTGAAATGTGTGATGCTCTTAGTTCACCACAACTATGTGATCTGTACATGTGTATGCGATTTTAAAAGCGCAAATTTACAAGTTTTTAGTGGATGAAGTGTGTTGGAAGTGGAAATAAATTTGAAAATGATACTATTCTTTTCATTGATATCTCGACTGCGCTCGATATGACATTTTCACAAATAAAAAAACGCTCCACAATAGTTTGTGAAGCGCTTAGTATTCTTGGCAGTTTTATTAGTTGAAAACCGTGTCCAATGGCTGATTAACCAAGCCTGTTTGTTTGGCTTTGTCTTGACTTTCTTTCGCAGCAATGACATATAAGTTGAACTCGTAATTTTCAAGCAGCGGTGTAGATACATTTCCTTGTACTTTATACACTGGAAGCAAGTAGCGTTGTAAGTCGGTTGGATCTGCAGTGTAATACCCTAAACTTACATCCGTGATTTCCCCAGAGCTTTTTCCTTGTTCTTTGATAGTAGCAAAACGAGAATTGTCTAACACTTGCTGCAATGCTTCTTCAGGTGAAATGATCGCTATTTTACCTGCCTGTTTGGGCGTTCTGTAAAAATGTAAAACCTCCACAGATTGATCTTTTGTGACGTATGATACTTGGGTTTTAGCACCCGAACCAAATAATGGAAATCCGTCCAATTCATACGAAAAATTTATATTGACGCTTGTTGGATATTGTTCTCCTTTTTCGTCTTTTGGCGATCGGCTAAAAGCCGCAATATTGTTAGTTACCGATTGTAATTTCATGAATTGGGTGTCAATTTTTAGTTTTTCTAACAATTGAACTGCATTTTTTGTAGCTTCATCTCGGTCTGGAAGATTTTCTGAAAGTTTTCTATTTTCACTGAATGCATTCACGCGATCGGTCCACCAAAAAGAATCGCTTGCAGTGTAAATTTCCAACGCTTCTTTTTCATTTTTGATGATCAGTTGTTCGCCTAAATCTCTAAGTTCACCTTCCGTTTTGAAGTTGGAGCGCAAAAATTCCACACGTTTCATCACATAATCGGCATAGTCTCTGTTTCTAGTGGATGCTGTACCAAAGTGAAAGGTTTTATACATGAATATGTCGCCAACGTGCTTTGGTAATTTTGTGTTTATTTTGAATAATGAATCGTTCATCTTTGTGATTTTTATAATTAGCAATTTCCGTTAAGGTATAGTAACATATCAGGATTGTCAGGATCTGGACTTACAAATCCTTTTCCATGCCAATGATCGTTATAGGTAGTAATTCCGCCTTCGTTGGCACGTAAATACGCCCATTTTGTTGCATTAGGTTCCGTTTCTTTACAAGCTTTTATCCATGCTTCACGCATGGTCCAGCCATCATTTAATCGGTTGGCAAATTTTTTCCCTCTACTTTTTCTGTCATAACAAATTGTTGCAAATCCTAAAATATAGTGCAATCCTTTAAAAACGCCCCAACCCCAACGGTTCCATAAGCCGTTAAAATCTAGTGCATTGCATCCATCAAAAACAATCCATTCTAAGTCTTTGTCGCCCAATTCCATTTCTGTATTTCGGGCTTTTGCATTGTCGCGATCGTTTCGACCAAATAATAAATAATCTCTAGCACCGTGACCTGAGAAAAAAGCAATATCAACATTATCAATATATGTTGTATCAGTTCCCGCGTTTGGCGATCCTTTTCCTGATTTTTCAAAATCTTGATCCCAAGCTAGGTTATCTCCATAATCAAATTGTCGCGTGCCATGCAGCGTGTTATAAAAACCTCTGGCATTGTCATCGTTATTATTAAGATCAGAAGCGTTGCCATTATATTGGTTTACCCATTCTATTCCAATTGCCCCCATAAGTAGTAGTTTTTTTAAATTATATCAATTTACATTTAAAATGGTGTTTTGGATACGAAGTTGCTTTGGCTGTATAGCCTTAGCTACGGAACGTATTCACAAAGAACTAAACTGCCAAATGAACGAGTTTATAAACATCATTTTATGTGTAAATTGGTATTAGTTTTAGTTTTTCTCAAAAATACATGCTAATCTGATGAATAACTGCCATCTTAACCCTAATTACGAATAGGTGTTTTTCCCCTTTTTTGGCTGAATGTTATTATTAAAACCATCATTAAACTGCTGAAATACAGTATTTTTCGATTCCAATGTTAATTTAATGTTATGCAAATGTTGCTTGAAAGTAAAAAAAACGTTAAGTTTGTAATGTAAATATTAACAGAAGCCTCAAATTATTAAAAATATATAGACATGAAGAAATTACTTTTAATAGCAGTTTTCCTAGTTTCAGGACTGACTGCATTTGCGCAAAACGACAAGAAACCAACCTTAGAGAAAAAAGGAGATTTGATTGAAGCTACATATTATCATGCCAATGGTGAAGTAGCACAAACAGGTTTTTTTACCCTCGATGGAAAGTTGCAAGGAGAATGGAAATCATTTGACGTAAACGGAAAGAAAACTGCTGTTGGAAACTACGATAAAGGACAAAAAGTAGGAAAGTGGTTCTTTTGGAATACAGATCGTTTGAGTGAAGTAGATTATGCAAATAGTAAAATTAAAGACGTTAATACTTGGAAACGCTCTACTACGGTAGTTAGCAATAAATAAGTTTTTAACGATCATAAAAAAATCCCGAAATTGTATGATTTCGGGATTTTTTTGTTTTTATAAGTTTCTATTTTATTACACCGTTTCTATCGGTAAATCAATTTCGTTGATGTTGTCATCTTCATCTGCGTCGTTGATAATGCTACCATATTCTATAGGACGTTTGCTTTTGAACGCCCAAAATTTGAATTTCGTAATGAGATAGAATAGTATTGGAACGATGATTAACGTTAGGAATGTTGCAATAATCAATCCGTAAATAACTGTCCAGGCTAATGGTCCCCAGAATATGACGTTGTCTCCTCCTAAATATATTTTTGGATCAAATTCACTGAATAGCGAGAAGAAATCAATATTGAATCCGATGGCGAGCGGAATTAATCCTAAAACCGTTGTAATTGCTGTTAGTAATACAGGACGCAAACGCGCTTTTCCAGCTTTTACGATAGCTTCAAATACATGCGGTATTGGTAAATAGGTGTCTTTCGGAATTTTTAATTGATGTTTTTTTCGATCAATCAGTAATTGTGTATAATCGAGTAAAACCACACCATTATTTACCACAATTCCCGCAAGGGAAATAATTCCCATCATGGTCATCATAATAACAAATGGCGCACCTGTGATTAATAATCCTCCAAAAACACCAATCAAACTTAAAAAGATCGCAATCATGATGATGGTTGGTTTTGAGATTGAACTAAATTGGAAGATCAGAATCAGCATAATTAACCCTAAACCAGCAAAGAATGCACTCATTAAAAAGATCATTTGCTTTTCTTGTTCTTCAATTTGTCCTGTAAAATCAACTTTAATTCCTTCTGGCTTAAATTCGTCTCCAAGTTCTGCTTTGATTTGATCTACAATCGCAGCAGCATCTGTGTAGCCTGGTGCGAGTCCTGAATATACGGTTACAACACGTTTGTAATCGTTGTGTTTGATGGCGCTAAATCCAGAGGTATTTCGTTGTTTGGTAACTGCCGACACTGGAATTTCTTTCAATTGCCCCATTTGATTTCTAAAAATCAATTTTTGATTGAACAACGAACTTTTGTTATAACGATTGTCTTGATTGAAACGCACATATATATCATAATCTTCGCCATCTTCCTTGTACACCGCAGCTTTTACACCAAATAGTGAGTTACGTAGTTGTTCCCCAACTTGTCCTGCAGAAACACCTAATTCTCCCGCTTTTTCACGATCTACCACGACTTGCATCGCAGGTTTTCCTTTGTTCACGTCGATTTTTAATTCTTCAATTCCTGCAATATTTTTTGAGTTGATGAGATCGCGTAATTTTTCAGCTTCGGCGATTAATTTTGTATAATCTTTTCCTTCTAATTCAATATTGATCGGATACCCAACAGGCGGACCAACCGCATCTTTTTCTACAGAAATGGCAACTCCTGGATAAATTCCTTTGAGTGCTTCCGTTACTTTTTTACGCAATACTTCACTGTCTTTTCCTTTTCGGAATTTGTATTCGCGCATAGACGCGGTAATTTTACCTTTATGTGGCATTTCCGCAGTAGAACCACCATCGGTTTGTGGATTTCCAGCACCTTCACCTACTTGTGATACGGCAGATTCTACTAAGAAATTACTACCATCTTCCATGTATTCGTCATCTCTCAGAACTTCGTATACACGTTGTTCAATAGATTTGGTGATTTCATTCGTCTTTTCAATCGCGGTTCCTTGTGGATATTCAATATAAACGATGATTTGATTTGGTTTGTTATCTGGAAAGAACTCTACTTTGGTTCGTTTGCTTCCTATGGATTGTCCGAAGAATGCAAACGTCACAATTAGTAACATAAAAGTTCCAAAAGAGAATGCAAACGATTTCCATCCCGTTAAGGCATATCGCAAGAAACGTTCGTACGCTCTTTCAAGTGCTGCTAATATTTTCGTTTGGAAAAAACGTGCCAATGGTTTGAGGACATATTTGTATACCCAAAACATGATTGCAATAAAGATAAATAAGGTTCCTAATCCTCTCGCATCGCCACCAATTAGATAACATATAACACCTAAAAATAATAGTACAGCAGTGAGAATGAGCAATTGTCTTAGTTTGAGTTCACGCTCGCCGACTTCCATAAATTGGGAAACCATCATGGAGTTGATAAATATTGCCACAAATAAGGATGAACCTAATACGACAGAAAGTGTAATTGGGAAGTAGATCATGAATTGCCCCATGACACCAGGCCACATTCCAAGCGGAACGAATGCCGCTACTGTAGTTAAGGTAGAAATGATGATGGGAAATGCAATTTCTCCGATTCCTTTTTTGGCAGCTTCTATTCGCGACATTCCTTCTTCGTCCATCAAACGATATACGTTTTCCACAACTACAATTCCATTATCGACGAGCATTCCAAGTCCCATAATGAGTGCAAAAAGAATCATGGTATTCATGGTATATCCTAACAAATTCAGAATCATAAACGACATAAACATGGACATTGGAATTGCCAATCCTACGAATAGTGCGTTTCTAAATCCTAAGAAAAACATTAAGATATACACAACCAAGATGATTCCGAAAATGATATTGTTGACCAAGTCATTTACTTGGTTGATGGTTTTTTCAGATTGATCATTAGTAATCGTTACTTTTAAGTCTTCATGCTCTTTTTTGAAATCATCAATAATGACATTGATTTTTTCTGCGGCAGCGACCATATTTTTTCCCGCACGCTTTTTCACATCGAGCATGACCACTCTTTTTCCAAACTCACGCGCATAGGTTGTTTTGTCTTCTTCTTGAAATTTTACCGTTGCAATATCACGCAAGTATACTGGTCCATCTAAAGATTTTACCACAAAGTCATTCAGCTCTTTTGGCTCCTCAATTTCTCCTAAAATACGAATGGTACGTCTTTGTCCTGAAGAGATTAAGTTTCCAGCAGAAATCGTGACGTTTCCATTGGCAATGGCATTTTTAACATCGTCAAAGTTTACTTTTGCGGCCATCATTTTATACACGTCTACCGCAACTTCTACTTCTCTTTCTTGTGCTCCACGAATGTCTACTTGTTTTATTTGCTCTAAGTCTTCTATTTCATCTTCTAGAAATTCTGCATACTCTTTGAGTTTTTCCACCGTGTAATCACCCAAAATGTTGATGTTTAGAATTGGCGTTTCTTCTGAGATGTTTAAGTCAAACACATTTGGTTCTACTTTTGCGCCGTTGAACGTTGGCCAATCTTCTCCACCTTTTTCAGTATCGACTTTGTCTTTTATTTTCGTTTTGGCTTCTTCAACTGTAATGTCTTCGTCAAATTCAACTACAATAATTCCGTAGTCTTCTTGTGAAGTTGACGTTACTTCTACCACATTACTGATATTTTTAATTTGATCTTCGAGCGGATCTACAATCAGCTTTTCAATATCTTCGGCGGTATTTCCTGGATAAATGGTACTGATGTAAATTTTTGTTTCCTTGATTTCCGGAAAGTTTTCCCTTGGCATGCTAAAGTACGCCGACAATCCGAGTACCAACAACAATCCCATAATGATGTAGATAATGGTAGGATTATCTATTGCCCAAGAGGATAATTTGAATTCCTTATTTATTTTTTTATCTGACATTGGTCGCTGTTATTTTTTTGTTAGAATCGTTACTTCTTGTCCGTCATTTACACTACGTGCACCTTCATCTACAACTGCGTCTCCATTTTTTAATCCGTCTAAGACTTCAATAAAGTCACCTTGTGTTTTTCCTGTTTTGATAACGGCTCTTTTGGCTTTGGCTGTTTTTCCTTGAATGGAATCTGCTACATATACATATTGCTCGCCTTCTGCATTTTCGGAAATGACATTTTGCGGAATTAAAATTGCGCTTGGGTTTGTGTAATCGTTGATTTTAAGCTTTGCCGTAAGATTCGGTTTAATGTTTCCATCTTTGTTATTAACGCCAATTTCCACTTTGAACGTACGGTTGTTTGGATCAATAAAATCTGCCGCTTGGCGAATTTTTTCATTCACCGTTTTTCCTAATACTGGAAAATATACTTCTACATTTTTTCCTTTTGTCACACTTGTCAGGTATTTTTCAGGAATGACCGCTTCAATGTACATATCGCGCAAGTTTACAATACGAATCAATTGTGATTGTCCCGCAGCAACTACCGAACCTTGCTCAGTAATGACATCATCAATAACACCTGAAAAAGGTGCTCTGACCGCAGTTTTGCTCAATTGCGTTTGCAACTGATCTACGGCTTTTTGTTGCGCTTCGTATGCAGATTTTGCTTGTAAAAACTGTATTTCCGAACCAATTTTTTGATCCCACAATCTTTTTTGACGATCGTAGGTTGTTTTTGCCAAGTCAGCTTGAATTTGCAATTGCGATACTTGCTGACTCAATCCGCCATCGTCGATTCTTCCTAAAATTTGCCCTTTGGAAACACGTTGTCCTTCTTTGACAAATACTTGTTTTAGAATTCCGCTATACTCTGGCGTGATGACTATATTTTTTTTGGTGTCTACACTTCCTTGTAATTCTAGGTAATGATTGAAAATGCTGTCTTTGGCAGAAAATACCGTAATAAAAGTTTTCTTTTTCGTTGGATTGATTTCTTCAATAGCCTCTGAAAGCTGTTTGATTTTTGCATCCAATTCACTCCTTTCTGTTTTTAAAGCGTCTCTTCTTTCTGTTAGTTTTTCAACGTTTTTTTCAGTGATTAACGTGTCAATGTCTTTCTCTTTTCCGCCGCCGCACGATGCAAGTATAAGGATGATTGGAAGAAGGAGGATATTTATTTTTTTCATTATTGTTGTTTTTTGTTGTCAGTTTTTTGTTATTGGTTTATTAGTTTAGCTGCGATTTGCGTAATGCATTTAACATTCTGCTAATTTCTTCTATGTCTTTTCTAGTTAATTCATATACATCTTTAATTATAAAGTTTAAGTCGTATGCAATAACCCGTTGGCTTAATAACTCAATTAAGGAACTATAGGCAATTTCTGTAAATCTTGCTTTATCATTTGCGGAATTTCTACCTGTACCTTCAGCTATATTTGAAGCGACAGAAATACTACATCTTCTTATTTGACTTATAAGTCCAAAGCGTTCTACTTCAGGAAATTTTCCTGTGATTGTATATATGTTTACAGCTAAGGTTTTTGACTTTTGCCAAACATTCAATTTTTCAAATGAGAACTGTTTCATAAACTTTTAAACATATAAACTATTAAACTTTATAAATTAATTCGTTGTATTTAAAATCGTTTCCAACGCTGCTTTTTTGTTAATAACATCCAGCATAGCTTGTAAATATTCTTGTTGTGCTGTGTAGAGTTGTGTTTGTGCTTGGCGCAAATCGAAACTAGAACCTACACCTTCAAAAAACTTGACTTGATTTTTTTTCTCGATACGTTCCGAAAGCCTCAAATTTTTCTTTGAAGTTTCGTATTCTTCAATGGATAATTGATAGTCGCTTTTTGCAGAAGCAATTTGAAATTTTAGTTGTTGTTCTACTTCCAACAAATCATCTTGTGCTTTTTCAAGATTGATTTTTGCACGTTGCGTAGAAGCACTTCGTTTCAAGGAACTGAAAATCGGAATGTTCAAACTAAATCCAAAAGAGGCAATTCCTAACCAGGTTTGATTGTTGGTAAAAAATTCAAACTGATCACCATTTCCTAAATACGAACCAGATAAAAATCCGCTCAATGATGGCAGCGCTTTGCTTTTTTCTAATTTGACCAATAATTCTTTGGAACGCGTATCATTTGCCGCAATTTTATAATCGATCGTTTTCGTCACATCTTCATCGGCTTCTAAGAGTGATGGTGTTATGTTTTGAAACGTTAGCGTTGGCAACGTATCTGTTAGTTTGGTTTCGTTGTTTACATCAATTCCCAACGTAATATTGAACATTTGATAGGAAAGATCGCGCAGACGCTTCATATTTCTCAAATTACTCTCCACACTTGACAACGTAATTTCTAATTGTTCTACATTTTCTTCCTCTGTCAAACCATTTTCATAAATTTTACGAGTTTCGCTCAAATTGTCTTCCAGCGTTTTCTTATTTCGCTCTAAAATCATAATACTTTCTTCAGCAAGTAACACATTTCCATAGGCGTTTATGACTCCTTGACGAATTTCTAAATCGGTTTTTTCTTTGGCATTTTTAGAAATTTCTAAAAATACTTTTGCCGATTGCAATCCTACCAAATACGAACCATCAAACACCAATTGCGATAACGTCGCCGTTGCTGTTACAGACTGCTGAGCACCAAAGTCAATGAATCCGTTTTCATCAAAATCGACCGCATCTTCAAATTGCTGTTTTATGTTGTATATGTAGTCAATATTACCATTCAGTTGCGGAAGTCCATCCGCTGTCGTTTCCCATTTTTGCTCTTTCGCAGCTTCAATATCACGAACTGCATTTTTGACTGTTCTGTTATTTTCAAGCGCAAAAGTAATGGCTTCCTCTAAAGAAAAGCTTCTGGGTATTTCTTGATTCTGAGCAAATCCGAAACTCAGAAAACATAAACTAAAGAGATATATTAGTTTGTTTCGCATGTTATGTTAATTGGTTAGTTGTTATACATTCTTGTAAAGTTTCAAGTCCTTTAGGTGTGCAAATTCCACGCAAGTGGTATTCTAAAAATTGATCCATCAACGCGTCCATTGGAAACATTCTGGCAGGAAAAAAGTCTTGATCTTTAATCCCTGTAACGCCCGTGAAATAAATGCGTGATACAAATTCAACATTGATATTATCACGATACATTCCTGTGTGCACACCACGCTTTAAATTATCCATGACACAATCTTGCATCAAATCAAATTGCTTCTTTTTTAAGGTTGCATAGATTTTTGGATAGTATTTGTGAAGTTGATATAAAGGCGACGTTTTTTCATTTTTTAAATGTTCCATCACAAAGCGTTTGATTTCGTACAACTCTTCAATAGAGTTCTTTTCTATAGAACAAATCAAATCGATTCCTTCGCTAATTACACAAAATAGCGAACTTGTTACCTCACTTACCAATGCTGTTTTATTGTTGAAATGTGTGTAAATGGTCTTTTTGGAGATTCCCATTTCATTGGCAATATCATCCATAGTCACACTCTTAAACCCTAAGTTTAAGAACAATTCCGTTGCCGTTACTTTTATTTTATCTTTCATAAGTAGGCTGCAAAAATATGCAGGAAACTTTGAAAACAAAAAAAGTTTCCAAAGTTTTTACAATTATTTAACAATTCATTTTAATTTGCATGCAAAGGAAATATGGTATTTTTGGTAAAATTTTCACATACATGATACAGATTGCTCAATACAGAGAAACATTTATTGAATATCTTGAAGAAAAAGTAGTATTAACCGAACCGAAGAATTTATATGAACCTATTGTGTATATTCTTCAATTAGGTGGAAAACGCTTGCGTCCTGTGTTGACCTTGATGACGGCAGAAATTTTTGGAACTTCTCACACGAAAGCCTTAGATGCTGCCTTGGCGGTAGAAGTTTTTCACAACTTTTCGTTGGTGCATGATGATATTATGGATGGCGCGCCATTGCGAAGAGGAAAAGCAACCGTACATGAAAAGTGGGATTTGAATACTGGTATTTTATCAGGCGATGCGATGTTGATTTTAGCCTATCAATTGTTTGAAAATTATGAAGGTCCAATTTTTAAAGCGTTGGCAGAATTATTTAGTAAAACAGCCATTGAAGTGTGTGAAGGACAGCAATATGATGTGGATTTTGAAACGAGAAACGATGTGACCATTCCTGAATATTTGAGAATGATTGAATATAAAACCGCCGTTTTGGTCGGCGCCGCGATGAAAATGGGTGCTATTATTGCAGAAACCAGCGAACAAGATGCACAAGGCATTTACGATTTTGGTCGTTATTTAGGATTGGCTTTTCAGCTTCAAGATGATTATTTAGATGCCTACGGCGATCCAGAAACGTTTGGAAAACAAGTTGGCGGCGATATTATTGAAAATAAAAAGACCTATTTATACTTAAAAGCACTTGAAAACAGTTCAAAAGAAGACACAAAAACACTGTTGCGATTATTTTCTGAGAAATCTGAAGGTACTGACGAAAAAGTAGCGACTGTGAAAGCTATTTTTAACAAAGCTAATATACCAGAAACGATGAAAACGGCCATTTCTGAGTATACACAAAAAGCGTTTAAAGTATTGCAAACGTTGCATATTGGCGACAAAGAAAAGCAACAACTTCAAGCGTTTGGTAAGCAATTGATGAATAGAACGGTATAGATTTTAGACCGCGCTGTTGCGCTGTTAGATTTTTTTGGCTTTTGAATTACCAAACGTCACTTCGAGTGAATTTGTGCAGCAAATTTGTATCGAGAAGTACTTGGACGAAATTGAATACTTATACCAATTAAAAAAGGGAATGTTTTCCAACATTCCCTTCTTCTATATGCTAATGTAAGTTTTGAAACTCACACTGTTATCAAATTCAATTTAAGAACCACACATTAAGCAATCATCATCTTGCCCGTCTTTAGCTCTTGCAATCATTTCTTTCATTTCTTCTGGCGTTAATGGCTCAACTGCTACTGGAGTTGGTTTTTCGGCTACCGTTTGTACAGAAATTGACGTGGCAGCTTCAACAGCTACAGGCGCTTTTTTTACCTCTTTCTTCAAGGTAAATTTAATCGCATCAACTGCCGATTTTGTACGCAAGTAATACATTCCTGTTTTTAATCCAGATTTCCAAGCGTAGAAATGCATAGACGTTAATTTTGCCATGGTTGCACCTTCCATAAACAAGTTTAGTGACTGCGATTGATCAATGAAATATCCTCTGTGACGCGACATGTCAATGATGTCTTTCATGCTCAATTCCCACACTGTTTTATACAATTCTTTGATGTCTTGTGGAATTTCGTCAATGTGTTGGATAGAACCATTGGCACGCATCAATTCTTGCTTTAAATCTTCTGTCCAAAGGTTTAAGCTTACTAAATCTTCTAGCAAATGCTTATTCACCACAATGAATTCTCCAGAAAGTACTCTTCGCGTATAAATGTTTGATGTATACGGCTCAAAACACTCGTTGTTTCCAAGAATTTGTGAGGTAGATGCTGTTGGCATTGGCGCTACTAATAACGAGTTACGCACACCATTTTCAGCTACTTGCTTGCGCAGTTTTCCCCAGTCCCAACGTCCGCTGAGTTCTTCATCTTTAATTCCCCAAAGATTGTGTTGGAATTCTCCTTTTGATATTGGCGAACCTTCATACGTTTGGTATGGACCTTCTATTTTTGCCATTTCCATAGAAGCCGTAACTGCTGCAAAGTATAAGGTTTCAAAAATCTCTTGGTTTAGCTTTTTTGCTTCATCAGACGTAAAAGGCATACGCAGTTTGATGAACGTATCTGCCAATCCTTGCACACCCAATCCAATTGGACGGTGACGGAAGTTAGAGTTTTCTGCTTCTTTTACAGGATAGTAATTACGATCAATTACTTTGTTTAAGTTTTTCGTCACACGTTTTGTCACACGGAATAATTCTTTGTGATCAAATTCTTTTCCTTTGATAAACATTGGCAATGCAATCGAAGCCAAGTTACACACGGCAACTTCATCAGGAGACGTATACTCCATGATTTCCGTACATAAATTTGAAGAACGAATGGTTCCTAAGTTCTTTTGGTTCGATTTACGGTTTGCCGCATCTTTATACAACATGTATGGCGTTCCTGTTTCAATTTGAGATTCTAGGATTTTCTCCCATAACTCACGCGCCTTGATGGTTTTTCTTCCTTTTCCTGCTGCTTCGTATTGTAAGTACAATGCTTCAAACTCTTCACTATGAACGTTGAATAAGTTTGGACATTCGTTAGGACACATCAATGTCCAAGGTCCATTTTCTTCTACACGTTTCATGAATAAATCTGGAATCCACATTGCATAGAATAAATCGCGCGCACGCATTTCTTCTTTTCCATGATTCTTTTTCAAGTCTAGAAAGTCAAAAATATCCGCATGCCAAGGTTCTACATAAATTGCAAATGAGCCTTTACGCTTTCCGCCACCTTGATCTACATAACGTGCCGTATCATTGTATACACGCAACATTGGCACAATTCCATTACTTGTTCCGTTAGTTCCTGCAATGTATGATCCTGTTGCACGTACATTGTGAATAGACAATCCTATTCCACCTGCAGATTGTGAAATTTTTGCCGTTTGTTTGAGCGTATCGTAAATTCCATCAATACTATCATCTTGCATTGCTAACAAGAAACAAGATGACATTTGTGGTTTTGGCGTTCCCGAGTTGAAAAGCGTTGGCGTTGCATGCGTAAAGTACTTTTTAGACATCAATTCGTATGTTTCAATCGCTGCGTCTAAATCGTTTAAGTGAATTCCAACAGAAACACGCATAAGCATGTGCTGTGGACGTTCTGCAATTTTACCGTTTAATTTTAGTAAGTAGGAGCGTTCTAAGGTTTTAAATCCGAAGTAATCGTATCCAAAATCGCGATTATAGATAATGGTAGAATCCAAGCGATCTGCATTTTCCATAATTACATTATACACCTCATCTGATAATAATGGTGCTTTTTTTCCTGTTCTTGGATTTACATATTCGTACAAATCCACCATCGCTTCCGAGAATGATTTTTTGGTGTTTTTGTGTAAGTTTGACACGGAAATACGCGCTGCCAATCGTGCATAATCAGGATGCGTTGTCGTCATGGTGGCGGCAATTTCTGCTGCCAAATTGTCTAATTCTGAAGTGGTTACTCCATCATATAATCCTTCAATTACACGCATCGCAACTTTTACAGGATCTACTAAATCATTTAAGCCATAGCATAACTTTCTCACTCGCGAAGTGATCTTGTCAAACATCATTGGCTCTTTTCTTCCGTCTCTTTTTACTACAAACATACGCTCATCTGTTTTTTGTGCTTTTCTCACTTTCGTTGAGAAAAGGGGTTAGTTTTTTTACCAATTTTCGGGAAAAAATTGGCATGTTGGGTTTTATTAATGTATTTACAATTTTGATTCCCTAAGCAATCAAAATGAAAGGAGTTTTCTTTTAGAAATCTGCGTCAAAGCTAAATTTGTCTTTCTCTTCTTCTTTGTTCAGCACACCTGCTTTTTGGTATTCTGAAACTCTTTTTTCAAAGAAGTTTGTTTTTCCTTGAAGAGAAATCATATCCATAAAATCGAATGGATTGGACACATTGTATTCTTTTTCACAACCTAATTCTTGTAGGAGTCGGTCTGTTACAAACTCTAAATATTGTGTCATTAATTTAGCATTCATTCCAATGAGACTTACAGGTAAAGACTCTGTGATAAATTCGCGTTCGATGTTTAATGCATCTACAATAATTCCGCGAATACGTTCTTTCGGAACTTTATTTACCAAGTGATTGTTGTGTAAGTGTACTGCAAAATCACAGTGTACACCTTCATCACGAGAAATTAACTCATTAGAAAACGTTAATCCAGGCATAATTCCTCTTTTCTTCAACCAATAGATAGAACAGAATGCACCTGAAAAGAAAATACCTTCTACTGCAGCAAACGCAATTAAACGTTCTGCAAAACTTGGTGAATCAATCCATTGCAATGCCCAATCGGCTTTCTTTTTGATAGCAGGAAAATTTTCAATTGCTTGAAACAATTTGCTTTTCTCTTTTTCATCCTTTACATACGTGTCAATTAATAACGAATATGTTTCAGAATGAATGTTTTCCATCATAATTTGGAATCCGTAGAAAAACTTTGCTTCTGAATATTGTACTTCGTTGACAAAGTTTTCTGCTAAGTTTTCATTTACAATTCCGTCTGAAGCGGCAAAAAATGCCAAAATATGCTTGATAAAATAACGTTCGTCATCATTCAATTTTGTATTCCAGTCTGTCAAATCTTGGTGAAGGTCAATTTCTTCCGCTGTCCAAAAACTAGCTTCCGATTTTTTATACCATTCCCAAATATCTGCATGTTTGATTGGAAAAATCACAAATCTGTCTTTGTTTTCTTGTAAGATGGGTTCTATTGCTGATGACATAAAATTATAGAGTTTTTTAATGTAAAATTGGGTAAAAGACTATTGTTTGATTTGGGAATAACAAAGATGGAAAATTGTAGGCGGAAATGAAAGTGTAACTTATTCACAAAGTTCGAGAGTTTTTAACAACAGTACAGTTTTTTCCTACTTTTTAACATTTTTAAAAAACGGCATTTTTTACTGATTATCAATAACTTACAAATACCTATTCGTTGTTAACAGCGATAAAACAAGCGTTTGTGAAAAAAAATGAGAAAATGAGATTTATGGATTAGCGTCCCAATTTTTTGGCAGTTTTCTCAAGTTCCAAATACCAATCTTCTCCAAATTTTCGAATCAAGGCTTCTTTTACAAATTTATAGATCGGTACTTGTAATTCTTTCCCTAAACTACACGCATCATCACAAATGGGCCATCGGTGATAATTGACTGCTGCAAAATCACTATACGCTTCCACACGCACTGGGTATAAGTGACAAGAAATTGGTTTTTTCCAATCAATTACACCTTTATTATACGCTTGTTCAATTCCGCACATCGCAGTATTATTTTGATCAAACGTTACATAGGCACATTCCGCACCGTTGACCAAAGGTGTTTCCAAATCGCCATTTTCTCGCACAATATAGGTTCCTTGCGCTTCAATAGCCGCAATTCCTTCTTTTCGCAAAAAAGGTTTTACGGTGTCGTAAATAGCATCCAACTTTTTAATTTCTTCATCTTCCAGTGGCGCACCAGCATCACCTTCTACACAACAAATTCCTTTGCACGCACTGAGATTGCACACAAAGTCGTTTTCAATAATATCTTCTGAAATGATGGTTTTTCCTATTTGAAACATGTGGCAAATATACTTTTTTCTACAGTTTTAATTTCAGCCAATTCTATGATTTTTTTACGACCGTAAACTTCACCTTAATTTAAACTAAAAAACACATGATTTTGCATTGAAAATTGGAGGAATACTATACTTTTGCCGCAAATTTTAAAAAGGATCAACAATGGAACTAAATTTTAAACATATTCTAACGGCAAGTATGGTACTTTTTGCCGTGATTGATATTATTGGAAACATTCCTATTATTATAGATTTACGCCGCAAAACAGGACATATTCAATCGGGAAAAGCGACCATTATTGCAGGTGTTATTTTGACCGTGTTTTTGTTTGTGGGACAAAGTATGTTGAACTTAATTGGCATTACGGCGAGTCAATTTGCGATTGCAGGTTCGTTTGTTCTGTTCTTTTTGGCATTGGAAATGATTTTGGGAATTACCTTGTTTAAGGAAGATGAAGAAAATGCCATGAGTGATGCGTCTGTGTTTCCGATTGCTTTTCCATTGGTTGCCGGACCTGGAAGTTTGACGTCTATTTTATCGCTTCGTGCGGAATTTAGTCCAGAAAATATTGTCGTGGCACTTTTAATCAATATGATCATTATGTATATTGTGTTGAAAGCTTCAGTGAAGATAGAACGCTGGCTTGGTCAGAATGGAATTCGTATTTTACGAAAAGTATTCGGAGTCATCCTGTTAGCAATTTCAGTTAAAATATTTACTACGGGAATTCAAGAAATATTTGCGTAATTTTGCACCGTAAAAATTCACTTTTAAAAGGAAAAGAAAAATGAAAATATTCTCGTATGTGTTTATCGTGTTAGCAGCGTTTCTTTGTATTTACAACGTAACCAAACTAAATTTTGACAATATTTTACAAGGAGACAGCTTGGTAGCCTTAGTAGGCGTATTGGCTTCTTTGTGTGCTATTATGATTGTATTGATTTTCTTGACGTCAAAGAAGATTCAGGAAAAAATTAATAATTCTAAGAAGTAATGTTTGACGTCCTTGTGGTTGGTGGCGGTGTTTCAGGAATGCAATGCGCGCTCATTTTAGGTTCTGCCAAAGAGAAACCGTTTGCTGTAGATAAAAAGATTGGCATTGTACTTCACCAACGATCTTCCCATTTGCAAAATGCATTGTTTAATAATGTATTAGGCTTACCAAAAGGAAAAACAGGTGCGGAAATTTTGATGGAAGGACAAGCACATCTCACGGAAGTGTATCCGCACGTGACACAAATTACCAAAGAAAAAGTACTTGAAATTACAGGAGAAGCAGGCAATTTTCAAATCGTAACGAATAAAAACACCTATCAGAGTAAACTGGTCGTAATCGCGTTGAATTATGCAAAACCGTTTACGATTGAAGGTTTGGAGGAATGTATTGCGCCGCATCCAAGAGCGGCTGCCAAAAAAGATCGTGTGTATTTAAAAAACGATGATCATTTGGTAAAAGATGGATTGTATGCTTGTGGCACCATTGCCGGTTGGAGAAGTCAATTTGCCATTGCCGCAGGAAGTGGCGCGCAGGTTGCTACTGACATTTTAACGCTTTGGAATGATGGCAATCACACGAAAGTGCATGATAAAATCTAGATTTTTAGATCGCTTCACTATACTGAATTGACACGAATCCTCTTTAGTTTTAAACAAACATTCAAAATCTACACATTGTTACAAACGTCAAATCGAGCAAAATTCTGGTAAGAATTTCAAAGTACTTCTCGATACAATTTTCTATCGAAAACCACACGAAGTGACGGTTCTAGTTTTATTGAAAATATGAAGATATTGTGTTTTGTTTAGAATAGTCTTGCGGAATTTTTCTTTGAAAGTTCTCAATACTAACTTCTCAATACTCAGTACTAATCACATTAATTCCCATGCAACTCTAGCACTTTTTCAATCATTGCATCGCCAACATTGAGTTGTTGTTCATACTCATTGGTTCCGTATAATTGCTCAACAAACACGGCTTTGAGGTGTCGTTTCATTTGATTGGCAAATTTTTCTATGTAGATACGTTGCCCGCGCTTTTTGCTAAAATATTCAGCATATTCTTGGAGTAATTCTTCTGAAATTTCAAAAGTATCCATAAACTCTTGAAACGACATATTGCTATACGCAGCTCTGTCAGTGTCTAGTTTTTCAAAGACAAATTCATCAATATATCCAGCAAATTTTGCACGCAATCCGCGTTCCAGCGATAATTCTTCTGGTGAACTTGTCAATGGTACAAATACATCTGGAATGATGCCGCCACCGCCATATACAATTTTACCTTTTGGCGTTTTAAATTTGAGCGAATCTGCTACTTTGATGCTATCCATCGACTTCAATTCTCCCGATTTGAAACGTTCATAATATTCATCAAAATAATCGTTGTTCCCTTTTTTGTACGAACGCTGAATGGAACGTCCTGTTGGTGTATAATAACGTGAAATCGTTAAACGAACTACCGAACCATCTCCGAGCGGCATTGGTCGTTGTACCAATCCTTTTCCAAACGATCTTCTTCCTACAATGACACCTTTATCATTGTCTTGCAGTGCGCCTGCTACAATTTCACTTGCTGATGCTGATTTTTCATTGATCAACACATAAATTTCGCCATCTTCAAAATCGCCTTTGTCGGTAGCGTAATAGTTATCAATCTCTCCTTTTTTATTTTTGGTGAACAGAATTAATTTTCCATCTTCCAAAAATTCATCCGCAATATCGCGTGTAATGTCTAAAATTCCACCTGGATTGTTGCGTAAATCCAACGTTAAATGTTTAGCGCCTTGCTGTTGCAGATTTTCCAATGCTTCTTCAAATTCGTCATAGGTAGTTTCTGCAAAACGATTGATTTTTATATAGCCTAAATCGTCTGTTAACATGTAATGCGCTACTACACTTTTGATTGGAACTTTGGCTCTTTTTAGATCAATGTATAACTCTTCATCAGTGCTTTTACGGTAGATTTTCAATTTTACAGACGTATCTTCTGTACCTTTCAATCGTTTGATGACTTGTGTGTTGCGCAAATTTTTTCCGTACAACGTATCTTTGTCCGCCATTAAAATGCGATCGCCCGCTCTGATTCCTGCGGCAACACTTGGGCCACCTTCTAAGGTTCTCACAACTGTGAGCGTATCATTGATGATATCAAAACGAATTCCGACACCTACAAAATCACCTTGCATGTTTTCTGCTACTCTTTTTTCTTCTTCCGAAGGAATGTATACAGAATGCGGATCTAAATTTTCTAAGATATTATTTACCGTCACATCCACAATGCTGTCCACATCGACATCATCTACATATTCGTAGTCAATGTAATCAATCAAGCGATTGAGTTTGTCTTTGCTTGTGTTGGATGAGAATAGTTTTTCGGGCGTAGCACTGAAATTTAATTTTCCACCAATAAATACACCTGCGGCAACTGCGGCTGCAATGATCACGGGAAGTAAGTATTGTGTTTTTTTATTCAAAATATGCTTGTTTTAAGACGCTTCAACCGAAGGAATGTGTTCTACTTCAACGCCTGCTTTTTTTAAAAATTGTATGCCTGAATCATCTTTGTACGCATCTACATACACAACTCTCGTAATTCCTGATTGATGAATCAGCTTACTACATTCCTTACATGGCGACATCGTAATATACAATGTGGCACCAACACAGGATTGCGTAGAAGCTGCTACTTTTAAGATGGCGTTTGCCTCCGCATGCAATACATACCATTTTGTGTAGCCTTCTTCATCTTCACAGAAATTTTCAAATCCTGAAGGTGTTCCGTTGTAACCATCAGAAATGATCATTCTATCTTTGACAATAATCGCGCCAACTTGTCTTCGTTGACAATAGGAAAGTTTTCCCCATTCTTTTGCCATGCGCAAATAGGCGTGATCGTATTTTGCTTTTTTTTGTTTGAGCATGTACAAATGTAACTTTTTAAAGCGAAAAAAAGCAACTGTAATCGTTGCTTCTTCACCTTCTGTAACGAAGATATTAGGTTTCTGATGGAATCACAATAACTTCGTTGTTAATTTTTTACCAAAATTGTGGTTATGAAAGTATCTTCTACAAAAAATTCGCATCCACAATATGAAAAGCGATACCAAGTACAATGGAGGAAACAACCATTACCCAATCTCTTTTGGAGAAACGGAATACGGTTTGGAATACGAACGAAAGTAGTAAAACAACTAAAACAATAATGATTTGTGCCGCTTCTACACCTAAGGCAAATTCTAACATTGGCAATAACTTGCTTTCTATACCGTTGGTCATTTCTTTGAAATAGTTGGAGAATGCCAAACCATGAATCAATCCAAAGAATAATGCGACGACTAAGAGAATGACAATTTTTGTTTTGTTATTGTTTTTCCCAGCAGTAAATATATTGTACAATGCAGTCGCAATAATGGTTACGTATACAAGTAGTTCCGCTGTATTGACACGAACAGATATAACATTGTATGTTGATAATGCTAAAGAAATGGTATGTCCGATCGTAAATACGGAGACAATCCAAAATACGCGTTTCCAATCTTTAAACACATACGCAACAACAAGTACAATTAAGAATAAAATATGATCGTATCCGTCAAAGTTTAATACGTGATTGAGTCCTAATTTAAAGAAAATCCAAAAGTCGCTCATAAGTAATTGTAGGTTTTAGGTTTGGGGTTTGGGGTTTGTGTTTCAAACTTACATTTTATTTTGGGAATTTAAAAACCGCGTTCTTCTTGCAGTTGTTCGTAAGCTTTTTGTACACGTTGAAATTTTTCTTCTGCGCCTTTTACGTGTTCTTCACCTAAGTGTTGCAGTTTATCAGGGTGGTATTTTTTCGCCATTTTACGATAGGCTTTTTTGATTTCGTTGATCGTAACCGATTTGTCAATTTCTAAAATGCGATACGCAGCATCAATTGGATCGTAAAACATTGCTTTGATCGATTGATAATCGCGATCGTTAATGTATAGATATCCTGCTATTTTTTCAATCAGTTCTACTTCTTCTTCGCTTACGTGTCCGTCTGCTTTGGTCACACCAAATAAGTAATGTAGTAATTGCAAACGCGACGAATGGTCCATAAACGTTTGGATTTGCTGACAAACTTGACGTGTGGAAATATCTTCTTTTTTCAATAATCCGTTGAACAATTTAAACGCATTATTAGAACGTTCTTTCCCATACATTTTTATAAAATAATCACGCACATAATCTTTTTCAGATTGGGAAACTTCGCCATCTGCTTTCATCACAATCGCAGAAAGCACCAACAAACTCACTTCAAAATCTCCTGATTTGGTTTGCGATTGCTTTTCCGCAGTGGTAGTTCTGCGCCTTCTCCGTTTTTCATACGTAGGTTCAGCTCTTTTACGACGGCGTTTTTTTGATTGTTTCGGTTCATCCAGTAATAATCCTTTTGACGTTGCTTTATCAACGGCTGATCCGATGGCAAAACCAATAGCGGCTCCAATAGGGCCACCAAGTGTCCAACCTAACGCGCCTCCAATCCAGCTTGCAAATCCACTCATATCTTGTTTTTTACCAAAGATACATTTTCCCGAGAAAAAAGTATTGACAACCAGTATATTTCTAAAAATAGCTACTACATTTTCAGTTTTCTTTAACAAAAAAACAGCATTTCTGAATTCGGGTGCAATAGGATTTATCCGTATCTTTGCAAAATTATTAATGAATTTAATTTATAAAGATTATGTATCCACCAGAATTGGTAAAACCAATGCGCGCCGATTTAACCGCAGTAGGTTTTGAAGAATTACATACGGTAGAAGCTGTTGACTCTGCGTTAGCAAAAGAAGGGACAACCTTAGTTGTTGTAAATTCAGTGTGTGGTTGTGCTGCAGCCAATGCAAGACCTGGCGCACGTATGTCTTTAGATAATGATAAAAAACCTGATAATTTAGTAACGGTTTTTGCAGGCGTAGATAGAGAAGCAACTGATAAAGCAAGAAGCTATATGATTCCTTTTCCTCCATCGTCTCCAAGCATGGCATTGTTTAAAGATGGACAGTTAGTACACATGTTAGAACGTCATCATATTGAAGGAAGACCAGCAGAAATGATTGCTGAAAACCTGAAAGATGCGTACAACGAAAATTGCTAATTCACTTTTATCGAATACGTTATACAAACCACGCCATCGCGTGGTTTTGTTTTTTTGTTGAATCAATATAAAATATAAGGAAGTAATGAAAATTATATCCTACCTACTTTCAAGTATTTATATGCTTGTTTTTGGATTGTTGCTAGTGATTTTTCATCCCATTCAATGGATTTTTTTGAAGCTTGGCGGACACAACGGACATCAACGTAGTGTGAATGCGTTGCAAATTAGTTTGATGTATTGTCATGCTATTTTGGGTACGCGTTACCGACTTCGCAATCAGTACAAATTGGCGAAAGATAAACCTGTGATTATTGTGTCAAATCATCAAAGTATGAACGATGTTCCACCATTGATTTGGATGTTTCGAAAGCATTATCCGAGATTTATCAGCAAAAAAGAATTGGGAAAAGGCATTCCAAGCATTTCGTTTAGTTTACGACAAACAGGCGCTGCGTTGATTGACAGAAAGAATCAAAAGCAATCCATTGCAGAAATTATCCGATTTGCAAAACTTATTTACAATAACAATTACGCAGGCATTATTTTTCCTGAAGGAACACGCAGTCGCACCGGCATTCCAAAACCGTTTAAAACTAGAGGATTGGAGGTATTATTTAAGTACATTCCGAATGCACAGATTATTCCCGTAACAATCAATAATTCATGGAAAACGACCAAATATGGAAAGTTTCCATTAGGTTTGGGTGCAAAAATTACGATTGATGCGCATCCGCCTATTTTACTGAGCGATTATCCAAAGGCAACATACCAAGAACTGATTGCACAGCTTGAAAAAGTAATTACTTCACACATTGTTGTTGCATAATTTTTTATACTGAAAAGAGAAGTCGTTATGTCATTATCTAAAGAAGAAATCATCCAAAAAACGATTGTGTTTGTGAAAGAAACCTTAGCAAATGCAGAAGGTGGACACGATTGGTTTCATATAGAACGTGTGTACAAAAATGCGTTGTTGATTGCCAAAGAAGAAACTGTAGACGTTTTTATTGTGAGTCTCGGCGCGTTATTACACGATATTGCCGATTCAAAGTTTCACCATGGTGACGAAACGATTGGACCAAAAGTAGCGCGGAATTTCTTGGAAAGTGTCGCTGTGGCGGAAGCGGACATTGTGCATGTTGAAAACATTATTAGTAATATCTCGTTTAAAGGTGGAAATTTTGAGCAGCAATTTCGTTCGCCAGAGTTGGATGTGATTCAAGATGCAGATCGTTTGGATGCCATTGGCGCGATTGGAATTGCACGTTGTTTTAACTATGGCGGATTTAAAGATCGAAAGTTGTACGATCCTGCAATTGCACCAAATCTAAATATGTCCAAAGCGGAATATAAAAAATCGACTACACCAACCATCAATCATTTTTATGAAAAGCTATTATTGTTGAAAGATAAAATGAATACGAAAACTGGACAAAAAATTGCCGAACAACGACATGTGTTTATGGAACAGTTTTTAGCGCAGTTTTTTGCGGAATGGAATGGAAAAGCTTGAAAAGGTGCTGGGTTATTGAATCATCATTTTCATTTCACTTCTGTATTTAGAGGCACTTTTTCCGGTAATTTCTTTGAAGAGTTTGTTGAAATGTGAAAAGTTGTTGAAACCACTTTCATAGCAAATTTCAGTAATGCTATTTTGACTTTCCAATAATAATTTTGTGGCAAATACCACTCTGTATTCGTTCACCAATTTGGTAAAGGTTTTTCCTGTTACTTTTTTAAAGTATCTACAAAATGCAGGAACAGTCATGTTGACTTCATCCGCGATTTCGTCCAAGCTAATGTGACGCTGAAAGTTACTGTTGATGTATTTAAAAATCGTATCAATCTTTACACTGTCTTGCGGTTGTGTTTCAAAGGCAAATCCGTCGACGTTGAGCAACTCATAATCTTCTGCAACCGCCAACATATCCAGAATTTCTAACAGTTTAATGATTCTTTTAAACCCTTCATATTTGGGCAGTTTTTCAATTTTTGGCCCCACAATTCTTTTAGTTTCTGGTTTAAACCGAATTCCTTTTTTTGCTTTCTCTAGTAAGAGTGAAATGGCTTGCATTTCAGGCAAATTGTAAAATTCTTTCCCTAATATATCAGTTTTAAACTGTATCAGCGTTTCTTTTCCTTTCGACGTTAAGCGATCGGCAAAACCATTGTGCGGCAAATTAGAACCAATCAAAATTAACTGGCTGTTGTTGAAATACGACAAATGATTTCCAATATGGCATTTTCCTTTTCCTTTATTTACATACACCAATTCCACTTCTGGGTGAAAATGCCAAAATGCCGATTCTCGTTTTCGCTTTTTGGTATTTTGTGCCACAAGAATTGAATTTCCAAACGCAGGCGTTATTTTTTCTAATGTAGGTTTCGTATTCACAGCAAGATGTTTACTAGCTGTACAAATTTACGACTAAATCTGCCTAAAAAGTGTGTTCTTTTATCTTAATTCTATGCTATTTTAACTTATAAAAAAGTTTACAATTATTTAACGGTTAAAATAACACACAAATCTGCCAAAATAGGCGTTTTTCCATGGCAACATCAAACCTACATTTGTACTGTAATTATTTAAAACACAAAGTCATGAACAAAAGAATGAAACACATCGTATGCACGGGAATGATGATCGTAAGTATGCTTAGTTTTGCGAACGGTACATCTTCTTTAGACAATCACAAAGAACCTACTGTCATCACATTTGATAATGTGAAGAAAGGACATCAATTGGTTATTAAAGACGCTAATTTACTCATCGTTTATAAAGAATCGATTCAAAAAAATGGAAGTTATGCCAAAGGTTTTGACCTTACTTCTTTACCTGATGGAAACTATTATGTAGAGTTGGATAAAGATGTAAAAATTGTAGTCATTCCATTTACAGTCGCTTCAAACAAGGTTACATTTGACAAAAAGAATGAAACTGTCATTTACAAACCAACCGTTCGTTTGGAAGACAATTACTTATTTGTTTCTCGACTTTCTTTAGATGTAGCACCTTTGAAGATGAAATTATACTACACACCATCTTTTCAGCAGGGAAAAGAACTACTTTTTTCAGAAGAAGTTGAAAACACAAAAATTATGGAACGTATATTTGAACTTTCGAAAGAGAAAAAAGGAAGTTATACCGTTTTCTTTGAAAGTCAAGGACGAGAATTTTCAGAACGTATTAAATTTTAGATTCAACCAACACAATTAATGTTGAAAAGCGTAGTGTCTCATGATGCTACGCTTTTTGTTTTTATAGTGTAATTAGCCAACAACTAAAACCCAATATTAATCACTCCGTTGATAAATATATGTAAAGGCTGACCGTTTCTGTCTTCCATGATAATGTTGAATGTTCCTTCCATTTTACTGTCTGTATGCGTTGTGATAGAAGTATCTCTATATCCCAATCCAAATTCGGAAATCCACGAAACGCCATGTTCTTCTAACACAAAACGTTCTATTTCGTTGGTTTCTTCTACAATGACAAAGAAGGATATTTTTTTGGTGTCGTTGTCAAATACAGCTTCAATCATCCGCATATTGGAATCTGTCGGATCAATTCCAACATCATATTCCGTTATAAAATATGCAACTCCATTTAGATGAAAACTGATGCTGTTTTCTTCTGTAATTGACACTAATTCATCATCAGATGCACACGAAAGTACAAAAAACGAAAGCATACACACTATTATTTTTTTCATTGTGATTTATGTTTGATGGTACATTTTTCACGTTGAAAATTGGGGTTCTTTGTATAAATATATAAGAATATTCTACGCAACACGCATATTAGTTTGTAAGCGTGGTTTTTAGTTTGTGAGCGTTTTTAGAACAACGAATATTGCCCGTTTTTGTAGTGTTCATGAAGTTTCGTATTGAGTTTCGGCATTTTTTTATCTTTAAAATATTTGCGTCGGGCAAGATGAATTAAGTTTCTAATTTGTTCTGCTATTTTTCCTTCGCCGCGCATCCGATGTCCGTAGCGACTATCGTTCAACGTACCGCCATGACAACTTTCTATTTGATGCAATACTTTATCCGCTTTGTCAGGCATGGTTTTGCGAATCCAATCGGTGAAAATTTCACCAATCGCGCCATTCAATCGTACAATGGTAAACGCAATGGAAGTGGCACCCAATTCCGATACTTTTTTCGCCAAAGGCAGAATTTCATGACTGTTGATGGACGGAATTATAGGCGCCAGCATCACATTCACAGGAATTCCGTTTTCCGCCAGTGTTTTCACCGTTTCTAGTCGTTTCTTGATGGTTGCGGTGCGCGGTTCCAACACGCGGCGTGTTTCTTCCGACAAGGACGTTATGGAAATATTAACACCAATGAGATTGTCTTTTGCCAATTCTTTCAACACATCTAAATCGCGTAGGATGAGTGAGTTTTTAGTGATAATGGCTACAGGATGTCTGTATTTTAAGCATACTTTCAACAAATTTCGGGTGATTTTCAGTTCTTTTTCCGCAGGTTGATAACAATCAGTATTTCCCGATAATACAATGGTATGCGCTTTCCAGGTTTTCTTTTTTATGGTAGATTCTAAGAGTTGCGGCGCATTTTGTTTGATGAGAATTTTTCGTTCAAAATCCAATCCGGCACTAAAACCCCAAAATTCATGACTATTTCTGGCGTAACAATAAATACAACCATGCTCACAACCTTGATACGGATTTAGCGAATACTCCATGCCTACATCGGGACTTGTAACTTTGTTAAGGATAGTTTTGGGAAATACGTTGATATACGTTGTTTTGTTTTTATCGGCTTCTTCGCCTTCTTTTTGGCAATATTCTAAAAAATCGGAACGCACTTCGTGTGCATTTTCCAAAAAACGATTGTGTACATTTTTTTGCGCACCTCTGCCTTTTATTGTAGTTGAATTTCCCAAGGTTTTCTTTCTTTTTTTCAAAAGTAAAAAACATCGTATTTGAAATATTTCTTACACGTGTAAAAGAACTGCAACTACGGGAATTTAGATGCTATCTTTCAAATTATAATTATTCGTTAATCTCCCAATAAAAAGTTTCAATTTTAAGTATATTTAGCCCTCTAAAAAACACAAATACATGAAAAAAATAATTCTATTTATCATTGTAAGCATTTTTATGATGCCTACAAGTTCAAAAGCCAATGAAGGCATGTGGTTCTTGATGTTTATCGACAGATTGAATCATAGAGATATGCAAAAAATGGGGTTACAACTAACCGCCGAAGAAATTTATAGCATTAATAATAATAGTCTTAAAGATGCCATTGTGCAATTTAATGGTGGTTGTACAGCGAGTATTATTTCCGAACAAGGATTGGTATTGACCAATCACCACTGTGGATATGATGCGATTGCGGAATTATCTACAGAAGAAAAAAATCATCTAAAAAATGGTTTTTGGGCAAAAAGCTTTGACGAAGAATTGAAACCTGAAAGTTTGTATGTTCGCTTTTTTGTACGAATGGACGACGTAAGTGAGCGTATTTTGTCAAAAGTAAACGATACAATGTCCGAAAAAGAACGAGAAGCTGCTATCAATAAAGAAATTGCCGTTATTGAGAAAGAAAACAATGAAGGCGGAAAATACACGGTTTCGGTACGTTCTTTCTTCCAAGGAAATGAATTTTACTTTTTTGTGTATGAAGATTATGAAGATGTTCGTTTGGTAGGAACGCCAACGGAAAGTATTGGAAAATTTGGTGGAGATACCGATAACTGGGAATGGCCGCGCCATACAGGAGATTTTTCACTGTTTAGAGTGTATACTGATAAAGATGGAAATGCTGCAAAATATTCAGAAGATAACATTCCGATGAAACCTAAAAAACACTTGGCAGTAGATTTAACTGGTGTGAAAGAAAATGATTTTGCCATGATTTTAGGGTATCCTGGGCGTACCAACCGTTGGATGCCTGCGGAAGGAATTGAACAAAACGTACAATATGCCTACCCTGCTTGGGTTGAAGCTTCAAAGGTGAGTATGGATGTCATGAAAAAACATATGGACAATAGTGAAGATGTAAATCTGAAATATGCTTCTGCATACGCAGGAATTGCCAATTATTGGAAGAACAGACAAGGAATGATTGATGCCTTAACCAAACATGGGACAGCCGACAAAAAACGTGCTTTGGAAAAGAAATTTGATCGTTGGGCAAATAAAAAACGCAACAAAGAAATGTATGGAAATGTGGTGAGTGATATCAATGCGTATTATGCACTAACCAACGATAAGGCACGACATGATAATTATTTAATTGGTCTTTTACGCGGAAGCAAATTTGCGGTAGCTCCATGGAGAATTGGTAGAAACTTAGAATATTTCATAGAACAAAACAAAGCGAAACGCGAAGAATTACAGCCAAGATTACAAGCATTGATTGATGATACTTTTAAAAATATGTACTTGCCTTTGGAAAAAGATGTGATGGTAGCACAATTAAAATTATATATTGAAAAATCTGGATATGAATTGCCTGCTGCTGTAAAACAACTCAAAGAAGATGCAGGAGACGATTTGGAAAACTACGTAAATGCAATCATGGAATTGAGCATATTTACATCGAAAGAACGCTTGGAAGCATTTTTAATGTATCCAAACAAAGTATTATTAGAAAACGATCTACTGTATTTACTGTCGAAAGACTTACTCGCAAAATACAGAGAAAACCCAGAAGCAATTGCAACCGCAGAGGAAGCGTACAGCAAAGCATATAGAAAATTTGTACAAGGATTGCGTGTGTCAAAACTAAGCAGCGTAAAATATCCTGATGCCAACTCTACATTGCGTTTAACATACGGAAAAGTAGTGGCATTACCGAAAGACGCTAGAAACGACGCGAAAATAAACAATTACACCACAATGAAAGGGATGATTGCAAAGTACAAGCCTAATGATGATGAATTTGATTTACCTGCGGAAGTAATGGACTTATATAAGAAAAAAGATTTTGGTCAATATGCAGACAAAAACGGATACATGCCTGTAAACTTCTTAACGAATAACGATATTACAGGAGGAAACTCAGGTTCGCCAGTATTGAATGGAAAAGGTGAATTGATCGGTTTGGCTTTTGATGGAAATATTGAAGCCATGGCTGGTGACGTCATTTTCGACGACAAATTACAACGCACCATCAATGTAGATATTCGATATGTGTTGTGGTTGGTTGATAAACTATCGGGCGCAGATAATATTATCAAAGAATTAACGATTAAAAAGTAATACCTATTTAGCTTACTACTAAAACGAATATGCTAAAAATCCTGCTCAGTATTGAGCAGGATTTTTTTATGTTTTTAGGCGCATTCAGAAAATAGCTCACTTAAAGCTAGCTAAAACATAAAAATCCAAGATTTGATCTATTTCATTTCTTGGATTTTCATTTTAAATCGTTTTTAGGTTCTTTTTGGTTGATTTTGTTAACGACAAGACATACCTATTCCATAGTTTTGGTAAGCTATTTTAAAATTTTATGCTGCTATTTGTTGGTTTTTGCAGATTCTTCTACCGATTTCTAAAGCATTAGCGGTATGTATGCCAAAGAATATCCACAAGGTTTCCGTGGGCTTTGTTTTGGCTTTTATTTTTTTGAGAAGGTAATGCTCTTTTTCTTTTCCAAAACTACCTTCCAATCGTGTAGCTCTTTCTTTTGTGATTAGGCGCTTAAGTTTTTGCTCCTCTTTATAGTCTTTAGGCGGCTTCCCTTTTCTTTTAAAGTCAGTTTTGATCTGATGCTTTGTGATAAATTTTCTATTCTTATTAGTGGCATATATGGCATCTGCCCCAATAATCTTGGTTTTTCTATGGGTAAGTTGTTGTGCTTTGTAGATGGTGGCTTGCAGTCGTGTTCCCTCATTAAAAGCATTAAAACTTAGGTGTTCTATAAAACTAATTCCATCGATCTGTAGTTTATTGACTTTTGCTCCAAATTCTACAGGCTTGATTTCTTTTCCTCTAACAATAGGTCTCAGGTAATCTTTTGCAATACTTACAATACGGTCTTTAATCTTTTCACCTGTTCTAAAGTGCTGTTCTTGTTGGAGGTAGGCTTTTTTGATGGTGGCTACTCTGCGATAGTATTGTACACTTGCTTGCAAGTTGTACTTTTTACGTAAGTGAGCTTCAAAGTCGATAAACTTCTTTAATAACAATAAAAGTGCCCGTGTCAGTGATTTTCGTTTGGACTTGGACTTACGACGCATCTTGCTAAAGCCATGATAACGTAGTTTCCATTTCAAGTATTTACTGCGTATCATTTTTACCCCTACTACTTTAGCATTTTTGCGGAGTTGATTGTACATCCAATGAACAGCTTCCCATAGTAGCTTTTGATTGGTAGGATATCGCAGTTCACTCTCATAACAAGTAGCATCCACAGTGACTTGATCAGGATTCTCTATATAACCAGACCAGTTTACGTATAGACACTTTTCCAAGACTTCAATATCCAAACAGCCCGCTAACTCACATCGTATTTGACTCACGATTTTAGAATTTGTCAACCGATTAAAACCTAAAGAAATGTCACAAAAAAACTGATAGTCAACATTACTGTTAAGTTGTTCTAAAAGACGTTTATCGCTACAACAAGCATAATGTTTTAAAAACATTAAAGCTAGACGACCTTTAGGACTGAAAAGCATATTCCTACCTAGTTTGTGTTCCTTAATATTAAAAGTGGCTACCAAATCGTCCCAAGGAATGGCTGTATAAATCTTACCTAAATCACTTTGCAAAAAACGCTCATAAAACAGCGTGTAATTTTCAGATATCGAAAAAAGAGATAAACGGGTTTGTAAATCAGAAATTCTTTGTATTTTCATGGCTAGAGAAAAAAGAAAACCCCGTTTTTGAACCATATCGGTCATTTTCGGGGTTTTATGTTTCTTTAATTTACAAAGAAATATTAGTATTTAAAAGGCTTTACGTATTTTCTGAATGCGCCTTTTTAAATGAACTTTTTATTGTTTGATAAATTTCTTAATCGCAGAACGATTTTGATCGTCTATTACTTTTAAGAAATAGATGCCGCTTTGTAATTTGCTCACATCAAGTTGTGAATTGGTATTCATAGAAACTCCTACTCTTTTCCCTAAAATAGAATGAACTTCTACAGATTGAATAGTGTCAATTCCTTCTATAGTTATAAAATCAGAAGCTGGATTTGGATAGATTTTTACATCTATAAGTTCAACTTCTGCTGCAGACAGCGTTCTAGAAAAGGTCACCATACTACAATCAGCAGAAACAGTTACATATCTAAGGTTAGGAATATATGATCCAGGATTGAAACAAATTCCTAATGAAAAACCAAATATAAATTCAGTATTTGTAGAAGTACTACTTTTCCATATATTACACTGATTTACAGGAAGATCCGCGGGAGGCAGTGCGTATTCTTGTACCGTATAGGGGATTCCTGTGTAATTACATAATACAAAAAGGTCCAGCAAATTATCATCAACTTCTGTAATATCACTAGAGGTGTTTTGCAAGTCATCAATCAATGCATAGGTGTTCAAAAAATCGTATGCCGTAGTCAGCTCAAATATTGTGAGCCCTGCATTACTTCCCGATGAATAATCAAAAAAACTAGTCACTGAAAATTGATATTGTGTCAAAAAATCGTCAACCGCAGTTACACCAGATTGTCCAGTATCTTTTAAATTTTGAACCCAACTCGCCGTTGTGGGCACTTTGAATTCCATTTTTTTATAGGCTAAATTATACGAATTTACATGAAATTGAAATTCATTAAATATAGAATCTACGTCTACTAAGTTTTGTGGATTGGCATACATTGCTGAAAACTTCTCTAGATAAGCATCTACACGGGATTGTGTTAAAAACGGATTGTCATAATCCGGATCACTTGTGTTATTGTAAATTTCACGCAAGACTAACAATTGAGCATCCAATTCATAGTTTTGTTGAATAAAAGGATCTATGGTACATTGTGCGTTTACGTTGTAGACAAACGCGCAAAATAGAATAGCAAGTACAGTTTTTTTCATGGTTGGTTTTGTGAATTGGTTGGTATATCACTATAATAACATTATAGTCAACTATTTACCCTACTCAAAATAGGAAATTATCACAATTTATACCAAAAAATAGCACTCAAACATTAAAAAACACGAGAAAACACCTGTATTTTGCTAGAAGTATCTTTTATTTTCCTGGGAAATTTGCTTTGCGTTTTTCTAAAAACGCAGTAGTTCCTTCGTTGAAATCTTCCGTTCCAAAACAGTTTCCAAATTCAGAAATTTCAACTTTGTAACCATTTACACCATCTTCATAATTGGCATTCACAGCTTTAATCGCACCGCGAATAGCTACTAAGGAGTTTCGCGTGATTTTAGTCGCAAGTTTATTTGCCAAACCTAACAACTCTTCTTGCGTTGTCACATGATTTACCAAACCGCACTGTTTGGCTTCTTCTGCGCCAATCATACCAGCGGTCATAATCATTTCCATGGCTTTTCCTTTGCCTACCAATTGTGGCAAACGTTGTGTTCCGCCATATCCAGGAATCACGCCAAGCGATACTTCTGGCAAGCCCATTTTGGCATTGTCACTCGCGATTCTGAAATGTGCTGCCATTGCCAATTCCAATCCGCCACCAAGTGCAAATCCATTTACAGCAGCAATAACAGGTGTTCCTAAATTCTGTACAAAATCAAATAAGAGTTCTTGTCCTTTTGCCGCTAATTTTCCACCTTCGTCCACTGAAAAATCAGCAAATTCACTAATATCAGCACCTGCTACAAAGGCTTTTTCACCACTTCCTGTTAGGACAATCACTTTTGTTTCGGCATCAGCTTCTAACGCTGAAAAAGCAGTATGTAATTCTTGAATGGTATCACGATTTAACGCGTTTAACTTTTTGGGACGATTGATCGTTACGGTTGCAATTCCGTTTTCTTTTTGTACAAGGATGTTTTCGTAGCTCATGGTTATTTAGATTTTTGGAAATGACACTCTAAAAGTGGTGCCTTTGTTTTCTTCTGATGTAAAAGTAATATTTCCGTCGTAAGTTTCTACAATATTTTTTACCATTCCGAGTCCTAATCCCATTCCACTTGTTTTGGTGGTAAATTTAGGCTCAAATATTTTCGGTGCATTGTCTTTTAAAATTCCAATTCCGTTATCCTGAACGGTAATCATCACTTTATCATCCTGCTCAAACACGCGAACTTCAATTCGTGGCGGACGTTCGTCAGAAATGGCTTGAATGGCATTTTTTACCAAATTCGTAACCACACGAATGAGTTGTGTTCGATCAAACTTGGCAATTATTTCACTTTCTTCATACGAGTAATTAATATAATCTTCGGTGAACAACTCCATTGCCAAACGTGTAATTTCGACCACGTTCAACATTTCGTTTTGCTGTGCTGGCATTTTGGCAAAATTGGAGAATGCAGACGCAATATTGCTCATTGTATCTATCTGTTGAATAAGCGTTTTAGTGTATTCGTCTACTTTTTGATGAATGTTTGGATCATTCGGATCAAACTTTCGTTGGAAACTTTGCACGCTCAAACGCATGGGTGTTAGCGGATTTTTGATTTCGTGCGCTACTTGTTTTGCCATTTCACGCCACGCTTGTTCTCGTTCACTTTTCGCCAGTTTTACCGCACTTTCTTCCAACTCGTCAATCATACTATTATACGCGTTGATTAGGTTGTAAATTTCTTCACCTGCATCTTCCACAATAATTTTTTCATTCCGTTGATTGAAACGTGTCTGATCGAGCTTTTCACCAATTTTTTTGAGTGATTTTGTAATGTATTTGGAAATAAAATACGCAAATACAATCGCGATCAGCAACATTAAAACGTACGTATATCCCAATCGTGTTAAAAATTCGCGCAGTTCGCTATCGCTGAAGGTATTGTCTAACTTGTACCGAAGATTGATAATTCCGAGCGGTTTTGATTTGATATCCGTAATAATACTGTATGAAGATTGATATTCGGTGCCGTTTTCAACAGCAATATCATCTACGTAATGTTTGTCAATATCGTATTGCAGATTGTTTAGAATTTTAGCGGGCAAACATTCAATAATTCCTTCACTTCGTATAGATGTATCTGAAGTTTTCAAAAAACCACCTTCCAAGTCGTACAAATTGAAGGTTACGTTGTGAATATCGGCAATTTTGTAGATTTCTTCCTTAAAGATCAATGCTAAATTTTCTTCACTGACAACATAGGTTGTTTCAAAATTAATCAAGTATTTGATGTGCCCTTTTACTTGCTTTTCCTTTCGATCTAAACGACGCAAATGGTAATCGTTCGATTGTTCACTGTATTGATAAATAGTCACCAATGCAATTAAAATAGAAGCTACCAAAATCAGTAGAATCATGTAAGCAAATATTCGGGAACGTAATGAAAGTCTAGCGGGTTTCATGAATGTGGGTTTATCTTCCTTGCTTTCGCACAATAATCAAGCCAAAATTAGGCATTCGGATTCTTCTCGCGGATGCGTTTGTACACTTTAAATCCAATCATTAATAAGATTCCTAATACGAAAATTCCAATCACGCCAAAAATCCAATTGATAGCGCTTTTTAAAATCACCAAAAAGATCACGGCAAATAGAATAAATGTCGCACCTTCATTCCACAATCGCATAAAATTGGACGTATACCGCACGTCATCTTTTTGCAATTGCTTGTACATTTGGTGTGTTTTTAAATGATATAGAATTAGCAAAAATACAAATGCTAGCTTTACGTGCATCCAACCCAATTGCAATAAAGATGCATTGGCAATGAGTAGCAACACTGCAAAAAGAGTTGCCAACACCATGGATGGCCACCCAATAATAAACCACAAGCGTTTTGCCATAAGTTTGAGTTGTGTGCCTAAAATTTCCTTGTCAGGCGAAGGTTTGTGAAAGGCTTCAATTTGATATACAAACAAGCGCGGAATATAAAATAACGCCGCAAACCATGTGACTACAAATATTAAATGCAGTGCTTTTATGTAACCGTAATATTCTAATAACATTTAGTCTTCTATAAAGAGATAATTTAGTTTTTTCGCATTAAAAGCATCGTTAAACGCTTTGATTTCAGTATCAATCAAGTTGTTGAATGTGCTGAGTTCTGCATTAATTTTTTGTGTCAATTCGTTTTTCACCGCAATATCTTGTTCGGTTGGTGCAAAATCGCCCATGCTTACGAGCGAATTTAAGTGTCCTAATTTGTTTGTGAGACGAATTGGAAAATTCAACGGATCTTGTCCACTGCGGTTTTTCGTTTGATACAACGCTTCTTCAATTTCCGTGAATTGCTTTTTCAATTCCTTCGCTTTGTCTACCAATTCTTTTACGTTTTCGTCGTCCTTATATTGTGTTGCAAAAGAGGTCAATTTTGCATTGATCTTACGAATTTTTTTGATCGATTTGTGTGCGTTGTCCATCGTAGCATTCACATCTTTGATGAAATCAAATTGCTTTTGCATGTCGGCAAGCGTACTTTCGGCTCTTTTATCGGCTAAAATTGTAAAAGGTTTCGTGATTTCAACCGCATCTTCTCCTTCTTTTTTCACGGTCAATTTTACTTTGTATTCGCCTGGCACTGCTTTTGGTCCGTTGAGACTTGCCCACCACAAAATCATTCCTTTTAAACGTTCTGTACCTTTATACATCATGTTCCACACAAACATATTCGCGCCTTTGTCAACCGTAAGTTTGTCCTTCTCCTTATTTTTTGTGCTGAATGTTTTTATAACATCACCATTCGCTTCCATATACGTTAGCGAAACCTCATCTTTTTCGTCATACTCATTGAGATAGAAAAACGTCATCACGCCATTTGGATGATTGGTTCCTTCGGTTTTACTTCCTTTTTGAGAACCGCCGCGCATTCTGTAACTATCTTTTGGCTTGTAAAGAATGTGTGCATTTTTTGTGAGATTGTATTGTTGGTGAATCACGGTTAAATCGTCAATAATCCACACACTTCTTCCTTGTGTCGCCACGACTAAATTGTTGTCTTTTACGATTAGATCCGTAATTGGAACAATTGGCAAGTTTAGCTGAAACGATTGCCAGTTTTTTCCATCGTCAAACGAAATATACATGCCTGTTTCCGTTCCTGCGTACAGTAAACCTTTGCGTTTTGGATCTTCACGAACCACGCGTGTAAAATGCTCCGAATTAATTCCGTTCGTAATTTTTGTCCACGTTTTTCCGTAATCAGTCGTTTTATAGATATAAGGATTAAAATCGCCTGTTTTGTATTTCGTTCCCGCTACATAACACGTTCCTGCATCAAATGCACTTGGCTCAATGCTGTTGATCATCATCCAATCGGGCATTCCTTTTGGCGTTACATTTTGCCAAGTTTGTCCACCATCTTGCGTGATATGAATCAATCCGTCGTCACTTCCAATCCATAGTAAACCTTCTTTCAATGACGATTCTTGCGCAGCAAAAATAGTACAGTAATATTCTACGGAAGTGTTATCCTGCGTAATCGGTCCGCCAGAAGATTTCAATTTTTCCGGATCGTTTCGCGTCAAATCGGGACTGATAATTTTCCAAGATTGTCCTTCATTTTCGGTGACATGCACACGATTTGAAAAGGTATATAATTTATTCGGATTGTGTTTTGAAAAAATAATTGGGAAATTCCACTGAAAGCGATATTTCATGCCTTCTGCGCCGTGTCCCATCGGATTATCTGGCCACACATTTATAGCACGAACTGTTCCTTTTTTATGATTTACTCTCGTGAGGAAACCGTCGTAACTTCCTCCATATACGATGTCATTGTCTTTTGGATCGACCGCAATATGTGCCGATTCGCCACCAGCCGTACTTTCCCAATCGTCTTCCGAAATAGAGCGTCCGTCAGTTCTATGTGGAATTCGTATGGTAGAATTGTCTTGTTGTGCTACATAAATTCTATAAGGAAAACTGTTATCCGTTGTGACACGATAAAATTGTGACGTCGGTTGATTGTGATACGTGCTCCAAGTTTCGCCGCCATCATAGGTTATTTGCGCGCCACCATCATCGCCAATAATCATGCGTTTTGGATTTTCGGGTGCAATCCACAAATCGTGATGATCTCCGTGCGGAGCGTTGTACGTACTGAATGTTTTTCCGCCATCCGTACTTTTATGATAACGCACGTTTAATACATACACCACATCTTCGTTTTCGGTATCTGCATACACACGTGTGTAGTACCAAGCGCGCTGACGCAATTTACGTTCGCTGTTGACTTGCGTCCACGTTTCGCCGCCGTCTTCACTTCGGTACAAACCACCTTTGTCTTTGTTTTCTACAATTGCCCAAACACGTTGATTGTTAAGTGGAGAAACGGTAACTCCAATAATTCCCAAAGTTCCTGTTGGAAATCCTTTTTTCGTGGAGATTTCTGTCCACGTTTCGCCGCTATCGGTACTTTTCCACAAAGCGGAACCATCGCCACCAGAACTTAAACTGTACGGCGTTCTGCGAACTCGCCAGGTAGAAGCGTACAGAATTCTTGGGTTTGTAGGATCAATTAGCAAATCGACAACACCTGCATCTGCATTGGCAAACAAGGTTTTTTTCCATGTTTTTCCGCCATCTATACTTTTGTAAACACCTCTATCATTGGAAGATTTGTAAATATTTCCCATCACACCAGCATATACAATATCTGAATTTGTAGGATGCACTGCCATTCTTGGAATATGTCGTGAATTTTTAAGTCCCGAAGCTTTCCATGTTTTTCCAGCGTCGACACTTTTCCAAACGCCGTACCCTGAAGAAACATTTCCACGCACGGTTTTTTCACCACCGCCAACATACATGACATTCGGATCGCTTTTTGAAACCGTAATGGAACCGATACTTCCGCCAAAATAACCGTCAGAAATATTTTCCCAAGCGCGTCCGCCATTGGTTGTTTTCCAAATTCCGCCGCCTGTTGCTCCAAAGTAGAACAAATTTGGTTTGTTGGGAACGCCTGTGACTGCGGCGCTTCGTCCGCCACGAAACGGCCCGATAAGTCTGTATTCTAGGTTTTTATAATACGTTTCGTCAAAAGTTTGTGCTTGTGCTTCCAATTGGCTGGCTAGGGTAAGAAATAGCGCCAGTAGTAGAGTTGTAATTCGCATTTTTTAGGCTCGTTTGGTTTTAGCTACTAAAATACGGATTATTCTTTTAGGATGGATTTGTGTTTTTGTTAATTGTTGTTTTGTGGATTTGTTTTTAATAACTCTTAACCTATAAATAAAAGCAAGCGGCTTTTCGAGTGGTTTTTCGAAATGAAATGGAGAAAAATTGTATTTCGACTGCCCTCAATAAAGCTATCGAGGAATACTCACAAATACGGAATAAACTTCAAAGTACATCTCGATACAATTTTCTAACGAAAATCACTCGATGTGACGTCTTTGTTTGATAATACTACACTTTCTAAACAACTGCGTAGTTTCTAGAAGAAACAAATTGTGCTTTGAAATAATTCAACATTCAGCATCTAAAAATCTAAAAGGCAATCTAAAATATACTCAGATGATATTTGAAACTTCTCAATACTAATTCATCACTCAATGTGTTGTCTTTGTTTGATAATACTACACTTTATAAACAACTGCGTAGTTTCTAAAAGAAACAAATTGTGCTTTGAAATAATTCAACATTTAAAATTCAACATTTAACATCTAAGATCACTTCAACGTACGTCTCACTTCCCGATTTAAATACCAACCAGTAACAATCGTTGACATCAAATCGGCAATTGGAAAGGCAACCCAAACTCCAAAGATTCCAAAGTATTGTGGTAAGATGAGAATTAACGGAATGAGGAAAAAACCTTGTTTGGTTAAGGTGAGCAATAACGCAGGAACGGCTTTTCCAATGGCTTGAAAATAGCCTGCACCAATCATTTGTACCGCGATTAATGGTGTGACTAGAAATACCCAACGCAGTGCATTTGGCGTTTCACGAATAACGGTTTCGTCTTTGGTGAACACTTGCGTGATTTGTTCTGGAAAAAACATGATGACGGCAAAGATTATCAACGCCAAACCTGTTCCATATTTGATGGATATATTGATACTTTCGCGCACACGCGCCAACTTTTCTGCTCCGTAATTGTAACCTGCAATTGGTAGAAATCCTTGCGAAATTCCCATCACAGGAAATAGTGCAAACATTAACATTCTGCTGATAATTCCATAAATGGTAACCGACGTTTCGCCGCCATATTGAAATAGTGTATGATTGAGAATGATGGAAAGAATACTCACCATTCCTTGTCGCGCCAAGGTTACACCACCGAGTTCTGTTATTTCACGCACAATAGCATGTTCTAACTTGAAACAACGCAATTTAATTTTAAGTTCACTGTGTTTTGATAGGAAAAACCAATAGATGAAGAGAAAGCAGATAAAGTACGAAATGGACGTTGCCCAAGCCGCGCCTGCCATGCCCATATCCAACACATTGATAAATAAATAATCGAAAAATATGTTTCCAAACGCAGGAAGAATCAACGCAACCATGGCAAATTTTGGTTTGCCTTCTGCACGCACCACAGGATTTCCCGTCATACACAATGCCAAAAAAGGAATTCCGTACATGACAATGACATAGTAGATTTCGGCGGGCGGTAAAATTTTACCTTTCGCACCAAATAATGCCAAGGCTTCTTCTTTAAAGATGAGTCCGACAATGACAAAGAAAATTGCCAAACCGAACGACATGACAATCATGTTTCCAAACGTTCGCTGTGCTTTGTCGTGATCGTCTCTTCCTAACGCTCTGGAAATGATGGACGCGCCACCAACACCAATTGCCATTCCAATAGAAGCTATTAAAAAGGTAAGCGGTACCACAACCGTTATTGCCGCAATTGCCATCGCACCAATCCATTGTCCCACAAAAATGGTATCAACAACCATATTGAGCGACATGACAAGGATTCCAATCGACGCTGGAACCGCTTGTGCAATGAGCAATTTACCGATGGGTTGCGTTCCTAGTTCGGCAGATTTGTTGGTTGCCATTAGGCGTTTATTTCTTCTTTAGCTTCGGAAGTTACACTCCATTCGTTAATCCAACGGGTCATAACTTTTACCCACTCATCATCGTCGTTTAGGCAAGGAATATGCTGATATTCTTCTCCTCCAGCTTCTTTGAATTCTTCTTCACCTTCCATTGCAATTTCTTCAAGCGTTTCCAAACAATCGGCTACGAATGCTGGCGTGATGACAACTAAATTCTTTTTGCCTTCTTCTGGAAAACGTTCAAATTCTTTATCCGTATACGGTTTTAACCAAGGATCGCCACCGAGACGCGATTGGAACGAGTTGCTGAATTTATCTGCTGGCAAGTCTAAATATTCACCCACTAATTTTGTGGTTTCAAAACATTGATGTCTGTAGCAATATTCGTGTGCTTTTGACGGCGTATTGCAACAACTTCCGTCCATTTTGCAATGCGATTTTGTTGGATCAGATTTACGAATATGTCTTTCTGGAATTCCGTGATACGAAAACAGAATATGATCGTAATCAATGTCTGCGATGTGTTTTTTTATTTTTTCTGAAAGTACGCGGATGTAATCTGGATGTTTGTAAAAAGGCGGCACAACTGTCAATTCCATGTTTGGGAAGTGTGCTTTTTGCTCTTCTTCCGTTTTGACAACTACCGTTTCGTACGAAGACATCGCGTAGTGTGGATACAGTGGAACAACCAATACTTCATCTACACCTTGATCGTGCAATTCTTTCAATCCTTTGTGAATGCTCATGGAACCGTAACGCATTCCCAATGCAACAGGCACTTTGGCGCGCGCTTTAATTTTTTCTTGAAAACGTTCAGAGATAATGATTAATGGAGAACCTTCATCCCACCAGATTTTTTGATAGGCTTTTGCCGATTTTTTCGGACGCGTATTGAGAATGATTCCTTTTACTAAGAACGTTCGAAGCCATTTTGGAACATCAATCACGCGTTCGTCCATTAAGAATTCGGCTAAATATGTTTTTACGTCTTTAGGATTTGGGCTATCTGGCGAACCAAGATTTATCAGTAATACACCTTTCATTTGTTTGTTTTTTAGTCTTCTTTTTAAAGAATTACAAAAATACGACTCTATCTTCAAATATTGCACAGACAAGTATAGGAAATGTTTATACACTCATTAAAAAGCCTTTTTTACGCATTATGATTCTGTTAACATGAAAGAATTCATATCTTTAGTACATTAGTTGACATTTTACCGAGAACACGATTACCATTAATTTTTTCTACCTTTTTTATGAGATTATATATTTCACTCTTATTTCTGTGCTGCACCACTTTTTTAATTGCTCAAGAAGACAAACAAAGTCTGCTTTGGGAAGTTTCTGGAAATGGCATGGAAAAACCGTCTTTTTTGTACGGAACGATGCACGTGAGTAAGAAAGTTGCGTTCCGATTGGACGATGTGTTTTTTAAAGCATTGAATGAAGCCGAAACGGTTGCCCTAGAATCTGATCCGACAACCTGGCTGGCACATAATTATGAACAAATGTCTGAAGAATCCCCACAAAGTTATGGGGAAGAGAATTTTTACAATCGAAATTTCAATCCGCGATTTTCCAAGAAAGAAGCCGTGCGACGCATTATTCGATTTGACAATAGAATCATCAACGGATATTTGTACCGCAAACAAGCTGGCGCGGATGATTTTGAAGAAGAAACCTACTTGGATATGTTTATTTACCAAGCAGGAAAAAAGAACAACAAACCGATTATTAGTTTAGAAGACATCAAAGAATCGCGGTATTTAACTTCGCGCGCAGCGTATAATATTTTGAAGAAAAAACCGGATGAATGGGTTCAAAAAATGTTCAAAGATCAAAATCGCTATACCGTTCAAGAAGACGCGTACAGAGATCGAAATATTTGGCTACTCGATTCTATTGGCGCCGCTGTAAATACTGATTTTTATCGTGAACACATGTTGTACAAACGCAATGAAAATATGGTCATTGTGATGGATTCGCTCATGCAACATAAAACCGTTTTTGCAGGTGTTGGTGCCGCACATTTAGCAGGAGAAAAAGGCATGTTGCAAATGTTAGAAGATCGTGGATATACGGTGAAACCGTTGACGTCTAAACAAACCGATTTTGCCATGAAAGCAAAAGTTGAGTTGGAAGACTTGCACGTACAACCTGAATTGAATAGTTACAGCACGCCTGATGGTTTTATTACCATAAAAACGTTTGATGAACTGCGTGAATTTGTATATAAAGAACAAAAATTTTACCTCGCACCCGACATGACCAACGGTGCATATTTGACCATTACACGTTTAAATACCTACGATCTGTTTCCGAATGAGGAAAAAATTACCTTGGAAGAAATTGATCCATTATTATACGAAGACATTCCTGGCGATATTATTTCCAAAGAACCGTTGACGAGTCCGTTTCCTGGATTTAGCATTGTGAATAAAACGAAAAAAGGCGATTACCAGAAGTATCATATTTACAAAACGCCGTTGGAAATGATCATCATCAAATTTGGCGGAAAGAAAGATTTTGTACTACAATATGAGCAAGAAATTTTTAACTCGATACAATTTCGCAAACCTTCTAACGAATTAAAAACCTATACTTCGGAATTTAATAAATACGCGTTTTTATTTCCTGCAAATTTTATTTCAGACAACACCAAAAACGTAGGAAATAAGTTGTTGCAAGCCGCTGTGAATGACGAATATTATTTCTTTAAAGAAGTCTTTAATAACGACATCAGCTATATTGAAGAAGATGCGTTTGAAGCAGAATATATTCACGATAATTTTTACAAAAAACTTGATATTGAGAAGATTGATGGCACCTTTGTCAATTATGATTATAAAAGTTATGAATCGTCCGCGATTGTTGATACGATTTCAAAGCGGAAAATCTACCTAAAAACCATCGTAAAAGATGAAAGTTATTATTTGCTCGGCATGATCACTGACGATGCACAAAAGGCACAAACCTATTTTACATCGTTCAAACTAAAAACACCAACATATAAAGAATTTAACAAAGTGTTGGATACTTCTCTGCATTTTTCCGTGTTGACCAATACCAAACAACCTGCAATTGGATCTTCGTATAATTCGCGATTCAATCCTGATAAAAAGGAGTATGATCAAGAAAAAAAATACATTACCTATACGTCAAAAAGCAATGAAAAAGTATTGGTGCGCCGCGTAAAATATCACGACTTGCAAATGTTTCACAATATTGACAGTTTGTGGGATGGCATGGAACGTTTTTACGAATATAATTTTGTAATTGAAGATAAAAAACGTGCACAAAAAGATAATCTATATTACAGCACGTATATTTTAAAAGATACCGCGAGCGCAAAACGAATATACCGAAAAAATATCTTGAAAAATGGTGTTTTATTTAGCTTAACTACGTTGGAAGATTCCATCGCAGCACGTTCAGAATTTGTGAAGAATTTTTACGAAACCTTTACGCCGTTAGATACTTTACTTGGGAAAGATGTGTTTGTAGACAAAACGCAAATTTTCTTTGATGGCATTAAAAATAATGACAGCATTGTACTCAAAGCGTATGCTAAAATTAAGTTTGATGATGCACATGCAAATCCAATTATTGAACTTTTGAAAACACACGAGTTTGATGAAGATCGAGAGAATATTAAAAACTATTTAATTTCGTCTTTAGGAAAGCTTGAAAATGATCGAATTTTTCCATTTTTAAAAGAATTATACATTGAAGCGTACGACAAGCCAAAAACACAAACGGCGATTTTAAAAACGCTGTTACAACAGAAAGATGAAGCTTCTTACGAAATGATTTTGGAGTTGTTAGAAAAAGATTTTCCGCTAGATTCAAGAGCCATCAATCGACTGTTTAAAACAGGAAAAGACAGGTTAGAATTGAAAAAGGAATTGTTCCCTGAATTGCTAAAATACTCAAGCATTCAAGAGTATAAAATGCCTATTTATCAACTATTAACGCAATTAAGCGATAGTAGTCTCATCAAACCAAAAATTTATAAAAAGTATAAAAATCAATTGTTGAACGATGCCCGAATTGAAGTGAAGCGGAACTTAGGGAAATCGTCTTCTTACAATTATAAAAGCGGACAAGCATTGGAGTTATATGTAAAGTTGTTATTTCCGTTCCGAAAGGATAAAAACGTTCGAGATTTCTATCAAAAATTGATCAAAACAGAAGCAAAAACCGCCTTGACGACGTATGTAGTATTGTTGGCAAAAAACAAAGAACAAATTCCTGGCGAATTGAAAGAAAAGACCTTTTTTGATGACAAAGCGCTGGCTTCTATGTTATGGAAATTGGCAGAAAACGACTTGTTAGCCATTGTTCCCGATTCGCTGAAAACCCAACAACACTATGCAAAAGCAGGACTAATGAGTCGCATTGGACTCGATAAAGAGAAAGACACCATTTCGTTTGTAAAAACGGTGAACGTCACAAATGAAGATGGCGATATTACCATTTATTTTTTCAAAGTCACAGAAGAAAATCGCTATCGTGATACGAACAAATTATATCATGTGGCATTTGTGGACAAACCAACATTGAACACCGAACCGTATTTATTGACCAAATCGAGAGGCAAACGCATTTACGGTGCGGAAATTGACGAAGAATTGTTTGAAGAAGCCGTAGAACAAGTAAAATATAAACGACGAAAACGCATCAGCGGACGAACGCGGTCATATTAATGTGCATCGCGGAGCGGGAGACTCGCGATAGCAAACAGCTGACGTAGAGACTTGCACTGACGCTGGCGCGAGTCTCCCGACTCGCGCCGTAACTTCTAATTCACAACTGCGTTTTCAAGTGTTAGCCTATTCAATTCTTCCATCGTAATCGTATGATTTTCATCAATAAAATCTGCAATCTTTAGCACAACTGCGGAAATTTGCTCAGGTAAATTCATAATGTGTGGACAAATTCGAAGTGCTTCAGGATGTGGATTATCGCCTTTTCTTTCTGGAATAAAACCAACTGCAAAACGATGTCGATCGCCTCTTTTCCCGTATAAATAATTGTATAAATTTTCATGATTAAGTGTTCTTCTAGGTGGAATTATTGAAAACACTGTTACACCATTAGAGAATTTTTCAGAAATAGGCGTTATGTGAATAATTTCGATTCGTAATCTTCCAGCGATGTATTTTAATTTTTTTCGCAAGTCATTTTGAAGAAATTTTACGCGCTTTTCAATACGTTTTGGATCGTTCCCATTGATGTTATTGTGTTGTGCAATCGTATGTCCTAACGCATAAAGATTGGCTTCATCTCTTTGCCCTAGCAATTCAAATCGCGATGTATCTTTTGGCAGTTCATCTTTAAAACCTATTTTTCCATCATACGCATGAATGCTAATATCGAAATTTTTAGCGCGCTCAGGTTTCATGTAAAAAATGCCTGTTTCAAAAGGTCCCATCAACCATTTGTGCGAACTTGACGCAAAACTGTCACAATCGACACCTTTGACACCATTTTTTTCTATCAAATTGATCCCCAATCCGCCCCAACTTACAGCGCCATCAACATGAATGTGCATGTCTGGATATTCCGCGCGGACTCTTTTTACAATTTCTTGGGAAGGCATACAGATTCCCGAAATGTTAGATACTTCCGAAAAACTCAACATTACCGTTTTACCATCCGTATTTTTGATGGTATCAATAATAATGTCACCTATTTTTTTTAGAATTTCAGCATCTGTCCACTGAAAAAAATCGACTTCTTTCAGTGAAAATAGCTGCACCTTTTTCGTTGCGGTTGATCGTAATTTCCAGACATTATTATTCGTCGGATGATTTTCATCCCACAACAAAACGGTATTTCCTTCCCAAAGCTTAAATCCTTTAGAAAGTTGATTGTTGGCTTCACTCGTATTCCGAACCAACGCAATGTTTTTAATCTCAGATGTAGATACCGCGCCCACATGTTGACCAATTACCTTACGTATCGTTTCTAAAATTCGTGTATACCGTTCTTTTCTCGATTGCATCGAAATATCTGCATTAAACTGTAAGCGCAACGAATTGATGCTTCTCAGCACTGGAAAAAATGTAGGACACAAATTGGCAGAATTCATTGGTTCTACTTCAAAATTTGGATTGACTCCGCTATCAAAAAATAATTTTCGAACCTGCGCCCAATCAAAAATTGCTTCAACAGTAGAAGTCAGTTTAAAATCTTGTTTTAGTAGATGATATTGTTCGTCAGTAATTAATGATTGTTGTGCTAGTGTTTCTACAAGCGCAAGCATGTCGTGTTGAATCGTATTCGTTTCCATACTATTTCAATTAAATTGTGTTTCTTACTCGTTTCAGGTTTTTCAGAGATCACCTTTTCTTAAAACACAAATTTGAATAGAAATACAGTCCTAAAACAGCCCATAATTACGGAAAATACCTTTGCGGATAGTACGCAAAAGCAACGTATTTATACGTTAACGCGAGTTTAAACTCATGCCAACAAATAAGATAAGTGTAGTACATTTACTTGTAATAATCTTTTAAATCATATTTTAATGGGTACATTTTCAAATTACCACATTAACACACTATTCACGCTAACTCGCACTTGATACAATATACTTTTTCGGTGTAGTGCCATATTTCTTTTTAAATGCAGCAATAAAGTGACTTGCCGTGCTATACCCGACTTTATGACCAACTTCATTCACGTTATAACTGCCTGATTCTAAAAGTTTTCGAGCATATTCCATTTTATAATCAAACAAAAAGCTAAACACGGAATCGCCATAAATTTGCTTAAAACCTTCTTTCAATTTCTTAATATTCAAACCAACTTCATTTGCCAATTCCTGCAAGCCTGGAGGTTCTGCCATATTTGCAATAACGATATCTTTCGCGCGACGGATTTTTAATACATTCTCTTCATCTACCAAAAACGGACATTGCTCAATATCGGCATCTTCACTTCGATTAAAATACAAACTCAGCAGCTCGTAGGCTTTTCCTTTTAAATATAATTTTTTGATGGATTCGTGCATGTTGTTGTTCAGCATTTGATTCAACACCACAGCCATCATCGGCGTTATTTTTTTAGTATCGTAGTACTTTTTATCTTTCTTATCGGCATCTAAAAAGTGAATATAATTGGCTTCGGTAGAAAATAACGAGTGAAACTTTTTAATAGGAATCAACACAGAAATCAACCATGTTTTAGCGCTTACATCGACATTAATCGGTAAATCTGTTTGCGGATTGTATAATAACAATGCATGTTCATCCAACACATCAAAAGAATACCTTCCATTGTTAAAATTGAATTTACACGCGCCTTTTACACAAAAATGAAACTGTATGAAGCTACTGTCAATTTCGCGGATAAGTTGCTGAGTATCATCACTATCATTTTGAAGCTTCAAAATATAGAAGCCATCTTCGACCTGAGTCTCTTTAAAAGTCCTTTGAGCGTTATTTTTTTCCTCCATAAGTAGAAATACCTGTTTTTGTCTTATTTAGAATGATTCTATGCTAGATCCCCTAAAAAGCCCTATTTTGCAGTAAAATTACAACTTTTCATAAGTTTTTCATGATATTTATCATAAAAAACTTATAGCGTTATAAAAAGTCCTTTGAGCGTTATTTTTATTTCGCACTGAATGATACTTTTGTTACCGATTCTGAATCACTATGAAGCAATATAACATTTCTAAACATAATTCTTTCTACTGTGTAGGCTTGAGCTATCAAAAAGCAGAAGCACATATTAGAGGAAAATTTAGTTTGACAGATGCAGCGCAGGCTTCCATATTAGAAACTACCAAGGTTCAACATATTGGAGATGGCGCGCTCATCATTTCTACTTGTAACCGAACAGAAATCTACGGTTTTGCTTCACATCCTTGCCAATTTATCAAATTATTGTGCGACTATTCAAATGGAACTGCGGAAGAGTTTGAAAAAGTAGCGTATATCTATAAGAATAAAGATGCTATCAATCAGATGTTCAAAGTTGGAAGTGGTTTGGATAGTCAAATTTTAGGTGATTTCGAAATCATCTCACAATTAAAAAAAGGATTCAAAGCTTCGCAAAAAGTAGGATTGATCAATGGTTTTATGGAACGTTTGGTAAATTCAGTCATTACCGCAAGCAAACGTATTAAGAACGAAACAGAAATTTCTTCAGGAGCCACTTCGGTTGCTTTTGCGTCCGTTCAATACATATTGAGAAACATAGAAAACATTTCAGAAAAAAATATTCTCCTTTTCGGAACTGGTAAAATTGGTCGAAATACCTGTGAAAATTTAGTGAAACACACTAAAAACGATCACATTACACTGATTAATAGAACGAAAGACAAAGCTGAAAGAATTGCTGGAAAGTTCAATCTAACAGTGAAAGATTACGAAGCACTTTCCGAGGAAATTCAAAAAACAGATGTACTTATTGTTGCAACCGGCGCGCACCGTCCAACAGTTTCCAAAGAAGATATTCTAACCAACAAAGAATTATTAATTCTCGATTTATCCATTCCAGAAAATGTATCGCGTAATGTAACAGAACTTGACAATGTAACCTTAGTTCATTTAGATGCATTATCGCAAATTACCGATGAAACTTTGGAGCGTAGAAAAGCAGATGTGCCAAAAGCGGAAATCATCATTTCAGAAGTAAAATCAGAATTCATCGCTTGGTTGGAAACTCGAAAATTTGCACCAACGATCAAAGCGTTGAAACAAAAATTGACAGCGATCAAAAATGCTGAATTGGACTTTCAACGTAAAAAACTCAATGATTTCGACGAATCGCAAGCAGAAATCATCAGCAATAGAATCATTCAAAAAATAACTACACAATTCGCCAATCATCTCAAAGGTGATAGTACCACTTCAGAAGAAAGTGTAGCACTAATACAAAAAGTATTTCAATTGGAAAACAACTCACTATGAGTAAACGCATCAGAATCGGGACTAGAGATAGTGAACTCGCATTGTGGCAAGCCAAAGTCGTACAAGAACAACTCGAATTTTTAGGGCATACAACCGAATTAGTTCCTGTAAAAGCTACAGGCGATTTAGTCTTAGACAAACCACTTTACGAACTCGGAATTACAGGGATTTTCACCCGAACGCTTGATATTGCCATGCTTAACGGCGACATTGATATTGCTGTGCATTCGCTAAAAGATGTTCCTACAGTTCTTCCGAAAGGTATTGTACAAGCTGCCGTGTTAAAACGCGGAAATGTACGCGACATGTTGGTTTTTAAGAAAAATGAAGAATTTTTATCGCAACGCGAAGCTGTGATTGCCACAGGAAGCTTGCGCCGAAAAGCACAATGGCTACACCGATACCCAACACATACCATTGAAGATTTACGAGGAAATGTAAACACGCGTTTGCAAAAACTGCAAGACAATGAACACTGGAATGGTGCTATTTTCGCTGCCGCGGGATTGGGACGTATTGGTTTACGACCAGAAGATTCTGTGAATTTAGAATGGATGGTTCCAGCGCCAGCACAAGGTGCTATTATGATTACAGCGCTAGAAGCTGATGAAGAAGTAAGAACAATTTGCGCAGAAATCAATCATGAAGAAACAGAAATTTGTACAACCATTGAACGCAAATTTTTAAACTTATTAGAAGGTGGTTGTACCGCGCCAATTGGTGCCATTGCCTATATAAAAGATGACGTTGTCACGCTAGAAGGTGTATTGCTAAGCACTGACGGAACGAAGCGAATTTACGTAACACGTTACGAAAAACTCGGCGAACATCACGAATTGGCACAATACTGTTCAGACTTTATCATTGAACGTGGCGGAAAACGCTTGATGGATGAAATCAAAAACACGGGCAAGCAAATTAATGTGTATTCTACCAAATTGTTGACAGAAGCACAACGCCAAAAATTCAATGACGGAATTGTTATGGAAAGTAGCGATTTCATCAAAATTAGCACAAATAGAATCAAGCCGCAAGTCGTTCGAAAACCAATTAAAAACGTTATCATTACCAGTAAAAATGCCGTAGAAGCCTTGGTGCAAAACTTTTCATCTGCCGAATTGCAATTTGAAAACATTTACTGCGTTGGGAGAAGAACAAAAAAGCTCATTGAGCAAAAAATTGGTCCTGTGACCAAATCGACACGCAACTCAAAACTACTGGCGGAGTATTTAGTAGAATTTATCGAAGGAACAACCGCAACCTATTTTTGCAGTGACATTCGCTTAGATGCATTGCCAAAAATTTTAGAAGAAAATCATATAGAAGTCACAGAAGTACACGCGTACAAAACCATGTTGGATGCGGAAAAATTACAAGACGGCATTGAAGGCGTCCTATTTTACAGTCCATCAACAGTACAAAGTTATGTTTCCGCCAACAAAGCCAAAGGAATTGCATATTGTATTGGCGAAACGACTGCCAACGAAGCAAAAAAACACTTTGAAGATGTAAGAGTTGCCAAAGTCCCAACCGTGGAAAGTGTGATTGAGTTGGTCAACTCGCACTACGCTCGTTAGCTGTTAGCTGTTAGCTGTTAGCTGTTAGCTGTTAGCTGTTAGCTGTTAGCTAAAAAATAAAAATATTCGTTTAAAATAATTATACAGTAAAAAATTATCAACAAAAATACGAAAGGCTAGAATCTAGAAGCTAAAAAAAATGAGGGATTTTAAGAAATTAGAGATTTGGAAAAACGGAATCGCACTTGTAAAAGAAGTTTACAAACTCTCAGATAATTTACCTTCAACAGAAAGATACGGATTAAAAAGTCAAATAACACGTGCTGCGGTTTCTATTCCTTCAAACATAGCGGAAGGTTGTAGTAGAAATAGTGAAATAGAATTCAAAAGATTCTTGGAAATCGCAATAGGTTCGCTATTCGAATTAGAAACACAAATGATCATTATTACAGAACTCAATCTAATTGAAGCTTCTAAGATAAATTCAATTTTAGCATTGATTCAAAAAGAAGGTAAAATGATTAACGGATTAATAAACAAAATCAAAAATAGCTAAAAGCAAAGAGCCAAAAGCTAATAGCCAAAAAATGAACGGTATTACATACATAGAAAACTTCATCCAACAACCAGAAGTATTATTTGATTTTTTAAAAAACAATGTTTCTTGGGATGAGCGTATGTCTGCACGTAAAACAGCGAGTTTTGGGAAAGCATACAACTATTCTCAAATCAGTTATCCGTATGAACCATTCCATAAAGAAATACAAGAAGTTATTGATTTAATTGAAAAAACACTCAACTTTGTGCCAAACAACTGTTTGATTAACTATTATTTGGATGGAAAATCTCGAATGGGTTTTCACTCTGATCAAACAGACATATTAGCAGAAAATACAGGTGTCGGAATCGTTTCAGTTGGTGAAACACGAACATTACGATTTCGAAACATAAAAAATAAAGAAGTAATAAAAGACTTTGAATTGCCTTCAGGTTCTTTTATTTATATGACTAACGAAGTACAAGACAAATGGCAACACGCAATTCCAAAATCAGATACTGAAAAAGGAAGAATGAGTTTGACCTTTCGTAAGATGAAATAAAAAAATAGCTAAAAGCAAAGAGCCAAAAGCCAAAAGCTAATAGCCAAAAGCTAAAACATGATAAAAAACGACCTATTTCTAAGAGCATTAAAAGGAGAAACCGTAGAACGTCCGCCCGTATGGATGATGCGCCAAGCAGGACGCTATTTACCAGAATTCATGGAAATCAAAAAAAAATACGATTTCTTTACACGTTGTCAAACACCTGAATTGGCAAGTGAAATTACAGTGCAACCCATTCGTCGCTACGGAATGGACGCTGCCATTTTATTTTCGGACATTCTCGTCATTCCGCAAGCCATGAATATTGAAGTGCAAATGAAGCCTAATTTTGGACCGTATTTGCCAAAGCCTGTGCGAACACAAAAAGATGTAGACAATGTTATTGTTCCTGATGCACAAGTCTTAGATTATGTGTACAAAGCCATCAAAGCGACGAAAGAACTGCTCAATGACGAAATTCCATTGATCGGTTTTGCAGGTTCGCCATGGACAATTTTGTGCTACTGTGTGCAAGGACAAGGAAGCAAAAACTTTGACAAAGCCAAAAAATTCTGCTTTACCAATCCGGTAGCGGCACATCAATTATTGCAAAAAATTACAGATACGACCATTGCGTATCTCAAAGAAAAAGTAAAAGCGGGTGTGAATGCGCTACAAGTGTTCGATTCTTGGGGCGGCATGTTATCGCCAACAGATTATCAAGAATTTTCATGGCAATACATTAACCAAATTATTGAAGCACTCAAAGATGATGCGCCCGTCATTGCATACGGAAAAGGTTGTTGGTTTGCGTTTCAAGAAATGGCACAATCCAACGCGGCGGCTTTAGGTGTCGATTGGACGTGTTCTGCACGAAATGCACGTTATCTCACAGGTGGAAACATCACATTGCAAGGAAACTTTGATCCAACGCGATTGTATTCGCCACCAGCGGAAATTAAGAAAATGGTGCATCAAATGATCAACGAATTCGGAAAAGACAAATACATCGTCAACTTAGGTCACGGAATTCTGCCAGACATTCCATTGGACAATGCCAAAGCCTTTATCGAAGCAGTCAAAGAATACAAAGTATAATACAATTGGGCGTTCCCACAAAAGTACGCTTCGAGAAAATCGCAGCGTACTTTTGTGGTCGGGCTTTCAGCAGTCGCTTTTTTTTAACACTACTTTGTCATTCCTGCAAAGGCAGGAATCCAAAAGCTCCAACAAAGCTTGTGCGGAGCGTAGTCGAAGTGCCTACATCCCTAACGTTGTAGTTCCCTAGAAATCGGGAATCTAACAAAATAAAAACTAATAAGTGATCCGTTGTTTGCAAAAGTGAATGACGGATTTTTTATACCATCAAATTTTGCACTACATTTACAACAATGCAACCAAAATTTTCCATAGCACTTTTAGAAACAACAGACAAAATTCCGCTTTTTGAGTTGATTCAAGCGAATGCCACACGATTGCATCAATATTTTCCAATTACCGCAAAAGAAAACTGTTCGTTACTGGCGACCGAATATTACATTCAAACCAAAATTCGCGAAGCCAACGCCAAAGAAAATTACACCTTTAAAATTGTTTCTAAAGTTTCTCAATTACCCATTGGTTTGTTGATCATAAAAAAGATAAATTGGCAAACCAAACAATGTGAACTTGCCTATTTTATTGATGGCGCACATGAAGGAAAAGGCATTGTTTCAGCGGGAATTTCACAATTGCTTTCCTACTGTAAAGACAAATTACACCTTACAAAAGCGGTTGTAATTATTGGAGAAGACAATCCAAGTAGCTTGCGTATCGCAGAAAAACATAACTTTGTATTAACGAAACGCATCAAAAACGGACACGAAGATTTTCACGGAAATGTGATGGACGTTTTACATTTTGAACGCAACTTATGATAAAAGAAATATTTAACGGAATTCAAGATTACTTTTCAGCATACCGCTTGTTGAACGAACTCAATTTATGGCGCTTTTTTAAAATCCCGATTATCGTCAGTTTTATTTTGGGAATTGTCATCATTGGTGCTTCTTGGGGTTTTTCAGATGATATTGGCGGTTATATTGCCAGTGTATGGACATTTTCTTGGGGTAAACAAACCGTAATTGCGATTAGTAATTTTATTGGTGGCTTGATCGTTTTAGCCTTCGGAATTGTCATTTTTAAACATGCGTTGATGATTATTGTGGCACCATTTATGAGTCCGATTTCAGAAAAAATAGAACGTCATATCTACGGAATTGTCAAAAAACCAGGCACCGGTTTTAAAGCACAAACATCCGCATTTGCAAGAGGAATTCAAATTGGCGTTCGAAACGCGTTCATTGAAATTCTGTGGATCATTCCGTTTTTCATCTTTAGTTTTATTCCTGTTATCGGTGTGGTATTTTTGGTGTTGATCTTTTTAGTGCAAGCGTATTATGCCGGATTTGGAAATATGGATTATACGCTAGAACGGTATTTTCCATACCAAAGAAGCGTTCAATATGTACGCGCACATCGTGGAATTGCCATTGGAAACGGAATCGTATTCATGCTGATTTTGCTAATTCCCGTAGTTGGAATTTTGTTCGTATTGCCACTTTCCGCCGTAGCGGGCACCCTTTCTACCTTGAGAGAATTGCACACAAAAAAGTGAAAATTCATTTTTTTAAGACTTCATATAGAATATTTCCTATAAATTTTCGCTACATTTCATGTTTAATTAAAATATAAAACATATGAAAAAAAGTAAAGCAAAATTAGCATTTAGTAAGAAAACAATTGCTTCTTTAGAAAGCATTTTAGGTGGATTCCAACAAGCACAAACTTCCTATGAAAGCTGTCCTGGACAGGCATGTCCAACAGAGAGAAAAACGTGTGCTGAAAACGGACCGTGTGAAGATACTATCCAAATGCCAATAAGATAATAAGCAAAAAGTTAAAACAATGAAAAAAAGTAAAACAACATTAAAATTAGGGAAAAACACAATTGTTTCATTAGAAGAACAAGCTCAAAAAATGATCATTGGTGGTTTTGCAGCACCAACTGATAGCTGTCCTGGTGCAGCGTGTCCGAGCGAAAGAAATAGCTGTAACTTATCTTGTAATGGCTATCCAAAATGTGTCTCCTAAAAACAGATTAATACCAATCTGATAGTTTAATTGGTATAACATACAATTTATATGAAAGAAGTCAGCAATGGCTTCTTTTTTTGCCTAAAGGAATTTTGCCATATTTCTAATATAAAAAGTACCTTTGCAATACAGTTCAAAGCAAGTGATTTAACATGAAAGACCAATTTCTCAACTACATTCATCAATTACAAGATTCCATTACGTCAACACTCGAAAAAATTGATGGAAAAGCTAGGTTTCAAGAAGATTTATGGGAACGTCCAGAAGGCGGCGGCGGACGTACACGTGTGATTGAAAATGGGGCTATTTTTGAAAAAGGCGGTGTCAACATTTCGGCAGTTCATGGAGAATTACCCGAAGCGTTACGTAAAAATTTCAAGGTAGAACAAGGTGATTTTTTTGCGTGTGGATTGAGTTTGGTATTGCATCCTAAAAATCCGTTCATTCCTACCGTGCATGCCAATTGGCGCTATTTTGAAATGTATGATGCTGATGGAAATGTAGTCACGCAATGGTTTGGCGGCGGACAAGATTTAACGCCCTATTATTTGTTTGAGGAAGATGCAACACACTTTCATTCCGTTTGTAAAGAAGCTTGCGACAAACATCATTCAGAATTTTATCCAAAATTCAAGGAAACTTGTGACAACTATTTTTGGAATGCACACCGAAATGAAGCACGCGGCGTTGGCGGATTATTTTTTGATTACCTAAAAAAGACAGACGAATTTACGATGCAAGATCGTTATGATTTTGTCACGGAAATCGGAAACAGTTTTCTACAAAGTTATGTGCCTATTGTAGAACGTCGCAAAGAAATGGAATACACACAAGCACACAAAGATTGGCAAGAAGTGCGACGCGGACGTTATGTGGAATTTAACTTGGTACACGATCGTGGAACTTTGTTTGGACTCAAAACCAACGGTCGTATTGAAAGTATTTTGATGAGTTTGCCACCAACCGTACAATGGAAATACAATCATCATCCCGAAGACGGAAGTGAAGAAGCAAAATTGATTGAAGTGTTGCAGAAGCCGAAAGATTGGGTTTGAAAAGCTCATGAAACGTCATTCTGAACTTGATTCAGAATCTCATCAAAGAATAGTTGAATTTATAGATTTACAAACACTTTTCTTCAAGCTATTTTTAAAAATTCACTACTTTTAAATCATGGAACACTACCGAAAACTCGAACGCATGTATTTATCTGCCAATATGAATACGCAGATTTATCATACGACCGAAATTGCAATTGACGATGAAACTGCTACGATTTCTATGACGATTGATCCAAAGTATTTTCATGCATTGGGCGCAATTCATGGTTCGGTATATTTCAAACTCTTAGATGATGCCGCTTTCTTTGCAGTAAATTCTGTGGTAAAAGATGCGTTTGTGTTAACCACTTCCTTCAATATCAATATTACACGACCTGTAAATTCGGGAAAAATAACAGCAACGGGAACAGTCAAATTCAAATCGCGCAATTTATTTGTGGCAGAAAGTACCTTGGTGGATGAAAAAGGACGTGAAATTGCGTTTGGCACAGGAAACTTCACAAAAAGCAAAATTACATTGAGCGAAGAAATTGGATATAAATAATGTAAGTTTTTCATATTGCGTGACTTTTCTTGAAAACTATTGTATTTTTAAATAATTTTAAAAATTGATGTAAAGAAAAATTGAACGCATGTTAGAAAGTTTATTAGAAGCCTTACAGTTTTCTCCCAATAATATTCCGCTCAAACTTCAAATTGCCAAACTATACATGCAGCAAGGAAGTTTTGAAGAAGCCGAACAACAATTGATCGAAATTATTGATCTAGACAGCAATCATATTGACGCCAAATACGAACTGGCAAATTGCTTCTACAAACAGCAAAAATTAACAGCCGCCGAAGTCTTATTAGAAGAAATCATCAAGGTAAATGCCGAACCAAAATATTTAGAATTGTTGTGCTATTGCCAAATCAATCAAGAAAATTATAGCGACGCGCAAGAAACCTATAAAGAACTTTTAGAACTTGATCCGAGTTACCAGAATGAAGATTTTGACAATATGTTAAAAGTCAATACAACGCGCGAACCCGATTTTATTGATGAAGATGGTTTGTCGTTCTTAAAAAAGCCAACGACCAATTTTGCCAGTATTGGTGGCATGGACGATATTAAAAAGGAGATTGATCTTAAAATCATAAAACCGTTAGAACACCGCGATTTGTACAAAGCGTATGGCAAAAAAATTGGTGGCGGTATTCTCTTATACGGTCCGCCAGGATGTGGAAAAACGCATATTGCACGTGCCACTGCGGGAGAAATCAACGCGAATTTTATCAGTGTTGGCATCAATGATATTTTGGACATGTGGATTGGAAACTCAGAGAAAAACTTGCACGAAATCTTTGAAACTGCTCGAAAAAATACGCCGTGTGTCATTTTTATAGATGAAATTGATGCGCTTGGCGCGAACCGAAACGATGTCAACAAAACCTCTGGAAGAACTGTGATCAATCAGTTTTTGGCAGAATTGGACGGAATTGACGCAGATAATGATGGAATTTTAGTCTTAGGTGCCACCAACGCACCATGGCATTTAGATCCAGCATTTCGCCGTCCAGGACGGTTTGATCGTATTATTTTTGTATCGCCACCAGATGTAGAAGCCAAAGCGTCTATTTTTAACATTCATCTTCAAGAAAAACCAACGGAAACCATTGATTATATGGCGTTGGCAAAAGCCGCCAAAGAATTTTCGGGTGCGGATATCCAAGCGGCGATTGATGTTGCTATTGAACGCAAATTAGAAGCTTCTTTCAAAGACGGAATTCCAAAACCATTAAGCACAAAAGATATTTTAAAAGCCATTAAAAAGATAAAACCAAGCACGAAAGAATGGTTTGTGTCTTCAAAAAATTATGCGTTGTATGCCAACGATAGCGGATTGTACGATGATATTTTAGCCTATTTAAACATCAAAAAATGATCGAATCAAAAAACCACTTACGCGGCGTGCAATTGTTTGAATTGGGACGTTTTCAAGAAGCGATTCCTTATTTGAGCGAAGCCGTTTCCGAAAGTGTGTACAATTATGCCAGCAAATACTATTTAGCATTGTGTTTTTTCAATGTGGACGAGTATGCAAAATCATCCCAAATGATTGATGAATTATTGCATGAAACACCCAATGAAGGTAATTTATTCTTTTTGAAAGCACAAATCGCTTCCCGATTAGACAAACTGCAAGACGCGATTAGTTTGGTGAATAAAAGCATTGAACTCGATCCGTATCAAGCCGATTATTTTGGGTTTAAAGGCGCGTTGTTGATGGACAAAAAGAAGTTTGAAGAAGCACTGCATTTTGTGAATGAAGGGTTGCAACTCGATCCTAAAAATACTGCCTGCTTAAACATTCGTGCACGTTTATTGACCAAGTTGAATCGGAAAGAAGAAGCCAATCAAACGGTAGAACATATTTTGTATGACAATGCCGAAGATGATTACGCACATGCCAATGTTGGATGGGTTTCATTGGAAAATGGCGATACTAAAAAAGCCTTGCATCATTTCAAACAAGCCTTACAACTCAATCCAAACATGCAATACGCGCGTGAAGGCATGGCAACCGCTATTAAATCGAAAAACTTCTTGTACAAATGGTATTTAAAATATGCCTTTTGGATGAGCAAACAGTCGTCGCGAAATCAATGGATTTTTATTATTGGTTTGTATGTTGCGTATCGCTTTGGCGTTAAAATGCTAGAAGCTTCTGATTTGACCTTTTTGATCATTCCACTTGTCATTGTGTATTTAGTTTTTGTGCTTGGCGGCTGGATTATGGAAGCATTATCGAACACTATTTTATTGGGCGATTCGTATGGAAAATATTTATTGACCGATAATGAAAAGTACAGTGGTTACGCTTTTGGCGGATTGACCTTAGCGGGAATTTTAGGCGTTGTTTTATTCTTCGCGCTTGACAATCCATTATACATGCTTTGGGGATTTACCTGTTTTTGTGCCTTATTGCCTTTACCAGGATCGTTTTTACGAGAAAGTAAAAAAGGACGAATGATTGGACTTTTTTATGGAATCGCGATGCTTTCCGTAGGTTTTCTGGGAATGTTATTTACAGCAGATATCATGCTCGTAGGCGGCATTGTGCTGGGAATGATGGTGGTGTATACATGGTTGTTTAATTTTATTTCGTGAGAAACATATTTACTGTGAGTTCGGCATAAATTTCATTCAAACAAAATTTTACAAAAAACATGCTTTAATCACCTAAAGTGTTAAATTTCAGTTTTTACTTTCGTTTTCTTTTTATATCAAACTCACAGTAACATGAAAAATTATTGTGAAATTTTATTCATTTACTGGTACTTGTTCAAGTATTTGGTACGTACTTAAATTTAAGAAGTTTCCAGGATCGCTTAGTATATTTTGCAAGATGAAAGGTGTATCTGGATTGGTTCCAGTGTATTGCGTATTTCCATCCATATCTATATCAGCATTACTGTAGCCCGTAAGAATAAATGTTGGTAAAACTAAAAAGTTGCCAGCGTCATTCAAAACTTGAGATAAGATAAAAGGCGAATCGGGTGTAATACCTGCATATTGCACTAAGGCATCGTTATTTACATCACCAGACCATAACGCCATGGTTCCTGTTCCCATGTCTTTTTGCGCATTGACTCCAAAGGTTATTTGATTCAAACTATTGGTAAAATCTACAGTAGTTGCCTGATCTGTTATTGAAAATACCGCTGCACTCATAATCGCTAAATGATTTCTGTGATGTATAGACACATAATAATCTGCATAAGGAACTGCAAGTTCTAGCGTTGAAATTCCATCTAACGCAACAACATCACCATCTTTTTGGAGCAACGCAGCTGCACTTGCAACAATATTGGTATTGTTTGTAGCGTCTCTTAATGCTACCCAAACCCAATCTACAATATCATCATCGGCGTTTCCTGTTCCACTAGTGCCACCAGCGTTAAAAACAGAAGCATCACAAGAAGATCCATCACCATACGGAGATGTTGTGGGTAAATAGCTAGAAACTCTTAAATCATCTCGCATTAAACTCGTATTTCCACTAGCCGATAACGCACCTTGTAGAAATACTTTGGGACTTATTTTAGCAAATAATTCACTTTGTTCCATTTTTAGAATGTACCCATCATAACTTCCCATAGATGTTAAGACATTGACGCCTGCCAAGAAATTAAAATCGTGTGATCCAACAAAATTTCCTATGGTGTATACATTATAAAGATGATCTACCGAGATAAACCTTCCATCATCTGAGCCGTTGGTTCCATCAGGTCTGTACGCCCAAACATATTCGCCTAAGTTATTGTATTTCGCAACAAAAATATCGCCTCCACCATTTATATCGGTAGTGATAGAAGTGAGACTGTTTGTGTTTGCTGAGGGATCAAAATCTATGGTTTCAAAAAAGCGCCCGGTAACGTAGGCACTTCCTTGTCCGTCTACAGCCACAGAAGCAATATCGTCAAAACCTGTATTTCCAAAAGTATTGGTCCAAATTAAATTTCCTGAAGCATCAATTTTAGTTAAAAACATATCTGTAACTCCTGCTGATGTTGCATTGGTTGTTCCTGTTGGAGAAGGATCTAAATCTACTGTACTTCTAAAAAAGCCAGCAACTAGCAAATCATCATTTGCATCAATAGCTATAGATTCGGTTTCTCCTCCATAAACATAAGTTCCTAAAACGTTTCCATTTGTATCAAATTTAGCGATAAAACTATCTCTAGTTTGTTGTGCAGTAAATATTCCAAAGGCACTCGTTAGTGTTCCTTTAAAATATCCTGTAATGTATACATTGTTGGAAGCGTCTAACACTAACGCATTTGATCTTGAGTCGTCATTTGTTGTTATTTTTCTTGACCATAAAAAATTACCCGCAGCATCTAGTTTCAATAAAAAAGCGGCGTCATCACTACCATTAGCTGTCATGTTATTTATGCCAGTTCCAGAATCAAAATCTACCGTTCCGCCAAAGTATCCAGTCACATAAATATTACCATCAGCATCGGTTTTAGACATCAATGCAGTATCTCTGACACTTGAATTTCCTCCAATCCTTTTAGCCCAAAGAAAATCGCCATTGGCATCTAATTTTTGAATAAATATGTCCCACGTTGGTCCAAATGAAGCTGTTACAGATGTTATGGAAATAGCTGCAATTGGAGAAGGATCAAAATCACACGTAGCGCGAAAACTTCCCACAGAAATAATATTTCCACTGCCATCTATATTGGTGTGCATCATTTCGCTATTTCCTGTATTTCCTAAAGCATTTATATTATCAATACCTTTTGACCATGTTAACGTTCCAGAAGCATCATATTTGTTAACAAAAGAAGCCGAAGAATGTCCAGAAATATACACGTTTCCTGAATTGTCACTTGTAATACTCGTTAAGTCGTCATTTGTTGTCGTTCCTACTTGGTTAACCCAAGCAAATTCTTGTGCTTGCATTCCACACGTGATTCCTATTAAAAAGAAGCTTAGTATTGTGTATTTTTTTATCATATTTGGTATAATTTATGCGTGTATTCTTTGAATTTGAGAATGTTGAATTGTGATGAATAAGTTTGTGAAGCAATCAAAAAAGTTGCGACTTCAAAGATAACTGACAACCGCTACTTTAAAACTATTATTGTGTTTAATATCATCGTATTTTATAAATAACGAGTACCTTTTGTATTGTTAGGAATATTTGACTGATGTTAGAATGTCTTTTTGCTGTAATTTATAACTGAAAAACACTTAATTTTTTTAGAAATCATACGGAACCCACGTTATTTAGTATCTTTGTAGAAGTCACTTTTTAAACAAAAAATATGTTTCCACTTCGACGCAACAGACGTTTACGCACCAATGCTGCCATTCGCGGTTTGGTAAGAGAAAATACCATTTCAGCCAACGATTTTTTAGTACCACTTTTTGTGGTGGAAGGCAAAGGTGTCAAAGAAGAAATTCCTTCGATGCCGAATTATTATCGCCATAGTTTGGATACGCTAGTTGGCGAATTGAAATTACTTTGGAGTTTAGGATTAAAAGCTGTTTTACTGTTTGTAAAAGTGCCAGATAATTTAAAAGATAATAAAGGAACAGAAGCCTTAAATCCAGATGGTTTGATGCAACGCGCCATCAAAGTGATAAAAAATACCTGTCCTGATATGATTGTGATGACCGATGTTGCGCTCGATCCGTATTCTTCGTATGGTCATGATGGCATTGTAGAAGATGGAAAAATTGTAAATGACGATACCATTGAAGTGTTGGCAGAAATGAGCGTTTCACATGCAGAAGCTGGAGCGGATTTTGTAGCACCAAGTGACATGATGGATGGACGTATTTTGAGTATTCGCGAAGCCTTGGAAGATGAAAACTTTACCGATGTTGGCATTATGAGTTACAGTGCCAAATACGCCTCAGCATTTTATGGTCCTTTCCGTGATGCACTCGATTCTGCACCAGGATTTGGAGATAAAAAAACCTATCAAATGGATCCTGCCAATCGTTTTGAAGCCATGCGAGAAACCGAAATGGACATTGATGAAGGTGCAGATATTGTGATGGTAAAACCAGGTATGGCATATTTAGATATTGTCCGCGAAGTGAAAAATGAATTTGATGTGCCAGTTGCTGTCTATCAAGTAAGTGGCGAATATGCGATGATTAAAGCTGCAGCGGAAAAAGGTTGGCTCAATCACGATCAAGTAATGCTAGAATCGATTATGGCGTTTAAACGTGCGGGCGCAGATATGATTGCGAGTTATTTTGCCAAAGATGTTATTAAATTATTATCGTAAAATGAAAAAATATATTGTACTTATTGTCCTTTTCGCAACTACATTCGCAAACGCACAAGACACACCAATTTCTGCCTTTTTAGAGAAATGGGAAAATTCTAAACAGTATTTAGTAGAAATGGCAGAAGCCATGCCAGAAGACAAGTATGATTTCAAACCTACTGAACGCCAAAAGACCTTTAAAGAGCAACTTTTGCATATCAAACAAAATATGGATTGGTTGAGTTCTACCTACTTTTCAAAAGAAACGAAGAACGATCAAAAGGAAGCAACGTATACAACAAAAGTGGAAGTGATTGCCGCATTAAAAATTGCATTTGATAATACAGCAACCATCATCAAAAAAGCTTCTCCCGAAGAATTAAAAGAAATTGTAAAATTCTTCGCGGGTCCTAAAACCAAGTTGCAAATTTTAAATTTATTGCAAGATCACGTTTCGCACCACAGAGGACAACTCATTGTCTATTTAAACTTAAACGGTATAAAACCGCCGCGATATCGTGGTTGGTAATAAAAAAGAGCCTGTATTGCTACAGACTCTCTTTCTCCCATTTTAAACTAAACCCAACTATTCTTTTATTAGTTGCTTTACCGTAGTTTTGTTATCATCTGTTGTGATTTTACAAAAATAGATACCCGTATTCCATGTTTGAATATTCACGTTATGTACTCCATTTTTGATCTGCGATTTGTAGTACGAAATTCCTCTTATGTCCGTAATTTGAACGTTTATGGTTTTGAATTCTTCGTAGTTTTCAACGTTGATTTCAACATTAGATTTTCCTGGATTTGGTGACAATTTAAGACGTATGTCTCCATCATCAGCTCGTAAAGGTTTTACTGTAAATGGTTGCGTTCCTGAAACTGTTGATTCACCATTATCACAAATTGCAGTTACAGAAAAACTATAATCTCCTGGCACTAAATTCGCTGTATACGTTGTGTCCGAAGTATTAAATGTATTTAACAAAACTCCCGTACTGCTGTACAAGTTAATTTGATAATAAGCTACACCAGCTTGTCCATTCCATGAAAAAACAGCAGGACGCGTATTGGAACCAATATTTAATCCGCTAGCGCTCACATTTAATCCTGTTACGACATCAATTCCACAAACTTTGCACTCTTCAGCTCGGTATGCAAAACCAATATTTGTATTTATATTCACATTTCCGTCACCGTTGGTATCTGATAGATTGTCCCAAGGAGTAAATAAGGTTTGGTGTGCTGCTATAGTATTTCGTAACGCTGTAGATCCAGGAAGTCCTAAGGCTCCAGAAACCCATTTTCCATACTGCTCCATACAACACTCTGGATTTGAGTTGTTAAATGGTAATACTGCTGAAATCAAGTAAGCACTTCTATGTTCAGAATCGCTCACAAATTTTCCTTTTCCTTTTCCATAAATATATCCTTTAGAAATCATAGACACTGTGACGATGTGGTTTGGCTCTAGCGTAATACCTCCAGTGTAACTTACTGAAAAATTATCTGCAGCTGATCCGTCTTCTTCTTCTTGATAATGTATATCCATTGGTGTTTGAAAAACATTTATAATTTGTCCACCTACATTAGTCACAGTCGTAGCCCAGTTGATTGGCACACCCGTATTAATTGCTACAACGACTCCCACAATAGAAGATGCTAAATCAACTGTATTCGTCCAAAATTCAGGATTCCAGGTATCATCTTGTGCTCTAGACAATTGAAATTGTCCACCAGCAAGTACCGTAATCTGCGTATCTGTTAGATATTGATCTGTAGCAAATAAGGCAACACCGTCTTCCACAGCTGCAAAACTGGAATGCGTTCCCCAACCACCTGTGGCAGAAGTAGCTACCCAAGAATCTCCATAATAATTTGCTCGTAAATCAATGGTTTTAGCGCAGCCACAATCTTCTGGCAATAAGCTTCCATTGGTACATAAATAATTAAATGACATATGCGCGTAACTGTTAGAAGATGTTTCATTACCGCTTACCGACTTTTCATATTCATATTCATTGTTTGTTGTTGGTGAATTTAGCTTTAATCGCTGACGTGTTGCGGCTCCCGAAATAGATTCAGAATACCAAGTAGTCAAGCCGCTTTGGTTTTCCGGTGGTGAAAATTGATTGGTATAATTTGCGGCCACATCATATGAAGAGTTTACCGTAAGCACAACACAATTACAATCTGTATCTCTTGAATCGCCTCGCAATTCTCTTAAAAGTGTAGTTACTTTAGGCTGCATTTCTTGCGAAATGTTCTGCGTAGCTAAATACGCATCTAAAGGAAGTTGTTCGTCTCGTTTATTTTGCCAATCTTTTATTTGATTAAACAATTCGAGCGTGACTTCAATATTATCACCTTCAATTCTTGAGTTTTGAGTTTCTTTCACTTCTTGCGCCATTGTTGTATGTGTAGCAAGATGTACTACTGATAAAGCCACGAACATCACAAGGCACTTTTGTAATAATGTAAGTTTAATGATATTTTTTTTCATAATTTAAATGTTTTTGTTTGAAGCAAACTTATCATGTTAAATCGCTGAAAAAAAGCATCTATACTGACGCTTTATAAAGGAGTAACTGATGCTTTATAAAGCATCACCACTATTTTTTATAAAAAATGACACATCTTGACTAAAAAAACGAAAACTTCAAAGATTCTACGGAGGTATCTAAAAAATTGAGCAAAATATTAGCTAAATTCGCCACATACAATTTTTGAAATATCATGACACTATTAATAATTTACGGAGTAATTTCTATATTCTTTTCCTTTCTATGTTCCATCTTAGAAGCTGTATTATTGAGCGTTACTCCAACGTTTGTAAACATCCAGAAAAAAGAAGGAAAAGCCTTTGCCGACAATTTGAAAGCCTTAAAACAAGATGTTGACAAACCGTTAATCGCCATTTTAACACTAAATACCATTGCGCATACTGTGGGTGCCATTATGGTTGGTACAGAGGCAAAAAAACTTTATGGTGACGAAGATAGTTACGGTGTATTTATCATCTCTGTTATCATGACTATTTTGATTTTAGTGGCTTCAGAGATCATTCCAAAAACTATTGGCGCCATGTACTGGAAACAGCTTGCAGGTTTTACTACACGAACGCTTGATATTATGGTGCTGATTTTAAAGTACACAGGAATTTTATGGATTTTGCAATTGTTCACCAAAATTATTGGTAGCAAAGGTCATGGCGAAAGCATCTTGAGTCGTGAAGATTTTACGACAATGACGCAAATTGCAACCGATAAAGGTGTGTTTCAAGAGTCGGAAAGCAAAGTGATTCGTAACATGCTTGGTTTTAAAGATATTTTGGTAAAAGATGTCATGACACCGCGATCGGTTTTAAAAATTGATTCGTCTGACAAAACCATTCAGCAGTTTTATGATGAAAATCCCGATTTAAAGTTTTCGCGAATTCCAATTCACGGCTCTAAAAGTGATGATATTTCTGGCTATTTCTTAAAAGATACTTTAATGGAAGCCATTATTGATGGAAAAGGTTCAGAACCGTTGTCTTCTATTCAGCGCGAATTGTTGGTTACTGAACGAAATTTGCCGATTCCTGAATTGTTTGAAAAACTCATTGAACATCGCGAACATATTGCCTTAGTTGTAGACGAATACGGTTCTGTAAGCGGATTGGTAAGTCAGGAAGATGTCATTGAAACCTTGCTTGGTTTGGAAATTATGGACGAAAGTGATAATGTGGCCGACTTGCAACAACTCGCTCGTAAAAGTTGGGAAAAACGTGCTAAAAAGTTAGGAATTATTGAAAAAAATAACCCAGAAGAATAAATCGACTGGGCATTTGTCATTGGTAAATTTTACGCAAATCACCAACTACTAACAACTTTCTTTTGTAACGGATTTATATATAAACTTCGTAATTATTATCGTAAATTAGAAAGCACAAATTTATGAAAAAAATACACTTCATCTGTAATTTTACACATTTTATCGACGAAGTAGCGTTTTAAGTCCGATGAATACACATACAGCACATATTGAAACTCCACTGGGAATCGCTAAAGTTGTTTCCGACACTGTTGGTATTCTCGAAATTTCTGTGGTAGATGAAAAAATTGAGATTGAAAACTCTGAACATAATCCACAAGTTTTAAAAGAATGTATTGTACAGCTGGAAGAATATTTTGCTGGAAATCGAACTGAATTCAATCTATCATTAACTCCAAAAGGAACTACATTTCAACAAAAAGTATGGAAAGAACTCAACAAAATTCCATTTGGAAAAACCTGTTCCTATTTAGATCTTTCCAAAAAATTGGGCGATGTCAAAGCTATTCGTGCCGTAGCTTCCGCGAATGGAAAAAATCCACTTTGGATTGTCACACCGTGTCACAGAGTTATTGGAAGTGATGGTTCGCTCACAGGGTACGCTGGCGGATTGTGGCGAAAAAAATGGTTGTTGGAGCATGAAAGTCCTGTAAAGCAACAATCATTATTTTAATTTCATTTCAAGAAAAATAAATAACGTGAGTTCGACTTAAAAAACCTTTATTTTACTTGTAATTTACTGAAAAATAAACACTTGTCAGTTCGAGCGCAGTCGAGAACAGCTAAGAATTGATATTTTCAAAGGAATCTCGACTGCGCTCGATTTGACATTAAGTGTAATGTATTAACAATAATGTACATAGCATAATATTTATATCGAACTCACGTTAAATAGTATCTTCTGTTTGTACGATAAGACAAAAATATCAAGATGAAAAAATCATTTCCATTCCTACTGTTACTCCTTTTTTTACTCAATTCTTGTAATGAGAAAACTGAAAAATCACAAAACACGGAAGCATTTCCTCAAAAACAAGCTGTAAAAACTGAAATCATTGATTTATCACACTCCTATTCTGATGAAACGGTGTATTGGGTTACGGCAAAAGAATTTAATTTAGATACGGTTTTTAAGGGAAAAACAGACAAAGGGTTTTTCTATGCCGCCAATAATTTCAGTACTGCAGAACATGGCGGAACACATATTGACGCACCAATTCACTTTGCCGAAAAAGGACAATCCGTCGATGAAATACCACTTGAAAAACTGATCGGTGCTGCCATAAAAATAGATGTTTCTAAAAACGCACTTCCAAATCCAGATTATCTCATTACCATTGACGATTTAAAAGCTTGGGAACAAAAAGAGAATACAAAAATTCCAAACGGAAGCATCGTATTATTACAAACCGGATTTGCCAAATACTATCCCAACAAAGTAAAATATATGGGCACTGACGAACGTGGAGAAATGGCTGTTGAAAAGTTACATTTTCCCGGATTGTCTGCTGAAGCTGCCGAATGGTTGGTACAACAACGCAATATAAACGCAATCGGAATTGATACACCAAGCATTGATTACGGACAATCTACATACTTTAAAAGTCACGTAATTTTACTACAGCAAAATATTCCTGCTTTTGAAAATTTGACCAATTTAGACAAATTGCCGAGTAGCGGATTTGAAATCATTGCATTACCCATGAAAATTAAAGGAGGAAGTGGCGCTCCTTTGAGAATTGTAGCTATTGTTAAAAAGTAAAAGGATCAAAAAAACAAGTCGCGCAAACACAAGAAATGACCGTTGAAAAACTATGTATTTGACCAATGCAAATGCACAGATTTTTGCAGAAGTCATCAAAACCCTGTATATTGCTGAAAAGTCTTTCTATAAAGAAAAGCTAAAAAAACGAAAACTAGCAAAGTCTTCCTAGTACCTAATTCTTCCTCATGAACGTACTAAATAAAGACGTATGTTACATAAAATTAACTTAGAAAATGTATTGTTTCTAGACATAGAAACGGTTCCTGAATATCCACATTTTGACGATTTGGATGCCGAAGAAAAAACGCTTTGGGAACAAAAAACTTCGTATCAACGTAAAGACGAATTTACCGCTGACGAATTCTATGATCGTGCTGGAATTTGGGCAGAATTTGGTAAAATCATCTGTATTTCCGTTGGCTATTTTGCCAATAAAGGCGATATCCGACAGTTTCGAACAACTTCCTTTTACGGCGAAGAAGAGCACTTATTACGGGAATTTAAAGCGTTGCTCGAATCGCATTTCAACCGACCTCAACAATTGCTTTGTGCGCACAACGGAAAGGAATTTGACTTCCCATACATTGCGCGTCGTATGATTATCAATCGCGTTCCGTTACCGTTTAAGTTGAATTTATTCGGCAAAAAACCATGGGAAATTCCGCATTTAGATACGATGGAACTCTGGAAGTTTGGCGATTACAAACACTATACTTCCTTGCGTTTGATGACGAAAGTTTTGGGCATTCCATCTCCAAAAGATGATATTGATGGCAGTCAAGTCCGCAATGTATTTTACGAAGAAGGCGATATTGATCGCATCATTACGTATTGTGAAAAAGATGTCATCGCTGTCGCGCAGATATTACTCAGATTGCGCAATGAACCGTTGTTGGAAGATGAAGAAATGTTGCATGTGTAGTTGGCTATTAGGTCTTTGGTTTTGGAACGCTTCATTTCGGCAAGCTCAATGTAAACGCTTTTGGATGTTAGCTTTTAGTATTTTAGTCAATTATACTTGAACTAAGTATAACAATATGTTTCTTAGAAAGTCATTTTCAAATCATCAAATTGATGATTTGACAAATTAATATTTTATATATTCGTTCAATTCAAAACCACTTCTATGAATTTTAAAACTTCCTTTATTTGCCTGATTTTTCTTTTTATTGCGGCGTGTTCTTTGCAGAAATCCATCTATAAAAACGAAACAACCATCAAAGAATTACGCAAAAATTCAAACGCAACGATTGACAATTGGGACAACACTGTTTCAGCTATCGACTTTTACAAAGAAGTACCAGAAACGTACATTCCAGAAAGTGGCGTTCGTGGACGCTATGCCTTATACGATCAATTTTTTAGCATTGCTACTTTAGAAACTATTGTTGGTGAATCTGTCTTTTTAAAAGGTCCGCATACTACTTCTCCAAATTATAAAAGTGATAAAGCGTTTGGGTATTACAATCCGCTATTTATCAAAAAATTGGAAGATAATCTTCGGTTTGTCTTTAAAAATAAAACCTTTGTCAAAGGTCTGCAAGCACATTATGATAGCAATCTCAAAAAATATATACGCACCTATTATCTTTCGTATAAAGTTGCCGCAAACAATCAAGAAATTATGAATGGGTATTTGGACGCGATTGCCGATCCTGAAAAACACGATTATATGAATGGTCGCATTAAAGGGCCATCATTTTATTTACAAGAAAAGTTTCGCGATTTTGCGGAATCTCAAGAAAAAAATGGCTACGATGTGTATGAAGCATTTACCTGTCCTGGTTTTTGGATTCGACGCTCTATTGACGGAACTGCCGATGAATTTTATGAAGTATTAAAGCTTACGCTAGAAACGTTTGATCCAACGTTTATGGCTGGTTAGTGTTTGTAATACCAATTTACACATAAAATGGTGTAACTATTCGAGTTTTTAAACGCTCACGAACTATGTATGTTTCTTTAAAGCATAAAAAAGCCCAAACACACGAAGCGTTTGGGCTTTTTAAGCACTCTAAATTTATTTATTATTGCTTGATAAATTTCTTAGTGACCGTTTGCGATCCAGTATTGATTTGAATCATGTATACGCCAGCTCTTAATTTAGAAACATTGATAGCTCCAGAAACGATGTTTCCTTTTGCTACGTGTTGTCCTACCATATTCATAATGGTGTAACTTGCATTGTCTTGCAAAGTTGTCACATTTAAGGTAGCTCCTTTTACAGGATTTGGATAAATTTTCACATCCAAAGTAGCTCTTACATTAGTATCATTAAAAGTAGTCATGTAATCTGCTGTTGCTGTGGTTCCAGAAGCTGATACACAGAAGTTGGTTGTATCTGACGTTGTAAATGATCCGCCAGAAGCCAATGTTGCGCCTGTATTATTGTTTGTCAATGTAAACGAACCGTTTCCATACGCACAGCAAATTCCGTCACCGTACGCATCAGTAATGGTAAAGTCATAACATCCATCATCTAAACATCCAGCATCAATAACTAATGTTGAGCCATCTGCTTGCGAAGCATACGTTCCGCCAGAAGCGACTACTGTTCCTCCACTATTCGTGATTTCCCAGCTTGTTTCTTCAGGATAATTATCAAACGTAATGGATAATGATACATTTGAACACGATGGTCCACTTCCGCCACTTGTAGAAAGACTTACGCCATCAATAGCAATATCTGCTTGCCAAGTTGACCCTGTAATACGGTTGAATCGCAATTGAACACTTCCGCCCACATACGAAGCTAAGTTGACACTTGCCGTTTGCCAGCCAGTTCCTTTGTTTCCTGTTTCACTCCATAAAGAAGTCCACGTGGCACCATCATCGTCGCTCGCTTCTAAAGAAATACTTCCCATATCGGCAGCGCCATACATGCTATAGCTAAATGCGAAAGTTGCTTGTGTTTCTCCACTTAAATCAAAACATGGCGAGTTTAAAATGGCTTGCTTGTTAGGATATCCTGTTCCGCTTCCAGAAGCTTCTACAAAAATGTAATATGATCCTTCTGCTGCTGCAGTTGGTCCTGTTCCTGAAGATGGTGTTCCTCCAGAAGTAATACTCCAATTGATATCATCTGTGGTAGATTGTGACCATGCGCCAAGTGTATTTTCAAATCCTTCACTGTATGGGAACGAACTTACGCCGCCTGAACAACCTCCTGTACTTGCAGGATCCACATTTACTGTTCTCGATACTTGTGTAGCATCATTTCCAGCAGCATCACTTACATTGTAGTTTAAGGTATATGTTCCTGTTACGGATGTATTTACCGAACCTGTTACCACAATGCTTGATGTTAAATCGCCATCTATGTTATCACTTGCCGTTGCACCAGGATCCGTAAACGAATCACCAACCGTTAGGTTGATGGTTGCTGCACCATTTAACGTAATTACAGGTGCCGTTGTATCTGCCGAAGCATCTACAGCTGTGACTGATAAATCGTCAATCGCAATATCACTAGACCAACCGTTTCCAGTAGTTCCTACAATTCTTAGTTTTACTTCTTGCCCTAAGTATGCACTTAAATTTACTGAAATACTATTCCATTGGTTTCCTTTATCGCCAGAATCTGACCATAAGTTTGCCCATGAAGTTCCATCTGTAGAAGCTTGTACAGTTATGCTACCAACCGCAGTTCCGTACATGTGATTTTGAAAGCTAAACGTAGCTGAAGATTTTCCTGCCAAGTTGAAACAATCACTTTCTAAAATTGCAGTTCCGTTGTTTCCTATTTGTCCAGGGCTGCTATTTGTAGAAGCTTCTAAGAATAAATAGTTGGTTCCTTGCGCTGCCGAAGTTGGTCCTGTTCCTGAAGATGGTGTACTTCCGCTCGTGCGGTACCAATCTCCATCATCTCCACCAACTTGTGTCCAGCCATCGCCAGCTTCAAATCCTTCACTGTATGGAAAAGAACTTATAGAACCTGAGCAGAATGCTGGTATATCAGCCGTGGTAAACGTTACTGACGAACTGTATAATGAATTTCCGCTTGGACATACGCTTCGCACTTGTACTTCATACGAGGTAGAAGCCGCCAATCCTGTTAATGTAGTAGAATTTGTTGCTACTGCATTTGTGGTCCAAGTTGACGTTCCTGATTGTCTGTAACGAACATCATAAGTCGCTGCTGTTACGGTATTCCAATCAATATCTGCACCTGACGTTGTGATTCCAGATGCTGAAACTCCTGTTGGTGTTGTTGCATTACATACTACTGGTGTTCCTGAAAGTCCTGTAACAATTAATGAGAAATCTTGACTTCCACCCACTAAAGAACCTTTGTGTGTTACCGTAATTGTATACGTTCCGGAAGCTCCCGAAACATCTACTCTTTCATACGGATCTACGGTATTGTCTCCTGTTCCGTTGGTTGTAACTCCTGTTAATCTCCATGGATTGTAGGTTGTTCCACCTTTGGTTACTCTGATATCTAAATCATTTACTAATACTGCTGTAGATGAGTTTGTTGCTGTTGTTGCCGTTCCTGCACGATCTGTCCAAGAAATTGAAGCTAGTAATGGATTTGTTCCATCAGAATCAACTGTGATAGAGTACGTTTGACCAGACGTTAAGGTCAATTGCTCAATTTTAGCTTCGTTTCCATCATTAGAAATAGCTTCTGCTGCGCGTTTTGTATTCATTAATCCCCAACCAAAAACGGCATCAGGACCCGAAGCTCCTGCATCATCAGCGGTATGTAACGCCAATCCTTTGATGGTAGCAGCTCTTGCAAATGAACCATTTGTATTGTTGTAATGTTGTTGTAATAGTAATACAGAACCTGCTACGTTTGGCGATGCCATAGATGTTCCTGTAATAGAATTGTACGCAGTATCACTGTTTTGGTAGGTAGAATATACGCCTGTACCATTTCCTGTAATGTCTGGTTTGATACGGTAATCATCTGTTGGACCTTCACTACTACTACTATTGATAGCTACAGAAATTAGGTTTCCACTTGCATCTATGTTTGCATCTTGTGCATTGGCAACGACCAAGTTATTTTTGGATGTAGAATGTCCTGTGAGTTTATCGTACGAACTATTGCCGCCCAAAGGACTTGCATTGTATCCGTTTTGATTTCCGTCATTTCCTGCGGCAACTACCATTAAATAGTTGGGCGCGTTAAACATAATTTCATCCCAATCGCGAGATTCTGTGATATACGCTCCAAAATAATAATCAGGTACTAAATCGCCTCTAAAACCGTAGGAATGATTTGAAACTAACATTCCGCTAGATGCTGCCGAAGTTGCTTCACCTAAATCACTGTTCCAGTCGTATCCTACAGCGCTTGCATGTGGCGCCATTCCTTTCGCATTTGCTACAACTCCAGAAGCCATGATGGTTCCTGTAACGTGTGCTGAGTGATAGTTTAACGAACCAGAATCTCCTGTGGAGAAACGATTGGTTCCGCCAGCTCCGTCATATTCTTGGTGGGAAGCTCTGGCAACTCCGCCATCCCAAACATAGGCTGTCATGTTTTGTCCCATAAGATTCAATCCTAAAGAACCTCCAGCGTTTAAGTGATCTGTTCTTGTAGATCGTGCCGCGTCTACATTGAATGTTCTGTAATATACAGGTTGTCCATCCGCTGTTACGCGTTGTAGTTCCACAAGTGTTCCATCTGGCAAAGTGGTTCTAATTTCCCAGCCGTTTTGTTGTGCCAGTTGAATAGCGCGTTGCTTTTCTTGTGCTTGTTGTGTGGTTAATTTGTTTTCTAAAGTTCCTAACGCTTGTAGATCATATTGGCTTACAATCTTCTGCTTTTCAGCATCCGTTTGTCCAAATGAAGTTTGCGTAAAGAACATACCAAGGGCGAGTAGCCCTAGTGAAAGGTACTTGTTCTTCATGTTTTATTTTGGTTATTAAGGTTAATTTGTATTTAAAAAAATACGTCTTGCTACATACATATTGAATAGGTGTGTTTTGGTGTACAATATGTATTGTAGATGATTGTTTTTTGACATATTTTCATCAATACGCGCCAAAAGTGTTAATTTTTTACAAATATTTTAAAGATTTATGTGTTTTTTCGACGAATTACTCATTTTTTTAAGATATTCTTACAGATATTGTTTTATACACTCAAAAACTACGTCAAAACCTTACTTATTTTATACTAAAAGAGAAACTAAGGTGTTTTTTAAAAGCTATTTTACAAGTTAATTTTTTAGTGAAATTCTATTTGTTTACTTTTGAGTAATGCACACTTTACTAGATATCCAAAACCTTAGCATTGCTTTTAAAGGCAATGAAGTTATTCATGGAATTTCCTATACCGTTTCTTCTAATGAAATTTTAGGAATTGTTGGCGAATCTGGGAGTGGAAAATCCGTTTCTTCGTTAGCTGTTTTAGGTTTGTTGCCTAAAAAGCATGCAACGATTTCTGGTGAAATTTTATACAACGATCAAAATTTGGTAACCCTTGCTGCTAAAGATTTTCAACGCTTACGCGGGAATGAGATTTCGATGATTTTTCAAGAGCCCATGAGTTCTTTGAATCCGTCAATGACCTGTGGAAAACAGGTGGAAGAAGTATTGTTGCAACATAAATTTTGTTCTAAAAAAGAAGTGAAAGCGACCGTTTTGTCACTTTTTGAAAAGGTAAAGTTACCTAGAGTTGCTCAGATGTATCGCTCGTATCCGCATCAGTTGAGTGGCGGACAGAAACAGCGCGTTATGATTGCCATGGCAATTGCCTGCAAACCAAAGTTATTGATTGCTGACGAACCCACGACAGCATTGGACGTAACGGTTCAGAAGGAAATTATTTTGTTGTTGAAAGAATTGCAGCAAGAAACCCAAATGGGCATTATTTTTATTTCACACGATTTGTCATTAGTGAGTGAAATTGCCGATCGGATTGTGGTGATGTACCAAGGTGATATTGTGGAAAAAGGGGAAACTTCCGAGTTATTTACAAATCCGCAGCACGAGTATACAAAAGCCTTGTTGCAGTCAAAACCTTCTTTGGAAGTTCGATTGCAAAAGTTGCCCACCATTCAAGATGTATTGGCGGGTACGGTTTCTACCGAAGTTGTTTCTGCCGAAGCACGAAAGCGTCACCATGAGACCATTTACGCGAAAGCGCCATTATTGGAGGTGAAAAATGTGTCTAAGTCCTTTTTTAGCAGCGCAGGTATTTTTGGCACATCTACGGAAGTGAAAGCTGTAAACGACGTAAGTTTTTCATTGTACGAGGGCGAAACACTTGGTTTGGTGGGCGAATCTGGTTGCGGGAAATCTACCTTGGGAAATACTATTTTACAGTTGCATAAGGTCACCGAAGGCGAAATTTTGTATAAAGGGCAAGATATTACCCAATTGTCTACCCGTGAAATTCGCAGTTTGCGCAAAGAGATACAGATTATTTTTCAAGATCCGTTTGCATCGCTGAATCCTCGAATTCCTGTCGGAACGGCCATTTTGGAACCCATGAAAGTACATGGATTGTACGCCAATGACGCCGAACGCAAGGAGAAAGTGCTCGAATTGCTAGAACGCGTTGGTTTGGATGCTTCGTATTACGGAAGATATCCGCATGAGTTTTCGGGCGGACAACGACAACGAATTGGTATTGCGCGCACGATTGCATTGCAACCCAAGTTGATTATTTGTGACGAATCGGTTTCTGCACTCGATATTTCCGTTCAGGCACAAGTATTGAATTTGTTGAATGAGTTGAAAGATAATTTTGGTTTTACCTATATTTTTATTTCGCACGATTTGGCGGTTGTCAAGTATATTTCTGATCAGTTATTGGTAATGAATGACGGTAAGATAGAAGAATTGGGCGAAGCCGATGCTATTTATGCCAATCCGAAGTCTGAATACACACAGAAATTGATTGATGCTATTCCGAAGGGGATTTAATTCTTATTTGCTTTGTTTTTAGCAACTTAAATCTACATTTCAGAAACTATATAAATTTTACAGCTTTCAAAGCAGCTACTTTTATGGTATAAACATAAAATTATATATCATGAAAAAACAAACATTTAAAAATTTAGTAGTACACAAAAAAACCATTTCTAGTTTAGAAACATTACAAAAGATACATGGTGGAGAAGATTCTTTTTGGCCAGAAACTCTAAAGTTTTGTCCTGCGCCACCAGATCCTAGTCCAGCGACAGACATACGCGTATGTACAGTAGGTCCTGATGATTGCATTGTATTATAGGTGTTTTTCTATTTTAGAGGGGAATTCGTCTCCGTGAATTCCCTGTATTATTTTCCGTTGTTTTCCGCTATTATATTCTTCTTAATCGTGGCAACTTTGCATCGAACAAAAAATAGAAAAATCATGAAGAAACAAACTTTAAAGAATTTAGCATTACAGAAAAAGACAATTTCTAATTTAGATCAGATTCATCAAGTAAAAGGAGGCGCAGCTGGCTCTACAAGTTGCCCTTTGGATTTTTTAACATCTATAGTATTTGATTGTCCAGGGCCAAAACCGAAACCACAAGAACCACTACCAGCATCAAGCCCTGAAATTTGCACAGGACCTTATGGAGAGTGCCCTATTAACATATAATACTAAGTACTATTTGAAAGCTATGTTATTATTAAAATAATTTAGCTTTCTTTTAACTACTTTTCCTTTTTGCTCCTTTTGAAAATTCAGTATCTTTAAAAGATATGAACTTAACAAGAGAACAAAAACGCGCCTTTCGATCCTTATTATTTAAACATCAAGATGGCATTACGATTACGGCGACTATTGCGGTGTTGGAACGGTATGCCGTTTTTGATTTTTTGGCGTCGGAGCGAAATACTTCTTTGGGAAAAATTACGGAGAAGTTTCCGCAGTTTCATGCAGGTTATTTGAATATTGCGTTGCGCAGTTTGGCTTCGCAGGGAGTTTTAAACTACTCTGTAACTCCTGATGAAGTTTCTATTGAAACCACTTCAAAATTCACGGATTTTCAACAGCATATACCTCACTATTTACATTTTAATGCGCTTTTCGCCTATTATTATGATTTGTTGAAACAGCCTTTTCAGTTTCCATTGCCAACTATGGACACCTTGATTTCGTATGCTACCTATTGGATAGAAACCAAAGAAAAATTGCATACAGATTCGTATTTTCAGAACGAAGTTGCTTTTCATTTGGAAGGTGTTTTGTTAGCGCCTTTGTTGGTGTATTTAGGCTATCATGCAGATTTGGAAAGCTTGGAGACTGCAACATTTTTGGAAGATGCGTCGCTTCAACAAGTGTTGCAATTGTTGGAATTGCACGATGGTGATGAATTGACGACCAAAGGGGAATTTTTGTTTGCCAAGAGTTATGCTTATGGTGTTACGACTTCGTACATGCCTATTATGCGCCATAAAGAAACGTATTTGACAGGTGATTTTTTACCATTTTTTGAGCAAGATCACTTGGGCAACGAACAACATGTGTTTCGCGGAATTAATGTTTGGGGAAGTGGTGGAAGTCACGCAACCTATTTTAATAAGTTTGACGCCGTTTTGGTTGATATTTTCAATCAACCTTTGGACAAACAACCGAAAGGAATTATTGATGTCGGCTGTGGAAATGGCGCCTTGCTAGAGCATATTTTTGAGTTGATTTGGAACAAAACCCAACGCAAAGAAGATTTAAACAACAATAAACTTATTTTGATAGGTGCCGATTATAATAAGGAAGCGTTGTTGAGTACCAAACGAAATTTGGAAAGAGCCAATGTATGGGCAGAAGTTGTGTGGGGCGATATTGGAAATCCTGCTGAGATTGACGCAAAGTTGCAGAAATTGTATAATGTGAAGCTGGAAGAGTTGTTGAATGTTCGTTCGTTTTTAGATCATAATCGTCCTTTTAATGAACCTACGGGAACGTATAGTGGAAATTTGTTGTCTACAGGAGCTTTTGCGCATCGCGGGAAGCATTTGCACAATGCGGATGTTGCACAGAGTTTGATAGAACATTTTCAAAAGTGGAAGCCGTATATTTCAACACATGGTTTGTTGTTTATTGAATTGCACACCGTTTCACCAACTACCGTCGCGCTGAATTTGGGTAAAACACCTTGTACTGCATATGATGTGACGCATGGTTTTTCGGATCAGTATATTGTGGAATTGGATGTGTTGTTGGACGCTATCGCTAAGGCGGGAATTTCCATAGATCCGAATCACTCGTATCGTTTTCCGAGTGATGACATTTCGACTGTTAGTATTAATTTGATTCAGTAGTTATAATGTAGTCTGTTTTTATAAAATATAGGGCGATTTCAAGGTATTGAAAAGGCATCTATCTGTTTTTATATGCTTTACTTTTCTTATATTCGCTCCAACTTTTTTTAAAAATCATTACATGAGCAGAAAATTACATTTTAAAACCACTTTACCATTTACTACTAAATCATTTCTTTTTTTACTTCTTCTTTTTTCTTTACACAGTTTTGCACAAACTACGTATTTTGTGGATATCAATCGCCCAGACAATTCAGGTGATGGACTGAGTTTTGCCACTGCTTTTAAAGACATACAAGTAGCATTGGATGCAACCGTGGCTGGAGATGAAGTACGTGTTGCACAAGGTACTTATGTGCCGACAGAACCTGCGAGTACCTCAACATTGTATTCGCCCATAGTATGTTTTCATTTTGATAAAGATATTACGTTTAAAGGCGGATATGACGCTTCTTCTGGTATACAAGACCTTAATACTCCTTCTATACTTTCTGGAGATACCGGCAACGATAATACAGTTACAGGTTTTGGCGCTACCCTAAATATTGACAACCAAAATAGTGGTCTTACTACTGTGGTTTTAACTCGAAATTTAACAACTAATTGTCTTATTGACGGATTTATGATGACGGGAGGAAGAGCACGATCGGGTAATGTTATTTATTCTGGAATCAATATAAGTCGTTTTGGTGGCGGTATGACTAATAATTCATCTTCTCCGACAATGACTAATATTACTTTTTTTGGAAATTATGCTACTTCTAGTGGATATGCTGGAGGATTGTACAATAGAAATTCTGATCCTGTACTTAGAAACGTTATGTTTGATAGAAACTATTCTTTTTTTGAATCTGGTGGTGTGTATAATATTAATTCTTCACCTTCTTTCACTGATGTGAGATTTTATGGAAATTATTCTGGAGATCAAGGTGGCGGAATGCGCTCTCTGAATACGGCTTCTGTTATTACATTGAATAATGTCATTTTTGAACAAAATTATGCAGACCAAAGTGGTGGAGGAATGTCCATTACGAGTAATGCTTCTGCAACGTTGACAAATGTATTTTTTATCCAAAATAATGCGGCTAATTTGGGCGGCGGAATGTTTGCACGTGAAACTACCAACATAGAACTTATCAATACTGTTTTTGCTGGAAATAGTGCTACTGGAAATGGTGGCGCATTGTACAATTTTAGTACCTCTAATGTGACGCTTACAAACGTAACCTTTGCACGAAATTCTAGTTCAGCTGATGGTGGCGGTATGTATAACAATTTGACTTCGCCAAATCCTGTATTGTTTAATACTGTTTTTTATACCAATGTTAATGCGAGTAGTATAAATGATATTGCTGGAAATAATATTGATTTTAGCTCTGCCAATAACGCATCTGATAGTACGGGTGGTTTTATCAATTTGGGCGCTAATTTTGTATCGTTGGTTGGAAATCCTTTTGTAGACGTTTTTGATTATAACGGTGCAGATGATATTTACGGAACAAATGATGACGGATTGTTTCCTAATATTACCAATGGTCAACTTGTAAATGCAGGAGATAATACTAGAAATACCGAAGCAGGCGATGCTGCTAAACAAGTGCGTATTGCAGATAGTACTATTGATATTGGTGCTTATGAAAGCGGCTCAACAACATTGGATGTTTTAGAAAACAAGTTGATTTCGCCGATTGTTATGTATCCAAACCCAGCTACGGATGAAATTACACTTTCAAGTAACGTGGAGACTTCTTTAGTGTCTGCTTCTATTTATACAATGGAAGGCAAATTGATCCGCACTGTAGATTTGACTTCTATTTTACAAATAAAAAGTATTGACATTTCTGAGTTACAAGCCGCTAGTTATATGATGGTTGTTACGAGTAATCAAGGACAAACCACGAAAATGTTTGTAAAGAGATAGCTACTATACTTTTAAAAAATTAATTGACAAAAGTTATGTATTCTTAGCGAGCACATAACTTTTTTATTTTTAAAGGAATATTACTATCGTTTTTTCTTCTTTTTAGATACTTCTTCTGCCATGAGTAGTGCGTTATAGGCGTTGACTATTTTCCCGGATTTGGATAGGGAGCTGAAAGGGACTTTTTTCGGATCTCTTTTTTCTCCATTTGGATATGGCTTTAACACCATTAAATCATAAGAACTGCCTGACTCTAAAATGATATTTTTCACTTCTATTGCTGTTAAGTTCGGGTAATAAGAAAACAATAGACTAGCAACTCCACTTACTACAGCTGAAGATAATGATGTACCTGTGTCTGTTATTTCTCCATATCTTGATAAACAATTAATTTTTGTTCCAGGAGCATAAATATCCACATTCTTTTTTCCATAATTGGAGTTACTAAAAATTAGTTTTGAGTTGATGTTTTTAGAAGTATTACCAACTTTAATGAAATTTTGTACAGTTTCAACACCTTTCAAATTATCAGTAGGAAAATCATCATTCTTATCTATATTTAATCCATTATTTCCAGCAGAAGTAATGATTAAAACATTTTTGTCTTGGGCATATTTTATGGCATCATTCACCCATTCTGGATACATTGAAAACTCTTTACCCAAACTCATATTAATGATTTTTGCACCGTTATCTACAGCGTAACGAATAGCCAACGCTATGTCTTTATCAAAATCATCACCTACAGCCGCAATACTCAGAGGCATTATTTTCACAAGATCATTTATTCCATCTATACCTATTTTATTGTTCCTTTGAGCTGCTATGATGGAAGCTATCTGAGTGGCATGATTTATTAATTGAGTCCCTTGAACATCATTATTTCCATAAGGATAATCATTTATATCATTCGTATTATCTTTTCTTGAACGACGATCATTATAATTAAAGTTAAACAGAGTATTTAGTTTAAATTCTTCAAACTCTATATAACTATTACACCATTTTTCATCAATATCATATTTTACATAATAAGCTAGATTTGATATTGATTTTTTTTCGTTTTTTTTATTGATAGTTGATTTTAAGGAATCTAACTTAGCAACTGTATAATCTTCTTTCGGAAAATACTTTTTTGCTACTGATTTTCCCTTATTATATCTGGTATTAATTCTTTTATACCTAGCTATTTCAGAATTTTTATAATCAACCTCTGAATCATATTTTATATATGCTTTTTGATATAATTTGAAGTTTTCAAGATGTTCTTTGGGCACTTCACTAAGTAAATTATAATATTTTAATAAAGAATCATATTTCTTAATAATTCTTACATATTCATAACTAGTATATAATGCATCATCTCCTTTTTTGCTTCCAACATAGTTCCAACCGTTAATATCATCTATATAACCGTTGTTATCATCGTCTATGTTATTATTCGGAATTTCATCTTTATTAATCCAAATTTGATCTTTTAAGTCTTCATGGTCAATATCTAATTCCGTGTCAATCACAGCAACAATAATAGTATCGCCTTTTTTATTTTTCAAAAAATCATATGCCTTTTCAAGACTGATTCCAGGAATGGAATCAGTATAAATATCTTTGAGATGCCAATTTTGATTTTCTGCTTTGGTAAGTGGTTGTTTTTTGATAAAAGTAGTTGTAATTGCTTGCGGTTTTTGCAACGTTGACTTCGTAGAAGTACAAGCTACAACAATACAACAGCATAGAATGATACGTAGTTTTATAGACTTCACTTATGAATTATTTTTATGAAGTTACAATATAAGTCTTTTTACTTTTTTCGCTTCTTCTTTTTAGAGACTTCTTCTGCCATAAGCAGTGCGTTATAGGCGTTGACTATTTTGCCGGATTTGGACATTGAACTAAATGGAATTTTATCTTTTGGTTGTTTTTCTCCATAAGGGTAAGGTTGTACAACATCCACATCAAAAGATATTCCTGATGCTAGTATAATTTCTTTTACTTCCACAGCAGATAAGTTTGGATAATATGAGCGAATTAAGGCTGCAATACCAGCTACAATAGGAGATGCATACGAAGTACCTGAATAATAAGAAGTACGTTTTCTTGACTGACAATATATTTTATGCCCTGGCGCAAAAATATCCACGTTTTTTTGACTATAATTAGAAGAAAGCCAAACCAATGTTGAGTCTGCTTTGTAAGAACTAGCCCCTACTTTTATGAAATTTTTTGCATACTCTCCGTTTTCGTCATAATCATCTGGATAATCAAATTCAACATCTAAATTATAACTTTTATTTCCTGCTGAAGAGACAATCAATACATTATTTTTTTCCGCATATTGAATAGCTTCTTTTAACCATGTTGGATGCATTGAAAATTCCTTTCCAATACTCATATTAATAATTTTCGCATCATTATCTACTGCATATCGAATAGCTAATGCAATATCTTTATCATGCTCATTACCGTACGGAGCTGCACATAAAGGAAGGATTTTAACTAAATTAGTAATACCATCAATTCCCATATTATTATTTCGAGTAGCTGCAAGTATGGATACTACTTTTGTCCCATGGTTAACTTTTTCAGTTCCTTGCACATTGTTATTCCCATAAGGAAAATCATTTAGATCATTGATATTATCTCCCTGTTTTGCTCTTTCATTAAAAGAAAAGTTCAATATCGTATTAAGTTCTTTGAGTTCTCTTTGAATACGTTTATCCGCCCATTTAGGATTTATATTATTTTTTAGATAATATTTCATAAATCTTAGTTCAGTCTTTAGCAGAGAATCACTTGATATGTTAGATAAGGAATCTACTTGAGAAAAGGTATATTTTTTTTGGGGGAAATATTCTGTTAGCAATGAATCTACTTCAATGAATTTATTTTTTATTCTTTTATATGCAGCAATGTCATCCTCAACATCTTTCTTTTCTTTTTCATACGTTTTTATTGCTCTTAGGTATTCTTTAAATGCTTTTTTTTGCCTACTTGGAATTTCTTCACTTTTTTTACCCTTAAAAAGTAAATCATACTTTTTTATGTACCTCATGCAAGCATAGTGCGAATAGCGGTAATCTCCACCTACTTCAGTTTGAAGAAAGTTCCAACCATTTATATCATCTATATAACCGTTCTGATCATCGTCAACAGCATTGTTAGGAATCTCATCTTTATTAACCCAAATCAGACCTTTAAAATCCTCATTGTCAATACCTATTCCCGTATCAATAACAGCAACAATAATAGTATCTCCTTTTTTATCGTTTAAAAAATCATAAGCTTTTTCCAAACTGATCCCAGGAATGGAATCAGTATAAATATCTTTGAGATGCCAGTTTTGCTTTTCTGCTTTGGTAAGTGGTTGTTTTTTGACAAAAGTAGTTGTAATTGCTTGCGGTTTTTGCAACGTTGACTTTGAAGAAGTACACGCTACAACAATACAACAACATAGAATGATACCTAGTTTTACTGACTTCACTTATGAATTATTTTTATGAAATAACAATATAAGTCTTTTTTACTTTTTTCGCTTCTTCTTTTTAGATACTTCTTCTGCCATAAGCAGTGCGTTATAGGCGTTGACTATTTTGCCGGATTTGGATAGGGAGCTGAAAGGGACTAACTCTTTTTCTTCACTTGTAGACGGTCTGTTGACCATAATATCCAAAGAAACTCCCGATTCCATGATGATTTGTTTGACTTCGGTAGCGGTTAGGTTTGGGTAGTAGGAGCGAATTAATGTGGCAATGCCCGCAACAATTGGTGCAGAGACTGAAGTTCCGCTTTCATAACCGTATGAATTATTTCTTTTTGTGGTATATATCTTCTCAGATGGAGCAAAAATATCCACGCTTTTCTTTCCATAATTTGAAAAATCAGCGACTAGTTTTTCATTTAACGAATTTGTAATACCGCCGACAACTATTACATTAGTAACATATTCTTTTTTATCGAGAAAATAATCATTAGGAAATGTTTTTTCAACATCTGAATTAGTAGATGAATTTCCTGCTGACAGAACCACCAATATATCATTATTTGCTGCATATTTAAAAGCGTCAACTAACCAATCTTCATGTTGAACCAAAGGCTTTGTAAATGTCATGATGATTATTTTTGCACCGTTATCAACTGCATATTTAATTCCTAAAGTAATATCTTTATCTTGCTCGTCTCCTGTTGGAGAAACACATATAGGCATTATTTTTAAAGCATTCGAAATTCCCTTTACCCCAATATTATTTTCTCTATTTGCACCTAATATCCCTGCTACCTTTATTGCGTGGTTGTGAGTAGATGATTTACTAGCATTAATATTTCCATTTCCATAA